>JAEEVL010000016.1 GCA_016290875.1 Ruminococcus sp.
GGCAGGCGTTCTAACCAACTGAACTACGAGGCCAAAGAATTGGTGGGGACTACAGGGCTCGAACCTGTGACCCTCTGCTTGTAAGGCAGATGCTCTCCCAGCTGAGCTAAACCCCCACTTTATTCTCTCGTCAGTCGGTATCAGTTCCGACGACTTTAATATTATAGCACGGATATTATCATTTGTCAACCCTTTTTTGAAAAAAATTTCAGATTTTTTTCAAATTCTTTTCAAATCACGGTATATTCAGAAAAATCAGTCCACACAAATTCAAAAAAAGAATCAGGGAACCATATTCGTCCCCTGACTCTGAAAATTTTTATTCTTCTGCGCCAACAGATGAGATAACTTCTGCAAGAAGATTTGCAGGAAGCTGCTCATATCTTACGAAGTCAAGTGTAAAGCTGCCGAGACCTCTTGTAGTTTGACGGAGATACATTGCAAAGTCGTGCATCTCACGCATAGGCACCTCAGCCTGTATCATTGTAACGCCGTGTGAGACTGGCTCCATGCCGAGGACTCTGCCGCGGCGCTTATTGAGTTCGCCCATGATATCACCGGTATTATCGTCGGGAGCTGTTACCTTGAGCTCGCCGATAGGCTCGAGCATTACGGGATCAGCCTGACGAAGGCCTTCCTTGTACGCGATAGAAGCAGCTGTCTTGAACGCCATTTCTGAGGAGTCAACCGGGTGGTATGAACCATCAACGAGAATAGCCTTGAGTCCGACTACAGGGCAGCCTGCAAGTACGCCCTTCTTGACTGATTCCTCGAGTCCCTTCTGTACTGCCGGGAAGTAATTCTTCGGTACCGCACCGCCGAATACCTTCTCTTCAAATACAAGTGTATCACTTACGCAGGGCTCGAATTCTATCCAAACGTGTCCGTACTGACCATGTCCGCCGGACTGCTTCTTGTGCTTTCCTTCTACCTTTACCTTCTTGCGGATAGTCTCCTTATAAGCTATCTTAGGTACTGTAAGCTCAACGTCCACGCCAAACTTTGTCTTGAGCTTTGAAGCAGCTACTTCGATATGCTGCTCACCGAGGCCGCTCAGTATCTGCTCCTTGGTATTATCATCCTGAGCATAGGTGAGAGTAGGATCTTCTTCAACAAGTCTCTGTATGCTTGCTGAGATCTTAGCTTCATCGCCCTGAGCCTTAGCCTGGACAGCCATTGAGTAGCAAGGTCTCGGGAACTCCATAGGCATAAATGCAACTATTCTTGAAGGATCTGCAAGCGTATCGCCTGTATTCGCATTAATCTTTGAAGCTACCACAATGTCGCCTGCACTTGCGCTGCTGACATCTGTCTGCTTCTTTCCGCAAAGTGTGAAGAGCTTACCTATCTTTTCTGTATTGCCGGAAGCCGAATTGATAACATCGCTGTTAGCTTTGAGTGTTCCGGACATAATACGTATCATAGACATCTTTCCTACAAAAGGATCAGCGATTGTCTTGAATACATATGCTGAGAGAGGCTCAGAAGCATCACATTTAACTTCTACAACGTCCTCAGCTGAATTGTATGCTTCTGCTGTATACACCTCTGCAGGTGAAGGAAGAAGAAGCTCAAACTCCTTGAGGAGCATATCTATACCAGCAAGCTCAGCTGCTGATGTACATACAACAGGTGTGATAATACCGCGGTTCATACCGTCATGGATACCGTCGATGAGTTCCTTCTGTGTAAAAGGCTCACCCTCGAAGAACTTCTCCATAAGCTCATCGGAAGTCTCGGCAACAGCCTCTGAAACAGCTGCAACAAGTCCTTCGATACGATACTCGAATTTTTCTGAAATCTCTGCGGTAGGCATATCTGTCTCGATAGCATTGCCCTTTGCATCGTACTTGTAAGCCTTCATCTCGATGAGGTTAACGTACTCAACGATAGAGCCGTTGCTGATAACAGGTACTACAACAGGGCATACAGTAGGACCGAAAACTGTCTTGAGTTCTGTAAGAACATTGAAGAAGTTAGCATCCTTGTCGTCGATCTTAGTAACAACGAACATCTTTGACTTGCCCTGCTTCACAGCTTCTTCGTAAGCCTTGCGGGCACCTACCTTAACGCCTGACTTAGCGGATACGGTAATAAGAACTGTATCAGCTGCACGGATACCCTCTGTCATTTCTGCTGCAAAGTCAAAGAGTCCGGGGGTGTCAAGGAGGTTAACCTTGAAATCGTTGTACTCAAACGAAGCGAGTGAAGTTCCGATAGAAATCTTTCTCTTGATCTCTTCGGGGTCATAATCGCATACTGTTGTACCGTCGGCAGTTTTGCCAAGACGGTCAGAAGCGCCAGCCTTATATAGTATAGCTTCAGCAAGCGAGGTCTTACCTGAACCATTGTGTCCGGCTAAAGCAATATTTTTGATTTTGTTAACATCGTATTCTTTCATAATGATTTCTCCCTTTGGAATTATATAGCAGCTCAAACTGCATATGAACATTATAAACTATTTTTTTACTATTTGCAATAGTCTGATAATCATTTCTACATTTCATATCATCAGTCTAATAACTTTTTGTCAGTTTTGTACAATTCCGATACTATAAAGATGTTGCAAACGCTCTTGTTTTGTACAAACAGTATAATCAATACAAAATATAACACTCCCCACAGTAAGACCGCTGCAACATCTGCCGCAAGACATTCTGCTCCACCGCTCAGAAGTCTCACAGCAAGCTCCGCCGCTCCCATAGTCAGAAACGCATACAGTGCCGGTCTGAATATGTCTCTCAGCGGTCTGAACTTCATTTCCGTTGAACGCAAAAGCTTTGCAAAACGAGAGCAGTTCCCTATTACGTTGCTTGCATAATACGATGCCGCTATCCCCCAGAATCCAAAACGCGGTACGAATACCAGCACCACGGATATTCTTATCGCATACTCTGCAAGATAATTGAGCGACGAAAAGCTCTGAAAACCCATTCCCTTTATCATCGCTTCCGTCACTATTTCCATATATATGAAAGGTATAACAGGCGCTATTGCTGTTATCATCCTGCCGGCAAGCTCTCCGCCGCCAAGGAGTTCCCCCGTTCTGCCGCCGTAACGCATAAGGACCGCACCTGCAAATATAGAGAATGCCAGCGTCCAACCTGTCAGTTTCTCCGCAAGTCGCTCTATTCTTTTTTTGTCACCACCGGCTGCTGCCCGCGCTGTTTCACTGACTATTATCCCCGACATCGAGCAAAGTATTACCGAGGGAAAAAACAATGCCGGTATCACTATCGCTTCAAACACACCGAACATAGCAAGAGCTTCTCCAGCGGAGTCGCCGTACTGTCTGAGACAAACAGGTATCAGCGCATCGTTTACGCTGCTCAGTACGGATGTTAGTATTCCTCCGCCCATTATAGGTATCGCAAGCGATGTGTATCCCCGAAAACTCAGGCTACCTTTTGACTGTGAACGCTTGCGTGATCTTATATAAATAACAGCAAAGAAAAGCAGCGAAAACACGTTGCCGGCAATAATACCGCCTATCATTATACCGCATATGCTCTCTCTGCCTGTATCGCAGTTCACAAGCGTCATCATAACAATGACGGAACAGCGTATGACGAATTCCAGTATATCTCCGGCAGCTGTGATCGATGACTTCCTGTTGGCGTTGAACCAGCCTTTCAGACACGATGATACAGCGCCCGATATCAGCGCTGCCGGCATAAGTTTTATGATATTCACCATATCAGATCCGCCGAAAAAACTCTCGCTGAATGTTCCTGCAAATACAAATATCACCGATGAAGTTGCAATGCTCAGTATGAGACAAAGAGTTATCCCATGCCTTAGTATGCGCTCAGGACACGAATTCTTCCTGCCAAGTTCTTCGGAAATAAGGCGGCTCGTACAAAGGTATGCGTTGCCGTTTGATATAACTCCGGCAAGTCCGAGAAAAGTTCCGGTGAGTGTTAGTATACCTATCGCTGATGCACCGAGACTGCGCGTTAAGAATACATTCAGCAGCAAAGCCGCCGTGTCAAGAAAAAGCTGCATTATCGTCAGAAGTATTGTATCCCGGACTATCTTGCTTTTGAACATTGTATCTTCCTCCAGTGTTTTCTAATACATTCTATGGAGAAATAATGCGATTAATGTCACAGCAAGCTTCACAGCATAAACAAAAACGGACAGCAAATCGCTGTCCGCATTAGCTTTATCTCTTTTTGTATAGTATAAGTTCGGGATCGTTCAGGTCTTTTCCGTAAGTTGATACAAGTAGGAAATCGGCATTTGCAAGTATACCGAAATAACGATCTCCGTCAGTCTCACACTCAAGCTGATTTCCGAGATACGTAGCATTATCGCCAAGGAACTTCACACACTCTCCGTTAGGGAGCTTGTATGCCAGATTCACGTAACTGCCCACAAGTGCGTTCAGTTTTTCGACTTTTGGCATACCCGTGATGTTAAGTGCATTGAATTCGTCGATAAGCTGCTGTTTGAACTGCTCAAACTTTCCGTCATCAGCAAGCTCTTTGTGCTGTTTCCAGTAATCAAGTTCAGGCAGCTTCTGCTTCATATAGGCACGCACCTGATCTTCGGTAAAGTTTTCATTTGCCATATGATTGACGCAGACGTCTATCAGGTCATCCATATCATGATACATATACTCGCCGTCAGCATAGCACCACTTGCAGTAATCTTCATTGAAAGCGCCGTCAGTTTCCCTGCTTATCGTTGTGTCATCAAGCGGCATTCCGCAGCACTGACATATCAGTTCGCGCGGAGAACCAAGCAGAGTATTTATAGACACATTAAAAAGTGCCGAGAGCTGCTTCAGAGTCTCTGTATTTGGTACTGTGTCGCCGGTCTCCCAGCGAGATACTGCCTGTCGGGTAACGAATACCTTTTCAGCCAGTTCTTCCTGAGACATTCCTTTCCTGGTACGGAGATCAAGTATTACATTTTTTGTTTCCATAGAGTTTTCACCTCACATTTAGTATAACTCTATTATAACATACCACAGGCAGAAAGCAAGCAACTGTCTGTTGCGCCAAATCGTCTGACCGATTATTTCAGCAGTCTGTCCAGCATTACCTTGCGGCAGTCATTCTCGAGCTTATCGTCAAGAGGCTGAAGTGTTATCTTTTCAGATGCTCCTCTGTTCACGCAGTAGCTTATCATATAGTCAGATACCTCGGGATTCTTGGAAAGACAAGGTCCATGCAGGTAAGTCGCTATGACATTCTTCTCGAAGTAGCCTTCAAACTCGCTCGAAGCACAGTTTCCGTTTCCGCAGAGAACTTTTCCGAAAGGCGTTTTCACGCCCTTGGTTTGTCCTCCGTGATTCTCGAAACCAACTATATCAACGCTCTTTCCGTCTAACTCTGCACGAATAACTATGTTACCGATACAGCGCAGTTTTCTGCTTGATGGCGCAACTGTATGATAGTCAAACAGACCGAGTCCTTTTATCTCGTTGCCGTCAGCGTCACGGTAGAATTTGCCCATAAGCTGATAGCCGCCGCATATAAGGAACTGGAATGTTCCGGACTTGTAAGCTTTCATTATGCCCTCGCGGCACTTCATAAGGTCTTCGGAAATGTGCTGCTGTTCAAGGTCAGCTCCTCCGCCGATATATATGAGGTCGTAGGAAGAAAAATCCGGCTTCGGAGAATTGATAGAGTAGGAGTCCACCTGACACTCTATACCGCGCTTTGCACAGCGGTATTTCATTATCTCCATATTTCCGCCGTCACCGTAGAGGTCGAGCATATCGGCATACATATGAAGTATCTTTATGCTTTTCATTTGCTGCCACCTCCATGTTTTTCGCTGTATCGTTTCAGAGCGGATCTTGTAGGCTGTACTGCCGTATAGTTCGCTATAACGAACTTTCTTCCCTCTGTACGCGCAAGCTCTTCAACAGCTTCATCAAGATCAGGCTTGACAACTATCTTCGCCGGATCATAGCCCGAACACTTTATTCTTACCGCTATGTCGTATGCTCTTGTACCGGATGTTACAACTCTTGTAACGCGCTCAAAGATGCTGAAATTAATGTCCCATATCCATGAAACGTCAAGTCCGTCTGCAACATTATCATTGAGAACGAAGAGAAGTTCCTTTTCGCCGTTCATCTCGTTCATTACACGGAGAGTCATATTCGCACCGACTGGATTCTTGGCAAGGTTGAGAGTTGCCTTTCTGTCACCGAGCATGAAGTTCTCCATTCTGCCGTTCTTGACAGTATACTTCGAGATCACTTCGTCAGTTATCTTCTGGTCGATGTTGTAGAGCTTAGCAACTGCTGCAACTGCTGTCATATTATAGACGTTGTAAATGCTGTTGAGTCTCGGAGAATATGCGTGGCCGTCAGCGGTGAACACAGGCTTTTCAAGGTCTATGCTGCTCGCTGTGATGTAAGGTGTGTAGTCGCCGAATCCACACTTCGGACAGCGGAATTTTCCTATATGTGAATACTGGTAATAGTCGTATGTGAGCGTTTCTCCGCAGAAAGGACAGAAACGTCCCTCGGAAGCCTCGAATATAGTATCAGTCGCAAACTGGTACCTCTCGGCTGTGAAGTATTTCACGTTCTTGTTCTTCGGATTTGCCTTTCCAAGACGGGCGGTGTTGGGATCGTTGCCGTTGAGGATAAGATTGCCCTCAAAAGTCTTGCAGAAGCCGTTTATCTTCTGTATGAGAGTCTCCATTTCGCCGTTTCGGTCAAGCTGATCGCGGAAGAAATTCAGCACGACAAGGGTATCAAGCTTGAGCTGAGAATATACAACAGGAACGTGTGATTCGTCAGTTTCAAGTACGAGAAGGTCAGCTTTAACTCTGCCCTTCATATCACAATGGCGAAGCAGCAGAGAGCATATTCCGGTATCAAGGTTGTTTCCCTCGCGGTTGATGATGAGCTTCTTGCCGCTCTTTTCAAATAGCTGCGCTATGCAGTTTGTAACGGAAGTCTTGCCGTTGGTTCCGGTTATGGCTATTATAGGACAGTCCACCTTGAACATAGAAACAGCCTTGTGTCTTGAAAGATGCCAAAGAACGATTCCCGGCAGGTTTCCTGCATTGCGGTGCATAAGCCTGAGCAGCTTGACTATTATCTTTCCTATCAGTATCTGTAATCGTTTCAATTTGTGCCTCCTGATATTTTATGCGGATGTGTCAGGATTTCTTGACTACGATACCGCCGGTCTTCCAAATGCTTTCAGGCTGTACTACGCCTCTTACGCAGCTTGTGGGATATATATTGGAATGAGGTCCGATGACCGTTCCGGGATTGAGCACGCTGTTGCAGCCGACTTCAACGAAATCGCCGAGCATAGCACCTATCTTCTTGATGCCAGTCTCAAGCTTTTCACTGCCGGACTTGATAACTACGTTGGTCTTGTCAGACTTGACATTAGATGTTATAGAACCTGCACCCATATGCGATTTATAGCCGAGTATACTGTCACCGACATAATTGTAATGAGGAGTCTGCACTCCGTCGAAAAGTATGACGTTTTTAAGCTCTACTGAGTTGCCTACCACGCAGCCTGCACCAACAAGGGCACTTCCGCGGATGAATGCACAGTGACGCACCTCCGTATCAGGTCCGATGATACAGGGAGCTCCGAGATATGCGCTCGGGAACACCTTTGCTGTCTTGTGTACCCATACATTCTCTGACGGGTTGTCGTATTCGTCAGGACTGAGCTTGTTTCCGATTGCTATAATAAGTTCCTTTATGCCCTTGAGAGCTTCCCAGGGATATTCAAAGCCTCTGAGATAGTCAGCCGCTATTGTGTGGCTGAGATCATAGAGGTCTGCTATTCTTACGTTTTCCATTTCTTCCAACTCCTGTAATGTGTTTTCGCGATGCCGCTCTTTAAATTATACTATCAGCCGTTAAGAATGTCAATAATAATGTGCAGTAATGAACAAATTTTAATTATGACTTTACATTTCCGTAATTATGTGTTAAAATATACCTGATGTTATTCTAAATGTAAGGAGTTGTTTCATTTTGAGCAGAAAATTCAAATACATTCTTAGCTTCGCTGCAATCTGTACTGCCACTGCACTCGCAGCTGTTTCATGCGGTTCTGCATCAGACGACAGCAGCAAATCAGAACAAACTACAGCCACTGACACTGCACCAGCTGATACTCAGCCTGCCACAGCCGCTCCTGCAACTGTTCCTGACGAGATCTTCTCTCAGCAGGCAGAAACAACTACCACTCAGGATCCCGGAAATCAGCAGGTCACTGCTCCCGAAGCTATCACTAATGCGACAGCTCCCACTGCTGATCCGAATGCAGAACCTACTATCCGTCCGTATAACCCCGATGAGATAGAGTACGGAGCTTCCTCAAATGAGGATTTCTACAAGGAAAGGCTCTATGTACTGGGAGATTCAATTTGTCACGGGTTCAATGTATACGGCTTTATACCGCGTGAACACTGCCTGACTCAGTCCTCTGTATCAATGTGGAACATGGACTATTTCAAATTTGATACACCGTCCGGAACTTTCGGTCTGATAGACGCTGTTGCTGCCGATCAGCCCAAACTCCTCTATATGTCGCTCGGAATGAATGACGTGAACCTCCACAAACCGCAGGACTTCGCTGACAAGTATGTGACTGTTGCTAATCAGATAATCGAAAGAGATCCTGATATCAATATTGTTATTGCCGGCGTTACTCCTATAAACTCCGATATAAGCTCATTTACTACAAATGAGAATATCCGCAGCTATAATGCTGCTCTTGAAAACACAATTAAAGCTGAAAACTCAACTCGTCTGTATTATTTTGACGCTTACTCCGTACTTGCAGATCCCGAAACCCTCTCCATGAGAGACGGTGCTACTTCCGGTGACGGCATACACCTTTCAACTAAGTGCTACACCGATCTGCTCACCGAGCTTTACAGCTTCCTCGACAGAACTCCGGTAATGGATCAGATAAAGGCTTCTGAAGAATAATCAAAAGGCTTCCGTAAAACGGAAGCCTTTTTCATCATGTGTTCTTGTCTACTTCGTGGAACTTCTTGAGATTGCCGATCTTTTCATTGCGCTCGTCAAGTACCTTCTCAACATCAGACCACTCAAGTCCCTGATTTACACAGAGTACCATAACGTGATAGAGAAGATCGTTGATCTCGTTCATAAGCTCGTCGTTGTCACCGTTCTTCGCAGCGATAACTGTTTCTGTAGCTTCCTCACCGATCTTCTTGCAGATCTTGTCAACGCCTTTTTCGTAAAGATAGCAGGTGTATGATTTCTCGGGAGCATTTCCGGCATCGAACTGCTTCTTTCTCTCCTTTAATACTTCAAATATCTCGTGATAAACGTTCATTATTCATTACCCTCCGTGTTATATAATTCGTTGAAGAAACAACTGTAACTTCCAGTGTGACAGGCAACTCCGGTCTGCTCTACATTTACAAGCAGTGTGTCATTATCGCAGTCGCCGTAAATCGATACTACCTTCTGAAGGTGTCCGCTCGTTGCGCCCTTGTTCCAGTATTCCTGGCGTGAACGGCTCCAGAACCATGTGTAGCCTGTTTCAAGAGTCTTTTTCAGACTCTCCTTGTTCATATATGCAAGCATAAGAACTGTCTTTGTATTGACCTCATAGCATATCGCCGGGATAAGCTCTCCCTTGACGAAGAACTTATCAAGGTCGTTCATATCTATCTTTATCATTATTTCTTGCCTTTCGTATCAATAATCTATCCACCAGTTAGGTGTTATCTCGCCGAGAGTAGTCGTCTTTCCGGTCTTATAATTAAGCATTATCTTGATGTCCTTGTAGCTTGTCGGCATAAGCTGGACCATAAGCTCACGGCAAGCTCCGCAGGGACCTGCATCACTGTCAAACGGTGCTATGCACAGGACTCTGTCTATCTCCTGTTCACCGTTCGTTATCATATTGAAGATAGCATTTCTCTCAGCGCATATGCCAAGAGTTGAACAGGTGTCGATACACACGCCGGTATATATCTTACCGGACTTGCTCAGTACAGCTGCTGCAACTTCTCCGGCAGTCACATATTCTGAGATAGTGCGCGGATTCAGTACAGCCTTTGCCGCTTCGTACATTTCTTCCCATATCTTGTCCATAGCTTACCTCACTATTACGCCCTTGCCGCGGCAGTAATCCTTGACCTCGCCGACAGTGAGCTCCTTGAAGTGGAACAGCGAAGCCGCAAGTGCAGCAGTTGCTCCGGTCTTCTCAAAAACTTCATAGAAATCGTTTATCTTGCCTGCACCGCCGCTTGCGATAACTGGGATAGAACAGTTGTCACAGACAGCCTTCAGCATAGGTATATCGAAGCCTTCCTTGGTACCGTCAGCATCTATAGAGTTAAGACATATCTCGCCTGCACCGAGTTTCTCGATGGTGTGTACCCAGTCGATGAGGTCGATACCCATGTCTTTTCTGCCGCCGTTTATGTAGACTGTCCACTTGTTTTCAGCTATCTTCTTAGCGTCGATTCCGACACAGATGCACTGGCTTCCGAAGATATCAGCGCCGTCCTTGATAAGCTGAGGATTCTGCACAGCCTGTGAGTTTACCGATACCTTATCAGCTCCGGCTCTCAGAGCGTCACGTATATCGTCAACGGTCTTGATACCGCCGCCTACTGTGAGCGGTACAAAAACTTTTTTCGCTGTGTCACGCACAACGTCAAGGAACACTCCTCTGCCCTCGAACGAAGCTGTTATATCGTAGAAAACCAGCTCGTCCGCGCCCTGCTTGTTGTACTCAGCTGCGCACTCAACGGGATCTCCGACATCGCGGACTCCCTCAAAATTAACGCCCTTTACGACCTTGCCGTTCCTTACATCAAGGCAAGGGATAATTCTTTTTGCAAGCATTTATTTCATCTCCTTTTTGATTTGTTATCCTCCGAAATAAGCGGGTATTAAATACAGATAAGGCGCAGTCACTATCGCGAGCCATTTGGCAGCATAGCGTGCATTTTCCTCGCCTATCCCGGTATTTTTCGCAAGCATTCTTTTATTGAATACAAATATCAGCAATGCGGAGATCCCCACACCGACAGCCGAAATAATAATCGATAATGGATCGTGCCAGACATTCGACATCGACTCACCTGCCCACTTTGCTATTTTCAGACCGGTATCATGGTTGCTGCCGTCTTTCATATATTCACCGACGACGGATGTTCCCATAAATACCGCAAGCATGAACAGTGCGCCGATGAAGTCGGAAAGAAATCCGAAAATACATACCTTCACAGAATATTTCCTCACAAACGGCTTGCTGTCGGGGACTTTCCTGTCGAGACAGCGTTTCAGGATAAATCTGTCCAAGAGATAATTTGCAGGTATGAGAAGAAGCCACCACCAACCCGGTATCCAGACCATTATCCACAGGGGAACTAACAGATTGAAAAGTCTTATTTCATTTTTCTTCATGGTTGATATCTCCGTTTTCTGTCATTCAGCGATACTGATACTTCAAACACTGTCGCCGCAGATACGGTCGTTTACCTTGACCATATGACACCTGTCCCATATCTCATTTTCGTATCTGAACGCGCCCTCGTCAGTGCCGCAGTATGTGAAGCCGACGCTCTCATAGCACCGCTTCGCTCCGGCATTGACCGAAAGCACACACAGCTTAACTCTGTCAGCACCGGTAAACTCAAAAGCATACTTCACCGCAAGCCGCAGCATTTCCCTGCCATAGCCTTTACCGCGCTGTGCAGGATCGACCATTACGAATTTTAACATTCCATATTTGCTCTCCGCATTAACGGAATAACAAAAGAATCCTACCGGCTTGCCGTCCGTATCTGTTGCTATGAACGGAGCGTCTCCGCACCGCTGTGCAATATCATCAAGCAGCCTTGCAAAATCTTCACGTTCTATCGGGAACTTCGTCCTGCCGGCACACCACATAGCGTGTTCACGCGGCACGGTTATCCAGTTTTTGATTATTTCAAAGTCACGACTCGGATCATACGGTCTGATGCTGAGTATTTTCTCACTTTGAAGCATACTCTACTGCCTCTCTCAGATCGAGAGTGCCCTTATATATGGACTTTCCGCAGATAGTTCCGTAGAGTCCCATTTCCTTGCAGGCAACGATGTCATCCATTGTATGAACACCGCCTGAAGCTACGATATTCGCTCTGCCTTCAGTTGCGTCAGCAAGCTTTTTAAGCTGCTCACGGTTTACACCGGAGAGAGTTCCGTCCTTGGATATGTCTGTGAAGATGAAGTACTTCACGCCCGACTCTATCATCTTATTAGCAAGGTCGATATAGTGAACATCTGAGCTCTCGAGCCAGCCCTCAGTTGCTACCATTTCGTTCATAGCGTCTATCCCTACAACTATCTTTTCGCTGCCGAACTTCTCAACAGCTTCGCAGACGAGCTTAGGATTCTTGAGCGCTACTGAACCGAGTATCACTCTTGCGATACCCATATCAAGGTATTCCTGAATTGTCTGTATGCTTCTGATACCGCCGCCGAGCTCGACCTTTAAGTTGGTCTTTTCAGCAACGTCTGTGTATATCTTTGTGTTGACAGGTCTGCCTTCCTTAGCACCGTCGAGGTCTACCATGTGTATCCACTCAGCTCCGGCAGCTTCAAAGCTCTTTGCAGTTTCAAGATAATCTGATGCTACCTTCTCAACTGTCGAAAAATCGCCCTTGAAAAGTCGGACGCAGTTTCCGTCCTTAATATCTATCGCAGGAAAAATCAGCATTATTCTTCACCTTTATCCTTTATCATTTCAACAAGAGGTCCGATGTACTTTTTATCGGTCCAGTCACATTTCTTATCCTTTGCTTCAAAGAAAGGCTTCTCCCACGCTTTTATCTCGGAAGGATCTTTCTTTGAGAGCATTTTTACATACATCTTGCACATCGCCTTATCTGCGAAGTTCATACCGTTGAGATCCCACATTCCCTGATAGTAAAAGCAGGGTATGTCTGCGAGTTTATCCTTGAAGTTTCTCTTTCGTATAGACTCCACTATCTCTTCATCATACGGTGCGGCTCCGCAGCAGAAAACTGCTATCTTCTTGCCATTGAGCGCATCGATGTTCTTTTTGAGAAAGGCTATTCCGGCAATTGCAGAAGCGTAAACTCCTCCGCCAAGTATTATAGTATCGTACTTTGATACCTCTTTTATGTCAGCCTTTTTTGTCTCAACTATCCTGAAACCAGTCTCTTCGGCTATCCATTCAGCGTACTTTTTTGAAGCGCCGTACTTCGACTGGCAAAGTATTATTCCATTCATTTGTTTACCTCATTACAAGTCTGTTCCTTATCATTGCTGCGTGTTCTGCAGTTAGTCCGATATACTCAAAATAGTTATCTGCATTCCCGAATCGCTGGGTGAAAAGGTCAATAAAACCATTCATGCTCTTTTCATTAGCCAGGCAGATATCCCTGTCTATCTCAGGATGAGCTCCGAGAAAGGCTTCAAGCTTCTCTTTATTGTACTCGCGGCTCAGGATGTAATCATTGACTATCACTTCGCGTTCAGCACTACAGAGCATCAGTATTACCGCCGCAGCTACTCCCGTTCTGTCCTTGCCGGCAGAACAGTGAAACAGCACACCGTTCTCTGATTCAGCGATAGTTTTCATAACATCAGGCATATTCTTCGCAAGTGCTATGTCCATATAGGAATGCGGTACAGCTTCAAGCGTTTCCGGAACTCCGCTGCCCTCGGTTATATCAAAGTGATGATACTCAAAACCGTCAGTCTCGGAAAGCAAGTCCGGAACTCTCTGAACTTCCGAGTCTGTACGCATATCTATGATAGTTGTGATGCGGTTCGCAAGGAGCTTTTCAATGTCCTCTGCTGATGGACTAACCGGTACATCACTTCGCCAGAAAACGCAGTTTCTGGTAATCTCGCCGTCAGCTGTCCTTAAACCGCCGAGCTCACGGGTATTTGCTGTGCAGGCAAGCAGACTTTTGTATTTCATTATCAAGTATACGACCTTTCATTACTTTAGCTTTGCAAGTATATCCGAATATGCCTTGTTCCAGTCATTCTGAGCATCATCTATGATAATACTTTCGATGTCAAGTTCACTAAGTATATTCACTTCGCGGCGCTGACGCTCTTCAAGAGCTGCTATATATCCGTCAAACCCGCTAAGTCCAAGAGACTTGCCGTATTCACCATTACAGTGATAATCAATTACTGAATCAAGCCATTCCTTGCCGCGCTCAGTTATAGCTTTTTCCATACTTGTGCGTATATCGCTGTTTCTGAGATAAACGACTGCCGGCGAAAAAGGCTTGATAATATCTGCAATCGCGGAAATGTATTCCGCTGATTTTTTCTCATCAAAGCCAAAGCGCATCATTGTCTCACACATCGGATTCTGAAGGAATACACAGTTGAATACCCAGCTTTCATCGGCGGAGTTCTGCACGAATTCACGCCATTTGTCGAGCATTACAGGATATTCGGTGTCCCATGGCAGAAAGTCGTAGACCTTGTGCTGTAATAGTCTATCGAAGAGCTCTCCCGTGAAATCGCTGATCTTCACAATGTAGCCGCCGGACTTCTTTTCGGCAGCTGACAGCACAGCCTGACGCTCATTTTCGGTAAATTCACCAAGATCACTGTCAGTGAGATAAGCGTGGAATTCGTAGTCCGCAGGATGAGCACCACTCCCCTCGTCAACGAAGGTCATGCCAAGCTGCTCCGCTATATATCCGGCAGCTGTACTCTTTCCGGAAGAAGGAAGTCCTTCAACTATCACAAGTCTTCTCACTTAATGAGTCCTCCGAAGCTCCTCAGTATCTTGAGGCCTGTCTCACCCGATTTCTCAGGGTGGAACTGTGCTCCGTATACATATTTTCCATTATATACAAGTGCCGGAACTCTTCCGCCGTATTCGCTGTATGCTGCGATGTTCTTATCGTCACATTCAGCCTTATATGAATGCACGAAGTATACATATTCGTTATCGCCGATGTTTTCAAGAAGCGGACAGTCATTCAGCTTCTCAAGCTTGTTCCAGCCCATATGCGGAATGATAAGATCCGGTTCTTCCATTTTTCTTACAGCGCCCGGAATCAGTCCCAGACCGTCGCACTCTTCAAATTCGTAGCCCTTTTCAAATATGAGCTGCATACCAAGACAGATGCCGAGAAAAGGCTTTTTATCAGCTTCTTCCTTGATAACGTCAACAAGCCCAGTAGCTCTGAGCTTCTGCATTGCTGCCGGGAACGCTCCAACACCGGGAAGTATCACAGCATCAGCTTCACGGACAGACTTTTCATCAGAAACAAGTCTGCTTTCCAGTCCGAGATAGTCCATAGCATTCTTGACGCTGAAAATATTACCTGCACCGTAGTCTATAATAGCTATCATCACAGAACTCCTTTCGTTGAGAGTGTTGCACCGTCTTCATTGAGTGTTACTGCTGTTTTAAGAGCGTGTGCAACAGCCTTGTAGACAGCCTCTGCCTTGTGGTGATCGTTGCTGCCGTAAAGCAGGTTGATGTGCAGAGTCATACCGGAATTGAATGCAAATGCACGGAAGAATTCCTCAGTCATGCAGAGATCATAACCGCCGCAGGACTGATTGGTAAAGTCGCAGTTAAAAACTAAGAACGGTCTGTTGCTGAGATCGAGACTTGCCATTGCAAGTGATTCGTCCATTGGTATATAGGCTGTTCCGTAACGTACAATGCCCGACTTTGTGCCGAGCGCCTGTCCGAGTGCCTGTCCGAGAACTATTCCGGTATCCTCGATCGTGTGGTGACAATCGACCTGAAGATCGCCTTTTACCTTTACAGTCATACTGATACCGCTGTGTACAGACAGCGCTGTGAGCATATGGTCAAAGAAACCGATACCGGTATCAATATCAGCTATGCCTTTTCCGTCAAGCTCAACCATTACGTTTATCTGTGTCTCTTTTGTAGCACGTTCGATAGTAGCTGTGCGCATACTCTATCCTCCTTACCTGGTGAAATACTTCTCAAGTGCGGCTATAACAGCTGCGTTTTCCTTTTCGCTGCCTGCTGTTATTCTGAGATAGCCGCTGAATTTTCTTATAGCTATCGAGTTTTCAAGTAAGAACTCGTATATCTTCTGAAATTCGTCTGTCTTTATATAGACGAAATTGGTGCATGGTTCATATACCTTCTCAAAGCAGCTGTACTTTGCATCGAGCGCTTTGATGTCGCTGTAAAGGCTCTTTGTATTGGCAACGATAACGTCTCTGCAGGAAAGCAGATAGTCCTTCTCGGAAAGAATTTCCGAAACTATCGTCTGTGCAACTGTATCGTTGTTGTAAGGTGACTTTGCAGCTCTCATAGCGGTAGTTATTGTCTTGTTTGCAATTGCAAAGCCCATTCTTACAGCTGCCATTCCTATCGCCTTTGAACAGGTTTTGAGAATGATAAGGTTATCGTACTTATCAACTTCGTCAAGCAGAGACTGATCCCAGAAATCCATATATGCTTCATCAAGGATAACAAGTGTATCGCTGAGTGAAGTTATTATCTTTCTGACTGAGTCTCTGTCAAGTCCGAGTGAAGTCGGATTGCAGGGATTCGAGAAAACAAGTCCGTTCGCTTTCTTTTCGCGGCAGAAGCTTATCAGTTTATCGGGATCTATCGAAAGATCCTCCTCTTTCTGATAAGTCTCGACTTTAGTCTCATAAAGCTGTGCATAGAAACCATACATTGAGAAATCGTTTGATACATTAACGATAGTATTGCCGGCTTCAAAAAAACAGCTCGTTATAACACTGATGAGCTCATCAGAGCCGTTTCCGACTGTTATCAGCTCAGGCGAGATATTGTATAACTTTGCAAAAGCCTCTGTCGGTCTCTGAGCAAGGCAGTCAGGATAACGGTTAAAGTTTATATCTGCTATGCTGCGGCATATCTTTTCCTTTAACTCAGGCGAAAGATCGAAACAGCTCTCATTTGCGTCAAGTCTTATATCATAATATCCTGTTATCGGATCATACGGCACAAGATTGACAAGCTTCTTATTAAGTTTATAACTCATTTGTATATTTCCCTTCCGAAAACACCTTTAGGGCAGCTTTTTTTCAAGCCGCCCCATTGCGTCGTATTAGTCTTCAAATCTTACCTTGATAGCATTTGCGTGTGCAGTAAGTCCTTCGCGCTCTGCTATGAGTACGATATCATCCTTTGCAGCGCGGAGAGCTTCCTCTGTGTAATAGGTGTAGCCAGTACGCTTAGTGAAGCTTGCTACTCCGAGAGGAGAGAAGAAACGTGCTGTTCCGCTTGTGGGAAGAACGTGGTTCGGACCTGCATAGTAGTCACCAAGCGGCTCGGAAGCATAATTTCCGAGGAAGATAGAACCAGCGTTGTCAAGACTGCCAAGGAGCTCGAAAGGATCCTTCATAAGAACTTCGAGGTGCTCCGGAGCAATCTTGTTGGCAAGCTCTACGCACTTCTCACGGCTGTCAGCAATTATTATAGCACCGTAGTCCCTGAGCGACTTCTCGATGATCTCTTTTCTTGAGAGGTACTCCTTCTGACGGTCTACCTCCTTGATAGTTGCATCAGCAAGCTCTTCGCTGGTAGTTACCATGATAGCAGATGCAAGCACATCGTGCTCTGCCTGTGACATAAGGTCTGCTGCTGCAAATTTGGGATCAGCTGTTTCGTCTGCGATAACAAGAATCTCGCTCGGACCGGCTATCATATCAATGTCAACTATGCCGTAAAGCAGCTTCTTTGCAGTTGCTACGTAGATGTTTCCGGGGCCAACTATCTTGTCGCACTTCGGTATCTCTTCTGTACCGTAAGCAAGTGCTGCGATAGCCTGTGCTCCGCCTGAGAGGAATACTCTGTCAACACCGCAGATAGCTGCTGCAACGAGTATGTCCTTGTTTGGAGTGCCGTCCTTGAGCGGAGGAGTTACCATTATTATCTCCTTTACTCCGGCTATCTTTGCAGGGATAGCATTCATAAGAACGCTTGACGGATAAGCTGCTGTACCGCCAGGAACATAAAGTCCGACTCTTGTGAGACCTCTTACCCTCTGTCCGAGGATAACACCGTTCTCCTTGGGAGCGATAAAGCTCTGCTGTACCTGTCTCTTGTGGAAATCTGCGATATTCTCCTGAGCGTTGAGAAGAGCATTAACGAACTCCTCATCTGCTTCTGTGAGAGCGTCATTTATAACGTCTCTCGGTACTTCGTAATACTGCGGAAGATTTCCGTCAAACTTGAGAGTGTAGTTCTTTACAGCTTCGTCGCCGCCATTTCTGACAGTTTCGATTATCTCTGTAACTACCTCAGTTACCTTTTTATTTGTCTCGCCGCTTCTCTTTTCAAGATCTGCAAGGAACTCTACTTCGTCCTTGCCGTTAGCGTATATCTTCTTAATTTCTGCCATTGTTAAGTCCTCCGTGAGTTTTAGAATATCAGCTTGGGGCTCTTGTCCTCGTTAAAGAGCATTGTAACATAGCTCTTCTCGCTTATGTTGTGCTTCTGAAGATCCTCGTTGGATACCTTTACATCAGCAGTGATTATCTTGTCTCTTAATGACGGGAAATACTGATTATAGTACACAACTGTAAGAGCAGAATTCTTTTCGTTCTTTTTCTTGATCTCGTGTACATATCCTGCAACAGCTGCTCCGTTCGGAATACCGTCAACAGGCTGCATGGGTGTTTCCATAAGATACTTCTTTACATCTTCTGAAAGCTGTTCTGCTATTGCCTCATCAGCAGCTCTCTGCTTAAAGCCAAGATAATATACAACTCCTATAAATGCGCCTACGATTGCACCTGCTATAACATATGTCAACATAATTATACCTCCATTAAAGATTCTTTTCGATAAGCTCTACAAAATGCTCTATCTCTGCATGTCTGAGCTTCATGCTAACCATATTTACTATGAGACGTGCTGAGATAGGCGCAACGTCCTCTATTACTTCAAGACCGTTCTCTCTGAGTGTAGTTCCTGTCTCAACTATATCGACGATACCGTCAGCAAGTTCAAGGAGAGGGGCAAGCTCAACCGAGCCTTCAATCTTGATTATTTCTGTATCCATCCCCTTCTTCTCAAAGAAATGACGCGATACGTTCGGATACTTTGTAGCGATGGTCTTGATGCCGTATCCGCCGTAAAAATCGTACCCTTTCTTTGTTGCAAGAGCAAACTTGCAGCGTCCGAATCCGAGATCCACAAGTTCATAGAACCTGCCGTCCATTTCCATTATAGTGTCCTTGCCGACAACACCCATATCACAAACACCGTGTTCTACATATGTGATAACATCGTTAGCCTTTGCGAGAACTACTTCAAGATTAGCATCCGGAACAGGAAGAATGAGCTTTCTGCCCTTTTCGCGTACTGCTGTACAGTCGAAACCAAGCTTTTCAAGAAGTCCTACTGTATCTTTTTCAAGTCTGCCCTTTGTAAGAGCCATTCTGATAGGTCTGTCCATTACTCTTCCTCCCTGCTGCCGTCTACGACAACTACTTTTGCGATCTTACGCTCCATAGCGTACTCTCTGACAGAGTCGAGGTCGTCAAAAAGTGCATTTTCTACGATAATTCCCTGTGCACGGAGCTTTCCGGCTTCCTTGAAAGCCTCAGCCTCACAGCCTTTCTCAGCGTATACGATAACATCCGCAGAAGGTGTGTTCGGAAGCTCTCCGCTCTTTTCAATTACCTTAGCTATGCCATTTACATTTACTGCAAATCCGACAGCCGGTACATCGTAGCCGAATTCTGATATGAGCTTGTCGTATCTTCCGCCTGAGATGACCTCTTCGCCGTGTCCCTGGAGATAGCCCTTGATTATGAGACCTGTGTAGTAGTCGGTCTTGTTTACGAGACCAAGATCAACTGTTATCTCACCGTCTCCGCCGCATATCTCGGATGCGTCACGGTAGATAGCGCGAAGCTCGTCAAGCTGGCGTGTGATGTTCTCGTCATGCATGAGCTCCTCAGCCTTTTCAAAGACTTCCTCACCGCCGAAGAGTGCCGGCAGCTTCTTGAGAGCGTCGATAACAGGACTGCTTCCAAGAGAATCAAGAAGATCATTGAGTGCCGGAAAGTTCTTTGTTTCGATGCGGCGGCGTATCTTCTCCTTGAAATGGTCTGATACATCAAGCTTGCTGACGAGTTCCCTGAATATGCCGATATGTCCTATCTCAAGTGAGAAAGGCATTTCCATAGCTTTGAGAGCGTCAACAGCTGTTGAGATAACTTCAAGGTCAGCTATTTTAAGGTCGGAACCGATAAGCTCAATACCTGCCTGTACTATCTCGTCGCTTCTGCCTTTGAGCGCAGGCTCTGTACGGTATACAGTCTGATCGTAGCAAAGCTTGAGCGGAAGGACTGCGTCCTTGAGACGAGTTGCAACTACTCTTGCGATAGGCATTGTGGAATCAGGACGCATAACGAGAAGTCTGCCCTTTGCGTCTGTGAGCTTATAAAGATTCTCCTGTGGAAAATAGGGAGAATTAAGATTGAAAACGTCGAAGAATTCAAGACCGGGAGTTATCATCTCGCTGTAACCGCGGCTCTTGAAAAGTCCCATAAGCTTGTTTTCTATGTTTCGTCTTACTATGCACTCGCCGAAGAGCAGATCTTTCGTGCCTTCGGGAGTAATAAGATCATAATTTCGCATAAATAGCCTCCTGTATAATCAAATATGATCAATGGTTAATTCCATTTAATGTCAATGGCTGTTATCCTGTTTCTAATAATGTACTCCAAGATATTCACTTTAGTCTGCTAATGTGTTACTATGGTAATATGATAACATATTACTAAGGAGAAGTCAAGTTAAAACAGTGAAAGCTGTGCAGAATCGGGTAAATCACCAAAGGCACCTATGCTTTTCAACATATCTATTGTTGTTTTTGACGCACCGCTCTGCTCCTGGAATTCTTCTACGGAAATGAATTTACCGTTCTGAGCCGTATCATATATGCTCTTTGCGGCGTTGAAACCGATTCCGCTGAGTGCTCCGAAAGGTATCCTCAGCTTGCCGTCTTCTACGACGTAATCCTTAGCCTGCGACTTATACAGGTCTACCGGCAGGAATTCATAGCCTCGCGACAGCATTTCATTCATTATAAGAAGTATATCGTAAAGGTCACTCTCCTTTTTGCTTCTGTCATTACCGAGTGCCTTGAGTTCCTCTATTCTTGCTCGCACTGCTCCCCTGCCCTTTACAGCAAGGTCCGCATCAAAATCTTCACCTCTGATAGAGAAGTATGTAGCGTAGTATTCGAGCGGTCTGTGGAGCTTGAACCATCCAAGCTTGATAGCAGCGATAACATATGCTGCGGCGTGAGCCTTCGGGAACATATACTTGATCTTCAGACAACTTTCAATGTACCACTCAGGTACATTATGATCACGGAGCATCTGTATTATCTCCGGTGTGAACTGCTTGGGAGCCTTTCCCTTACGTGTCCACTCCATTATCTGGAACGCCATTTTCGGCTCGACTCCCTTATACAGGAGATATGTCATGATACTGTCACGGGTTCCGATAACTTCTGAAATGGTACATACGCCCTGGTCGATGAGGTCCTTTGCGTTGCCCAGCCAAACGTCAGTACCGTGCGACAGTCCGGATATCTGAAGGAAGTCGCTGAACTTTGTCGGCTTAGCGTCAAGAAGCATCTGTATGGTGAAGCCTGTACCCATTTCAGGTATGCCGAGACTTCCGGTCTGACAGTATATATCCTCAGGAGTTACACCGAGAACGTCGCAGTTCGTACACATACGGATAACGTCCGGATCAGATGTCGGAACGTCCTTTATCTTGATGCCTGTAAGATCCTCGAGGTGTTTGTAGAGCGTAGGAACTACATGTCCAAGCTCGTCAAGCTTGAGGATCGTATCATGCAGAGAGTTGAACGTGAAATGTGTAGTTATTATCTCTGAATCCGCCGTATCAGCCGGATGCTGAACAGGCGTAAAATCATAAACGTCATAATCAGACGGAACAACTACCATTCCGCCCGGATGCTGACCGGTCGTTCTCTTTATACCGGTACAGCCTGCTGCAAGACGGCTCATCTCACAGTTATTGAGAGTAACGCCGTTGTCTTCGCAGTATTTCTTAACATAGCCGTAGGCAGTCTTTTCTGCGACAACCGAAATAGTTCCGGCCTTGAATACGTTTGCCTTTCCGAAGAGCTTTTCCGTGTAGCGGTGAGCCCAGAACTGATATTCATCGGAGAAGTTAAGGTCTATATCAGGCGCTTTATCGCCGTCAAATCCAAGGAAGGTCTCGAACGGTATATCATGTCCCTCACGGTGCATATCTGTGCCGCAGTCCGGACAAGCCTTAGGCGGCAGATCGAATCCTGAACCATACTTACCGTCCAGCAGGAACTCGCTGTGCTTGCACTTCGGGCAGACATAATGCGGCGGAAGAGGATTAACTTCCGAGATACCTGCCATAGAAGCTACGAAAGAAGAACCAACCGATCCTCGGGAACCAACAAGATAACCATTCTCAACTGAGTTCCACACGAGTTTCTGAGCAATAATGTAGAGCACCGAGAAACCGTGCTTGATGATGGATGAAAGCTCTCTGTCAAGGCGCTTGTCTACCAGTTCAGGTAGCGGATCGCCGTATATCTCATGTGCCTTGTCGTGAGTGATCTTTACAAGTTCCTCCTCAGCACCTTCGATAGTGGGAGTAAAGGTTCCCTTTGGTATCGGACGGACAACTTCTATCATATCCGCTATTTTATTGGTGTTTGTTATTACAACTTCCTTTGCCTTGTCTTCGCCGAGATAAGCAAATTCGCCCATCATTTCCTCAGTTGTGCGGAAATAGAGGGGTGCCTGGTTCTCGGCATCTTTGAAGCCCATTGTAGCAAGTATTATCTTACGGTAAACTGCGTCCTTCATATCAATGAAGTGAACGTCGCAGGTAGCGCACACAGGTATTCCAAGCTTGTCACCAAGTTCAACTATGTGTCTATTATAGTTACGGAGTTCCTCGTCGTCCTCCGCAACGCCCTCACGCACCATGAATTCGTTGTTCGCTATCGGCTGTATTTCAAGATAATCGTAGAATTTCGCCAGCTTTTCGACGTGCTCCTCAGGCTGTTTTTCGAGCATAGCCTGGAAGAGTTCTCCGGCTTCACAGGCGCTTCCGTAAATGAGTCCCTCGCGATGCGCGATAAGGACAGATTTAGGTATAAGCGGCTTCTTATAGAAGTAATCAAGGTTGCTTAAAGATACAAGGCGGTAAAGATTCTTGAGTCCTGCCTGATTACGGACGAGAATGATATGGTGGTAGCTTTTCAGCTTCTTTACGTCGATCTCGCCGGCATTGCAGTTTATATCATCAAGCGTCTTTATGCCTTTTTCATTGACGAGCCTGTTCACAAGCTCAATGTATATCTTGGCGAGCATGAGCGCATCGTCAGAAGCATGGTGGTGGTCAAACTTGCCGAGCTTCAGTGTCTTTGCGACCATATTCAGCTTATGACGTCCCATTTCAGGAAGCATTGCCTGACACATTACCAGCGTATCTATCCAGTTATAATCAAATGTGATGTTCTGACGTTTGCATACCTCGTTGATGAACGTAGTATCAAAGTTGGCATTATGAGCCGCAAGAACAGGCTTCTCGCCGCAGAATTCCATGAACATCTCTACAGCTTCCTTTTCGCCAGGTGCATCTTTTACATCATCATCGCTGATACCGGTGAGTTCTGTTATCTTCTCAGGAATGTGCTTGCCCGGATTGACCTTGGTATTGAAGCTGTCAACTACCTGCATATTCTTCAGCTTTACTGCGCCTATCTCCGTAAGGCGGTCTGAAGAATAGCTCAGTCCGGTAGTTTCAACGTCGAAAACTATTATCTCGTCATTGACGCTGCGGCTGTCGGGATTCTTAACAATGAGCGGACGGTCAAGGTCGTTCACTACATAGGCTTCCATACCGTAGATCACCTTGAAGTTCTTGGGCATATTGTACATACAGTCCGGGAACGCCTGAACGCATCCGTGGTCTGTGATAGCCATAGCCTGATGCCCCCATGCAGCAGCACGGTTGATAAGAGTAACCGGATCAGTTACAGCATCCATTGCTGACATATTCGTATGACAATGGAGCTCTACTCTCTTCTCGGGGTAGTTGTCCATTTTAGGTATGCGCTTTACCTTTATCAGTGAACCCGGTGAAATAACTATATCACGGGCGTACTGGTCATAATCTATCTTTCCGTGTACAAGGAGAGCAGTGCCGTTCTTAATTCCGGCAAGTCCCATATCCTCAATCTCCTTGTTCGTGCCGAATATCTTCACCTTCATCGAACCGCTGTAATCGGTTATATCAAAGGTCGCAACTGTCTTTTCGTTGCGGAGTTCCTTTATCTCAGATGCAAAAACATCTCCTACTACTACGAGCTTTTCACCGAGATGATGTACTGCTTCGTTTATAGAAATCGGCTTCTCACGGATCGCTCTGCCCTTGATTATTTCAGCAGATTCGGGATCAAAATCCGTATCAAGAGAGGTTTTGTCCATAACGGCTGTTGGGATCGCCGCCTGTCGTTCCTCTGCGATTATCTCGTCACGGCTCTTTTCAGGAATGAGCTGTGCGCTGTAATCAGGCATCTCATCTGCCATTTTTTCTATCATTTCATCGTAATCAGCGGCAGTAACAGCTGTTTTGCCGTTAAGGGTGATATTGAACCTTATGCCGAACTGATTATATATGAGCTGTGAGAACCTACGGCGGAAATCCGCTCCCTCAAGCATTTCAAGACCACCGTGTGTAAGTCCGATATCTATGCTCACCTTGCCGATATTCACATCCGCACCGTCAAGAAATCCGTTCACGATCGGTACATCACGCTTCATCAGCTTTATGAGTTCGTCGTAGTACTCACGCCCGAAAAGCTCCTTGGGGTAACGGCAGTTGAGTCTGACTTTTTCAACTCTTACTGCGGTCTCGACTGCCTTTTCAAACTCAAAAATGTCATCAGCAGGAACAAGAGACTCATACGCAGCAAAGAAGTTGATGTTATCGAGCTTCTCGGTGTATGTCATCTTGTATATCTCGCCGCCCCTGACACTTTCAGGCAGTTCGGGTATCTGATCTTTCAGAAATTCAGCTATATTTATATTCATCCTCAGAGCTTGTCGACCTCTGCAAGCAGTTCGGTGACAATGTCCTCCTCCCTAACCTTTCGCTGGGTACCGTCCTTGCGGAAGATGACTGCACAGCCGTCGCCGCCTGCAATTCCGATGTCAGCTTCCTTAGCTTCGCCGGGACCGTTTACAACGCACCCCATAACGGCTACTGTTATATCCTTGTCGAGATCCTTCAGAGCCGCTTCGACCTTTTTAGCAGTTCCGATAAGATCAATACGTGTACGTCCACAGGTGGGACATGATACAAAACGGACTCCGCCGCGTTTGCCGATACACCTGAGTATATCCTTTGCAGCCTCTATCTCCTTGACAGGATCGTCCGTAAGTGATACGCGGATAGTTTCTCCGATGCCGTCACAAAGAAGTGAACCTATTCCGACTGCTGACTTGATAAGCCCCATTCGCTCAGTACCGGCCTCCGTTACACCAAGATGCAGCGGATAGTAACACTTCTCGGCTGCAAGTCTGTACGAAGCTATCATGCGGTTAACGTCGGAGGATTTTATTGAAATAACTATATCGTCAAAGTCAAAACGCTCGAGCATAGCTGCGTGTCCCATTGCACTCTCCACGAGTGCTTCCGGTGTCGGAGAGCCGTACTTGGCAAGTATCTCCTTTTCGAGCGAACCTGAATTAACACCGATACGGATAGGTATATTTCGTGAACGGCAGGCATCTACGACCTGCTTAACCCTGTCCATGCCACCGATATTTCCGGGATTTATACGTATCTTGTCGATACCGGCAGCAGCCGCTTCGAGTGCAAGGCGGTAATCAAAATGTATGTCAGCTACGAGCGGGATTGACACAGCTTCTTTGATCGCCGGTATAAGTCTGACAGCATCCATATCCGGGATAGCCGCGCGGACTATCTCACAGCCTGCTTTTTCGAGCTCGACTGCCTGTCTCACGCTGCCCTCTATATCGTCCGAACGTACATTAAGCATCGACTGGATGTATATGTGTTTTCCGTCGAGGACGCAGTCCCCTACTCTGACGGGTTTAACGCTTCTCATAATTTACCTCCTGTATCTGTCGTGAAATCAGGTCAGCCTGTGATAAGGCGTGCTATATCGTTGTATGTTGCTATCACCATTATGCCGAGGAGCAGAGCCATACCGGCAAGGTGTACATAGCCCTCGTGCTCCGGCTTGACAGGTTTGCGGCGTACAAGCTCGATAAAGCAGAAGAGCAGACGGCCGCCGTCGAGTCCGGGTATCGGAAGAAGATTGAATATTCCGACATTTATGCTGATAAGAGCCGACATATAGAACAGCTGGAGGAACGCATCCTGCTTGTTCTCGCTCTTTTCTGTTGCTTCGCTGATAGTAGTTACAACGCCGACAGGTCCTGAGACTTCTTCCTTCTCGACCTTTCCGGTAACAAGCTGTTTGAGTGACATTCCAACCATATGTCCCATAGACATAAATACTCCGCCGGAACACTTGGTTACGTTAAGAGGGTTCTTTCCTCTGTAAACAAGGCAGAAATCCACATGGTCGTTATCACGCTTATCAAGGAACTTAACATCTTCAAGCTCAACTTTCTTGCCGTCACGCTCAACTACAACGTCGTGAGTATGAGTTTTTGTTGTTGCAAAAATATAGCTCAGATCAAGATAACTGAAAATGTGTATACCGTCCACCTCAAGGAATTTATCACCGTATTCAAGACCTGTCTCATGGCTGGATGAATAATAAGTAGTATTTCCGCTGTCATCCTTTTTGCCGTAAAATCCCTCAACAGTTCTTGTGGGAATAGAATCCATAGAACATACCATTCCGATGATCAGTATGAAACCAAGAACAAAGTTCATAAGAGGTCCGGCAAAGAGGACCAGCATTCTCTTCCAGAGCTTTGCGTTGCGGAAACCGCGCGGATCATCTGACGAATTGTCCTCGTCCTGCATAGCGCAGTAGCCGCCTATCGGAAGAAGTCGGAGTGAATACTTTGTCTCGCCTTTTTTTGTCTGAAGGAGCTTTGGTCCCATTCCGACCGAGAACTCCAGTACCTTTATGCCGCTGAGCTTGGCACAGATAAAATGTCCGAATTCGTGTACAGTTACGATCAGTCCAAAAACTAATAATGCAATTATTATACCCATTGGTTCTATCCTTTCTATCCGGAACTTATCTGTCCGAAACTGCGGCTCTTACATAATCTCTTGCCGCTTTGTCTGCCTTCATTACGTCGTCATAGCAGTTTATCCGTGAAGGCTCGAATCTGTCGAGTACCGCCGATACTATCTCGCCGATCTCTATAAAGCTTATCTCGTCATTGAGGAATGCACGGACTGCTTCCTCATTGGCTGAATTAACAAGGCACGGATAGGCTCCTCCGCGCTTTATAGCTTCGATAGCCGTGCTAAGGCACTTGAATGTCTCAAAGTCAGGCTTCTCGAATGTGAGCTTTCCGTAATCGGTAAGAGAAAGTCTTCCGGTCGGGCAGCTCTTTCTGTCCGGATACAGCAGAGCGTATTGTATCGGTATCTTCATATCAGGCACCCCGAGCTGTGCGATAACTGAATAATCATCATACTCAACTGCAGAATGCACTAAGCTCTGACGGTGAACAACAATCTCTATCTGATCCGGTCTGAGATCAAACAGCCACTTTGCTTCGATGAACTCAAGTCCCTTGTTCATAAGTGTTGCAGAGTCTATCGTTATCTTGCTTCCCATATCCCAGTTAGGATGATTGAGCGCCTGTGCCTTAGTGACTGAACGGAGCTCCTCATAAGTCTTTCCGAAGAAAGGTCCGCCGGAAGCTGTAAGTATCACCTTGCTCAGCTGGCTGCGCTTATTGCCCTGAAGACACTGGAATATAGCCGAATGTTCGCTGTCTACCGGATAGAGGGCAACGCCTTTTTTATCTATCTCCGACATAACGAGCTCGCCGCCTGCCACAAGAGTTTCCTTGTTCGCAAGAGCCAGGTCCTTTCCGGCGTCTATCGCCGTAAGAGTCGGGAGAAGTCCTACCATGCCGACAACTGAATTGAGCACGATATCTGTCTGAGGAAGCGCTGCTATCTCGCAAAGACCTTCCATGCCGCAGACTATCTTCACATCCATATCGGCAAGAGCACTTTTCAGCTCGCCGTATTTTTCCTCGTTGTAGATGCCAACATACTCCGGTCTGAACTTTCTTGCCTGTTCTGCAAGCAGCTTTACGCTGCTATGTGCGGCAAGCGCTGTTACGCCGAGACCGTGCTTTTCACAAACCTCCAGCGACTGGGTTCCGATAGAACCTGTCGAGCCGAGAACGGATACTGTTTTCTTCATTTTGTTCACCTTTTTTCAGGGAATATCTTCCCGGATATTATATGGATCATTACCTGATAAAATGCGAAAGGGACTATACGCAGTTCACGTTAGTCGCCTTTCAAGTTATCATTATCCTAAAATTCCTGCGCCGTTATCTTCAAGTATGTCTTCAACAACAGCGATCATGATATAAAATGTTGGTAGCACGAAAAGAACGCTGTCGAAGCGATCCATAAGTCCGCCATGACCGGGCATTATCTTTCCGTAGTCCTTGAAACCTATCTGACGCTTTACCATAGATGCGGAAAGGTCGCCGACTGTGCCGATGACAGCGCATACTGCACCTATAACAAATGCGATAGCTGCTCTTTCTGCTGTGAATCCGGAGCGGAGCGAGAATGCAACGGCATAAGCAATGCCTGTAAAAGTGATGCCGCCGACAAAGCCCTCGATAGTCTTCTTGGGGCTTATCTCCGGACAAAGCTTGTGCTTACCGAATGCAACTCCGGTGAAGTATGCGCCGGTATCAGCTATCCATGCGCCGCAAAGTCCCATTATAAGAAGGAAAAGCCCGTGCTCCTCGTTCATGCGGTCGATACGCACCATAGTTGACATTGCCTGTGGTACGAGAACCATTGCCGCAAGTGCAAAGAACACCTGTTCATAGCGTATTTCATTATGCTTTTTCAGCCATGTAACGAATACGATGAATGCGGCGGCAAGTGTGAATGCAAAGGCAGCAAGCGTTACAACACCGTCAATTCTGACGTCTCTGACAACGCAGTCCATTTTCTCGGTCTTTTCCACATAATAGTAGTAGCTGTAAAGAATCGGCATCGATATTCCGCAAGCCTCCACTGCCATAAGTATCGGTATGCACTTCTCCAGCTTTACTGCACGGAGAAGCTCAAAAAGCATAACAGCTACCATAGCCGAAACAGCTATGGGCAGCACAATAGTGTCGTGGAATATGAACACCACGACCATAATAGCTACGCCAACAGCTCCTGAAATGATACGTGTAAGCATCAGACACCTCCGAAACGACGCTGACGTGCGGCAAAGTCAATAAGAGCCTTGTCAAGCTCGTCGGGAGTAAAGTCAGGCCAAAGTATATTTGTAAAGTAGAATTCCGCATATGCACACTGCCATATGAGGAAGTTTGAAAGGCGCAGCTCACCGCTGGGACGTATCATAAGATCAACATCCGGATAGCCGTTTGTATAGAGTTCGCCTGAAACAGCATCTTCGTTGATGTCCTCAGGGCGTATTTCGCCGCTGACAGCCTTCTGTGCAAGCAGCTTGGCTGCGTGTGCAAGCTCGTCCCTGCCGCCGTAGTTTACAGCGATAAGAATGTACATCTCGTCGAACGGGGCTGTTTCCTCCTCGACCTTCAGCATCTTCTCGCGCAGATAGTCCGGGAATACAGACTTATCACCGAGGAAGACCATACGTGTCTTCTCGGTAAGGAGCTCGTGTATATCATCGAGGTAATCGCTGAACAGTTTCATAAGAGCGTCAACTTCCTCTTTCGGACGGCGCCAGTTCTCAGTAGAAAAGGCATAGAACGAGATGCACTTGAGACCTATATCCTTGCAGTGACGGACTATCTTACGGAAATTCTTTGCGCCCTCACGATGTCCGAAAGCACGGGGAAGTCCGCGTTTTTTAGCCCATCTGCCATTGCCGTCCATAATGAAGGCAACGTGCTCGGGGAGCTTCTCGGGAAGAGTGAGCTCCTCTTCTTTCTTTTTATTGAATATTGCCATTATCTCACCATTAAACTGTCATTACTTCTTTTTCTTTATCAGCGACCATCTTGTCAACGTCACTGCAGAACTGGTCTGTGAGGTCCTGGACCTTCTTCTCTGCATTCTTGAGATCGTCCTCTGTGATCTCAGAATCCTTCTTCATCTTCTTGAACTTTTCCATAGTATCACGGCGGACTGAACGAACAGTTACCTTACACTCTTCGCCGTACTTCTTGATAGTCTTGCAGAGTTCCTTACGTCTGTCCTCTGTGAGCTGAGGGAAAGCAAGACGGATAACGTTGCCATCGTTTACAGGTGTGATACCGATGTCAGATGTCTGGATTGCTTTCTCAATAAGCTTGAGAGTTGACTTGTCCCAGGGCTGGATAACGAGTATTCTTGCTTCTGATACTGAAACAGCAGCCATCTGATTTACAGGTGTGGGAGCTCCGTAGTAGTCAACCATTACCTTGTCAAGAACAGCAGGATTAGCTCTTCCTGCACGGATAGAAGCAAATTCATTTCCAAGAGCGTTGAGGCTCTTATTCATTTTTTCTTTAGCAGAATTGATAGTCTCTTTCATTGGTATATCTTCCTTTCAGATTGAATATATTAGTAACGGATCAGTCTTCGTAAACAACTGTACCGACATTCTCACCCATAACAGCATCATAGATGTTGTCGGGACGGCTGAGATCGAATACGAGCATCTTCATCTTGTTATCACGGCACATAGCAGCCGCTGTGCTGTCCATAACACCGAGATCTTCGCCGATGACCTGGCTGAATGTGAGCTTGTCGTACTTCTTTGCATCGTCGTACTTATGAGGATCCTTATCGTAAACTCCGTCAACGAGAGTTGCTTTAAGGAATATATCAGCTTCAATCTCGACAGCACGGAGCGAAGCAGCTGTATCAGTGGAGAAGAACGGATTTCCTGTACCGCAGCCGAATATAACTATCCTGCCCTTTTCAAGGTGACGGACAGCTCTGTTGCGGATATAGGGCTCAGCAACTGCCTGCATTGTGATAGCAGTCTGTACTCTTACTGTACATCCGAGCGATTCAAGGACATCTGCGAGTGCAAGAGCATTCATAGCAGTAGCGAGCATACCGATGTGGTCTGCGCGTGTTCTGTCCATTGCTCCGCTTGAACGGCCTCTCCAGAAGTTTCCGCCGCCAACAACGATAGCTACCTCAGTGCCTGCATCAGAACATTTCTTGACGCTTTTGCATATCTCTGAGATCACATCATAATTGAGACCGGTCTTCTTATCGCCTGCGAGAGCCTCGCCGCTGACCTTTAATAAAATCCTTTTATATTTTGGTTCCATATCGCACCTCACAAAAAAATATCTATAGATTATTGTACACTAAAATGATGATTATGTAAAGTATAATTTTTCAAAAAATCAGATTTTCGCTATTATTTTCATATTTTTACTTATGAAACAGGTGCAAAATCAACCGTTCAGTCACAATACATAAATTTCTAACAAAAATATTGATAACTTTCGCTGCTGTTCGTTATTGACATTGACAATTATCCGTGGTATAATAATTAAGCTGATTGATGCGGCGGACAACAAAACGCTCTCAGTCATGAATATTTACAATGGAGAGGTATCGAAGCGGTCATAACGAGGCGGTCTTGAAAACCGTTTGACTTAACGGTCACGTGGGTTCGAATCCCACCCTCTCCGCCATATTTTTTTCGGCGTTATTTTCGCCGGTCTGCGGATTTACCCAAGTGGTGAAGGGGCTCCCCTGCTAAGGGAGTAGGTCGGGAAACCGGCGCGAGAGTTCAAATCTCTCAATCCGCGCCATGCGGACTTACGTCTGCGCTGTTACGGATGAAGTTCGCTTCATCCGTTTTTTGCTTTCTGACAGATATCAACTGATACAGCAAGGAGGTTTGTATGCAGATTCTTTTATGTTCACTCACAGGTTATCTCATCGGCAACATCAACCCTTCCTACATCATTTCCCGACTGCGAGGCTTTGACATAAGAGAACGAGGTTCCGGAAATGCCGGTGCTTCAAATGCCGTAATGACCATGGGAAAAAAGGTCGGCGCTGTATCTGCACTATTTGATATATTCAAAGCGTTTTTCGCTTCCGTCCTTGCAGCTCAGCTGTTCCCGCAGCTCAAATTCGCAAAGATACTCTCCGGCTGTTCCTGCATTATCGGTCATATATTTCCGGTATTTATGAACTTCCACGGCGGCAAAGGACTTGCGAGTCTTGCAGGAACGATTCTCGCTTTTGATCCGGAGTTGTTTATTTCCCTGCTGATACTTGAAATAATTATCGGATTCTCTTTAGACTACATATGCGTTGTACCGATAACCGGTTCCGCATTATTCATGGCTTACTACGCTTTCATCACAGGTGATGCAACAGGCACTCTCCTGCTGGCACTCACAGCCGTCATAATACTGTTCAAGCACATCGAAAATCTCCGACGAATACAGAACGGCACAGAAGCTCATCTCAGCTTTCTGTGGCACAAAGATCAGGAGCTTGAACGAATTAAAAAGAACGAACATTGAACATTTCCCAGTCCTCTGCCCGAGGGCTGGTTTTTATTGAGGAGGCAGCGATGCAGAATAACAAATCAGACCTCTGTGAAGGTCCGCTCCTGAAAAAAATACTCCTTTATACTGTTCCTATTATAATAACCGGTATACTACAGCTTCTGTTCAACGCCGCCGATCTTGTAGTTGTCGGACGCTATTGCGGCAAACTCTCTGTTGCTGCGGTGGGTTCTACCGGAGCGCTCATTAATCTTATCATAAATCTTTTCATTGGTCTTTCAGTCGGCGCAGGTGTTACAGTTGCTCACGGTCTTGGTGCCGGAAAGGAAGAAAATGTCCGCAAGACAGTCCACACCGCTATACCGACCGCTCTCATATGCGGACTTATCCTCACAGTAGTTGGCGTCGCAGGCTCACGGGCATTCCTCGAGCTGATGGATACTCCGAAAGAAGTCATAGGACTCTCAACAGAATATCTTCAGATCTATTTCTGCGGTATAACTGCAAGTATGCTTTACAACTTCGGTGCTGCGATACTGCGTGCTGCCGGCGATACAAAGAGTCCGCTCTATTATCTTACAGCCGCAGGCATAGTGAACGTCGTACTCAATATCATTTTTGTACGAGTGTTCAATATGAATGTTGCCGGTGTCGGTCTTGCAACAACTATCTCTCAAGTACTCTCAGCCGCAATGATAATCATAAATCTTATGCGCAGAACCGACTGCTGCCGCCTTGAATTACGCAAAATGAAGCTTCACCGTGAACAGCTCTCAAGGATACTGAGGATAGGCTTCCCGGCAGGTATACAAGGTTCATTATTTGCAGTTTCAAACGTAATAATACAGTCTTCCGTCAATTCTTTCGGCGCTATCGTCGTATCAGGCAACGCTGCTGCCGGAAACATAGAGGGTTTTGTATACACTACTATGAACTCGTTCCATCAGACGGCTATGAATTTCACCGGTCAGAATTACGGTGCTGGCAAATATGACCGCATAAAGAAAATCTCAATAATTTGTCTCGCTTCCGTGTTCGTAGCTGGTCTGACCGCCGGCTGCACCGCATATCTCTTCGGAAGACAACTGCTGTCATTCTATATACCCGATTCCGAGGAAGCCATCCGCTACGGTCTGATAAGAATATCTTATATATGTCTCCCGTACTTCCTGTGCGGACTTATGGACGTTACCACAGGACTCATACGCGGTCTTGGTTCTTCGATGCTTCCGATGATTATAACCGTCATCGGTGTGTGCGGTATGCGTATCGGCTGGATATATACGGTATTCCGCAGCGAGAAGTATCATTCGGTACAGAGTCTGTATATTTCTTATGCGATTTCGTGGTCGCTGACGTTCATAACTGAATTGATCGTATTCTTCGTACTTTTCAAAAAGATAAAAAATCGAAAAAATACGCTTCCGGCTATTGACACAGGGACAAATATGTGATATATTATATTTGTTCCAATTTAGGGAACACAGTCTGTGATTTTGAACACAGGCTGTGTTTTCTGCTTTTTTATTGCAATTTCTTTACCGTAGCGTTCATATGACCGCTTGCGGCAAAATATTAATGAACATCCAAGGAGGTCATTTAATGAGCAATATCTCACGCAGACAGTTCGATATTCTCGAAACACTCGCCGCTGAATCCTCGCCGCTCACTCAGAGACAGCTTGAGGAAAAGACCGGCTATTCTCTTGGCACTATCAACCGTACAGTTAAAGAGCTCACAGAGCTCGGCTTCATATCCGAGGGGGCTATCACTCCCTCCGGCCTTACAGCACTTGAGCCTTACCGCGTAAAGCGTGCTGTATTCATAGCTGCCGGATTCGGAAGCAGACTCGTTCCCGTTACGCTCAATACTCCCAAGCCGCTTGTAAGAGTAAACGGTCAGAGACTTATCGACGGTCTCATAGATGCCGTTCTCGCTGCCGGCATCGACGAGATCTATATCGTAAGAGGTTACCTCGCTGAACAATTTGATCAGCTTTTATATAAGTACCCTATGATAAAGTTCATCGAGAATCCGGCTTTCAATGAGGCAAATAACATTTCTTCAGCAATGTGTGCGCGTTATCTTCTCAGCAACGCCTATGTTCTCGAAGCTGATCTTCTCATCCGCAATCCTCTGATAATCAAGAAGTACCACTATACTTCAAACTTTCTCGGCATAATGAAGGAACGCTCCGATGACTGGTGCCTTATGCTCAACAAGGACGGCTTCATCTGCGAAGAAAAGGTAGGCGGTCTCAACTGTCACCAGATGGTAGGTATCTCCTACTGGAACGAAGCTGACGGAAGAAAGCTCGCAGATCACATTATCAAGGCTTACGAAATGCCCGGCGGCAAGGAGTTCTACTGGGAACAGGTACCGCTCGTTGTGTTCAAGAACGAATATAAAGTCGCTGTACGCGACTGCACCGACGAAGACATCGTCGAGATAGACACATTCCGCGAATTAAAGTCGATAGACAAGACATACGACGTCTGAAAGGAGTTCAACTATGGAACCTATCAAAAGAAACATACTGCTCAATCCCGGTCCGTCAACAACTACTGATACCGTTAAGTACGCTCAGGTAGTTCCGGACATCTGCCCCCGTGAAAAGGACTTCGGCGGACTCATGAAAGGACTCCGTGAGGATCTCGTAAAGATAGTTCACGGTGACCTTGACAAATACACATCCGTACTCTTCTGCGGAAGCGGTACTATCAATATCGATGTCTGCATCAACTCACTTCTCCCTGAGGGCAAGAAGGTTCTCGTTGTAGACAACGGAGCATACAGCACAAGAGCCGTTGAGGTATGCCAGTTCTACGGTCTCCCCCACATCGACCTAAAGTTCCCTGTTGACGAGCGTCCTGATCTCGCAGTAGTTGAGGAAACTCTCAAGAACAACCCGGACATCGCTCTCGTTCACACAACTCACAACGAGACAGGTACAGGTATCCTGAATCCTATCCGTGAGATCGGTGCTCTCGCTCACAAGTACGGCGCTGTTTTCACTGTTGATACAACTTCAACATATGCTATGCGTCCTATCGACATCGAAAAGGACAACATCGACTTCTGCATGGCTTCCGCTCAGAAGGGACTTATGGCTTTCACAGGTCTCTCTTTCGTAGTCGGCAACAGAGCTATCATCGAAAAGTCAAAGGACTATCCCAAGCGCTCCTACTACTGCAACCTCTGGTTACAGTATGACTTCTTTGAGCGCACAGGCGAGATGCACTTCACTCCCCCTGTACAGACTATCTATTCAACTATCCAGGCTCTAAAGGAGTACTGGGCTGAGGGCGAAGAAGCTAAGTGGGCTCGCCACACAAGAGTGTTCAACGCTATAAACAAGGGACTCGATGATCTCGGCTTCCGTCAGGTAATCAAGCCTGAGTGGAGAACAGGTCTTGTATCATCTGCTATCTATCCTGATGATCCCAACTGGAGCTTCGATGCAGTTCACGATTACTGCTATGACCGCGGATTCACTATCTATCCCGGTAAGATCTCCACAACAAATACATTCAGACTCTGCGCTCTCGGCGCTATCGACGAGGCTGACATCGTGGAATTCTTCAAGGTGTTCCGCGAAGCTCTCGAAAAGAACAACATCGCTATTCCTGTTAAGTATAACGACTAAGGAGAATTGAAAATAATGAAGACTGTTTACACCTGCTTCTGCACAGACGTAATCCATGAGGGACACCTCAATATCATCAACAATGCCAAGAAATATGGCAGAGTAGTTGTAGGAGCACTCTGCGACAAAGAGCTCATCCGCTACAACAAGTTCCCTACCAAGACTCTTGAAGAGCGTATCAAGCTCTATCAGGGACTTGACGGAGTTGACGAGGTCATCATCCAGAACGACACAATGTACAATGACGTTATCGACACTCTGAAGCCTGACTACATCGTTCACGGCGACAACTGGAAGGAAGGCCCGGAGTCCTCTATCAGAAACAACGTTGCTAAGAGACTCGCTGAATACGGCGGCGAAGTAGTTGACGTTCCCTATACATACAATCCGAAGGTAAAGAAGATAGACGATCAGCTCAAGGAAAAGCTCGCTATGCCTGAGTACAGAAGAAAGCGTCTCCGTCAGCTCATCGAAATGGGACACGTTGTTAAGACTATCGAGGCTCACAGCGGTCTCACCGGTCTTATCGCTGAAAAGACAGTAGTTGAGCACGAAGGGCAGCTCTATCAGTTCGACGCTATGTGGGTAAGCTCACTCTGCGACTCTACCGCAAAGGGCAAGCCTGATATCGAGCTCGTTGATATGACTTCCCGTTTCCGTACTATCGATGATATTATGGAAGTTACCACTAAGCCTATCATTTTCGACGGTGATACAGGCGGACTCACAGAGCACTTCGTATACACAGTACGTTCACTCGAAAGAATGGGCGTAAGTGCTATCATCATCGAAGACAAGAAGGGACTAAAGAAGAACTCCCTCTTCGGCACTGAGGTAAAACAGACACAGGCTACTATAGAGGAAATGAGCGCTAAGATCGCTGCCGGAAAAGCTGCACAGCTCTCCGACGACTTCATGATAATCGCACGTATCGAGAGCCTTATCCTCGAACAGGGTATGGAAGACGCACTCGCAAGAGCATTCGCTTTCGTTGAGGCTGGCGCTGACGGCATAATGATCCACAGCCGTAAGAAGGATCCTGCTGAGATCGTTGAATTCTGCGACAAATTCCGTGCTAAGGACAAGACAACTCCTATCGTTGTAGTTCCTTCTTCATTCAATACCATCACAGAGGACGAGCTCGCTTCACACGGCGTAAACATCGTTATCTATGCTAATCAGCTCACAAGAAGCGCATTCCCTGCAATGCAGCAGACTGCTGAGGATATCCTCCGCTACCACCGCGCTAAGGAAGTTGACGACAGACTTATGTCTATCAAGAACATCATCACTCTCATTGACGAGCTTTAAGGAGGATATATATGAAAGTCGAAAAGTTAGTAGAGCTCATCGGCGCTGACTTCTATTCAGGAGTCCCCGATTCACAGCTCAAAGCACTCTGCAACTACCTTATAGATAAATACGGTATCGATAAGAACCACCACATAATCGCTGCCAACGAGGGCAACTGCACCGCTCTTGCTGCCGGCTATCACCTCGCAACAGGCAGAGTTCCGGTAGTTTATATGCAGAATTCCGGCGAGGGCAACATCATCAACCCTGTTGCTTCTCTCCTCAATGACAAGGTATACGCTATCCCGATGCTCTTTATCGTTGGCTGGCGCGGAGAACCTGGTGTTCACGACGAACCTCAGCACATCTATCAGGGCGAAGTTACTGTAAAGCTCCTCGAGGATATGGACATCGAGACATTCATCATCGGCAAGGACACTACTGACGATGAAGTCGCAGCTGCTATGGAGAAGTTCCGCGGAGTATTCGCAAAGGGCAAGCAGGCTGCTTTCGTTGTACGCAAAGGCGCTCTTACAGACGCGCCCAAGGTAGATTACAAGAACGATAACAAGATGATCCGTGAGGAGATTATCCAGCACATCGTAAAGGCTACCGGCGAAGATCCGATAGTTTCCACTACCGGAAAGCCCAGCCGTGAGCTCTTTGAGACAAGAACAGCTAATGGTCAGAGCCACAAGTACGACTTCCTCACAGTCGGCTCTATGGGACACACTTCATCTATCGCTCTCGGTGTTGCTATAAACAAGCCCAACCAGCGCATTTGGTGTGTTGACGGCGACGGCGCCGCTCTCATGCACATGGGAAGCATGGCTGTACTCGGTGCAAATGCTCCGAAGAATGTAGTTCATATCGTTATCAACAACGGTGCTCATGAAACTGTCGGCGGTATGCCCACAGTTGCTGAGAAGATAGACCTCGTCGGCATCGCAAAGGCTTGCGGTTATCCGAACGCTGTATGCGTTGACAGCTTTGAAACTCTCGACAAGGAGCTCGAAGCAGCCAAGAACCGCAACGAGCTTTCATTCATCGAAGTCAAGTGCTCTATCGGTGCCCGTGACGATCTCGGACGTCCCACCACTACAGCTCTTGAGAACAAGCTCAACTTTATGGAGCATCTCCGCTCACTATGATATTACAGGCTGCCTGAATAAGGCAGCCTTTGTCATTTCTGCTTCTTTCAGCATACTATACTGTATACGCTGAAAGGAGTTTTTTACTATGGATATGCCCATACTTATATCACTTGCAGTTCTCATCATCATAGCCGGAGCAGAGATGTTCTGCCTGTTTATAGCAGACCGAAAGTGCAGAAAACGTCCTCCCCTGACAGCCGTGATACCGGTATTCCCTGACTCCTCAGATCTCGAAGCAACCCTTGAGCGAACAAGCGAGCTGATACTCCGCGGCAGCTGTCCTATCGAGCGTGTACTCCTCATCGACTACGGCGCAGCTGAACCCGCTCTTTCCCTGTGTAAAGCCTTCTGCACAGACTTTCCGGAAGCCGTTCTGATAAAACCTGACGAACTTGAAAAAATTCTCGCGGAAACGTTTGCAAAAAGCTGAAAAATGTAGTATAATATATACTGTATTATTATGCGCAGAGGTGATAAGGTTGGAGCACGATGTCCTTCACATCGAGGGTACTGTCGAAAATATTCTTTTCAAAAACGAAGCAAACGGCTACGTCGTTCTCGACCTTGACGCCGGCGGTGAGCTTATAACTGTCGTTGGCGAACTCGGCGATATAGAGGAGGGCGAAGGCCTTATCCTCGAGGGCAACTACGTCACACACCGTAAGTTCGGAACACAGTTCCGCGCAGAATACTGCGAACGCAAGCTGCCCGATACTGTCGTGAACATAGAGAAATACCTCGCCTCCGGCGCTATCAAGGGCATAGGTCCGGGACTCGCTAAAAAGATCGTGAACGTTTTCGGTGCTCAGACACTCGACATTATGGAACATGATCCTATGAGACTCAGCGAGATAAAGGGAATATCTGTCTCACGCTGTGAAGAGATAGCCGATGAAGCACGAAAGCTCTTTGCGCTCCGTTGCATATTATCTTTCTTGTCTCAGTATGACATTAAGTCACAGTTTGCAATGAGGACATACCGAAAATTCGGCGGAGACTCAATGATGCTCATTCAGCAGAATCCCTATATTCTCTGCGGTGACTCCATTGACCTTGATTTCTGCAAGGCTGACTCTATCGCCTATGATATGCACATCGATCAGAATGACTACAAGCGGGTTATCGCCGGTATGCAGTACATTCTCCGTGCAAACACTTCTCTCGGTCACTCCTGTCTGCCGCTTGAAACTCTGCTTCAGAAATCCGGAACAGCACTCGGAATCAGTGAGACTGATTTCTACCGCTGCTACAATGCGGCTCTCGATGACAACGAGCTCTTTGAGTACGTTAAGAATGAGCGCGAATATGTTTACCTGCCGGATTATTTCTACGCTGAACAGTTCATCGCTGACAGGATACACATACTGAAAGACTTCTCCTCGCCTGAGGATTTCAACTATGACAACCTCATAAATATCGAGGAAGAGGAACACAATATACACTATGAAACGCTCCAACGGCAGGCTATTACTACTGCTGTTTCACGCGGACTTATGATACTTACCGGCGGACCGGGTACCGGTAAGACCACCACTCTCAACGCCATAATCTCTATATTTGAAAAAAAAGGCTGCAGGGTGCTCCTTGCTGCCCCGACCGGACGAGCTGCAAAGCGTATGTCTGACCTCACAGGCTGTGAGGCAAAAACAATACACCGTCTGCTCGAAGTAGTCTACGATGCCGGCGGCAGAACAGTCTTCGCACACAACGAGACAAATCCCCTTGAATGTGATGTACTCGTTATCGACGAGATGTCTATGGTGGACGTGCTTCTCTTTGAAAAGCTGCTGCGTGCTGTAAGACTTGGCTGCAAGCTGATAATGGTCGGAGACAGCGACCAGCTGCCGTCAGTTGGTGCCGGAAATCTTCTCGGCGACCTCATAACCTGCGGTATAGTTCCCACTATCGAGCTGAAAGAGATATTCCGTCAGGCTCAGCAGAGCTGTATTGTAACTAATGCCCACAAGATAGTTTCGGGCGAATATCCCGACCTCACACAGAAAAACAACGATTTCTTCTTCTTCAAACGCGACGACTATGACAAGTCAGTCCAGCTCGTCGCTGACCTTGTAAAGACAAGACTGCCCAAAGCCTATAATTACTCCCCTGTTGAGGATATACAGGTGCTGACTCCCTCGAGGAAAGGCACACTCGGTTCTGTTGAACTGAACAAGGTGCTTCAGAACGAACTCAATCCGGCAGTTCAGGGAAAATCTGAGTACAAGAGCTTCATCTTCACATTCCGCGAAGGCGACAAGATAATGCAGACCCGAAATAACTACGATATAGTTTGGAGCAAAGACGGCGAACAAGGTACCGGTATCTTCAACGGTGACATTGGTATAATACGCAAGATAAACTCGGCTGCCATGACCGCTGTAATAGATTTTGACGGACGTATCGCCAACTATCCCTTTGATCTCCTGTCACAGGTAGAACTCGCATATGCGATAACAGTCCACAAGAGTCAGGGATGCGAATTTGAAGCTGTCATCATACCGCTTATGGGAGGCTTTGAAAAACTCTCATACCGCAATCTTCTGTACACTGCAGTAACAAGAGCAAAAAAGCTGCTGATACTCATAGGCTCTGAAGAAAAGATACATAATATGGTAGACAACAACAAGCGGACAAGGCGTTATACCTGCCTGCGCGATATGCTGACCTCGACTGTGAGCAAGGACGTTCACGCACCTGTCAGCGAAAGCAATGCCGGTATACTCGAAGTCCTCGGAATGATAGAAAGAAAGGAAAATAAATAAATGGCAAATACAGATATAGGTATAGATCTCGGAACGTCCAATATCGTTATGACCATGGGAAACAAGGGCGTTGTTCTCAGCGAACCCTCGGTCATAGCTTACAATACAAGAACTGAACGAGTTCTCGCTGTCGGCAAAGAAGCCTATGAGATGATAGGCAGGAATCCCGACTACATTGCTGTTGTAAGACCAATCAGCGAAGGTGTTATCTCAGACGACGATCTCGCTCACAGTATGATACGCGAATTCATACTCAAAGTAACCGGTCACCAGCTTCTCAAGCCGAGGATAGTAATTTGCGTTCCCTCGTTCATCACTGACATTGAGAGCCGCGCTGTTGTTGACGCTGCAAAGAGTGCAGGTTCACGTCAGGTTTATCTCATACAGGAGCCTATTGCGGCTATGATAGGTGCAGGAGTCAATATCACAAAAGCTAAGGGTCATATGATAGTTGACATCGGCGGCGGTACTACCGACGTTGCTATCGTTTCGATGAACGGCGTTGTTACCTCCCACACAATAAAAACTGCCGGAAATGCTATCGACCGCTCTATTATGAAGTATATGCAGAACAAGTTCAAGCTCCTTATCGGTGAACGTACTGCTGAAAAGGTAAAAATGGAGCTTTGCAACCTCTACGATCCGAGCGATGAAATGACATTTATGGTCAAGGGAAGAAGTCTCCTTAAAGGACTCCCCGCGCAGGTCCTCCTCAGCGAAACAGAGCTTTTTGAGGCTATCGAGGACGACACCTTCGCTATTATGGAAGCCGTAAGAAAAGTTCTTGAAGACGCTCCGCCGGAGCTTGTTGGCGACATCTATGACAACGGTCTTCTCATGACAGGCGGCGGTGCTCTGCTCGGCGGACTCCCACAGCTTATCAAACGCACTATCGGCATAAACTGCAACATAGCAAAGGACTCTATAAACTGCGTTGCCAAGGGAACAGGTATGGCATTCGGAAAGATGACCACCCTGCTTGACGGCTTTGAATCTGCAACTGTATATAAATACAGATGATGCGTGACGATATCACGCAGACTTGACTATTCTCCCGTAATAGGGTATAATAGAAACATACTATAACTAAGGAGTGTTATTATAAAATGAGCGAATGTACACACGACTGCTCTACCTGCGGAAGCGACTGCTCCAGCAGAACAGAGCCACAGAGTCTGCTCGAAAAACCTAATAAAATGAGCAATATCGGCAAGGTTATCGGCGTTGTCAGCGGTAAAGGCGGTGTCGGAAAAACTCTCGTTTCTTCCCTGCTTGCTGTTTCAATGCAGAGAATGGGTAAGAATGTCGGTATCCTTGACGCTGATATAACCGGTCCTTCAGTACCGAAGGCTTTCGGTATCCATGACAAGGCTGATGCCTGTGAATTCGGCATAATCCCGGTAAAGAGCAAAATGGGCATCGACGTTATGTCTGTAAATCTTCTCCTTGAGAATGAGAGCGATCCGGTTGTATGGCGCGGTCCTGTTATCGCCGGAGTTGTAAAGCAGTTCTGGACAGACGTTATCTGGAAGGACATCGACTGTCTCGTAGTTGATATGCCTCCCGGAACAGGCGATGTTCCGCTTACTGTTTTCCAGTCTCTCCCCGTAAACGGTATCGTTATCGTAACTTCACCTCAGGAGCTTGTTTCAATGATCGTTGAAAAGGCTGTAAAAATGGCTAAGCTCATGAATATCCCGATACTCGGTATCATCGAGAATATGAGTTACTATGAATGTCCCGACTGCGGCAAGCGCCACAGCATCTACGGTGAGAGTCACATTGAGGAGATCGCTGCTCAGTATGATATCCCCGTACTTGCCAAGCTGCCTATCTGCACAGACCTTGCTAAGCACTGCGACCAGGGTACAGTAGAACTCTTCGAGGGTGACTGGCTCAACGAAGCTGTTGAAAAGATAGCTGAATAAAAGACTACGCCATAGCACTTAACAGCTATGGCGTTTTAATATAAGGAGAACGACATGAGTAAGAAAAAACTGCCTTTGCTTCTGCCTTTCCGGTCATTGATATTTCTGCTTATCTTTTTGGCAGGCTCAGCCATAACCGGCCAAAAACTGCGTGAAATAAGCAGCTGGTGGTCAATAATCGCCACAATTGTTAATATCATCACGATACTTTTGCTGTTGTTCACAGCAAGGAAGACTGATCAGAACTATTGGCAGCTTATAAACTTCAAGCGCGGCAAACGTAGCATTAAAAAGACAGCTTTGCTTTCAATTAGATTTGCAGTAGTCGGAATGTCCGGTATGTACCTTTCCGGACTTATATGTTACGGCTCGGTTATGCCGGCAATATCTGTAAAAATAGTTGCGCCGATTCCGGTAGTCCTTTCTGTCTTAAATCTCATACTGCTTCCGGCAACAGTTCCATTTGCTGAGGACGGACTTTATCTTGGCTGCGGCGTGAATAACATCGAAAACAAGTACGCATCAGTACTAATACCGGCGTTTTTCTATGCTCTCCAACACTGCTTTATCCCTACGCTATGCGATACAAGATACATACTGTACAGATTCCTGTCATTCTTGCCGCTTACTTTTTTATTCTGCTTGTATTACAGAAAAAAGCGTGATCCGCTGCCGATAATGATAAGCCATGCTCTGCTCGACTTAGCTTCGGCTGAAATGATACTCATGACCTCGGCTGTGCCAGGACTGTATGATAAATGGAGCAATATGTAAAGCATTATAAAACAGCCGTCAAACACATCGTCTGACGGCTGTAATTTTTTACTTTATTACCGAGAAAGCCTGCTTTAAGTTTGAGGCCGGGATTATCTCTATCGAGTAATCATTGGTGTCGATAGTTCCGATGGACTGTTTCGGGACAACGCATTTTCCGAAGCCCATACGCTCAGCTTCTCTGATACGCTGTGCGATATGAGGCACTGAACGTATCTCGCCGCCGAGTCCTATCTCGCCGAATGCGACAAGATCCTCATCTATCTGCTTATCCATAATGCCGGAATACAGCGACATTGCCACAGGCAGATCGCCTGCCGGCTCATCGAGTCTGAATCCGCCGACTATGTTAAGGTAAACGTCCAGCGAACCCATAAATATGCCAAGTCTCTTTTCAAGGACAGCAATAATTATGCTCAGGCGGTTGAAGTCAAAGCCGGTGGTCATACGTCTCGGTGCGGAATAGCTCGTCTTTGAAGCAAGAGCCTGGACCTCCGCAAGTATCGGACGACTTCCTTCCATTACACAGGCAACACACGTTCCGGAAACATTATGCGGACGACCTGCAAGAAGCATCTGAGACGGGTTCTCAACTTCGCGCAGTCCCTTGTCTAACATCTCAAATACGCCTATCTCATTGGTAGAGCCGAAACGGTTCTTGACTGCTCTGAGCAAACGATAGCTCTGATGGCGCTCGCCCTCGAAATACAACACCGCATCAACGATATGCTCCATTACCTTAGGACCGGCAATAGCGCCGTCCTTGTTGACGTGTCCCACTATAATGACTGGTATCTCGAGATTCTTAGCGGTGTGCATAAAGAGATTTGTACACTCACGCACCTGTGTCAGACTTCCCGGACTTGAAGCTATCCTGCCTATGCTCATAGTCTGTATCGAGTCTATTATGGCTATGTCAGGCGAGCTTGATGATATAGTCGCAGCAACTGCTTCTGCATCGGTAGCCGTTAATATGTAAAGGTTCTCAGTATCAACTCCGAGACGCTGTGCTCTGAGCTTTATCTGTCTCGCAGACTCCTCTCCCGAGACATACAGCACGGAATGATCTTCACCGAGGAACTGACATATCTGAAGAAGTATCGTACTCTTTCCTATACCCGGTTCACCGCCGAGAAGCACCAACGAACCTTTGACAAGTCCGCCTCCGAGAACGCGGTTTAGCTCCCCTACTCCCGTATCGTAGCGGACATCGCTGTCAGAGCCTATCTCTTCAAGCTCAAGTATGTTGTCCGAAAGGTCGGGAGCACTCTGTGAAGCTGCTCTTCCGGAAGCCGGAGTTGTTTCTGCAAGCTCTTCCTCAAAGCTGTTCCAGGCACCGCAAGAAGGACATTTACCGTTCCACTTTGAGCTTTCATATCCGCACTGGTTGCAGGTATAAACATATCTCGATCTCGCCATAGTATCCCTCCGTCAGCAGAACGCTTTCTGTATCGACTCCTCTGTAAGGACATATCTGCGTCCGCACTCTATGATATTATCAGTTTTTGAATAGCCTGCTGTCTTTTCGGAGCTTCCGAGCGCATAAGCATCTGTCTCGGTAGAATCAGACGCAAAGTATACCTTTTTCTCAACGTCGCAGTTTATAGTTCCGCGTGCTGTCATGCACGAACCAGCTTCCACAGCTGTATCTCCATTAAACATATAGATATTACACTCTGCTGTATCAAAAGAGCCCTCAGAATAAACGAGTTCAGGCTCGTTATCGCCGTTTATATCAACTATGTCAAAAGCAGCGCCTGTATCAGCACTCTGAAGGCAATCTGCAAGTATCTTCTTGTACTGTTCTTTCTGAGCATCATTGAGGACAGGTCCCCAGCTCTCGGAACAATAGAGCGCATACTTCTGAGACTGAGCTCCGAACGAATACTTTCTGCCAAGTTCTAATGAAGGCAGTGAAGTATAGGCTGCAACCGCCTTATCGTATTCAACTCCGGTAACTTCTTCGTTATTGACCTCATATGTCAGCTTACCGCCTGAAGCTATACCGTTTCTGTTATTATAGAATTTATCTTTTGTTATGAATTCTCCGTCCTCAAGAAGCTTGAATTCTCTAATCTCAAAACTCTTGCCTATGTAAGCAAAGGAAATTGTGTTTTTCGACGGGATATACAGCATCACTCCGTTAGCACCGTTCTCGCCGAGACTGGAAACACTTCCGCCGGATAATGTATACATCTGACAAGCTGTCTCAGCATCAGATGACGGTGAGATTATGAGTTCCGGTGAACCGTCACCGGTAATATCGCAAATATCAAACATCGAACCGCCGAGTCCATCCTTATAATCAGCCGACTGTCTGAATTCATTCAGCTTGGATTCATAGAGCTTCTGCCAGTCAAAAACAACACTGTCAGGAGTGATCTTGACTGTTGTGGGTTCGATCTGTGAAACGGTAGTATTACCGCTTCCGCATCCTGTCATTATTACAGCAGCAGCCATTCCGACAACTGCAAGTTTAGCACGTTTCATTATAAAAACCTCCAATTCCACATACATAGTAATTTTACCACTTTGATGTTATTTTGTCAATATCAACGGCATAGTTTTATCATATCTTCTTTTTGTGAAGTCCTCTGTCAACCGTTTTCGTCAAAGTATTGACATCCCCATTATATTGTGATATAATTAACGTGTTGGTAAAAACAAACATACCCACTTGCAATTCTTCAGGGCAGGGTGCGATTCCCTACCGGCAGTTATAGCCTGCGAGCCGCTTCTGCGGTTGATCCGGTGCGATCCCGGAGCCGACGGTATAGTCCGGATGAGAGAAGATGTACACTTTTGCGTATATTGAAACTTATGCCCCGAGTATCGGGGCTTTTTATATTCCGGGAGGTCATTATGACTCACGAAGATCATATGAGAAGAGCTCTTGAGCTCGCTAAAAGAGGTATGGGCTTCACCTCTCCTAATCCCATGGTGGGAGCTGTGATAGTCCGTGACGGTAAGGTCATCGGTGAAGGCTGGCACAAAAAATACGGTGAACTACACGCCGAGCGCACGGCTTTCGCATACTGCGATGAGAACGGTATCGACTGCACAGGTACCGATATGTACGTCACGCTCGAACCCTGCTGTCATCACGGCAAACAGCCGCCCTGCACGGAAGCTGTCATAGAGCACGGCATAAAGCGCGTTTTCATCGGTTCAGCAGATCCCAATCCCCTCGTTGCCGGCAAAGGCGTGAAGATACTCCGCGATCACGGCATAGAGGTCACAGAGAACGTTCTGCGCGAAGAGTGCGATGAGATAAACGAGATATTCTTCCACTATATCACGACGAAGCGCCCGTTTGTCACTATGAAATACGCTATGACCATGGACGGCAAGATAGCCTGCTATACCGGCGAATCAAAATGGATAACCGGCGAAGAAGCAAGGCAGTTTGTACAGCATGAAAGGCTGAGACACTCAGCTATCATGGTCGGTATCGGTACTGTACTCGCTGACGATCCGCTGCTCACCTGCCGTCTCGAAAACGGCAGAGATCCGATACGAATAATAGTTGATTCAAATCTGAGACTGCCTGAGAATTCCAATATAGTCCGTACAGCAGACAAGGTACCAACTATTGTCGCTGCTGTTTCCGGAGACAAGAACAAAGAAGAAACGCTCAGAGAACACGGCATAAAGGTCATTTACACTCCTTCCACAAATGGAAAAGTTGATCTCAACGAGCTGATGCGTATTCTCGGTGAGGAAATGAAGATAGACAGTATCCTCCTCGAAGGCGGAGCTGAACTGAACTGGTCTGCCCTCAATTCAGGCATCGTTACCAAAGTTCAGGCATATATAGCTCCTAAAATTTTCGGCGGCATAAAAGCAAAATCTCCGGTCGGCGGTATCGGTGTAGATACACCGGACAGTGCGTTCTTCCTTAAAGAGCCGGTCTACCGCCATTTCGGCACTGACCTTATGATAGAAAGCAGGGTGAGATATGTTCACAGGAATAGTTGAAGAAGTCGGAACTGTCCGCACGGTACAGCGCACGGGAACTTCCTCTTTCATCGAGATACAGGCAAAGAAAGTCCTTGAAGATGTACATCTCGGCGACAGTATCGCTGTAAACGGCGTTTGCCTTACTGTAACATCTTTCACAAGTGATTCCTTCCGTGCCGACGTTATGAACGAAACACTCAGCCGTTCCTCGCTCGGGACTCTGAAAAACGGTAGTCCCGTAGATCTTGAACGCGCTATGGCTGCCGGCGGAAGATTCGGCGGGCATATAGTTTCCGGACATATAGACGGAACAGGCACGATCACAGACATAAAAAAGGACGGTATCGCCCATTGGTATACCGTAAGCGCTCCGGCTGAGATACTGCGCTATATAGTCGAAAAAGGCTCTATCGCTATTGACGGCATAAGCCTTACAGTCGCTAAAGTCACAGAAACCAGCTTCAGCGTTTCGATAATACCGCACACAGCTGCTGAAACTGTCCTTTCATACAAGAAACCCGGCGACATAGTAAATCTTGAAAATGATATTATTGGAAAATATATCGAGAAACTGATGCAGCCTGCTCCCACCGAAAAAACAGAAAGCGGCATTACAATGGAATTTCTCGCCAAAAACGGATTCTAAGGAGGATAATACAGTGAAGAAATTCAGCTCTCTTATTGTCGCTTCACTCATAACAGCAACAGTCTTCTCAGGCTGTAAAGCAAAAGTGAAAATAAATAACGACTACGATGAGACGTTAACAACAGTCAATCAGTGTAATATCGATACACAATCAGAATGTTCCGCATTTGAACTGAGTCTCAAGACCGGCAATATTACTGTAACACCTACCGATAAAGATGTTCCTACTATGAACCTTGAATGCACGGTGTTCGCTGATAACGAAGATACCTGCAAAGATGTATCTGAACGCATCTCGACTGTAATAATGGAAAAGGACGGCAACCTCAAATTAGCTATCACTGAAAAAGAGACAGGTCAGGAAATAGAAAAATGGATAGAGGATACTGAAACTAAAGTCCGTGTTGAGTTCAACGCTGAGATAGGTATTCCGGCATCATATACTACTGTTGATACAGACGTTCAGATAGGTAATATAACTTTCGACGGTATCACCGGTGAGCTCTTAGCTTATGCAAATGTCGGCAATATCACCTGCACAGGCTCAACTTTCACTGAAGATTCCTACATTGAATGCAATACCGGCAACATCAGCTGTTCAAAGTGCACATGGAACTCAACCAATCTTATTAAAGTAGATACCGGCAATATAATCTTCGGACTGCCAAACGAAGATTCAGTAAACGGAGACTTAGCTATCGAAGTAAGAAAAGGGAATCTCACTTTCGATAATGGTTCTGAGTATAAAATTGAAGGAGATCCTGATAAAGGTAATGCCAAACTGACAAAATCAGGCTGCTCCATAAATGCGGCAGTCATTTCAGGAAAGTTAAATTTAGATAAGGAGTAATTTTAATGTTCCAGTACAATACGATAGAAGAAGCTTTAGCCGCTCTCAGGAACGGCGAAATAATCCTCGTCACAGACGATGAGGACCGCGAAAATGAAGGCGATATGATCTGTGCCGCTGAGTTCGCTACAACTGAGAATGTCAACTTCATGGCAGCTCACGCAAAAGGTCTCATATGTATGCCGATGAGCATCGAGCTCTGCCACAAGCTCCACCTTCCTCAGATGGTGGACTACAACACAGATAACCACTCCACAGCATTTACAGTTTCTATCGACCACGTTGATACTACAACAGGTATCTCAGCCGAAGAAAGAGGCTATACTGCCCGCAAGTGCGTTGATGACAACTCAAAGCCGGAAGATTTCAGAAGACCGGGGCATATGTTCCCTCTTACTGCAAAGAAGAACGGAGTTCTCGAGCGTGAGGGACACACGGAAGCAACAGTTGATCTTATGAGGCTTGCAGGTCTTAAAGAATGCGGTCTCTGCTGCGAGATAATGCGCGATGACGGTACTATGATGCGCGCTGAAGAGCTCCAGCAGAAAGCCAAGGAATGGGGTATGAAGTTCATAACCATTCAGGCTCTGAAAGAATACCGCAAGTGCCACGATCAGCTTGTAGAGTGCGTTGCAAACACAAAACTTCCCACAAAGTACGGTGAATTCCGTGCGCTCGGCTATGTAAACAAGCTCAACGGTGAACATCATGTTGCTCTCGTAAAGGGAGACATCGGTGACGGTGAAGATATACTCTGCCGTGTACATTCGGAATGCCTTACCGGTGATGCTTTCGGCTCACTGAAATGCGACTGCGGTCAGCAGTTCGCCGCAGCTATGAACGCTATCGAAAAGGAAGGAAGAGGAATACTCCTCTATATGCGTCAGGAGGGCAGAGGCATTGGTCTCATAAACAAGCTGAAAGCCTATGAGCTCCAGGACAATGGTATGGATACGCTCGAAGCAAACCTTGCACTCGGTTTCCCGGGAGATATGCGTGAATACTACATCGGCGCACAGATACTCCGCGACCTTGGCTGCAAAACTCTCCGACTGCTCACAAACAATCCTGATAAGGTATACGGTCTCAGCGGATTCGGACTTGAGATAAAGGAACGCGTACCGATACAGATGGACGCTACCGCATACGACCTGTTCTATCTCCGCACAAAGCGCGATAAGATGGGACACATTCTTGATTATTGAGGTGAACTAAAATGAACTTTATGTCCGGAGATAATATTTTTGAAACTGTGATAAACTACGTCCTGCTGGCAGTTGCTATTGCAACTCTCTATACAGCTGTCAGAGGACTGATAACCTTCCTTACCGAGAAGGAAAAGGCTGTGATCGCGTCAAAAGCAGCACTTATCAACGATCTTGCTTTCGTTTTCTGTTTTATTGTGCTCTTTATTATCGATATTAAGGGCAACTTTATGTTCGGTGTGGTAGCTGCCTGCGACCTTATCGCTATGCCTGTCACTTCAACTACTCTCCTCACTCCCAAGGGAATATGCAACAAGAACTGCCTTAAACAGACATACGTCCCAGTATCTGACGTGAGCTACCAGTATAAGGACGAAAAGCTCGAACTGCACTACCCTAAGAAAAACAAGACCGAAAATTACCAATACGGTATAAAGAAGACCGGTACCGTAACAATGCTTGCTGACTGGTACCCCAAATATGAATACACAAATCCTATCGTTCCTGAGGACGATAATGATGATACAACAGAAACTGATAATAATGATAATGAAGGAGTTTGATCTGTATGAAAACTTATGAAGGAAACCTTATCGCTAAAGACGTCCGCATCGGTATCGTTGTGGCTCGTTTCAATGAATTCATCACATCCAAGCTGCTCGGCGGCGCTGTTGATACTCTTAAGCGTCACGATGTAAACGAGGACTCTATCGACATCGCCTGGGTACCCGGTGCATTCGAGATACCGCTCATAGCTTCCAAAATGGCTAAATCCGGCAAGTATGACGCTGTTATCTGTCTCGGTGCTATAATCCGCGGAAGCACTTCTCACTACGACCTCGTTTGCAACGAAGCTGCAAAGGGCATCGCACAGGTGTCTCTCCAGAACGACATCCCTGTTATGTTCGGCGTTATCACTACCGAAAACATCGAACAGGCTATCGAGCGCGCAGGCTCCAAGGCTGGAAACAAGGGCAGCGAGTGCGCTGAGGGCGCTATCGAGATGATCAATCTTATAAGAGAAATCGATAACTGATGGCTGACCTCATATTCGATTACGACGGCACTATACACGAATCCATGCGTACCTACGCTCCGGCTTTCCGCGACACTATGAAGTGGCTCTCTGACAATGGCTACATCGAAGACAGAGAGTATGCGGACAGCGAGATAAGCCGCTGGCTTGGCTTCAACTCCACAGATATGTGGGGACAGTTTCACCCGGAGCTCGATGCTGAGGTACGCGAAGCTGCAAGAAAACGTCTCGGTGACAATATGGCTATGCGTACCGAAAAAGGTGAAGGCGCACTCTTCGCAGGAACTGAGGAAGTCCTCAGCAAGCTCAAAGCTGACGGTCACAGCCTGATATTCCTAAGCAACTGCCGAATACACTATATGGAGCGCCACAGATATGTTTTCGACCTTGATCGCTTTTTCAGCTATTTCTACTGCTGTGAGGAGTTCAACTTTATTCCCAAATTTGAGATATTCCGCAGATTCTCACGCAAGCACACGGGACCGTTCATCGTTATCGGTGACCGCTTCCACGATATAGAGACAGCAACTAAAAACGATCTGCTCTCGATAGGATGCGGATACGGCTACGGCTCTCCGGAAGAGCTTTCCAACGCTGATGTCATAGTGAACAGTATTACAGAAATACCGGATGCAGTAAACAGGCTGCTTCAAAGCATAAACGCATAAAATAAGGACGTTCCGATCGGAACGTCCTTTGTTGTTTTATTATTCTGTTCTCAGTGCAACTACCGGATCCTTCTTGGCAGCTAATCTTGAAGGTATGAGACCTGCAATAAATGTCAGGAACATACTTATGAGTATCAGGATAACCGCACCTGCTATCGGTACATGAGCATTGAGTGTATCCAGGCTTGTAACACTATGGATAATGATGTTTATCACAAATGTCAGCATTACCGATACACCGATACCGATAAGACCGGCTGTAAGTCCTACAAGCAGAGTCTCCGCATTGAATACGGTTGAAACATCGTGCTTTGAAGCACCTATCGCACGGAGAATACCTATCTCTCTTGTTCTTTCAAGAACTGAGATGTATGTGATGATACCGATCATAATTGACGATACCACAAGTGATATACCAACGAATGCGATAAGGAGATAAGAAATACCTGTGATGATGTTTGTTACAGATGACATAAGGAGCTTAACGAAGTCTGTGTAGTGGATAACATCAGCCTCGTCCTCTACTGAGTTATTATAAGCTGCTATCTCGTCTGCGATGATGTCCTTATCCTTGAAGGACTTAGCGTAGATCCTTATCTTGGAAGGATCTTCAGGATCAGCATAACCGAGCTTATAGAGAATGTCGTCATAGCTGAATTCTGAGATCTCCTCAGGAGTGAACTTATCGAATATCTTTACATAAGCCTCATCCTTTAACTCCATATCGTCAAGTGAAGCGGCAAGCTCAGTCTCTGTCATATCTGCGAGCTCAGCAGCCTTATCTGCCGCATACTTGTAAGGAAGGATGTTTCTGAGTGTCTTGGGTGCATACTGCTGGAACTGTTCATCAGTAAGTCCCTGAAGTGCCTTTACTATCGCAGAGGAATCTGTTGTTCCCTTTCCGTTTTCATTCGGAACTGCGAGCTTGCTTATATCTTCAAAGAGCTGATCACGGTTCTCAGGCTTGAGAGCATCCTTGAGCATTAATTCGAGCTCTTCGTCAGAGGGCATAGACATAACGAACTTTGCGACCTCTGCCTTCTGTGCTGTATCAAGTCCGGACACGTATGTCTTTGCAGAAGCAGCCTTCTGGTTATCGTCAGGACCAACATAATCGTCAGTCTTGAACTTTTTGCCGGTAATAAGATCATTTTCCTTGTCGTTTACCTGATCAAGAACGAGCTGGCTGTTGCTGTTCTTCTCGATAACGTATTCTGTAAGATCCTTTGTGTAACCGATGTATCCCTGTATCATTGAGTTCTTAACATCGGGATTGTGTCTGATGAAGCCGACTACCTTCAGCTTTGTACCGATATTATCGTTGTTGTAGAGAACTTCGAGACCGGTCTCGCTCTTGGTGAGGTCGGTGTATCCTCTGCCGTCTGAAGATGTCTCATAATACTCACAAGGAAGTATCATTTTGAATTCCTTGTTCATTAAATCCGAGTAGCTCCACTTGGTTCTGCCGTAATCAGCGATTACCTCGCCCTTCATAGCTGCTTTGATTATATCACCGAAGCCGTCTGCGGACTTCATACCAAGTGCATATGTTATCATATCCGGGATCTGATTGCTCTCATCAAGAACTACCACTACCTCGTTGTAATTCTTAGGCCATGAACCTGAAACAAGATCATACTGCTCCTTGATGAGCGGATTTATATCCTTTCCGTCATCGCTGGGAAGAAGCTCCTCCCATACGTTTACGCTCCACATCGACATCATACTGTTATTACCTGTGAATGCAGAATTCTCTTCCATAGCATCCTGCACTCCCATAGATTTAGCATATATATCGTTGAGGTCAGATTTTACTATCTTGCCATTCTCGTCCTTTGTGAAGATAGGCATCTGTACTGAATAGCCATAGGATATAGCCTTTGACTTTTCCTTGATAGTCTTGTTGCTGTCAACAAACTTCTTGAACTTGACCATATTGTTTACCTGCTTTGCGTCAGAGTTCATCTTGTTGAAAGCATCGTACATCTCAGTACCCGCATAGACCGTATCCTCTGGATCGTTCGGATCATGCTCGACCTTTTCCGAACCGCCGAACATTATCTTTATCATTTCCGAACTGTCAGTCGATTCACGGTCGATAGTTATAGGATAGGAAGCCAGCGTTTCCTCCTGCACACCATCTATATACTCGTTGATACCGGTCGACAGTGCAAGGATAAGCGCAATGCCTATAATACCGATAGAGCCTGCAAACGCGGTGAGGAGCGTTCTTCCCTTTTTGGTAAGCAGGTTATTGAGCGAAAGAGATACAGCCGTGAGGAATGACATTGAAACGCGCTTCTTCTTTGCCTCAACAGCAGCATCAGCCTTTTCCGGAACAAACGGATCACTGTCAGCTGTAAGCTGTCCGTCCTTGATACGTACTATTCTTGTAGCATACTGCTCGGCAAGCTCAGGGTTATGGGTTACCATGATAACGAGCTTATCCTTGGCTATCTCCTTGAGGAGTTCCATTACCTGGATACTTGTTTCACTGTCGAGAGCACCTGTCGGCTCATCGGCAAGGAGTATGTCAGGGTTGTTTATGAGCGCTCTTGCGATAGCTACTCTCTGCATCTGACCGCCGGACATCTGATTCGGCTTCTTGTGTATCTGATTTCCAAGACCGACCTTTTCAAGAGCTTCCTTTGCACGTTTTCTTCTCTCCGACTTAGAGACGCCCGAGATGGTCAGCGCAAGCTCTACATTGGCAAGTACAGTCTGATGCGGTATGAGGTTATAGCTCTGGAAAATGAAACCAATAGAATGGTTTCTGTATGCATCCCAGTCTCTGTCTTTATATTTTTTAGTAGAAACTCCGTTGATAACAAGATCTCCGGATGTATAATGATCAAGTCCGCCTATTATGTTCAGCAAGGTTGTCTTACCGCAGCCGGAGTGACCAAGTATAGCAACAAACTCGTTCTCACGGAAGGTTATATCCACTCCGTTGAGAGCTGTTACTTTGTTTTCACCGCCGCCGTATTCTTTTACGATACTTTTAAGCTGTAACAAACATTTCACCCTTTCACAAGTTAAAATTAGTATTTTATATTATAGCACTTTGCCGAATAATTGTCAATGCTTTTGTGCAAAGCATCAGCTATTTCACGCAATTTTCACAAAAAAGCAGGCATCTGCTTTTGCAAGATGCCTGCTGAATTTTTATATGAGATCACTTCATGCCATACTTCTTGAGAAGGTTCTCGATCTTCTCATGAGGATCAATGATCTTGCTGATAGAAACGTCGTGATTGATAGCTTCAATGAAATATGCGATGTACTTGGAAACATCAACTTCGTGGAACCAAGGTCTGCTGAGGAGCTCAGGAGATCTGTATGTGAGGTTTGTACCGAATACACCGTCGATGATGCCATCCTCATAAGCCTTGTCGAACTTCTCAAGACCGTTTGTGAAAATAGCATATGTTGCGTAAGTGAAAATTCTTCCAGCCTTCTTCTCCTTGAGTGCATATGCAAGGTCGAGCATAGACTCACCGGAAGAAATGATATCGTCTGATACAAAGATATCCTTGCCCTCAACAGGGTTTCCGAGATATTCGTGAGCAACGATAGGATTGCGTCCGTTTACGATAGTTGAGTAATCTCTTCTCTTGTAGAACATACCCATCTCAACACCGAGAACTGAAGCATAGTACATATTTCTGTTGAGAGCTCCCTCATCAGGGCTTACTACCATGAATCTGTCCTTGTTGAAATTTATATCCTTGATATCTCTGAGCATTGTCTTGAGTACCTGGTAAGTAGGCATTACATTGTCAAAGCCCATAAGCGGGATAGCGTTCTGCACTCTCGGATCGTGAGCGTCGAATGTTACGATGTTTGCTACGCCCATTGCCTCGAGTTCCTGAAGAGCACAAGCGCAGTCGAGTGACTCGCGGTAGCTTCTTCTGTGCTGACGGCCGCCATAAAGGATAGGCATGATAACTGTTATTCTGTGCGCCTTACCGCTTGCAGCCTGGATTATTCTCTTGAGATCCTGGAAATGATCGTCAGGAGACATAGCGTTCTTCATACCGAAGTAATCATACTTTATATTATAGTTACCGACATCAACGATAATGAACAGATCCTTGCCGCGTACAGTGGACTTGATAAGTCCCTTGCCGTCACCGGAAGAGAAACGGGGGCATTCGCTCTCTAGAAGGAATGTATCAACATTGATACCGCCCTTGCCTGCCCAGTCAACGAGATAATTGTCGATCTTGTCACCAAGCTCGGTAACGCTGTTCATTGCGATAACACCGATAGGTGCTACATTTGAATCACTGCCGAATAAAATTTCACTTGAAGCTGTCATAAATACTTTCTCGCACACGCCTTAGCCGTGCGATACTCCTTTCAGAATTGTATTTTCCGCCGCTGCGGATGGGGTATCAGTTTCGGTCACTTGCAGAAATTGTTTATATAGGACTCAATATCCTCAGCGATTATCTGCTTTGCAACATCTGCATGGTCGACCTCATTAACGGCTGTCGTTTTGTTTTCAAGCTCCTTATAGACCGTAAAGAAATGGCTCATCTCTTCAAAGACGTGTTTGGGGAGCTGCTCGATATCCTGATACACATTGTAATTCGGATCTTCAAACGGGATAGCAATGATCTTGTCATCACGGTGACCGTTGTCGAGCATTCTGATAACGCCGATAGGATAACACCTTACGAGCGTCATTGGCATAAGAGTTTCCGAACAAAGCACCAAGACATCGAGAGGGTCAGCATCATCGGAAAAGGTTCTCGGTATAAAACCGTAGTTTGAAGGATAATGTGTTGAGGTATGCAGGATACGATCCATTTTGATAAGACCTGTGTCCTTGTCAAGCTCATACTTTATCTTGCTTCCCTTGCCGATCTCTATGACCGCATAAAAATCATCGGGGTTTATTCGTTTCGGGCTGATATTGTGCCAGATATTCATAAGATCCCTCCACAGCTTGTCCGGAAATATACACACATCCGGATATTTGTTTGCGGCTCTGCCGTCAGGGCAGAGTTATCTTCAACTAATTATTAGTATATCATTTTTTGGAGATTTGTCAATAACGCTCGAAAATTTCGGCGTTATGATACAAATTATCGCAAATTGTCGTCATATTTTCGACTTAAAGTCAAACTCAACAAATAGTATACTCGGTGTATCATTACGTTAACAAAAAATTAAGACTTTCGCCAGAAAATTTCATTATATTTCTATTGATTTTTCGGAAAAGATACTGTATAATAAATTTAAGCTTTATGTTTTTAAGCCTATTTTCGTCACTCACACGCTAAACTGTCTGTATATTCAATTAACTCTTGACTTTGAAACGAGGTGTCACACCCGAATGAACAGCTATAAGATCGCGCTTATAATAGAAGAAATGGATCAGAGTTACCAGAGCTCGATACTTAACGGGATAGCTGCGGCTGCTTCCGAGTTCTCGCTCAATATCTCAGTCTTCGTTTCTTTCAGCGGTTCTATCAACCAGGCTCATGCCAAGGGTGAATTCAATATATTCAACCTGCCGGATTTCAATGATTTCGACGGCGCGATACTCCTCACCAATACAGTTGCGCGTCAGAGCGTCATAGATGATATACTCAACAGAATAAAAGCTGCCGGCATACCTGCTGTCAGCATAGACAACGATATTCCATATCTCTATCATGTCGGCATTGATAACAAGGCTGCTATGCGCCGTATCACAGAGCACCTCATCAATGTTCATGACCACAGGAGATTCGCTTATATATCAGGCCCCGCAGACAATCCGGAAAGTGCAGACAGACTCGCTGCTTTCCTCGAGGTGCTTGAAGAAAACAATATAGCTATTTCAGATGACTATATCTTTTACGGAGACTTCCGTGCGCCTTCCGGCCGTGAAGCCGTCAAGCATTTCCTCAGCCTAGGCAGAGAACTCCCTGATGCTATTATCTGTGCAAACGACGTTATGGCTTCCTCAGCGATATGCGGTCTTACAGATGAAGGTATCAATGTTCCTAAAGACATAGCTGTGACAGGTTTTGACAATACCTACACTACACAGAATTATCAGGTGGAGCTCACTTCTGTTGACCGTCCGCTTGCGCTCTCAGGCCGAATAGCCTGCAAGATGCTCAGCAACCACTTCAATAACATTGAACAAGAGCGAAGTGTCATTCTGAATATGTCTCCGCGTTTCACAGAGAGCTGCGGATGTTCAGAGAATGTTACCAGCACAGTCGAAGATTTCAAGGAACAGAACTATCACACATATATGCGTCTTGAGACCTCTCAGGTATTTATGGCTGACACGAACAAGCTCCTTGTTGAACTTCTCGGTACTGATTCATTTGATAATTATATCGACCTGCTCAAAGCTTTTTCCGCTAAAATTGGTGCCGAAGAATTCTACTTCTGCCTCTGTGAGAACTGGCTGTCAGAATCAGATATAGACTCTGCGGTTTCGAGTCTTCCTGAAAAAACGAAGTCCGTTACCGATTACAGCGACGATATATTCGTTCCTATCGTCTATTCAAACGGAAAATTCTACGACGCTGTCAAAATAAAGCGCCGTGACATACTTCCCGAGATCGCAAACAACGGAAGAACGGGCAAGCTTTACTACCATATACCTTTACACTTCGGTGACCGTTGTTTCGGCTATATGGTGATATACAACTCCCCTATGCCGCTGCACAACTCGCTTTTCGAGAGTTTCTGCATATCACTCAGCAATACTCTCGAGAATATGCGAAAGGTCATCAGCCTTGAATATGCAGTCGAGCGTTTAAAGCGTCTCTATGCGCGTGATACTTTCTCAGGCATATACAACAGGAACGGCTTCATTCAGGCGACTGACCAGCTTTACCGCAGCTGTGTCGAGCAGCAGCGCAATATAATGCTGATGTTCATCGACCTCGACGGTCTTAAACATATCAACGACACCTATGGACATAGCGTCGGTGACAAAGCTATCTGCTGTGTTGCTGATGTGCTCGTTATGGCTTGTACTCACGGTGAGGTGTACTGCCGTTTCGGCGGTGATGAATTCATAGTGTTCGCCGCTGACGCTTCTGAAGCTGAAGCCGATGCCCTCACAAAGCGCATCGAAGACTACATAGGCGAAGTCAACAAGAGCGGCAAGCATCCTTTTAAACTCAGTGCAAGCACGGGTTACTTCATAACCAAGCCGCAGAAAGGCGAAGACATCTTCAATTTCGTTACAGAAGCCGACAAGGTAATGTACACTGAAAAGAAGAAGAAAAAGCTCTCCAAATATCTCAAAGCATGATAAAAGCCGTAGCACATAAGGTGTTACGGCTTATTCTGTATGTATTTCACACGGAAAGAACTATCTCTTTTCCGCTTGCCTTGTACTCCACAAACTCAACTCCGCATCTGCTGAAAAGCAGGCACGAAGCCTTCACAGCATCGCTGTCGGCATACTTGTTCTGATAATACACTACCCTCTTTATTCCGGACTGTATTATTGCCTTTGCACACTCGTTACACGGGAAAAGAGTAACATATAGCGTACAGCCGCTGAGGTTGCCGATGTTGCAGTTGAGTATGGCGTTTAGCTCGGCGTGGCAAACGAACGGGTACTTCGTATCGAGCGGCGATTCCGCAGAACGCTCCCACGGCATTTCATCGTCACTGCAGCCTGTCGGCATACCGTTATAGCCAACTGAAACTATCTTGTTCTCGCGGTTCACGATACAGGCTCCGACCTGCGTGTTGTTGTCCTTGCTTCGCTCCGCCGAGAGTATAGCGATACCCATAAAGTATTCGTCCCAGCTGATATAGTCAGTACGCTTCATTCAAACGCCTCCATACATAGTAATTACTACGTTAATTATACTATATAGTGACAGTTTTGTCAACTCGTGACGAAACTAATAGCCGACAAGATATTGACTTTATCTCTTAATAAATATATAATTAAACAAGGAGGGATATTCTATGGGATTTATAAATGAACCTATACCACAAAATATGATACGTTCTTACAAAATACCAAATTATAGGGAAATAACTCCTGGCTTTTGGACGAGAGATGAAGAAAGGAACATTTTTCTGTTTAAATACTGGACTAATATTGATAACCCATGTGAAGAATACTTTGCTTTTTACTGGAACGATATTTGTTTCAAAGCCATTATGTTAATGACATATTTAGGTGATAATTCAATAAAATGGAGATTGAGAAGCTTAGAACAATCTGAGAAAAAGGAAGTCTTGATAAATAAGCAAGATGTTTTAAAAGATCTTAGAGAAGCATTTAAAGTATACGGTGTATCAGGATATAACTATCCAACGCCTAATGGCGTTCCTATTCGTTCTGCGAAAGTTATTATTTCATTCTGATAAATATAGAAAGCATAGAAGTATTTATTATTATCAAAATGGAGGAATTAACAATGGGATTTATAAATGAACCTATACCCAGGAATATGATGCGTCCTTACAAAATCCCCAATTATCGGGAAGTAACTCCAGGTAGATGGACGATAGATAAAGAAAGAAACATATTTTTGTTTCATTATTGGAAGGATATAGATCCACCTCATATAGACTACTTTGCTTTTTACTGGAACGACATTTGTTTCAAAGCTGTTATGCTGTCATCATTCATAGACGGATATACTATTAAATGGACTTTAATGAGTTTAGACCAAGCAGATCACAAAGAAAAGTCAATTAACAAGCAAGACGTTTTAAATGATTTGAGAGAAGCGTTTATGGTATATGGAGTGTCAGGATACCGATTTCCAACTCCTAATAGCATTCCAAGACCATCGACTAAAGTTATTATTTCATTCTAAGCCAAAACGGTCACAGTATCACCTGTGACCGTTTATTTTTTATAATGTATCGAGCAATTCCGGCAGATCGCTGAAGCGCTCCAGCTCAGGAACAGTCTGCTTTATAGTTCCGAAGCCGTAAGCCGCATGGATAAAGTCAAGTCCGGCTTTCATCGTGGCATCGTAGTCCCCCTGTATGTCACCGACATACCAAGCCTTATCAAGAGAATTTCTCTTTACGATAAGGGCTATGTTGTCGCCCTTTTCCTTGAGATTATTGCCGTAGCACTCTATGTCGTCGAAGTATTTTCCGAAGCCGTAATACTCGAGAAAAGCCTCTATATAGCCGCTCTGACAGTTACTAACGATGTAGAGGTGATATTTCTCCCTGAGTCTGATGAAAGTTTTCTCGAGGTCGGGATAGAGAACACCGCCGTGTCTGCGAAGATAATCATTTTCGTGGTTTCCGCACTCGTCAAGAAGCTTCATACGCTCGTCCTTCGGAAGATCACCAAAGATTATATCTGCTATCTTGTCCATAGTAAGTCCCATAACGCTCATAATGTCCTTTTTTGTTATAGGCGGACGGTCATAGCCGAGCAGTCTGACTTTTTCAGTCCACGAAGCCGCAACATTCTCTGATGAGTCCCAAAGCGTACCGTCCATGTCAAAAATAAGTCCTGTTTTCATATTCCCTCCGCCATTCTGCTGTATATTTCATCGAGCTGAACTCTGTCGTGCTTGATTTCGTCAAGAACGGTTATCCTGCCTGTTCTGACCGTACGTGCTTTCTCCCACATATCTGCAAACATATCCTTTGTTATGCCGTATGAAGCCGGATCAACGTCAAGTCCGTGAGCCTTGAAAAAGCTGAGAAGTCCGTCTATATCCTGTCTCTGGAAGATGCAGGCAGGTATAGTTCCGAGAGCAACAGCCAGTCCGTGAGATATCTTGATATCCGGGTAGTATTCTTCGATAGCATGAGCAAAGAGGTGTTCACTTCCGCTGCAGGGACGCGATGAACCGGCTATCTCCATAGCAAGTCCGCCCATAACGAGTGCACGTGAAAGGATACGGATGAACACACGGCTCTTCATATCCTGCTGGTCACAATGATAAACTGAATCAAAGCTCATTCTGCTCAGCGCATAGGCAAAATCGTCAACCTGTGAAGAAGTCTTTGAAGCAGACAGTTTCCAGTCATAGAGCGCTGTATGCTTTGCGATAGTATCTCCGATACCGGACAAAGTCTGTCCCACAGGAGCGTTGATTATCATATTCGTATCGACTATTATTGCCGTAGGTATCTTGCAGGCGAAAGTCTTACGCGCTTTTCCATAGGTCTCCAGCACCGAGAAAGGCGAAGCAAGCGAATCGTTGCTAAGCGAGGTCGGCATACAGATATAGACCGCCTTGCTGATATGTGCAGCATACTTTGCTGTATCAAGGACTCTGCCGCCGCCTATGCCAATTATGACCTTGATGTCCTCTATACAGACTTTTTTCGCGATCGCAACAGCTTCATCAAAGCTAGCACTGTTCATTGATACTATCTCAGCGTTGCCGAAATCACGGCTTATGTCTGTTATTTTCTCCTTGTAGATACCAATAAGGAATTCCTCTGAGACAACGATCGCTTTCTGGCCGATTATGTCGGGAATATACCTCTTTACAATGTCGTCAGAGTGGAAGAATGCGTCCTCCTCAACTGCAAGACAGATCGGAAGGTTAAATCTGGTATGCTGATTCATATGGCACCCTCGCTTTCGTTATTTGATAATAATATTATACCACATCCCGACTCCATTATCAATATGCAATTGCAACGCAAATAAGATAAATAAACAATAACGGCTGACATTTCTGTCAGCCGCAGTTCTTATTTTCCGGCAAATAGCATCCGCTTCATAAGACAAAGATCAAAAACATTGAGTCTGCCATCCTCAGTAAGATCTGCTGCTTTGCCGTTTTTCAGCTCGTTTACCGGATTAAGAAGCCATTTCTGAAAAGCAGCAACATCAGCTATATTGAATTCGCCGTCGCCGTTCACATCACCTGTAACACTCTTCTTTCCGCGCATAGTGTCATTTATGACCTTCAAAAGTGACTTATCACCGTCTGCATCATGAGAGAGCTCCCATATCATAATACCGCCGTACCTCGATGAAAGTTTGGCTTTTTCAGCGATCGTTACTGCTCCGTTGTACGCCATACCGTTGCAGTTGTCGAGAGCATAATACTCTTCGCCGTTTCTCAGTATCTCGGCAAATGAAGCGGCTGAATCCCAGTCCAGCCTGCCGTTGCTGTCATATCCCCTTCCGTAGAACGGAACACCGAGAACGAGCTTCTCAGCCGGTATCTTCTTCCTCGATGAGAAATAGTCAAGGCAGACCTGTGCATACTCATATGTTGAGTGCGAGACCGGATCCTCATCATTATCGTAAGCCATGACATTCACAAAATCAAACAAGGCAAATGTCTCCGGCGAAATGTTATACGCAACCCATGCAGCCGTAGCTGTTGACATCTGCATATCGCGTTCGTCGCAGAGTCCCCGGAGTTCTGTACACCAATCGGCATAATAGTTCCATATCCTGTCAGACGAACCGAGCTCGATATCAAGATCAATGCCGTCAAAGCCGAATTTCTCGCAGTACTGCATTATTTCAGCATCAAAATCTGCCATCTCCTCAGGCGTATCGAGGTGTTCAAGATATCCTGAACAGCCGCCTCCTCCACCAAAAGCCACAAATACCTCGACACCGCTTTCGTGCGCTTCTGATACTATCCTTGTAAGTTCACTGTCAGGGATACCGCAGCTTATCCTGCCGCTGCTGTCAGGGTTACAAAAAGCGATATTGATGTGAGTGACTTCTGACAGGTCGAGTTTATCGAAATACTGATAGTGCCATTCCGGAAGATAGCCGACAATGCGTCCGGGTTTAGTGTCAGTATTCTTAGCACTTGCAGTTAAAGGAACACTCATTATAAATGTTGCCGCTGCAAGAAGTGCTGCCGTTAGCCTTGCTGAAAACATAGTATCATCTCCTGAAGTTTATTTACTTTCATTATACATTGCCTTTGCGCCCATGTCAATATCAGGCAGTATATTGGCAGAAACTCCCGATCAGCACAGAAAGGCAATACTTCACTGAGCTTGCTTTTTTTCCGCTGCGGTGCTATAATAGTAACATCTTATGTATTTTCAGGAGAAAAAATGGATAAAAATAAGTTCTTTACAAGGCGCGGAGTTATAATCGGCTTCACGCTGATATGCTGTCTGCTGTGGGGAAGCGCTTTTCCCTGCATAAAACTCGGTTACAGGATGTTCAGTATCAACTCGGGCAGCACGTCCTCACAGATACTTTTTGCCGGTATGCGTTTTCTGCTCGCCGGAACAATGGCCGCTGCTGCAGGAAGCATCGCCGAAAAGCGTTTGCTGATACCACGCAGAAAAGATATTCTGCGCATTTGTCTTCTTTCACTATTTCAGACAATACTTCAATACACTTTCTTCTATATAGGCCTGTCACACACAACAGGAATGAAAAGCTCAGTAATAACAGCTTCAAACGTGTTCCTTTCAATAATAGTATCGGTATTTGTTTTCAGAACAGAGAAAATGACCTTACAGAAGCTGATCGGCTGCATGACGGGATTTGCAGGAGTTCTGCTTATAAACTTTACAAGCGGCAGCGACCTCAGTCTCAGTCTGCGCGGAGAAGGAATGGTCTTCCTATCGGCGCTGTCATATGCTTTTTCTGCTTCCATCACTAAGAAATTCTCGCGCACTTCCGATCCGGTAATGCTCAGCAGCTGGCAGTTCATAGCCGGCGGAGCATTCATGATAGCTGTGGGAACTGTTTCCGGCGGAAATATAGGCAGTACCGGTGCAGAAGGCTGTATGATGCTGTTGTATCTTGGATTTATCTCTGCGGCGGCATTTTCACTCTGGAGCTTGCTGCTAAAATACAATCCTGTCTCATCAGTATCTGTATTCGGGTTTATGAATCCTGTATTCGGCGTTATCCTGTCAGCGATCCTTCTTTCGGAAAAACCGCCTGCAGGGCCCTTGCGTACTGTAGCTGCACTGTTGCTTGTAGCAGCAGGAATAGTTATCGTAAACGGAAAAGCATTTATGAAAAAGGAGACCGGCTCAAATGGATAAACTCTCGGTGCTGAAAGAATACTTCGGCCACAAGGAATTCCGCAAGGGACAATCTGACCTTATTGATCATATACTCAGCAGAAGCGATGTCCTCGGCATAATGCCGACAGGTGCCGGAAAGTCGCTGTGTTACCAGGTTCCGGCTATAATGCTCGAAGGGTCAACAATTGTTATCTCACCGCTGATATCTCTTATGAAAGATCAGGTCAGCGCTCTTATCTCTGCCGGAGTGAGTGCTGCCTGCATAAACAGTTCGCTGAATCAGGAGGAATACTCCGAAACAATGTATAGAGCATGCCGCGGTGAGTATAAACTTATCTATGTTGCACCTGAGCGCCTTTGTACTCAGGAAATAAAACGTCTTACATCATCGGTAAGAATTTCAATGGTCACTATCGACGAAGCTCACTGCGTTTCACAATGGGGACAGGATTTCAGACCAAGTTATCTGCATATCGCCGAATTCATTGAAAGCCTGCCGCATAGACCTATAATCAGCGCTTTTACCGCAACTGCAACTGATACTGTCAAGGAAGATATCATTCGTCTTCTCGGACTGAATGAACCATTTTCACTGACAACAGGCTTTGACCGCCCAAATCTATATTTTTCCGTAGTAACTCCACAGAACAAATACACCGAACTGCGTAAACAGCTTGACTCTCTCGGTGATAAATGCGGAATAATATACTGCCTTTCACGAAAAAATGTCGAGGAAGTCTGCGAAAAACTAAACTCAGACGGTTTCTCAGCAACTCGCTACCATGCAGGACTTTCCGACAACGAAAGAAGAACGAATCAGGAAGATTTCATCTATGACCGCAAACGGATCATGGTCGCAACAAATGCTTTCGGCATGGGGATAGATAAATCCGACGTTGCTTTTGTGATACATTATAATATGCCGAAAAATATTGAGAGCTACTACCAGGAAGCAGGACGCGCAGGACGTGACGGAAGTCCGGCACAGTGTATACTTCTCTACGGCGCGGCTGATGTGCGAACAAACAATTTCATGATAGAAAAAAGCCGTGAGGAAAATACTGAACTCTCAGAAGAAGAAAAAGACATAATGCTTGAACGCGATAAAGAACGTCTTAAAGAAATGACCTTCTACTCAACAACAACAGGCTGCCTGCGTGAGTATATGCTCAGATATTTCGGTGAAAAAGCACCAACTTACTGCGGCAACTGTTCAAACTGCGTAAACGGTTTTGAAGAGGTCGATATAACTATTGATGCACAGAAAATAGTTTCCTGTGTATTCAGAATAAAGCAGAAAGGCAGCTATTTCGGAAAAAGTATGGTCGTTGATATTCTAAGGGGAAGTGAAAACGCAAAACTGATATCGCTTGGTTTTGACAAACTGTCTACCTATAGAATAATGAATGATACTTCACCACGCCGGATACGTTACGAAATAGATTACCTGATTTCAGGAGGATACCTAACTTACAACGACGGAGAATACCCGGTAGTTGAACTCACTCCCCTGTCAGCAAAAATATTGAAAGAGCGCATATCTGTCAGTATGAATCTTCCTAAAGAGAAAACTCAGCTTGGTAAAAAACGTGCTGATGAAGAGTTCTACTCTGATAGTCCATTATTTGCAGAACTCAGGAAACTGCGCTCAAAGCTGGCATCTGAAGCCAAGGTACCGGCATATATTATTTTCTCCGATGCAGCTCTGAGAGATATGTGCAGGATACAACCGACAAATCAAACAGATTTTCTCACAGTATCAGGAGTCGGTAAGCGCAAGGCAGAGCAATTCGGCGAACAATTCTGTGATCTGATACGCGAACACATAAAAAATTACCCTGATGAAGAAAAGGCTCCCGAAGGCAAAGTCAGCTCATTACAAAAGCAGCTCGACAGCTTACGTGAAATGACAGCAACAGGTAAACGTTCACACAGTTCAAAATCATGGACAGATGAAGAAGACAGACAGCTTTCAAAAGAATTTGCTCAGGGAATCACAGTAGCTGAAATTGCAAGAATACATAAACGAACAGGAAGCGCAATACGTTCCCGGCTCAAGAAAATGGGCATAATAGGATAACTGAAAATATCAAACATGGAACATAAAAACCGGTCACACAAACTGTGACCGGTTAAAATTGCTATGTAAGATAATAAAAATCGCGGTTCTATAACTGAACCGCGAAATGTCAAGCCAGGACTAAATAGATGACATATGATATATGGCTATTCTATGGCTTTTAGTCAAATTATGTATCACTATAAGAATCTAAATTAACGTCCGATTATCAACGATATATACTATATATTAATATGCCAGCGGCTTGAAACCGTACCTCAGCTGCTGATTTAGGTTTTTATTGTGATTAATTTGTTACTGTGTTTTAAACAGATAGCCGACTTTGTGTATCTTGCCACGTATCCTTAACACTAAACATTATCATTTACAATAGGTGACACACGACAAATTAATAACGGACGACTTAAACATTAAACCCTGACTTATGATATCTCATAAGGAATAGCGAATCACAAACGGAAAAACTTAGTTATATCTCGACCTCCATTTCTACGGTACTATTCACATAATCCAGAGCTGTCTGTGCTTTGGCAAGCTTATTATAAAGCTCTGTATAATCCTTTTTTACCTGTTCGATATCATAGTTCACATAGCGATAGTCAATAATGTTGCTTCTGTATCCAGACATTTCACGGACTTTAGGAAGTGCATCCTTCATTTTCGCCAATCTCGAACAATTGGCTGAAAGTTGAGGAATTAATACAAGCATCTCGTCAATCGTAATGTCAAATTCAGGAATAATAGTAGTAGTATTAAAAACATTGATAATATGCTTTAATTTGCGTATCTTAACCTCTATTGCGTTCATTTCCTCCTTCATAGCATTGTAATCATAGTCCGGACGTGCAGATTCAGGATCTTCATCAAGAGATGCAAGAAAGCTTCGAGAATTATTTTCACGAACCTGAAGAGCACACAATTCTTCTTTGAGCTGACGGAGCAACTTGGCTGCCTGTGCAGATGTCATTTTCATAGTTTTTCCTCCTAGTTTTTCCATTTCTGTGGTTTCCTTGTTTCTGTTATTATTATATCATCAGAAATGTCCAAAAAATTAGACGCAGCTCAAATACATTAGCTATATTAATTTAATTATTTCTCACCAAGCTGTTAATAGTTATGACAAAAGGTGAAATCGAGAATTATAGTGTGTGTCCGCCAGAGACTTTAATGACCTGCCCTGTGAGCATCCTCGCCCTCTCGCTTGATAAGAACAGTATCGTATCAGCGATATCCTCCGGTTGTATTAGCTGCCCCATTGGAATTATCGGAATGACCTGCTTCTCAAACTCGGAGTCTATCCATCCTGTCTGCGTAGGTCCGGGAGCTACACAGTTAACAGTTATCCCGTATTGTGCGACTTTCAAGTGCGTTGCTGCGAGTAAGAGCTTCCAACGTAGCCTTGCTTGCTCCATAAGTGATCTGTCCTGCGAACACCTGTGCTGCGTCTGTGGAGATATTGATGATCCTTCCATAAGTGCCGCGATGATTTATCAGTTCGTGCATGTCTAAGGAGTAAACACAGATATTCAGATAGTTCATTCATTTTATTTTTCATAATCATCAATTCCAAAGAGATTCAAAGTATTCAAATATGTATGACTTAGCTTTTTTCCACATTTCTTTATCTGCCTCTGTAAAATCAGAGGTTCCCTTTTCAATATACAAATGTAATCCATCACAAATAGTTTCGAGGATATCATTCCATTCTTTTATAGCTTCCGCTTCATTCACTATAGTCTGACCATCTTCTGCGACTTTTATAAAACAGTTCGGGATACCGTTATTGTGAGCACGGAAATAAGCTATTCTCGGCAACATAAACATAGCAATTGATTTATCGAGATCAAAGACATCATTGTATGAGAAGCCCCACTTCTCAACAAACGCATCATGCTCTTTTCTTTTAGAGTGTTCAGCATCATCCTCGCTGAACATAAACTCTTCTTCATTTTTTACCATTTCAAGTACAAATAATGCTTCTTTTTCCCAGTTTTCCATATATGCGCTCCCCTATTACTTTGACTGAAGAAATATGTATATTCTATTATAATGTATTATACCACATTCCATTACTTATCTTTAGCTCTTCTTGGGTTTGTTGCAGAATGTTTTCTGCTTTATTAAGCCCCTCTGCACATTTATTCTTTGTCTCATGCTCAATACTAAGCAAAGATCTTATTGTTGTTAAAAAGACATCTATATTAAAAACATTAGCATTAGCAGACATAGTATTTCTCCTTTATTGCTGATAGCGAAAGAAGGAATTTAAGTGCAAGAGGATATTTTTCACTAAAAAGCCTATCTTCCTAAATATGTTCTTAAATCCTCAGCCATAGTTCTAAGGTGAGGAATCTGATTTGAAGCGTTTTCTTTAAAACTTGACAATGCGCCTTGGAGTTGCTGATAAGTTTCTTCAAAAGACTGTCTTTGCTGATCCTGCCAAGAATCTCCAAGCTGCTGAAAGGCAGAATTCAATCTATCTGTCTCCTGTGTAATCGTATCAAGATACGCTTCTAAAGTATTAGAAAAATCCATGATTTCATCAGGATTACCTATTGCCATTGGCATAAAATCACCTCATAATATTAGATATATTCGTCGTCATCATCTGAATCCTGCGCTACATTGTTGTCAAAAGGAGCGTTGCTGACTTTCGGAATAGCATTAGGATTCTGTGAAGCAGCTCTCATAGATACAGACATAGTGAATTTCTGGAAAGCATCAGCAATGTCGGCTGCATTTTCCGCAAAGAAGATGTTATTATCATCACCTGTAAACTCACGAAGAACACTTCTATCAGCATCATTACCGATTGGGATTGCGAATCTTTGACATTTAGCTGAACGTCCACTTTTGATAAAATCATCAAGAGGGGTTCTCCATGAATCGTTAGGCTGTCCGTCGGAAAGAAGAAGTACAGCTGGACTGTATATATTTGAAGGCGTAAAAGCTTTATCTTCAATCATATCTTTTGCCATCTTAAGAGCTGTTCCCATTGGTGTCATTCCATCAGCATAAAATCTGCTAATACCCTGATCCTGCAAATCGGAAACGGGAACATATGGCTGATTCTCACTACAAGGAGAATGTAACTTTACTTCTGATCCGAAAGTAATTATCGCTACATCAATGATAGTTTCTTTCATTCTCTGATTAACAAAAGATGCTATCATATCTACAACGCAATCATACAAAGTGTTGATTTTATCTCCACCCATACTTCCACTAACGTCAAGCAGAAGAACAACTGGAAGTTTTTTTGCGACAGGTGCTTTATAAGCAGCAGGATTAAAAGCCATAGAAATACCTCCTAATAATCGTAAACGATATTTGATATAAAGAAGAATACCAATTTGAAAAAGTTCAATAAACTAGCAATTCTTCTTTAATATTATACCATATTTCACCTTGCTGTGTCAAGTATAGTAGACAAAAATGTTCTACAATTTTTAATTTATTTCAAGCATAATATACAATCGGGAGAAGCGTATTTGAATTATACGTTACGTGCATATTAATTGTGTATAGTGTACAGAATTATAGTATTTCATATTTTCGTACTTTCCATATATTCTTCAATATAATGAAAAAGCGGAAACCTTATTTTGAGTTTCCGCTTTAACTTTGACCCCACTGGGGGCAAAGTTGTTATTCGAGCCCTGGCTTTTTCTTGTCCTGTCCTTTTGCCTTGCCTTTTTTCGGCTGTTTTGCTATACGCATAGCATCACGCTTCATCTTGGCTCTCTCAAAATAACAGGTCTTATCACGCTTAGGAGCGTTCTTTTTAGCTTCGATAGCTGCCTGATTAAGTTCCTCGGTCAGCGTTTTCAGCCTGTCTTCCTTTGTTTCAAGCTCTGTCTGCTGAGGAAAAGGCTCTGCTATGATTTTCTGAGCTTCAGCGTAATCAAGCCTCAGTTTGGCGAGATCGTCTTTGACCGTGTTTACCAATGCATTAGACCTCGCTCTTTTTCAGCAGGCAGATCCGATTCCCGAAGAGCCTTTCGTATATCGTTACAGTAGAATGCCGCCCGATACGCAGTTATTTCTTCTGATAGACCGTTTTCAAATGATACTATTGAAAGCGGACAGTACAGCTTTAGCTCATTAAGGTGGGAACTGCGGTATTGCTCATATATGATCTTCGCCTGCGGTACGTACTGCGCATATCTGGCGTAGTTACTGCCCCCCGAGTTCACGACTATGCCGTCGCCATAGTCCCTGTCGTAGATAAGCAGGCAATGATACATATTGTCGCTGCTGTCGAAGTACATATTCTCTCTGTTTTCAGCTATAATTGGCTCGTCATTGAGAGGAGCATTGGCTATACTCAGGAACTTCGTGTGATTGAAGGGCACGGCTTTTTCTATAACACAGCCTTTGCCTGTGAGTTCCGTTGGCTTGCGTTCAAGCCTTGTATTAAGTACCAACTTATCCGAAAACTCGATAAATCGGTCAGCGAAGAGCCTTTTAATGCCGTTTATACATCGAACATCGCTGTCGAGGATAGTTCTCATTACATTATCACGGTCAGTAGCACTGTCAAGGACTCCGCAGAGCATATTAAGCTCCGACAGGTTATCATTGTCACACAATCTTTCAATAATAACGTCGCCGAGCGGATCGTTTGTGTAGAGCCCTATCAAACACTGATTTGAAGCATTGCTGCGGAGCTTGAGCTTGTCGGGAGACGCCTCTATTCCGAATCTCTTGAGCTCAGCTGCCAGTTCACAGTTGTTTTTCGGAAATTCAACAGTCATTTCCTTATCCTTGTATCGAATATTAACGTGTATCATACCAACACCTCACATTCTCAAGCCGACGTCCTCAGTAGGTACGTCGGGCGTTTCTTTGACTTCTTCCTCTGTCATAAGTTCCCATGAACCGCTACTATCGTAGAAGCTGACGTAGATATCTCCCTCTGATGTATGAATCTCATGCTGCTCAAAACCTTCACCCCAGCCGTCTGATGACTGTCCCCGTAGTTCCTGAAGCAATTCGTCATACTCGTATCTGTCAAGTTCGCCGCAGATTTGGCAGGTAAAAACTCCCATGAGACTGTCTCCGACCTTCTCAACAGAGGGGAATATGGAGTAGACCTTATCTGCGAACCTCTTTCTATCATCGAGGTACGCCATTATTCCACGATTTTCTTCCTCGTCTGACTGGTATACCTCGATAGCATCGCTGATCTCGCTCTCATATTCAAGAGTCTCATAGTCGGAGAGTTCTTCGGTGTCCTCGAAGAATTCATCTTCTTCGTCCTCATCAAATGAGGGGGTGATCTCTCGCTGGACTTTCAAGGAACAGTAGAACTTCAGCTCTGTGAGTTTCTCAGCCTCAACATGGATATCCGACTGAAAGTCAACTCCGATATCCGTGTTCTCTGCCATTTTGATATCATTCCTCAGAGCAAGCTGCTGTACTATGGCGTTTTTGATCAGACTTTCGACCTCGTCCATGTCGATCATATCAGCCGATGTGAAATCGGTTTTGCCTGTATGAGTAAGCTCAGCAATCTTTTCGACTGTATCCTTGATCATGTCGTGCAACTTCAACTCAGACTCCGAAGTCTTATACCACTCATAGATTGTCTTTGCATCAGGTACGAACATGGAATATCGGGGATAGTCGAAGCCGTCTGCCTCAATGAGCAGTCCGTCATCGCCGTATTCGTCAAGCAGCATTATGCAGTGATAGGCTTGTTCGTCTTCATACATAAGGTCTTTGGCTGCGGTTATTGCTTCATGCTCCTGATATGGTTTACCTTTCAGCCTTTCAAAGTCAGAGTGAGGCAGAAATACCCATTTCTCCACCTCACAGCGTTTTGAGTTGTGATCGGAAGCTTTGTGTATCAGCTTACCGTTCATGTAGAATTTGTTCATTCGCTTTTCCTCCTATCAGTTTTCTTCCATAGACAGCAGGCGTGAACTGCTCTCTATGTATCGCCTGACAGGCGCACAAATCGCTTACAGTGGCTCTCTCTGCTATCAGTGGCGTAGTTTCCCGACCTGCCACCGTTGCCGCAAAAAATGGCTCACAATTCGATGATAGGTTCGCTATCAGTGGTTTTTGGAAAACAAAAAAGGACTCGATTTCAGCGTTTTCACATTTCGTGAAAATCACTAAAACCGAGTCTGAAACTTTGTATACTTTTTTTCTGTCAAAATCAAAATTTGCCAGTATTTTGATCTTTATCGCGATTAAAACTTGCTTTTTTGAGGGTTCAACTCCCTTCAAAGGTCTAATATCGCATAATGTCATCTATGAAAACCGAAGTAAAATTTTCAATACTTGAGTAGCAAAAAAGCCCGATAATTCGGGCTTTTTTGACCATGTCATCTATTTAGTCATGGCAAGATGGTGGGCCATTAGGGACTCGAACCCCAGACCGTCCGGTTATGAGCCGGATGCTCTAACCAACTGAGCTAATGGCCCAATAGAATTAAACGGAAGCCATATGACTTCCGTTAATATCTTAGTGCCGGCATTGAAATAGTTTCCCGGGCCGTCGCCAGCCAAGTATCGTCTTCGCGGCAGAGCTTAACTTCCGTGTTCGGAATGGGAACGGGTGTGACCTCTGCGCCATAAACACCGACTATGAAACTTGAAATAAAGCGTAATGCTGAGGGAGAACTCAGATTGTAAGAAGTAAAAGGAAAAGCCCTCGACCGATTAGTACCTGCAAGCTGAACGTGTCACCACGCTTACACATCAGGCCTATCAAA
>JAEEVL010000059.1 GCA_016290875.1 Ruminococcus sp.
GGCACTGCCGATATACAGTTGCTTGAAGCCAGTGCGGATAATAGTGATTTATCGTCTGGCAGTTCTACTGTTACTATCGGGAACAAGAGCATTGATCTGAGTGGCGTATATATCATTGACGGCGTTGATGTTGAACTGACAGGCGGTACATATACTTCGTCAGAGTCAGACCAGAATGTGTTCCTTGTAATAAACGGCGGAAGTCTCAGGATCTCAAATGCTGAGATAGTAAAAAACGGCGATGCAAGTACAAATGATTCAAAGCGCCACTCTGATGTCTCCGATGACTATAACTTCTATGGTATCAATTCCGTAATTCTTGTTGTCGGAGAGGATAGTTCCGCAGAGATAACCGACTGCGTCATTACATCTGATTGCAGCGGTGCAAATGCGGTGTTCTCAACAGCTGGTGCGACTGCTAATGTCAACAACGTTCAGATAACAACTACAGGAAATTCGTCACGTGGTGTATATGCTACCTATGAAGGTATTATAAATGCAGATCATCTTGATATTACCACAAGCGGATCTCATTGTGCTCCGATAGCTACTGATCGTGGCGGCGGATATGTCACTGTTACAAATTCGACTGTGCAGTGCTCCGGCGACGGAAGCCCCTGCATTTATTCAACAGGAGAGATCGTTGTTGATAATGTTATAGGCATTTCGACAGGAGCTCAGTCAGCAGTCATTGAGGGTAAGAACTCCATAACTATGACTAACTGCGACTTCACTGTTAGCGGCGGTAACAACGGCGTTATGCTGTATCAGAGTATGTCCGGTGACGCTGCTGACAAGGACGCAACTGCAAGCTGCTCAACTCTTTCGATTAGTGGTACAACTATCCGCAACGGTACTGACGGAGCAATGTTCTATATAACGAACACAAATTCAGTCATAAACCTTAACGGTAATAATACGCTTGAAAACGCTGACGGTCAGCTCGTAAACGCTGCTACAGGACGCTGGGGCAATGACAGCAGCAACGGCGGTACTCTTACTCTCAACATAAACGGCGACAGCATTTCAGACAGCATAGAAGCAGATGATATAAGCTCAGTTACTGTAAATGTTTCGGGCGGAGAGTTCTCAGGCGGAACGTCAGGAGATGTAACAATAGGATAATCACGATAGTATCAAAGGGAGTCGCAAGACTCCCTTTTCTCTTTTCAGGAGGTGAAATATGGCACAGATAATTGTTTCAAGCCGCTATCTAAAAAGCGGCAAGCGTGGTAAAACAAAGCGCAGGAATTTTACAAAGTACATTGCAACCCGTGAGTCAGTGGAAAAGCGTCCGCAGAATACAGGTAAAACAACTGCAAATCAAAAGCAGCTCATAGCGGAACTGATTAAAGAGTTCCCAATGGCGAAGCAGTACCTTGAATATACAGATTACACTAAGAATCCTTCATCAGAAAACGCTTCGGAACTCATATCAACTATCATAGAACGTCATGCTGATGTTATCGGTAACAGAAGGAACTTCGTAGGATACATGGCAAATAGACCAGGAGCAGAAAGACGTGGCGAACATGGATTATTCAATGGAAGTGATGAGCCTATTGACCTGAATGCGGTTGCAAATGAAGTTGCCGAGCATCCCGGATATGTGTGGACTCATGTAGTCTCACTCCGTCGTGAGGACGCAGTGCGGCTTGGCTATACAAATTCTGATATGTGGCGTGAGCTTGTGAAGCGTCACATTGACGATATATCAAAGGCACAGAATATTCCGCTTGCAAATATGAAGTGGTATGCAGCATTCCATGACACAACACATCATCCGCATATTCACCTCATAGTGTATTCATCAGATCCAAGACAAGGATACCTTACAAAAGAAGGTATGGCTGCAATACGTTCAGCTTTTGCAAACGATATTTTTCATGAAGATATGAAAAGTATTTATCAGGAACAGACGCTTACCAGAAATGAGTTGAAAGCGTTGTCGGAGAACAATATGAAAGAGATAGTTGCCCAGCTCGGTAGCGGTGAAATTGATGAAAGACTTGTTATGTCGATACAGAAACTGTATGAACAACTCCAGACTACGAAGGGAAAGAAAGTTTACGGTTATCTTCATAATGATGTCAAAGAGACCGTAGATGAGATATTCTCACAACTGGCTCAGGACAAAAACATTCAAGCACTGTATAATAAATGGTGTGAATTTGAGAAGGCTAAGTACAGAATGTACACGCAAAAGGATAAAGACTTTCCAGATCTTATTAATAACAAAGAGTTCAGATCAGTCAGGAATATGATTATCAGAACTGTCATGAAAATGGGTAGAGCTCAGACTGTACCAGCAGAACCTGAGTTCATAGATATTAAGGACGATGTTGAAGTTCAAGCTGAAGAAACAATACCTCAATTAGTATACAATAACACATCAGATACTGTTTCAAGAGAAAGAGCCCTCAAACGAATACAGGCACGAAAATACATTGTTAGCTCTGATGAAAAACAAGATATATCCAAAGGTATAAGGATACTAACAGAGCTTGCTGACAACGGCGATGATCTGTCAGCATACAAACTCGGAAAGATTTATCTCAAAGGGGATATAGTATACAGGGATTATAATAAAGCCGAGAAATATCTGAGACAAGTCTCGGTTGACAACGAGTATGCTATGTATAATCTTGCAAAACTGTATCTGACGGAGGAAAAAAAGAATATATCAGCGGCGGTTAAGCTTTTGGAAAAAGCTTGTAGAAATAGTGATATCGAGCCTTATGCAGCATACGCTTATGCAAAAATACTGCTTGATGATATCGAAATGCACGATACTGAAAAAGCAATACAGTTACTAAAAGATAGTTCGACCAGTAACAGTTTGTGCTCATATATGCTTGGTAAGCTGTATTTGTTTGGGAATGATGAAATTGAGATAAATAAGGCTGAAGCGGAAAGATGGCTAAAAATGTCTGCTGAGGCTGGAAATGAGTGCGCTCAACGATTGCTTGATAATTCGGATAATTATAATTCACTAGTGCTTAAAAGTACTGTTTCAAGTTTGATAGTCAATCTCGGATGTATCATAGAAGAAGACAATAGACGTAGTCGTAAGAACATGCCGCGTTCAGATAGAAAGCTTATGCAAGTTATACAGCGAAAGAAACGTGAGCTTGGAATTAAGTCAGATGAAGTAATTGAGCAATCTTATTGATAAATCAATTACCTTAAATTTGTACTTCACAACTCATATTCACGATTATTCCGCTGATCATTTATTTGATTTCTAATCATATGAGCATTCTCTGACGTTTAGCAGAGTATAATATAGCTACAATAAATCTTTCGGAGGTGCTGATATGTTAAAAATCTCAGAGCTGGCAATGCCCAAAAGTCAGACGGTCACTACAATATGCAACGGCAGGCGTGAAGTGTGGTCAGACTACGAAGAAGCGAAAGCGTATTTCCTTGAACTCATGATGACCACTGAGGGCGAGAAGCATGACCGAGCAGAGTGCGTATACATTCAGCTCATGCACGGGCTGGACGAGTGTTCAGACGAAGACGAATAAGCGGTAATATAAATAGCTCAGAGCGTAAAAAACTCCGAGCTATTTTTCTGTATCTGAGAAGTCTATCACCCTGTCACATATCTCCAGTGCCGCAGGGCGATGTGTAACGATCACAACTGTCTTATCCGTCATATTCCTGAGATTTTGCAGGAGCATTTTCTCCGTATCAGCATCGAGTGCGGAAGTTGCTTCATCAAGGAGCAGTATCGGACTTTCGGAATAGATCGCCCTTGCAATAGCGATACGCTGCATCTGCCCCTCGGACAAACCTGTTCCACGCTCACCGAGCAAAGTATCAATTCCGCCGTCAAGCTCCGCTACAAAATCATCGGCACAGGCTATTCGTAATGCCTGATGAATACGCTCATCATTCTGCATAAATCTTCCTTACTATATTCCATTGTTACCCTCCATAACTTCTGATTGTTGCCGTCTTGACGATTATGTATCTTTACATTACCTTCTGAAACATATGGCGCACCTTGTCCAGGCGGCT
>JAEEVL010000003.1 GCA_016290875.1 Ruminococcus sp.
GGGGGAGCAACGAGGGGGAAACGTAGGGATAGGGGGAAATGTCAGCTTTTGCACCGGTTTTGTTTTTCCACCTTCGCCGAAGTTTCCCCCTCGTTATAAAGTAACAATACAGGATTTATGATGATCAGAATAATAAGTTACACGATAAAGCGTGTATGCAGCCCCAAAGCACACAGACAGACTGTTTAATGCATAATTCATAATGCGTAATGCATAATTGAATGTGTCTGCTGACGCAGACTAATTTAAATATATCGCGCAGCGATACATATAATTCCTAATTCCGAATTACGCATTCCGAATTAAAAAGAGTGGTTCAAGAAGTAAAGAGGTAAAGAAGTAATATGTCTCATAGGTATAGTTTTTTACTTCTTGCCTCATAAAGCAAGAATGGAAGAATGAAAGGCTGAAAGAATGAGAGGCTCTGCCTGTATCCCCCTTTCTCATTCTTGAAATTCATTGACAACAGCCGCTTATTGTGGTATCATAGAGTAAAGTTTTTAACACACTTGATTTATCCGGTAACTTATACTCAACGAAAAGAGGTTAAACAATGGCTGATATACTCGAAGTCAAAGGACTGTCGAAGCAATACACCAAGGTACTCGCTGCCGACAACGTCAGCTTCTCTGTGGGAGAGGGCGAGATATTCGCGCTCCTCGGTCCCAACGGCGCAGGCAAGACCACCACTATCCGCATGATCTCCACCCTGCTCACCCCTACTGCCGGAGACGCTCTTGTAGCCGGTCACAGTATAGTCAAGGAACCTGCAAAGGTACGTGAAAACATCACCTACCTCCCCGACGAGGCAGGTGCATACAAGAATATGACCGGTATACGCTACCTGAGATTTATGGCAGGTCTCTTCACCACCGACCTCGACCAGCTCAACGCCTGTGTCGAAAGAGCAAAGAACATCTGCGGTCTCGGTGAACGTCTTGAGGACAAGATAGGCAGTTACAGCCGCGGTATGATAAGAAAGCTCCTGCTTGCAAGAGCTGTTATGACCAAGCCGAAGCTCGCCATACTCGACGAGCCTACGAGCGGACTTGACGTTCTCAACGCCATCGAGATAAGAAAGATGATAAAGGAGCTTGCAGAAAAGGAAAAGATGTCCTTCCTGCTCTCCTCACACAATATGCTGGAGATAGAGTTCGTTTCCGACCGTGTCGGAATAATCTCCGGCGGACATCTTCTTGTAATCGGCTCTGCTGCTGAGCTGAAAGAGCGATACAGCGCAGTCAATCTTGAAGAAGTATTTGAAAAGGTGGTGAAAGAGAATGAAATTCTTTAACCTTCTTAAAAAGGAGCTCTCAGAACTGATAACAGTACAGATGCTCCTCGGACTCGTTGTTACTCTCGGAATATTCATGGCTCTCGGCAGCGTTATGGACACCACCATAGACGAAGCAGTCGAAAAGACCTCCAACTACACGATCAGGCTCATCGACCGCGATGATACTGAGTTCACAAGGAACATGATAAAGGCTATCGAAGCCGACGGCAACAAGGTACGTCTCTTTGACGATGCCGGTGACGACTACGCTGAGATACTCAATTCCAACGACATCAACGACATAGTCATTATCCCAGCAGGCTTCACAAGCAGCATAGAAAAGGCTGAACAACCGGAGCTCATCTCCGCTGCAAGAATGACCTCAGCTGCGACAATATCCAACATCAACGCAGGCTCTTCCAACGCTGTTGAGCTGATAAAGGACTATGTCTCCTCAGAGATAGCTGTTGACGGCGGTCTGACCGACCAGCAGTACGTGCTCATGCAGAAGCCTGTCAAGCTCCGTGAGAACACCGTTGTAGATAACAGCTCAGCCGAGGTATCTTCAAGCAGCATACTCAGCAAGATAGCGCTTCAGAATATGCTTCTGCCGATAATAGTTTTCCTGCTGATAATACTCACATCGCAGATGCTCATGAGCGCAGTTGCCAACGAAAAGACCGACAAGACACTGGAAACCCTGCTCTCCGCCCCTGTATCGAGAGGTGCTGTCATAGGCGCTAAAATGCTCGCAGCCGCTCTTATCGCACTTATCAACGCAGCCGTATACATGATAGGCTTCAAGGTGTGCATGGGCGACGCTACCGACAAGATCTCTGACACTGCCGGCGAGATAATCAGCACTCAGCTGTCCGTTGACGAAGCTATGCGTCAGCTGGGAATGTCCCTCAGCGGCATGGACTACTTCCTGGTAGGCTTGCAGCTCTTCTTCACGATAATGATATGTCTTTCCATATCCCTCATACTCGGTGCTCTCATCAACGACACAAAGAACACTCAGAGCATGATAATGCCGATAATGATGCTTGCGATCATCCCCTATATGATCTCTATGGTCGCAGATATAAACGCTCTGCCGACCGTTATACGCTACATCGTGTACGCAATACCGTTCACACACACGTTCTCGGCTATCCCGAACCTGATGTTCGGCAGAACAGCCCTCTTCATGGCAGGACTTGCATACCAGATAGTAGTATTCTTCGTATGTATATTCTTCGCCCTGAGACTGTTCATGTCCGACAAGCTCTTCACAATACAGCTCAACTTCGGTCAGAAGTCCAGGTACAAGGCAAAGAAACGCAAAGAGGCTGCCAAAAAGTAAGCCTTACGCCGATATAACACAAAGGAGGAAAAAATCATGTCCACACCGCATAACAGCGCCGAAAAAGGCGACATAGCAAAAACAGTCCTCATGCCGGGCGATCCTCTCAGAGCAAAATTCATCGCTGAAAACTATCTTGATTCCCCGGTATGCTACAACGAAGTCCGCAATATGTACGGCTACACCGGCACCTACAAAGGTGTTCCGGTATCTGTTCAGGGCAGCGGAATGGGACCTGCTTCCATAGGCATATACTCATGGGAACTTTTCAACATATACGATGTTGACAACGTGATACGCGTGGGCACAGCCGGTGCTGTTGCAGACCATGTACAGCTCCGTGACGTAGTTATCGCTATGAGCGCAAGCACAAACTCCGCATATGCCAGCCAGTACGGCCTGCCGGGAACATACGCTCCGACAGCTTCATGGGAGCTCCTCAGAGCTGCCGCAGATGCCGCTGCCGCAAAGGGCGCTCCGTACCACGTAGGCAACGTATTCACGAGCGATACCTTCTACGACGACGCAAACAGTCTTGCTGCATGGCAGAAGATGAACGTCCTCGCCATTGAAATGGAAGCAGCAGCACTTTACATGAACGCTTCCCGCGCAGGAAAGAACGCGCTCGCCATTCTCACAATATCCGACTGTCCGCTGAAAGGTCTTTCGACTACCGCCGAGGAGCGTCAGACGACCTTCCGCGACATGATGGAGATAGCGCTTGATACTGCTGTTGCAGTTTCAAATAAATGATGTATAAGGAGTAAAAAATGAAAAGATTATTATGTATCCTGACTTCACTCGCTTGTATGCTCAGCTTTGCAGCCTGCGGAGACGCTGACGACAGCTCTTCATCCGAAAAGGCTTCTGTTTCTTCAACAGCTGACACATCTGAGACATCCACAGGTGACGAGGAAGACACAACAGCATCCGAAGCCGGTTCAACACAGGCTTCCACAAAGTCCAGAGAGAAGGCTACCAAGGCTACTGAGCCGGAGACAAAGGCTCCCGACAAGACAGAGCCTTCCACAGGCGCTGATGCCACAGAGGCCACAAATGCTTCCGGCAGCGTGCAGCCCTCTTCATCAGGTTCCGGCGGCTCGACTGATTACGATGACGACGATGACATTTTCGGCTTTGAAAAGATAAACGTTGACAAGAGCGGCGAGACTGTAGTTATGAATATCCCGTCTGCTATGTTCGATGAGGACGATGACGATGATACCATCACCTACGGCAGCAACACTTCCTTTGCCGCAATGGTAAAGCAGTACGACGGCGTTGAGATCAATAAGAACGATGCAAAAAAACTTGTTGAGATAAAGATGCCCAAGAAGGAATACGAGAAGTTCATGGACGAATTCCGTGCAGAGTTTGAGAAGTCTCTCAATGAGGCTGCCGGCAGTGAAGAATATCCATACATAACAAAGATCACTCACAACAGCAATTTCCAAGAATTCGATGTTTACATCACTACAAAGCAGGAATTCGAGGACAACTTTGGCGGTATGTTCTTCCTCACACTCTACATCGAGAGTATCTATTACTACATACTCGACGGCAATTCATTAGCAGAAGTTGAGGAAAAAGGCCTCGATATAGACGATATCCTGAAGATCACAGTTCACGACCAGGACGGCAAGACCTACACCCCCGACGACTTTGATTAAGCAAAACAAAAAGCGCTACTTCAATTTAGTAGCGCTAATTTTGTACTGTCACGAAAAAAACAAAGGAAAGTTTCGGGAATTTGAGGAAGAAACCTTTTCAAAAGGGTTTGCCTCAATAACCTCACAATAGTTCTATATCAGTACCATAGTTAACAGGAAAGGATTTTCGTTAAACAAAATTATTCAATGATTTAAGGTTGGTTTAAGGTTGATAGTGTAAAATAATAACTGGACTGAAAGGTCCGTATTCCCTTTCCATTTTTTTATTTTAGTTAAGCTATGCTCTGCATAGCTATTGTTTTTTTACAGAGGTTTCTTCTCAAACAGCAAAACGGGGTAGCCCTCATAGTACGGCTTGACTATCTCCGGGTGAGCATCTGCATAGCTGAATATCTTCTCGGCAAGTCCTTCTTTCAGGAAGCCCACAAGCTCCGAGAGAGGGCGGTTGTAAAGCTCATCGCAGATAGAAGCGATCGTCACAGCGCGTCTGCCGCCTACTTCCATAACACGATAAGGCCATATCCGGCAGTCAAAAGGCTTGTCGTCGCCGAGCATACAGCCTGTCGGAGTGAGTGCAGGGCACGAGAACAGTTCGTCCGCACCTATCTCGCCTACTCTGAATATATATCCTCCGTCCTTTGGAACGAATTCCGTTTCCGGACGTGCCTGCTTTATCCTGAGCATTATCTCCTCAGTGAAAACGGGAGTCTCCCAGACGTCATAGCGGTCAAAAACGCAGCACAGCCGGCATTCCGCACAGACTTTGCCGCTGAGTATCTTTTTAAGCATACCCTGCCTCCTTGATGGTAGTTGATACAATAATGATAACATATTCGGGCAGGCATTGCAATAGCTTTTCCGGCGGACATTCCCTGCCGGTGCATTTTCACTTAATATTTATTGATTTCCGGTTGACACCTGCTTACTGAACGTGTTATAATAATCCTGACGAAACTTTACTCACGGAGCTGATAAAATGAAAAATCTGCTGTTTGTAGGAGACGTTGTCGGCAAAGCCGGCTGCAGCTTTCTTCAATCAAAGCTGAGTCTCATAAAACGACAGTATGCTATCGACCTTACAATAGTTAATGGTGAGAATTCCGCAGTAGGCAACGGGATCAACCGTGTTTCATCAGATTCGATCTTCAACGCCGGAGCTGATATAATCACTACCGGCAACCACGCTTTCAGACGCAGGGAGTCCCTCGATATTTTCAACAGCGACTGCATAATACGTCCTGTGAACTATCCCGAGGGCGGCGTTCCCGGAAAAGGCGTTTGCGTCCTCGACGCCGGAGCTTTTTCGATTGCCGTTGTGAACCTCATGGGCACAGTCGGAATGGAACCCATAGACAATCCCTTCAACTGTATCGACAACGTGCTCAGGGACATAGATACCCCCAATATCTTCGTGGATTTCCACGCAGAGGCTACCTCTGAGAAAAAGGCAATGGGTTACCACCTTGCCGGAAGAGTCACCGGAGTATTCGGCACGCACACTCACGTACAGACAGCCGACGAGTGCATACTCTCAGGGCATACAGCCTATATCACTGACGCCGGAATGACCGGTCCGGAGGATTCCTGTCTCGGTGTGGACAAGGGACCTGTACTGGAAATGTTCAGATTTCGCTGCCCTGTCAAGTTCAAAGAAGCCGAAGGCGCGTCGTTTTTATGTGGTGTAGTTGTAGAATTTGACGAAAAAAGCGGCAAATCATACAAAATTGAAAGATTAATTATTAGATAGTATACAAAATTCATTTTTGAGTATTGATTTTTCTCCGGAAATATTGTATAATACTGTTGTATAGCTGCACAGCACTTATTCCCACTCAGCTCGTACTACTTAATTGATTATAGGAGGCATTAGTTATGGAGATATTAAAAGTTTCATCGCATTCATCACCAAATTCAGTTGCCGGTGCTATCGCCGGTGTGATCAGAGAGCAGAAAGCCGTTGAAGTACAGGCAGTTGGTGCAGGTGCTGCAAACCAGGCTATCAAGGCTATTGCCGTTGCAAGAGGATACCTTGCTCCGATCGGCATAGATCTCGTATGCATCCCTGCTTTCGCTAACATCACCATCGACGGTGAAGAGCGTACTGCTATCAAACTCATCTGCGAGCAGAGATAACTGAATACTATGCGGAGACGGTCAGCCGTCTCCTTTTTTTATGCCCCGGCACGGGCAGTAAGAATGAATGAAAGCTTTCCCCTGAGACACTATCATTCTTTCAGCCTTTCATTCTTGGATTAATGCATAATTCATAATGCGTAATGCATAATTGAATGTGTCTGCTGACGCAGACTTATTTTAATATATCGCGCAGCGATACAAATAATTATGAATTATGAATTATGCATTATGAATTAACATCTCCCCTCTCTTGACAAATCAGGATATATGTGTTATAATGACCGTAGTTTATCAAACCGTTGAAGAAGAGCAAGTAGCTCCTGCGGATATTTTCAGAGAGCCGGTGTTCGGTGCGAACCGGTATTATGTGCAGTTGTGAATGGGCTTCCGAGGGCAAGCTGAAGGCGCACGGGCGCTGTGTAGGCAAGCCGCAGAGGTTCTGCGTTAACAAAACCGGCGTATGTGAGTATGCGCAGAGTGGACGCTTAGCGTCAAGCAGGGTGGCACCGCAGAAATGTTTATTCGCTTCTGTCCCGGCATTATCAGCCGGAACAGGAGCTTTTTTGTTACGGCAATATCAATCAAACTATAAAGGAGAATGTTTATGTCAAACGAAAAGATTCCTTACAAGATCTATCTTGAAGAAAATGAACTCCCCAAGCAGTGGTACAATGTCCGTGCCGATATGAAGAAAAAGCCCGCTCCGCTCCTCAATCCTGCTACAGGTCAGCCCTGTACAGCTGAAGAGCTTGGCCACGTTTTCTGTGACGAGCTCGTTAAGCAGGAGCTCGACGAGACTACTCCCTATATCGACATCCCCGACGAGATCCAGGACTTCTACAAGATGTTCCGTCCCTCACCGCTCGTAAGAGCTTACTTCCTCGAGAAGAAGCTCGGTACTCCGGCTAAGATCTACTACAAGTTCGAGGGTAACAACACCAGCGGAAGCCACAAGCTCAATTCCGCTATCGCTCAGGCTTACTATGCCAAGAAGCAGGGCCTCAAGGGCGTTACTACCGAGACCGGTGCAGGTCAGTGGGGTACAGCTCTCTCTATGGCTTGTGCTTACTTTGACCTCGACTGTCAGGTATACATGGTAAAGGTTTCCTATGAGCAGAAGCCTTTCCGCCGCGAAGTTATGAGAACTTACGGCGCTAACGTAACTCCTTCACCCTCTATGACTACTGAGGTAGGAAGAAAGATACTCGCTGAGTTCCCCGATACAAACGGAAGCCTCGGCTGTGCTATCTCTGAAGCTGTTGAAGCTGCTACAACTCAGGAGGGCTACCGCTACGTTCTCGGAAGCGTTCTCTCACAGGTACTTCTCCACCAGTCCATCATCGGTCTTGAAGCAAAGGCTGCTCTTGACAAGTACAACATCAAGCCCGACATCATCATCGGCTGTGCAGGCGGCGGTTCAAACCTCGGCGGACTCATCTCACCCTTTATGGGCGAAAAGCTCCGCGGCGAAGCAGACTATCGCTTCATCGCTGTTGAGCCGGCTTCATGCCCGAGCCTTACAAGAGGTACTTACGCATATGACTTCTGCGATACAGGTAAGATATGCCCTGTTCAGAAGATGTATACACTCGGCAGCGGCTTTATGCCTTCACCGAACCACGCAGGCGGTCTCCGTTACCACGGCATGAGCGCTATCCTCTCCGAACTCTACGATCAGGGACTCATGGAAGCTACTTCTGTTGAGCAGACAGCTGTATTCGAGGCTGCTGAGATGTTCGCAAGAGTTGAGGGTATCCTCCCTGCTCCTGAGAGCAGCCACGCTATCCGTGCTGCTATCGACGAAGCACTCAAGTGCAAGGAGACAGGCGAAGAGAAGACTATCCTCTTCGGTCTTACAGGTACAGGTTACTTTGATATGTACGCTTACGGTGCATTCAACGACGGCAAGATGAGCGACTATATCCCCACAGACGAGGAAATAGCAAAGTCTATCGCTCAGCTTCCCAAGCTCGGCTGATAATAACTGAAACTTCAAGGGGCGGACTTGGTTCCGTCCCCCTTTTTTTAATTCATAATTAAGAATGCATAATTCATAATTATTTGTATCGCTGCGCGATATATTAAAATAAGTCTGCGTCAGCAGACACATTCAATTATGCATTACGCATTACGCATTCCCCCAAGACTGAAAGGCTGAAAGAATGAGAGTGTCTCAGGGGACGGTTTTCATTCATTCTTACAAACCGCCTTTATACTGTCCGTGAGTGGCGTACAAGCGTATTCACCAAAAACACATATAGTTCGACTTGATTTTTCTCTTTTTCTATCAATTGATTTTCGGGGGCTTTTCATATATAATTATAATTGTCACAAAAATAACAGGCTGAGTTTCTCAGCATATATAAAGGAATGATACTATATGGCAAATAAAGTTGTTAAATTCGGCGGAAGCTCCCTCGCTGACGCTGCTCAGTTCAGAAAGGTCGCTGACATCATCAAGAGCGACGACAAGAGAAAATTCGTAGTCCCCTCCGCTCCCGGAAAGCGCTTTTCCGACGACATCAAGATCACAGATATGCTCTACAAGTGCTGTGAACTCGCCGGCAGCGGTGTTGACTTCTCAGAGGACTTCCAGATCATCAAGGACCGTTACAACGGTATCATCTCCGAACTCGGCATGGATATGTCCCTCGACAGCGAATTCGACGCTATCGTTAAGGAACTCAAGGCTCGTCCTTCAAGAGACTTCGCTGCAAGCCGCGGTGAATACCTCAACGGTAAGGTACTCGCAAACTACCTCGGCTACAACTTCGTTGACGCTGCTGATGTTATCATCTTTGATACAAAGGGCACTCTTCTCCTCGACGAGACAGTAAAGGCTGTCCGTGAGAAGCTCAACGGTCTCGACAACGCAGTTATCCCCGGATTCTACGGTAAAACAACTGAAGGCTACATCAAGACTTTCTCACGCGGCGGTTCAGACGTTACAGGTTCTATCATCGCCAACGCTGTAAGAGCTGACATCTACGAGAACTGGACAGACGTTTCCGGATTCCTCGTTGCTGATCCGAGAATAGTTGAAAATCCCGACGTTATCGTTACTATCACATACCGTGAGCTCCGCGAGCTCGCTTACATGGGAGCTTCTGTTCTCCACGAGGACGCTATCTTCCCTGTACGTTCAGCAGGTATCCCGATAAACATCAGAAACACCAACCGTCCTCAGGACGCTGGTACAATGATCGTTTCCAACGATTACGACTTCAGCAAGGAAAGCCTTTCACACACTATCACCGGTATCGCCGGCAAGAAGGGCTTCAGCACTATCAACATCGAAAAGGCTATGATGAACAACGAGACCGGTTTCGGTATGAAGGTTCTCCAGGTACTCTACAACAACGGTCTTTCCTTCGAGCATATGCCCTCAGGCATAGACACAATGAGCATCACTCTCAGCACAGAGAAGCTTGATCCGGTTCGTGACAAGGTCCTCTCAGAGCTCCGCAAGGCTGTTGAGCCCGATCACCTCGACATCGAGGACGGTATCGCAATGCTCGCAGTTGTCGGACGCCGCATGAAGAACACAAGAGGTACTGTTGCACGTATCTTCGCTGCTATGGCTCACGCCCGCATCAACGTAAAGCTCATCGACCAGGGTTCAAGCGAGCTCAACGTTATCATCGGTGTAAGCGAGAACGATCTCCCCGAAGCTATCAGACGTATCTACGATATGTTCATCAATTCAGAGAAGTAATTTTCAATACGCATCTATGCCACGGTCTTCCGGATTCGGAGGGCTGTGGCTTTTTTGTTAAATATCTCACTCCGGTTATTGACTTTTGTTCATTTTTATGATAAAATATCCCCATAGGCATTAATAAAAAATAAGCAGCATAAGGAGTGCAGATATGACACCTTTAAAACCTTACGAAAGAGAGGTCTTCTACTACGAGACCGACAAGATGGCCATTGTCCACCATTCTAACTACATCAGGATATTTGACGAAGCACGTATCGACTACCTCAGACAGGCAGGAATCCCCTTCAGCATGATCGAGGAGCTCGGCATACTCATACACACTCTCTCAGTCCACTGCGAGTATAAGCACCCGCTCGTTTTCGCAGAACCGTTTGCTGTGTATATGAAAATGACCAAGTTCAACGGTACTACCCTGGAGCTCGATTACCGCGTAGTCAGCAAGCAGACCGGCGAAGTCAACGCATTCGGACACTCGGTACATTGTTTCACCGACACGAATATCAAACCGCTCCGCCTGAAAAACAAGTTCCCGGAGCTCTATCAGACATTCGCTGAATACATCAATGTCGAACCGGAAGAAGCAGAACCCATAAAGCAGGATTCATGATCGTATGAAATACGGGCGAACAGAATTCGCCCCTGCAAACAATTATGAATTTTTAGTGCTTCTTCTCTTGACAAATCAGAAAAACTGTGGTATTATATGTACAATATCTTAAATCTATGATGAGGAAGGCTTTTCCGCAGCCGTTTCAGAGAGCAGTCGTCCGGTGCAAGACTGTACGGTAAGGAATACCAAGCACACCGCCTCTGAGTGCGCCCAATAAGCGCCGGTCGCTCCCGTTACCGAGCCAATGAGATACGGAGCTTTTTCTCCGTGTGAATCAGGGTGGAACCACGGTGTATCATCGTCCCTTTTGTCTGTTTTTGCAGGCATAAGGGGCTTTTTTATTTGTCTGCACAGGAGGTGAGACATTGAGCAATATCAAGTATAACGAGACCGAAGAGGCTTTCGAGCTTCCGTACAAGATATGGGAGAACGAACAGACAGTCCGCTTCTATGTGGAGGAAGAATCCGCTATAATGGGCAATCTTACCCCTATCGCTGCCAAGCTGGCAAAGCTCGACGGCTCCAAAAAGCGCATAGCTGAGCTCATCGCTGACGAAGGTCACTACGAAGGCGGCAACGCTGAGACTCTCACCGCAAACCTTTCCCTCGAAAACGTCTACGTTGACATCGACGAGGACGAGATAGTCGTGTGCATAGAAGTTGACAGCTTCGACGGATATATGCCGACAGCGCTCCATATCGAGCTTTACGGCGATGAATTCGAGATAACCGGAAATGCGTGATGGAGCACAATACAAGAAAAGAACACCGGCTGAAGAATTATGATTACAGTCAGAATGGTGCATATTTCATTACAATATGTACCCATAAGCACAGATATATTTTTTGGAAGAACTACGACATTCCCCATGTAGGGGCCGCCTTTGGCGGTCCGCCGGAGAGGATACAATTGACCGAATACGGAAAGATCGTCAAAAACGAATTAAAACGTATCCCGGATATATATAACGATGTGGTATTTATTCCTAAATCTGTAATTATGCCGAATCACATACACCTTATCATCGTGATCAACAATTACCATGAATGCGGTGAAGTGATCAGCGGACCGCCAAAGGCGGCCCCTACAGTCGGCAGTATCATCAACAAATTCAAAGGATCAGTTACAAAAAAATGCGGCTTCCCGGTATGGCAGAAGTCATTTTACGACCGCATAATACGCAATGGGCACGAATACCGTGCATATTGGCAATATATCGTTGATAACCCGTTCAATTGGGAGAACGATGAATTATTCAGTCAAGAATAACATTTATAATAAGGAGAGATAATAATGATAAAACTTACATTAAAAGACGGCAGTGTCCGTGAGATCGAAGCAGCACAGCCTGCTTCCGAGATAATCAAGGGCATAGGCATGGGACTTTACAAGGCTGCCTGCTGCGTAAAGATCAACGGCGAGGTCAAGGACCTCCGCACAGTTATCGACAGCGACTGCGAATTCGAGGTATGCACATTCGATACCCTCGACGGAAAGAAGACTTTCTGGCACACAGCTTCACACATCCTTGCACAGGCTGTAAAGAGACTCTACCCCGAAGCTAAGCTCGCTATCGGACCTGCTATCGACAACGGTTTCTACTACGACTTCGACCTCGAGAAGCCTTTCACTCCCGAGGAACTCGAAAAGATAGAAGCTGAGATGAAGAAGATAGTCAAGGAGGGCATCGCTCTCGAGCAGTTCGAGCTCTCACCCGAGGAAGCTATCGCTAAGCTCAAGGAAATGGACGAGCCCTACAAGGTCGAGCTCTGCGAGGAACACGCAGGCAAGGGCGAGCCTATCTCATTCTACAAGCAGGGCGAGTTCGTTGACCTCTGTGCAGGCCCTCACCTTATGACAACAGCTCCCGTAAAGGCTTTCAAGCTCCTCTCATGTACAGGTGCTTACTGGAGAGGAAGCGAAAAGAACAAGATGCTCTCAAGAGTATACGCAACAGCTTACCCCAAGGCTGCTGACCTTGAGGCTGACATAAAGCAGAGAGAAGAAGCTAAGCTCCGTGACCACAACAAGCTTGGCCGTGAACTCGAATACTTCACAACTGTTGATGTTATCGGTCAGGGACTCCCTGTTATACTCCCGAAGGGTGCAAGGGTTATCCAGACTCTCCAGCGCTGGGTAGAGGACGTTGAGCAGAAGCACGGCTACCTCCTCACAAAGACTCCTTACTTTGCCAAGAGAGAATTCTTCAAGATCTCCGGTCACTGGGACCACTACCTTGATGGTATGTTCGTAATGGGCGATCCTTACGACGAGGAGAAGGAATGCTTCGCACTCCGCCCGATGACTTGTCCTTTCCAGTATCAGGTATTCCTCAACAGACAGCGTTCTTACCGTGACCTCCCGATGCGTCTCGGCGAGACTTCCACACTCTTCCGCAAGGAGGACTCCGGAGAGATGCACGGTCTTATCCGTGTACGTCAGTTCACTATCTCTGAGGGACATCTTATCCTTCGCCCTGAACAGCTTGAAGAAGAATTTGCTGACTGTCTCGCACTCGCTAAGGAAATGCTCGGTACCGTAGGTCTTCTTGAGGACTGTACATTCCGTTTCTCACAGTGGGATCCTGCTAACCCGAAGAACAAGTACGAAGGCACTAAGGAACAATGGGACTACGCTCAGGAAGTTATGGGCAAGATCCTTGATGACCTCGGACTTGAATACTCTATAGGTATAGATGAAGCTGCTTTCTACGGTCCTAAGCTCGATATCCAGTACAAGAACGTTTACGGCAAGGAAGATACTCTTGTAACTATACAGATAGATATGCTTCTTGCACAGCGTTTCGGTATGGAATACGTTGACGTTGACGGTTCAAAGAAGACTCCTTACATCATCCACAGAACTTCACTCGGCTGCTACGAGAGAACTCTCGCATACCTCATCGAAAAGTATGCAGGTGCTATGCCTCTCTGGCTCGCACCCGAACAGGTTCGTATCGTTCCCGTTGCTGACCGTCACCTCGACTACTGCAACGAGCTCCTTGCTAAGCTCGAAGCAGCTAACATCCGCGCTTCTATCGACGACAGAGCTGAAAAGGTCGGCAAGAAGGTTCGTGACGCACGTCTCGAAAAGCTTCCTATGTGGATAACAGTCGGCGACAAGGAGGTTGAGGAGAATACAGTATCTGTTTCTTCAAGACGCGAGGGCGACCTCGGCTCTATGTCACAGGGCGATCTCATCAGCAAGCTCCTCGACGACATCGCTAAGAAAGTAAGATAAGCAAATTACAGATAGATTTATATGAACGGAGGTAGATCAATGAACACGCTTTGCATGATAATCAAGGATATGGTCGTTCCCAACTTTATGAACATCAGGACTTCACTGCGAACTTACGACAGAGACGCACTTTGCTGCGGCTCGCCCTGCTGGCGCTGGGCTTACCACGCTATCCATTCAGCGGACAAGTGGTTCATTAATCCCTGCGTTTACGATGAACCGTCCTTCCACGCCGAAGGTCTTGACAATCCCGACAAGCCATGTGATGTTGTGCTGACTGACGAGCAGCTCCTTGAATACCTCGACGCTGTTGAGGAGAAAACTCTCGATTATCTCGACAGTCTCACAGACGATATGCTCTATGAGTGTCCCGAGAACTGCGAGCATACACGTATGGAGCTCGTGCTCAGGCAGTTCAGACATATTTCGTTCCACACAGGTATGCTGAACGGTCAGACAGCCATCGCAACAGGACAGTTCCCGATGTGGGTGTCACAGGCTGACAAATATGTCGATGACGGGATTTTCTTCGGCAGATACCGAAAAGGCCAGGTCACAAAATAAGCTGAATAACACACTGCCCCTGAGTGCTTTTAAACGCTTGGGGGCAAAGCTTTTGTATGGCTGTTTTATACTTCAAGAAGTAATACGCTGCTCCCCTGTGACACATTACTTCTTTACTCCTTTACTTCTTGAACTATTTTAATTCATAATTCATAATGCATAATGCGTAATTGAATGTGTCTGCTGACGCAGACTTATTTAAACTAATCTCGAAGCGATGCCAATAATTATGAATTACGCATTATGAATTCTGCATTATCAATCCCTTGTCAGCCGACCGAAGGTTCGGCGAAGAAGAGTCAAAAGCTGACAAAGGGAGGTAGGGAGAGGAAGGGGGAGCAACGAGGTGGAAACGTAGGGATAGGGGGAAATGTCAGCTTTTGTACCAGTTTTTTTATTTTTCCACCTTCGCCGAAGTTTCCCCCTCGTTATAAAGCAACAACACAGGATTTATGATGATCAGAATAATGAATTACACGATAAAGCGTGTGTGTAGGGGCGAGTTCCGCTCGCCCGCAGGTATACGTAACAGAAGAACGGGCGCACGGAATGCGCCCCTACAGTTTTTAGCGATACATATAATTACGAATTACGCATTAAAATAGTTCAAGAAGTAAAGAAGTAAAGGGGTAATCTGTCTCATAGGTACAGAGTTTTACTTCTTGCTTTCTGCAAATACGAAAAATCCAGCCGCCCTTGTTGCTATTTGTATTGTTTTATGTTATAATGTAGTTTGGAACAAAATCAGACAACGGAGAGTGAACCAATGAACAAATATAAAAAACTCGCGTTCAACACTATGATATTCGCCATAGGCAGCTTTGGCTCGAAGATACTCGTGCTGCTCCTGACAAGGCTCTACACCAACAATATCAGCCCGTCAGACTCCAGTACCAAGGAACTCCTCGAGATAACAGCAAACTTCCTGCTGCCTATATTCACATTCTCGATGACCGAAGCTATCATCCGCTACGGTCTCGACAACAAGTACGACAAATCAGAAGTCTTCACCACGGCAACTGTCCTCAACACGCTCGGACTCGTTCTGATGCTGATAGTCTCGCCGATATTCCGGATAGTGTCGTTCCTCGACTTCATCGACGGCTACACGATACTGCTGCTGATATACGTATGCACATCGGCTTTCCGGTCGCTGTGCTCGCAGTTCGTCCGCGCGAGGGGCATGGTGAAGCTCTTCTCGCTCGACGGTATCCTCGCCACTCTGACGCTCCTGATATTCAACCTCATCTTCATCGCAAAACTCCACTGGGGCGTTAAAGGCTTCATGCTCTCGGTAATACTTTCCGACTTCTGCTCGGCGGTATTCCTGTTCATAGTCGCAGGACTCGCGCAGTTCCTCAGAATGGACAAGTACAACAAACGCCTTGCCACAAGCATGATGAGATTTGCCGTACCGCTTATCCCGACGGTCGTAATGTGGGTAATAACCGGCTTCTCGGACCGTCTCTTCATCAGATATATGCACAGCGACAAGGTCGTTCTCGGCGAGAGCGCTGCCGGTATCTACGGCTATGCAACAAAAGTGCCGAACCTCATTTCTATGGTTTCTACCATATTCTTCCAGGCGTGGAATATGTCCGCTATCATGGAAAACGATTCCGCAGACCGCAACCGCTTCTATGAGAAGGTCTACGGTGCATACGAAGCCCTGCTGTTCATCTCATCGGCATTCCTGATAGCCGGAGTTCAGCTGATAACACCGGTATTCATCAGCACAGCGCGCTTCGGAGAATACGGGCAGGTATACAAGTACACTCCTGTGCTGGTCGTAGCCGTGCTGTTCATGTGCCTTGACCAGTTCCTCAGCAGTATCTACACAGCTACAAAGCACACCAAGAATTCCTTCTGGACGAGCTTTGCGGCAAGTATGGCGAACATCGTCCTCAACTTCTTCCTCATTCCCGAATGGGGCATACAGGGCGCTTCCATTGCGACTTTCCTCAGCTATTACCTCTGCTTCTGGGCAAGAATAATCGACGCACGCTACTATGTACCGTTCAGATTCAACGCTGTACGCTCATGTGTGAGCACCACAATGCTGCTCGTAATGTGCTGGATGATAATAGCTAAGCCGCCTCTCTACGGCTTCTTCATAATAGCCGTACTCGCAGGCGTTATCGCATACAACTACAAGGAATTCCTCATGACATTCAAAAAGCTCCTCAGAAGAGAAGCGTAACAAGGAGAAACAAAAATGAAAAGAACATCTTCACTTCTGCTCGCGCTGGCTGTAATGCTCGGCTCGGCAGTATCCTGCAAATCAGAAACAGTAAAAGATCCCAACGAACCTACTACATCAGGCACACACACCGTACTCAATAACGAGATAATCATAACAGGCGGTCAGGCACCGGCTATACAGACTTCAACAGTTCAGCCGCCGGCAGACCTCGAGAGCTCTGTCGGAGCAGAGTCCGGAGACCTCTACCTCTCCATCACCAACGGAGATATGTCGATACAGTACAACGGCAACAATACCGATCCCAAGCACACTATGCTCTCCTACAACGCCGTTACAGCTCCCATAACAGGAAACGGCGACTACACAGTAGGCGTTACAGCTGATACAAAGGGATTCCGCTTCGATATGACCGGTGACGAGAACGATACCTCAGTTCTGCCGGAAGAACTCCAGTATCTCGCAGTTGTATACAAAGAGGGCAAAAAGCTCAATCCAAACGCTGTTATCACAGTAAAGGCTGTCCGCGTGGACGGTCAGGAGATACCGCTCAAGGCAAAGGCTTACACAGCCTCAGACGACGGTACAGACCTCAAAGCCAACGTGTACAACGAGTGGGCAGATTCACCCTCACCGAACGCTTTATCAGCTGACGGTCCGCTCTATAACAATGGAGAACCGGCTGCATTCGCAGGAGAGTATTCACCCTCGATAGTTGATACAGACAGCTTCGCTAAGTGGACAAACGTAGAAATTGACGTAACCGTTTCAGGCATAGAGTAACAAAAAAAGGCAGCCGCAATTGGCTGCCTTTCGCATTTTATTCAACAGTTATCGTACCGCCTGTGCAGTGTGAGAAAGCGTACTTCTCATAGGAAGCTTCGCCGTCTGCGGCAGCGAACATATCCTTGCTAAGATCGGTGCTGTGATAGTAGTAGTCCAGGTCGTATACCGTTCCGGACTCTGCGTCTTCGGGCACCTTGAAATAGAACGTAGCTATCTTTCCGCTCGTTCCGTCAGCCTCGCCGAGTACAGCTGCAAAGAAGAACAGATTTCTTCCGGCTGCTGCAATATCCTCGGGCAGCTCGTTCTGCCACTCCATGCTCGAAGTGAGCGGATTAGTGCCGCAGGCTTCGCCTAACACGCACTTAACGCTCTGATCATCATCAGCGAGCTCGCACTTCAGCGCATCGGAATAGGCTATGTGCAGTCCGCACGCTGACCAGTTCTTGTCGGGAGTATCCACGCATACAGCTACCTGAGCGACATCGCCCGGCTTTGCTGTAACGCTCTCGATAGTGAGAAGAGGTCCTTTTCCGGCATCCTCAACATCTGTATAGTCCTTGCTGAAAGCTTCGCGGCTTATATACATATCCGCAGGAGTATTATCTTTGCTGCCGGAGGAGCTGCTGCTTTTTGAGCCGCAGCCTGCCAGCGTAACAGCCATTGTCAGAGCAGCGGCTGCTGTTATGATCTTTTTCATTCCGCGCTCTTCTCCTTTAAACCCTCAACATTTATAGTTCCGTCCTTTACGGTAACTGCTATCGTTGATATTTCGGAAGCTTTCTCGATTATGAGCTCTGCCACCTTGTCTTCAACGTCCTGACGGATAACTCTGCGTATGTCACGCGCACCGTAAGGCTTTCCGAAAGACTTCTCGGCAATGAGGTCGAGAGCATTCTTTGTGTACTTGAGACCTATCTCCTTCTCTGCGAGCGGTTCCTTCATCTCATCGAGCATAAGAGCTGCTATCTCAGCGAAGTTCTCCTTAGTGAGCTGTCTGAATACAACTATCTCGTCGATACGGCTGATGAACTCGGGACGGAGGAATTCTCTGAGTCCCTTCATAGCCTTATCCTTGGAGATCTCGTCAAGTGTACGGTTAAAGCCGACTCCGACGCTCTTGTCGGTCGAGCCTGCATTTGATGTCATACAGATGATAGTATTCTCAAAGTTGATAGTTCTGCCCTGAGCGTCATCTATCCTGCCCTCGTCGAGTATCTGCATGAGAATATTCATAACGTCCGGGTGAGCCTTCTCTATCTCGTCAAATAGGATAACTGAGTAGGGACGGCGGCGAACCTTTTCGGTGAGCTGTCCTGCCTCGTCATATCCCACATATCCGGGAGGCGAACCTATCATACGTGCAACGGAATGCTTCTCCATATACTCTGTCATATCGAGACGGATAAGCGGCTCCGGTGAATCGAACATCTCCTCAGCGAGTGCCTTTACGAGCTCTGTCTTTCCTACGCCTGTAGGTCCTACGAATATGAACGAAGCCGGTCTGCGGCGCTTGTTAAGGCGTACTCTTGTGCGCTTGATAGCTCTCGCAAGAACTCCTACTGCCTCGTCCTGACCGAGAACACGCTTCTTGAGAGCGTCCTCGAGCTTAGCTATCTTGAGGAACTCTGTCTCGGCTATCTTGCTTGCCGGGATACCTGTCCAGAGCTCGACTACCTTTGTTATATCGTGCTCTGTGACCTGTACGTTCTCTGCCTTTTCCCTAAGCTTTTCAGCATCCTCACGGGTGTGTATGAGCTTGCTCTTCACCTCAGCGAGAGCCTGATAATCCGGCTCCTGCTGTTCGGAGATCTCTGTTTCCATCTTCTCGAGGACTTCTATCTCCTTTTTGATCTTTGAATATTCAGCTATTTCGGGTGAGCGTATGCATGCTCTTGCACAGCCTTCATCCATAAGGTCTATCGCCTTATCTGGCAGGAATCTGTCCGTGATGTATCTCTCGGAGAGCTCGGCACATACTCTGATGAGATAGTCGGAGATGTGTACCTTATGGTAAGCTTCATAGTATTTCTTGATACCGAGAAGAACGTCAACTGTATCCTCGACAGTCGGCTCTGTTACTGTAACAGGCTGGAAACGTCTTTCGAGCGCTGAGTCCTTTTCGATGTATTTTCTGTATTCGCCGAAGGTTGTCGCACCGATGACCTGAACCTCGCCTCTTGAAAGGGCAGGTTTGAGGATATTGGCGGCATTCATTGAACCCTCGGAGTCTCCTGCGCCGACAAGGTTATGTACCTCGTCGATGAAGAGTATGATATTGCCCTCGCGCTTGACCTCGTCAACGAGTCCCTTTACACGGCTCTCGAACTGTCCGCGGAACTGTGTTCCTGCAACGAGTGCTGTGAGGTCGAGCAGATAGAGCTTCTTGTCTGCAAGATTGAACGGAACATTTCCCTCGTTTATGCGGAGAGCAATGCCCTCAGCGATAGCGGTCTTACCTACACCGGGTTCACCAATGAGGCAGGGGTTGTTCTTGGTCCTTCTTGAAAGTATCTGGATAACTCTTGCTATCTCCTTGTCTCTGCCGATGATAGCGTCAAGCTCTCCGTCAGCAGCCTTCTGTGAAAGATTAGTGCAGTAGCTTCCGAGGAATTTGAGTTCCTTGTTCTTCTTATCCTTGTTTCTGCCGAATATGCCCTTCTTCTCGGACTTGTTCTTGGACTCGCCGCGGTCCTTGACCTCTTTGGGTTCACCGCTGTCGCTGCCCTCTGTCTGTTCATTCTCAAGGGCGTTTCCGAACATATTCGATATGAAATCGGGCATAAGTCCGCTTCCGCCCATCTCAAAAGCATCTCCGTCGAGCATTCCCATCATCTGATCGGAGAGCTGCTCTATCTCTTCGTCGGTGATACCGAGACGGTCCATATATTCAGCTACCTGAGGGATGTTGTTCTTACGCGCACAAGCGAGACAAAGTCCCTCATTCTTTTTTTCGTTGCCCTGTACAGAGGTAATGAATACCACCGCGGGACGCTTTTTGCATTTGCTGCACATTATCATCAGGCTGTTTCCTCCTGTTAAGTTATTTTGCCTTTTGCGGAGCACTATGCTCCTTTATTCATCACATATTGTCTGCAACATAATTATACAGATATTTGAAAATATATGTCTGATCTACTGCTTTAAAGTTGAAGAAAAGCATTTCGTCGCTGCCGAGGACTACGAACAGTCTCACCGCCACGGCTACTGCGAAGCAGAGTATAGCTCCCTTGAAGATGCCTATGAAGGCTCCTCCGATATGCGAGCCGAGTGTCATTGCATGATAGCCGTTTCCGAGCATTGTGTGCGCGAAATACAGTGCTACCACCATAAGCACAACGAACAGCACCACGAATGTCAGAAGCCTTGTTATAACATTGTACGGCTCCTGAGTATAGTCATCTGCTATCTTCTTTGCGGCGGGAGTTCTTGTCTCCTTGTCTATAAGCATAGGGATAAGGTCATCGAACTTTTCAGGATGCTCACGCACCTGCTTGGCCGCACACTCCGAAGCATACTTGTTCATACTGCTGTCGGATACTATCTTCTTCATTATCTGAGCATAGCCTTCGTGGAGCTTATCGTAGAATTTCTGCGGATCCTCCTCGACCTTCTTGCCCTTGCGGTTGTTTACATACTTGTAAATCTCACTGTCAAAGCTCTTTTTGCCATCGTAGATCTCCTCGATCTTCTTGCTGTCGACTTTTACGCCGTATTCAAGAGAACCGATATAGTCGCTGACCTCTGCTGAAAATTTCCATCCGCTTAGAGTTTTGTCGAGCTTTCTTACATTGCTGTCCCTGATCGTACTGCCGGCAAGTGCACTTGATATGCCTGCGCTGACGGATACGGTGATACCCGCAGCAAGAATATAAGCAACAAGTGTAGTAAGCGCATTCATAGCGCCCTTTCTTCCGGAAAAAAACATACATACTAAGACAACAGCAACAACGATTATATCATAAAACCACCAGAATTGTGTGCCCATTACTGATCACCAGCCTTTTCTTTTATTTGTATTTGTATTTGTATTTTTTGTTTTCTTTTTTCTATCTTTATGTATCGTAATCTATACGGTCTATCTTATTGTATCCCTTGAGGAAGATGTGATTGTCGCTTCTTACGAATCCGGTGTATGAATCGTTCACGCTTGCCGTAGAGCGCAGTTTTCCGGAAAAATCGTAAGTATAAACACCGTCCTGGCAAAGGATATATGCCAGTCCCTTGAATACCGATACGTCCACCGCAGCAGTTTCCAGTGGGATTATAAGCGGCTCTGCGTCATTTCCGCTGAAGAGCACAGCCGTATATTTCCTTGAATCTTCGTTATTGACAGCTACCGCAGATTTGCCGCTAATGCTTGCAGCCGCTGCGAGTTCGCCGTCGTATTTGTAGTATGAACTGATCTGTCCGCTCCTGTTAACGTATCCGCAGGAGTCGAGTCCATACACAAACGCCCCCTCTGAAGAACCGAAGACTTCGAGTCCGAGCGTGTTTATGCCCGGAGAATTCCAGTCCTCTTCATCTTCACTGAAATCGATCTTCTGCACAGTCGTGACATGGTCGCCGTTCTCTGCCTTGATATAAGTCGCCATACAGCCCGAGCTTTTATCTATAAAGCTGATGTCGCTTACCGGCTCCAGACACTTTCTCGCGTATATCTCGCTCCCCTTGCGGTCATACACGGTTATCTTACAGCTGTAATTCGGCTGTGTGGTAACAACGGCTGTATAGCCGTCAGAACTGAGTCGTGCAAACAGGATATTCTCCTCGAATTCCTTGCTGTAGAACACCTCGTCCTCGTCCTCTACGGAAAATTTGTTTCCGCCGCTCTCATAGACCAGCGCTTTTCCGTTTGCCACTCTCAGGACTGAGTTAAGGTATGGGTGCTGCCGCTTTTTCAGCAGCGTTCCGTCTGTATCATAAATATAAAGATAAGTATCGCTCAGAACCATAACTCTCTTTACGGTATACCGCATCTGATAATCCGTACCTGACGAGACTTCTATCGGAAAGTTGCCCGTCGCAAGCTTTCCCGTATTTACGACAGTCTTGTACTGCTTGCCTATTCCGCGCAGCTTGGGATACCATGTGTCGCGCGTTGAGTACAGTCCCACCGTTATCGCAGCCACCAGTATCGCCACCAGCAGCTTGATAAGTCTCTTCCGGCGTTTTTTCCGGTTTTTGAGCTCAACTATATCTTCGGCGTCGATTACCGCCAAATTATCCATCTCCTTTGTTTTGTCTGTTTATCACGGCTCTGCGAGGAGCTCATCCTCAGAGTAGAATACCCTGTTAAGGTAGAGTCCGTGTGCCATAGCGGTCCTTCCGGAACGCAGGCGGTCCTTTGCCGCAAGTATCTCAGGGATATCGTCCGGCTTTAAGTTGCCCTCGTTGATGTCTATGAGGGTGCCGACCATTATCCTAATCATATTATACAGAAATCCGTTGCCTTTTACAAGCATTAAAACCGAATCTCCACTATTTTCTATCCTGAACGAATAGATGTGCCTCACTGAGGTCTTTACAGTTGAACAGTCAGTCGAGAACGACGAGAAGTCGTGCTCACCGACGAAGTATTTCGCAGCTTCCCTGACCACATCAAGGTGAAAAGGTCTGCGGTAATGGTACATAAGATCTGTCGCGAAAGGGTTCTTCGATTCACTGCAGTGCATCTTGTAGACATATTCCTTGCCCACACAGTCGAACCGCGCGTGAAAATCCTCAGGGACGTCCTCGCAGCTGAGGACAGATATATCGTCCGGGAGTTCTCCGTTCACTCCGCGTATAAATCCGCGGCAGTTTATACTGCTCTCCGTTTTTACATTGAAGCAGTAGTTGTTTGCGTGAACTCCCGTGTCTGTCCTTGAACAGCCGCATATAGTCACCGGATGATTCAGCACCTTCGAGACGTGTTTCTCAACGACCTCCTGTACCGTCAGAGCGTTTGTCTGACGCTGGAAACCGTGATACTTAGTCCCCCTGTACGCTATCATCACTTTGAGATTTCTCATCGCTGCCCTCCGGTGAAATATCTTCCTCAGCGCTCTCGGCTGCATCAGCAGTCTCAACGTCTGTTCCGGAGACAGCCGTCTCCTCTGCCGGCGCTTCTTCTGTGCCTGTCTTCTCCTCTGCCGGAGCTGCTTCAGCAGTATCTGTCACAGCAGGAACTTCTGTCTTTGTTTCTTCTTCAGCCGGAGCCTTTTCGGTCTCGGAGCTTTCGGCTTTTGCCTTTTCAGCCTTAGCTATCTCTTCGACCTCCTGGTTGTATATCTCTCCGACGATGACCTTTTCCTCAGCCTTTTCGGAACCGGTCTTTTCGTCCGGATCATCGCCAGCCTCAGTCTTGTCCTCGCTTGTTTCTTCCGGCTTCTTCTTTTTGCGTTTTCTCTCGATCCACATAATGCTGCCGGTAGCTGTAAGAGCTGCAAAGCTGATGATAACTCCGGGAACGAATCCCTCGGGATAATACTCAAGTCTGATTGTGTGCTCTCCGGCGTCTACCTCAGCGCCGAGCATAGCTCCGATAACACGGCAGGTATCTACCTCTTCGCCATCGACGAATACTCTCCAGCCCTTTTCATAAGGTATAGCAAAGTAGAGGACACCGTCTTCCTTAGCATTTATCCTGCCCTCGATCTTGCGATCGGTGAAGGATGTTATCTCAAGCTGTTCATCAGCCAGAGCATTGTACTGCTCCTCGAATATCTCCTGATCAAGAGCGTATACCATAAGCTTGAAGTTGCCTGAATCGCGGTCGCTGTCCGGTTCTATCGTAACAGAGGACGTATCGCCCTCGCCGCCGCTTCCCATCGGGAATACGAGCGCATACTGCTTGAGAAGGTCGCCGGAATCGATACTTGTTTTACCGCAGAATATCTCGAGATGGTCACAGCTGTTTCCGGAAGAATCAGCATAGCCGTAGAGGTGTTTGCCCTCGTGGTGATCGAATGTGTACTTGGACTCTGCAATTACTGTACCGGGATCATCAACATCAAAGGTGTAGTTTCCGAAGCCGTTCTTTGTAACTGTCATATTCGTATAGTCAACAAATGCCACAAGCTGCGGCTCGAAGCATTCCTTGTCGATACCCGAAGCAGCGTTCATTATCTTGCTCTGATATTCGAGCGGACAGGTAGAACCTGTATCAGGTACGCTGAGTATCTTTTTATTCATCATATATCCGAGTGATATCGGGTATCTGCTCTCATAGAGGTAGCTTCCGCCTGCATCAGCCATATACTGCATAGCGTACTCCTCAGTATTCATGCTCTTGCCTCGGCTTAACAGGAATCTGAGGTCAAACAGAGTGCTGACTACCGGAGTATTGGTTCTGTAATAGTAGCGGTTTCCTGCTTCGGAAGCATAGAGACCGAGCTTCTTGCACATTCTCGTTACGGAAACATTTGCTGCCGATGAGAACTGTGACACACCGTAGTAGCCATAAAGTGCGCTGTCGTTGAGAGTGTAGTTGTCAGTCATCTCGATACGGTAGAAGTCATCGTCATCGGTAGTCTCCTTAGCTGTAGCAAGCAGGGACTCTATTTCATCATAACGTGTGGGGTAGCTCTTGTAGTCGCTGCCGCCGACTGTCTTGACGCCTAACTTTGCGTTGCTGACGAATTCGCTGAACACCGCTATCGCCAGCGCCAGACTCATAAGTGTGTTGCGGAGCTGCTTGTTCCTGAACGGGAATACTCTTACTGCAAGGAATATCATCCAGTAAGCGCCTGTGATTATCATTGAGCTCTTAACCGCGCCCTTAAAGCCGAAATCGCTTCCCTTGACGAGGTAATTCAGATAGAACACGAAGACCGGTCCTATGAGCATAAGCACGAGCTGGTATATCTTCACGCCCTTGCTGAGTATGATGTCATATGCGCGGTAAGCCATTGCCGCAAGTATAAAGCTGAATATGAATGCGAAACGGTAAGGTATCTGATTGGTGAAGTGGCAGCCGTGCCATACATAGTTGAGCTGACGCATATTGCAGCTGAGTCCTATGAAGAACAGCATACCGGAAGAGAGTACCTTTTCACGTATCTTTATGCCCCTCGAGAAGAGGAACACGCCTATAAGGAGTATACACAGCATACCGCAGGCGAAGTTCGGAAGTCCCTCGACCTTTGTCGGTTCGCTGTATGATATGGTGTTTGCAACTATACGCTTCCAGCTGTGGTAATACTTCCTGTCTTCCTTGAAGATGTCGATTATCTTCTTCCACATCGGGCGGTCGTCCGCACTGTATGTGGTTTCCAGTCCGTAGTACGCCGGCAGTGTTATGAACAGGCTCAGACATATACCGAGAAGTGTCGAGCGTATCATAAGGTAAACATTGTAGAGCCACTGCTTTACACTCTTGAATTCAACTATGCCTGCTGTCAGGAACATGAGTATCGAGAAGAGGCAGGTGAAATAGCCGATATAGTAGTTCGATATGAGTGAAAGAGCAAGTGCGAATGTGAATGTCTTCCACTTTCCCTCACGGCAGATCTTTACGATGCCGAGCATTACAAGCGGGAAAAGTGCTATGGTGTCGAACCACATTACGTTCCAGTAGTAGCCGAGAGTGAAGTTGCTCAGAGCATACATAACGGAGAAAATGCAGGTCGAGAAGTCGTTGCGCTGGAAGGTGTATCTCAGGAAGCGCTGGAAGAAGCCTCCGGCAAATCCTATCTTCAGCAGGAGTATAAATGTCAGAGCATTGCGGACGCTGTCCTCATTGAAGAATATCGAGATCCAGTTAAGCGGTCCCATAGCGTAGTAGGATATCAGCGACAGGAAATTCGAGCCGAGACCGTTCTGCCATGAGTACATGAACGAACCGCCTGTCAGGAGCTTTTCTCTGACTACTCTGAAAAACGGATAATACTGGTGCCAGCAGTCAACAACAAGCATCTGCTTGCTGCCGAACGGGTGTATGCCGAAATTCGCCATAGCAAACGCCATTATCGACGCCGGAACTATAAATGAGATAAGGAAATACAACAGTCCGTGCGTGTACATAACTCTGTACATACGTGTGTTCCTGAATTTTTCCATATTTTTCTGCACTTTGCGGTATTTCACGTTCTTGTTCACCGCTTTTGCAGTTTTTATGCCTGCTTTGTAAGATCTCTCGTCCGGAGCAGATTCTTTACCGGAAAAGACCTTTTCTGCGGAGGTAACACCTCCTATCACACTCTTTTTTGTCTTTTTTCTGTTTTTGTTACTGATACTCATTTTCACATCTCTCTTTATTTGTTATTGGATGGGGCAGGTCTCAGAACATCCTGCCGGCAGCTATCACAGCTGCAAGGAATATTATAGTAATGAACAGGGCAATATAGTCACGCGGAGCTGCTTTCATCTGTCGGAGACGCGTTCTGCCCTTACCGCCGTGATAACAGCGGCATTCCATAGCTGTTGCAAGCTCGTCTGCACGTCTGAATGCAGACACGAACAGCGGTACAAGTATCGCCGCAAGGTTCTTTGCTCTCTGCCCGAAACTTCCGCTGTCTATCTCAGCTCCCCTTGCCTTCTGAGCTGACATTATCTTGTCAGTCTCCTCTATGAGCGTCGGTATGAACCTGAGAGCTATCGACATCATCATCGCCAGCTCGTGTACCGGGAATTTCAACTTTTTCAGCGGCGAAAGAAGTCTTTCTATCGCATCCGTCAGCGTTATCGGCGATGTGGTATATGTCAGCACGGAGCTGCCCATTATCAGCAGCACTATGCGTATTATCATAAATAAGCTTATATTAAGTCCGGCATCAGTTATTTTCAGGGCCTTCCATTCCCATAGGACTTCGCCCGACCTTACAAACATAAGGTTAAGGCAGGCTGTTATTATCAGGAACGGCAAGAGCGGCTTTACGCTCTTCCAGTACATTTTCAGCGGTATCCCCGAGAGCAGAAGAACTGCCGCGGTGTAGACCGCTCCGATACCAAGGCAAACTGCGTTGCCGCCGCTGAACAGCATGATTATGAACAGCAGCGTTATGACCAGCTTGAAACGGGGATCGAGCCTGTGGATGATACTGTTTCCCGGAAAATACTGTCCGATAGTTATATCCTTCAGCAAATCACAGTCCCTTCCTTTCGCTAAGACGGCGCAGGATAAGCTCCTTTGCGCTGTCTACGGTATAGACCTCTTTGCCGAAGTCGAATCCCCGGCGTTTGAGCTCGAGGAATACTTTTGTTATCTGCGGAACGTCAAGTCCTATCTTTGTTATCTCCTCTGCTCTCGCAAAGACCTTTTCGGTCTCGTCAAAGCAGAACACCTTTCCCTGATTCATAACAAGTATGCGGTCGGCAAAAGAAGCAACGTCCTCCATACTATGTGAAACTATCAGTGTAGTGTTGCCTGTGCGGCGGTGATAAGCACGGATATGGCTGAATATCAGCTCGCGTCCGGCAGGATCAAGGCCTGCTGCCGGCTCGTCAAGTATGAGCACACGCGGCTCCATAGCCATAACTCCGGCGATAGCAACGCGGCGTTTCTGACCGCCCGAAAGCTCAAACGGCGACCGTTCGAGAAGCTCCTCCGGAAGTCCTATATCATTAGCGGTCTCGAGGACTCTCCTCTTTATCTCAGTATCGCTGAGTCCCATATTCTTAGGACCGAATGCGATGTCCCTGTAAACAGTCTCCTCAAAGATCTGATACTCAGGGTACTGAAAAACAAGACCGACCTTGAATCTTACGTCCCTTATCTTCTTTTTGTCTGCCCATATGTCCCTGCCGTCAAGTATTACCTTTCCGGAAGACGGGGTGAGCAGACCGTTGAAATGCTGTATCAGGGTGGACTTACCCGAACCGGTATGCCCGATAACTCCTATCATCTCGCCTTCTTCTATCGAAAGCGAAACGTGATCGACAGCGGTCTTCTCAAAGGGAGTCCCGACACTGTAAGTATAAGTAAGTTCCTGAGTTTCAAGTATTGCCAATTGCGGTATCTCCCTTGTTCTTGTGTATTGTGTGCAGCAGTCAGCTGCTCAGAAGTTCTGCAAGCGCATCTGCACATTCTTCGCCGTTTATTATCTCAGGCGAGATGTCATATCCGGCTTTTCTCAGCTCATAGGCGAGCTCTGTCACCTGCGGCACATCAAGACCGGCTTCTTTGAGTCTTTCGACCTGCGAGAACACCTTTTCAGGTGTGCCGTCCATGATGATACTGCCGCCGTCCATAACAACTACCCTGTCGCAGCCGGCAGCTTCGTCCATATAATGTGTAATGAGGATGACTGTCATGCCCTGTTCGCGGTTCATGTGCCTTACCGTCGCAAGGACTTCTTTTCTGCCCTGCGGATCAAGCATAGCTGTGGACTCGTCAAGTATCAGGCACTTAGGACACATCGCAAGCACTCCTGCAATAGCGACTCTCTGCTTCTGGCCGCCGGACAACTGACTCGGCGAATGCAGCCTGAGATCGTACATTCCGACTGTTTTCAGAGCATCGTCTACTCTCTCCCTCATTTCCTCATACGGAACACCGAGGTTTTCAAGTGCAAATGCAACGTCCTCTTCAACAACAGACGATACTATCTGATTATCAGGGTTCTGGAACACCATTCCGGCTGTCTGACGCAGCTCGAATATCCTGCTTTCATCAGCCGTATCTATACCGTCAACAGTCACCTTTCCCTCAGTCGGGAGCAGTATGGCGTTGATATGCTTCGCAAGTGTGGACTTTCCCGAACCGTTGTGCCCGAGAACAGCTACGAATTCGCCCTGCTTGACAGTCAGGTCGATGCCCTTGAGGACTTCGTCCGTGCTGCTGCCGTCCGGACTGGTGTAATGGAAATGCAGTCCCTCTATCTTTATGATGTCGCTCATTTCTTGGATTTCAGTTCCTCTATCTCAGCAGTCGAGGTGATAACAGGATTTCCGAAATTGTCGAGGAGAGTTGTCATTCCTCCTCCGGAACCATCCGAATGATAGAGATAATTGACACCGGTTACAGTATCTACCCATATTTCTATCATTGATAAGGCTCCCTGTGAATATATCTTGATAAATCTTGTATTCTTTGCCATAGTGGTATACCTTCCAATTTACTTGTTAATCTTAATAGTTGATGCTATCTGTAATGCTTCTTCCTGAGAGCTTGCTTTTATCATCGCTGTATATTCAAGATCCGGCTCAGCAAAAGCACTCACCCATAACGAACTGTACTCGTCGTCCTTTTTGGCTTCCGCAGGATCAAATTTTAAACCTGCATAGGCTTCAAAGTAGACCGGAACGCCGTCCGCTTCAAGATAGTTCACCCTCGGGAACGACATACCGAACGTAGCGGCTTTCAATGTGGCAAGATAGTCAAAAGCCTCTGCTTTATCATCGGTTTCGTCCGATGAAGTCAATGAAAACAGGCACTTATATGTCGAGAGCTGTGAGCCGTCCCAGTCAAAATCCATGTCCTTCATGTACTTCGCTGTTTTTTCATCGGTCAGATCATCGTCCTTCGGGTAACCGAGGTTGTCAACCTCATCTTCAACTTCGCTGTCAGACAGCGTGGAGTATTCAGTCTCAGCAGACCAGTCATTCTCGCCAAAAAACATAATGTTTACCGTGTTGTCAGCGTTTTTTGCGCTTTTGATCGCAGAACCGCCTTCTTTCAGCTTGACATCCTCCGGAACGCTGAACGTTAGCTTACCGTTGGTTATCTCATGCCAGTCTGACGGTATCTCTCCGGTATCAGGCATAGGTTCGGCAGTCATATCGATGCCGGCACGGTTGTCAAAGTGCGGCATATCGAGTTCAAAATCGTCTGATGAAGCCTTCTCGGAACTTGCCTGAGATGAGCTTTTATCGTCTTTGCCGCAGGCAGTCACGGAACAAGCCAGTACCGTTGCTGCAAGTATCGCAAGTGTTCTTTTCATAGTTAGCTCCTGATAGCGTAAAATTCGGTTTATCGGCTGAAAATTGCAGTTGAGCCGCAAGGAAGAGTCATTCCGGTAGACTTTACCGGGAGACCTATCTCGTCAAATGTGACATTTCCGCCGAATTTACCGGTAAGCACGCTTCCGAGAATATATCCCATCACAGACGGTGAAAGTCCCGTTGTATAGCTGTTTATCAGGAAGAAAAGCGGATCGTCGGAAAGAACTCCGGCACACAGCTTCACAAGGTCGTAAACACAGTCCTCGAGCTTCCATATCTCGCCGCCCGGACCTCTGCCGTAGCTCGGCGGATCCATAACAACTGCGTCATACTTCCTGCCGCGGCGTATCTCGCGCGCGATGAACTTCTCACAGTCGTCCACTATCCAGCGTATAGGCTTGTCCGAAAGACCGGAAGCCGCCGCGTTGTCCCTCGCCCACTGTACCATGCCTTTTGAAGCGTCAACATGGCACACCGAAGCTCCGGCATTGGCGCAGGCAAGAGTCGCACCGCCGGTGTAGGCAAAGAGGTTGAGGACATTTATCTCACGTCCGGCATTTCTTATCTTATCCGCCATAAAGTCCCAGTTTACAGCCTGTTCCGGGAAGAGTCCCGTGTGCTTGAAACCAGTCGGGCGGATATTAAATCTCAGATCACCGTAGTTTATTATCCACGAATCTGAGAGCTTTCTGCGGAATTCCCACTGTCCGCCGCCCTTATCGGAGCGGTGATAGTGTCCGTCGGCATTCTTCCAGAGCGGATCGTGTCTGTCAGTCTTCCATATTATCTGCGGATCAGGTCTGACAAGGCTTACATCGCCCCATTTTTCGAGCTTTTCGCCGTCGGAAGTATCGAGTATTATATAATCTTTCCAGTTTTCAGCTGTTCTCAAGATAAAATCTCCTTAATATCGGTCTGCAAAAGCAGTTTTCAGTTCTTTGATATACGGCACTCCGACTTTACAGTCTGAGCTATCTCCATAGCCATATCGTTGATAACGGCAAAGTCCGGTCCTTCAACAAGTACGCGGATAAACGGTTCCGCACCGCCGGCTTCACGGACTACTATGCGCCCTGCCGAACCGAGCTTGTCCTCGTTATCCTTGATAAGTCCGGTTATCACGCGGTTGTTCTTCCATATCTCCTTCTGACGCGGGGATATCCTTACGTTTATGAGCACCTGCGGCAAGCGGTTCATCTCTCCGGTAAGCTCGCTGAGCTTTTTGCCGGTATTCTTCATTATGCCGAGAAGACGCGCTCCGCAAAGCTGTCCGTCCCCGACAGATGAATCCTTCAGGAATATGATATGTCCGCTCTTTTCGCCGCCGAGGCTGAACTCCTCCTCGAGCATACGGTCGAGGACATATCTGTCACCTGTTCCGGAGGTCAGTACCCTTATGCCGTTGTCACGGGCAAAATTGAACAGTCCGAGACCGCTCATATAGTTCACGACGATAGTATCATCACGCAAGTCGCCTTTTTCCTTGAGATCCTTTGCGAATACCGCAAGAAGGCTGTCTCCGTCGGCGAGTTTTCCGTTTTCATCTACGGCAAGGCAGCAGAACCCCTCACTGTCAAACGCAAGACCGCAGTCACATACATTTGCAGTTACGAAGTCCATCAGCCTTTCGAGCTTGGTAGAAGCAAGCCTGAAAACGTCCTGTTCTATCTCGTCGTCGGGTTCGGGAAGCATGAGCACATCGGCTCCGAGCTCGGTAAACAGCCTCTCTGCCGTGACAGCTGCACAGCTTCCGGAGCAGTCGAGCGCAACTCTCAGACCGGAAAGGTTTGCGGCTGCCAGCTCTTTGATATGTTCTATGTACCTTTCGGCGGCGTCATCGCTGCGGAGCATTCTTCCCATCTCTCCGCGCGGACGTGCAAGTGCCGAATTTGCTCCCACGCCGAAAACAAGTTCTTCTATCTGATCTTCCATCTCTTTCGGGAAACGCCTGCCGTCCGGGGAATATATGCGGATACCGCTTGAATTGCCGTCCGGGCCGGTAGATGAGATCATTATACAAGCGTCTGCATCGAGTACCTTTGTGAGCCACGCAGCAGCCGGTGCAGGTACGGGACCGAGTCCCTCCGCGTCAGCGCCGGCTGAACATATGCCGGCACATACAGCGGCTTCAAGTATATCAGAGGACAGTTTGCCGTCCTTGCCTATCAGTATCTTTGATTTTTTGCCATCGCCGCACGAAAGAACGGCTGCGGAGGCTCTTCCTGCCTGCATAGCTATCTCACAGGTCAGGTCGGCAACAGTATTTCCCTTGGCGCTGTCAGTTCCGAATAGTTTTGACATTTGTTATACTCCTGTTTATGTTGTATCTGTTTCTGTATCAATAATATAGAGCGCTATCGGCTTTCTATATCCGGCAAAGGTCTGAAAGTCCGCACACAGCTGGGATTCACACCTGTTATTGTAGCGGTTGTAGACTCTTATGCCGCGTCTCTCGCGCACACAGAATACCGTGTGTATAGAGGAAAGGAATGGTCTGCCGGTCCAGTAGCTCACGATAAAAGCCTTTTCGCCGCGGTACTCATCAGCACGGACACAGCCAGCCCCGAATCTTTCCAACGCTCTGTCTATCCTTCCGGCAAAGCAGCCGAATATCCCCATGAGCATACGGAAACGCTCCATATACAGGGCTATCTCCGGCAGCGGTGAAGGCTTCCCGAGCCATACCAGCGCGTTATAGACAGAAATGACCTCGCAGCCGTTAAAGCTCATACGGCAAAGTCCGTATCTCAGCTGTGAAACAGCTCCGAGTCCCTGTCCGTTTATCATTTCACCTTTTTCCGGCAGTCCGCAGCAGCTGCAGTTATGCCGGTAGTTGCGTCCCTTTATCATATCCCAGCCGACGGATCACAGCGAGAGCTGTCCATCGTCCGGAGCCGAATTCTGTTCCGGCGCCTTAAAGCCAAGATGCTCATAGGCAAGCCTTGTGGCACATCTTCCGCGCGGAGTTCTTCCGAGGAAGCCGAGCTGCATAAGAAATGGCTCGCAGATGTCCTCGAGTGTAACAGACTCCTCACCGATAGCCGAAGCCAGTGTTTCAAGTCCCACAGGGCCCCCGCCGTAACCCTTGATTATCATTTCAAGCATACGCCTGTCAAGGCTGTCGAGTCCGAGATTGTCTATCTCAAGGCGGCTGAGTGCTATTGAAGCTATTTTCTTCGTTATCTGACCGTTGCCCATGACATCTGCAAAATCGCGGACTCTTTTGAGCAGACGGTTAGCGATACGCGGCGTGCCTCTTGCACGTCCGGCTATCTCGGCAGCACCGTCAGTCTCGCAGGGGATACCGAGTATCATAGCACTTCTGCGGACAATGTCCGTGAGGTCTTCCTTTGAGTAGAGCTCCAGTCGCTCGATAACGCCGAAACGGTCACGCAGCGGCGCTGAGAGCTGTCCTGCACGGGTAGTAGCTCCGATGAGGGTAAATGGTTTGAGATCCATTCGTATCGAACGCGCCGAAGGACCTTTTCCGATGATTATGTCAATAACTCTGTCCTCGAGAGCCGGGTAAAGTATTTCCTCTACTGCTCTTGAAAGGCGGTGTATCTCGTCTATGAAGAGGACGTCGTTGTCTGAAAGGCTTGTCAGCAGCGAAACGAGGTCACCCGGCTTTTCAATGGCCGGACCTGTCGTTACTCGCAGATTTACGCCCAGTTCGTGGGCGATTATTCCCGAAAGGGTAGTCTTGCCCAGTCCGGGAGGGCCGTAAAGAAGTACATGGTCAAGGGGCTCGCCGCGGCGTCTTGCCGCTTCGATGTATATCGCTATCTTTTCCTTGACCTTCTCCTGACCTACATAGTCATGGAGAGTCTGAGGGCGGAGAGTTACTTCAATATCGCCGTCCTCCTGGGTATTCTCCGGAGAAATGACTCTCGGAGCAAACTCCATATCTTCTGTTTGTATCATTATTTCACCTTTAGTCTGATTTCAGGATTTGCTGTGTATTTGGTATGTTTATGAATCTTGATGTAATATATTGCCGCATATATCGTTGTTTGTCTAAGGGAAGAAAGTTCAGCCTATCCTGTATCACAGATTATTTTTCAAAGTAACGCTTCTTGCGGACATAGAAAGGATCTACTGTCTCAGCAGCCTTTTTGCCCATATCCTGTTCGTAGCTGATGAAGCAGAGGTGCTCGTTCGACTTGACTATCTTGGAAAGATACTTGGAAAGCGGAACGAAGAGCTTTCTTGTGCTTCCCATCATATCGAGCACCAGAAGTATCTGCGGTCTTTCGCAGCCCTTTATCATCTCCATGATGAAGGCACGGTCAACGTTGGGCTGCTTTGAAAGGAACTTTGTCGCAGCCTTTGTGATATGGCCTACAGAATGTTCTACCGGACGGTATGATATTATATCAGCTTCGTTGTAGGAGATAGCCTTGATCTTGAGGTTTCTTGCAACGAGGAGTATGCTCTTTATCTCCTGTGAGGAGAACTCCTTGCCGTAGGAATTCGGGTTGAGCACCGCAGATACAGACTGTATGAGGTCGAAAAGACGCAGACAGTTTATCTTGTAGCAGTCAACATATCTCTTTGCGAACTGCTGGAGTGCGCGGTAGCTTGTGAAGAACGGGATAAACACATCGCCGTCGGGATTCTGTGTGGTGATGAGCTCGAGCTGGATACCGCCCTCAGCTCTGTCACGCTCCTGCTTTACAGGATTCTTACAGATAACATATACGTCACTCTTTATAAGCGTCTGAAGGAACACCGATCTCTTTGACGGGTCCTTGATCGCGGCTTTCAATAATTCGTCAAGATTCATCATAAGTTTCTTCCCTTTCTGTAGAGATTTCTTTAATGTGCGTTCTTAGCTGTCATTATCCTTAAAGTTTCTTTAATCAATTCCTGAGTGCTTAATGACGGATCGAGCTTGCCGAGTATGGGGGCAGCTTCGCCCTGGGAATAGCCGAGCACCATAAGTGCTTCAAGAGCCTCTGTGACAGATGAACCGGCTGTTCCCTGAGAAAGAGCCGCAAAGCCTTCAGCGTCGCCGGCAATACTGCCGCTTATCGACTCGGAGGAGACCTTGTCCTTGAGCTCGAGCACTATGCGCTGTGCTGTCTTAGCACCGATTCCTTTTGTTTTGGTAAAGGACTTGCTGTCGCCGGAAGCTACAAGAAATGCAAAGCGCTCCGGCGTCACATCAGAAAGTATCGAAAGGGCTGCCTTAGGACCAACTCCGGAGACAGAAATGAGCAGCCTGAAGCAGCTCAGCTCCTGGAGAGTAGCAAAGCCGAAAAGCTCTACTGCGTCCTCTCTGACATATAGATGGGTATACAGAACAGCCTCGCTCCCGTGTTCGCCGAGAGCAGCGGCAGTGTTGTATGAGATCTTGCAGCCGTACCCAACGCCTGCACATTCAATAACGGCAAATCCAAGTTCCTTGACTGTGAGTCTGCCTCTTAAGCTATATATCATATCTCTCTTTTCCTTTCGGATACACCTTATACGTTTATGACCAGCGGACCGTATGTCCGTGGCAGATAGCTATCGCAAGAGCATCGGCGGCATCATCCGGCTTTGGTATCTGCGCCAGACCGAGTATCTGACGAGTCATTTCCATCACCTGTTTTTTCTCTGCCTTACCGTAGCCCGTTACCGAGACCTTTACCTGAAGCGGAGTATATTCCGAAACAGGTATATTTCTCCTTGCGGCTGAGAGCACCGTGACTCCCCTCGCCTGTGCAACGTCTATCGCCGTTTTCTGGTTTGAAGTGAAATAAAGCCGTTCTATAGCCATACAGTCCGGTCTGAATTTGTCGAATATAAACTCGATGTCTTCATAAATCGCCTTTAATCTCTCCGGGAAAGGCGTTCCGGCTTCTGTGAGCACTGCTCCGTATTCTATCGGAGTGAACTTCACGCCGTCATAATCAAGGACTCCGAAACCAACTATCGCATAGCCCGGATCCACACCAAGTATCCTGATATTCTTCACTTTTTCACACCGTACCTTCGTATAAATACAACTTCTCACTATATACATTATTATTATACCACATCAGGGAGCACGTTTGCAATATATTTATATCATTTTTATTGATTTTCACAAAAAAACCTGCTATAATGTATTTTGTGAAATTAATACCGGAGGTCATATATGGACGATTTACAGCAGCTTCGCGGAAAGATTGATGAAACCGACGAGCAGATACTCAGCCTTTTCAAGCAGAGAATGGAGCTCTGCAAAGGTGTGGCAGAATACAAGAGGATACACGATATGCCTGTCTTCCAGGGCGGAAGAGAACAGCAGATCGTTGACCGCATAAAGGCTCTCACAGGGGACAAGTCCCTCGAAGCCGGAACCGCGGCTCTCTTCACCACAATAATGGACATAAGCAAGATACTACAGAACCGTGCTATAAGCAGAGTATTTGCAACTGATTACCAGGCACCTGATTTTGCAGGAGCCAAGAATATCGGCTGTCAGGGTACTGAAGGTGCTAACTCCGAAGCCGCTGCAAAGCTCATATTCGGCGACAAACCTGTGAAATTCTACCGCACATTCGAGGACGTTTTCCGCGCTGTACAGTCCGGAGAACTCGATTACGGTGTTCTTCCCGTCCACAATTCAACTGCCGGCTCTGTTGACAGCACATATGACCTCATGGCTAAGTATGATATATTTACCGTCCGCGAGGTATGCCTCGAGATAAACCACTGTCTCGCCGCAAAGACAAATATCCCCGTACAGGACGTAAAATGCGTATATTCCCACCCTCAGGCGCTTGCACAGTGCAGCGACTTTCTCACTCTCAACCGCCTGAAGAACAAGGATTACGGCAACACAGCTACAGCTGCCGAAAAGGTAGCCGCAAGTGCTGACGGTGACAACATAGCCGCCATCTGCTCGCCTGAATGTGCAAAGCGTCTCGGTCTCGCTGTTATAGCTGAAAATATAGCAGACTGTCAGCTCAACCGTACAAGATTCGTCTGCATAGCAAAGGAACTACAGGTAGATCCTCAGTCTGACGCTATCACGGTAATGCTCACTATCCCTCACACAGAGGGTAGTCTTTACCGACTGCTGACAAAATTCTATGTTAACGGCATGAACCTTCTCCGCATCGAGAACCGCCCCGTCCGCGACGGCAGCTTTGATGTAAGATTCTATCTCGATTTCAGCGGAAAGCTCTCCGATCCCACAGTACAGGCTGTACTGTGCGACCTCGACCAGAACCTTGAATACTTCCGTCTTCTCGGAACATTCAAAACAGAATAATTAAAAGGGGGAATTGTCCTTGTCCCGGTCATTCTACGATCTCCTTGACCGAGGAGACTTTATATATCTCGACGGCGGTATGGGTACTATGCTCCAGTCTATGGGCATAGAGACAGAACACGTTCCGGAGCTTCTCAATCTAACAGCTCCCGAGTCAATAATGAAGATACATCAGATGTACGCTGAAAGCGGCTCTGATATCGTATACGCAAACACTTTCGGCGCTAACTGCTACAAGCTCAAAAACAGCGGTCACACCGTCGATGAAGTCGTTCGTGCTGCTGTCAGCAACGCCCGTCTTGCAGTCGGAGGAGACGTTCTCGTCGCCCTCGATATTGGTCCGATAGGACAGCTCCTTGAACCGGCAGGAACTCTGCGCTTCGAGGAAGCCTACGACTGCTACAAGGAGATAGTCCTTGCAGGAAGCGATGCTGATGTTATCGTCATCGAGACAATGACCGACCTCTATGAAGTAAAGGCTGCTGTTCTCGCTGCAAAAGAGAACTCCGACAAGCCAATTCTCGTCACTATGACATTCGAGGAGAATATGCGTACATTTACCGGTGTTTCACCGGAATGTATGGTCGCAGTCCTTGAGGGACTCGGCATTGACGCTCTCGGAGTAAACTGTTCTCTCGGACCGGAGGAACTCTTCCCTGTCCTTGACAAGATATGCTCACTCACCACGCTCCCCATTATAGCAAAGCCGAATGCAGGTCTGCCTGATCCTGTCACAAACAAGTTCAACGTAGGTCCCGAAGAATTCGCTGCAAGTGCAGTCAAACTCGCTGATGCAGGCGTTGCCATATTCGGCGGCTGCTGCGGAACTACTCCGGCTCATATAAAGGCTGTGACAGAGGCTCTCGCTGACAAAGAGCGCACAACCAGGAACATCGTGCCGTACAGCAAGGCTTGTTCCGCTGTGAACTGCGTCGTAATCGACCAGCCGCGCGTTATCGGCGAACGTATCAACCCGACCGGTAAAAAGCGCTTCAAAGAAGCTCTCCTCGCTAATGATATAGACTACATCCTCGGACAGGCTGTCGAGCAGATACACGCCGGCGCTGAAATTCTTGACGTTAACGTAGGTCTTCCCGGCATTGACGAAAAGGCCATGATGATAACCGCAGTAAAGGCTATCCAGGGCATTTGTGACACACCGCTCCAGCTCGATTCCACGATACCTGAGGTGCTCGAAGCCGGACTCCGCGTGTATAACGGCAAGCCTATCGTAAACTCCGTAAACGGCGAAGATGAGTCCCTCGATTCTATCCTGCCTCTCGTTAAAAAGTACGGTGCTTCCGTTGTAGGACTCGCTCTTGATAAAGGCGGCATCCCCAAGACTGCTGAGGGCAGATTCGCTATTGCCAGAAAGATACTCGACCGCGCCATGGAATACGGTATACCGCGTCAGGACGTCTTCATCGACTGCCTTACGCTCACCGCTTCCGCTGAACAGGACGGAGCTCTGGAAACACTCACAGCACTCAACAGAGTCAAAAACGAGCTTGGTCTCAGAACTGTTCTCGGTGTTTCAAATATATCTTTCGGTCTCCCGAACCGCGAGCTCATAACAAGGACATTCCTCACTATGTCTCTTCACAGCGGTCTTGATCTGCCTATCATAAACCCGAATATAGACTCCATCATCGGAGCTGTCCGCGCATACAGACTTCTCGCCGGTATCGACCGCGATTCTGCAGAATTCATCAGCGTTTACGCTCAGGAGAACGGCGCTCCGCCGCCGCCCAAGCCGGCAGAAAAGGACTCCCCCGACCTCATCTATGCAGTTGAGAACGGTCTGAAAAACGATGCAGTCAAAGCTGCCGAGGAAATGCTGAAAAAGACCGACGCAATGGAGATAATCAACAATTATCTCATACCCGCGCTCGACTCTGCCGGAGCAAAATTTGAAAAGGGCACTATATTCCTGCCCCAGCTCATTCTCACTGCCGGAGCCGCTCAGGCCTGCTTCGAGATAATAAAGGAAAAGCTCTCACTGAGCAACAGCGAGAGCGTATCAAAAGGCAAAGTGGTACTTGCGACCGTTAAGGGTGACATACACGACATAGGAAAGAATATCGTCAAGGTGCTGCTCGACAGCTACGGCTTCACAGTCATCGACCTCGGCAAGGACGTTCCGCCGGAAACAGTCGTTGAAGCCGCTATACAACATAAGGTCAGCCTTGTCGGACTGTCCGCGCTTATGACCACTACCCTCGGTTCTATGGAAGAAACGATAAAGCTCCTCAACGAGAAATATCCCGGCTGTAAAACAGTCGTGGGTGGCGCTGTGCTCACAGCTTCATACGCTGAGCAGATAAACGCTGACTTCTATGCAAAGGACGCAAAACAGACAGTCGATATAGCTGCCAAGGTCTACGGCAGCTGAGCATAATACAATCAAACGCCCATAGCTTCAACAGCTTATGGGCGTTTTCTTATTCTCAGTTTTTACTGCTGTCTATCGCAGACGTTATGTACGGAACTACTTCATTTCTGTCTATCCCGAGTACATAAGCAAACTCATCATAGAGCATATTCTCAGCTTCTTCAAGAGTCCTCTCCTCAAAGGAACGGAGTTTGCGGTTGTTGGCAGAAAGCTCCTTTCTTCGGATATAGAGTGATTTTATCAATGCTATCAGCTTTGATCGGTCTCCGCCGGAAATAATGCTCCGGCAAACATCTTTACGCTGTTTTTCGTCCTCAACACTGATCAATTCCTGATCCGGCATCGCTTTTATCAGCTCTCCTATCTCCTCCGCTGAAAGAACCGGTCTCATTTTTGCAGCAAGGGCGGTATTTGAAATCGGAACATAGAACCTGCTCCTGTTGTCTCTCACCGACTGGAGGACATAGTATTCATTCTCTCCGCCGCCGAAGTCTCTTTTCTCTATTGAACTGACCAGACATACTCCGTGTGTATCGTAAACTACTGCTTCATTGACATTGTACATATTTCCCTCCGCAAATAAAAAAGCCGCTCCCGAACAACTGGACTTACGTCAGGAGCGACTACACGTTGATGCTATTACTTAACAATATTATAGCATATTTTTCTGCGGAATGTCATAGGCGTTATCAATAAAAATGCCGCCTGTAAATTTGTATATTATGCCTTAATAGAATGTTGCAACTTCCTTTTCGGGCTGTACAGAGTCCGTAAGCTCGAGAAGACGAAGAACAGGGCCTTTTCCGCGGTAGAACTTGTGCTTCTGCACCTTGATAGCAGCTCTTGCTATCACCCAGCCTTTATCTCGCACCTGGGACTCATCGCCGGCTTCGACAACGAACCAGCAATACTGTATATCCTCGACACAGCAGGTCATAACGCTCCTGCCAAGTGCGAAAGTATCGCTCGGGAACTTGGGATTGCGTGCAGCCTTACCCTTGAAAGTGATGATCTTTCCGTCATACTTCATAGGATCTTCCATAATATCGCGGTAGAAGATTGCATAGTCCTCGTCACCGATAGTGAATTCCGGTGCTTCAACATCGTACGGAAGCGGATCTTCTATGTCATCATAAGCGACTGTGCCGTCAGTGTATTCGTAAGCCATTTCGCTTCTGCGGCTCACTCCGCGGACAATCTTGTGGAACTCATTCGGATCCATAGACTTCTCAAAGCGGTTGAATACAGTAAGCTCGCATATATTCAGCTTATCAACAACGAGACTGCGCATATTGTTGTTATAGTTGATGAAAGTTGAAGCATCCACGAAGAACATTACCTGATATATGGCCCACCCCTCCGGCATAGCTGTGAAAAGGTCGTTAACAAGCCACATACCGTTATACTCGATTACTACTCTTTCAGCGCGTGTCTCATCGACCAGCTTCTGAAGATTATCGGTGGTAAGATCTTCTTTTTCTGTGAGAGTGCGGAATTCAACGTTCTTAGAAGGATATTTTGAAGTATCATACTCCTCTATGCCCTCTTCGCACACCAGTACAAGAGTGCGTTCTCCGCTGTTGAAGCGCTTGTCCTCAAGTGTTTCCTGTATGAATTTTGTTTTGCCTGATTCAAGGAATCCAAGAAACAGGTAGACCGGCATTTCCTGATTGTTCTGAGGCATTTTTACCCCTCCTTATCATTCGGTGCGGAACAGCTTAGCGATAGCTTCCTCGTTGATCTTTGAACCGATAACGCAAAGGCGTCCGATAGTTCCTGCACTTCCTGTGCGGACATCCGGAACTCCGGGAACATAGTCAAAATGTATCCAGCTGCCGTCCTGACCGGCTACTATACCCTTCGCACGGAGTATAACGCCATAAGCAGCTTCGTCGCCGAGAGCATTGAGGATAGAGGTTATCTCGTCCTGAGTATAGGAATTCGGAGTTTCTCTGCCCCAGCTCGTGAATACGTCATCTGCATGGTGGTGGTGATGATGTTCGTGATCGTGGTCATGATCGTGACAGCCGCAGGTGCAGTCCGGACCGTGATCGTGGTGGTGTTCATGCTCGTCGTGATCGTGATGATGATGTTCGTGTTCATCATGATCATGGTGGTGATGCTCGTGATCGTGGTCATGGTCGTGGCAGCCGCAGGTGCAGTCCGGACCGTGGTCGTGGTGATGTTCATGCTCGTCGTGGTCATGGTGATGGTGTTCGTGTTCATCATGATCATGATGGTGGTGATTATGCTCTGCTTCCTCAAGAAGCTCCTTGAGCTCATCGTCGAGGGTGTTCTTCTGAGTCATAGCGTCAACGAGCTGCTGTCCTGTGAGCTGATCCCACTCGGTAGTAACGACCGGTGCAGCAGGATTGAGCTCCTTGAGACGCTTTACACATTCGTCTATCTTATCCTCTGAGAGTCCGCCTGTGTGGCTGAGGATGAGGCAGCTTGCATATGTTATCTGATTGTTGAAGAACTCGCCGAAGTTCTTCTGATACATCTTGCACTTCTTAGCGTCAACTACTGTTGTGAAGCCGTCGAGTTCAACATCGTGAGCGTTTATGTTCTGAACTGCTCTTATGACATCGCTGAGCTTTCCTACGCCTGAGGGTTCGATAAGGATACGGTCTGGAGCATAGTCTGCAAGCACCTTTTCAAGAGCCTTTCCGAAATCTCCTACCAGTGAGCAGCAGATACAGCCGGAATTCATCTCGGTGATCTCTACGCCTGCATCCTGGAGGAAGCCGCCGTCTATACCTATCTGACCGAACTCGTTCTCTATGAGCACCAGCTTTTCGCCCTTGTAACCCTCAGCTATCAGCTTCTTTATGAGGGTGGTCTTTCCGGCACCTAAAAAGCCCGAGAAAATTGTAATCTTTGTCATTTCAAGCACTTCTTTCTGTACAAAACTTATGAATTATTTGGAATTCAAATATCAAATTCTATTATACCACTTTTTGCTGCCGTTTGTCAATTTTTACTCCCGGAAAAGTGAAAAGGGCGCTGCTCACCGCAGCGCACCTTCTGTCATCACTTCTTCAGCTTGCTTACAACATCGCCGACTTTGTCCTTGACGTCGTCAACGGATACCTTTGAAGCAACTTCCTTTACGACCTTATTGATCTTTTCATCAGGAAGATCAATTCCGGTAGCCTTTTCAACAGCCTTCACAGGATCCTTGTCCTTGATGAGTGAATCAGCAGCCTTTTTGATGTCCATGTCGCAGACCTTCTTTCCGTAAAATTTATAAATATATTATATCACACTCAAAATCAAAAATCAATAATTTTTTCTCAAAAGGTATTGACAAATAAAAAAATATATTGTATAATGCACTTACTATCAAACAAAATGCTATGAAGGGAAATAAAGCCTGTCAAGGTCTTACAGAGAGCTGCCGCATGGTGCAAGGCAGTATTCCGCAGCAGGATATAGCTCCTCCCTGAGCAGCCGTTCTCAAAGCCGTTTACAGGCAAGTAGGCACGGACGGGCGCTCCCGTTACAGAGATATGCGTTGATCCGACGCAGATGAGTGGGCGTGTTTTTACGTCAAGAAGAGTGGTACCACGGAGATATATGCAACTTCGTCTCTTCCATACAGATGTATGGAGGAGACTTTTTTATTATCCTCCTGAGTCTGAAATACGGATCGGAATGGAGGTTTTACTATGAAAAATACTGAAAAATACACACGGCAATTCTTTGAAGCACCTCACACCAAAATGAAATGGACCAAAAAATCTTATATAGACAAACCGCCTGTATGGTGCAGCGTTGACCTGCGCGACGGCAACCAGGCTCTCATTACCCCTATGAGTCTCGGCGAAAAGCTCGAATTCTTCAAGGAGCTCGTCCGTATCGGCTTCAAGGAGATAGAGATCGGTTTTCCGGCTGCTTCCGACACGGAATACACCTTCTGCCGCACTCTCATCGAGCAGCAGCTCATTCCTGATGACGTTACGATACAGGTGCTCACCCAGTCGCGTGAGCACATCATCGAAAAGACCTTTGAGGCTCTCAAGGGCTGCAAAAATGCTATCGTACACCTCTACAATTCCACCTCTGCCGCTCAGCGCCAGCAGGTCTTCAGAAAGAGCAAGGAAGAAATAATCGAACTCGCTGTTATGGGTGCAGAGCTCTGCAAGGAATACCGTGAAAAGTACGAAGGCAACTTCAGATTTGAATATTCGCCCGAAAGCTTCACCGGAACAGAGCCCGAATTCGCTCTCGAAGTCTGTAACGCTGTTCTCAGCGTTTGGCAGCCGACTCCGGATGACAAGGTAATAATCAACCTCCCGGTAACAGTTCAGCTCTCTATGCCCCATGTGTATGCAAACCAGGTAGAGTATATGTGTGAGAACCTCCATAACAGGGAGAATGTCATCGTTTCGCTCCATCCACACAACGACCGAGGCTGTGCAGTTGCGGATACCGAAATGGGACTTCTCGCCGGTGCTGAAAGAGTCGAGGGCACGCTCTTCGGAAACGGTGAACGCACCGGCAACGTTGACATAATAACTCTCGCTATGAATATGTACACTCAGGGAATAGATCCCGAGCTTGATCTCAGCGATATACCGTCACTCTCAGAGTTCTACACAAGACTCACAGGAATGCCCGTGAACGACCGTCACCCTTATGCCGGAAAGCTTGTATTCGCAGCTTTCAGCGGTTCTCACCAGGACGCTATCGCAAAGGGTATGAAATGGCGCGAGGAAACCGGCTGCAAGCAGTGGAATGTCCCCTATCTCCCACTTGATCCCACGGATATCGGCAGAGAGTACGAAGCAGACGTTATCCGCATCAACAGTCAGTCCGGCAAGGGCGGTATCGGCTATATCCTCGAGACACGCTTCGGCTATGATCTTCCCAAGAAGATGCGCGAGAATGTCGGTTATCTCGTCAAGGGTATCTCCGACCGCAGTCACAAGGAACTTCTCCCGGACGAGGTATTCAGCATATTCCGCGAGAATTACATCAATATCACCTCGCCTATAGCTATCAACTCCGTTCACTATGTTCAGCAGGAAGGCATCGAAGCTACTGTTGATATGACCTACAACGGCAGACACGCCTGCGCTACCAACACCGGTAACGGACGTCTCGATGCCGTGAGCAACGCTGTCCGCTCCTATACCGGCGTGGATTACAGCATAAACACCTACACTGAGCACGCTCTTGAAGTAGGTTCGGCTTCGCAGGCTGTCTCCTACGTTGAGATACTCGGAAAGGACGGAAAGAGCTTCTGGGGAACAGGTATAGACAACGATATCGTGACATCATCGATTAAGGCACTCATAAGTGCAGTAAACAATATGCTTCGTGCCTGACGTACTTCAAAACTGCACAAAGCCAACTGTTGAAACTATCCACAATAAACAAATTGCACTTGAAAAGGTTCGCTCCTTATTGATTTTGTCGTGATAAAGTGGTAGAATATATTATATATTAATCAGTAAGGAGCGTACAATAATGAGATCGGTCTACATTTCATCCGGTATCGTCATTATTATAGGCGCGGTCGTGAACGTCTCTGACCGCAGTCTCGTTTCATTCTGCCCGAATGGCGCTCTTGCTTGATGTATCACTATGTCATTTTAAAGCATGAAGTTCAGCTCCGGTCGCAGAATACCGGAGCTTTTTATTTGTCAGAGACGTTTTTCAGACTCCGATGTTACTAATTTGATAAAGGATAAGATATATATGATGATTTCAGGCGCTAAGATCGTTGTTGAGACGCTCATCGAACAGGGCTGTGATACCGTTTTCGGTTATCCCGGCGGACAGGTCATCAACCTCTTCGACGAACTCTATCTCGCCAACGACCGCTTAAAACATATACTTGCTGCCCATGAACAGGGCGCGGCTCACGCTGCCGACGGCTATGCAAGAGCTACCGGAAAGGTCGGCGTAGTCATAGCAACTTCCGGTCCGGGCGCTACCAACCTCGTAACCGGCATCGCTACGGCTTTCCTCGATTCTACTCCGCTCGTTGCCATCACCGGAAACGTTCCGTGCGAGCTCATCGGACGCGACAGCTTCCAGGAAGTCGATATTGTCGGCATAACAATGCCTATAACAAAGCATAACTTCATCGTCAAGAATATCGAAGAACTCGCAGATACGCTCCGTATGGCATTCAAGATAGCAAAATCAGGCCGTCCCGGACCTGTACTTGTTGATATCCCCAAGGATGTACAGATCGCAAAGTGCGAATTCGAGCCCAAGACTCAGCCTGTTATCCCCTCACCGATAGTTTATGCCCCCGAGAACAAGCTCCGTCAGGCAGCTCAGATGATAGATGCCAGCGAAAGGCCTTATATCTACTTCGGCGGCGGCGTTATCGCAGGAAAAGCAGCAGCCGAACTCGTCGCTCTCTCCGAGAGGATAGACGCTCCTATGGGATGCTCGCTGATGGGACTCTCCGCTATACCGTCCGATCATCCGAAATTCCTCGGTATGCAGGGTATGCACGGTCATTACGCTTCCTCCATGGCTGAGGACGAGGCAGACCTCGTTATCGCTCTCGGAGCACGCTTCTCCGAAAGAGCTACCGGCAACAAGAAGCGTTTCGCTCAGAATTTCAAGATAATCCACATAGATATAGACGGCGCTGAACTCAGCAAGAACATACCTGCTGACCTCGCTGTACAGGGTGACATACGCGACGCTCTCGAACGTCTCTGCGCTATGGTAGCTGAAAAGAAGCTCCCCGAATGGGAAGCCCGTGTAGACGGTCTCCGCATAGAGGAAATGGAGCGCACCAAGAGTGCTCTGAAGCGCACATACGAAAAGGACTGCAGCAGCTGTCCTGCCCCGTGTGACAAAACAGGTATGCCTGCTTCTGAGAGACTCACTCCCTATGGCATTATCGATGCTGTAAGTGAACACGCTCCGGAAGAGGCTATTATAACTACCGATGTAGGTCAGCACCAGATGTGGACTGCACAGAGGTATCCGCTGAAAAAGCCGAGAACTTTCCTCACAAGCGGCGGTCTCGGTACTATGGGCTTCGGAATGGGCGCTGCCATCGGTGCAGCTGCTGCTACCGGCAAGCGCGTGGTACTATTCACAGGTGACGGCAGTTTCGGTATGAACCTCAATGAACTCGCTACCGCAGTCACACAGAAGACTCCGCTAGTTATAGTTCTGCTTAACAACGGCGTTCTCGGAATGGTGCGTCAGTGGCAGACGCTGTTCTTCAGCAAGCACTACTCAAACACTACCCTTGACCGCAGGACTGACTTCGTTAAACTCGCAGAAGCCTTCGGTGCAAAGGGCTGGCGCTGCTCAGATACGGAAGAGCTTGAAAAGGCTCTCACAGCTGCATTCGCAGAGGACGGTCCGACCGTTATCGACTGTATCATCGACTGTGACGAGTTCGTTCTTCCTATGCTTCCGCCCGGCGGCTCTATCGACAACATCATTACCGAGATAAAGTGAGGTGAGAGGTATGGATAACAAATTTGTCATAGCTGTTCTCGTTTCCAACATATCCGGTGTACTCTCAAGAGTTTCGGGAATGTTCACACGCCGCGGCTTCAACATCGACAGCCTTACTGTCGGCGAGACGGAATCCAGCGGTTTTTCACGTATAACCATATCCTTCCACGGTGATGAAGACATCAAGGAACGTATTCTCCAGCAGGTGAAAAAGCTCCACGATGTCAAGGAGGTAGAGGTCCTCAATACCAATGAGACCGTTATCCGTGAGCTTCTCCTCATAAAGGTGAGAAACAAGTCCGAGTCAAGACAGGATATAATGACAGCAGTTGAGATATTCCGCTCCAAGATAGTTGACTACTCTCCGACTGCTCTCATATGTGAGCTCACCGGTGAGACTTCAAAGATAGATGCTTTCATCGAGCTGCTCAAACCCTGCGGAATCATGGAAATGTGCCGCACCGGTATCGTGGCTGTCGAGCGCGGCGAAAACTGTCTCAAGACTGTAAAATAACACACATTTGGCAGGACTTTCTTCCATGGAAGCCTCTTTCAAATATATTTAATCCACACTTATTTTTTATTCTGAAAAGGAGTAATCACAATGGAAAATACTGCAAAGGTTTTTTATGAACAGGACTGCGATCTTTCGCTTCTCTACGGCAAGACTATCGCTGTTATCGGCTACGGCAGCCAGGGACACGCTCACGCTCTCAACGCTAAGGAATCTCTCGGCGACAAGGGCAGAGTCATCATCGGTCTCTATGAAGGCTCCAAGTCATGGGACAAGGCTGTAAAGCAGGGCTTTGAAGTTTTCACAGCTGCTGAAGCTGCTAAACAGGCTGACATAATCATGATACTCATCAACGACGAAAAGCAGGCTGCTATGTACAAGAACGACATCGAGCCCAACCTTGAGGCCGGCAATATGCTCATGTTCGCACACGGCTTCAACATCCACTTCGGCTGCATCGTTCCCCCTGCAAGCGTTGACGTTACAATGATCGCTCCCAAGGGCCCCGGCCACACTGTAAGAAGCGAATATCAGGCAGGCAAGGGTGTTCCCTGCCTCGTAGCTGTACATCAGGATGCTACCGGCAAGGCTAAGGAAATGGCTCTCGCTTACGGTCTTGCTATCGGCGGAGCACGCGCAGGCGTTCTCGAGACAACTTTCAGAACAGAGACAGAAACTGACCTCTTCGGTGAACAGGCTGTCCTCTGCGGCGGTGTTTGCGCACTTATGCAGGCAGGCTTCGAGACTCTCGTTGAGGCTGGCTACGATCCGAGAAACGCTTACTTCGAGTGCATCCATGAGATGAAGCTCATTGTTGACCTCATCTACCAGAGCGGTTTCGCAGGCATGAGATACTCCATTTCAAACACAGCTGAGTACGGTGACTATGTAACAGGTCCCAAGATCATCACTGAGGATACAAAGAAGGCTATGAAGCAGGTCCTCAAGAATATCCAGGACGGCACATTCGCTAAGGACTTCCTCCTCGATATGTCCAGTGCGGGCAGCCAGGTACACTTCAAGGCTATGAGAAAGCTCGCTTCCGAGCACCCTGCTGAGAAGGTCGGCGAAGAGATCAGAAAGCTTTACAGCTGGAGCGACGAAGACAAGCTCATCAACAACTGATAATATACCTATGTTCCCCGCCCAGTCCGGGCGGGGATTTGAGGTTATCCTGCTTACGGCAGATTATCGCAGGAATGCCGGTGTCTGCGTTCCATATAAATTACAATGAGGTGAGATAATGAGCGGAAATTACTACTGCGAAGGAGTCGAAAAAGCGTCACAGCGCTCGCTTTTCAACGCCCTCGGTTTTACAAAAGAGGAAATGAACAGACCTCTCGTCGGCATCGTTTCATCATATAACGAGATAGTGCCCGGACATATGAACATCGACAAAATTGTCGAGGCTGTAAAGCTCGGCGTTGCAATGGGCGGCGGAACTCCCGTTGTATTCCCGGCTATTGCTGTATGCGACGGTATAGCTATGGGACACAAAGGTATGAAATACTCCCTCGTTACCCGTGACCTTATTGCAGATTCAACTGAATGTATGGCTCTTGCCCACCATTTCGATGCTCTCGTAATGGTGCCGAACTGCGACAAAAATGTTCCCGGACTCCTTATGGCTGCGGCACGTATCAACGTCCCGACTGTTTTCGTGAGCGGCGGTCCTATGCTCGCCGGACACGTTAAGGGACAGAAGACGAGCCTCTCCTCAATGTTCGAAGCTGTCGGCGCTTATACTGCCGGAAAGATCTCCGCTGAAGAGGTCGAGGAATACGAGAACAAGACCTGTCCTACCTGCGGTTCATGTTCAGGTATGTACACCGCAAACTCCATGAACTGCCTTACCGAAGTCCTCGGTATGGGACTCAGAGGAAACGGTACTATCCCGGCTGTATACTCCGAACGTCTAAAGCTCGCAAAACAGGCTGGTATGCAGGTAATGGAACTTTACAGAAAAAATATCCGTCCGCTCGACATTATGACAGCAAAGGCTTTTGAGAACGCTCTCACAGCCGATATGGCTCTGGGCTGCTCGACCAACAGTATGCTCCATCTGCCTGCTATCGCAAATGAATGCGGAATAAATATAGATCTCGATATGGCAAACGAGATAAGTGCAAGGACTCCAAACCTCTGCCACCTCGCTCCTGCCGGACACACATACATGGAAGATCTCAATGAAGCCGGCGGTGTATACGCCGTTCTGAACGAGCTCTCAAAGAAAGATCTCATCAATACCGACTGTATGACCTGCACTGGCAAGACTGTCGGTGAGAACATTCAGGGCTGCGTAAACAGAGATCCTTCAACTATACGTCCCATCGACGATCCTTACAGTGGAACAGGCGGCATCGCCGTCCTCAAGGGCAACCTTGCTCCCGACCGCTGCGTCGTAAAGAGAAGCGCCGTTGCTCCGGAAATGCTCGCTCACAAGGGACCTGCAAGAGTATTCGACAGTGAAGAAGAAGCTATAAAAGTCATCTACGAGGGCGGTATCAAGCCCGGTGACGTTGTAGTTATACGCTATGAAGGACCTGCCGGCGGTCCCGGTATGCGTGAGATGCTCTCGCCTACTTCCGCTATACAGGGTGCAGGTCTCGGCTCGACAGTTGCTCTAATAACAGACGGACGTTTCTCCGGTGCTACACGCGGAGCTGCTATCGGACACGTTTCACCCGAAGCTGTAAACGGCGGTCCTATCGCATACGTCAAGGACGGCGACATGATCTCGATAGACATACCTAACTACTCAATAACCCTCGAAGTATCCGACGAAGAACTCGAGGAGCGCAGAAAGACTATGCCTATCAAGCGCAAAGAAAACATAACAGGCTATCTAAAGCGCTATGCACAGCAGGTATCAAGCGCAGATAAGGGTGCGATAATCAACAGGCGGTAATGGAACCGGCTGTCAGCCGTCAGCTGAAAGCCTTATTCCACAACCATACGAAAGAAGCTGATAAAATGAGTATGACAATGACGCAGAAGATACTTGCGGCTCACGCAGGACTTGACTCGGTACAGGCAGGACAGCTGATCCTCGCCGACCTCGACCTCGTCCTCGGCAACGACATAACGTCGCCGGTAGCTATCAAAGAGTTCGCAAAGCTCGGCATGGACAGCGTGTTCGACAAAAACAAGATCACAATGATAATGGATCATTTTGCTCCAAACAAGGACATAAAGGCTGCGGAGCAATGCAAGATGTGCCGTGATTTCTGCGGAGAAAAAGACATCACTCATTTCTATGACGTTGGTGAGATGGGCATAGAACACGCCCTTATCCCCGAAAAAGGTCTCGCTACTGCCGGTGATCTCGTCATCGGAGCTGATTCCCACACCTGTACCTACGGCGCTCTCGGAGCTTTTTCAACAGGAGTCGGCTCGACCGATATGGCCTGCGGAATGGCTTCCGGCAAAGCATGGTTCAAGGTACCTGCCGCTATGAAGATAGAACTGACAGGCAGCCTCAGGAAATATGTTTCCGGCAAGGACGTAATTCTCCACATAATCGGCAGGACAGGTGTTGACGGAGCTCTTTACCGCTCTATGGAATTCACGGGAGACGGACTTGCTTCGCTCAGTATGGCTGACCGTCTCTGCATAGCAAATATGGCTATCGAAGCCGGTGCGAAGAACGGCATATTTGAAGTTGATGAAATAACTCTCGCATATCTGAAAGAACACGGCGCAGCTGAACCGAAAGTCTATAAGGCTGACGCGGACGCTGTTTATGAGGAAGTCCTCACCGTTGACCTCTCTCAGATAGAGCCGACAGTAGCCTTTCCGCATCTTCCCGAAAACGCAAGGACTTTCGGTGAGATAGGCGACATAAAGATCAATCAGGTCGTTATCGGCTCCTGCACAAACGGCAGGCTCGAAGACCTTATCGCCGCTGCAGAGATATTCAAGGGCAGAAAGGTAGCTAAGGGAGTCCGTGCTATAATCATTCCGGCTACGCAGAAAATATATCTCGATGCTATGGAAATTGGACTGCTGAAAACATTCATCGAAAGCGGCGCAGTTGTTTCAACTCCTACCTGCGGACCATGTCTCGGAGGACATATGGGAATACTCGCTGCCGGCGAACGCGCAGTCACCACCACGAACCGAAACTTCGTCGGACGTATGGGCCACGTTGACTCCGAGGTATATCTCGCAAGTCCGGCAACTGCCGCAGCCTGCGCTGTTACAGGAAAAATAACAAGTCCGTGGGAGGTTATGGGCGTATGAAGTACACAGGAAATGTTATAAAATACGGCGACAACATCGACACAGACGTTATCATACCTGCACGCTATCTAAATACCAGCGATCACAAGGAGCTCGCTTCACACTGTATGGAAGATATCGACAAGACCTTTGTATCCCGTGTGAATGAAGGTGATATTATCGTTGCCGGACAGAATTTCGGCTGCGGTTCTTCACGCGAACACGCTCCCATAGCCATAAAGGCAAGCGGTATCTCAGTGGTCATCGCAAAGAGCTTTGCGCGTATCTTCTACCGCAACGCCATAAACATCGGACTCGCTATCGTAGAGTGCCCCGAAGCCGCTGAGAACATCTCAGAGGGAGACAAAGTCGAGGCTGACCTCGATAACGGCATTATTCGCGACATAACGACCGGCAGGGAATTCCGCACGGAGCCTTTCCCGGAGTTTATACAGAATATCATCGAAAATGGAGGTCTCGTCCAGTCTGTTGCGAAGGGACTTATCCGCTGACAAAGGAACTATATATGAAAAAGATGCTCTCTATCACTCTCACCGCACTCATACTAATGTGCTCAGCTTCCTGCGGCTCCGGATCTTCAAGTAAGCTTAGCCCGGAAGAAATATTCAAAAGGCAGGCAACCGAGAACGCTCAGGCTTATATCAGCGAAAAATACGGCTTCAGCGCAAAGGTGACCAACTGTAATCCAATAACTGACGAAACCTTTGATTTTCCCGTTGACTATACACCTACAGAAGACGCAAAGGTCTCGATGAAATATGATAATGAAGAATTTGCAGTTATCATAAGCGGCAAGGATAAAACGACCGAGGGCAGAGATTCATATCAATACTCAAAAATAAGCAATGATGCTCACGATTTTATCAAGAATGAGTTAGGTGATCCGATAACCACAGTAACTCTCCCTTTTCAGGAACTTGACTCTTCACCGACAAACGTTTTTTTCAAGTCAAAAACAGAATATTACGACGGCAGTAATCTTGCCGATATGCTGTATCCTTATAATTTCTGCTGCATAGAACTATCAGACCGCGACCTTTCTGACGAGTCAGCTTACAAAAGTATTATCGACCTCTTCTCTAAGACCAACAAATACTTTGAGCTGTGCATTGTCTCCTACAAAGATGAAAACAGCTACAATACTCATCCGATATACAATGCTTATGTTCACGAGGACGAAAAGAGCAGCTGCAGTAAGCTCAGCGAAGATGTATTCAAGGGTAACTCGGGTAAAATAAACAGCTACCGCCGCTACTTCGGTGACGGAACAAGCGAATACGTTACCTTTGACGAAGAACCTGCCAGCGAAACTGCTGATAGCAGCAACGTATCAGAAACAGAAACTATCTCATAGAATACTCAGAACTGACGGCACTAACAGCCATTTCAGTTCATTCAGATATAAACGAATACAGGAGGTGCATATGGAACTCAACATCGCTTTACTGCACGGTGACGGCATAGGTCCTGAAATAGTAGACAGCGCCGCTGCGGTACTCGAAAAAACGGCATCTGAGTTCGGACACAAGATAAATTTTACACCATATCTCATAGGCGGTGCGGCTATAAATGCCGTTGGCAAGCCTTTACCGCAGGAAACGATCAACGGCTGTCTTGCTTCTGACAGCGTGCTTCTCGGAGCTGTCGGCGGTCCCGAATGGGACGATCTCCCCGGAGACCAGCGCCCTGAAAAAGCTCTGCTCGGTATAAGAGAAGCTCTCGGACTCTACACTAATCTCCGCCCTGCTAAACTCTATCCGGCACTCAGGAGCGCTTCTCCGCTCAAGGCCGAGATAGTCGGTGACGGATTTGACATAATGATAGTCCGCGAGCTCACAGGGGGGATTTACTTCGGTGACAGGGGCTTCCGTGAAGGAAGATACGGTCAGGAAGCCTATGATACCGAAGCTTACAGCGTTACAGAGATTGAGCGCATCGGGCGTGTTGCCTTTGAAGCAACTATGAAGCGTGGAAAGCGGCTTTGCAGTATTGACAAGGCGAACGTACTTGAATCCTCGCGTCTCTGGAGAAAGACAATGCACACTCTCGCAGAAAAATACCCTGAGGTACAGTACAGCGATATGTTCGTAGATAACGCAGCGATGCAGCTTGTCCGCGATCCGAAGCAGTTTGACGTTATCGTTACATCGAATATGTTCGGCGACATACTCTCAGACGAAGCCTCACAGATAACAGGCTCGATAGGTATGCTCGCAAGTGCTTCTCTCGGTGACGGAAAGCGCGGTATGTACGAACCTATCCACGGTTCTGCACCGGACATCGCCGGTCAGAACAAGGCAAACCCCATAGCAACTATCCTTTCAGGAGCTATGATGCTCCGCTATTCATTCGGCCTTGCAGAAGAGGCTGATCGCATTGAAAAAGCGGTGAACAAAGTGCTCGAAGCAGGATGGCGCACCGCAGATATCATCGGCAGCAGCGAGAGAACGCCCCTTACCTGCACCGAAATGACAGAAAAAATAATCGAGGTACTATAATATGAATTCTAAACTATTAAGACTATGCCGCAGCCGTGATCTGGTCGCAATTTTCAGAGGACTCGCTCAGGATGATGTATTCGACAAGCTTATGATATTGCTTGGTTCTGACAAGAGATACCTTTCCAACTATTTTGCAGATTATTCCGACTTCGTGACCGAGCTGTACAGCCACAACACAGCAGACCTTACCAAGTACATACTCCAGATCGCTATGGAGGATGAAAACGTTTTCATCAAAGAAGCCGCAAGCGGCTGTATACCTCCCCATGAGATGCAGGAGTGTCTCGTAAACGAACTGCTCTTCCTCCAGGAAGTGTCACAGCTCACTCCGGCAGACTTTATGGCAGGCGTTGAATATGACGGATATATCCCACAGTGGACCACATCAAAGGCAGACTTTGTAGAGAGCTACAAGCAGCGCCTTATGACAGTTGCAAACGTCGGTTACGGCAAGTGGACAAAGTCAAATATGTTCATCTTCCGCGACGGTATCTTCCCTGTAAAGCATCCCGATACACAGAAGCTCTCCGAGCTCTTCGGCTACGAGGCACAGCGCAAGGCTATCGTTGACAATACTCTCGCTCTCCTTGACGGCAAGCCTGCCCTCAACGCTCTCCTTTACGGTGACGCAGGCACAGGAAAATCTTCGACAGTCAAGGCTGTTGCCAACGAATACGCTGACAGCGGTCTCCGTCTAATCGAGATCTCAAAGGAACAGCTCCGCGAGATACCCGGCATTATCGATGAGATAAGCCGCAATCCGCTCAAATTCATCATATTCATCGACGACCTCTCATTTGTTGAGGGCGAGGACTGCTTCGGCTCACTCAAGGCCATACTTGAAGGCTCAGCCGCAGCGCGTTCACGCAATATGGTCATCTATGCTACCAGCAACCGCCGCCACCTTGTAAAGGAAAAATTCTCAGACCGAGAGGGCGACGATATCCACCGCAACGATACAATGCAGGAGACTCTCTCTCTGTCTTCACGTTTCGGACTCAGAGTAAACTTCAACCGTCCTGACAAGAAGGAATACATAATGATAGCGTCCAAGCTCGCTAAACTCAACGAACTTGATATGAAGGAAGAGGAGCTCGCTGAAAAGGCAGAGCAGTTCGCTCTGTCATCAGGCAACGGACGTTCACCAAGAACAGCAAAGCAGTTCATACATCAGGTTATAAACAATATCCAGGATCAGACCTGATAATTCACCAACAGGAGGATACATATGATAAAAATACACACTGAAAAGGCTCCGGCAGCTGTCGGCCCTTACTCACAGGCGATCGTTTCAAACGGAATGGTTTACACCAGCGGTCAGATAGCAATTGATCCGGTAACTAATACTGTTACTGCACAGACGATAGAGGAACAGACAGAGCAGATCATGAAGAACCTCGGCGAAGTCCTCAGAACAGCAGGCTCTTCATTTGAAAAAGCTGTAAAGACCACCTGTTTCCTCGCAGATATGAACGATTTTGCTGCTTTCAACGAGATATACGGCAAATACTTCACAAGCCTTCCGGCAAGAAGCTGTGTAGCCGTAAAAACTCTCCCCAAGGGAGTCCTCGCAGAAGTTGAAGTCATCGCTGAGAGTGTTCTCTGAGCTGAATATCCAAAGGAGTAATCTATGACAGTACGTGAATTGCAGGACAAGATCCTGAAATTGAAAAAAGGAACAAACACCGCCATTCTCGCTCATTGCTACCAGGCAAGAGAGATAACCGAGATCGCTGATTTCGTGGGCGACAGCTACAAGCTCAGCGTTGACGCAAAGGGCGTGGACGCTGACAATATACTCTTCTGCGGAGTACACTTCATGGCTGAGACAGCTAAGATACTCTCACCGCAGAAGCACGTTTACCTTGCAAACAGGAACGCAGGCTGTCCTATGGCAGAGCAGATGGAGCCCGAAATGATAGGAGCCCTGAAAGCTGCCGAGCCAGACAGAAAGGTCATCGCATATATCAACACTACCGCTGCATTAAAGACAGTATGCGACGTATGCGTTACCTCCTCGAGTGCACTCAAAATAGTCAAGGCTATTGACAGTGACAAGCTGCTCTTTATCCCCGACTGCAATCTCGGCGACTATGTTAAGAAGAACTGTCCCGAAAAGGACATAAAGCTCCTCAACGGCGGCTGTCCTACTCATGCAAGACTCACAGTCAGGGAAGTCAAGGCTGCGAAGGAAGCTCACCCGAACGCACTCTTCCTTGTACATCCCGAGTGTACCCCCGATGTTGTAGCTCTTGCCGACTATGTAGGCTCAACAACAGGTATCATGGACTACGCAAAGAAGTCCGATGCAAACGAGTTCATCATTGGAACAGAGACTTCTATCGCCGAACACCTCCAGTATGACTGCCCTGAGAAGAAATACTATCCTGTTACAAAGGACATCGTCTGTCATAATATGAAGCTCACAACGCTGCCCGATATATACAATTCGCTTCTCGCGATCAGTGGTCAGGGCGGCGAAGCTTTCGAGATAGAAATGGACGACAAGCTCATAACTGACGCAAGAAAATGTATAGATGAAATGATAAGGCTGGGCGGCTGATATGTCAGGACTCGCAGAAAAGCTCTATCTTAACGGAGATCTCAATGATGAAGAACTCCGCTCACTTATCACCTCTGAGGAAGCGGAAGAGGCTGATATACTGAAAAAGCGTGCAGACGAAGTACGCCGGAAATATTACGGCGACAAGGTCTTTCTCCGCGGACTTATCGAGATCTCTTCCTACTGCAAAAACGACTGCCTGTACTGCGGTATCCGCCGCAGCAACAAGGACGCTGACCGCTACCGCCTCAGCCGTGAGGACATCCTCGCCTGCTGTGAAAACGGCTACGAGCTCGGCTTCCACACATTCGTAATGCAGGGCGGTGAGGACTCATTCTTCACTGACGACTATATGGTCGAGATCATATCGGAAATACGCAGCCGTTACCCGGACTGCGCCATAACGCTCTCACTCGGAGAACGTTCACGCGAAAGCTACAAGCGTATGAAAGAAGCCGGTGCTGACCGTTATCTTCTGCGCCACGAAGCGGCTGACGAGGAGCTCTACACAAAGCTCCACCCGTCTGAACTCAGCCTGAAAAACCGAAAAGAGTGCCTTTTCACTCTCCGTGAGCTCGGCTATCAGGTAGGCGCAGGCTTTATGGTCGGAGCACCTTTCCAGACTGTTGACAGCCTTATCGCTGATCTGAGATTTCTTCAGGAACTGAAGCCGCATATGATAGGCATAGGACCGTTTATCCCACATCACAGCACACCTTTTGCCGATGAAAAAGGCGGCACTCTCGAACTGACGCTGAGACTTCTCGGCATACTCAGACTGATGTTCCCACAGGTACTTCTTCCGGCTACGACAGCTCTCGGAACTGTCGCTCCAAACGGCAGAGAGCTCGGACTCATGACCGGCTGTAATGTCGTTATGCCGAACCTTTCTCCGGTAAGAGTCAGAAAGAAGTACGACCTCTACGACAACAAGATATGCACCGGCGAGGAAGCTGCCGAGTGCCGCGGATGTCTGCAAAGGCGCATAGAATCCGCCGGATATACCGTTGCCAATGAGCGCGGAGATCATTTTTCAATTCAGAATCAATAACCGACAGGAGTTTAATATGAAAGTACGTTTTCACCTGCCCGATTTCTCGGGGAATTTCAAGCTGAACCTCTTATTCGCTGATATGCTGCAGAATCGTCCGGACTTCTTCCGCGAGGGCGTTGAGATAGCATCGTTCTACGGAGTTTTCCCGCCCTGTCTCTGGAACGGCGGAAGAACTCAGGGTGGCTTTACCGACAAGAACTTCATCAAGGCTGTCATCAAGACATTCAACGACCGCGGCATACCGCTCCGCTATACATTCACGAATATGATGCTGGAGAAGAAGCACCTTGCCGATGAACGCTGCAATATGATACTCAATCTCTCAAACAACGGTCTCAACGAAGCTATCGTTGCTTCACCGGTGCTCGAAGAATATATCCGCCGCAATTTCCCGAAGTACAAACTGACAAGCTCGACCTGCAAGCGTCTTAACACTGAAGAAGCTCTCCTTGCCGAGCTTGAAAAGGATTACAGCATAGTCGTTATCGACTACGACCTCAACAACAAGTTCGACATACTCGAAAAACTGCCGCGCAAGAAGGATATAGAGTTTCTCGTTAATGCCTGCTGTGAACCCGAATGTCCGCGCAGACTTGAACACTATAAGTCTATCGGCGAACAGCAGATAGCTTATTGTACTCATATCAAGAAGTACCCGAATCTCCCGTTCGATATAGAAAAACATGATCCGCAGAACTTCCGCAACTGCCCTTTCTCGCAGAGAGGTATCTTCGACATCCGCGGACTCAAAACTCATATCACTCCCGATGATATATGGGATAAATATGTGCCCATGGGCTTCGAGCAGTTCAAGATCGAGGGCAGAACAGCAAGTCCGCTCAATGTTGCCGAGACATATATGTACTATATGGCTAAGCCGGAACGCCGCGACGAAGCACGTTTCTTCCTCCTCAAAGCTATGGAAAACACCGGTGCACTCAAGTTCAACTGATATATCCCGGACCTCTTTCTCAAAGACTTTTTCCACAGAATTATACTGTCCCTGTCAGGAATCAATGACAGGGGCAGTTTTGTTTTTCTACCGTGTTATTTCACAGCCCGGATAGTAATGCTTTAAGATTTCCTGCCAGCTTCTGCCGCCGTCCGCCATCGAATCCGCGCCGTACTGGCTCATACCTACTCCGTGACCATAGCCGCGTGTTGTAAACACGACTTCGTTTTCCGAATATCTAACCTCAAAGCAGGCTGAACGCAGAGCAAGCGCAGATCTCAGCTCGCCGCCTGTGGCTTCTCTGTCGCCTGCCTGTGCACGGAGAACTGTTCCGGAGTCTGATACATCAAGCACCTTTACCCACTCCGACATATCTTCGCCGAGAGTTATTCCCGGGAACGCTGTTTCGAGAGCATACCTCAGCGAATCAGCATTGAAATGCTTCTGATCCGTGTATTTAGGCGCTGAAATATCACAGCTGCTGTCTACAGGGACGAGATAATCCACAGCGGTTCCCCACGCATTTTCGGCACTCTCGGTCTTTCCGGGCGACATAGAATGAAAAGCAGCTATTGCAGGCTCGTCCTCATAAGTGAGTATGTACGGCAGAACTTCATCGACCGCATTTGTTACCCTGGCGTAACTCTCATTGAACTTGTCCCCATAGAATTTCTCGGTCTGTTCGCGGGTAAAATAGCCCTGATACTTCGAGGTATCATTTGAGAAATCCGCTCCTTTTAGTTCCTCTGTCGGAGAAGAGCGTTCTCTTTTTCTCTGCCGTTCAGCGTAAGTGTGAGCGGCAACAGCCTGCGCTTTGAGAGCTTCCTCAGAAAAATCCGCGGGCATTTCGGCACATACAGCTCCTATGACATAATCACGCACCGGCAATTCCATGATATATCCCGTCGCAGAATCAAGGACTTTGTAAGGCTCATCCGTGAACTCCGCCGCTGCTTCAGCTTCTTCGGTGACAGCTTCTGAAACTTCAGCCGGCAGTGATGTTTTCTCCGCTTCTGTGTCCTCTTCCTGTGAAACCACTGTATCAGGCTGACTTTTTTCCGCAATATAGACCGTAACAGCCGGTGCTGCCGCTATGGAAGCCGCCATAAACAGAACCGCTGCAAAATAATTTTTCATATGCTTTCCCTCCTGCAAGTTGTTTTCTTCTCTGACGTTCAGCTTTACGCCGTTCTGCGCTAAATAATATTTGACATTACGCCGGAAATGGTGTATAATTAGTAGTGTATATTTTCAAAGGAGCGTGATTAAGATGCCGTCATTTATCTCAGGTGCCAATATTACAGACTTATGCAGCAAGCTTGCTGAAAATACCGCTATCGATCCCAAACTTTACGAAAAGTATCATGTAAAGAGAGGTCTCAGGAACAGCGACGGTACAGGTGTGGTTGCAGGAATAACCAATATATGCAACGTTCACGGCTATATTATGAATGAGGGAGAGCTTGAAGCTATTCCCGGTCAGCTTATATACAGAGGATACAACATCAACGACCTCGTAAACAATGTTGAAGCTGAAGACCGATACGGATATGAGGAGACTTCTTTCCTCCTGCTGTTCGGTCATCTTCCCACAGAAAAGGAACTCAAGACTTTCTGTACATATATGTCTCTCAAGAGAGATCTCCCCAACGGTTTTGTTGAGGATATGATACTGAAAGCTCCTTCAAAGAATATTATGAACAAGCTCGCACGTTCTGTGCTGGCACTCTACTCCTATGACGACGAGTGCGAGAACAAGGAGCTCGAGAACGAGATGCGTACAGCTGTCAGCCTTATCGCTAAGCTGCCCGTCATCATGGCAAATGCTTATCAGGTAAAGCGCAGAGTATTCGACAACTCAAGCATGATAATGCACCCCATCAACTACGAGGAGAATACAGCTCAGTGTATCCTTTCGCTCCTCCGTCCCGACAGACAGTACACCAAGGACGAAGCTCAGATGCTCGACCGTCTCCTTATGCTCCAGGCTGAGCACGGAGGCGGAAACAACTCTACCTTCACCTGCCGCGTACTTACTTCTTCGGGTACAGATCCGTATTCTGCATACTCATCAGCTATATGCTCACTGAAGGGGCCCCGTCACGGCGGTGCGAACCTCCAGGTTATAAATATGCTCGACAACTTCAAGGCTAACATCAAGCATTGGGATAACGAGGGCGAAGTCGCAGACTATATGCGCAAGACTATCCGCAAGGAGACAAACGACGGCTCCGGACTCATCTACGGTATGGGACACGCTGTCTACACTATCTCCGATCCCCGTGCTATAATCCTCAAGAAGAAAGCCTTCGAGCTTGCAAAGGGCAAGGACATCGAGGCAGAATTCCGTCTCCTCGATACTATCGAGCGTCTTACACCCGAGATATTCCTTGAGGTCAAGGGCAGCACAAAAACAATGTGTGCTAATGTTGATATGTATTCCGGACTCGTTTACCGTATGCTCGGTATCCCGGACGAGCTCTTCACTCCTCTCTTCGCCGTTGCGCGTATGTCAGGCTGGGCAGCTCACCGTATGGAAGAGATACTCACAGGCGGAAGAATCATCCGTCCCGCATACAAGACTATCGCAAAGGAACAGGAATACATAAAGCTCGCAGACAGGACATAAGTTCCTTCTGACAACACGATATGAACATTTTCAGATCTCTCGCACTGTTCACCTCAGCTATATCAGTATCGGTCTTTACCGGCTGTGCATTCGGCTCGAGCATTGACAATCTCATGGCTCCGCCAAAGCTGAGCGTCGAACAGGAGCAGATATACAGTGCTCTCACGGATTCAACAGGTTCGTCGATAAGCCTTAAATATCCCAAATCGGGAAAATATCTCTCAGCCTTCATAGTCGAGGACATCGACAACGACGGCAGTAATGAGGCTATCGTTTTCTATGAGAGAACAGGTCTCACTATGGAAGAGGATACCCTGCGTATCAACGTTCTCGACCAGGACGGTGGCAAATGGCGTTCGGTGAGCGACGATTCGATCAAGGGAGCCGAGATTGAAAAAGTAATGATCTCAAAGCTCGGCTCAAATGACAGAGTAAACGTCATAATCGGAAGCAGCCTTATCAACCGCTCCGAGAAAAACGTTACAATATACAACTACGAGACCGACAGGGCTATGATGTCGTCCAACTTCTCATCGTCCTGTTCGTTCATCGACGTTACCGACCTCGACAGCGACGGTCAGAACGAGTTCCTGCTGCTCGCCAGCTCTGCAACAGGCTCTGCGGCAGCTGCTACCATATTCACGCTCGACAAGGAAGGACAGTATCAGCGCTATACCTGCAACCTCAGCGGAAGCTTCACTGAATTCGACAGCATCAAATACGGAGATATCGGAGGAAACCGCCGCGGTCTCTACATCGATGCCGCTTCCGGTACAGGTTCGATACAGACAGATGTCCTCTACCTCGACGGAACAGGCCTCAACAAGGTGTTTGAAACCCCAGAAGAATCACTCAAAACAGTCAGACCTGCCGGCTGCTCGTCATTTGACGTTGACGGTGACGGAGTCCTGGAGATACCGGTGCAGTATGAAGCTCCCGGCTACAAGGATGCTCCCGAAAGTGAACAGCTGAAGCTGACATCGTGGAATTATATCAGCAGAGACGACCGTCTCGAAAAGAAATGTGATTCCTATTACAGTGTCGGTGACGGCTATGTCTTTGTTTTCCCGGAAAGATGGCGCGACCGTGTAACGGTAAAGCGCGACATCATCAACGGCGGTGAGATAGTCTTCTGTACATATTCAGAAGGAAATATGGGAAGAGAACTCCTCCGCATTTGCCGTGCGGACGATACTGCTTCACGCGAGAATATGCTCCTGAGCGGATATATGCTTCTCAGGACAAGGGGCGAGACCTCATATCTCGCTTATATACCGCCTTATTCAGAGCTCTACGACGACAACCTCTCGGCAACCGCCGGTGATGTTGCAGTCGGAATGACCTTTACAGAATAAACTATTTACTGCATATAACAACAGTTCCAACAAAGGAGTGATATATATGAAAAGAATACTCATCTGCGAGGACGAGGATACTATCCGCGAATTCGTCGTGATAAACCTCAAGCGTGCAGGATATGACGTCGTTGACGTTGACTGCGGCGAAGCAGCTCTCAAGACTTTTGACGCTGAACACGGAAATTTCGACATAGTTCTCCTTGACATTATGATGCCCGGCATCGACGGTTTTCAGGTGTGCAAAAAGATACGTGAGAAGAGTTCTACCATAGGTATCATCATGCTTACAGCAAGAACTCAGGAAATGGACAAGGTCAGCGGACTTATGATAGGCGCTGATGACTATATCACCAAGCCGTTCTCTCCCTCAGAGCTCACAGCTCGTGTGGATGCTATATACAGAAGAGTCTGTATGAGCTTTATCAAGAACGAAAAGCAGTCCGTTATCGAATCCGGGCCTTTCGTCCTCAACCTCAAGAGCAGAACTGTCACAAAGGACGGCGCTCCAATAGAGCTCACACAGGTAGAGTATCAGATACTCGAATTCTTCATGAACAACAAGAACACCGCTCTCGACCGCGCAAGCATACTCAACCACATATGGGGTGAGAGCTACTACGGCGACGACAAGATAGTCGACGTTAATATCCGAAGGATACGTATGAAAATAGAGGAAGAGCCTTCTAACCCCAAGTACATCATCACGATATGGGGTTACGGCTACAAGTGGAATGACGCACAGTAATGGCTAAAAAAAGTATCACCAAACGCTGGGCTGTAAACAACCTCGGCGTTATCGTACTGGCTCTGCTCGTTATCGAGATGGCTATAATCTATGCCTTGCAGAGCTATTACTACAATTCGGCGAAACAGTACCTTTTCTCGAAAATAAACGCTGTTACCAGCGTGCTGAGCATACATTCACAGGACAGCGCGGCGAATTTCTCCGCCGAAATGCGGAATATGCTCGAGACCTTCAACGAAAAGGACAAGATAGAACTCATGGCTATCAACTCAAAGGGCAGAGTCGTCCTCACGTCATCGGGATTCTCCCCTGACGCAGACGCTCCCATGCCGGACTATGAGGAAGCCATGGAGAACGGAGAGGGTTCATATATCGGAAAGCTCGGCAGCGGCGAAAAAGTACTCGCTGTATCAGTTCCGATAACCTCCATAAACGGTGAGTACACCTCAGTCCGTATGGTAACCTCCCTAACCGACATCGACAACACTATAAAGACCTATATCATTGTTATCACAGTCGTCTGCCTGCTGATACTCCTTATCATCATCACAACGGGACTGTTCTTCGCTGGCTCTATCGTAAAGCCTATACGGCAGATAAGCGGTATCGCCAGTAAATTCGCTATGGGTGACTTCTCAGTCCGTATCGACAACAACAGCAACGACGAGATAGGTGATCTTTGTACCGCGATAAACCATATGGCGGATGAGCTTTCTACCGCCGAGGCTATGAAAAATGAATTCATATCCTCAGTTTCACATGAACTGCGAACGCCTCTGACTGCTATCAAGGGCTGGGCAGAAACTCTCATGGTTGACGGCGGCGAAAATCCCGAAACAATGAAAAAGGGTGTCGGCGTTATCGTGAACGAGACCGAACGTCTCTCGCAGATGGTCGAGGAGCTCCTTGACTTCTCACGTATGCAGAACGGTCACTTCACTCTCAGAAGCGCCGCAATGGATATACTCGCAGAGCTTGGCGATGCTGTGCTGATATACAGCGACAAAGCAAAACGCGAGCAAATCGAGATAATCTACGATGAACCTGAAATGCTCCCGTTCGTATTCGGCGACAAAAACCGCATACGACAGGTTTTCATAAATATTATCGACAACGCAGTAAAGTACTCCTCAGCAGGAGATACAGTCACGGTAAAGGCGTCTGAAGTCAGCGGCTCAGTCGTAATATCCGTGAGCGATACAGGCTGCGGAATCAAGAAATCAGACCTCTCAAAGGTCAAAACGAAATTCTATAAGGCAAACCACTCACGCCGCGGCTCGGGCATCGGACTCGCCGTTGCCGACGAGATCATCAGCATGCACGGCGGTACTATGGATATAACAAGTGCCGGCGAAGGCAAGGGCACGACAGTTACCATAAAGCTGCCGACTATGCAGAACTGACGGCGGTATGCATGATATTATATGGGGATAACGGCTCACCAGCCGTAAAAAAGGAGAAACTATGAGCAATAAGAACCAGAGCAACGAGAAATTCCGCTCAAAGATAGGCGGACAGGCTCTCATAGAAGGTATAATGATGCTTGGTCCGAACACAGGCGCTATGGCGTGCAGACTTCCCGACGGCACAATAGACCTTGAAACATGGGAAGAACACAACGGCAAGAACGCTCCCTGGTACAAGAAGGTACCTCTCGTCCGCGGATGCACAAGCTTCGTCACATCGCTCACAAAAGGCTACAAGTACATGATGAAGTCCGCAGAAAAGCAGCTCACTGAGGAAGAAAAGGGCGAGGAAGAAAACACTCCGGCAATTTTCAACATCATGATGTATATAGGTATGATAGTCGGCATAGTTATGGCAGTGGGACTGTTCATCTTCCTGCCGAAATGGCTGATCGGATTCGTACCTGCCATCAAGAAAAAACGCATACTCCGCTCAATCGCTGAGGGTCTTGTCAAGATAGCGATATTCGTAGCCTATATGGCTCTCGTCAGCCTTATGAAGGACATACGCCGCCAGTATATGTACCACGGCGCTGAACATATGACGATAGCCTGCCACGAAGCGGAACTCCCCCTCACAGTCGAGAACGTCCGCAAGCAGTCACGTTTCCACAAGCGCTGCGGAACGAGCTTTATATTCATCGTTCTCATAGTCGGAATATTCACAATGTGTCTTGTTCCGTTCACAGTTACCTGGCAGAGAATAGTTGCAAGCCTCTGTCTCCTGCCGGTAGTGGTAGGCATCTCCTATGAGTGCATAAGACTTGCCGGAAACCACGACAATCTTTTCACAAGAATACTTTCTGCTCCCGGTCTGGCTATGCAGCGCATAACCACAAGAGTACCGGATGACAGTATGATAGAAATAGCTATCGCCGCCCTCACACCCTGTATCCCCAAGGATAAGGAGGAGGACAAGTGGTAAGCCGGCGTGCGCTTTATGACGAGTGTATAGCTCTGCTGAGCTCTGCCGGAAAGGAATCTGCTGATTTTGACGCTCTTTGTATATTTCAGGATATACTCGGCGACAAGAACCCGCTGTTCCTGCCACTTGAACCTGTACCGGAAGAACTTGCCGGCAGGATAAAAAAACTCACCGCAGAACGTGCAGATGGCTATCCGCTCCAGTATCTCCTCGGAAAGTGGGAGTTCTACGGACTGGACTTCTATGTGGGCGAAGGCGTGCTTATCCCCCGCCCCGACACAGAAACTCTCGTCGATCAGGTGATAGACCTCTGCCGCGAAAATAAGCTGGCAGCTCCCGTCATCATCGACCTTTGCAGCGGAAGCGGCTGTATCGCGATAGCGCTGGAAAAGCATATCCCGTCAGCAGAGGTACACGCAGTCGAGATCTCGGAAAAAGCTCTCGGCTATCTTAGGAAAAACAAGGAGCTCAACAGTTCCGGCATACATATACACGAGGGAGACGTTCTCAGCAGCGTCACAGCAGAAGCTCTTCCGCAGGCTGATATAATAGTCTCCAATCCCCCATACCTCACAGCTCAGGATATGAGCGAGCTTGAAAAAGAGGTCACCTGCGAACCGGCCCTCGCCCTCTTCGGCGGAAACGACGGTCTCGGATTCTACCGCGCTATTACAGCAGTATGGAGAAAACACCTCAGGGCAGGCGGTTTCATAGCATATGAATTCGGTATGGGACAGCATAACGATGTAAGAGACATCCTTCTCAGCGGAGGATTCAACGATGTCACTTTCAGAAAAGACGGTGCCGGCATCATAAGAACTGCCGCCGCTAAGAAAGCCGCTATAATGACTCAGCGGCACGTAGACAGATCAGCAATAACTCATTCTTAACATTGACTATATAATAACGGAGGTCAGAATAATGGCTAAAAAGGAACTTGCTAAAAAAGCAGCAGTAAAAAAGCTCGATGACGACGAGGACAAGAAGTCCGCGCTGTCAGGCGCTATCAAGCTCATAGAAAAGAAATACGGCGAAGGCTCTATCATGCGTCTCGGCGAGACAAAGAAGCTCAATGTAGCAGCTATCCCGACCGGTTCGATGACACTGGATATGGCGCTCGGAATAGGCGGTGTCCCGAGAGGACGTATCGTGGAGATTTACGGACCTGAAAGCTCCGGTAAGACCACAGTTGCGCTCTCCATCATCGCTCAGGCTCAGAAGCAGGGCGGCGAGGTAGCCTTCATCGACGTTGAGCACGCTCTCGATCCTGTATATGCTCAGGCTCTCGGCGTAAACATCAACGATCTTCTCGTTTCACAGCCGGACAGCGGTGAACAGGCTCTCGAAATAGCAGAAGCCCTCATCCGCTCAGGCGCTATCGACGTTATCGTACTCGACTCTATCGCCGCTATGACTACACGCGCAGAGATTGACGGCGAAATGGGCGATCTCCATGTAGGTCAGCTCGCAAGACTTATGTCACAGGCCATGAGAAAGCTCACAGCAGCTATCTCCAAGTCAAACTGCGTTGCTATCTTCATCAATCAGATACGTGAGAAGATCGGCGTTATGTACGGCAACCCCGAAACAACCCCCGGCGGCAGAGCGCTCAAGTTCTACGCTTCAGTACGTATCGAAGTAAGAAAGGGCGAGACTATCAAGTCCGGAAATCAGATAATAGGTGCGTCCACAAGATGTAAGGTCGTAAAGAACAAGGTCGCTCCGCCTTTCAAGGAGTGTCAGTTCGACCTTATGTACGGTACAGGTATCTCACGTACCGGTGAAGTCCTCGACCTTGCAGTTGACCTCGACATCATCAAGAAGGGCGGCTCATGGTTCAGCTACAAAGACCAGAAGCTCGGTCAGGGACGCGACAATGTCAAGGAGATACTCAAATCTGACGAAGCACTCATGAAGGAGATCGAAGAACAGATACTCGCACGCAGGGATGAGCTTGAGGAAAAGCAGGCTCCTGCAAAGGCAAAGAAGCCTGCCGCAGAGACAGCTTCTGCTGCTCCGGCAGCCTCTGAGGATCCCGATGACATCCTCGCAGACATCGAAGAGGATTTTGACGAGTTCACTCCTGCTGAATAATGAAGATACTCTCCGTAAAGCCGCAGAAACCGCCGCAGTACCGGATATGCTTCGATGACGGACGAGCCGTTCTGCTCGATGCTTCGATAGTATATGACTTCGGACTCAAAGAGGGTTCTGAGCTTGATAGTGACCGCTTCAGAGAACTGATGCGTGCCGCCGTTTCGCTGAAGGTATACAACTTTGCGGTAAAAAGGCTGTTTTACCGGGACTATTCCGCAGCAGAGATGCTCGATAAGCTCTCGGAGGAATTCCGAAGCAAGGAGATATGCCGGCAGGTAGTCGAAAGGCTCGTTGCCGAAAGCATAATCAACGACGAACGCTATGCCGACAGGATAGCGTACAAATACATTGCCGTAAAAAGATACGGCAGACAGCGTGTTCTGAGAGAACTTAAAAGCCGCGGCATAGGCAGATTCACTGCCGAGGACGCCGTGAACAGCTATGAGGAAAAATTCCAGGAGAATATCCTGCATCTCCTCAGGACAAAATATGCCCGTATCCTGACAGACAAAAAGGATATGAAAGCCGTAAACAGAGTGAAAAGCTCGCTTGCACGGTACGGCTACGGCTTTGCTGAGATAAACCGTGCAGTTAATGAATACTTCATAACAAAAGATCAACTGGAGGAACAATAATGCCTATCAAGGTCGGAATGGTATCGCTCGGCTGTTCAAAGAATCTCGTAGACTCTGAGCGTATGCTGTACAAACTGAAATCCCACGGCTACAAGCTGGTGACAGAACCCGGACTTGCCGACATCGCAGTAGTAAACACCTGCGGTTTCATAAAGTCCGCCAAGGAGGAAGCTATCGAGACTATCCTCGAACTCGCCAAGCTGAAAGCTGAGGGAACTCTCAAAAAGATAGTGATAACCGGCTGTCTCACCGAAAGATACAAGGAAGAAGCCGCAGAGCTGTTCCCGGAAGCCGATGCAGTTATCGGCATAGGAAACAACAAGGATATAATCGATGTACTCGACCACGTTCTTGCCGGAGAAAGATACATAAACTTTGCGCCAAAGCTCGAAGCCGAGCTCGACGGCGAAAGAATGATCTCAACTCTCCCCTTCTTCTCATATCTGAAAGTTGCAGAGGGCTGCTCAAACTGCTGCACTTACTGTGCTATCCCTCAGATAAGAGGAAAGTTCCGCAGTGTCCCCATGGAAAAGGTGCTTGAAGAAGCACGTTACCTTGCTGACAACGGAGTCACCGAGCTCGTTGTCATAGCACAGGACACCTCACGCTACGGTGAAGACCTCTACGGCGAGTCAAAACTCCCCGAACTTCTCCGCGAGCTATGCAAGATAGACGGTCTGCGCTGGATAAGAACGCTGTACTGCTACCCCGAGAGGATCACAGATGAACTCCTCGAGACTATCGCTTCTGAGGAAAAACTCGTGAAATACCTCGAGATACCGATACAGCACTGCAACGGCAACATACTCAGCCGTATGAACCGCTGGGGCGATGCAGAGCAGCTTGAAGCGCTGTTCAACCATATACGCGAAAAGGTACCCGGAGTTATACTCCGTACCACACTTATAACAGGCTTCCCCGGAGAGACAGAGGAACAGTTCAATGAACTGGCTGAATTCATACAGAAGGTACGATTCGACAGACTCGGCTGTTTCCCCTACTCACGCGAAGAGGGCACAAAATCGGCTGAATTCCCCGATCAGATAGACGAGGATACCGCCGCTCACCGTGCCGACATCATAATGGAACAGCAGATGCTCATAAGCGCTGAGAAGAATGAACAGCTCCTCGGCAAGGAATTCACAGCAGTCACTGAAGGCTTTGACCGTTTCGGTGAATGCTGGTTCGGAAGAACACCAAGCGACGCTCCCGACATAGACGGAAAAGTCTTCTTTACATCGCCGCGCAGGTTGGATATAGGCGAATTTGTAAAAATCAGGATCACAGATACTTTGGACTATGATCTTATCGGAGAGGTGATCGAATAATGAATCTTCCAAATAAACTTACTCTTCTCAGAGTACTTCTTATACCATTTTTCCTTCTGTTCATGTACATCAATATACCGTTCCATTATCTTATAGCACTGGTGATATTCTCAGGAGCTTCCATAACAGACGCTCTCGACGGAAAGATCGCCCGCAAACGCGGACTCGTTACCAACTTCGGTAAATTCCTTGATCCGCTCGCTGACAAGATACTCGTTATCGCAGCTCTCACTGTATTCGTAGAGCTCGACGATGTCAGAATGGGTGCTATACCGCTCATCATAATCAGCGCAAGAGAGTTCATGGTATCCGGACTCCGTCTTGTAGCTGCTGACAGCGGTGTAGTAGTTGCCGCAGGTATATGGGGCAAGCTGAAAACAGCTTTCACAATGGTAACGATAGTCGGAATACTCTTCTGGCTCAGTCTGTACTATGATTTCTCATTCGGCATCCCGGACAGCGTGACCGATGCGGTCGAGGATATAGCTATCCCGATACTCATATGGATCTCAACAGCACTCACAGTAGTATCAGGTATCATTTACCTCAAAGGCTACTGGAACCTCATCGACTCTGACAAGTAAAGGAGATAAAAATGAAGCATTGTGCCGGTCAGATAAGATATCTTATCGCCATAAAAGAACTCTCGGACATCGACGAATATGTCCGCTGTGTCAATATATCCCGTCATCTCGGCGTATCCCGTCCGAGCGTCAGCAAGATGCTGCGCTGCCTTTCTAACTGCGGACTCGTCTATGAGGACTTCGGAAACAGCGTCGTACTCACTCCTCAGGGCAAGGAAGCGGTGAACGAGATATTCTCAACATTCAATGAGGTATACGCATTTTTCCACAATTTTCTCAAGCTTCCACACGAAGAAGCACACGATCAGGCAATAAAATTCGTTATGGAATTCCCGCAGGACACCTGCCAGCGCCTGAAAGTCATCGTAAGAAGAACAATGAAGAAAAAAGCATAATGAAACGGGCGGTCTATCCGCCCGTTTTTTGTATCAGTAAACTCCTATCGTCATTTTTCACAAAGCCTATTGACAATCCGGCTCTCAATAATATATAATAAAACTATATTAGCACGTTAACCGCGAAAGGAGTTACACTATGAGAAAAGGCATTCTCAAAAAGACAGCGGCTTCATTCATAGCTGCTGCAATGCTGTTCACACAGGCTGGTATAACATCTTATATCACCCCTGACGCTGATGCAGCAGATGCAAAATCACGCGTATCCGTCCACGATCCCTCAATAGTCAAGGACGGCAATACCTATTATGTCTTCGGCTCTCACATCGAAGCCGCAAAGACCACAGACCTCCAAAACTGGAAGCGCTTCAGCAACGGCTACACCACCCCTAACAATGTCGAATTCGGAAACCTCTCACAGAATCTCAAAAAAGCCTTTGACTGGGCAGGCGAAGACCTCGGTGACTGTGCCGGCGGATTCGCTGTATGGGCACCTGACGTTGTATGGGATGCAGATTACCGCAACGCTGACGGCACCAAAGGAGCATATCTGATGTACTTCTGCACCTCCTCAACGTGGAATACATCGGTAATAGCCTTTGCGACCTCAAAGAATATCGAAGGACCGTATACATTTGCAGATACCCTGATATATTCAGGCTTTACCTCCAATGACACATATGCAAAGAGCAGTTCAAGAACAGTCAACCGCAAATACACTTCCACCAACATCGACGAGCTTATAGCTTCGGGTAAAGTCACCTACAATAACGACTGGTTCGCAAGCTCGGCATACAACTACCGCGCATATCCCAACGCTATCGATCCGACTATATACTTTGACCGAAACGGCGATATGTATATGGTATACGGCTCGTGGTCAGGCGGAATATTTACCCTGAAAATAGATCCGGCTACCGGAAAGTGCATACATCCCAAGTCCGGCACTACCGAGGACGGCAGAATGATAGACAGCTACTTCGGTACAAAGCTCGCAGGCGGCTACCACAAGTCCGGCGAAGGTCCTTTCATTGAGTACAACGCTGATACGGACTACTTCTACCTCTGGGAGACTTACGGCGGTCTGACCTCTGAGGGCGGCTATAATATGCGAGTATTCCGCTCCAAGAGCCCGACAGGACCTTTCACCGATCCTGCCGGCAGATCAGGCATTATGACATCAAACTCCAACCTTGACAGCACAGGTCTGAAAGTCATGGGCAACTATAAATTCAGCTCTCTTGACAAAGCATATATGGCTTGCGGACACAACTCCGTTCTCCGTGACGATGACGGTCAGTGGTATCTCTTCTATCACACCCGATTCGATGACGGAGCAGAATTCCACGAAGTAAGAGTTCATCAGATGTTCTTCAACGAAGATGACTGGCCGGTAGTCGCACCTTTTGAGTACAGCGGCGACAAGCCGTCAGACGCTGGCTACTTCGACAGTGATCTTACAGGAGAATATGAGTTCATCAACCACGGCAATTCAACTGACGGCAAGATAATAAACTCTCAGAAGATAACTCTAAACGCCGACCACACTATCTCCGGAGCCGTTACCGGAACTTGGTACGAGAGCACAAGCAGCGCTGACGCTGTTTTCACGATTGGCGGACAGCGCTATTCGGGAGTATTCCAGACCGCTCAGAACGAAAAGGGCGTTAAAGTAATGACGTTCACCGCAGTCGGCAATAATAATCAGACTATCTGGGGTGCTCAGAACACAGAATACAGCGGCACAGATTATTCCGGCATCTTTGACTATTCTGACGAAGATTCAGACTTTGTTATAGCTCCCGAAACAGTTGGAGAGCGAAGCGCAGCCGTTCGTCTTAGCGGAACTGACCTCGTAAGCGGTATACCCTACTACATTACAAACGCAAACAGCGGTCTCGCGATAGACCTTCCCAATGGCAAGCTCGATGAAAACACAAACATACAGCAATGGGACTTCAATATGCTGTGGGCACAGCAATGGAGGATAGTCTCGGTCGATGACGAATGGTGCAGGATAGTTTCCATGGGCGACGAGAGCAAGTGCATATCCGTAGCCGAGGATAAAGCTGCCGACGGTGTAAACGTCGAACTCCGGACCTATACCGGCGCAGACAGCCAGCTTTTCAAGATAGTTAAGAGCGGAAAGAAATATGGCATAGTTTCAAAATGCTCTGATGGGAAAGGCGCTCTCGATGTATTTGAGTGGTCGAAGGAAAACGGCGGAAACATCAACCAGTATGCATACCACGAATACGACTGCCAGCTATGGAACATCATGCCTGTTCACTCGACTGTCCAGCCCGGACTCTACACCATCAGAAATCTCAACAGCGGACTCTATGTCGGAACAAACAAACTGAACAGTCTCGTTCAGACAGACAAACCCACTAACTGGCGCTTAATGCTAAGCGGATCCGGCAACACTGTCATTTCCAAGGATATGAAGATAGTTCCGTTTATCCCGATAAATGTTCTCGTCGATGGTGCCAGTGCAGAAAACGGCGCAGATATCGTTTTTGCAAGCGCAGACAACACCGCAGCCGACACATTCAGGATAATATGCAACAAAGACGGTACCTACTCTATCCTCACAGACGCAACAGACTTCAAATCTTGCTTTGACGTTGCTGAAAACAGCAAAGAGATCGGCGCAAATATCTGCCAGTGGGAATATAACGGCGGTGCAAACCAAAAGTTCATCATAGAACCGGCAGATACGACGGTACGTATGCTTCCCGGTGACGTTAACGCTGACGGTGATGTCAATGTTGCTGACCTTATCGCACTTCACCGTTACCTCTTAGGCCGAAAGACATATATAAGCGACTTCACAGCCGCAGATGTGAATGAAGACGGAAAGATAAACGTTTTCGACAGCATACTCCTCAGACGTATCATAACCAACGACTGAAAAAACAGCGAATCTGTCACACAAAGTATTTCATTGCCGCATTGACACCAATGCACAATAACACTCCGACAAACACCGGAAGCATAAAGCTGGCAACCGTCCACTTTATGCTTCCGGTCTCTTTTTTTACTGTAAGGCAGGTCGTAGCACACGGGAAGTGGAACAGCGTGAATATCATCATGCAAACCGCCGTCCGGACTGTCCAGCCGTTGACCGTAAGAAGTTCCCTCAGCTGTGAAAGCTCAGCAAGTTCGGTCAGCCTGTTACCCGAAAGATACCCCATTATAATAACTGACATAACTATCTCATTCGCCGGAAATCCAAGCAGGAATGCCAGCAGTATCATACCGTCGAGCCCCATAAGCTCCCCGGCAGGAGAAAGCACATCCGAAAAGCGTTCCAGCAGACTGATACCACCGGGACTGACATTTGCCATGAGCCATATCACCAGTCCGCACGGAACGGCAGCAGTACAGGCTCTCCCAAGCACCAAAACCGTCCTGTCCAGCACAGAACGGACAAGCACCTTCAATAGCTGAGGCTTGCGGTAGGGCGGCAGTTCCAATGTGAACGAGGAAGCTTCACCGCGCAGAACAGTCACAGACAGCAGCTTTGACACGATAAGCGTCATCACAGCGCCGAGCATTATCACTCCAAGCAGTATGAGCGATGACAAGAGCGACGAAGCCATTCCGCCGGCTGTTACAAAGAACATCGTAATAACCGCGATAAGTGTCGGAAAACGTCCGTTGCATGGCACAAAACTGTTGGTGAGTATCGCTATCAGCCGTTCACGCGGAGAATCGATGATACGGCAGCCAGTTACACCGCAGGCGTTGCAGCCGAACCCCATAGCCATAGTTATAGCCTGTTTTCCACAGGCGTTTGCACAGCGGAAACAGCCGTCCAGTTCAAAAGCTGCTCTCGGCAGATAGCCTGCGTCCTCAAGAAGAGTGAAGAGCGGAAAGAATATCGCCATAGGCGGCAGCATCACCGACACTACCCAAGCAAGAGTCCTGTATATTCCCTGTATGAGCACGCCCTCGAGCCACCACGGAGCTCCGACAGAGTTCAGACCGTCCGACATAGTACTGCCAAGCGCAAAAAGCGCTTCACCGAGGAGTTTCGATGGATAATTTGCGCCGACGATAGTGAGCCACAGAATAAAACCAAGCAAAACTATCATAACAGGGATACCGAAGCGGCGGCTAAGAAATATATTATCGAGCATACGGTCACGCCGGTCGGAGTTCCTCGTCTCGCAGACTGCTTCTGAAACTATCTCGCCGGCTCTTCTCATAAAAGCGGCTGAGATCTCGTCCGCTGTCTTCTCGCTGTCCCAGCCTTCCGTAGAAAGATGTTCTGTCACTTCCGATATCTCCGGTATATCTCCCCAGCCTGCTTTCTTCGTGAAATCTTCGTCACCTGAAAGTATCCTCAGCGCGGCAGTTCTCGCTGACACTCCTGATTCCGGAAGGACTTCTCCGAGAGCTGTGACAGCTTCTTCCAGTATTTCCGGCAGCTTCACAGCCACTCTGCACCCAGGCTCATCAGAACGCAAGAGACTGCACAGATCATCTTTCATCTCGGTAAGTCCCCTACCGCTCCTCGCAGCCATACCAACGACCGGAACCCCGAGAAGTTCACCGAGTTTTTCTGTATCCACCTCTATGCCGCGCGACTCTGCTTCGTCCATAAGATTCACGCAGACCATAGTTTTAGGTACAGCCTCTATTACTCTCAACGCAAGACCGAGACTGCGTTCAAGGCAGGAAGCATCACATACCACGACAGCAGCCTCCGCTCCGCCGAAATACAGAAAATCCGCAGCCGCATTTTCCTCGCCTGAACCCGGATTCAGCGAGTATGTCCCCGGTATGTCTTCGAGAATAATATCAAGGCCGTCGTGCGAGAAACGTCCTTCCGCACCGCCGACGGTCTTTCCTGCCCAGTTGCCGGTATGCTGTCTCAGACCGGTAAGCGCATTGAATACAGTAGATTTACCAACATTGGGATTTCCTGCCAAAGCCACAAGATGTTCCGACATAGTATCACTCCTCGGGTAATAATATGACATATTTCGCCTGAATATGACAAAAAGCTCCGTTTTCAGAATAAAACGGAGCTTCATATTATAATATTACTTCACCTTGTGGCTTTCTATCATATTGCGGATAGAATCAAAGAGATACGGCTTGAGCTGTTCGATACCGCAGGGTTCGCTGTAAAGAATAGTAGAATAGCAGGTTGACGATACCAGTTCAACTATCATAAACATCATAAGCTCAGGATCACGGAATTCATACGGTGCTTCATCGAGCATCTTATAATAAACATCAAGAAAATTTACATCTCCTTCAGTTGCAGGAGTAGTGATAGCCGATTTGAATATTCCCCAGCTGAGATTTTTGGATATAAATGTCAGGAGCGATTTATTCTCGTTCAGCTGATTTATGATATTGTCTATCAGCATTACTATCTTGTCTTCAAAGGTAACTCCGGGGAATTTTTCTTTAAGTTCATCGATAGCTTTATTGAAGAGCTGACTCGACTTGTGTGAGACGAGCTTGTTGCGTATATCATACTTATCCTTGAAGTAAAGATAGAAGGTTCCTTTTGCTACACCGGCTTTGCCAACGATGTCGGAGATAGAGGTTTTGCTGAATCCCTTGGTAGTAAAGAACTCAAAAGCCGTTTTAAGCAGAGAATTTTCTTTCTGCTGCTTGTTCACATCAACTTTTCCCATTCGTTTAACCTCCTAAATCACAATACTGATGTCTGATGCTGGTGAAGAAGTTGTTTCTATGATTTAATTATAATCCATTAGGGCGCTGCTTGTCAAGGCAAATTTATGACCAACGGTCATAAATTTGTTCTCTCACTTTTGTGCATTTATACAAATTTAGTGACTTTAGGTCATTTTTTACAAAATAAAGGTTGACTATCGGTCAGTTTGGTAATATACTATAGGTACAAACATATTGACCGACGGTCAGTTTATATAGAAGCTATTTATACTATTAAAGAAAGGAATGATCCTATGCTTCGATTCGGTGAATGGATTGCCCGGCACAGAGTCCTGATACTCGTGTTCGGAATCGTCCTCCTTATACCTTCGGCTATCGGCTACGCAAACACCCGTGTAAACTACGACATTCTCTCCTACCTCCCAAAGGACATAGACACTATGGAAGGTCAGGATATATTGAAAGAAGAATTCGGACAGGGCGGCTTCTCCCTTGTAATGGTCGAGGGCATGAGCGACAAGGACGTCGCGAAGACCGCACATAAGTTCGAAGAGATCGACCACGTTTCCAGCGTAGTATGCTACCAGTCCCTGACAGACTGCAAGATACCAATGGAGATACTCCCCGAAAAATACATCAACGCCTTCAACAACGGCGATACCACTATGATGGCAGTATTCTTCGATGATACCACTTCAGCAGACGGCACTCTCGCTGCTGTTGACGAAATGCGCAGTATCACCGACAAACAATGCTTCATAAGCGGTATGTCTGCGATAACCCTTGATATGAAGAACCTCTCCAAGAGTGAATCCATAATCTATGCTGTGATAGCAGTCCTCCTCACAAGCCTTGTACTTATAGTGACTATGGACTCTTTCCTGATACCGCTGTTCTTCATGCTCAGTATAGGCTTCGCTATCGCATGGAACCTCGGAACGAACATCTTCCTCGGAGAGATATCATTCCTCACTAAGGCACTCGCAATGGTGCTCCAGCTTGGCGTTACAATGGACTACTCCATATTCCTCTGGCACAGCTACAAGGAGCAGCTCCAGCTGTATCCCGATGATAACCAGGAAGCTATGGCACACGCTATCGCAAACACGGTAGTATCAGTTGTCAGCAGCTCGTTCACAACAGTTGCAGGCTTCCTCGCAATGTGCTTTATGAGCTTCACGCTCGGACTTGACCTCGGAATCGTAATGGCAAAGGGTGTTGTATGCGGCGTAATCGCCTGTGTAACTGTACTCCCTGCCATGATACTCATTTTCGAGAAGGCTATTGCAAAGACATCACACAGAGATTTTCTCCCGTCATTCACAAGAACATCAGGCTTTATCATCAAGAATTCCTGGGTATTCCTCGTTGCCGGAGTTGTTCTGCTAATACCGGCACTCTACGGAAACAATAATTACAGTGTATACTACAAGCTTGACAGCACTCTTCCGGCTTCGCTCGAAAGCGTTTCAGCTAACACAAAGCTCGCTGAGGAATTCAATATGAACAGCACTCATATAATCCTCGCGGACGCTGATATGCCTGCATATCAGGCTTCTAAAATGCTCGATGATATAAAGAAGGTGGACGGCGTAAAGTTCACTATCGGATACAACGAGCTCTTCGGACCGGCTATCCCGGACGAGGCTATTCCGGAAGAATTCAGAAGCAAGCTCAAGAGCGGAAACTATCAGCTTATGCTCATAGGCTCTGAGTACGAAGTTGCTTCCGATGCAGTAAACGATCAGATCACCGAGATCAATTCGATCATCAGAAAGTATGACGATGAAGCAATGCTGATCGGTGAAGCTCCGGCAACTAAGGACCTTATCACTATCACAGACAAGGACTTCAAGGTAGTAAGCATACTCTCCATCGCCGTTATCTTCCTGATAATCGCATTCACATTCAAATCCGTATCACTTCCGGTCATCCTCGTATCAGTTATAGAGCTTGCAATAATGATAAATCTCGGTATATCTTACTATACCGGAACAAAGCTCCCGTTCATCGCATCAGTCGTTATCGGAACCATCCAGCTCGGTGCAACAGTTGACTATGCGATACTTATGACAACGAGATACCGTACTGAGAGATATCTCGGAAACAGCAAAAAGGCTTCCGTAAGCACAGCTCTCAGGACTTCAATAAAGTCAGTTATCACCTCGGCAATGGGCTTCTTCGCCGCAACTATCGGCGTAGCACTTTACTCTGACATTGGAATGATCTCCTCACTCTGTATGCTTCTTGCAAGAGGAGCTATCATCTCAATGGTAGTAGTTGTAACAGTGCTCCCGTCAATGTTCCTGCTTTTCGACAGCCTTATATGCAAAACGAGCTGCGGTTTCACTCAGAAGCGCAGCAATAACAGACCGAATATAAACAACAAGGAAGTATATTCCGTTCAATAAACAGTAAAGGAGTAAGAGATATGAAAAACTATAAAAAAATCATCGCCGGTGCAGTTGCTGTTGCCATATCCGCAGGAGCTACTACCACACTCGCGTTCGCCAAGAATAACGACACCGCAGAAACTCCCGACTCTGAAACTGCTGCTGCCACTTCAGCCGCTTCCGAAAGAAAAGAACTCGATGAAGCAGCTTATAAGGACGAAACAGTATACGTTCTCTGCAAGAACGACTCATCAATAAAGAATGTCATAGTCAGCGACTGGCTTCGCAACGCACCTGCACTGTCGATACTTGACGATTACTCACTGCTCAGCAACATCGAAAACGTAAAGGGCGATGAAAATTTCAGCTCAGAGGGCGAAGGCCTTTCATGGGCAGCCGACGGAAAAGACATCTACTACAAGGGAACTACTGACAAGGAACTCCCCGTAGATATTACAATGAAGTATTTCCTCGACGGCAAGGAAGTATCCCCTGACTCGATAGTCGGCAAGAGCGGTCACCTCGTTATCCGCTGGGAGTACACCAACAAAACCAGCGTTATAAGAAACGTAAATGGCAAGGATAAGGAATTCAAAGTGCCTTTCATAGCTGCAAGCGCTGCTCTCTTCAACAATGAGAAGTTCCTCAACGCTTCAATATCAAGCGGCAAGATACTCTCAGACGGTAACCGTCTCATCGTTGTAGGTCTTGCATTCCCCGGACTCAATCAGAGCCTCGGACTCGACAAGATGGAAGATATTAACATCGAGCTTGCTGAGAGTGTTGAATTCTCGGCAGATGTTATCGATTTTGAAATGAGCAATACCGTAACAGCTGTTTCAAACGAGCTGTTCTCACAGCTTGACATAGAAAAAGACTTCAACGTCGGCAACCTCAAGGAAAAACTCCAGGAACTCAGCGACGGCTCACAGAAGCTCTGTGACGGCACACTTGAACTATATAACGGTATCAACACACTCTATGAAAAATCCGGCGGTCTTACAGACGGCATAGCACAGCTTGATTCCGGTGCCCTCGAACTCAAAAAAGGTGCAGACGCACTCAGCAGCGGAGCAGAAGCTCTCTCAGGCGGTGCAAAGACAGTTTCAGACTCGACAGCTCAGCTCAGAGACGGTATCAAGTCCGCGAAAGACGGTTCAGCAAAACTTGCTGACGGTACATCACAGTTAAAATCAGGTGCTTCAACACTCAATGACGGCATTGATAAGCTCGTTGAGGGCGGCAAGGCTCTCGAAGACGGTCTGGTATCCGCTAAGACTGGTTCTGCGCAGCTCGTTTCAGGCCTCGCAGAAGCAGACAAGGGCTCAGATACCCTTACAGCAGGCGCAAAACAGTTCGCTGATGGCGCTTCTCAGCTCGCTGACGGAAGTGCAAAGGTCAAGAGCGGTTCTGAAGCTCTCGCAGCCGGAGCAGCTCTTGTAAACGAAGGTGCAGACACTCTCAGCGAATCAGCTGACAAGCTCTCAGACGGTATCAGCAGCGCTAAGGACGGTGCGGACGCACTTTCAAGCGGAATAGACTCAGCTAAAACAGGTGCAGATAAGCTCAAAACAGGTGCTGACAGCGTAGCAGACGGAGCAGAAAAACTCCACGGAGGACTCGGCACAGCAAGCACTTCTCTCACAACTACTATCGCAGCCAACGAACAGGCTCTTGCAGCTCTCGAAGGTCTCTATGCACAGTCTCCGTCAACAGAGCTCGCAACTACAATAGGAACACTCCGTCAGACTATCGCAGCTCAGAAGCAGATCGCAGCTTCTATGACAGATCAGGGCGATCTCGGCAAGGGTGCAGCTGCTCTCGAAAAGGGTTCAGCTCAGCTCAGCAGCGGTATGGAAAGTCTCAGCGACGGTCTTGACTCCGCAAGCACAGGCGCTTCACAGTTAAAGAGCGGTCTTGACACACTCAACAAGGGTGGCAAAGCTATCGCAGGCGGCTCTAAGGAACTCGCAGAATCCACAGAAAAGATCTCCGCAGGTGCTGATTCACTTTCATCAGGTGCAGCAGAGCTCGATTCAGGCATAACAAAGCTCAAGAACAGCGGCGGCGAATTCGTAACAGGTCTTGAAAAGCTCTCCGCAGGTATAGATCAGCTCTACTCCGGAGCAAAACAGCTTGACGACGGTCTCGGCAAACTCTCAACAGGAGCAACAGACTTAAACAAGGGCCTCAACCAGCTTAAGATCGGCGCATCTGCTCTCAGCGACGGTATCGACGAACTCGGAAACGGTGCTAATGTTCTCGACAACGGCCTTGAGCAGCTCCTCGACGGCGGAAACAAACTCGCTGACGGAACTGCAAAGCTCTATGCATCTTCAGGACAGCTCAGCGAAGGCGCAAAGAAGGTCTCCGACGGCTCAACAGCTGTATGGAACGGTGCAAACTCCCTCAAGGACGGCAGCAACGTCCTAGTGGAAGGCGTATCCAAACTCCGCAGCGGTGCAGAAGAGCTCAACAATGGTATGACCAAGTTCAACGACGAGGGTATGTCAAAGATCTCCGAAGCAGTAAACGATAAACTGCCTGAAATTATGAACAATTTTAAAACAACTCGCGAAATATCTAAAGAGTATATATCATTTTCGGGCATTTCGACTAAAATGGACGGAAGTGTAAAGTTTATTTATGTTTTTGATGGTACTTCAAGCAAATAATCCGTCGAATCAAGTCGAGAATTTCGCTATATAAGGTGATTTCATTCATATATATGAATATATATAGCGATTAAGAATATATATTTGCATTTCTTACTAAACAGTGATATACTATTATCAAAGGACAAATGCTGCTTGTCTTTTATAATGATTTTTTCAATTCCATCCTTTAAAAACTAAGAGTAGTCGCAAGACTACTCTTAGTTTTTATCATCATTTGGGTTTGTGATTTGACGTATTCATAATTCAGAAAAAAATAATATGTTATTTTTGCCAAACAATAAAATGAACAGTTTCGCTCTTAGCCACTTTACATAAACTTAACATTCGCTTAACATTCCTTTATCAATCCGGATAACAGCCTATATTAAGCCATTTCAATCGGCATATAAATAGCATATATGTGTTTGTATATATGCCAATAGGATATATATATTTGATTTTCCTAATAAACACTGGTATACTGTAATCAAAGGACAAATGCTGCTTGTCTTTTATAATGATTTTTTCAATTCCATCCTTTAAAGAAAAAGAGTAGTCGTCAGACTACTCTTTTTCTTTTTATTACTTCTTAAGCATTTCAGCTGCTTCTTTTCCAAAATCCAGCAGTGCATCCACGCAAGCTTTTATTATCGGATTGTCCTCATTGCTCTTGCGGTAAAGCAATATGTCCATGTTGGTGTTTCGCGCAAATGAACAGTCGCGGACTATAAGTGGTGTGTCCGGAGTGTAAAGCTCATACACGATAGGCGTTACCCACATATACGCATTGTCGATAGTTGATATTGCGCTCAGCTGGACTCCGCGGTCGTATATGAATATTCTCTTGTCATTCATATCACAGTCAAGGTCCTGATTGATGAGTGCTCGCCTGAGCATATCAGGTTCATCATCTGTATGAATTATTTCAGGGTATTCAGCCAGCATCTCTACCGGAACATCCTCATACTTTGCGAGCGGATGATCAGCTCTCATAAGAAGTTTCATGCTGTACTCAACGATTACCTTCTTTTCAACGCCGCGGTTTGAGATACGGTCATCTATCATATTTATATAGCTGGCCGGTATTCGGGTTACACCAATATCGAATTTACCTGTGCAGACGTCCTCGACAACTCTGAGAGTATCTGTTTCTGAGAGGTGAATGTTGATGTTGCCGCGATCCTTGATGAAGTTGTTTATAGTTTTTCCGATTATTGATGTCGCATAAGCTGAACGTGACACCTCTGCCTTAAATGAAAGTGAACCGTCAACACGATCTTTATAATCGTTTTCAAGTGAGTGAATCTCTTCAACTACGTTTCTCGCCCTCGCAAGGAAGACTTCTCCCTCGGGGGTGAGTATCATACCGTTAGGAGTACGGTTGAAAATCTGTATGCCTATGCTCTCCTCAAGCTCCTTGAGAGCTATACTGATGTTTGGCTGTGCCTGATAAAGTCTCTTAGCCGCTTTTGTTATGCTGCCGTCCTGAGCGATAGCAATAACGTATTCAAGCTGTTGTAATTTCATAATATCCCTCTTTCAAATTATATCCATCCAGATCATTCAAAAAAATCCCATAAAACACTTTTCTTTTACACTAAAAAATGGTATAATAAAATATGTGCTACTTTACATCACTGCGATATTTTGCACGGGTTCTCGAGATACTCTCCTCACTTCTCTTGATGAGGTTGAGCAGAGAGGAAGAATACTGTGCATAATCCTTCTGAAGGGTTGCGGTTGTAACATAAAGTGTATCAAAATTATCAACGCAGTCGTTGCCGTCAAGGGCGATACCGCTCGAAGCCGCCTTGATGTTAGCTTCGCTCATCGAAACGATAGCGTTAGCGCTGTCATTTGCGATGACCTTGGGTATACGGAAGAGCTTCTGGTCGTTGTGAGGGTTTGCATTGTAAACGATTCTGAAAAGCTTGTACACCGACAGCATGAGGTATGAGGAAACCTCTTTGATAAGTGTGATACTGTTTGCCTTCTGCGCAAGACTGAAGAGCAGACTTATCGAGTTGTTGATGATCCTTCGGTTAAAGTTGATGATCTCAGGTGAAGGCATCTTGAGATTGTTATTTCCGTCGTCATCAGGTATATCCTCGATAGTAATGGTTTTTCCTTCAGGCTCCGGAGTTCTGCCGAGAAGATAGTCGCAGGATACGTTATAGTAGTCCGCGATCTTTACAAGGAAGTTTAGTCCGCATTCACGGATACCTTTCTCGTAGTGCGAAAGCAGTGCCTGTGAAATACCGAGATCGGTAGCAGCCTGTTTCTGGCTGATATGGCGCTCTTTTCTCTGAAGTGTTATGATCCTGGCGAAATCGGAATTCATAATTGCTCCTCCTATTACGGGAATTTTCATACTTGCATAATTGAGATTATTATATATTTCTATTATAATACAAACTGTATAATTTGTAAATACAACGAAATATGAAAGAATAAAAGATATTTCGACCTCATTTTTGTGAGATTTACTAACAGTTAAAAATATCCATGCACTTTTTGTGCACTTTTAACACATATCAGGAAGTGATAATATGAAAGGTTACCGCATCAGCGTCATCCGTCACGGTATGACCGAAGCAAACGAAAAAGGAATATACATCGGAAAGACCGATCTGCCGCTCTCTCCAAAGGGTGCCGCAGACCTTGCCGCTAAAATGGACGAATTCGTATACCCCACCGTCCACAGAGTATACTCCTCGCCGCTCCTGCGCTGTACAGAGACAGCAGATATACTTTTCCCCTGTACGGAGATGTGTACTGTTGACGATCTCCGTGAACTTGACTTCGGCGAATTCGAGAATAAGAGCATTGACGAGCTCGCCAAGCGCAAGGAGTACAATGAATGGCTCCGCGGCGGCAAAAGCGCCCGTCCGCCAAAGGGTGAAAGTCTCGAAGAACTCACCGCACGAACCTACAAGGCTCTCCATGAGATAATCACCGATATGATGAACGAAGGACTCACCCACTCCGCTATGATAACCCACAGCGGCATCATATCAAATATGCTCAGCTGCTTCGGTATACCGAAATATCCACCGTCGCAGATCTCTGCCGAGCCGGGCGGCGGCTTCGACATAATCGTTACGGCACATATGTGGCTGAATTCCCAGGCATTCGAGATACTCGGCTACTGCCCCTACGAAAAGATCGAGGATCCAACGACAGACTACGACTATAACGATTATATGTAACATATAAAGAATATTTTTCCGTTTCCGGTACATAATACCTTTGTATACAGTTACCGGAGGGGATAAGATTGAGCGTGAGGAAACTCATCAGCTATTCACACCGTCTGCTCAAAGGCAGACGTACAGTCACAGCATTGATATGCTTTATGCCGATAGCCGCGGAGCTCTTCTTCCGTGCAGCCGAAGCTTGTTTTTACAGTATGTTGCTGTATTTCGGCAACATCAGACCGCTCGGACTGTTCACAGGCTCAGAGCCGCTCCAGACCGCTATAACAGCAGGATTTACCATTGTCCGCTGGACAGCAACAGCTCCCCTGACCTGTCTGTCTGCATACAGACTATGCGAGATAGCAGCCGAAAAAACAGAAACTCCCACTCCGCTGACCGATGTTCTTATCAGCAAAGGATTTGTCCGCAGGAGCATTTCAGCCCTTATATGGACAAAAGCTCTCGGACTGGCAGCAATAGCTCCGGCGGCATTCTTCGGAACAGCTGCATACCGCCTTTTTACAGAGCGCAGCAGCACACCGGCCGGCCTGTTTCTCACTCTTCACGCGTTCACGCTCACCGCAGTATCGATATTTCTGTGGCTCTCGCTGAAGCTCAGCCTTGCCGCAGTCCCGTATCTGCTCACACGTTCGCCGGAGAAGAGCACTTTCCGCATAACAGCAGACTCGATAAGGCTCATGCACGGCAGAAAAATGCTTGCTGTAAGACTGTTTCTTGCATATCTTCCGGCAATGCTCGGAATCGTGACTTTTCCATATGCACTCGCAGGTCTGCGGACCTCGTTCGCACTCAGCATAGACATTTTCATCAAAGAGGAGGAATACCGTGAGGGAACTGAAACTGACAGTCGGCGGTGATCACCCGACGACGCTGCAGAACTTCCTGTCCGGTCAGGAAGGCGTCTCAAAGCGCCTGCTGACAAAGCTAAAGCGTCAGGAAAACGGAATGACGCGCGGCGGAGTTCTGATACGCAGTATCGACACAGTTTACCCCGGCGACGAGATAATCCTCCGATTTGAGGACAGCGGCGCTCTCGAACCTAATCCGGAGCTGAATATTCCCATTGCATTCGAGAACGACAGACTTGTCATATTCAACAAGCCGGCAGGAGTACCGGTTCATCCCTCCATAAAGCATCAGGGAGACACCCTCGGGAACTATTTTGCATTCCTGTTCCCCGACCTCACATTCCGACCGGTGAACCGTCTCGACAAGGACACTTCCGGACTGTGCATAGTCGCAAAGGACGCTCACGCAGCAAGTCTCCTGCAAGGCAGCTGCCATAAGGTCTACTATGCGGCAGTCGAGGGAACGCCGCCTGAGTCCGGACAGATAGACGCTCCGATAGCAAGACAGCAGGAGTCGATAATACTACGCTGTGTACGCGACGACGGTCAGCCGTCCCTCACTATATATAAGCGCCTGAAAACCGGAAACAGCTATTCGCTCATGGAAGTACGCCCTGAAACAGGCCGCACTCATCAGATAAGAGTACACTTCGCCCATATCGGTCACCCGCTCGCTGGCGACGATATGTACGGCGGCAGTCTCGCAGATATACCGCGTCAGGCTCTGCACTGCGGCAGAATAACCTTCCCCGATCCGACAGGCGGCAGCAATATGACAGTAACATCTGAGCTGCCGGAGGATATTTCGACACTGTTTCAGGCGGACTAAAAACGATTGACTATTCATACCATTTTGGCAATAACCAGGCGACCTATTTGTGCAAATCTACAAAATTAGGCGTTATGTAAAAATTTCGGCATAATTTTCGTTGTTTTTTCACAGGTTACTGCTATAATATTATTTTGTAACCATTTTGTAACGTCCGCACTGCCGGACACACCGAAAGGAGCAGTAGATATGGCTCAGGTATCCCCTGAGGAAAACGACTTCTTTGACCAGCCTGACAACAGCAGCATACCAGAACGTATCGGCAAGGCAATAACCTCGCTGCTGCTTCGTGCAGGACTTTCAACGGTCAAATTCACAGCCGCGCTTCTGCTGTGGATATACAGGACAATAATGCTCATCGCAGCAGAGCTGCTTGACATAGCAAAGGGACTCGGACGTGTGCTGATGTGGCTTTTCCACGATCTCACACACTCGCTGCGAAAGCGTCACCAAAAGAATAAAGAGCTTCAGAAAGCTGTTGCAAAAGCCAAAAAGGAAGACGACCGCCGCACTTACTTTAGTGCGATAGCGCGTTTTATCACGTCCTATCTCTTCGGAGAGGGCGGTATCTGCTATACAGCCTTCAACTACATCATGCCGATAGTCAGCTTTGCATTTCTGCTTGGCGTTATACGCTACGGACTCGGTCTTGAATACGGTATAAGCGTTGAATTCAACGGCAAAGATGTCGGAATAATCTCCGAAGAATCCGACTTTGACCGAGCAGAGCACGAAGCTCTCCAGCGTATAAACTACTCAGGCGAGAACAACATCGAAGCATCAGCAAACTTCTCGCTGAAAATAATCTCCGAAAACGACCGTATACTCACCTCTGAACAGCTTGCAAACAAGATGCTCGAAGCCTCCGACGAGGAGCTCGCAGAGGCTTACGGAATATACATCGACGGAGAATTCATCGGAGCAGTTACCGAAAAAGAACCCGTTGAAGAAGCTCTCGACAAGCGTCTGCTTGAATACCATCCCGACGGAAATGTCAAGGACATAACCTATCAGAACAAAATAGAATACTCCAAGGGAATATACCTCGCAAGCAGCCTTGTGGATACACAGGAGACAATAAAGAAGCTGACCTCATCAGTCAGCAAACGAGTTGTATATATCGCAAAGCCGGGAGACACAGCAGTTACCGTATGTCAGAAATACAATATGGACATCGGTGATTTCCGTAGTCTCAATCCGCTCTTTGCAGACAGCGTTCAGCCCGGACAAATGCTCAATGTCAAGGAAACAGAGAGCTATCTGCCTATACAGTATGTATTGGAGTACGAATCACTTTCTCTTCTGAAATATGAGACAGTTGAGGTCGAGACTTCTGCACTCAACGTCGGAAGCCGTCAGGTGCTTGTAAGCGGTTCAAACGGCGAAAAGCGTACAACATATGAGATAACCTACGTAGACGGCATAGAGCGCGCAAGAAAGATCATCTCCTCACAGGTAACACGCGAACCCGTAGTCGAAGAGGTCGGCATAGGAATCTATTCTGCTCACCCCGACAGCAAGGACACTATCCTCACAGGTTCCGGGCAGTTCGGCTGGCCGGTAAACGGCGGATACGTCAGCGATCCTTATATGAGTGACAGAAACCACAAGGGACTCGACATCGCAGCTCCCGGAGGAACTGAGATATACGCTGCCGCAGACGGTGTTGTTATCGCTGCCGGCTGGAACTCAGGCGGATACGGAAATGTAGTACAGATCGCGCACGATGACGGATATCAAACGGTATACGGTCATATGAGCTCCGTACTTGTAACAGCAGATCAGGAGGTACGCCGCGGACAGCTCATCGGTCTCGTTGGCACAACAGGAAACTCCACTGGAAACCACTGCCACTTTGAGGTAAGACATCTCGGAGTCTGCAAAAACCCGGCAAACTACCTGAATACTACTGATTTTGCTTTAAGCGACAAGAAAAAAGAAGACGAAAACTAATAAAATAAGGCTGCTGTATAAATACAGCAGCCTTTAATATTGCTTACGTATCAGAAATCACTCAGAAACATCTTCGCTGTCGGAATCAAAGCTTATATCACCGTCAATACTTAATTTTCCGTCACCGTTGAGTTCACCGTCAACACTTGCACTCATGCTGAATTCCAAGTTGGACAAATCATACGTAGCAAATTCGCCAACTCTTTCAAATACTATCTCAAGAGTCTTACCTTCTTGTTCAGTGGAAACAACAAGTTTGCCGTCCTTGAAGTCAAACTCAGCCTCTTCAAACAAATCCGCATCAGCAAGATCACTGCCGGAATCATTAGATTCAGTAGCACCTTCAGGCTTGATAAACTTGATAGTATCATCGTCGACCTTTTCCCACTTGCCTTCTGCAGTATCAGAAGCACCCTTCTTTTCCTCATCATCTCCACCAACTATACCAGAAGATACCTCATAAGTTCCGTTATCCTTGATCTCAATATGGAAAAGTGCATTAAGCGGGATATCAAATAACGGCATCGTTTTCATAGATGTTCCATCAGAGATCATTTCAGTGCATGCCCACTTTCCTTCAAAGCCATTACCAGAAGCACCCTTGCTGTCATCATCCTTACCGCAGCCTACCAAACCGCAAAGCATAAGAGAACAAGCAAATGCTGTACACACTAATTTTTTCATATCGTCCAACTCCTAATGTTATTTCATTCCGGTTTTACCGGTAAGGTGATTATATCATATTTCCCTTTTGTTGTAAATAGTTCAGATCATATTTTTCTTGATATTTTGCTATATGCAGCATAATTCTCCGTCACTTTGCACCCTTGGCAATACGATAGACAGGATAATTTGTTCATTCTGACTATTTTTACATTTCACTATTGACTTATGTATTGCTATGTGATATAATATCATCTGTTGAAACGATATGCGGGTGTAGTTCAATGGTAGAATGTCAGCCTTCCAAGCTGAACACGTGGGTTCGATTCCCATCACCCGCTCCATTGAAAAACAGCTTCGGCTGTTGATTTTTTCTGTGCGCCTTTAACTCAGCTGGATAGAGTAACTGCCTTCTAAGCAGTAAGCCGCTGGTTCGAATCCAGCAAGGCGCGCCATTCCGAAACTCTCCGTTACATACTCCTATATAATGGAGAGCTTCGTTTTTATTTATATTGATGGTGGGTGTAGCTTAGCTGGTTAAAGCGTCGGATTGTGGTCCCGAAGATCGTGGGTTCGAATCCCATCTCCCACCCCAGAAGAATAGGCACTTTCGAGAAATCGGAAGTGCTTTTTTCATTGATTTCCTACATTTTTCCTACACTTTTTTGCGATACTTGCAAAATCAGGGACGAATAAAGGCAATTAAAAATCAGCAGGATAGTTCTTTCGTCCTTCGGGCTAACAATACTTCTGTTAAAGCGTCTTGACTAATATTTTATAGCTTGTTATAATATTATAAAAGATAAGGGGGCGTTCCTTATGTCAGATACAAGAGAACTACTGCCTGTTCTACTTTCTGAGAAGAGCAGAAAGATCAAAGGCAGCATATATAATAGGATGCAGGTCGATTTTGCATACTACTCTAACCACATCGAAGGAAACCACCTTACCCACGACCAGACCAGATACATCTATGAAACACGCACTATCGACGGTACTGTTCCTGTGAACGATGTGTTTGAAGCGGCAAATCACTTCAAATGTTTCGACTATATCCTTGATACCGTTTCTGAGCCAATAACTGAGGACTATATTAAGAATCTTCACCGTATGCTCAAAAACGGCATTATGGAGGACGACACGGATTGCGCCGTTATCGGCGACTATAAGAAATACCCCAACGAGGTCGGCGAGATAGAGACAGCCCTGCCGGAAGAAGTTGCAGGTCTTGTACAAAACCTGCTTTGCAAATACGCCAACAAGCCGTCTCTCGACCTGTATGACGTTGCTGAGTTCCATGCAGCATTTGAGAAGATACACCCATTCTATGACGGAAACGGTCGTATCGGCAGGCTTCTGCTGCTGAAACAGTGCCTCGCTAATAACATCGTTCCTTTCTTCATCAACGAGGATATCAAGCACTTCTACTATGTCGGAATAAAAGAATGGCAGTCGGACGAGAAAAAAGAACGACTGATAGACGTATTCCTGTCTATGCAGGACGATATGAAGGCTATCCTTGACTACTTCCGTATAGGCTACGATAAAACCGAGCTGACGGCAAGGGAAGTAATAAGTAAACATATATAAAGCTTTGTCCCCGCAAATGCGGGGACTTTCTGTATCATTCTTCAAGCGGCTTGACTATTTACTTATTGATTGATATAATACAAGCAGGCGCTCCTGATATAGGAACGCCTGCTCGTTGTTTATTATCTCTGACTCATGGCGAAAAATATTTTTTCTCAGTGAAATATTGCCATGTTAAAATCTGTCTTTATTAGCAGAGGAAAATAACTCCTCAGGAAAGGAGCCCCCCTATGGATGATACATCAATAATCGTACTATTTCAGAAAAGAGACGAATCCGCAGTCAGCGAGATACGGCAGAAGTACATCCGACTGTGTGAATACATCGCTGGCAATGTTCTGTCTCAGCGTGAAGACGTTGAAGAATGTGTAAATTCCGCCTGTTATGAGGTATGGAACAGCATACCGCCTGCGTGTCCCAATGACCTAAAAAGCTACATATGCTGTATCGTCAGGAATATTGCCATAAACAGGCTTGAATACAATTCTGCTGCCAAGCGTGACAGCAGATACACTGTCTCTCTTGAGGAAATATCAGACTGTGTTCCGGCAACTCCTGATGAAAACGTCACACTGTCAGACCTTGCCGATGCGATCAGCCGTTTTCTGCATACTCAGAAGGAAATACACCGTAAGGTATTCGTGCGCCGGTACACCTACGGTGATTCGGTGGCGGACATAGCAAAGCATTTTTCATTGAACGAGAAAACAGTTGCAACGTATCTTTTCAGGACAAGAAAAAAGCTGAAAGAGTTTCTGAAGAAAGAGGGGTACAACTATGAATAAGAATAACTTTATGAAAGCGATGACAATGATAGACGAAGAACTTTTGCAGGAAGCCGGCACTCCCGATACAGGCGCAGCAGCTTCCGAAAAGTCTGAGGACTCCTTCACAGAATATGACAATGAAACGACAGTTTCCGGAGTTGATATGTATCACAGACCTGTTTGGAGAAAGTTCCTTGCTGCCGCAGCGGCTTTCGTGATAGTTGCAGGAGCTGTTAGCGGCGGCGCTTACTGTTTGGCTCAACTCAAAGAAGATAAAAAAGCTGCTGAAGAAGTCAAGGTCAGCAGTACCGTAACGTCCAACATAACCACACCCACCGAAACGATCCAAAATACCACAGAGGGTACTACGGAAAAACAGGCAGAATCGAAAACATATGACATTATCGAACATCTTGACAACAGCATATCAGGAAAAGCATCTTATGAGGAAGTCGAAGAGTTCCTTGACGGCCTTCTAAATAGCGGTGAACAAGGCACCTTCATAGCTCTTGAGCCTTATCATGCCGAATACGGCTGTATCGTAACGGACAAGGAAAAGCTAAAGAAACAGCTTCTTGAACTTGAATGGGAAAAGGGAAAACTGAATGATACGATGGATCATTCCAAAATATCCAGAAACGGCTTCGATATAGGCATCACTATTGACGATTACGGCTATATGTATGATGCCAATAAGCCCGAACCCATAACATATCATATTGATAAAGGTATGAGGAATGAACTGTACGATATACTCAATGAAAACATAGAAATACTATATGACGGCGAAGAAGTCGATAAACAGATCATCGCCGACCTGTTTAAAAATTCACATTCAGCAAAGCTTTATACCGGATATGTAGCTTTCCTTGAAGGAACATACAGTATTACAGATACAGAAGCATTCAGCAGTGAGATAGCAGCGCTTGGCTGGGTCACCTGCACCGAGTTTGAATGTGACTGGGGACCTGCCCTCAGTGACTTCTCGGCTTTGTGGACAGATAAGTCAGGATATAGAATAGGCGAGGCAGCTCTGGGACTTGAAGGCTATATTCATCGTGGCTGGGGTACTAATGGTAAGACTTATTATTATAAGCTGAAAAACAGGAATGACAGAGAAAAGCTGAAACAGATACTGGATAAATACCTTGTACCCAACAAATATACTGAGCTGAGCCTGAAAGCTCAGAATGGAGCAGCCAGCTACACGACACTTAAAGCCCGCTATACATATGAGTCCTTTACCGAGGACCCGGCACCGGACTATCTGTCTACTACCGTATCATTGAAAGGTGAAATGCTGGAAGACAAGAACGGACTTCTTTATATGACGGGCAGGGGCAAGTTTTACAGCGACGATATTGTTGATATTGAACTTGTTGAGGATATGACAGACCGGAGCTATGAGAATTATTATGCTTCTTACGGGATCATAAAGTCATCGGAAAAGAACGCGGAAGGAACTGCTGCGGAAGAAAGGTACCTCGATATATGCTCTAATTACCCGCTGATGATCGAATACCACAGTTACGCTGGAGTTGGAAATCTTATAGATTATGACGATTCTGTTTCACCTATGGGGTATTCATATACAGGCAAGGAGAATGAGCTTGCCTTTGACATAAAAACCGCAGACGGTAAGACAGAGTGCTATATCCACACAAAAAGCGCTGTTGAAGAAGACGGATATGAAAAAGAATATAAGCTGATTTTTACCGAAAACTGGCAGCTTCTGTCATATGAAAAGGTGCGCACTGACACATACGGCAAGCATCATACCATATTTAAACTTGAGGACCCTGAATTCGACTCGCCGGACTTTAATAACGAAGGCGCAGCTGATGTTTACGAAAAGCTGAAAGCCGAAAAGGAGAAACAGGATAAAACCGCTAATAATCAATAATATATTGTAAATCAATGTAACCAGGCGTTCCAGATATAGGAACGCCTGCTCTTCGTTTATTCATTACTGCTGCCGAACAGGTCGGTGAAGCAGCTTGTGATATAATCCATTTCAGTCTTTTTATCCGAGTCATCGGTATGGCTGTACACGTTGAATGTAGTGAGGAAGTCGCTGTGGCCTGCGTAGTCCTGTACCTGTTTTAACGAGAATGCGGTATTATTGGCGAGGAGGCTGATACAGGAGTGTCTGAGTTCGTGGAATCTTATGTGCGGAAGCTCGTTTTCATCGAGGAGTTTTATGAAGTAATGTGTTATACTGTCCGGCGTTATTAACGCACCTACAGGGTTAACGCAAAGGAAATCACGATATTCATTCGTCTCTCTTATCAGATTATCCTGCTCCGCTTTCAGAGCCTTGAGGTAGCTATAGAGAGCATCGTTCATAGTGAAGCTCCTCTCACTGCTTTCTGTCTTGAGAAAGTATTTCAGTATAATATCCTTCGGTTTACGGCTATTTGTGTGACCGATGACCTTATACGTCCCATGTGGAAGTATACTGGAATCGCCTACAATAACACTCTGGTTTATGTGTAGCAGTCGGTTCTCAAAATCAACGTTGTCCCAGGTAATACCGACTATCTCAGACCTTCTGAGTCCGAGCACCATAGCGAGTATAACAGGCGTTTCTATGTATGAGCCCTTAGCAGCATTCGCGAGAGTGTTCAGCTGCTCAGCATTATAATAATGGCTTTCCTTCTTGACCTTAGTCGGTCTGTCAATAACCCTCATTGGATTTTTGATAATAAAGTCGTTCTTCTCGGCGTATCTAAACGCAGGGCCGATAAGGCTGAGGAGTTTATGTACAGTCTTAGGACTTCTTCCTTGTTCCAGTATATGCTCACAGAATACCTCTATATCATGTGCTTTGATCTCTTTCAGAGACTTGCCGTCCTTGAAGTATGGGGTGATATGCTTATTAAGGGCACAGATGTAATCATTGTAGGTAGTCGGAGACATCTTGGTCTTGTTGTTCTCAAGGCAATATTTCGCACACTTGTCCAACGTCCATACAGAAAAATCGCTGTCAACGATGCCGTCGAATCTTGATACTATTTCCTTCGCCTTTTCGTCTGCAAGCTTCTTATTGATGACCCTTCCATATTTATCATGTGCTTTTACGCCTGTGGAAAGCTGCTTGCGTTTGTTCTTGCCTTTGATATCTGCAACGTAGAAATTGACGTGCCACAGACCTTTATTTATGTGAAGCTTATAATCTATCATAATTGTCCTCCTTAAAAATCCGGCTGCTGTTTATCTCAGCAGCCGTGATTGTGGTCATTAGTTGTCCATTGAATGTTTGTTCAGATACTCGATGATATATATCTTCGGTATCTTATGCGTACTACCGATACGGATAGAGTGTATATCGCCTTTTAACAGTTCAAAAGCCTTATTTCTGCCAATATGCAGCATTTGCATCATCTGCTTTGGCGATACGATATCGGGGTACTCTGTGAACGTGTTTTCCTTAGTAAGCATAATCGTCCTCCTTTCCGAGCAAATCTCTCGACTTGCTCCGGCTAATTTAATATAATAAATGTATGAAGCGGTGTGCCCTCAACGGGCGCCGCCAAAATTAACAACCATAAATCTCCTTGAATTCCTCGTAGAGCGGAGTCTCGACGAAGTTGACGACTCTGCCTTTCATGGTCAGAGCCTCATTCTCACCAGTCTCCTTGTTATAGCCGTCGAATTCAAGAATTGTGTCACCAGCCTTGAACTTGTTGAAGCCAGCATCAACAGCGTTGCTGTAGCCGAGCTTCTGTGCCACTCTGTCCTCAGACTTGCCGGGGCGGCAGAAGCTCTTCATGTTAGCCTGTTTCATCACGTCAAGGTGCGAGCTACCCTGATTATAGTAATCCTGTGTAGCTCCTATCAGAGCTGTATGGAACTTACGTCCCTGTTTTACGATTGTCTGAAGTGGTGAGCCAATGCTGAAGTCTAGATCGGCAAGCTCATCGATTACAATCGATAGGAATCCAGAGTCATGCGATATCTGCCAGTTAAACAACGAGCCGACCATCATATCCAAGAGCTGATGTGTGCTGTCACCGACCTCGTTGCCGAGGTTGATAACGATAATCTTGCGTCCTTGTAAGAACAGGTCATCCCATGTCTGCTCCTCGTATCCAATCTCATTGATATCGTCGAGGACTGACTGAACACAGTCAGCAATCTCAGCACCCCAACCTCCAGCTTCCTGTAATCCGAAGCATAGCTTGTTCAGAGATACCGAGTATTCCTTATCCTTGAGATAGTTAGATAAGAAACCCTTCAGCTTTCGTGATGTACCCTTGTCGAGAGGTCCTGTAGCCGCACGGAGAACGCTGTATATAGCCCTCTTCTTATCTGGAAGAGTCTCACAGCCTCTCAATGAGCCGAGATCAACTGGGATCATATCCATGCCATATTCAGCACCTATGTTGATGAATTTGAAGAGCTTTTCAACTACCTCAGCAGGCAACATCTTCAGAAGCTTTTCCTTCGTATAGCTGCCACTCACATCAAACACAACAACGATCTGACCGAGCATAAACAGCATACATATTAACTGAGCGATAGCCCATGATTTACCTGATCCGGTTTTGCCTGTGCCGAAGTAGATATTAGATTCTTCCGCTGCATAGCGAAGCATCTTGCCTGCGAATCTTCCGTCAACCGTCTTAACCAACGGCAGGAAGTCTTCTCTTGGAATCTCCTCATACTTGAACAAGTTCGACTCCTTGTCAAGCAAATCAAATCTCTGCTTGTTCTCATGCGTGAGCAGCGTATAGCTTATCGAGTGAACATATAACGGATATGGAATGCCGTCAGAGGTGATAGCCGCTATACGAACACTTTTCTCACCTTTTGCGTTATGCGGAAGATATCCTCCGCTGTAAAGAGCAGCAGTCAGGCTGTTGATATCAGCGATTGAAGACATCTCGCCTTTAGCAATGTCAAAGCTGTCAGCCGTTTCCACATAGATTCGGCGTTCATCCTTATCCACAACAACGCTTCTACTACCTTTATCAAACGGCGTTGTCTCTTCCTTCAAGATCAAGCGGTAACAGCCCTCAGCGATCTTCTGGTTGAGAATCTTTCCGTACTCGGAACAGATAATATCATACAGCGGCTGTACCTCCTGCTCCTGCGAGCAGAGCCAATCTCCGATATATTGCTCAATATCGGGACTGAAGAGTGGCGAGTACCATTCATTATATATACGCAGCGCCGTCATGAGCATAATGTAAGTATTGTGCTTCGAGTGTGGTATTTTATCGGGAATACCGTTGCGAACTTCATCGACATAGCCATTGAAGACCTTGATAAAATTTCCGTTATTGCATCCGTATTCTGTTTGTTCTATCACACCCGAGTCGAAGCACCTGAGACTGTTCTTGTACGTCTCGACTGAGTACCTTCAGATATCTTGATCCTTATGATTCGGAATCTCAAGGGATAAGCATCTTTTGAGCCTTTCGGAAGAAAGTCAAAAGTTGAAAATGGTGCAAGATAACGGTAGATTTCAGGATTCGACTTAACTTCATTTGTTTGTCTTCTTGTGAGTAAAATATCAGCAGTAAAGTCAGTCTCTTTATCGACCGAAATATTGAATTTCTGAGCAATACCTGACGTTGTTTTGATTCGGATAACATATTTCAAGCCGTAATTTTCAAGATGAGCGATCGTGTTGTAGGATTCGTATCCTCTATCCGCAACAATAATTGACTCGCACTTCACGTTTTTAGCCATACTTATGAGAGCAGTATGCTCATTTTCACAACGGCTGTCCTGTAAAACTGCATCGGTATATCTTCGGTTCAAAAGATCATACATGGCATTCAGATGCATAAGATTGTAGCCTTTTGAATTGACATTGGCGTTGTAATGAGTGTTGTGATCATCAGGGATAGTGGGAATATGGATATCAGAACCATCTACAGCATAAAGTCTGTACCCATGGAAGAAATGTGTCTGTGAAAATGCCTCGTTAAATTTATGGAACAAATGCTGAAAAGCAGTGGGAAGAATCTTTGCTCTTCGCTGTACAACAGCTGATACAGATACCATTTTAGGATCAAAGCCGTAAAAATCCATTAGTTATTTGCCGAGTGTCTGGCTCCCCATGCCGAGAATAAATCTCATTGTTTTTGAGAAAGAAAGCTCGCTCTTACGAATGAAGTCTCTCTTAGGATTAACCACAAAATCTGATACATTTTTCTCCATGTTATGAATAAGCATATTAAGCTTGTTTTTGACGATATTACAATAATTCTGCACAATAAATTCCTCCAATCAGATGTGTATATCTGATTGGCTTCGCCGCACATTTTCGGCTTCTTGTCAATACCTTTTCACAAAAATTTACATTTTATTCATAAAAATAGTCACAGGATCATTTCTGATTCCTGTGACTATTTTGCGTTTTCTTAGCTTAATGGCATTACCCAATTGGGGGCAGGGCTTATTCGATGTAGATATTATCACAAGACCCCAGAGTCCTCACAGTTTTCGGCTGTGAGGACTCTGTTGTTTTATTCAGATAAACACATTAACGTGAATATCACTCCGGCTTAACATCCTACGCTTTGTGTACTTCGCATAAAGGCATTCTTTAGCATCGTCCAAATTCAGCGTAAAATCGCCGATTTTGATATAGTCGCGAATTACTTGCTTTCGCTGATTGCAGCCTGCCGTAGCTAAAAAGCGAACGACCGTAGTTACTGTTAGTTTAGTCTTCCCAAACTACGGGAGTCTGTGTAAGATCTCTGCCGTTACTGGTAGTTATGACATCTTCTGCCTCAAATTCTGTGATCTCCATTTCAGGAGTAACGTATTTTTCCATTTTTCTATTCTCCTTTTTATTATTAGTGTGCTCTTCTGTAAGCATACGTTGCATTATAATAATTATACAGTGATGTCATAGACTTTTCAGCATACTCATTTTTAGGATTATTGATCTCTTTGTATGCATATGTCAGCGCTGAAATGTCAGTTGTCCACTCGCCCGAATCTGTATAGAAAACGATCCAGTAATTTTTTCCAAGGTAGTGCGCAGGAATATTCTCGATCTTCACGCTATATACCGTATCCGAAACCTGTTTAACTTCAAGCTCGCCAAGGTCTCCAACGACTTCTGCTCTGATTTTACCGCTGTATCCTTCCGGCAGCAGCATCATGACTTCAAGCGTAGTTTTGGATTTAAGGTTCAGTGAATATCCGAGTTTCAGAATATCCGAGTAATTATATGTACTTTTAAGCTTGTAATCTGTGAGCGCTTCTTTTGCGTTTGCAACATCCTCTTCAGTATATTCATTTTTTGCATCCATAACAGCATAATCGTCAAAGCCGTTTGCTTCTGCAAGGAATGGCTGAACATAGCTGCCATAATCTGCGATCGCATTTATAAGCTGCATTGTCGTCTCATCATAATCCTTTGCAGAACAGCTATCGATATACTTCTGAACTGAATATTCCTCACTGATAGTCTGATCGTCGCCGAAGTGAAGCACTGCATTGATAGTTTCCGCCATTTCGATAGCTGTTACATTGCAGGTAAAACGGTACACCCATATTCCGTTCATTCTGACTTTTTCAGCATCAGTTATGCTCTGTGTCACTGTTTTTCCCTTGATCGTAAAGGACATATATGCGCCGTCGGAAAGTACTTCTTTGAGCGAAACATAGAAGTTTACACCTATCTCGCCGTCAAGAACGAGATTATGTGCGCGGAATGCTGTATCGATCACTTCTGTCTCTGCTGTAACTGTTACATTTTCATCACCGATACTTATATAATAAACACCGTTTTCATCAGGTTGCAACATATATTCACCGACAGCAACATTGCTTGCAGCATAGCCGTCTTTCGCCCTGAAATTTATCTCGCTGTCATGCCAATATAAACCGTAATGGTTTTTAACAAATTCCATTTCATCCGGAATGAAAACGTGCATTGTCTTAACGAACTGATAGATGTCATCACTTTTTTCCGGAACATACCAATTTGAATTATTATAACTGTGCATAACACGGAAATTCGGATCATCAAGAGAATGAAGTTCACCGCTAACAGCTACAGAGTAAGTTCCGCTTTTTCCTTTTGAGCCCTTTATGCTCTTTTGTCCGCCTGTGCCGACACGGCCTGTGCTGATACATACTTCACCGCCGTTGATATTTACGATTCCGATAACACCTGTACCACCGTTTCCGCCTTTTCCACCATTTGTTGTGGGATAACGTGAACCTGTGTTTGTCCTGCCGGCATCGCCGCCATTTCCGCCGTTTCCACCGCAAACATTGACATTACCGCTGAGTACGGTAAGGTTGCCATCAATACCTACCTCACCATCTCCGCCGGCTTCACCGTCAAAAAACTGTTTACCTGCTTCACCGTCTTTACCATTTTTTCCGTTTACATTCAGTGTACCTGAACCTGTAACAGTCAGTGTGCCTTCATCTGTAACGGAAATACCACAGTTTGCGGTCATTATATTGTCCTCATCAAGGATGAGCAGCGTATCGCCTGAGAATGTCAGCTTCTCTGAATAGGTTATCTCGCTGTTTACGACGTAAATATCTTCATCAAGCAACTTTTCGTAGCCTTTCAGCGGAGTAGCCTGAACAGTCTGTGTCTGACCATCAGCATCCACATATGTCACGCTGACAGGTTCAGGAACAAATTCCGCTCTGATCTCCACATTTCCGTCCGGCATGAAGAATGAGTAAGTTCCGTCCTCATTTTTAGTGACATTGAGCGTATCACCTAAGATATTGACGCTGAGAGATTTGAGACAATATCCCTCGGAAGGTGTCACGGTGAGTATTACTTCTTCATCCATCTTAGCATTTGATCTGTCAGCGGTGACATTGCCGTATTCTATACCGTCCGCAATCGAAACAGCATGTCCGAGAAATTCAAATTCTGCTGTAATGTTCACACCACCGAGCGGCATTGTGAACTGATTATTTTCCACTTCGACCTCTTTTCCGTCATCATCTGTTACAGTCACGGAAATAAATTTATAATTCTCATCCGGTGTCGCAGCCAGGGTAACAGTTTTACCAACTGCGGCAGATCCCTTGTCTACGGTTATCTCGCCGTGCTCGATACTGTCAGAAATATTGACAGGGTAGTATGGAACTGTAGTCAGAAGTTTTCCTGCGATGTCCTCGTAATTCAGTTCATCGCCAACCAGCCTTTTTGTGCCGCAGTAGAGTGCCTCGCCCTCCGGGATTTCGATCCATCCGTCGATTCCGTAGAAACAAATGCTGTCATCTTCATTTTTCAGACTCAGATAGATATTTTCCGCTCCGACCGCTTCGGTCTGCGGATCGGTCGTTTTTATGTTCACATTACCGCCTTTGACCGTTATTTCACCATTTCTGTAGTTTCCTGACTCATAACCGGCTCTGAAGACAGCTTTTAAAGTATTTCCGCCGGATATTGCGTCGAACGTTCCGCCATAAATATTCAAATAATCAAAAAGCATTGCAGATTTATCCGTTGTATCCAGATTTACATTTCCGCCGTACTGATTAATTGTAAGGAGCGCATCAGAGCTGCCGTACAAAATACACCAACTCATAGAAAAAACGTTCAGTGTTCCAGTCCCCTGCTCCTGTCCATAGATGGAAAAAGTAGTATCCGTATCATACGAAGCGGTAATATAGCCATAATTCACCCTGGAATCTTCACTGCCAAAATTTATATTAACTCCGTCAGCGAGAATGAGCTTTACATCGCCCTTTATTATTACTCCACTACTTTCACGAAATGTAATATCATGATCGGAATAGTATACACCTTCTTCAAGCCGCGTTTCATTGCCTGTGAGAAGAGTAAAATCTTTAGTTGATACTTCTTCTCCGTTTTCATTGATGTATTTTATCGTCGTAAGCAATATCTCCGCCGTTACGGTAACATCTTCATCCGGCATGATGAACGAATAAGTACCGTCACCATTGTCAGTAATATCGACAGTGCCGTTGTTTACGGTAATGCTGCTTACCTGATATCCCTCTTCAGCTACCGAAACAGTCAGATCAACAGTTTCTCCCACCTCATACATTTCTTTTTTTGTTGATACACTGGCGTTTCTGATGCTGTCAGATATGCTGACTTTCCATTCATTTATCGCATCAGGTACAAGAATTTGTGTATCTCCCGTTGGAGTACCTGAAATAGTTACTGTTTTTTTGTCTACCCACTTCATAGTAATATCGTTTACTGTATAACTATCGAAGCACTCGAAATGATAGCCTTCATTTGCTGTGTATGTTACAGTGTTCATTTTTTTGGTTACACCTTTTTGCTCGGTAGCGGCATTTGCTGTGGTGTTTGCACCACCGCTAATGCTAACATCGAAAGGTTCATGTATTACTTCATGACAGTAAACAGTAACTGAACTATACTGTAACCATTTTGAACACGTTGAGCTGATCGTGACAGAAGCAGAATTAATATCTTCTATAGTTACACTTTTTTTATCATCTGCCACGTTAACTTTACCATTTGACGAAACTGTCTGGTCAGCATCCTCACCGAAACCGACCGACATTTCAATTCTATCGATAATATATTCGTCAGATTCGATCACAATGGTATTGCCGCGGCCAACATCCATTCCATCCTCATCGCCGACCATTCCTGTTATAGTACAGTAATCACCATAGTATACAAGCTCTTCGCGCGAATTGATATCAATTGTTTCTTGCATTGTACTTTCTGCTGCATTTGCTGTGATAGCTACCCTGTCAAGCACCTGTGCAAACGGCTGTACAGGCACACCACCTGCAACGATAAGCAGAGCCATAAGTCCTGCGGCTGTTTTTTTCCAGAATTGTTTTTTCATAATAATCCTCCCTGTTCTATTTTGTAAATCTTGACAGCATCATATCGGCAAGAATCACAAGCTCTTTCTCAGTATCGCTTTCATTCACGATCGCAAGTCCCATAGCATAACGCGTAACCGCCGCAAGCATGATATGGAACACGCTTGAAAACATGGTATATTCAGGAATATCAGTGTTCAGCGTACCGTCAAGCCTGCCGCGTTCATACAGTGTGTGGAACTGTAATGAAAGAGCGTCAACAAGCTTCTGATAAGGCTGTTTCTGTTCCGGCGTTCCTTTCTGATAGCTCAGAAAGCTGTTGAAGTTGTAATTGAAACGGAGCATATCCTTATGATAGCGGTAAAGCTCAAGAAACGAACCGATATATAGTTTAAGCTGATCCGCACCAGTTAGCTTTTCCATTTCCTCAGCAGATAAAAGGCTGTTACGCGATGTTATATATTCCTTCCATTTCCATGTGGAGATTGCAATAACAAGCTCTGTCTTTGAAGGGAAATAGCGGAATAAAGTCATTCTTCCGACCTTGCTTGCTTCTGCAATGTCGGTCATAGTTACTTGCTCGATACCTTTTTCTGCAAATAACCGAAAGCCCGCTTCGAGAATGTGTTGGTATTTTTCCTGCTTCCATTCTTTTCCGGCTACATAGTTGCTCATTTCAACCTCCTCCTTATATTTTGATACTGCTAGTACCAATTATACTCTGTTTTTATTCTGCTGTCAATAGGAACCAAAAAGTTTTCGGTTAATTAAATAGAAATAATAGCAAGCAGTAGTTTTAAAAGGATTTTTCTAATATAATAAGTCCCCGCAGTTGCGGGGACTTACTGTTTTACTCGTTTTAGCTGCTACCAAACAAATCGGTGAAGCAGCCCTTTTTGTAGTTAATTACTCATCTTCCCTTTTGTTTCTGATAACCATTGCCGCACCTGCAGCTGTCATAAGAACAGCAATACTTGCGATCATGCTGAATGGTACAGGGTAGCCGGTTTCAGGAAGTGAAGATTCACTGCTTGATTCTGTTGTAGTTGACTCAGAGGATTCAGTAGTTTCTTCAGTGGTTGTTGCCGGTTCAGTTGGTGTTTCAACGATAGGACCATTACCGCTGAGATCATAATTCTTGCCGCTGAAATCCTTTACCTCGCCCTTTGCAACTAGCTTGCAGCCGTCATTTACAGTTATTACTGTATCGGGAGCGATGATCACGTCAACATATTCAGGAATAGTGACATCTGCTGTAACTGTAATATTGCCGAAGAGTGTAAGTTCGGTCTTTTCGCCTGCCTTGACTGCATCTTCAACAGCAACTCTTATGTCAGCGTAGGTCTTGCCGTTGCTGAGCATTGCTGTTGCCTGTGAATTGATGTTGATACTGTCAACTACATCACCGCATACGTCGCATACCTTAACAGCGAGTCCAGTCTGACCTCCCTGCGGAGCGTCAACAAGTACAAATCCGCCTGTAGAGCTGCACTCATGATCATCGATGCTTAACAGCTCCACTTCTTCCTTTGTACCGTCGGAATAATCAATGTGGAGAATTCCTTTTTTACCAGCTTCCTTTGAAGTAAGCTGAATAACAGTTTCACCTGAGATAGTGATCTTTCCGTCTTCATCGGGTTCAATTCCGGCCATCTCTGTAAGCTCAAACGTATTGTTGTCTGACTGAGCTGCGAAAACTGTTTTAGGAAGAGCAAAAGTTCTTCTTGAACCGTCTACTTCCTCAACATAAACTGTTGCAGTAACCTCAGGTGACGGAGTATTAATAGTAAACAGCGATACAGGACGAATTAAATATGCGTGACCTCTGCCGCGTGAAAGCACACCGTCAAGGTAATCACCAAAACCTGTTGTGGTATAGCTTGAAGAGTGATTAATACTATGGAAAGGAGCTACAATGTAGTTGTTTCTGTAGTAAGTATATGTTGCGCGCGGATCAGTCTTGTCTGCGAAGAATGCCTGTCTGAGAGTAGTGTATGCTGAATTGGTGGACACAATATGTAAGCCACTTGTTGATTCTGTGCCGTTGTCAATGATGTTAACTTCGTAAGGAACTGTCATTTCAGAGCCTGCAAAATTAACAGATACTGATTTGAGGATATGCTCCACAGGAAGTTCACCAAGAGCTTCTTCATAAAGACGGTTGAACCAGTAATAGCCAAAGAGCTCCGGTCTTCTTGAAGATGCTAAAAGGGTACTATACAAATGTGCATTTCTGATCTCCTTGCCGATATACTGCTCATATACCGATTTCCAAAGATCCTTTACATTCAGTTCGATAACTGCTGATTCACCCGGAGCCAGCTCATCTACACTGATGCTTGCAACATCGTATTTGCTGAAAATGTCCATATGCTTGTCAGCTACAGGCTTGAGTTCGCCGTTTCCTCGTGAACGGTAAAGTGTGGCATCTGAGCCCTGTTCAAGTTTTGTAATTACGTTTTCGAGATCATAGATAGGCTTGTCAGAAACGTTTTCAAGCTTGATCTTTATCTTATAAAGCTCATTGTAGTATGAATATCTCGGAAGTTCAACTATCATCTTCAGTGCTGAAGCTGAATAAACGTGGAGAGAATCCTTTGATTTGAAAGTATAATCAAACTGCTCACCCTGGTTCAGACCGCTGAAAATTGCTGTCAGATCATAGTCGCCCTCTTTATCTCCGCGGAGATACCAGTCGGCAGTCTTAACTTCATTGGGCTTAAGGTCACCGAAATCCTGTGTCTGATCACCCTTGCAGAGTGTAAGTCCCTCAGGAATATTAAGTGTAGCTGTACAGTCGGTAAGTGTCTTGGTGTCATTGTTTACGACAATGAGCTGAACATCATAGAATTCCTTGAGCCACTTGCTCTTGCCGTAGATTATCATGTACATTTCTTCTTCAACTGTCTCAGTACGAACTACATAAGCGCCGAGTCCCGGAACGTATGTAGGTGTGTTTGTGCTGATAACTACACCGGAGTTGCCTGCAACATTGATCACTACATGGTTTCGTACAGGAACGCCTGCTGTATCGAATGAAACTATCTTATCGATAACAACGCCTGCTGCATCGAAATCAGCTTCGATAGTGTACTGGAAGCTGTTGAAGTTATCGTCGTCCGAAATATCGATGCCTGCATCAATGACCTGCTGCTTTGTCATAGGAGTTACCTTGAGCTCACCGTCGATATTAAGACGAGTCGGCTCTGTGCTGCCTAACTCAGCAGGCTTGTCAGAAACGTTCTCCCACTCACAGATGAACCACATAGTGGATCCGCCCGGAAGGTCATTCCACTGACCTGAGCTGTATGTGTGAATAAAGTTTTCCCGTCCGCCAACGTTATTCGGCTCACCGCTTGCCCAGTTAGAAAATCTGATAGGTTCGCCGTTGAGCCAGCAGAAATCTCCGTTTTCATCGCGGGTTCCGCCTATCCAGCAATTACCTGCGCCTGCATTTGCAATTACATTTGTGATCTGAGTCTGTTCTTCGGGTGAAGTAATTACAGCCAGATGTCCGTTGATGCTTCTGCAGTAAGCCGCAGCATCTTCCCAGGACATATACTCTTTGATAACCTCATACTTTCTGATGTCGGGAAGAATAGGTGCAGTAGCAGTAGTTTCAGTTGTAGTAGTTGTTGTTTCGGTTGTTGTTGTGGTGGTAGTAGTTTCAGGAACCTCAGTAGTTGTTACGGCTGTATCATCATCGATTACCTCGATATAACCCTGCTGAATGCCTTTAGTAAATACCCATGCTTCCATGAGCTTGCCTTCGTCGTTCTCTTCGATATTGTTAAACACACCCTTGCGGCCATTACTATCGTAATAAGCTATTTCTATCGGGAACTTATCGCCTGCCCTTGTATCAGAAGGAAGACTCAGTTCAAATGAAAGTAATGTACCGTCTTTTCCGGAATTCGTACTGCCCTTTGTAGCAATATAGAGACTATTTCCGTCTAATTTTGTGACTTCTCTCGACATTCCCTTACATGCATCGCCGAATTCAAGGCCTCCTTTGTCGTTTCCGACCAGTGTAAGTCTTGGATCCCACTGAATAACGAAGCCGGTACTTGAATATTTTTCATCAGCACCCGAAACCTTGAGTTCGATCTTCTGAACAGGATTCTTTCTTGCTTCACTGACAGGAACGCTTAATGTACTCAGTGAAAGCGTAGGCTTAACTGTTGCTGCTGAGAGATCAAGTCCATCGGTATTGTATGCCTGACCTGCCGCTGGGCCTGATTTTACTATTGTCTTGCCGTCTTTTTCCAGTATGAAACCGAAGTTTTCTGTACCGAAAAATGCTTCTCCGATGTTTACACCGCTACTCTTGATATCATTCCATTTACCAAAGCCTTGTCCTGCAACTCCAGGATACGGGTTATAATACATCATCATAGCATTTTCGCTTGCGCTGTCAGGTTGACCCGAAGCCCAATTGGTGTAATCCATTGTTTCACCTGTTACCCAAGCGTTATTACCTGAGGCATCTCTGCTGCCGCCGATCCAGTAGCTGTTCTTATTTTCTGAAGCATCTTTGAGAAGAGCCTCTATCTGAGCCTGCTCATAAGCAGAGGTGATAACAGCAAGGTGACCGCCCTTGCTCTCACAGTAATCCTCAGCCTCCTGCCATGTCATACCTTCATTGATTATCTCATAATTGGAAGGATCGAGATAAAAAGTCCATTCAATGTCTCCTGAATACGGCAGATCGAATTCGCCGGCTCTTCCTGCTGATGCTGCTGCAAAATAGCTTAATACTATTTCCGCGTCACGAAGAGTTACCTTTCCGTCTCCGTCAACATCTGCTGCTGCAAGGTCGATAGATGTATCATCGCCTGTTGTTACGTATTTTTCAATAATACTTGCGTCAACAGAGTCAATGATCTCATTGCCGTTCACGTCACCGTAATTTACTTCTGATGCGCTTACGGTATTTGTTGATACGGACTGTGCGAGTCCGGTCTGATTACCAGCTTCTGCTGCAATTGCGTTAATTGGCATCGCAGCAAATACCTGACTACCTGCTACGGCAGAAGCAGCAAGTGCAGACAAAACTCTTGTTTTGATTTTTCTGTGATCATGTGTCCACATTTCAAAGACCTCCTTTGATATACTTATTCTTATTCTAAAAGAACGCGTTAAATCCTGCCAAGATAATTATAACAATGCAGCAAGCGGAAGTCAATAAAATTGCGATTTTTAATATTTATTTTGTTGAATTATACCTAACGCGATGCTTTTGCACCTAAGCAGGTCTAAATATGTTACAATATTAATTTTTAATTAGCATTTGTGGCTTGATTAATATTCAAATGAGTCTTTAGCGTGATAAAATTGAAATAGGAGTTCAAAATAAAAGTGATTTTTGTTCCTCCACTTCTTTGAAGAAAGGTTTTCTGTATTGTTTTTCCAATACAGACGTGGTATAATATACTTGATAAGCACGACTTGACCTCACCGTCAAAATCGCCTATAAACAGCCAATGCAACGGATGTTAACGTAAATGTTAACGCTCATTGACAAACTTCCAAGCACAATTGGTAGACTCTTGTGTGCAGAAATGGTACGATGGATTCATCAGAAAAAACTATCGTCAGACGATAGAAGGAGGAATCATTTATGAATAAAAGTATCATTCACAAGCTGAGTCCATTCAACAACTATTCGGATATGCCAGCTGCTCTTTTAGCAGTGAAAAAGCTGCTTGCGTTTTTCATATGTTATGTTCTCGGCATGATCGCAGGCAACATACTCATTATGGGTGTCGTATTCGCGGGCGGAAAAGATCCGACACAGGGCGGAGCTTTCAGTGACAGTGTTATGGAGCTGCTCGGACTCTACGGTATGGCAGCGATCATTGCTGTTAGTATCCTTTACTGGAAGCTTATAGAGAAAAGGAAACTCTCAGAAATGGGCGTGACCAGGAATTTTTCAGGCTGGTTCATCGGCGCAGGTATAGGCGCACTGTTGATTATTGTTTCAGTTTCTGTTATAATGCTAACAGGCACTATAAAATTCAGCGGCCTTTCCGGGCACTTCAATATTGCAATGTTTCTGTTAATGTTCAGCGCATACGCCGTACAGGCAGCTTCTGAGGAGTTCCTTTCAAGAGGAGTTGTATTCTGCTCACTCAAAGACAAGGTGTCTCTTCCCGTTGCATTCGGTGCAAATGCACTGGTATTCATCATCCCGCATATGAGTACACTGTCTGTTGCAGAGCCGATTTTCATTATCTCCGGAACAATTATTTTAGTCATTATCTCATGCGTATTATCATTCATCACCCTTCGCACCAAGAATATATGGGCAGCCTGTGGACTTCATACGGTATGGAACTTCTGCCTTGAATGTATCTTCGGACTGACCGTCAGCGGAAGCGAGAGCGCCGGAGTATCTGTCATAAATATGCGTACAGTAGGAAAGAATCTCCTCAACGGCGGCGTGTACGGCATAGAAGCAAGCGCAGTGACCGCTGTAACCACAGGCGCCGCAGCTATACTGATGTGGAATTCATATAAAAAAGTCCTTAAAGAAAGGCAGGCGTGAAATATGGAGTTTAATAATAAACTGTATGATCTTCGCAAAAAGAAAGGTTTATCTCAGGAGGAGCTCGCAAGTCGTCTGAACGTTTCACGTCAGACCGTCAGCAAGTGGGAAGTCGGCGATTCTACGCCCGATATGGAAAAGCTCATCGCCATCAGTGATCTGTTCGATATATCACTTGACGAACTTATACTCGACAAAACTCCCGAGCCTGCACCTAAGTCTCAGTCTGCAAGGCCCGGCGTTTACACCGAGATAAAGACTGATATAAAAGAAAAATTCCTCACGGAAGAGAACAAGAAAAAAGCTAAAAAAGGCGCAAAGACCGCACTTATCGTTTTAGGTGCTTTCCTGGCGGTTGATGTTATATCATTTGTGATATATGTTGCCATTAACGGCATTCCAAAATAAACAACAGGTATATATAAATACGTCCCTGCGATTCGCAGGGACGTTCTTTTATCATATTCATCATTCAAAAAGCGGCTGACCATTTCGTTATTACATCATACAATTCATCAAATGACGATGCCGTATAGTTGATGTCATACTCCTTCACGGCAGCTTCCGTATAACCCTCCGGCATGAACCAACAGCTGAAAAGACCGGCATTTTTAGCTCCGAGCATATCCGATGTAAGTGAATCTCCGATAACGATACAGCTTTCATCAGGCTCGTTTACAGCCTTTTTCACATAATCAAAATACTCACGCGCTGGTTTGGAAAATCCGATAGAATCGCTGACAAACACCTCGCAAATATGCTCATTCAGTCCTGTGGAAGCTATCCTTCCCAGGGCATTTCTTGTCACGCCATTCGTGATTATGTACACTCTGACATCCGGCAAAGCGCCGCGTATCTTTTTCAGAAAGTCCAGTGCTCCGTCCATAAGAACACCGTTATGCGACATATGGTCTATAAAATCGCTGTTTATCTTCAGAAGTTCTATTCCACTGGTATCACATCCGCACTCTTCAAACAGGCGCCTGAATCTCGTTTCAAACAGCTCTGTTTTGGAAATGAGCCCTTTTTCAAATTCCAGCCACAGTCCTTTGTTGATCTGTTTAAAGGAAGCATAATGCTCTTCCGTAAATACCTGACCGTTCTCTTCCATCACCAATTTCAGGGCAATGTGTTCAGAGGCATGGAAATCGAGCAAAGTCTGATCCAGGTCGAATAACAGGTTATGATGCATTATCATATCTCCTTGTTCAGAATTCTGAACGGCTTTCATTATTTTTTAAGATCCATAAGAACAGCATAGTAAGCCTCGCTGTGACCGGGACCTGTGCCGTTTGTTGCTCTTGATATTGCGAATATCGGGTAATCGTTGCTTCTGAGAGCGCTGCCGAACGCTTCGGCTGACCAGAGATCATCAAACATCTCTGCCGGCTCGATCTCAAACTTGCCCATTATAGCGACCGGGCTGAGAGTCCAGCTCTTGATACTTGTTGACTTGTTCACAAGTACACCGTCAATGAAATCTTTGACAGTTGAACCGTCAGGTCGGAGTTCGTCGCTCCAGAGCTTGAGTACGTCCTTTGCACGGGTGGTAGTTATATTTTCAAGAATATCCTGGCTTGTAGCTATCTTTTTCAGGCCTACGGAAGTTCTTTTATCGTTTATAGCCTTGAGGACTGCGATGTTGTACTTCCAGTCTGCGGAATTGTCCTTTGTTGCGAGCTTGTCACCGACCTTGATACCGGCTCTGCTGCACTGTCCCTTGAATTCATCGCTGAAAAGGAAGCCGTTTGCGACATATTCGCGTGTATTCGTATAATCGAGCTTTGAGGTCCATGAATTTGCTCCGGTCTTATCGGGAGATCTTCCGAGTATGGTGCGGTAGAGCATATCAACGAAATCAGCATTTGTGACGTGCTTTCCCTTATACTCCTTGCTGAAAATAAATCCCTGTGCGATACTTGAACCGGTCTTGCCGTTTTTCAGGCTCTTACACCAGTTTTCAAGTCCCGTTCCGTCGGGAGTTCTGCCGAGACAGTTCTTATAAAGGCGGTATACGAAATATGTTCTCTCGTAGTTTTCGTCCTTTGCGTACATAAGATTTATACTTCCGGCATTTATGCCGTATGTCTTGCACAGCGACTTGAACTCGCTGCTTCCGACTATTCCCTTGCATACTACCTGTATACTCATACCTATGTTGAGACGGCCGCCCCAGCTTTCTGCACCTTTGGCATCGGGATAACGGTCAAGCATAGCCTTGTAGCAGTCTCTGAGCATATCGCTGCTGCTCTTATTCTTGCCTTTATACTCATCAGAGAAGAAGAAGCCGTTTATTATATCAGAAGCAGAAGCTTTCTTTGAATTCAGCTTGTTTGTCCATGTTTTCAGACCTGTCGCATCAGGTTCACGGTCAAGAACGATATTGTACATTCTCTTTACAAAACCTTCTGTGTTCTTAGAGTATGTCACATCGTCGTACTTTCCTGAGCCGACATTTACATCATCGGATATAACGCTTACAGCCGGTTTAAAGTCAACAGCTGATGCTCCTGCGCCTGCAAGCGACGCAAAACAGCCAAAAGCCATTACAGCAGATGCCAGCAGACTTATTGATCTTGCTTTCTTCATTGATAGTCCTCCTGTAAAAGTCCAGGAATAAAAAAAGCCTGTTCCGGCTCTCATTCCATACTTTTCTGTTATTTCTCTGCTCTTACTATAACACTTTTTCGCAAATGTGTCAACTTTTGCGCTGAATGCTGTTTTCAAGGAAAGAATCGCCCGGTTGTAAAATATGCTTGTTATCACTGTACTGCTTTGTAATATATGCCGAATAGGTATAATTTTCGTTGACTTTAAACAAAACAAATGCTATAATATTAATGTATATTTTATAAAATAACTCCAGGAGGGAATGACATGAAAAAAATCATATCAATTATGACCGCATTTGCTATAATCGGCGCAGCTGCGCCGGTCTACGGCAATTTCAATGCTGGAAACAGCTTTGAAGCAGCCGCGGTTGACATAGTTGAAGGCGAAGAGGTACTCATTGCCGTCGCAGATCCAAGTACTATGGACTATATCGCAGGTGTGACCGTAAACATAGAGCTCGACAACGGCAAAACCCAGACCATTGTCACAAAAGATGAACCCGTTGTTTTCCGCCACAACGGTCACAGCGGCATTATCTCAATAGCATCTATGCCCGAGGGTTACGCATACGCTGAGGGTTTCACAAAAGAACGCGCATTCATGGAGGACTCCGAGTCCGCTGTGCTTTGGCTCAAACGCGTTGAAGGCTACGAACCGCCGACAACAGCTCCTGTGACAACTACCACCTCTTCAACAACATCAGCTTTGACCACTACATCAAGTACTGTTGTTTCAACTACCAGCGGCTATGTATCTCCTCCCCCCACACTTCCAACGGAAGTAACCAAGGGCGACATCACATATGCAGTTGGTGAGAACTACACTACTGTAGTAAAATGCAGCGATACAGCTACCGGAAGCCTTTCTATCCTGACTTCAGTTAACTACAAACCGGTCGAGTACATCGGATCCTATGCATTCAAAAGAGCAAATATCAGTTCTGTCACTATCCCGAATACAATAAAAGGTATATTTATGTATGCCTTCCAGGAATGTCCAAACCTCACCTCAGTTACTATCCCCTCTTCTGTTAAGAGTATAGAAAAGGGAGCTTTCCAGGACTGCTCAAGCCTAAAAAGTGTGTTCATACTCAATCCTGACTGTGAGATAGATGACAGTCCCTATACTTTCAATGACCAGAGATTAGACGGTACAGGCGATAAACCGGACGCTCACTTCTCCGGAACTATCTACGGCTACAAAGATTCAACAGCTCAGGATTACGCTGAAAAGTACGGTTGTAAGTTCGTTGCTCTTGACGGCGAAGACATCGCAAAGGCAGATGTATTCGTTTCTATTGCCGATGACAAGAAAACTCTCCAGACAACATATGAAAAAGTGACCGCTTACGACTTCAACGCTGACGGCATTGTGTCAGTTGACGAAGCACTTTATGCAGCGCATGAAAAATACTATGAAGGCGGCGCAGCAAAGGGGTACAGGTCTGTAATCAGCACATTCGGCAACACGCTCCAGAAGCTCTGGGGCATCGAAAACGGTGGAGCTTTCGGATATACTGTTAACAGCACATTTCCTTCTTCGCTTGATGGCAAAGTCGAGAACGGCGACAGCGTTTATGCCTTTGCATACAGTGATCTCTCCACCTTCACCGACTCATACTCGAAATTCAACAGCTATTCAGTAAGCTCAGATGCAGGTGAACCGATCGCTCTCACTCTCAGCAAAAGCTACTACGAAACCGCTTCCAGTATACAGTTCACCCCTCTCGGAGAAGCTGTTATAACAGTTGACGGCAAACCAACAGAATACATCACCGATAAAAACGGTCAGGTAAGCATTATTATCAATGAGGCCGGCAAGCACGTTATCAGTGCAACTTCTGAAAAATACAACCTCGTTCCACCCGTCTGCATTGCCGAGATCAAGGGTACAGCTACAGAAAGACCTGAGCCCACCATGAAAGGCGACGCAAACCTCGACAACAACGTAAATATCGCAGATGCAGTCCTCGTTATGCAGGCAGCTACAAATCCCGACAAATACGCAAGAGGAAAAACGGAATACAGCATAACACTCCAGGGCGAGGTAAACGCCGATGTTGACGGCAGCGCAGGTCTCACAAACAGAGACGCACTCCTTATACAGAAATTCAAGCTTGGTCTTATAAGCAAATTCTGACAAATATCGTTCTTTCTTTTATATAAGGGAGGAATAAAATTGAAAAAAATCAATAATAAAGCGCAGTATATACGCGCAGCAGCTATTATGCTGGCCTGTCTGTTCATCAACTGTATCGGCAGACAGTTTGCAGCACATTTCACTTTGCCCGGCTGGTTCGATTCCTACGGCACTTTCACAGCAGCATATCTTCTTGGGCCTGTCCCCGGTGCAATAACAGGTATGGCAAGCAACCTGGTATTCGGATGCAACGATCTCGCTTCGGCAGCTTATGCGATAGTCAGCCTATATATAGGCCTTGAAGTCGGAAGGCTGGCGAAAAAAGGATACTTTGAAACGCTTTTCCACACTATGACAGTAGCAGGAGTCATAGCTTCCGGCTGTGTCGTGCTGTCCTCGATACTGAATATATTTCTTTACAATGGCACGACTAATAACGTATGGGGTGACGGAGTCCTGGACTATCTCCGCGAAAACGGTATGCCCAAAGCTGTTGCCGCTGTCATAGGCGAATTCTACATCGAATTTCCGGACAAACTGCTCACCTCGCTGGTACTGTATGTATTCGTGCGAATATCACGCTCATGCTCAGGTGACAAGAAAAAAGCAGCAGCCAAAGACACAGCCGCACTCTCGGTATGCTTACTGCTGCTCAATCAGTTTGCACCGTTTGCTTTCCGTGCAGATGCAGCAGATGAAGAAGACTCCAGGAACGCTCTGCACGTCTCCTACATACAAACGGTATACGATGCCGGAAGCGGTCTTCTCTGCGGTCACGCAAACGCCGTAGCAGAGACAAAGAACGGCATTATGTGGATAGGAACCTATGCTGGTCTTTACCGCTATAACGGCAGCGAATTCGTCCATATGTCCGATCTGAAAGGCGTAAAGAACGTAAACAGTCTCTACGTCGATGATGATGACAGGGTATGGATAGGAACTAACGACAACGGTGTCGCAATTATGGAAAACGAGACCGTTATCGACATCATAAACTCCGAAGACGGTCTGCCGTCCGATTCGATAAAAGCCATAACACAGGGTTCTGACGGTGTTTATTATATCGGCACATCTAGCGGTATAGTTTCCATCAAATATGGTGAAGAAACAACTCTCCATTCTGATATGGAAGAGATCGACTACACCAGCAAGCTTTCAGCGGACGAGCACGGCAACGTCGCCGCCATAGACTCTATGGGTATACTTTACATCCTGAGAAACGGCAAGGTCATCACAAAGCTTGAAAAGAGCTATAACCACTCAAAAATAGCCTGCTGCAACTTTGCAAAGGACAATACGCTGTTTATCGGAACTACCGGAGGACTCGTCAGTGAGTACTCCCTTAATAACGACCAGCTGAAAAACATACGCAATACTTACTGCAGCGAAGCTACAAAGATCAACAACATTTACCCCGATGAAGAGGACGATATGATATGGCTCTGTGCTGATAACGGTATCGGCTATATCACAGCTTCCCGTGAATTCACGATGCAGGAATCCGGAGAATTCAACAACTCGATAGAGAATATGCTTACCGACTATCAGGGCAACCTGTGGTTTGCTTCCTCAAGACTCGGACTTCTCAGACTCTCACGCTCATCGGTAACAGATATATACTCCGACGCCGGAATTACTCCCGATGTCGTAAATACAACAGCTCTCTTCAACGATCTGCTCTATGTCGGTACAGACAGCGGCTTGACCATCATAGATACAGCTGCACACAAGCAGATTGAAAACGACCTCACAGAAAAACTCAACGGTGACCGTATCAGATGCCTTATGACCGATTCCAGAGACAATCTCTGGATATGCACATATGGCTCTGGACTCATTGCAGTTGACACCAAAGGCGATATACAGTTCTATTCCAAGACTTTCTCCGAGATCGGCAACCGTGTAAGAGTCTGCCTTGAACTGTCAGACGGAACTATTGCAGCAACCTGTACGGATGGTATCATACTCCTGAAAGACGGCAAGATCAGTGGTTCCGTGCATTACAGCGATGAATTCGGACACGCTCAGGTGCTGTGTATGCTTGAGGGTGATGACGGAACTCTCTATGCCGGCACAGATGGAAACGGCATAGCCGTTATCAAAGACGGCAAGGTCACAAACAGGATAACACATGAAAGCGGTCTCCCGTCAGAGGTAATACTCCGTATGGTGAATGATCCTGAAGACGGAAGTATGTTCATTGTCACCTCAAACAGCATATGTCATATGAAGGGCGGTCAGGTCAGAACACTTGACAATTTTCCATATTTCAACAACTATGACATCGTGATCGACAATGACGACGAAATGTTCATCAGCGGAAGCGCCGGCATATACGTCGTAAACAAAGACGAACTCCTCAATGATACAAAGCCCGAGTTCAGTCTTCTCAGCAACAACATCGGTCTCGACCACGCACTCACAGCAAATGCTTGGAATGCACTCTCTGATTCAAAGGATCTGTATCTTTCAACAGCCAAGGGCGTGTTCAAGTTAAATCTCGATCATTACCTGATCAGTCACGACAATTTCAGCATAATGCTCGATACTGTCAAAATCGACGACGAAACACAGCAGATGGATAAGGATTCAGAACTTGTCATCGGCCGCAATACCGTCAAGATCGACTTTATCCCCGAGATAGTCAACTACACACTCTATGATCCGGCGCTGGCATACCGCCTTGAGGGATTTGAAAACACCTGGACAACGACAACCCTCAAAGATCTGCGCTATATCACCTATACTAACCTCAGACCGGGAAAATATGTCCTTCATCTTGCTGTCCTCGATGAGAACGGCAATCACATAAAGGAAGTCGCCTGTGCCTTTGAAAAGGAAATGGCGATATACGACCACTCATGGTTCAAGTACTATATGATAGTGGTAGCAGCTATATTCATCGGCTGGCTGACATGGTTCATCACAAGGACACAGATACAGCACACTCTCCAGTTACAGCAGTCAAAGCTCGCACTCGCACTCCAGCAGGTACAGATGGGCAACGAGACCATTCTCGCTATCGCCAAGACTGTTGATGCCAAGGATCTGCGAACCAGCAAGCACTCGCAGAGAGTTTCCGAGTATTCCGCACTTATCGCAAAGGAATACGGATTCACCAAGGAAGAACAGGAGAATATCCGGAATGCAGCTCTTCTCCACGACATCGGCAAGATAGGTATCCCCGATTCAGTTCTCAACAAGCCCGGACGTCTCACCGATGAAGAGTACGCTATAATGAAGACTCACGTTACAAGAGGTTCTGAGATACTCAAGGACTTCACCCTCATTGACCACGTTGTCGAGGGCGCAAGATACCACCACGAACGCTATGACGGAAACGGATACCCGGACAAGCTCAAGGGCGAAGAGATACCGCTTTACGGCAGGATAATCTCTATCGCGGACGCATTCGATGCTATGACCGCTAACCGTGTTTACCGAAAGCGCCAGGACTTCGATTACGTTATGGGCGAGCTGCACAAAGGCAGAGGAACGCAGTTCGATCCCGAGCTCCTTGACATCTTCCTGAAGATAATCGAAGACAAGAAGATAGACATCGACGCACTTTACAGTCCCGATGCACAACCCGGCGAAGAAGCCACCGATGCTCCGGCAAAATAAACCGAAAGGACTCCCGATGGGAGTCCTTTTTTACGCCATTCCGGTAACATCAGCCACCCCGAAGGTTTATTTTTATAATTATCAAAATAAAAATTCATTTTTGCTTGCAAAACCGCTTAGAATGTAGTATAATGGTAAGGTATATTAAAATAGGGGAGTATGGCGTTTTACGCATATCCCCGTATAACAGCAAGGAGGAAGAAAATTGGCTAAGTCACACTCTTCAGCCGCTGCCAAAAAACAGCGTACCACAAGCAGCGGTAAGCCAAAGAATAACAGTACCAAGCCACGCAGTTCAGCTCCGATCAGACCTGGTGGAAAAGCTGCTGAGACGATCTCAGCTTTCAGAGGTCAGAAATTCAGCATACTTATCTGTTTTGCAGCCTTTCTGATACCATTTCTGCTCACGCTGATAGCTTACGCAGGATTTGACGTATATCCGTTCGGCAAGCGCTCGGTCCTCACACTCGACCTTAACGGTCAGTACATCTACTATTTTGAGGCGATACGCAACGCCTTCCGAGGAGACGGCAGCCTGTTCTACAACTGGAGCCGAAACCTTTCCGGTGGCTTTATGGGTATCATTGGCTACTATCTCGCCAGCCCGTTCACGCTGATACCGGTACTAATGCCGAGAGAATACATCCTCGAAGCGATAATGATTATGCAGATGTGCAAGGTCGGCGCCTGCGGCTTCACATTCTGTATCTACGCTCAGAAATCCAAGAAGCTCCCCGCAGGACCTGCGCTGATCTTCTCAATAATGTATGCGATGATGGCATTCGTAGTTATCCAGCTCATAGATCCTATGTGGATAGACGGCCCGATACTCCTGCCGCTCGTCATACTCGGTATCGAGCACCTTGTCGATGACGGAAGAAAGCTCGGATACATTCTCCCGACAGCACTTATCTTCATCGCAAACTTCTACATCGGCTTCATGATAGCGATATTCATCGCGATCTACTTTACTTATTACCTTTTCTTCGGTTCAGAAAAGAAATTCAGGAGCATAAAGGAATATGCAAAGACGGTCGGCATAATGGCAGGCTCGACGGTCGTCGTCGCTATGCTGAGTGCGATAATGATACTGCCGGTATACAATGCGCTGAAGCTCGGTAAATTCGACTTCTCCGATCCTGTATATGACTGGCACCAGCACCTCTTCAAGCTCCCCGAACTCATACCTACTCTGCTCCCCAACCAGTATTACTCCGTAAACGTTGACACCGGAACAAAACTCTACGGACGTCCGGAGATATACTGCGGCGTGCTCACAGTAGTCCTCGCACCGCTCTACTTCTTCAACAAGAATATCAAGTGGAACAAGAAAGTCGGCTACGGTATCCTCGTTACAGTAATGGTAATGAGTATGTACATCAAGCCGCTCAATATGTACTGGCACGGCGGTCAGGATCCTAACTGGCTCCCTTACAGATACTCCTTCCTGCTTTCATTCGTCCTTGTATCTATGGCAGCAGAGGTATTCGCAAATCTCGACGGCTTAAAGCTCAACAGAGACAGCATACTCAATGACTTCGGCAAGTATTCAAGTCCAGTCATTTATGGCGGCGGAGTATTCTCCGTGATCGCTATACTCATACTCAGCTTTATGGCTGTTTCCTCAAAGTACGACTACACCAGCGAAAAGCTCAAGGGTTACCAGTACCCTGCAAAGGGACTCTTCTACAAGGCAAAGATGAACTTCGGTTCGGATTACTGGACAGAGATATGGCTCGGAACTCTCGGCTTCGGACTTCTCCTCGCAGGTATCTATACTGTGCTCGTATTCTCATACAGCACTACAAAGAAGAAGAACCTCCGCAACGTGCTCCTCGTTGTTATGGCTTGCCTCGTATCGTTTGAGGGCGGCTATAACTGCTATGACTCGTTCAGAAAGATCTACAAGGAAGTCGGCAACAGCTGCCGCAACTCCTACGTTGATATCACAAGCGCTCCGGACGATATCGTTGCAAAGCTCGAAGATTACGACGGCAGCTTCTACCGTGCAGAAAAGACCTACAACCGTATGGTAAACGACAATATGGCTTACGGTCTGAGAGGTATAACACACTCCAGCTCGGTAATGAACACTAAGGCACTCCAGGCTATCGACAACCTCGGCTACTTCACACAGAGCTATGAATCAAAGTATGAGGGATGCAATCCTGTTGCTGATTCACTCATGGGTATCAAGTACGTTATCGACTCACCTGTAAGAGCATCCAAGGACAAGCATCTCCTTGACGCAACTTACGAAAAGGTTCTCGAGGGTATCGAATACGACCGCTACGACGATCCTAACCGTAAGGTCGTAAAGGATAAGGTAGACATCTACAAGAACCCCAACGCACTCTCGATTGGCTGGATGGCTGACAAGTCCATCCTCGATATGGAGCAGATGGATGAGACCGATCCTTTCAAGAACCTCAATAATATGCTCGGCAAAATGACCGGCAACCCCGATAAGGAATACTACACTTCTATCCCCTATACAGTTCACTTCGACGATAAGCAGGTCAACTACCACGACTACAAGCACACAAACGGTGTTGTACATGAATGTTGGGAATCCTACGCAACTTCAACAGACGCTGTTGTAAATGTCCGTTTGACTATCCCTAAAGACGGCGATCTGTATATGCACCTTTCCTCACAGCTCAAGAAGTCCTGTAACGTATGGATAGGAATCAAGAACGCAGAAGGCAAATACACCGGTTCAACATCTGATAACTATGACAGTGCCGGAAAGTATTTCGATTCCAACTCTTCACCTATCGTTCGTCTCGGCGAGTTCAAAAAGGATCAGGAGATCGAAGTCCGCTTCACTATCCCGCCTACAAACGGAAAGTACACAGGTAAGAACGAGTACATCATGGTAAGAAAGGACGCAGGCTTCCAGTTCTGCAACCTCGACACAGATGAATTCGTAAAGGATATAAACACACTCAAGGACGGTCAGTGGCAGATAGATACTGACAAGTCCAACGACCGCCACCTCGAAGGTAAGATCAACGTAAAGTCCGGACAGGTATTCGTTACATCTATCCCCTACGAGCCAGGCTGGACTGTTGAGATCGACGGCAAGAAGGTCGATAACCTCGTTAAGTATGAGGGCGAAGGCAAAAAACAGCACCTCGTAAACAAGGACGGCACAGAAGGTCAGATAGCTATCACAGACGCTTTCATCGGTATCAGAATGGATGACATCTCAGCCGGTGAACACACTATAACAATGACCTATACTCCACCCGGATTCAAAACAGGTGTTGTAACACTGATACTCGGAATCATTGCCTGCGTATTCATCTTCATCTACGACAGACGCACCAACGAAGTCGTAAAGGCTAATATCGCTGCTAAGAAGGCTAAGAAAGCCAGTGAAATAATCGACGAGACAAGCACTGAGACTGAAGACTACCAGGAAGTTGAAGAGCCTGAAAAGGAACCCGTAAAGAGTGATGTTTCAGACATCGTTGAAGAGCTCCTCGAAGAAGAAAAGGTCAAAAGAGCTATCCCAAACAACACTCGCAGCAATAAAAAGAAGGGTAAAAAATAACCTATAACCAAACCCCGGAAGCAATTCGCTTCCGGGGTTTCTGTATATCAAAAAAATGGCGGACTTAAAAGTCCGCCGTTTTATCATTCTTTAACGTAAGCAGCTGTTATCTCTGCAATATATGCTCTGTGATAAGGCTGAGGTCCGAAGAACTTCTCCGGTATACCGTCGTCTGTAAGGAAGCCTTCCTCTTTGAGGTCATAGCTGTACAGCTTGCGGCATACAAATATCATATTTGCCTCCTCAAAAGCCATACCATTTGTCAGCTCCTTGGGAGTAAGTCCTGTCTCCTTGACCTTATCGCAGTCTCTTCCTGAATGCGCGCCGCAGAACGAAAGAGCCTTGCGGTATTCCTCATCGAAGAAAGAAGCTGTGAAGTACTCGTTATCTTCAACGAAACCGTATGTATAGCGGTTGGGACGGATATAACAGGTAAGCACGTTCTTGTTCCAGAGTACGCCCATCTGTCCCCATGAAGCTGTCATAGTGTTGAATTTGTCCTTGTCTCCGGCAGTAAGCAGCATCCATTCTGTTCCTATCTTGGTAAACGGATCAAAACTGAGCTTTGAAAGATCGATCTTTCTGAATGACATAAATAGTCCTCCTTTTATTGGTGTATTGTATATTATTACCGGACTGCCGCTCTTATACTGCCGTATGCTGTCAGACTCTTCTGAGGGCAGCTTTATAGCGCAGCCGGAGCTTATCTGTAATAAGCGCTATGAATTCTGAATTTGTAGGCTTTCCCTTTCCGGTATCGACTGTATAGCCGAAAAAGGAATTAAGAGTATCCACGTTGCCGCGGTCCCACGCTATCTCGATGGCATGGCGGATAGCTCTTTCCACTCTTGACGAGGTAGTCTCATAGAGATCAGCTACCGTCGGATAGAGCAGCTTGGTAACGCTGTCGAGGAGAGCCTTGTCCTCTATCGAATGGAGTATGGCCGTCCTCAGGTAGTGGTATCCCTTAATATGTGCCGGAACTCCGAGCTGATGTATTATATCCGTGACAACTATCTCCATATCGTCACTGAGACTGTTCGCCCGGTCACCGAGAGCAGAGCTCACCGCACTGCAAAGATCATCGGCGCTGCACGGTTTCAGAAGGAACTTAGCAGCTCCGTTATCCATAACCTGACGCTCTATGAATTCGTTGTCGTACTGTGAGGTAACGATGAATACCGGAAACTTTACCCCGAGCTCCTTTACTTTTTTCATAAGTGTCACAACATCGCCGTTCTGAGCATTAACATCGAGCACAGCCGCATCCGGCAGATCGTTCCTTACTGATTCGAGTATCACAGAGCAGTCCTTGCGGCGGGTATAGGCATACATACCTCTTTCCCTGAGTTTATTTGCAATGCTTACTGCTTCTGCTGAATCATCACCGATAAGTACCTTGACTTTATTGTTCATTTATTTTGACCTCCATGTGTTCTTTCACCGCTCTGCGGTGTCCAGTAATTATGATAACACAGGAGTATAAGGGTGCGCAACGGTTTATTTTGTAAGATTTTGGAGTATTCCCACGGGAAATGTAAGTATTATGGCGTAAGCAGGGTATCAGTTGGAATGTCCGCGTCCTTTGGTGAGTATTCCGTCAACTATGTTCCTGACTTTTGTTCCGGGAGGGAACATTTTGTCGGCAAGCTTTGAAACAGCGTTCTTATCGCTGTGTCTATCGGAAAATGGCACGACCTCGGGTTCCTTGACAGAATGGCTCCATTTTTTCATAGTATCTGCTGAAAGCTGTCCGGCAATAAGTTCACGGTCGGCGGCACAAAGGCATTTCTCGGCAAATTCAAGCGGCAGCTGACAGCCGTCTGTCCCAAAAATGTCCTCTTTATCGCCGAAATGCGCGCGGAACATATCAACAAAATCATCCCTGCCTGCGGCTGTTTCCGCTGTTTTCTCCATGGCTCCGACTATTTCCGCCTGTCGGTTCGTGGAAAACTGGTAATCCTTCATAAGACTGAGCGGTCCGAGCACAAGGAAGCCGAGCATATAGCCGTCTCCGCAGAAATCGCTGAGCGCCTGCTTGTTCTGCGGCGTATCAAAGCCGTAAGCCGCATAGAGTCCGAAAACGCATCTGAGTATGAAATACCGCCTGTCATCAAAGCTGAAAAGGTCTTTTTCAACAGCATATCCGCGGACTCTTCCCGACTTTGCCATAAGGCTGAACGGATGTGACATAAGAAGCGCTTTTGAGCCCTTAACTATCGGGAGCTCTATGTCAAACGCCACATCTCCGCCTATATGGAGAAGTTTCCCTGCAGCGACACCGGATTTTTTCAAAGTTTCAGCGTAATAGCTCTCACCGGTAGCATTCTTTATCTCAGAGATGACAATGAGTTCATCGTATGAACCGTAGCCGCATTTTTCAAGAACATTCTTTACAGTCTGTGCGGGATAAACGCTCTCGGAGATAACAACAACACGCTTTTTGCGGTTCTTTGCTTCACGGAAAAGAGTTTTGCCGAATTCACGCGAAAAGGCATACTCCTCGAACAGAGCACATTCTCTCTCCATGAGTCTGTCTGCCTGTTCTTCGGTTATCTCAGCCATTTTCGCAAGGATACTGTATATGTATTTCAGATTCACCCTCGCAGCTATCTCTCGCTTTTTGAGAGCAGCTTCGCCTGCCTTTATCCTCAGCTCCGGGAAGTCAGAACCTTTCTTTCCGCATATCTCAGCGTAATCTTCATCCATGAGGAAGCATATATCGCTTATATCAGAAAAAGGTGTTATTACGAGGATACCGTCCATCTTGAAGCTGACAGCACGGTTCTTGTCGCTCCTTACCTCGCCGAGCAGCTTGTCAGCAAGCTCGCGCTGTGCATCTGAAAGAGGTCGCCTTGGTTTGTAGTCCATGCTGAACATAATTACTCCTTTTCGGCGGCGGTTGTGGTCTGTGATGTCTCTGCCTGAGCAGATGTAGTCTCAGCCGCTGTTGTATCAGAAGCAGCGGCAGTTTCAGACGGAGCTGTTGAAGAAGCTGCTGTCTCTGAAGTATCTTCCGTGCTGTCCTCAGAAGCGGCAGTAGTCTCCGGCGGTTTGTAGCCTGTAAGCTCCCTGTATTCGTCAAGGGTGAGCGCACCCTCGGAGTTGTAAAGTCTTATGAGAGCTTTCTTTCCGGTGTATTTATCGGAATATTCGCCCTTTTCGTTCTCGATGTACTCTCCCGACCACAGCGCAAAGAACGACCATACAGACTTGTCACGGAACGAGCTGTCCGCATCAGGAACGCTTCCGCATTCACTGAGTGCCATGAGCTTGTCCTTTCCGGCTATCTTCTGAAGACCGCCGAATTTCTCATAGAAGCGGTCACCGTAGTCTCTTTCGCCGTCCACATAAAAGTCAACGGCAGCTATATCGAATGTCTTGCGGTCAACGAGAGTACTCTCGCTCTGACCGTTCCATATCCAGATTAGATTGTCAAGTTCAAAGTAAGTCGTAAGTCGGTCATAAAGGAGCTGCCACAGCCATTTATAGGCGTCGCTGCCGCTCTTGCCCCACCAGTACCAGTCACCGGAGCCCTCCGGGAGAGGTCTCCACAACACCGGTATTCCCTTGTTTTTCAGCGAAGTGAGCTGACCTGCCATATTGTCAATGTCGAGGACAAGACTGTACGTCTGCTCGGAGATCTTTCCCTCGCCGTAGAGTCCGCGTATTTCCTCCTGTGTAAGGAGTGCTATCTTCTTGTCGGTAACTGCCTTGGAAAGGTCAAAGTCACTCTCCGCTGAGTATATCGAACTCTTCTTGGAAGGACTTGTCCAGTACCATGAAACACCGGAAATACCGCCGTTCCTGTACCACTCGGAACAAGCGTCTATCAGCTTGAAGCTCTCATCGAATGAGCCCTTCGGCACATAGAAGTTAGAGAAGCGTATTACCGGATATTTGCCTGTTTCTGTGTATATCAGATCAAGCTCGGAATTGTCATCATCCGCAGCATACTGTCCTGTGATTATATACTTGCCGTAGTTGTCTGTGAGAAACTTCATCAGTTCCTTAGCCGATTCTCCGGCATTTTTATTGGAAAGGCTGCTATCGGCGGTATAGCTTATATCACCGAGAGCGCTGCTGTTTTCAAGTTTGAGGTAGTCTATGCAGATATTGCCGTTCTTGGGACGAAGCTCTATCTCAGACTTGCCCTTTGTCAGAAAAACGCCCTTGAGCGTTACCTGTGTGAAATTGCCGTCTGACCTGGTCTTGAAGCTGGTGAGAGAGCTCTCGTTGAGTCCCACAAGGCAGTCTACTGCCTTGTCAGCAGCAACATTGAACGAGATGTCATAATGCTGGTTAGTAGGAGCGTCCACTGAAAAAGTAACAGAAGAGCTTCCGTCGCCGCTGAATCCGGTGACATAGCCTTCACCGCTGTAATTATCCTTGTCATATTCAATGACGAGAGGACCTTTCAGCGTTGCTTTTTCAGCTTCGTAGAGAGTACCTGCCTGCGATTCCTCTATCTTCGGGTAAGATATGGGGTAATCCGGGAAAGTCGCAGTCGGCTCAGGTACGGTCGAGACCTCCGTTGTATCCGAGGAGTCCGAACCGCTGTCCGAACTGCTGTTTGCACATCCTGCAAGCGGTACAGCCGCTATTGCCGCAGCCGCAGCAACAGCGATATATCTGAGTTTATTCATTGTTCCTCCTAAGGTTTGTTCAGGCTTTTACTGTATATTTAGCGCCCTTTTCTGTCGGGAATATGACTACGCCGTCCTCAATGCGCGAACCGACGTTCACTCCCTGGCATACCACGCTGACAACACAGTTGGTACGCAGACGGCATTCGCCGCCGAAGTCCGAAGTGATAACAGCTGAGCTCAGTCTGCCGTCCTTCCATTCCATATCTATACCGAAGCCGCCCTTGGCACGGAGACCGGTGATATGACCGTTCTTCCATTCGTCCGGAAGTGCCGGCAGAAGAACTATCTCGCCGCAGGTGCTCTGAAGCAGAGCCTCTATGATAGCAGCAGTTCCGCCGAAATTGGAATCTATCTGGAAAGGCGGATGATTGCCGAGCATATTCGGGTTAGTGGAATGTGTGAGAAGACGCTTGATGTTCTCATAGACCATTCTGCCGTCGTAGAGACGCGCCCACATACTTGCTACCCACGCACAGCTCCAGCCAGTGTGACCGCCGCCGTGAATGAGTCTGCGGACGAGAGTCGCTCTTGCCGCATCTGCAAGCTTCGGTGTCTTGTTGGGGGTGATAAGGTCTGCCGGATGGAGCGCAAACAGCTGTGAAACGTGTCTGTGTCCGACCTCAACTTCATCGTAGTCAACAGCCCATTCCTTTATCTGACCGTACTTTCCGACCTCAGGCTGGGGAAGTTTCTTTGAAAGTTCTTTAAGCTTTTCTGCAAAGTCGCTGTCAACTCCAAGTATCTCCGAAGCCTTTATAACATCGCGGAAAAGTATGGTGATTATCTGTGAATCCATAGAAGGACCTATGCAGAGACTGCCCTTTACGCCGTCAGCTGTGAGATATGTGTTCTCAGGTGAAACTGACGGACAGGTAACAAGACGTCCCTCGTTGTCCTCAATAAGATATTCCGTGAAGAACTCAGCGGCTTCCTTGAGGATGTGATACTTCTCGCTGAGGAAATCCTTATCGAGAGTGTATTCATAGTGCTCGAATATGTGCAACGCGAGCCATGCGCCGCCCATAGGCCATATCGTACCGGGAACCCAAAGATCCTGAGGAGCAGTATCTCCCCATATATCGGTATTGTGGTGGCATACGAAGCCCTTGTCTATGCCGTACATTTCCTTTGCGGTTATCCTGCCGTTCTCGCACACTCTTTCGAGAAGTTCAAACAGCGGCAGATGACATTCTGAGAGGTTGCAGCTCTCAGCAGGCCAGTAGTTCATCTCCGTGTTGATGTTTACGGTGTACTTGCTGCCAAGGTACGGCTGCATATCCTGATTCCAGAGTCCCTGGAGGTTCATCGGCTGAGTTCCGGGACGGCTCGCCGAGATCATAAGGTAGCGTCCGAAGTTGAAATACAGCTCTATTAGCTTGTTGTCATAGATCATACGGCTGCATTCCTTGTTATCGAGCTCGTCGCCTTTGAGTCGGTCTATCCTCTGATCCGTTGAGAGCACAGAGAGGTCTGTGGAGCTGTTATCCTCAAGTGAGAATTCCACACGGTTGAAAAGTTCCTTATAATCATTCACATGACGGTAGTAGAGTTCGTCCCACTCGCACTGGATAGCCATTTCAGCATCCACCATAGCGGATTCTTCATAGTTTTCGGTATAGAAGCTGGTACGTGCGGAGAGGACTATCATTACCTCGTCAGCATCAGAAACGCATATCTTTCCGCCGAGGGTGCGGATGCTTCCTCCGACTGTCTTTGCAGTAAGACAGGCAGCAAAGAAGATACCTGTACGGCTTCCTGTACCGCCGTTGTAAAGTATCATATTTTTTCCGCAGGGGCGGTTGTCATCGTAATAGTCATCTCTTCCGTCGAGAGAACAGGTCAGGCTGACGCTTCCGGGAGTATCTGAAGCTATCTTTATGACCATTACTTCATCAGGAGCTGAGACGAAAACGCTGCGGAAATAGCGGACGTCATTCACGGTGAATGAGCTCTCAGCGATCGCCTCTGCTATATCGAGCGAACGGTGATAATCCCTTGCTCTTCCGGCGAGGGACATATTAATGTGCAGGTCTCCGAGCGGCATATAGTGACGCATGAGCGGAGTTACTCCCTGCATTTTCTCAAAAGCAGCCTTTTCGGCTTCCGGTATCCTGCCTTCTGAGAGTAGCTGTCTTACCTCGGCAAGACCTTCGAGGGCATCGGGATTTATTCTGTGTCGCAGACCACCGGACCATACAGAGTCCTCATTAAGCTTTATGAGCTCGTCGGCAGCTCCGCCGAAGACCATTCCGCCTATTCTGCCGTTTCCGACAGGGAGAGCCTCAACGAAGTTTTCTGCAGGACTGGTGTAGCTAAGCAAAGTTTCAGTATTCATATATCTACTCCTTAACGAGACGTTGGCTTTTGACTTCTTATCATATTATTATAACACAAACAATGTGCATTTGCAAATTCCCACGCATCTGTCTATCATTTTCTTGCACTTATATAAATAACCGCCAGCAGCAGCAGCCATTTTTGGTAAAAAAATAAAAACGCCTGCGCACGAGCACAGGCAAAGCAGAAAATATAAATAATATAGGGGGAATTGGGGGATTACTTGATCCAATTATTATATTATCCTCCCAACCTTAAAATAGTCTTAAAAAAAGCTATGCATAATGTTAAGAAAATGTAAAATTAATCTATCATTTTTTCTTTTTTAAGTTCATAATGAATTTAGCCTTGACGATAGTATAACCGTAAGGTTCAACAACTACTTCACCGTCGGTGTATTCACCGTGGTACTGCTCAAAGTCGGTAAAGAGATCGAGTAGCCCCGGAAGATCGGGTATCCTTACAGTTTCGCCGGTTCTGTTGATGAAGAAGAGGTAATCATCTTTTTCGCCCTGACGTGTGAACACAACTATCCTCTCGTCGATAGACTGGCTGCCGTTAAGAGCAAAGTATATCCTGCCATCCTTGAGGTTTGGAATGGACTTTCTCACTTTGCCGAGCTCCTTGACATACTCAATAAGCTCGAAGTCCTCGCTGCCCCACGGGTAGCAGCGGCGGTTGAAGGGATCCTTGTAGCCCTGTAGTCCGGCTTCATCACCATAATATATGCTCGGAACACCCGGGAGGAAGAACTGGAGCGCCATGGCTGCTTTCAGCAGATTCTTTCCGTGACGGTACTGATCGGGAGTGAGCCAGCGCTCAGCCATCCATTCCTTAGGCTTATCATCGCATGGTTCACCGCCGAGACGATTTATAGCTCGTTCAATATCGTGTGTTGAAACGAAGTTCATAAGAACATCGATAGTAGGCTTGGGATAATGCTCGAGTATGGTCATTACCGAGTATATGAAGTCACGGGAAGTTCCGCCCTTTACATAGTTTATGATAGCCTCGCGGAAGGGATAGTTCATAACAGAATCAAGCTGATAGCCAAGAAGATAGCGTCTCTTTATGCCGTAGCTCTCCTTGTTGGAAGCGTCCTCCCATACCTCACCGATGATTATCTTGTCCTTTTCGTATTTCTTTACGCTCTTGCGGAGATTCATCAGGAACTGGTCGGGAAGCTCATCAGCAACGTCAAGACGGAAGCCAGCCGCACCCTTTGAGAGCCAGTAGTGAAGCACTCCGTCCTCACCGCAGATAAATTCAGTATAGTCCTCGTCGTTTTCATTTACGTTGGGGAGAGTATCAATGCCCCACCATGCCTCATAAACATCGGGGTAGTTTATGAAAGAGTACCAGTCATAGTACTGGCTGTCCTGCGACTGATAAGCGCCCGGCTCGGGATAACGTCCGTTCTTGTTGAAATAAACGCTGTCCGCACCAGTATGAGAAAAAACGCCGTCAAGAATAACGGAAATATCGTACTTCTCAGCCTCCTCGCACAGCTCTTCAAACTCCTCGTTCGTACCGAGCAGCGGATCGGCTTTCATATAATCAGCGGTATTGTACCTGTGGTTCTCGTGAGACTCAAAGATCGGGTTGAGGTATATGCAGGTTACACCGAGATCATGCAGATAGCCCAGCTTTGACTGGATGCCGGCAAAATCTCCGCCAAAGTAGTCGTTGTTCCAAACGTGACCGTTATGGTCCGGCTTATAGTAAGGCGTGCCGCCCCAGTCTTCGCGGATAACGCGGTCTGTGGGAACATTTTCGTGTATCTTGCCGCTCTTGCAGAATCTGTCGGGGAAGATCTGATACATTATACCGCCCTTGAGGAAATCCGGAGTCTCATACTCACTGCTGTATACCGTCAGCTGGAAGAGATCGCCGTTATCAACTGCGCCGTAATGGCAGTCCACCCTCTTGATATAGTGGCGTATACCGCCCTGGGTATACGAAAAATAGTAATAGTGTACGTCAGTATAACGTGCGTTGTAATCTGCCGAATACACATAGCAGTCCTCTTCCTCGGCAACTCTGTGCATAGTGAGAAAACGCTCCTTGAAACCGGTCCTGAAGAGTACCAGAACAGGCGGAAAATCCGGCTCGATGTCCTTTGACAGCCTTATAGAGAAGGTGATAGTCTCAAACTGCCTTACAGCACCGAAAATAGACTTATATTCAAGTTTCCAGGTATCGAAGATAGGTGTCATAGCGATCGTCTCCATGATATATTTTTAAAGGTGTTATTAACCGGAAAAGAGGGCGGAAGCGTCCGCCCTCTGCAAGCTTATCTGAGATGCCAGATATTGTCTGCGTACTCTGTAACAGCACGGTCAGCTGAGAAGATACCAGCACCGGCGATGTTGTTAAGAGACATCTTTGCCCATTTCAGCTTGTCATTATAACATTCTGTAATGTACTGCTGAGCATTTCTGTAGCTGTCAAAGTCAGCGAGTACCATATAAGGATCCTTATCCTTGAGTGATGAAGCCACATCATTGAATGTGCAGCCGTTTATGCCGTGATACATACGCTCGATAGCTTCGTGGATACGTCCGTCATTATTGAAGTAGTCTGTCGGATTGTAGCCTCTTGCTCTGAGCTCATTTACCTCAGGAGTGGTCATACCGAAGATAACGATATTCTCATCACCGCAGGCATCCTTGATCTCGATGTTAGCACCGTCGAGAGTTCCGAGTGTGATAGCGCCGTTGAGCATGAGCTTCATACAGCCTGTACCGGAAGCCTCTGTACCAGCAAGCGAGATCTGCTCGGAGATGTCAGCAGCCGGCATAAGATGCTCGGAAAGGGTTACACAGTAGTTCTCGAGGAATATTACCTGGAGCTTCTGACTTATCTTGGGATTCTTTCTTATCTCCTCGGAGATAGCCCAGATCATCTTTATAATCTGCTTAGCGAGGTAGTAACCCGGAGCAGCCTTTGCAGCGAAGATATAAGTCTTGGGAGTGAAAGGTGCATCGGGGTTATTGAGGAGGTAAGCGTAGTCTGTGAGTATATTCATTACGTTGAGGTGCTGTCTCTTGTATTCGTGGAGACGCTTAACCTGAACGTCGAAAATGCTGTCTGTATTGAGGATTATGTCGCTCTCGCGCTTTACATAGTTTGCAAAGCTCTCCTTGCTGAGCTTCTTTACTTCGAGAAGCTTGTTGAGGACTTCCTCATCGTTTTCGAACTTCTTGAGGTTTGCGAGTTCCTCAGCGTCCTTGATGAACTTCGGACCGATAGTGTCGGAAAGGAGCTTTGTGAGTCCGGGATTTGACTGGTAGAGCCATCTTCTGTAAGCGATACCATTGGTAACGTTCTTGAACTTCTCGGGAGTATTCTCATACTCATCGTGGAACACCGACTGCTTGATGATCTCTGAATGGAGCTTGGATACGCCGTTTACGCTGTGTGAAGCAGCAACGCAGAGTGAAGCCATATGGATCATATTGTCCTTGATTATGGACATACGTGTGGTCTTTGCGCTGTCGTAGCCGTTTCTCTCCATGAGTGACTGGCAGTAGCGGTTGTTTATCTCAACTATGATAGAGAATATACGCGGAATGATAGTCTTAACGAGGTTGACATCCCACTTCTCGAGAGCCTCAGCCATAACTGTGTGGTTGGTGTAGGCAAAGGTATGAGTTACGATGTCCCATGCCTTCTCCCATGTATATCCGCAGTCGTCAAGAAGTATACGCATGAGCTCGGGGATAGCGAGAGTCGGATGAGTATCATTGATGTGGATAGCCACCTTGTCAGCGAGATTTTCAAGGGTACCATAAACGTTCATATGGGTGTTTACGATGTCTCCGATAGAAGCAGCACAGAGGAAGTACTGCTGACGGAGGCGAAGACTCTTGCCCTCGTTGTGGTTATCGTTAGGATAAAGTATCTTTGAAATAGCGTTTGCGATAGAGTTCTGTGCGAGAGCCTGATCATACTTGCCCTTGTTGAACATCTCCATGTTGAAGTTAGGAGCCTTAGCGGACCAGAGTCTGAGAACTGAAACGCCGTCGCCGCCGTAGCCTGCAACATACATATCATAAGGTGTAGCCACAACGGTATTGTAATTTACGTGGGAGATATAGTGGTACTGGTTGTCCCAGTATTCCTGGAGATCGCCCTCGAAGTGGATGTCGATAGCGAGCTCGGGCTTAGGAACGAGCCATACAGAGCCGCCGGGGAGCCAGTTGTCGGGAAGCTCAGTCTGCCAGCCATCTTCAAGCTTCTGCTGGAAGATGCCGTACTCATAGCAGATAGAGTGTCCCATTGCCGGGAAGCCTGTTGTAGCAAGACCATCAAGATAGCAAGCTGCAAGACGGCCGAGACCGCCATTTCCGAGACCTGCGTCAGGCTCGTGCTCGTAAATCTTATCGAGGTTTATATCGTGTTCCTTGAGCATAGCCTTGACATCGTCTGCAAGCTCAAGGTTGTAAAGGCTTGTTTTGAGGGAGCGTCCCATGAGGAACTCCATTGAAAGGTAATAGACCTGCTTTCCGCCTACTGAATGGGTATGGTTGATAAAGCTCTGTCTCTTTGCGCCGAGTATCTCAACTATAATAGATGAGAGCACCTGATAGACCTGCTTGTCAGAAGCCTCCTCAGGAGAAACGCTATATAAGAGCTGCAGCTTTCTCGGAAATTCTTCTCTGATGGATTTCATTAAGGGGTTGATCTTCTTGTTAGCCATATAATAACTCCATTCTGCCGCAGACGGTGCGGCGTTATTACATCGCGTATAATCCATATCCCCACAAAAGGCTGACGGCCAAGTGCCGCCAAAGACGATTACACGCGGTATATTTCATATTATACTATGTTTTATCAATTATTTCAACTGTATATTTCAACAAATATTTATCCGCAAAATTTACATATTGCGAATTTGCACCAAATCAAGCCGTGAAATGCCTGTGCTAAAGGCGGCTGTTCTTGTGCAGAACGACGAAACAGAAGAATTTCACAAAAAAATTTAGTAGATTTTAACAGTAAAAACTGCCTGTTGATACAGCCTTCGACATTTTTAAAAAATAAAACATTAAAAATGTTTGAAATCCGGCGAGATATGTGATATAATAAACTTATCTTCCGCTTGCAGGCGGATCATGTAACAAAAGAACGACTACAAAAACGAAAAAAAGAAAAGGAAATGATCGGCTATGGAAAAGAAAAAAGGTTTTTCGATACTTAAGATTTTTATTGTAATAGTATGTCTGGCAGCTATACTCAGTGCTGTTGTGACAAATATCGCATTCTCAAACGATAAGATACCCGGTATTCTCGGTCGCTATATCTACGTAGTTGACAAGAAGGACGATATGGGCAGCTACGTCAGTGAAGGCGCAGCTCTCCTCGCAAAGGATGCCAAGAATCAGACCATCACAAACGGTCAGATAGTTCTCTGCAAACCTGCCGGCAGCGATGAATACCGTCTCCGCGAGATCATCAATGCTGATACAGTAAACGACAAGTACGGCACAAAGGACGCTTCCCACATTGATAAGGCAAGCGATGACACTCCGGCTACTATCAGCAAGAATGATATCCTTGCAGTATGCTCCGGCTATCCGGAGAGTAAGGATCTCGGTGCTTTCATTACATTCACAACATCTATAAAGGGAATACTCCTTCTCCTTATTCTTCCCTGCGTTATCCTTGTAATACTCATCATCGCAAAGATCGCTTCTTCCAGCGATGATCTCGACGATGAGAACTTCGACTTCTACGAATACGACGAGGAAGCAGGAAAAGCTCCTCAGGTACGTTCACACGTAAAGTCAGGCAATCCGCTCTTCGAGGCTAATCAGGAGATACAGCCCAGCGACGAGCTCGAGCGCAAGAAGATGTCTATCGCTGAGAACTTCAGCCAGAAGAAAGTAAATCCCGATTCCCCCTATCAGAAGGAAAAGGAGCGCACAGTTCAGTTCAGGGCACAGCGTTCTGCTGAATCCGCTTTTGCTGCAAAGAATGTTGGTGGTTCTTCATCAACTGCTCCTACAGCTGACGCACTCCGTGAGGAAATGCTCAGAAAGACCGCAGAAGCTGAGAGAACAGGTTCATTCAGCGTTAAGCCTGCCGAGGACAAGAAGCCTGCTGTTCCGGACAATACAGGAGTTCTCTCCAAGTCTCAGCTCGCAGAGATGTCAAGAGACGACGTTCCGAGAACAACACCGCTCAGAAGCCAGTCAGCAGCTCCGGCACCGGCAAAGAAGCCTGCAACACCCGATATCACAGATATTCTCAGAAAGACCGATACAACAGCTTCAAAGAAGAAGCCCGTATCTGATATGTCAGTCGATGATCTTCTCCAGCTCATCGAGAACGAAAAGAAGAAACTCTGATACTGTACGGACCGCTAAGGCGGTCCGTTTTTATGGTCGGCTTCGTGAAACGAACTCCGTACGGCAGAACGCATCTTCCGGAAACGGCATTTCACGTATTATCCAAAATAATTATTGACAAACCGCTAATAATATATTATAATTACATTATATCCGGACTGTGAGGTTATATAAATGACGCGAAAGAACAACTTTGGAAAAATGATAATAATTATGTCGCTTATAATGGGCGCACTTTCGCTGGCACTTATGCTCATCTCCAACGAGAGGGAGAAGAACAACAACCAGTCCATAACCATTGATCTCGGAACTATGCAGCTCGTTCAGCTCGAAGGGCCCAGGGACGGCGACACTATCGCCATCGTGGACACAACGCTCGGCGAAGTAAGATTCAGATTATACCCTGAATACTGCCCGAATGCCGTTGCAAACTTCATTTCCCTTGCTGAGAGCGGCTATTATGACGGAACTTACGTATTTGACGCAAAACAGGGAGCTTACTCCGTAATGGGGGCTACGGGCAAAGACGGCTCGGTAGCGGGCGGATTTTCCCAGGATCAGGAGCACATCAAAAGAGAACTCCATCAGAATCTCTGGCCGTTCAGAGGAGCAGTCTGCCTGTTCAATACATCTTACGAGCAGACCTTCAAGCAGAAGATATTAGGCGGCGGAACATATTACTGCGGAAGCCGTTTCACTCTGCTCAATTCCGTAAAATTCGATGAGGAATTCAGCAACGAGATACGCGAGTCATCGATAAACAAGAAACTCGCAGAAGCCTTCATCCAAAAGGGCGGTATCCCGAATTTCTCACAGCAGGTGACCATAATAGGTCAGACCTATGACGGTTTTGATGTTGTAGACAAGCTTGCATCGCTCGAAACACAGAACTCCGGCAAATATGACGTTCCTGTTGAAGATGTAAAGATAAATTCCGTAAAAATCGAGAAATATTCGTCTGCCGAAGCCTCAAGCGCTGCCGCAGATTAACAGCATAATATAATAAATATGCAAGTTTTAAGTGAGCGGGTTTGCCCGATTGTCACAAAAATAAAAGCAAACTATTTACAAAGCAGAGTATTTGTAGTATAATAAAAGGGTTGAATTGAAAGATATAAACACTTGATCCCAAGATAAATGTTTCAGGGAGTGACTTTTTGTATGGTAAAAAAGAATATAGTGGCTATTGCCTGCTGTTTAGCTATGACAGCTGCACTTTCAGGCTGTGGTCAGAAAAATATCAGTGTTTCAGACAGCAAGAAGGCTGCAACTACATCCGCTGCTTCTGAATCAAGCAACATCGAATTCGGAAGCGACGTCAGAAACTTTACCGCTCCGGAAAAGGGCGAAAAGATCATTATCCTCAAGGTCAAGGACTACGGCGAGATCAAGATCAAGCTCTTCCCGGAATACGCAGAGCTCGGCGTTGAGAATTTCCTCGGTCTTGCTGAACAGAACTACTACGACGGAATTATTTTCCACAGAATAATCAATAACTTTATGATACAGGGCGGTGACCCCACAGGCACCGGCAGAGGCGGTCAGTCTATCTACGGCGAGAAATTCGACGGAGGTGTTGATCCCCACCTCATTCACGTTTCCGGAGCTCTTGCTTATGCAAACAGCGGTTCAACTTCAACAAACGGAAGCCAGTTCTACATCGTTACCGGAAACACCTACACAGAATCGCAGTTCCCTGAAAACTATCCGGAATCTGCTAAACAGGCATACCTCAAGGCAGGCGGATATCCTTATCTCGACGGCGGCTATACCGTATTCGGTCAGGTATTCGACGGACTTGATATAGTATTCAAGCTTCAGCAAGTACAGACAGACAGCAACGACAAGCCTCTCAAAGATGTCGTTATCGAGTCATTGACTGTCGGCGAGTACAATGGCGAAGAGCTCAAGTGGTACATCACAGATTATCCGGAATACAGCGGTCAGACAACAGAAGCAGAAAGCGAAGCTTCAGAAACCGCAGCAGAACAGGAAGATACAACAGCTTCTTCAGAAGAGACCTCTGAGGAAACTTCAGCTGAATAAATATAGTAAAAGACAAAAGAAAGAAAAGTTCAGGAGCAGATATATATAATCCTGAAAATTAAGGAGAGAAATCAATTGGATAAATTTATAATAAAGGGCGGCAGACGTCTTACAGGCGAAGTCACGATAAGCGGCGCTAAAAATGCAGCTGTAGCTATCCTTCCCGCTGTTATACTCTCAGATGAACCATGCGTTATCGAGAATGTTCCTTCGATCAGCGATGTCAACATCAGCCTCCGTATTCTTACGGAAATGGGCGCTAAGGTCGAAGAACTCGGCAAGGATACTTACAGAATAGATCCCACGCCAATAGACAAATGCTGTGTACCATATGAAACTGCAAGGAAAATGCGCGCATCTTATTATTTCCTCGGCGCACTCCTCGGCAAGTTCAATAAGGCAAGAGTTTCTATGCCCGGTGGATGTCCTCTCGGAGACCGTCCGATAGATCAGCACCTCAAGGCTTTCTCTGCCCTCGGAGCTAACTACTCCCTTACACAGGGTATGATCGACCTCACAGCTGACAAGCTCAGGGGCAGTCAGATCTTCTTCGACGTTGTTACAGTCGGAGCTACAATGAACGCTATGCTCGCTGCTGTTAAGGCAGAGGGCCTCACAGTTATAGAAAATGCCGCTAAGGAACCCCACATCGTTGATCTTGCAAACTTCCTCAACTCCATGGGCGCTAACATCATGGGTGCAGGCACAGATGTTATCAAGATCAGAGGTGTAGAGCACCTTCACGGTACAAACTACGCAGTTATCCCCGATCAGATCGAGGCAGGAACATTTATGATCGCTGCCGCTGCTACAAAGGGCGACGTTCTCATCAAGAACGTTATCCCCAAGCACCTCGAGTCCATCACAAAGAAGCTCGAGAAGATCGGCGTTAATATCGAGCAGTACGATGACAGCCTCAGAGTTTGGGCTGACGGAAAGCTCGTAAAGGCAAACGTAAAGACAACTCCCCATCCCGGTTTCCCGACCGATATGCAGCCTCAGATAGCTACTCTCCTCACACTTGCTGAGGGTACAAGCATTGTTACAGAGGGCGTATGGGAGCAGCGTTTCCGCTATGTAGACGAGCTCAGACGCATGGGCGCTGACATTACCGTAAACGGCAAGGTAGCACTCATCGAAGGCACAGGCAAGCTCTTCGGCGCACCTGTTAAGGCGTGCGACCTCAGAGCCGGCGCAGCTCTTATCATTGCAGGACTTGCAGCTCAGGGAATAACCGAGATCGAGGATATATTCCACATCGAGCGCGGATATGACTGCATGGAAGGCAAGCTCCGTGAGCTCGGCGCAGATATTGAAAAGGTAAATGTTCCGGACAAGGCATCAGCTAAGTCTGACAAAAAGGAAGCTGTATAATACGAAAGGCAGACCGCTGGTCTGCCTTTTTTAATCAACACCGTTTTTACGATACACAACAAAAAAGCCATAGAGAACATTCTCTATGGCTTTTATCTTACTTTGTCTTTGTTTTGTAGAGCATCCATATCAGCTCAATAACGCCTATACCGATAAACGAGAGCATAGTCTTCATCGAAGGCTTCTTTACCTTGAAGCGTGTTATGAATGCAAGCGCGATAACAAACATCGCACAGCCGTATACGCAAGGGAAACGGTCACTTCCTATGTCCTTATGGAAGCTGTAAAGCAGGGGCAGTATTAGCGCAACGCTTGTTACAGGGAGTCCCTCATAAACCTTTCTTACTTCCTCAGTCTGCTTCTGTCTGTCCTCTTCTGCAACGTTGAAATAAGCAAGTCTTATAACTGCGCACAGCGGGAACATGATAAGCACAGGCATATCCACCCAGTCTCTCATACCGACAGAATAGCCGATAACAGCCGGGAGAACTCCGAAACAGACAGCGTCGCAAAGCGAATCTATCTGTATTCCGAACTTTTTCTCTGTCTCAGTACGGTTTTTCTTGGTTCTTGCCACTTTACCGTCGAACATATCGCACAGTCCGGACACCATAAGACAAATTATGGCGTATTCCGGGTGAGAACCGCAGTCCCCGACTCCAAGAGCCAGAAAAATTCCCAGTACAGACGAAACGAGACTCATATATGTAAGAATAACAGTATAGTTATAGTAACCTATCATTATATAATCCTCAGAATTCCGTTAAATATTATTTTTATCCATTCAGTATACTGAATAGAATAATTATAACACAAAAACCGTCAGATTTCAAGTGTTTTGACACATAATCTTATAAAAATGCAAATAACACCGGTATCAGGAGGTTTTAGGCTTTCTTCCGCGCTTTGCAGGAGCTTTTTTCTCAGCCGGAGCAGCAGCAGCGGTCCTCTTCTTTGCAGTTGTAGCCTTTTCTGTTGTATTTTTAGCAGAAGTGCTCTTTGCCGCAGCAGCCTTTGTTCTGCGCTTCGGAGCGGCATGCTTCTTGGTTTCAGCCTTTTCGCGGTTCTGTTTCAGAACGTCCTGGCGTGCCTTTTTATCCTCAAGTCTGCGGTATGCTTCTTCATAGAGGAATTCCTGGGAGTTGAAGCGCTCATCGTCCTCGCGGCGACAGGCAATATGGCTGTAAGTGCCGTCATTATGCAGGATACGAGCCTTTACGTTGTCTTTCAGTAGCGCACGGAATATCTCACGTACACGCTTTCTGATACGCTCATCTTCAATGGGTGTGGCAACTTCTACTCGGCGTATTGTATTTCTCGACATATAATCGGCTGAACCGATGTATATCTTCTGAGACTTGCCGTCCTCACCAAATATGAAGATACGGCTGTGTTCGAGGAAGCGTCCTACGATGCTTCTTACGGTTATATTATCGGTATAGCCCTCTACTCCGGGGATAAGACAACATATGCCTCTTACCACGAGCTGAACCTTTACGCCTGCCTGTGACGCTTCAACGAGCTTGTTGACGATGACCTTATCGCACAAAGCGTTTACCTTTGCGGCGATATAGCCGTTTCCGCCGTTTTTAGCAATCTCGATCTGCTCGTCCATCATTTCAAGAACCTGCGGGCGGAGTGCAAGCGGTGATATGAGGAGCTTTTTCGGATCCTCAACAAAAGTACCGCTGCTGAGTGCAGTGAATACTCTCTCAGCATCCTCAGCTATCGTCTTATCAGCTGTGAGAAGCATGAGATCGGTGTATATAGCGGAGGTCTTCTCGTTGTAGTTTCCGGTGCCGACCTGTGTTACATACTCATATCCGCCGCCCTGAGCTTTTCTGGCGATAAGGAGAAGCTTTGAATGAGCCTTATAGTCGTTAGGTCCGTAAATAACTCTTACACCGGCTTTCTGAAGGTGTTTTGACCATTCGATATTGTTTGCCTCATCAAAACGAGCACGGAGCTCTATCATAACGAGAACGTCCTTGCCCTGTTCTGCGGCAGTACACAGCGCATCAATGACCTTGCTGTTGCGTGCGAGACGGTACAGGGTTATCTTTATTGAAACGACCTTTGGATCGTTTGCAGCTTCCTGGAGAAGTCTTATGAACGAGAGGTTCATAGACTCATAGGGATATGTCAGGAGCATATCCTTTGCCTTTATCTGAGCAAATACAGGCTTTGTATCCGACAGAGCCGCTGGCTTTCTCGGTGAACGCTGAACAAAGTGGAGTTTCTCATTGTCGTCGAGATCCTGGAGCTGATAGAGATACGACAGGTCAAGTGGTATGCGTGATATGAACACGCGGGAATTCTTCAGCTTGAGCTTTTTGCAGAGGTAGTCGAGAGCTTCGCGTGAGAACTCATCCGAGATCTCAAGTCTTACCGGAGCGAGCTTGCTGCGCTTTGCGACCATCTCTTCCATTCTGTCGCGGAAATCAGGCTCTTTGCCTGATACCATTATATCCGCGTTCCTTGTAACTCTGATAAGGGCGTGGTCAAGTATCTTATATGTCTTGAACATAAGATGAGCAAACCTGAGAACGAGCTCTTCCTCGAGTATAAAGCGCTTTCCGCCGTTACCGAGAGGGACAATGCGCTCGCAGTTGTCATAGTTCACGGGAATTACGCCGATAGCAACGCCTTTCTTTGAACCGAGCTGTACTGCCGCATATATCTCCTTGTTCTTAAGAAACGGGAAAGACAGAGCATCATTCACTACGATGCCGGAAATAAATGGCTTTATCTCATACTTGAAGTAGAGCTCAAGAAAATTCTGCTCCTCTGCAGTTGCATCCTCGAATCTTACGTGCTCAAAGCCGTATGCAGAGAGTTCACGCATAGTCTTGCGGTAAGCATCCTCAACCGACGGCTGCATACGTCTTACAGAGGTAAATATTGCATCAAGCTGCTGGGCAGGTGTCATATTTGCATAGGAGTCGGTCTTATTAGGTTTAGACTTTGCTTTATCCGTTAGCGAGCCGACTCTGACCATAAAGAATTCATCAAGATTGCTCTGATATATAGCTGAAAAAGAAAGACGTTCCAGGAGAGGATTCTCCGGAGCGACAGCTTCTTCGAGCACGCGCTTGTTGAATTTGAGCCAGGAAAGCTCACGATTTTCAAGATATTCCATACTTTTCTCCATTCTTTGGCGTATCTACGGCTGGATACTAATATTTGAACTGGCTGTTTCCGATGAATTCACAGATCAGCGAATCAGGAGTAACGAGCTTGCTGCTGAGCGGTTCGAGTGCTTCAAGCACTTTTGTAACGTCCTCAAGCTCGGGTACATCGTTCATTTCTTTGAGCTGAGCGAGCAGAGTATTGCGGTAGGCACTGAGCTCATATGAGAAAAAGGTATCTATATCGTAATCAGAACGATGCTTGTAGGGCATTATGTACTTATTCTCGCCGGCTTCAACACTGTCAAACATATTCATAGTCTCGCGCAGAGAGCGCTGACGGAACTTCTTGTCTCTTATCATACGGCGCATAAGTCTGACCTTTGACGGATGGAGAAGAATATCCCCGCAGGTGACTCTTGTACGGACGCTGACATATATTTTGCATATCTTGCTGTCCGGAACAGTTATAACAGCCGGATTAAGAGCGTGTATGCCCTCGAAAATAACGAGTTCTCCCTCATGGCGGACAAATCGTCTGCCCTTGGGTTCTCTTGATGATGTCTTGAAGTTATACTTCGGTATCTCTATCTCCTCACAGAGGCTTATAGCCTCGATCTGCTCATTGAGGAGCTTGTTGTCCACTCTTGCAGGTGACTCAAGATCTACCTGTCCGAGAGCGGCAAGGCGTTTCTCTTCTTCCGACAGAGGACAGAAATAGTTGTCCATAGACATCGTATGTGTCTCGTGTCCCATTTCGTCGAGTATTTTTTCAAGCATGAGAGCGGTAGTGGTCTTGCCCGAGCCTGACGGTCCGGAAAGCAGTATTACAGGCTTTTCGTTGCGGTTCTGAACTATTTCATCAGCGATCTTTTTAAGTTTATATAAATAGTCTTCATTGACAGCTTTTACGTAAGCAGACGGATCTGAGCATATCCCCTCGTTGATCCTTGTAACTTCTATGTTCATAGAGATCTCCTTTTGGTATGTTATTAAATAATTATACCACATTTACGCATTATTATCAATCCGCATTTTGTTGAAATTACACACATTTTTTTATGCACAATTCATCAAGTTATCAATAATGCCGCCGGAAGAAGTAACGCAAGCATAGCAACACTTGCAAGTGTGAACGTGAGCATATATCTTCCGGGACGAGCGCCTTCACTTTTACGGTATATCTGGAATGAGATAAGGCTCGCAAGCGAAGCTATCATAGTTCCGAGACCGCCGATGTCAACGCCGATGAGAAGAGCTTTTCCGTTGTCAGTGAAGCCTGCGAGCATAACTGCCGCCGGTACGTTGCTTATCACCTGTGAAAGTCCGACGGATACGAGTATTTCACGGCCGGAGAGTATGTCCCTGAAGAAGTCATTCACTGCACCGATACGGGCAATATTTCCGACAAATACAAAGAAGCAGACGAATGTAGCAAGAAGAGCGTAATCCACCTTTTTCAGTACAGTTAGATCGCATATCAAAGCCGCCAGAACAGCTGCGGCAAGGCATAAATAGTCCGGAATTATCCTCAGCACAGAGCACAGGCAGACTGCAAACAGCAGAGTGTACACAGCGCATTTTCCTGCAGCTATCCCGTCTCCGCTGTCTGCCGGAGCCTCACACCGATTTTTCGGCAGAAGAAAAGACATTCCTATAAGACAAACTAAGCTGATAGCACCGAAAGGCAGGGTAGTCTTAACAAAATCAAGTGCAGTCAGACTGTATTCGTCATACAGGAAAAGGTTCTGCGGATTTCCGATAGGAGTCATCATACTTCCCAGATTAGCAGCCGCAGTTTCAAGGACTATGACCAGTATACGGCTCTTTTCGTCATCAGTGCCTTTGAATATCAGCAAGGTGAGCGGCACGAATGCCAGCAGTGCAACGTCGTTCGTCACTAGCATAGATGCAAAAAAGCAGACGAGTATAAAAACTCGTCCAAGTGCTCGGACATTCCCGGCTTTTTTGAGTATAAAGCGTGTAGCTGCATCAAAAACCCCCACGCTCCTCAGTCCGGCAACGGCTGTCATCAGAGCAAAAAGCTGTATCAGTACAGTCCTGCTGCAATACCCCTTGTACCCGTTGTCAGGCGGTACAGCAAACATAGTTGCTGCAGCCGCTAAAAAAGATATCGCCAGTACAGGCTGCGAACGGAAAAAAGCAGATGCTTTTCCGACTATTTTCTTCATTTATGCAAATCTCCTTATCAGTATCTTTTCTGTTCCGGATCAGAACTGTAATCCTCAAACAGTTCAAGGCAGGCTTCTCTGCCTAATTCTGACATCTCGAGTATTTCACCTTCACCGTCAAGGTATTTATAGAAAACATCGTCTCTGAAACCTATTTTGTCCGTGTCCTGTCTGCCGCAGCCATAATACACACGCTTGATATTTGCCCATAATATGCCGCCAAGGCACATCGGACAGGGTTCGGCTGTCGTATACAGCTCACAGCCCGAAAGGTCTTCTGTGCCGAGTTTTGCACAAGCATCACGGATAGCTTCCATTTCGCCGTGACAGGTCGGATCATGCTTCAGGAGCACGCGGTTATGCCCTCTCCCGACTATCCTGCGGTTCTTTACGATGACGCAGCCAAAAGGTCCTCCATGACCTGAATGTATGCCCTCATAAGCTTCTTTTACAGCTTCGTCCATATATTTAATATCCATGATAATGCTCCTCTAAATATCAGATAATAGTTAGCATAACATTATAATTATACCATTTTATGGTAAAAAAATCAATACAGCACTTTAAACAGCAATCATTATGCCAATTATGATAGACAACTTACAATCGTCATTGTTATTTTTTACAAATAAAAAAAAGAGTGCTTGACATCCTGATAAATAAAGAGTAGAATATTTAGATATAGGAAGACACTTTTTAATAGGCAAAAAAGTAACATCTTAAGGAGGATGAAAAATGAAAAGATTTTTTGCTGCCCTCACTACTGCAGCCCTCGCTGCAACACTTACTTCTTGTGGAAGTTCATCAAGTAAAAAAGACGGAGACGATCCCACAGGCAAAACAATAGGTGTCTCTCTCCCTAACGAAAACCTCGACCGCTGGAACAGCGACGGTCAGTTCCTTAAGGAAAAATTTGAAGAAGCCGGCTACAAGGTTGTTCTCAAGTACGCTTCAGGCGATGTGACACGTCAGAACAACGATCTCGTAAGCATGATAACAGACAAGGTTGACCTTCTGCTCGTCGCAGCAGTTGACGGTCAGGCACTTGCAAACACTCTCGATTCAGCTAAGGAAGCTGATATCCCGATAGTAGCTTACGACCGACTTATTAACGACACCGATGCGATTACATATTATGTTTCTTTTGATAATTACGGCGTAGGAAAGCTTCAGGCAAACTTCATAAAGGATCAGCTCAAGCTCGACAGTGCTGATAAGCCATGCACTATCGAATTTGTTTCAGGTGATTCCTTAGATCCGAATGCTAAGTTCTTCTTTGACGGCGCATATTCCACACTTGCTTCATATATCGACAGCGGAAAGCTCAATGTTCTCTCTGACAGAAAAACTTTTGAGCTCACAGCTACAAAGGACTGGTTATCTGATAACGCCAAGGCCGATATGAAGAAATTATTAGACGCTAATTACCCTTCAGGCACTACACTTGATGCTGTACTCTGTGCAAACGATTCAACAGCTCTTGGTGTAACACAGGCTCTCGACGAAAACTACAAGGGAAGCAACGTTCCGATCATCACCGGTCAGGACGGAGATGATGCAAACCTCAAGAATATCATCGACGGCAAGCAGGCAATGACTGTTTACAAGAACCTTCACGATGAAGCTTCAGTAACATTTGAAGTATGCAAGACTATCCTTTCAGGTAAAACTCCTGCTGCTGCACTTGCTTCTGAACTCCCCTATGAGGTTGCTTTCGATTCAGAGACATACAATAACGGCGTTAAGTACGTTCAGTCTTATATCCTTACTCCTTACGTTATCACTAAGGACAATATGCAGCTCCTCGTAAACACAGGAATGTTCAGATGGGATAGCAGCCAGAAGTACGTTGAATCCATAACAGGCACAAACGCGGCTTCTGCAACTGAAACAGCTTCAGAAGCAAATTCCTGATATAGTACGGAATAACTGATAAAAAAGGACTTTCACAATGAAAGTCCTTTTTTGTTTGATTCCCTCCTGAATGACTTTAAAAGAATTTTTTGTACCGGTTGTGATATTCCGGAAGCGCCAGGCGTTTATATTACAGAAGCGCTTCAATACAAGCGAAAGGAGACAGAGCATTGAACGACGCAGAAATGGAGCAGATATACGACAAATACAGCGGCACTGTATACCGCGCAGCATTCGCATACTGCAAAAATTCCGCCGATGCTGAGGATATAACACAGGAAACGTTCATCAAACGCTTTCAGAGCAGTACAGCGTTCAGCGATGAAAAAGCAGAAAAAGCGTGGCTTCTGAAAGTAGCCGCAAATAAATGCAGAGATATGTTCCGTTCGCCGCGTTACAGGTTTATGTACCATTCCGTACCGCTCGATGAAGCGGGACTGATATATGAGACACCGGAAGAGAGTGCTGTGTTCCGTGCTGTTATGGAACTTCCGCCTAAGTACAGGATTGCGGTCCATCTGTACTACTATGAAGGCTACTCAGCTGCGGAGACCGCTAAAATAACCGGAAGAAGTGAAACAGCCGTACAGACACAGCTATACCGCGCACGAAAAATGCTGAAAAAAGCATTAGGAGAGGAGATGTGCTTATGAATATGAGAGATTATGAAAAGGTCGTAGACCGCCTTCAGCCGAGTGAGGCTTGCAAGGAAAAAGCATTGAATACCGCCAGCGAAAGCAACAGAAAAAACATCAGATACAGACCTGCCAAACGCCGTATCATAGCAATATCAGCAGCTTTAGCCGCTGCCTGTGGTTGTACGGTCGCCGCTGCCGCTGCAAACAGGAGCTCCTTCTACAAGCTCACCAACAAACACGAAAGGACCGTCACCTACGCCAGCGGCAATACCGGTCCGATCGACAAGTTCGACCGCAACGACTATGAGCAGATAGCCCCCCACGCAGTGCAGTTCGATGAGGTCAAATCAGCCTCCAACAACTATTTCAATGTGGAGCTCGACAGCGCCTATTTTGACGGAACAGAGCTTATTTTCGGATTCAACGGTGAAATAGCCGGCGGCAATGCTGAAAACCTCAAGCTGCTCAATTTCACGGCAGAGATAGATATTAACGGCGAACTGATAAAAAACCCGGCTGCTAATACTTACCCTGAAAACCTGAGCTGGGCCGGTTCATTCGTCATCGACGAAGGAGCAGAAAACAGCTTTACCGGAAGTATGACCTGTGTTCTGCCGCCAGAAGCGCGTTTCGACAATGAGGCAGAGGTGACAGTAAAATTCCAGAATATATGGGCAAATGAAAAATTACACTATGATTATGAGCTTAAACATGATGTAGCTTATCAGGTTATGCCGCTGAAGCAGGAAAACTTCCTCACGCTCAGCGCAAATATTACAGCTGATACAAGCCTTGTGAAGCAGATAAACAAGACCGTTGAAAAAGACGGCTTCTCACTCACGATATACAGCATATCGCCGGCTATGATGCTCGTTAATACAGAATACCCAGAGTCCTACGACATAGCAATGAACGAAGAGATCGAGAACGGCACTTCCGATGGAAAATGTCACGCAGTTCATCCGTTAGCTATGCTCTTCGACGAGAACGACAAGCCGATACAGTCGCTCACTATGGATCCTGTTGATATGGGCGACGGTAAGCTCGCAACAGCTTGTATCCCGACCGACTCAAAGAAGATAACAGTCAAGTTCTGCGATAAGAACTGCACATCTAATGAGAAAGGTTCAGTTGAGTGGGACGATATGATGTACGGACATTACAGCTTCGGATATATCACAGAACTCACCCTCGACCTTGAATAGCGCATAAAACCGTCCGCAGACTCAGCTCACGGACGGTTTGTATTTTATTCAAAATAAATATCATATTAATTAAACGTTTACAAAAAATTAACAAATCGAGTGTGACATATGGTGTATAATAAGCGATAGTATATATGGAACAAAGATTTGGAGGCTTTATAATGAAAAAGAGAAAAATAGCCGCTTTCCTGACGGCTGCCACAATGATGTTAAGTATGGGAGCATACAATGCTGCTTCTGTACACTCACCTCTCAGCTTCACAGCCCAGGCTGCTGAAACAGAGACTGCCCCGAAGACCGAAGACTTCGTAAGAAGAATGTATGAGATGGTCCTCGGCAGAAGACCTGATCCTACCGGATTGAAAAACTGGACGGAGAAGCTTGACAAGCATACCGCAAAAGCTTCTGATATAATCATGGGCTTCTTCTTCTCAGATGAATACAAGGGAAAGAAAAAGACATCCTATGAAATGATAACAGACTGCTACAACGCTATGCTAAACCGTACCCCCGACTCACAGGGACTTCAGACATGGAGCTCCAGACTCGACATCGGTATGACTATCGAAGCTGTATGCCAGGGATTTATCGGAAGCGATGAATTCAAAGGTCTCTGTCAGAAATACGGCATCGAGCCCGGTTCGATCACAATGAAGTATGCCCGTGACGAAAACTACAAGAGAACATCTTTTGTATATCGTCTTTACAAGAACTGTCTTAACAGAGAACCTGATATGACCGGACTTGAGAACTGGTGCAAGAACCTGAAAAACGGCACTACCGGTACAAAGATAGCTTACGGTTTCTTCTTCAGCAAGGAGTTTGTCGGAAAGGAATACACCAACACAAGCTATGCAACTCTGCTCTACACTACTATCCTCGGCCGTCTTCCTGACAATGCAGGTCTTTTAAACTGGGTAAAGAAGCTCGAGGACGGTTACACAAGAGAGTATGTAGCAAACGGATTCCTTTTCAGCAATGAATTCAAGGGACAGTGCACCGAAGCAGGAATTACTCTTGGTGAAAAGATAGCAACTTCTGAGACTCCGCAGAAAAAGAACGAAGTACCTGACGCAAAGTATATCAATGTCAAGAACATACTTCAGAATCCGGATCTCCCGACAGGCTGTGAGAGCGTAGCGCTTACAATACTCCTCAACCATCTCGGAGTCTCCGCTGACAAGATGACTATCGCACAGAAATATATGCCCAAGCAGGCCTTCTACTGGAAGGACGGCAAGCTGTACGGTGCTGACTTCACCACAACATTTGCAGGTGATCCCACATCTTCAAGCTCTTACGGCTGCTATGCACCGTGTATAGTTACAACAGCGAACAAGTACCTCAAGGATCAGAACAGCAAATTAGCTGCATACGATCTCAGCGGTATCGAGCTTGACAAGCTGCTCACAGACTATATCGCACAGGACAAGCCTGTACTCATATGGATAACAGGCTGGAACCTTATCGAATCCAAGCTCACAGACAAGTGGTACACACCAGAGGGCAAGCTCGTTCAGTGGCGCGCAAATGAGCACTGCGTCGTTCTCAACGGCTACGACAAAACAAAGAACATCCTCTACGCTTCAGATCCGCTTTACGGAAACGTATACTATGACTATACCAAGCTGAAGACCAGATATGAGGAATTCGGCAAACAGGCTGTTTGCATCAAGTAAGACAAAAGAAGTTCAATACATAAAAGCCGCAGGAGGGAAGCCCTCTCCTGCGGCTTTTGTTATTTTCTCAGAGCGAACTCCTTCATGAGTTCCATTACAGAAGATTCTTCATCATAGACAGCGTGAGCCTGTCCCTTATATATATGCAGCTCACTGCCGGTCAGTTCAGAGAGCTCCGTGATATTTTCTATACTGAATATTTTATCCTTATCTCCGCCTATCACAAGTACGGGACACTTCAAAGAGCCAAGCTCCTCTCTTACATCAAAACCGCCTGTACTCCTGACAGTTATGGCAAAGCGCCTGAGGTCCTCATCGGTTATCATACGCCCGAATTCCACGAACGCACGCTCATACTTCGTAAAATATTCCTCAGTGTAAACATACTCAGCGAACACCTTCATCAGTCTGCTGATGTCGTGCTTTTCCGCACACTCAACCCATTCTGAAAGCAGTTCAGCACTATGGTCAGGGATATATGCAGCCGTAGAACATAGTATCAGCCTGCTGACAAGTTCAGGACGCCTTACAGCAATAGTCTGCGCTATCATTCCGCCCTGCGAAACACCGTAGATAACAGCATTTTTTATACCGAGCACGTCAATGGCCTTTATCATGTCATCAGCCATATCATAAATGCTGTACAGTTCCGGCATATCCTCACGGCGGTCAAACACATATATATCGAACTCCTCAGCGAGTCGGCGGTACTGGACCTCTATGAACTGAGCCGACTCCATCACGCTTTTCAGTGCAACGCCGGGGATTATTATAAACGGCTGACCTTTTTCGTTGCCAAATCTGAAATATCTCAGCGTCAGCTCATCTGTTTTTATCGTCTTGATCTCCATTTATTCCGTCCTCCCTGTTTAATGCCGTGCCAGAAGAGCTTCCACCTGTTCGCGCTTTTCATAGAGCACACAGCCACCGACGTGCTCCTCCATAAGGACAGAGCCGTCCCTGAGAGCTGTGAACAGCGGCGACTTCATAGCTTCACGCAGAGAAGTATCTTTCACATTGACATCCGAATACGGTGAGAACGGACAAGGCTCCGCGCCGCCGTGCGAGTTTATATGGAAGAATCCGCGTCCTGCCGCAACACAGCCGCCGGAACTCTTTTCGTCTCCCGGAAAAGCTATATAAACCATTTCCGAATCATTTTCACGGATATGCTGTATCTCTCCCATAAGGTATTCACGTTCATCGTCCGACAATGCAAGTCCGCGGCTGTCCTCTGATACAGGAACGTATTCCACAAATATCACAGCTTTGCAGCCTTTTCCAGCGAGTTCACCCAGAAATCCCTGCGAAGTGACCTCTCTGACATTCTGCGAAGTAACAGTTACAGATGCGCCGAAAATAAGTCCGCGCTTCCTGAATTCTTCCATATTCGCTGTGAGTTTGTCATAAATGCCCTCACCGCGTCTTGTGTCGGTCATCGTCCTGTCACCCTCGATACTCATTATCGGAATGAGGTTGCGGCACTTGTCAAACAGCGTGAAATATCGTTCATCAATGAAAGTGCCGTTTGTGAATATTGGAAACAGGATATTCTGCTTTTTACCTGCCGCTTCGATTATGTCGCGGCGAAGCATAGGCTCGCCGCCTGCAAGTAGGATAAAGCTGATACCGAGTTCGTCAGCTTCATCAAATATCCTCAGCCACTCCTCACCCGTGAGCTGCTTCACCGGTTCTGAATCCGATGTGGCGTTATTGCACCGTGAATAACAGCCTGCACAGTGCAGATTGCACTTGCTGGTAATGCTTGCGATAAGAAACGGCGGAATGTGCTCTCCGGCATCCTCAGTCTTGCGGCGCTTCTTTGACGCTGAACGGCTCGCAGCAGCAAATTTCAGCATAAAAGCGCTTTCCTTCGGATTTTTGAAAACTGCCCTGACAGCTTCAGAAACGATGCTCTCCACACCGGCTGTCAGATAGTTCTGGAGGTCAAATTCCTCACTTATGTTATTGCTCATTGTCTCACCCCAGCAGCTCTTCTACTGCTTTTCTAACATCTTCCATTTCCGCAGTCGGCTCAAATCTTGCAATGACATTGCCTTCACGGTCTATAAGGAACTTCGTGAAATTCCACTTGATATAGGCTTTATCGCCGAACTTTTTATTGTTGAGATCAGCGAACTTCTTCAGCGCAGCTTTTTTGATACCCTTGCCGAAGCCCTCAAAAGGCTTCTCCGATGCAAGATACGCAAACAGAGGATCTGCATTTTCGCCGTTGACATCTATCTTTGCAAACTGAGGGAACTCCGTTCCGAATTTCAGCTTGCAGAACTGATGGATCTCGTCCTCATTTCCGGGAGCCTGATTTGCAAACTGATTGCACGGGAAGTCAAGTATCTCAAAGCCCTTGTCTTTCAGGTCGCGGTACATAGCTTCAAGAGGCTCATAATGCGGAGTAAATCCGCAGCCTGTCGCAGTATTGACTATAAGAAGCACTTTTCCGGCATATTCGCCGAGATTTACGTCTTTTCCCGTTCTGTCCTTAACTGTAAGATCATAGATAGCAGCCATAATGATACCTCCTGTTAATCTTTAGATTCCATGTGTTTGAGTGCCTTGTATGTAAGCGTATACAATGTCCTGAATTCCTCAATTGTCAGTCCCATACATTCCGCAATAGCCGCAGGGACAGTCACGGCTCTTTCTTTGAGCTTTCTGCCTGTATCGGTAAGTGAGATACATAGCAGCCGCTCGTCCTCAGCAGAACGTTCCCTCGTCAGATAACCGGTGTTCTCAAGTTTTTTGAGCACCGGTGTAAGTGTACCGTAATCGAGGTGTACGCTCTCCGAAAGCTCCTTCGATGTGACTGTTTCTTTCTCCCACAGCACCATCATAACAATGTACTGAGTGTAGGTCAGGTCGAGCTCTTTCAGATACGGACCGTACTGCCGCACGAGCTCCTTTGAACAGGCATACAACGGAAAGCACACCTGATTTTTCAGTCTGAGAGCTTCATAATCATCTTTCACCGTCTTCACCTCCGTTTGATTTTGCGCGTTTTACTTGTATGCAATTATTATAACACCAAAATTCATGTTTGTCAATAGTAACAAATGTAAAAATAATATGAACGCAGTCTCACAATTCATGAAACCGCGTTCTTTTGCTGTTATTCAGACATTTCTTTTTTATAGACTGCTATCACATAAAGCTCCCTGCTGTCATCTCTACGGTCACATATAGTATTATCAATCACAGGCAGAAGATGATGAAAGCCGCTTCGGTTCGTGCAGTGAACACAGTATTCACCGCTGCCGAGCTCAAGCTCTCCGACCTTTGTATCGTCATACTCCATTATCTTGTTTATGCCGTGTTCAGCCATATAGCGTTCAAATACAGCTTCTTCGTTATACCCACCGAACCCCATACTGTGCGCAAGTTCAGTAAGTTCTGCCTTGACTGTGCTGTATTCTTTGCCTGTCAGCTTTGTCATAGTCCTCACAACGCAGCTGCGGCTGTCGTCGCTCGGGTTATAGTATTCAAATTCCATACCGCACCTGCCTTATATCGTTATTTCTATCAGATTGCCCTCAACAGCAGCGATACAACTTTCATAGTATCCGTCACCAGTCGTTCTCGGACCGCTTTTAACAATGTATCCTGCCGCTCTCAGACGCTCCGTCAGCTCATCGACCTTTTCCTTGCTGCCGACGCTGAAAGCTATATGAGAATAGCCTGTTCTTTCTGTATCTTTCCCGGTATCGAGCACGCCCGGTTTGTTCATAAGTTCGAGTCTTGAACCGTCGCCGAAGCTGATAAAGTACGACCTGAAACTCGTATTCCTGTTGTGATAGCCATCGTTTGAAGTTCCGCCTAAATAGTCCACAAAAAAATCCCGAGCTGCTTCAAGATCATTCACAAACATTGCAATATGCTCTATCTTCATACGCTCTCCTTTACTTTTCACGCCTTGCATCCGCGCACTCACTTTATCAATATAAGGTATGCCACAGCAAGCACAACAACGCACCACCCGACAGACAACAGCGACACAAGAGCACTGTGTCTCATCACGAAACGCATAGCCTTCACATGACCGTGAACTTCATTTTCATCCGGAGACGGTACATCTCCTATCTGCACCGGGTCTATCCAGTATTCACCCTCAGGAGAGTAATGCACATAAACGTTATTACCGTTCACGAACACTTTCGGGTCAGTGACATAAGCTTCAGAGACGATTGTTTTTCTGCTGCCCGACACATCATCGAACTCTACCAGCAGCTTATACGCTATATTCTTTGCCGAGTACTTATCCGGATCCTTATCTTCGTGCAGCTTTCCCATTACGAACGGAGCTCTCTTTATTTCCTTTATTTCGCCTTTTACCGCAGGACACTCCAGCATCTCGTTCATATGCTTTATCTTCGGAGCGTTTCTGAGATTAGAGGTAAAATCAGAAAGTCCCATCAAAACAGCGAGGATACCTGCACCTATGATCAGATACTTGGTATCCGAAGGTGAAGCTCCGCTGTTTATCAGGACTTTCGAGAGAAATATCGCTCCTATGACAAAGAAAATACCGAAGCACACACCAATACTGCTTTTTCCGTATCCGATCGGTGTAACTTTTTTCATATCTGCTCCCTTATCTTCTTTTCACCGGCATTTAGCCTATGGTCTTGTTTTTGCCGTAATACACAGCCTTATCGTTATCGCAGGCAGTCTTTGCCTCTACGAATACACTTCGGTAATCGCTGTGTGTTCCGGCTTCATACGTAGCAGAACCCTTTGCAACTGAGAGCACATGGCTTTGTATGTGATCCTTATTGTACTGCTCAAGAGCTTTTTCAAATTTAACAAAATAATCCTGCATATCGAATCTTGATCTGTCGTTGATGAGAACGATGAATTCATCACCTGTGATATGATACAGATTACTTCTTCCGAAGGTCTCTTTCAGAAGCTTCGCACATTCAAACATAAGCTCATCGCCGGTCTCATAACCAAAGTGAGTATATATCTTTTTGAGTCCGTTTATATCGAAGAAAGCAACTGAGAATTTAGCCTTTCCTGCATTGATATCCTCGTCCAGTTCCTTGATCTTAACCTTGTAAGCAGCCTTGTTCTTTACACCTGTAATATCATCTGTATACACCTCTGAATCAACATACTTCAAGTATTTGTGAAGCTTTGAATAAACGCAGTCGATACTTGAATGGAGCCTGTCAAATTCATTTGGCATTTTTTCTTTGTTTTCCTCACCGGAAGCAAGCGTTTTCAGTACAGCATTCTCATTTTCCGGAAGCATATCAAGCTTCTTGACAGAGGTTTGCATAATGATCTGATCGAGCTTGTTTGCCTCGTTGTCAAGCTCCCGGAGCTTGTTGTACATTGCAGAAAAACGCTTTCTGTTCTGCGACAGCATAAGGAACGCAAGAACGATACCGATCATAAGAGCAACAGCTATAATTATAACAACAGCTGCCTTATGAGAATCGAGCTTCTCATCACACCAGTCGGCGTTAAAGTCAACACCTATGATACCTACGATCGTTCCTTCCGAATCATAGATAGGGCTGTATGCCGAATAGAATCTGCCCCATTCGTCAGAATGAGCTGTTTTGTCCACGCTCGGAGTACCGGCTGCCGCACGTTTAAGGGCGTCAGTTGTCGCGATAGATTCACCGAATTCGGCAGGATCTTCTCTGTCAGGATCTATCGCAAATGTAAACTTACCGTCTTCACCCGTATTGATGCCATAGATGTAGTCGAGGTCTATGTTATCCTGGAAAGAGCGGAGTATATTGAGGGTCCTTATATATTCCTCGGTATCCTTGTCCTCAGCTGTCAGATGCTTGATGACATCACCGTCGATCTGAGCAGCTGCCGTATTGGCAACATCAAGCATTCTCTGGTCTATCTGTTCGCGCAGAGTCTTCTTGGACATCGACACGAGAAGCATACCCATTATCGTGTTGGTTATGAGCAATAATGCAAGCGCAATAAAGAAATTACGCAGGCTCGCTTTCATTTTTACATCTGTTTTTTTCATAATCCACCTCTTTTAAAATGACAGCTGCACAAGCTAAAACATAGCAAGCACAGCGATATAAATGGCCGCTGCACCGGATACGCCGCAGTTAGTAAAAATAATTAGCGCGCATTCCGGTTCCATTTTTTTACAATTATATCATAGCCGCAATACTATGTCAAGTAAATTAACGATATTTAAAAATCCAAATAAACGTCGCAATATTTAGGCATTATAACGATAAACAAAAAGCCGCAAGGGACATGCCCCTGCGGCTCTGATTAGCATATTTATTCCGGTGCTTTCTTGTTTCTCAATGAATGACAGCACAGCGTAACATCGTGTGCAGGCATAGTAAAACGCAGTACATAGCCTTTCTTCGGGTGATAGCCGTACAGAAGGCCTTTGCCGTCAAGATAGAAGGAATACTCTGTATCGTCCACTATCATCACATAATATAGTTCGACCTCAGTACCTTCCTTATAGCTGCTTTTAACATTTTCATAGCAAATGTCCATTCCGCAGAGGTCAACGCGGTATCTTTTTTTCTTATTATTATCCATTTATATACAATACACGGTCAATACCGGACCAACGGCATGATAGCCAATCTCTCACAACAATCCAAATAAAATAAAATAAAAGTCATTAATTATTATACAACATTTGCCGCAATTAATCAATAGATAACATAAAAATAATGTAAAAACCGGTCAGCAGAGCCTTTTTTCTTTGTTATAGACTAAGTCTATAACTCGGGATAGACAAAAAGAATATTCCAGGGTATTGATTTTACTTAGAAGCTGATGTATAATATAGTTAACAGATAGGAATTGTTATTTACTATCAGAAGGAGGAATTTTAATATGTCAAAAATTTTCAAGGGCGCTACCGGCCTTATCGGTAATACTCCTCTCGTGGAGTTCACAAATATTGCAAGCTCACAGGGCGTTGAAGCTACTGTACTCGCTAAGCTCGAATACTTCAATCCCGCAGGAAGCGTAAAGGACAGAATCGCACTCGCTATGATCGAGGACGCTGAAAAGAAAGGTGTTCTCAAGAAGGGCGCAACTATCATTGAGCCTACATCCGGAAACACCGGTATCGGCCTTGCTTCCATCGCAGCTGCAAAGGGCTATAAGGTCATCCTTACAATGCCCGAGACCATGAGCGTTGAGAGAAGAAACATCCTCAAAGCTTACGGTGCTGATATAGTTCTCACCGACGGCTCACAGGGTATGAAGGGTGCTATCGCAAAGGCAGAGGAGCTTGCAAAGACAACTCCCAACAGTTTCGTTCCCGCACAGTTCGAGAACCCTGCTAACCCTGAGATCCACAAGCTCACAACAGGCCCCGAAATATGGAACGATACAGACGGCAAAGTAGATATATTCATTGCCGGTGTAGGTACAGGCGGTACAGTAACAGGTACAGGTGAATACCTCAAGTCACAGAACCCCAATGTCAAGGTAGTTGCTGTCGAGCCTAAGGATTCTCCCGTGCTTTCAAAGGGCACAGCCGGTCCTCACAAGATACAGGGTATCGGTGCAGGATTTGTCCCCAAGACTCTCAACACAGATGTATACGATGAGGTCATCGCAGTATCAAACGAAGATTCATTTGAAACCGCTAAGCTCATCGCAAAGCAGGAGGGCGTTCTTGTCGGCATTTCTTCAGGTGCTGCTTACTATGCAGCTTTAGAGCTCGCTAAGAGACCTGAGAACAAGGGCAAGACAATAGTAGCTCTGCTCCCCGACAGCGGCGACAGATACTATTCAACACCCCTTTTCAACGACTGATGCAACAGCACAAAAATCCTGAAGCGTCTAACTGTGGTAATTATTTAGAAATATTGTGAGGCGTATTGAGGCAAACCCTTTTGAAAAAGGGTTCTTCCTCAATGCTCACGGTTCTTAACGGAGAAACATCTAATCAAACTGAATAGGATAACTGATCCCGATACAATAAGTATCGGGATTTTTCATTGTTGTAAGCTTATGTTGCCTATTTAAGACCAAGGCTTATCTCTAATAAACGATTGGGAATTTTCCATAGAATATCCTTTGGTTTATTATTTTTTAGAATATTATAGTCACTTTTTATTAAACAAGTAAATACGCTATGTGATAATTTTGTAAGATCGAAGATATGATCAATAAGAATGTTATAAAGGGCATGCAATATCTTGCAAATTTTAAACAATTGTAGTATAATTGAATTAACCTGTTGCAGTAAACCAATACACCAATATGACACACTAATATTTTTAATTGGAGATACGATACAATGAAATTAAATATTGCAATCTGCGATGATGACGAAAGAACGCTCGAAGATATATGCTACAAACTTAAAACCATAATCAATAATTGTATAATAGACCGGTACTATTCTGGATCTTCACTCATTAGAGAAAAAAAGAATTATGATCTTGTATTTCTTGACATTGATATGAACGAACTTGATGGAATGATGACTGCGAGATATATCAAAACTAAATCATTAGCAAGGTATCTTATTTTACTTTCTAAGAAAACAGATTATATGGAGGAAGCTTTCAAAGTTAGGGCTTTTCGTTACATTACAAAACCTATAAAGGCATCGACGATTTGCGAGGCTTTAACAAGCATTGCGCAAGAATACAGAGATAGAAAATACATAGTTATAAAGTATAGCAGCAAAGTTGTATCTGTGAATCTCGATGACATCATTTACTTTGAGGCATATGGTGATGGCACGTATATATTTACAGCCGAAAACGTCTATACGACTTCAGAACCTTTAAAAAAATGGCTTTCAGTTGTAGAGAACATGGGTTTTTTCCAGGTACATAGGTCGTATATCGTTTCTCTCGATTACGTTAAGAATATACGGAAATACGAAATAGAACTGAAAGGAATGAAAGCATCTCCACCTGTCTCTCATAGAAAGTTTGCGAAATTTAAAAAGTGTTTCCTTGAATATGCAAGTTTACAGCAGTTCGTTTGTAATGCGCCCTAAGAAATCAATTCTGCTGTTTCAGATGCTATATGATATATAATTCCTGATAACTGATTTCGATTATTCTGCTTTTCTAATTAGAATACCGCATGAAAAAACGATATTAGCTTTTCAATGCACAAAGGATTATATAGATTATTCAAACTATTCGCTTGGCTTTATTTACTTAAAAAAGATAACTACATTACAGTAAGCTTTCATATTTAAAAGAGCAATGGTATGATTAATAACACGTTTACCGTCATAACTGTTGCGTTTGCCAAAAAGCATTGACATATTTATCGACTTGAAGTAAAATAAAATTAATGTGCGATTAATAATAAACGTTTCCACGCATACTATCTTTTTGTCATTTGACTTACGATAAAGCTATTCTTGCTAACAGATTTACGACAGATGTCGCGTTCGTATTCTAAGTACAAGGTTTCGATATTATTTATTGTTCAATCTATAGAAAGAGAGATACACTATGGAATATATTATGAGAATGCATTCAGTAAAAAAGAAATATAACGATTTTACAGCGCTTAACGGACTTAATATGAATATTCCTAAGCACTCAATTTATGGTTTTGTCGGTAAAAATGGTGCTGGAAAAACAACTCTTATAAGAACTATATGTGGTCTTCAAAACGTTACAGAAGGCAAGTATGAGCTTTTTGGCGTTAGTCACACAGACTCACGAATAAACGATGTCAGAAAGAAAATAGGTGCGATAATAGAATCACCTTCGCTCTATCAGAGAATGAACGCTCTTGACAATATGAAACAGAGGTGTCGATCACTTGGCGTATCAAGCGCAAACGTCAAAAGTATACTTGATTTTGTGGGCCTTGGCAGTACTGGCAAAAAAACGGTGAAGAACTTCTCTCTTGGAATGAGACAGCGTCTTGGTATAGGTATGGCGCTCTGTGGAGATCCAGAGTTCCTTATACTTGACGAGCCAATAAACGGTCTTGATCCACAGGGAATCCTTGAGATACGCAACCTTATCACAGACCTGAATCGCAATCACGGAATGACCATTCTCATATCAAGTCATATTCTTGATGAACTTTCAAAGGTCGCAACATACTATGGATTTATCAATAACGGGGTTATGATAAACGAATTCAGTTCAAATGAGCTTGAGACATATTTTCACCCATATGTACATTTGAGCGTTACTGATAATAATGTCCTTAAAGAATACCTTGATGGAAATGAGATGAAGTACATTATTAACAACGATGGTTCAATTGATATTTTTGATACAATAGATTATTCTGAATTTGCAATAGAATTATACAGATCTAGTTGTAAGATTCTATCAATAAACGAATGCGGTAGAAATCTTGAGGACTTTTTTATTTCGCTTGTTGGAGGAGAGAACAATGAAAAAAATGCTGTGTGAAAGCTTTTTCCGGCTTGTAAAATCAATGGAATGCTGGCTTGGAATGGTGCTTACGGTAGTGTTCACATTGATATCATCTTCCGCATATATAGGTCGCAGAGATGCCAGTGTTGACGAATGGGCTTTTGGTGGAATCAACTTTATGTTCATTTTCGGTTCAGCAGTTATAGGGCTTTTTTTATTTCACGATTATTCCGAAGGAACATTGAGACTGAAGATTTCATCTGGTAATTCAAGAAATGTATTCTATATTGCCAATCTTATAATATCAGTCTGCTATATGTTAGCGCTCGGCCTAATATATGCTATAACAGCTCTATTGATAAGCAGAACCGATATAAGCTTAGATGGTTTTGATGTGGCCGCTACAAGAAAGTCAGCACTATTGCTTGTTGGAATTATTATTTCTAACTCTGCAATAACAACTTTTGTAGGGATGTCGTTTAAGAATGTGTTGGGTGCGATAACTCCGATGCTTATAAATGTTATTATGACATTCCTGATGATTTTTATTTCGAACGGGAGCAATGAAGGCTCTTTTGGAAAGCTCCTCGCTAAAGCTCTTCCTTACGGTCAAACTGATTTCCTAAGCTGTATTACAGTTCCAAAGGAACTACCTACAATGCTCATATGTGCTTTTTTAGTTTCTTTTATTGCAACAGTTTTGGGTACTATAATTTTTAAGTATTCAGATATTAAATAATGTAGCATTTGCAGCAGATATACTCTGCTGCTTTTTTATACGGAAAGAATAACGTTTACCGTAAATAAACTTACGTTCACCCAAAGTATATTGAAGACTCCGCAATAATGTGGTAATATGTATTTAGGAAAGCGCTATCCTAAATAGAATATGAGGAGGAATAGTAATGAAAAAGATGAACGAAACTGCTATGAAGGCAGCTAACGGCGGATACACATTTTACTGCGTATGCGGTCACACGGAATCTGGTAGTGGATTCTGGGGCGAATTCAAAGCTGCTGTAAGATATAATAAGCATCTTAAGTACTGTGTTGAAGCTCACGAAGCAGGTATTGTTTGATGACAATTTCATGCTTGTATCACGAACATTATGACTGATTACATTATGTTAGTCTAATTCAAAAAAGACCTGCTATCGATTTATTTCGGTGCAGGTCTTTGCATTGTTAAATAAATTATATTTGGAGAGAAATTAATGAAATATCCTTTTACTTCTCAGCATGACGAAAGAGACTGCGGAGCAGCCTGCCTATCAATGATATGCGAGTATTATGGAAAAAAACTGCCTATCGCACGTTTTAGAGAACTAATAAAGGTGGATAATCAAGGCGCAAATATTTACGGTATAGTTACCGGCGCAAAAGAAATATGCATTGACGCCGATGCTCTATCAGGAACTTTTGATGAACTTAGCGAAGAGATTAGCACCGGAAACATAAAGTTTCCATTTATTGCAAGAATTGTTAATGAAAAAATGTATGAACATTTCATAGTTGTTTATGGAATGAAAAAAGGACGCTTTATAGTAGGAGATCCGGCAAAGAAGAGTCTAACAAAGCTTAAAGCAGAAGATTTTGGTAAATGCTGGCAGGGAGAGGTCATAGTTTTCTCGCCTACTTCAAATTTTGTTAAAGGCAACGAAAGAAAATGTGGACTTAAAAAATATTTTCGATATATAGCAGCTCAAAAGAAACTTTTGGCGGTTATATTCTGTGTGTCGATAATTATAACGGGAATAAACCTTTCGAGCACTGTATTTTTTCAGTACGTTCTTCATGCAGCTGTTGATTCTTATGAAGAAGAACTTCACGAAGGAGAAAAACATGAACATGAACACGAACATGTTGATGAGGATGAAGAGGATTCTAACAACGGAACTGGATTAAGTACAGTGGCACATGTAAGTCCCAAACTTGATCATTGGCTCCAAAAACTAAATGTTGCTTGTACAGCTATTATAGTGCTATACGTCATACAAGCATTATTGCAGATTCTAAGGAGTTACATACTTGCAGTCATGGCAAAGAAAATAGATGTTCCTATTACTATGAATTATTATGGACATCTTATGAAACTTCCTTTTAGTTTTTTTGGAACAAGAAGAACCGGCGAGTTCATGTCAAGATTTTCGGATACTGATAAAATTAGAAAAGCAGTTTCATCAGCAACATTGGCTGTAATGCTTGATTCTATCACGGCTATAGGTTGTGGAATACTGCTTTACAAGATAAGTGATAAGCTTTTTTTGATTATACTTGGAGTTTTGGTAGTGTATTTTTTTATCACGCTGCTGTTTAGAAAACCAATAAAAGATATCAACCACGAACTGATGGAAAATGAATCGCAGGTCAACTCTTATCTTAAAGAGTCTATCGACGGAATTGAAACTGTTAAGGCATATCAGCTTGAAAATAATACTATCAACAAGACAAAAAATATGTATGAAGAACTTACAGACAGATACGTTAAGGGTTCTACTATATATTCAGTTCGGAATTCACTAGTAAATTTTGTTCATTCAGCTGGTGTTGTGAGTGTACTTTGGATAGGTTCTTTGCTTTGCGGAAAAGGTGTGCTCGACATCATTGACCTTCTTACAGTTTATTACTTAATGGGTATGTTCATTGAACCTGTTGAAAATATTATAAACCTTCAGCCTGAAATACAGACAGCTATTGTTGCAGCTGAGAGACTTGATGATATTACTGAATCAGCGGTTGAAAACAACTATGCTTTAATGTCATCGACTGAGGAGATTAAAATTAACAACATTGAGATTAAAAACATAGACTTCACATACGGAAATCGTATGCCTGTTCTTGAAGACATTAATATAAAGATACCAAAAGGTAAAAAGATAGCAGTTATTGGCGAAAGCGGCTGTGGAAAAACTACCATAGCAAAGCTGCTGTTGTCATTCTATGACGCTACTAATGGAATGATAGAAATAGACGGAAAAAATATATCAGATATTCCAAAATCAGTAATTAGGAACAGGATAGCCTATATATCACAAAATACCTTTATGTTTTCTGATTCTATACTCAATAATATCATCCTTGAAAATGATAGCATAAATGAAAACGACTTTGAAAATATTTGTGAGAAATGCAGCATAGATGAATTTGTCAATAAAATGCCTCTTGGTTATTTAACTAACCTTGAAGAAAACGGAACCAACATTTCCGGAGGTCAAAGGCAGCGTATTGCAATAGCGCGAGCACTTTTGAAACGACCTGATGTGCTTATTATGGATGAAGCTACAAGTAATCTTGATATAGCTACTGAACGCGAGATTATAGAAACAGTATATAACACAGATTACGACCTTACTTGTGTTATAATAGCTCACAGACTTGAAACTATTATAAATTGCGACTATGTTTATGTTATGCGTGAAGGTAAAATAGTAAAGAGCGGTATTCCAAGCGATATACTAGAAGCGGTATAATGATATATAAGGAAATAAATGTTCATTATTTGGTGTAACAAATAATCTTGGTTATTCACATCTAAGAATCATGTTAAAGCGGTATACGCGCTACATCTTTATAAATCTCTTATGATCCTCGATATCACACTTCCCATCAGCAGTTTTCTGACTGAATTACATGGCATACCTACCCAACTATAAAAATATATTTATAATTATTTACCTTTTCATAAAGCGATTATAGCGTTGCTTATAGCTGCATTATATATCGCACAGATATGAGAACTCTTGAGTCCTTTATTGAAGTTGTGACTCGTAACGTTTCCGTGGCAAAGCTTGGAAAACTGCTGACGATGAGACTTTTTAGAAATGTGAGATTGTCGTATTCTTCATGATGAAGTAACGTTCATAGTTCTTGAAGTGTTCAGGTTTCCCCTTCTACTCGATACACTTAAACATTTCAAAATACAGAAAGATTCCCAGCTATGTGAAACGATAAGTCTCACATAATATGGGATCTTTTTTGTATTCATATATCAGCAGGGCAGAACAAGGAACTAATATTTAACTCGCGATTTGCGTGCTCACATACATTGAATAACTCGCCAAGCACAGTTGAATTCACAGAAAAATAGCGCAGAAGTATCTCTCCGAGCTGGTAAACTCTTCCGTCGGACAAGTAAATCTTTCTGTCATGGTAGTGTGCTTCTATCTCAAACATAGTGTCTCCTTTCAGAAATAGTGTTCGATATGTTCTGAAACAATATCTCAGCTTAATATATCGAGAAATGAAATATACAAAGGCATAAAATAAAAGTTTACAATTTGTTCACAAAAATAGATTATAGATTGAACTCGGTAGAGATAGTATACTATATCTATTGACTTTTGTCAAGAGAGCGTGTATACTGAACACAGTTAAGACGTCCGGACAACTCTTGACATCACAAGTAAAAACTCGAAACGCGAAAGGAAGATGTAGATGAAAAACATGAACGTGACTAACTGCACAAGCTATTCTAACGGCGTCAACTCTCCGCTGGAGTATCTCAACATCACTACGCCTGCCGAGTTCAAGGTGGTGATGGATCTACTCTGCTACTACGACAGCGAAAAGAAAACCTCGACCATAAGCCGCACAGGTATTGCAAGAGACACTGCGATGTCAGTGAGCAATGTTGAGCGTGCACTGAAAACTCTTGCGCAGAAGGATATCATTCGCATACACAACAACTATGCTGACAACGGTCGTCAGGTCGAGAACTCATATGAGGTCGCATTCCTGAACTATGACATGGACGAGGACAAGCTCCGCGACGCAGAGTTGTCGTTGCAGTTTAAAAGCTGATTGTCATAGGGGCTGTGTCATGATGTCATAGGCTTATATATTAAGTATACAAGAGAATATATAATTATAGCTAAGAAGGAAGATATATATTAACTATCAAAGATAATATAAACTAAGCGCCTTTTTCTTCAGCTATAATATCTGTGACAGCAGTGTTCGGTTGATAAAAACTGAAACACGCACAGAAAGCCCCTTTTTAGCCGCCCTCAGAGTAAAAATGGTATAGTTACCCCACCACTCCCGTTGAATGCGGTTGTCGCGCAACGTGGAGCGAGTTGGGGGAATATATCAGAAGGCGAAAAACAGACAGTGTGGGGGACGGAAGTCGGTCCGAAAGACCGGCAAGCATAGCAAACGGCGTTTCGTTTGCCGCTGAAAACGGGAGAACCCGTGCCCCTTTTTGGTTTGCAGGAAAAAGGCTGGCGTCAAACCGCCCGCCATTCCACATCGGACGGGCAGTGCCCGCCGGAATATCGGAACTTACAGTATTTGCAAATTGAGGTCAAAATAAGAAAACGAGAAAAATCTTGGGGTCAGAAAAAGAAAAAAATACAATTATCGCCTATGATTAGGGAGGTGTGACCGGAGTCAGAGAATCTTTTAAAACTGAATAGTAAGTTTGAAAAAGTGTGACGTGAAAGGAGTTCATATGAGATCTGAAACGAATGAAAAAGCTTTTTACGTTGACAAGAAGATGACCATAAAAGGACAAACCTTTGACGTAACGCTTGTTTTCAAATCTCCTGAGAATTCGAGCGAGACCGTTGAGGACAAGATCAAAAATCTGATAAACGGCAGAAAATAGGTCTGGACTTTCGAGCCGAGTAGTGATATACTGTTGGTGTATCCTATTTGGTTTGATTCCCGGAACGAATACGTTCGGAACAGGAGGGCGCATGAAAACAGAATCAAACACGAATAAAATAACAGCGCTGTATTGCCGTCTTAGTCAGGAAGATATGCGTGCAGGTGAATCACTGTCGATAGAGAATCAACGACTTATGTTGAAAGAGTACGCAGACAAAAACGACTTCCGCAACTGTCAGTACTACATCGATGATGGTTACAGTGGAGTGGACAACACTCGCCCTGAGTATGTTCATATGCTTGATGATGTGCAGAATGGACTGGTTGGAACAGTAATTGTCAAAGACCAGTCAAGGCTTGGGCGCGATCATTTAGAAACCGACAGGCTCATGGAATTAGTATTCCCTGCATACGATGTACGCTTCATTGCTGTGACCGACAACGTTGATAGTGCAAACGGTATCAACGAAATGTCCGGCATAAAGAACTTGTTCAACGATATGTATGCTCGTGATTGCTCGAATAAGATAAGAGCTGTATTGAGAGCAAAGGGCGAACGCGGTGAACGTTTGGCAGCTTGGATAGCTTATGGTTACATGAGAGATCCGGACAACTCCAAACAGATAATACCCGATCCTGAGACGGCTCCTGTCGTCAAACATATCTTTGAAATGTATGCAAGCGGAATCGGCATCAAACGAATTTGTGGAACTCTTGAACGTGAACAAGTGCTGTCACCCAGTGTATATAATTACAGAAAAAACGGCAGCCGTGCGAGAAATCTTAAGCTCGACAAGCCTTATGCGTGGACTAATAACACCATACGAAAAATGCTTTCAAATCAAATCTACTGCGGAGATACAGTCAACTTTAAAACGTATTCAAAGTCCAACAAGCTGAAAAAGCGTATTAAGAATGCACCCGAAGATATGAAAGTATTCAAGAATACACACGAAGCAATCATCGACAGAGCAACATTTGACCTTGTGCAAAAGCACTTTGAAGGGAGAAGACGTGCTGACAAACGTGGTGAAATGGACAAATACGCTGGCTATCTTTACTGTGCTGAATGTGGTTCAAGAATGTATCGCAATCAATACAAAGCTCAAAAATGCGACAGCTACCGCTGCGGTCACTACGAAAACCGAAAAAGCGACTGCACTTCACACTATATCCGTGAGCGAGTCCTTGATGAGATTATTCTAAGTTCTTTGAGAAGTGTGACGAAATATGCAAGAGAGCATTCGGACGAGTTTTATACTGCTGCAATAAGAAACGGTGAGAATGAAGCTGCAAAAAATCTCCTAGAGTATGAAAAACTTAAAAGCGAGTATGAGTCAAAGATCAAGCTGCTTGATAACGCTATAAGTATACTGTATATGGACAGGGCCTCCGGCAGGATAACTCCCGAACGCTATGATGTGCTTGCAGAAGGCTATGAAAAGGAGCAGCCGGAGCTAAAGACTAAGCTGGAATCTCTTGAGGCTCGGCTCAACGATTCAAGATTGTGTGAGAAGTGTATCCACGAATTCATCAACAAAGCTAAGCAGTATGTGAATATGCCGAAACTCACTCCGGAGCTCCTCAGAGCATTCATAAAGCGTATTGAAGTACACGAAAAGGAAGTCAAGCGTTCAAGAACCTGCGGTAATCACATAGTCGTATATTTCACATTCCAGCCGGACAAAGCAATAAAACTTGACAGCGAAATGTCTGAGCTTGGAATAACTGAGTTTGCGAAATGAAAAAGTCTCCGAGGCTGACCTCCTCGGAGACAATACATACAAACTGCGTTAAGAACACTATACAGAAGAAAGGTTCTCCCCCAGCCCCCTTCCAAAGACTTTATTCTTAGTTTTTCACGGGACGGTATAAAATTAACCGCTACTAATGCTAGTAGCGGTTTTGTTTTTATTTCAGGAGCTTAATACCGTCACGTGAAAAACCATGAGGAAAGTTTTAGGAAAGGAGTTTGAGGAAGAACCCTTTCTCAAAAGGGTTTTCCTCAATATGCCTCACAGTATTTCTATATGAGTACCACCGTTATGAGCGCCTTTTTATTATCTTACCTTTGAGCCGACAGGGATGCTGTCATCAACAAATATTACCTTAACGCCGTCGGGAGTATCAGCAGCGCAGATCATGCCGTTGCTGTCAACACCGCGGAGCTTTACAGGCTTGAGGTTAGCAATAAGCTGGAGTTTCTTGCCGATGAGATCTTCCGGTGAGTAATACTGAGCGATACCGGAAACTACCTGGCGTCCGCCCATACCGTCATCGAGCTGTAAGCAGAGGAGCTTGTCGGACTTCTTTACCTTTTCGCAGGCAATCACCTTTGCAACTCTTATCTCTACCTTTGCAAAGTCGTCGATAGTGATCTCGGGGGCAAGCTCTATCGGAGCAGCTTCGGCATCGCCTTTTTCCTCAGCAGAGAGCTTAGCCTGTGCAGCCTCCATATTCTTGCGGAGTATCTCGTTGAGCTCATCTATCTCCTTGTCAACATCGATTCTCGGGAAGAGTATCTCTCCCTTATGAACTGTGACATTTGCCGGAAGAACATCGAATTTTCCGAGTTTCTCATACCTGATATCATCCTCTGAAGCCCCTATCTGCTCCCATACTTTAGGCATTGTGGATGGCATGAAAGGTGCAAGGAGTGCAGAGGTTATACGGATAGTCTCAAGCAGATTATAGAGAACTGCTGCAAGACGAGCCTTCTGTGAATCGTCCTTGCCGAGCTTCCACGGCTCTGTCTCGTCGATGTACTTGTTTGCGCGGTCAACGACCTTGAAAATCTCCTCGAGAGCCTGCTTGATCTTTGTTTCATCAACGTACTTGTCAACTACCGGGAGAAGTTCTGTAACAGCGCTTCTGAACTCGTCATCGAGAGGTGCGCTCTCACGCTCTGAAGGGATAGTGCCGCCGAAATACTTATCAACCATTGCAACTGTTCGGGAAACAAGGTTTCCGAAACCGTTGGCAAGATCGGAGTTGATACGGTTTATCATTATCTCATTTGAGAAAAGGCTGTCAGCGCCGAGAGCCATCTCACGGAGAATATGATATCTTATAGAGTCCTGACCGTATCTCTCACCGAGAACAAAAGGATCAACGACGTTTCCGAGAGATTTAGACATCTTCTCGCTCTCGCCGTTTTTGCCTGCCATAGTTATCCAGCCGTGAACAGCAAGGTGCTTCGGGAGCGGCAGGTCAAGAGCCATAAGCATTGCAGGCCATATGATAGCGTGGAAACGCATAATGTCCTTTGCTACCATGTGTACATCAGCCGGCCAGTATTTCTCATAGTCGCTGTGTGCTGAGTTCTCATAGCCGAGAGCTGTGATATAGTTTGAAAGTGCGTCTATCCATACATATACAACGTGCTTTTCGTCAAAGGATACCGGTACGCCCCATGTGAATGAAGTACGCGATACGCAGAGATCCTCGAGGCCGGGCTTGATGAAATTATTTACAAGCTCGGTAGCGCGTGTCTTCGGTCTGAGGTAGTCTGTCTCAAGAAGGAGCTTCTCTATGCGTTCTGCAAAGGGAGCCATCTTGAAGAAGTAAGCTTCTTCCTTTGCAAACTTGACAGGTCTGTGACACTCAGGACAGCAGCCGTTCGCGTCAAGCTGTGACTCAGTCCAGAAGCTCTCACAGGGAGTGCAGTACTTTCCTGAGTATTCGCCCTTATAGATATAACCCTTGTCATAAAGTGCCTTGAATATATTCTGAACTGCTTCAACGTGGTAATCGTCTGTTGTACGGATATATCTGTCGTAGGATATATTCATATATTTCCAGAGTTTCTTGAATTTGTCAACTATAACGTCAACGTACTCCTTGGGAGTTACGCCCTGTTCAGCGGCCTTCTGCTCTATTTTAAGGCCGTGTTCATCAGTACCGGTAAGAAACATTACATCGTATCCCTGCATTCGCTTGTAACGTGCTATCGAATCGCACGCAACGGTAGTATAACAATGACCGATATGCGGATCGCCTGAAGGATAATAGATAGGCGTTGTGATGTAAAAGGGTTTCTTTGACATTAATATCTCTCCTAACATTAGTGATATTCCTATTATACACCATTTTTTTCCTTTTGTCGAGAGGTATTCCACATTTTTTCAGAAATCACCACAGCGACAGCAGAAACGCCGCTCCTGTCATCAGCACAAGCACCGTCAGACAGCGGAAACGTCTGAACGCCGGGAGGAGCTCTCCGGCAAGGTGAACAGCTGCCGCTGACTGTACAGCTATCGCAAACACTCCGTATACCGCAAATACTATCAGGAACAGCGAATCTATCCTCTGCGACGGTATAGGCTGTGAGAGATGTGCAGCTGTCACGAGCGGAAATTCCGCTATCGCCATTATATCTCCGGTAACGAGCACGGCTGTCAGTATCAGCACGGCACAGGCTGTCCCCTTTACTGCAAAGCATACCGCGGTATTTCGCACAAAACTGCCGCGGTTCAGTCCGAGCATCACGATATATCCGGCAATTCCTCCGCTCGCCCTCAGACCGCGTATGAACTCACCGCCGAAAGTCAGTCCACCGCCGGAAGCACTCAGCTTTTCCCAATCGTGAGCAGACAGAGCGCTCACAGCTACCACCGCAAGACACAGGACTCCGACTGCCGCCGCTATGACCGAAGCTCTTCCGAGTGCCTTTGCTCCGGCTGATGAGATATACAGGCACACAAGCGCGATAAGTCCCGAAACAGTGAGCTTTGCTCCAAGTCCGCCCGAACTCTCGAACGGGATATTAACAGCGCCGGAAGTTTTCCACTGCATTGTTAAAAGCGCTCCGCCCCATATAATTATCCACAAAAGAAGAACAGTCTCCGCCGCCTTTCCCGGCTTCCCTCCGCGGCGGTACAGGAGTGCAAAAGGCAGTACAGCTATCATCTGAACTGCCGAACCTGCGGCAAATCCGGCTGCCGTCACCGCTCCTATATCACCTGCCAGGCAAAGCAGCGCGAATACATCGCCTATGAACACCATAGCACAGAACTGTTTACCCGTTATACTATTCATAGTATTCCTCCACCGTGAAGTCTCTCTCCTGCATTTTCCTCATATCAGTCCGGTAAGCCGTATCGCTCATGCCGCGCTTTCTGAAAGGCGACAGCGGCGCTGTATACGGAAAGCCGTAGTCCTCGGTCGCGCAGATATTCACCAGCACAGCACACGCAAGCAGACTTATCCCGAAAAGTCCCAGCATACCGCCTGCAATAAGAAAAGCAAAACGAAGCACAGTCACCGCAGGATTGAGCTCCGGAACGACCAGTCCGCCGAGTACGGCAAGAGCAGTCATCGTCAGGAGCGGCGTGCTGACAAGGCCGGATTTCACAGCAGAATCGCCGATTATCAGTCCGCTGATTATGCTTACGGCTCCACCGGCAGGCTTAGGCAGACGGACTCCAGCTTCCCTTATCACCTCATACATCAGCAGTACGAACAGAGACTCTGTCATTATCGACAGCGGAGCGCTCTTCTCTGCGTCCACAAGCAGCATAAACAGCGTTGTGTTGAGAAGTTCCGGGTGATACATCACTATCGCCGCATAGACCGCCGGCAGCAGCACCGACATAAGGAACGCCCCGTATTTCAGCCACCGCATAAACGTCGCATAGTACGGCTTGAAGGCGTAATCATCGAGTGTCTGAAAGCTCTCGCAGAAGAGCTTCGGTATCACTATTGCGAACGGCACTCCGTCAACGAGTATCGCTACCCTGCCCTCGATCAGCTTTGAACAGAGAACGTCAGGGCGCTCGGTCACTCCGGTCGAGCTGAATATCTCGAAGCGGCGGTTCTCCACAAAAGGTCTGATGTAGCCGGTCGTTAGTATCGTTTCGAGCTTTATCCTGTCGAGTGAACGGCGTATCTCCGCCATAAGCCGCTTCGGCACACGGTCTTTCATATAGCATAGACACAGGTCTGTCTTGCTTTTTTCGCCTTTCTGCATCAGTTCCATAACAAGCCCGGGAGTTTTCAGTCTGCGGCGTATCTGCGACATATTCGTGCGGATAGTCTCCGTGAATCCCTCGTGGGCGCCCATTATGTTGCCCTCACCGTCAGGCTCCTGAACTCCCCGTGACTGATAGCCCTGCACACCAAAACCGAGCGCTTCAGCAGCGCCTTCAGCAAAAAGGACAGCAAATCCGGAATGTATCAGTCGGAAAGCGCTTTCCAGGTCGCTCACAACAGGTCTGTCAACGGACAGGAGCAGTTCTTCTTTAATATAGTGAAAGAGCTCCTGCGCGTCATTTTTCTCCTCTATGCCGGTTATCGGCTCAAATATCAGCTCGGTTATCAGCGAAGCCGAGATCATCCCCTCACAGCACACCAGCGCACAGCTTATGCCGCCGGTAACGAATTCATTTATCAGTATATCCGATGAACCGCCGGACATTTGTCTGATACGAGCAATATCACAGCTCAGCGACGGCATTACAGCAGTTTTTCCTTCCTCCATCAAATCACCTCTTTGTGATTATTCCACTAAATTGCGCTATTATCCGTATTGATTTTACTATTATGCTTTAATGATTTGCTTTAAGTTGAAATCCTGTTTGATTATTGCCTTTTTCCGCTATCAATATTGTCAAATTTTAACAAAGTTTTCTTTTGTTCAAAAAACTATTGAAAAAATCATCACGTTATGCTATAATTATTTCATCAGTAATAGCGGCGAGGTCCGCATTTTTCAGGGAGGGTATTTTCTATGAAGCACATTCAGACTATCAACAAGGCTAATCTCAAGGAATCTGCTCAGAAGGGCGGCTGCGGTAAGTGCCAGGCTTCATGCCAGTCTGCTTGCAAGACATCTTGCACAGTTGCTAACCAGAAGTGCGAGAGATAAGTCGTTTTTTGTATTATTAGGCTAAGTCTGTTGAGGCGGTTGTTATACTCACCGCCTCAAATTTTTTAATCTGATTGTATTTTAAGTTTATACAGAAGGTGCAAAAATGAGTATTATTCTTCCAGAAATGTTCGATATGAATTATGACAAACTGGTAAAGTATTTCCTTAAAAAAAACGGACACGCTAAATATGATTATTTTCATACTCCGGAATGTAAGTCCGTTAATAAAAAAAATTCTCGAACCAGTGAAGGGTTAGAGCTTCATCATATAGATGAAAACAAGTATCCCGAACTTAATGATCCTGCCTTCGCCCTTCATTCACCATTTGAATGTCAGAAAGCAAAACGTCTCGTTTATGTAAATGTCTTAGAACATTTGCTTTTGCATATTAAGATTTATGAAGAGAACTGCTGGCTAAATAAAGCAACAGGCAAAAAAATTGAGACAACAACACCTGGAATTAAAAGAATCTCTAATATAGCTAATGACTATTTTTCAGGGAATTATTCTGCTGGTGATTGGCGTGAAAACATGGCAAAAGTTATCATTAATGATTATGACGATTTTATTGCAGAATTATATTACTATTTACAAATCGTATCAAAGTATTTTCCAAACGATAACTCGACGCTACAATCCGCATTAACCACGGTATCGCAGCATTACAATTCAAATATCTATAAAAACACTTTTTATGCGTTAACTTCTAAATTTCCCGAGTATACTTTTGCAGAACCAAAGACGCCTGTATTAAAAAAACTTAATCCTCCTTCAAATGACATAACTTTTGAAATCGGAGAATATGTTGACCACCCATCATTTGGAAAAGGAAAAGTTTTATCTTTGGCAAATCCTTTTATAGAAGTCGATTTTGAGGAATACGGCGTAAAAAAACTTGCGTTAGCATTCGCAAAGTTAAAAAAAATATCTGAATAACGCAATCATGGAGGTTGTTTGAAATGATACATAAATATAAACTTAACGGCTTTAATATAGTTCTCGACGTAAACAGCGGCGGCGTTCACATCGTGGACGAGCTCACATACGATCTGCTCGATAACGTTGAGCCGCCTTTTGAAGATAAATGTCCTGCAAAGGTCGTTGAAAAGCTCTCAAAGGCTTATTCCCCTGAGGACATCGAGTCCTGCTATCAGGAGATAGTTGAACTCTACAACGACAAGATCCTCTTCTCTGAGGACGACTATGAGAAGTTTGCAAAGGCGTCAGTTGCTTCTCCGATAAAGGCTATGTGCCTTAATATCGCTCACGACTGTCAGCTCCGCTGCAAATACTGTTTCGCCTCCACCGGCGACTTTGGCAAGGGCAGAAAGCTGATGTCATTCGAGACAGGCAAGCACGCTATCGACTTCCTCCTCGAGAACTCCGGCGACCGCCCGAATCTTGAGCTCGACTTCTTCGGCGGTGAGCCTCTTATGAACTTCCGCGTGGTAAAGCAGGTCGTTGAGTATGCACGTTCACGCGAAAAGGAATACAACAAGAAGTTCCGCTTCACTATCACAACCAACGGTCTCCTCCTCGATGACGAGAAGATTGACTTCATAAACCGCGAGATGTCCAACGTCGTTCTCTCCATCGACGGCAGAAAGGAAGTAAACGATTTCTTCCGTGTTCTCCCGAACGGTGCAGGCTGCTATGACACTATCCTTCCCAAGTACAAGCAGCTCGTTGCGGGCAGAGGCGACAAGGAATACTATGTCCGCGGAACATTCACAAACAAGAACCTTGACTTCTCCAACGACGTATTCGCTCTCTACGATGCCGGCTTCGACCAGATCTCGATCGAACCTGTTGTGGGTGATTCCGATGAATACGCCCTCACAGAGAAAGAACTCCCCGCTGTATTCAAAGAGTATGAAGTTCTCGCAAAGCGTATCCTCGACAATGAGAAGTCAGGCAAAAAGTTCAACTTTTTCCACTTTATGCTCGACCTCGATCAGGGTCCCTGCGCTATAAAGAGACTCCGTGGCTGTGGATGCGGCAACGATTATGTTGCTATCACTCCTGACGGTGATATATTCCCCTGTCACCAGTTTGTCGGCATAGATGAGTACAAAATGGGCAATATCGACGATGGTACTTTCAACTATGAGATGAAAGCCGACTTCTCCAAGGCTCACGTTTACTCTAAGCCCGAATGCCGCAAGTGCTGGGCTAAGTTCTACTGCAGCGGTGGCTGCAACGCCAACAACTACCAGTATATGGGCGACATCCGCAACGCTCACAAGCTCTCATGTCAGCTCGAAAAGAAGCGTCTTGAGTGCGCTATCATGATGAAAGCTGTCCGCATTTTCGGCGAACAGGAGCAGTAAGTCCCATACAAAAAAACGAAGCCATAGCATACCTTTTACGGTGCGCTATGGCTTTTTCTGTTATATATCCACGTCCATCGTGACGCTGACGCTCCAGCCGGGAAAGGCTTTTTCCACGGCGCTGCTTATCTCAGAGAGAACTGCGCTTCTGTCCGGAAGTGCAAAGTCCAGTATAACATCAAACACCATCTGCTTCTTCTCAGGATCAGCAAAAAATCCGTGTATCTGAAGAACTCCCTCATGTTTTCTCACTATCTCATTGACCTTGTCTCGCATATCACCGTGTCTGTCGTCCTTGGAATATATTCCGATACCCGCAAGCACTACCCCGTGCTTGGTATAGACATTATCTGCGATATTGCGCTGCATACGGTCTATCTCATAGGCTTTCAGCTCAGCCGGTATCTCAACGTGTACCGAGCCTATAAGTCTTCCGGGGCCGTAGCTGTGAAGAATAAGATCATAGGCTCCGGAAACATTCTTGTCCTCGCATATCGTGGCTCTTATTGACTCAACTAGTTCCCTGTCGATACGCTTACCGAGAATATCATCGACTGTATCACGCATCATTTCAATACCTGCACGGATTATGAAAACAGATATGAGAAGTCCCACATAGGCTTCGAGGTTTACTCCCATGAACTTGCATATCAGCGCACTCAGCAGAACTGACGCCGATACGACTGCGTCAAACAATGCGTCCGAACCCGATGCGATAAGCGAACCCGAATTCACTTTCTTTCCCATTGCTGAAACATATCTTCCAAGCAATATCTTCACGACGACCGCAGTTCCAACTATTATCAGCGATACCAGCGAATAATCCGGCTTAGTGGGACTGATTATCTTCTTCACCGACTCGACTCCTGCCGCGATACCGGCATAGAGTATTATCGCCGCAACTATCATAGTTCCGATATATTCGGCTCTTCCGTGCCCGAGAGGATGTTCCTTATCAGGCTTCTTCCCTGCAAGCTTCGTTCCGATTATCGTCACGACAGACGACAGGACATCGCTCAGGTTGTTCACCGCGTCAAGAACTACTGCGATAGAGCCTGTAACAGCTCCCACAGCCGCCTTGAATCCAGCAAGAAGTATATTCGTGACTATGCCTATAAAACTGGTCTTAACTATTACTTTTTCTCGTTCCATATCATCGCCCCCAGTAATTCTATTTATTATATCACATCATTATTACTTTTGCAACAGCAATTATTGTTATATATGTTTTTTATTTGTCCGACTATTGATTTTTATTCTGTTATATGTTATAATAGTACAGTAATTTATGCAGTGGTATCGAAGTGGTCATAACGGACATGACTCGAAACATAGTCGTTTCTGAGCTTGCCGCACTTTGATTTATCCCTGTTCTGCGTGGTTTCGGCGGTGTTCACAGTTGCGTTTGCAATTGGCTTTCTCGCAGTTTTCTCGCAGTTTTATAGTTAAATTAAATACGCAGTGGTATCGAAGTGGTCATAACGGACATGACTCGAAATCATGATGCCCCTTGAGGGACGTGGGTTCGAATCCCACCCACTGCGCCAAGCCAAATGCGGAGTATTCCGCGTAGTTCCGCCTTTTCGAGAGGCGGAACTTTTTATTAGGTGGTGTTTTTATGCAGCTTAATTTAGATTTAGACGGAATTGAATTTCGCTTTCGTATCACAAAGTATGAGAAGAGTAATTCTGAAAACCTTTATAAACTTTATGATCAGTGGTGTATTGTTGAATTATCCTTACGCTCTGGAAGCTGGCTTAACTATCAAATATCATCCGAGGTTTTATTATCATACGAAGTTGAGGAAATCCGAGATAAGATATCCGATTTTCTCGAAGATAAAATACAGCTTCAGGAGGAATTGGGATTTGTCGAGCCTGATTTGACATTTATTATAAGGAAACTGTCTATAACGGTGCTTGCTATGATGATAATTATGCTTTTCTTTGTTTTATCTGTCATGAGATTTGTCATGTGCTTCTCTTTTGGATAGGCTTTACGCCAGTATCTACCCGTGCATTCGGAGACGATGAGATTGAGCCGTTCAGGAGTGTGGAGTGGCAAGCAAAGGCTTTGACAGGCGAGGTAACTGGAGTTGAGTTTGCCCGTGTGACAATTGGCGGAAAGACCTATCTCATTCGTGGTGATAAAGGTGGTACAGTTATTCCAAATAGACTGCTTGATGAAATGAAAATGCATTCTGGTACGCTGGATTTTCATAGTCACCCTCATAATGACGATTGTATCCCCTCGAAGTCCGACCGCTTAATGATGCGCAAACTTCGACAGACAACAGGACAGCGTGAAAGCACAATAGTAACGCCTAATGGAAGAACTTCACTTTTTGATGAGCATGGCGTAATTGAAACAGGAACAATATCGAGTACGCTTGATGATGCTCGCAGAAGAGCATTAATGGAACTTTTTGGAGGTGGTAAATAATGCTGACTAAGGAACAGGCAAAGGTAGATGCCTGGCTTGCAATCGCAGATTTAATGGGCAGGGATTACTTCCGAGAGCATTTTGAAGGTTCGTGTCATTCATATCCTGATGAGAAATATGATGATGTTGAGTATGAATATTTTATCGGTTTCGATGATATTGGTGATTTGGACGAAAGTGATTATAAGTGGAAAGTTTTCGCAAGGGTATCTGTGAACAGAGTGACTGGAGAAGTGACTTTCCTTGACTATAAGCTCCCTAACGGTAAGAGAATGGAAAATCCTATCAAGCCCACAAGTTTTGCATAATAAAAAACGGTCAACCTATACAGGCTGACCGCTTATTTTTTACCAATCAATAATACTGTCTACGATCTCACGCTGTTCCGTGGCGGTTTTGCGGAGGTAAATGCGTGTAGTCTCAATGCTCTCATGTCCCATAAGATCGGCAAGGAACGCTATATCATTACAGCGATCAAGAAAGCTCTTGGCGAAGCGGTGACGGAACGAGTGCGGATATACCACCTTTGTATCAATGCCGTACTTTTCCGCAAACTTCTTTAATTCGCCAGATATGCCCCTTGTGGTGATACGTTGTCCTCGCTGATTGAGGAAGATGAAACCGCTGTCCTGCTTCTTTTCTGCAAGCCACGCAAGGGCTTCTTCCTGCAAGGACTCCGGAATGTAGATGCGGCGTAGCTTGCCGCCTTTGGAGTACAAATCGAGATAGCCGAGCCTGACGTGTTCCATCTTGATCTGGATCAGCTCGCTCACTCTCGCTCGAGTGGCAGCAAGAAAGCAGATCACAAAGTACCAGAACAATTCGCCGTCCTCTTTCAGACGCTTCTTGAAGTACAAGTAATCCGCTTCACTGATAACATTTTCGAGGAACGGCTTCTGCTGAACCTTGACAAAGGACAGCTTCCACTTCTCCTTGCCCACGCTTTCAAGGTAGCAGTTCATTCCACGCAGGCGGAGATTTACCGTCTGCGGTTTGAAGTGATCCACGAGCCACACCTTGTAAGCCGTGAGGTTCTTCTTGGTCACGCTGCCGTACTGCTCGGTGAACTGTCTCAGTGCGAACAGGTAGGCAGACTTTGAGTTTTCGGACAGATTTGTCTTGTCCAAATATGCATTAAATGTGTCAATCATACTGCCACTCTGTTAATTCTAACACGATCTGCAATAATAGTCAATCAGCACAGGACGCATTTCTCCATTCTCACTGAGAGATTTTTTCAGTTGGCTAATGTGACATTCCTGTCAAAAATATGAAACCTGTGTGAAAATTAGCACTCTCCTCTTGACAGTGCTAATTTCGGGAGCTATAATATAAACAGAACAAAGGAACAGAGAAGCACCAAAGGATCCGGGTGCTGAACCCTCCGTCCCCTTGCTCGAAGCAATGGAAACAATGTTACGAGTAAAAAAGGAGGACTGACCTATGTTGTATCCAAGCATTTTCGGTGAAAATTTATTCGATGATTTCTTCAGATTCCCTGATTTTGGCAGAGATGTGGAGAAGAAGCTGTACGGCAAACACGCTGCACAGGTAATGAAGACCGATGTTCATGAGCATGACGACCACTATGAGATCGTTATCGACCTGCCGGGCTTCAAGAAAGACCAGATCAATCTTGAGCTTCAGAACGGTTATCTGACTGTCAGCGCCGCAAAGGGACTTGACAAAGACGAAAAGTCCAAGAAGGGCAAGCTGATCCGTCAGGAGCGTTATGCAGGCGCAATGCAGAGGAGCTTCTACATCGGTGATACTGTTACCGAAGCCGATGTAAAGGCTAAATTTGAGGACGGTGTTCTTAACATCTGCGTTCCGAAGGCAGAGCCAAAGAAGCTGGAAAATCACAAGTATATTGCCATTGAGGGATAATACCTCGCTAAGTTCATATCCCCAAATAATACTCCCCGTAGCTGTTCATATGAGCAGTTCCGGGGAGTTTTTTAAACTTTAGTGCAGTTTTTGTGCTTATCGACCTTCTTCACGATGTTATATCTGTCACCGCAGTAGCGTCGAAATATGGTAATATTAGCTCCTGAGTAAAATCAGAAAACTATTTTATTAACAGGAGTGTATTCAAATGTAAAACACAGAAATTACCATGAACGCCGAATGGCACGCGAATTACAATGCAGTACAGAAGTCACTGACCGACGACAGGGAATGAGATAAGCTGTACCGTGCGTCATTTGACATGGTCTACAATTACGTCTCCCGAATTTTCCGTGCAAGGTTATATGCATGGATTTACAGTTGAAGATGTAGTCGTGGAGGCGTTTGAGCGCTGTTATTTTGACCGAAAACGCTTCAATGGAACGTGTAAATTCACAACATGGGTGTGCGCCTACGCACGTTATGTAATGCTGAATATGATGAGCAGGTCTGCTTGTTATCAGCGGCATATCTCTGAACGCTGCACAGAAGAACTCGCTGATAAGCTCAATGGCTCACCGCTATGGCACATCGAAAAAAGCGAGCGTGACCGTTTTGTCTGGATGGCGTATGATTCGTTGAGCTATGAACATCAGAAAATGCTGGACTATTATGTCCTCAACGAGATAACGCCAACGGAAGCGGGTATACTGACGGGTCTTGGCAGGAACAAACGAAAGGAAGAGCTTGAAATTGCAGTTGATGTGCTTCGCAGACGTTTTCTCTCATTATATAACGATGATGATTACGGTTATATGAATTGAGGTACGGTATGAATCTGACAAAGGACTTGATTTATAACGAAAATAATGATATAATAACTAATATCGGTAAAGGAAAGAGAGGTGTACCCATGAAATATATATTGATGCATAAGAATACAGAAGTTGCTGATATTGATATCGACGATGTTCTCGGAAGAATAACCGCTGTCAATGATGTTATACACAGGGAACACCTTCCTGTTGGTATTGTCCATCCTTTGCGCCATAATGAAGTTATTGACCGCGGCGCACTGAACAAATGGTGGTGTGGTCGTTCAATACCTGCAAGCAGAATGGGTATTGCCGATGCATTTGAAACCCTCGGTATATATGATCCGAGCGAACTGCTGACAAAATGCTTTGGTCTCAGTCTTTCCGATCATTACTGGATAAAGCCATCAGGCAACAGTATGAAGTGGGAGGACATTAATTTCTTTGACAACGAATTCTCTGATGATATCGGAGATGTTTTGTTCGGTACAAGTACCAAATCATCAGGCTTTGATTTTTATTCTCCCGATAATACCTCCGACGGTAATTTGAAAAAGCGCTGGAAGATAATTGATGGAAAGCGCTGCTTGCTCAAAGCAGGCTCAATGCCTTACAGACAGCAGCCGTATAATGAGGTTATTGCCTCAATGGTAATGGACAGACTCGGTATAGATCATGTTCCGTACAGCGTTATCAATATCGGAAATGAGCCATTCAGCATATGTGAGGACTTTATCACTAAGGATACCGAGCTTGTAAGTGCGTACAGGATATTACAGATACGCGGAAAAGAAAATCATGAGAACGATTATCTGCACTATATCAATACCTGTAAGGAGATCGGTGTTGATATATCCGCTGCTGTCGATGATATGATAGTGGTTGACTATACTATCGCCAACGAGGACAGGCATTTTAATAATTTCGGACTTCTCAGGAACGCAGAAACCCTTGAATGGATAGGTGCTGCTCCCATATATGACAGCGGAACTTCACTTTGGTTTGACCGCTCCGAAGATCAGATAAAGAATGCAGAGATAAAATGCAAGCCCTTCAAAAAGCATCACAGTGAGCAGATAAAGCTTGTTTCTGATTTCAGCAGATATGATTTTTCAAAGCTTGACGGTATAGAAAATGACATCAGAGAGATTCTCAAAGATCAGAAGTCTGAAAGAGTTGAGCTGATATGCGAAGCAGTAAGGAACAGGATAGATACCTTACAGTTGCTGGCTGTTGAACAGAATGTTAAGGAAGTAAACAGCTTTAATGACGAATATACCGACGAAGTAACCGCAGAAGAATACAATATTAAAATTGGTTGATAAAGATGTGCTACAGTCAGTTGTGTTGGAATGTATAATTATTAGCGGAGGGACAAATATAACACAAGAAAAGAAATAACAAGTATCAAATTACGATTTAGTAAATCATGATTTGATACTTGTTCATGAAGTGATAATCATTTATAGAAGAGTTGCAGACAAATAAAAACGGGGTTTATTTCGATTCAGTGTGCCAACGTAATATCGGCACTTTCGAGCATTCGGAAGTGCCTGTTTTTATGCCCAAAATACCCTTGTGGCAGCAACCGGGCATCAACGCGGTTTAGTTTTCTTCTATAAATCGCCAAGAATCACTGAGAGTTTTTTAGAGTTTTTGAAGTATATCTGAGAAGCAATCTGCACAATTAGCACAGATTGCTTTTGGTAACATAATAGAATATTTTTGTTATTTCGACTGTCTACTTGACAGGGAGCTGGTCAGTCGAATTCGAGCCGCAGGCTTTTGAATTTTTAATAGATAAGATCGTTGTCAATGAGCGAGCTTGAATTCTATATATTGGGCTTATAATCAAAGAAAATATTTGATTTTTCTCTTGAAATTCTTGGAGAATTATGATATAATAATCATAGAATAAACAGACCGGAGGGATTTCTATGATCATTAAATCATCAACAACTTTAAGAAACGATTATACGCAGATCTCAAATCTTGCACATGAGAAGCAGGAACCTATTTATATTACAAAAAACGGAGAGGGTGACCTTGTGATTATGAGTATTGATGCGTTTGAAAGACGTGAAGAGCTCATTAGACTGAAAGCACAGCTTGATGCAGCAGAACAGAGCAGATTGTCAGGTGAGCCGACGGTATCCATTGATGAGGCGCGAAAAAGGCTGGCGAAGAAGTACGATGTATAAATATGAAATCGAATTACTTGCGCCTGCATGGCGTGAACTCGAAGAAATTGCAGATATGCATCTTGCACTCGTTGGGGCAAAATCAGCCAAAAGTATAACGGATAAAATACTTGATGATATTGATAGACTTCGTATCAGTCCGTATTTAGGAAAAGCCTGCGAGGAACAGCTGCTTGCCATTGACAATTACAGAAGACTTGTCAGCGGAAAATACTTATGTTTTCACCGTATTATTGGCAGAAAAGTATATATCTATCATATTGTGAACAGCAAAAGAGATTATCCCAAACTATTTGGAACTGAATAATCATAGCTTTTATGCTCCCTGCCTAAAATGCAGGGAGTATTTTTGTCGGTTGTGGTGAATAGAAAAAACAACTCCTTTGTGGTATAGTGGTGTCGGAGAGGAGGTGCAGAAAATTGGCAAAAACAGAACTATGCCATTTGGATATATGATGAAAAACGGAGCTATAACCACTGATCCTGCGGAAGTTCTTGCAGTTCTTACTATTTTCAGTGAATATATGGCGGGCAAGAGCCTTAATGAGATCGCCAGAAATATGTACAAAAAAGTAAGACAAATGGAATCCGATAATAAGGATATTTTGTTACAATTTCAAGATGAATATCCTGATGTTACGAATACAGATAATGTTAACGATATTCTGGCAGCAATAAAAAAGAAAAAGAATAATAAGTAATACTACAAAACAGGGGCTGTAAAAAAACAGCCCTCAAAAAACAACACGGTTACCTCTTCAAGTAAAATTTGAAGGGGTAACCGCTTTTTTCATGATAATTGTTGAAAACTGCCCATTTTTCTTTAAAAGAGGGTATAACGAACAAGCCATTTTTATCAAGGAACTCTGCACAATGTGAGCTTCCATCTGTATTAGGAATTATTCGAGCTCGTCTATAAAAACTGAATCGGGATCAATGCTGTTATCCTTGATGAATGTTTCTATCTTTTCACGAACTTCTTTATAGAACCAGTTATACTGGACTATGACCTTATCCTTGGATTTGTATACTCCGACAGGGATATTGTTTTCAAGGACATAGAGGTAAAGCTTTTCGCAAAGCTTGTTCAGCTCGGAATCGTCGTCGATATCGTATGGGATAGTTTTTATAAGGGAATGGTCGATGTAATTCTTTCTCAGGAAATTTTCGTATGATAAGCCGTCGCTGTGTGTTGCGTTCCACTTTACGAAAACATACTTATCCGCGAACTGTTCGGGCATTTTCTCCTTCGGAACTACGGATATATGTATCATCTGGTCTGCAATGTAGTCAGATATCATATTCCTTATGGTGTCAAGGTCTGTGATGTAGTCGATAATGTTGAGAAGTCGCTTCTGTATGCTCTGAGCGTCGCCAACAGTCACGCCATCGCCGTCCAAGTCCGCATTGGCTCTGCCCTCCGAGGAGAGTTTATACTTATCGGGATTTGCAAGACACTGCATTATCAATACAGCGTCAGCCATATCTACCTGATCGTCATTGTTGGCATCCCCCTTTAGAGTACCTGTATCATCCACACCATAGAGCGGTATCTTGCTCTCATATACAAAGCCTGCGAACTGCGGACTGAACTGGATATAGTTCAGAGTGCTTGCCAGCATCTGATTTGCTTCGTCTCTTGTAAAATTTCTTCCCACAGTGCCGTTTACACTAATAACTATATATCTTCTGTAGACCTTTGCATCGCCGCTGTCCTCGCTGCGGTAAATAAAGTGACCTGACAGAGCGAACTGATCGCATATATCTATGACAAAGCTTCCCAAGAAATTGTTAAACTGCTCATCGAAGCTGTTATCATCCGCCATTTTTGACAGTTCTTTTATGTCGGTGGTCTCGTTGATAATCGCATTGCCATTTTTATCGTTCAAGCTTGCGGAGAGCTTAACAAGGAATGTGAGATAATAGTTGTCGAGGGCCTTTGGAGCTGTTTCCATTGTCCATGCTCTGAAGCCTTTTTCCTCGGTCATGCCTTTCTCGCTGAAAAACGCCTTTAATTCCCCCTCTGACATCTTTTTCAGATCCTTTAAGAACTGCTCGCCGATGTATTTATTCACGTTATGATAACGAAGATCTATGAAATCGGGATCGTCCTTATGATAAAGTCTGATAACGTCGGGGGAGTCGGGAGGATTGCCCTGAACGAGAAGATAATATCCGTCCTCCAGCTCAAATCTGCACATATGTGTATACATGCCGATGCCGTGCCATTCACCCTTGAATTCAGCGAAATCAGACCATGTGATCTTAGCCTTTTTTTGGGCAATTTCCTTTACATCGTCTAGATTCATAGTCTTTGTACCCTTAGTGAAGTCGATATCTTCATCGGACTCGGCATCAGTTTTCAGTCTGTATGGGGCAAGGTCGTAAATGCCTGTCAAATCCACAGAACCTCCGTCATTCCAATCGGGATGCTTAACCATTTCGTCACGTATTATCGTCTGTAGCTTGCAGAAGTCCGCTAGTGGCATTAATACCTCGCCAATGTCATAATTTGTGTAGTATACATAGTCTCCTGCCGATGTCTTGAGGTACACGGCAGTTCCCATGTGGCTTGATTCACCTGAGAGAAAGTATGCACTTCCTATAGTTACGCCCTGAGAGATGTTCTTTGAAGCAAAATCTTCGTCCTGATAGACCGCCAGAGCCTTAGCATTAACAGTAGTGAACGGGAGCTTAACCTCGTTGCCGTCTATAATAGTTGACCTTGTAGTCTTATATTCCTGAAGCTCCTCATTGTAAAATGAGAACCAGCCGTCAGTATACTCAACTACATAATAATCGCTGAGAAGGTATTTGCTCGCTAATGCGTCGTCAATATTATCATATTCGCTAAATGCATATAGGGGAGCGATATTGTAGTATCTGAACACGCTCTTGAATGTATCTGCCGTTAGATCCCTCAGCTTGTTGAATGTATCGTTGCCCAGATCCGCAGGAGCTTCGTTATTCATTGGATAGGATATATTGCAGAAGTAAACGGTTGGGTTCAGCATTGCAAGGCAGGTTGTGGTAACAGGCGTCGAATACAAATAGCCGTTATCCTCAAGGTACTTGAAAAGCTTGTAGGGATTTGTTCTGTCATTAACGTCCTCTTTGCTGAGGAATAGCTGATAGTCCCCTATTGATGCGTTGCTTTCATAAGTTCCCTCCTTATATCCCACTGAGGAAGCAACTTTTATGAGCTCCTTGTAGTTTTCGTTGTTTTCGTTCATTTCATAAGGAAGACCGATGCGTATACCGCCACCACCTGATATAGAATTTACAGTATCCTCGTATACTACCAGATGACCTGTTACGGAGAGCGCATCAGGCAGCTTTTGCAGCATTTCCAGCATGGCATTGAACTGTTCCTTTGTGGTATTGCCCCACAAGCGGTAAGTATCGCCCTCGTTTGCAAACTTTGGAGCTTTGTAGCCCTTGTCTGCAAGAGCATTGCTTATCTTGTCGATAGGCAGCTTCACTCCCTCCTTCATCCGAACGACTACCTCAGGATATAAAACATAGAAGTTATGAAGCTTGCCGTTTTTGTCCATGAATATTCTCGTAACCGCGCCTGTATGCATGAAATAACCTAAGCCTATATTGTAGCTGCCTGTGCCTGCGTATTCACCACCGCAGAGTTCAGTTATCACATCGTCAAGAGTGGCATACTCATAATCCTTTACAGGCACAGAAGTAGGATCGGATTGGATGGCGTTAAGATCATTCAGGTCCATGTTTTTGACCTGTATCTCCTTTGCTTCAAGGCTCTGCACCTCATTAGCCGAAGTATCAGCAGCAATAGTTGTAAAGGGCATTGCAGTACTGCCTGCCATTATTGAGGCAGTAAGTATTATACTTATGATCTTCTTCATAATATCAACTCCTTTTATTGAAGAAAGGGCATTTGTTATTTTCTTAAATAATCAGATGTGTTATTATACTGCTGCATATTACCTTTTCTACAAGCGTTTACACGTATACTCTATCATTTTTATAATACTATATAGTGTATCCTCAATAAGCAACGCCCTCAAAAATCTTCAATTTTCTATAATCAAAAATCAAAAATAAGAGGGTAAATTTGAGGAGGCGCAAAAGCATCGCCGCAAGTCGGTCGATGTTCATAGCGATAACACTGAGAGCTATCGATGCTTTTGTTGTATCTTCTCTTTTTGTGAGTAGCAGACCAAGACCGAA
>JAEEVL010000060.1 GCA_016290875.1 Ruminococcus sp.
GGTCCGACAAGGAGAGCGCCCTTAGGCAGGTCAGCTCCGATGTCGGCATATTTCTGCGGGTTATGGAGAAAGTCGACTATTTCCTCGAGAGCTTCTTTAGCTTCGTCCTGACCTGCGACGTCGTTGAACGTCTTTCCGGTCTGAGCCTTAACATATATCTTGGCATTGCTCTTGCCGAAAGACATTGCATTGCCGCCCATACGTTTAGCCATGCCCTTGAACAGCAGGTTCCAGAGCAGCATGAAAATGATTATAGGCAGCACCCAGCTGATAAGGAAATTAAAGAAAACGTTCGTCTCCTGAAAGCTTTCGGTGAAAATGATGTTTCCCTTTGAGTGGAGACGTTCAACAAGACCGGGGTCTTCCATTTTGCCTGTCGAATATATCTGCTTCTTTCCGTCCTCATTAACGACCTCGAAGCGTATCTCGTCCTTTTCGATTTTTACCTGTGTTACATTGCCATCGTCTACCTGTTTGAGAAAGTAGCTGTAGTTTGTCTTTTTGACACTCGCAGCGGTAAGCTTCGGCATAATGAATGCATTAAGCAGCAGCAGACCTATCATTGAGATAATGATAAATCCGACTATTTGTTTCAAATAATTTTTATCATCTTTCATTGAAACAACTCCTTTTCGATGATATGACAAAATTATAACACATTTTCAGAAAAAATTCAACCGGAAAAATGTGATAAATCTGAAATTTATGTGAAAGCGGAATTTAAAAGAAAAAGGACTCCTTTTGGAGTCCGTAACTTTTGTACAAGCTTATTTTTCTTTTCTGCGGCTTATGAGAAATGATTTCTGTGTCCGTCGCCGTAGAATCTTAAATATCCCTGATCAAACTCTTCGGGATTGCTGAAGTAGAGCTTTACAGCCTCTTCAACTTCATCTGTAACTTTTGTAGTAAATGAGCGGTAGTTGATATAGCCTGAAGCTCCTGTGAACTGACGGTTCTGAAGCAGTACGCTTCTGATGTCGTCAGGATAAAGTGAGCTGTAAACGCGGTTCATGATGACCTCAACCACGTAAGCTTTTTCTGTCACGCTTATCCAGTTGCTTCCTGCCTCGTTAGCGACCGCATTACAGAGCATAACGTAATCAATGTCTGAAATAGGGAGCGCGGAGGGGGTAACGACTGGGATATCTGTAGGGATCACTGGTTCTGTTGTTTCTTCTACATGAATATTGCTGTCCTCTTCTGCGGGAGCTTCGATTATTTCATCTTCAACTTCCACAGCGGGAGCTTCTGTTTCGGGTTCTACATCTTCCGGAACAACGGGTTCCGTGTTTTCTTCAATATACGCTGCTTCTGCCTGTTCTGCCACTGCTGAACCTTCAATGAGGACAGCTTCTGTTGTAACGACAGGAGCCTCTGTTGTTGTCTCTGCTGTTGTAGCAGATGTGGTGGTCGTAGTTGTTCTGCTTGTTGTGGTAACGGCTGTTGTACTGATAGAAGTTACTGCAGCGATGTTTGCCAATTCCTCGCTGTCGAGGTCGTAAACCTTATTGGCATCATTTCCCGGAGCGACTGAACTTACAACAGGTGATGTAGCATACACACCAAGAAGTCCGCCGAATAAGCAAGTGGAAACACCTCCGGCTATAAGGGCTGCAACTTTAGCTTTTCTCATCAACTCATCCTTTCCTCGAAAAGCAATTCGTTATTTGTCCGTCTTGCGGACCTTGATAATGTTACCATATCTTGCGAAAAAAGGCAACAGTTTGAAAGACTTTTCCATTTTACAACTAAATTTGGTCAATGGATTTTGTTGACTTTAGTTAAAATGCCACACATTTTATGTCTCAAAAATGAATATGAAATAGACGGATTGTGAACAAAACAAAATAACTGACGATAAAATGTTACACTTCTGTAACCATTTGATATTTTTACAGGAATTACAAATCGTATATTTTACGCAATAATTATTAAAACTGCATAATCCGACCTTGTCTGGCTTGTGCAGAATCACCTGATATAGCACCTTTTCGTGTACGAAAGGTAATAATGACTATTTGATAATCATGTTATCACGTTGTTACAATTTAAGTCGATTTGTGGCGAAATAAGGCAAGTCTGTTCGTCATTTTCAATAATGATGAAATATGGCTTAAAATAGCCTTTTTTACTTATTTACAAATTTAACTGTCATATGTCTGTGAGATGTGACTATATTTAGCTTTGGTTTATCTTTGATTTTGTTGTATATAACGTGAATGTTGAAATTGCGATTGCATATGCCGATATATGATGTTTATATGCTTGCTTTTAACTCAAAAAAAGGACGGCTTAAAAGCATCGTCCTTCTTATATATATAATAGTGTCAGATTTGTCACTTCTGGTGTACATTCTGCTTTGCGATCTTGACTCTTACATCGCTGCCTTTGAATTCAAGACAGGTATACATCGAGGTCAGTCTCGAGACAACACGCTCGTCGTAGCGTTCAGCTATCTGCCGGAAATCCATATTCGTGCTTATAATAGTAGGCTTGTTCCGGTTGAGACGAGTATTTATTATATTATAAATAGTAGAGTTGTAGAATTTTGACTCGTATTCAGTGCCGAGGTCATCGAGAATGAGCAGCTGAGCGTCCATAATGAGGTCGAGAGTCTCTGTAGAGTGGCTGTAGCTGAACTTTTCTTTTTCGATATTGCTGAGTATATTGATAATTGAGTCGTAAACCACGCTGTAGCCGCTGCCGAGAACCTCATTTGCTATCGCGAGTGAGAGGTGAGTTTTGCCGAGACCTGTTTTTCCGAGCATAAGAATGCTCTCAGAGCTTGGAGTAAAGCCTGCGGCGTAGCTGCGTGTATAGTTGAAAATACGCTCCATGATGAAGTAATCATCACCGGAATAATAGCTCAGCTTGAACGTATCAAAAGATGAGAGCGTTAGCTGCGCGTTAGAGTTGAGCTCCTCAGCCATAAGCTTTCCGCAGAGCTGCTTCATGCACGAGCACATACGCGAGTTATAGCTTCCTGTATCTGAGCATAGGGGACAGGTGAATTTTACTTCGAGGTAATCAGCAGGGTAGCCGTTCGAGACGAGCATATTCCTGCTCATGTCCTGAGCGCTGAGGTTGAGCGCTTTTATACGTTCTATCTCCTGAGAAATATCCTTGCCCTTTGCACTGATTATTGTGCTTATAAGCTCTTTTCCTGAGTTGAAGATAGCGTTATTGATCTCCTTTATTTCGGGGATTTTTTCATTTATCTCCTGTATCCGTCTGTCATTTTCGTCGATAGCCCTCATACGCCGCTGAGTGAGTATCGCCTGAGCTTTTTCGTAAATTTCGTTTTCCAAGGTCTTTTCCTCTTTTAGAAGTTATTTATCGCGAAGCTGTACTTCTCCGCATCAAAGTCGTCAGAGCTGCTCTGAGTGGATTTCTTGCTCTTTTTGAACTCGCTTTCAGCTCGTTTTACGTCGTCTACAGTTTTGTAGCCGCTGCTGCTCCATGACAGGAGAAGCTTGTTTATGTACTCGAAGCTGAGCTTGTCTATCTGCTCGATAGTTTTCTCATAGGCATAGTGTATCAGCTCGGAGCTGTAATTTGCCGAGCGCCACTGCTGAATGACTTCGAGCTGCTTTGCGGTGGGCTTGCGCTTCATCTCGAACATTTTCATGATATTTGAGATGTAGTCATGCGAACTCGAAAGACGCTCAGTTTCTTCCTGAGCAGATTCGAGAGTATTGATGTCCTTTTCAGCCCAGCTCATTGCGATTTTTTCGATGTATGCAGCGTTTGTCTTGTCGATTTTCTCGCAGTAAACGAGAAGCGTCATTATGACCTCCGCCTTGAGTCCCAGATAGTTAGTCATCC
>JAEEVL010000038.1 GCA_016290875.1 Ruminococcus sp.
CAAAAATCCGACAATGGAAAGCTTACTGTCGGTGGAATTGAGATTGACACGCTCGTACTGACGGTTACTGTTGACGGTGAAAAGGCTGATCTGACCGCCAAAGAGTATTCACTTCTGCTGTTACTGGTGAAAAATAAGGGCATAGTCCTTTCTCGTGACAAGATACTCAATGAGGTATGGGGCTATGACAGCTTCGGCGTTGACAGAACTGTTGACTGGCAGATAAAGCTTCTCCGCAGCAAGCTTGGTGACTACCGCGACAGTATAAAAACAGTCCGAGGGGTGGGATATAAATTTGAAATGTAAAACAAATTCATTCCGTAAAAAACTGATCAGCTACTTCATGTTTTTTACTGTTGTCATATTCACTGTTCTGTGGCTTTTGCAGACGGTTTTTCTGCAAAAATTCTATAATGGCATGATAATCAAAAACACTGTAAAGGTCGCTGATAAGATAAGCGAAGAAAGCCGTAACAGTGATATCACGTCGTATATTGACGATGTATCCCGGAGCAATTCCATACTTGTATTCGTTACAGACACTGACGGTAATATCATTTACAGTTCCGACGAATACAAAAAGGGACACAAATTCAGAAATGACCGTATTGAAATGGACGATACCCTTATAGAAATGGGGAGACATGATCATTATCGGGAACTGCCTATAAACTATGATGAATTTCTCAGCGCTGTCAATTCCTCCGACAACGGCGAATCCGAGATAAAGAACGAAGACAGTTATGTTTATGGCAGGTTGATAGATTTCTATGGCAGCGATGAAAAAGCTGTTCTTTACATTGGAACTACTCTCAATGCTGTCGGATCGACTGCACGAATCATACGCATACAGCTCATATGGGTAACGCTGCTGTCAATAATCATAGCTTTTGTACTTGCACTGTTTATGTCCAAAAGTTTTTCAAAGCCTGTTTCGCAGCTCAATGAGAAAGCTCACAAGCTTGGCGAAAATGATAATAATGTTGATTTCAATAAAGGCTTTTGCACGGAGCTTGACGAGCTGAACAAAACCCTTGATACTACTTCCGAAAAGCTAAAAAAGAGCAAAGATTTCCAGAATGAACTTCTTGCAAACGTCTCCCACGATCTACGCACTCCGCTTACAATGATAAAGGGATACGCTGAAATGATAATGGATATCTCCCGTGAGGATGAAAAGCAGTGTGCGGAGGATGTCGCTGTTATTGTAGAGGAAACAGACAGGCTTACAGCTCTTGTGAATGAGATACTTGAATACTCTGAACTACAAATGTCCGACAGTGAAACTGTGATGAATGACGTTAATCTCAGTGAAACCGTATCATCTGTGGCTGACAGCTTTGAAAAGCTGTATTCAAAAGACGGCTACATCTTTGAGCGCATTATTGCCAATGATATCCACATCAAAGGCAATGTCTCACGGCTGCAAAGAGCGATTTACAACCTACTTGACAACGCTGTCCGCCATGCAGGCGAGGACAAATTGGTAGGTATTACGCTGAAAACTGATAATGAAAAGGCTATTATTGAGATATCCGACCACGGCAGCGGTATCGCTCCTGACGAGCTTGAACACATATGGGACAGATACTATACCAAGCGTCAGCGCAACGGCAAGGGCGTTTCGGGTCTGGGACTTGCTATTGTAAAGCAGATCGTCAGCCAGCATAACGGCGTCTGCAAGGCTGATTCCGAGGTAGGTGCAGGCAGCATTTTCAGTATAGAGTTAAATGCGGAATGATCTCAAATACTATACTCAGTAACTTGACACTATCGATATTGTTGTCTTTCTTTTATAGCGATATGTTTTCGCTGTAAGCAATTATGACCACAGCAAGTAGAGGACTTTTTCTATATCGAGTTTGTGGCGAAAAAATAGCTATTTTTTGATTTGAGTTTCACTGCTCCCTATCCACAACACAGGCTGCAATAAGCGAAAAGAAGTAATTCGGAAATATACTCAGGTTGGCTATTTTACGCTGAATCTTGACGATGCTAAAGAATACCTTTACGCGAAGTCTACTAAGCGCAGAATACTCAATTGGCATAATATTCACGTTAATGTGTTTATCTGAATAAAACAATAGAGTCCTCACAGCCGAAACTGTGAGGACTTTTTTGTTTAATAAGCGCATAAATCTCATGAAATTATATGCACTTCGCTAAAGTTGTAATAATATAGTTGACAACTTGCAGTTCTTGTGATATACTAATGTCAGAAAGTTGAAATAAACGATGTTACAACTTTACAGAAACCCACATTTATGTTATACTTTAGGAGGTATTCACTATGAAAATCGCAGTTATTTGTGCAAACGGCAAGGCAGGACAGCTCATCGTGAAAGAGGCTGTAAACAGAGGTTTCGACGTTACCGCAGTTGTCAAGGGCGAGAACAAGTCCGCAGCGCAGAATGCTATCGTAAAAGACTTGTTCAATCTGACAGCGGCTGACCTCGCAGGCTTCGACGTAGTTGTTGACGCATTCGGTGCATGGACTCCTGAAACACTTAATCAGCACTCCACTTCTCTGAAGCACATCTGTGATGTTCTTTCGAGAACGGATACAAGACTGCTCGTTGTCGGCGGTGCAGGAAGCCTTTATGTGAATGCCGAGCATACCGCCTGTGTTTCGGACGGTGCTGATTTCCCTGAGATCTTCAAGCCCCTTGCAAATGCTATGGCTAAGGCTCTGAGAGAGCTTCGTGAGCGTAATGATGTCAAGTGGACATACATCAGCCCCGCAGGAGATTTTCAGGCTGACGGCGAACGCACAGGCAAATATATCCTTGCAGGCGAGGAGCTTACCCTTAACAGCAAGGGAGAGAGCATTATCAGCTATGCAGATTACGCAGTTGCTATGGTTGACGAGATTGAAAAAGGCGATCACATCGGTCAGCGTATCAGCGTGGTAAGAGAGTAAGAAAGAGATGAACATCTATGCAGATAACAAGTAAATTTACAGCAGCAGTTCATATCCTCATCTGTATCGAAGTTTTCGGCGGTGAGATGAGAGTGACAAGCGACTTCCTTTCCGGCAGTACGGGCGTGAATGCGGTTATTGTCCGCAATGTCCTCGGACAGCTCCGTGAGGCAGGAATCGTAGAAACTCGTCAGGGCAGCGGCGGCGCACACCTTGCAAAGCCCACAAGCGAGATCACGCTGTATGATGTTTACAGAGCTGTCGAATGCACAGACGACACAGGGTTGTTCCGCTTTCACGAGAACCCCAATGCGAAATGCCCTGTGGGACGGAATATCCATAAGGTCATGGACGGCAGACTTGAAGCGGCTCAGGCAGCTCTTGAAAATGAGCTGAAATTGACTACGCTTGCAGAGGTTGTTGCTGATACCAAGAAGATCATTGAAGAAGAATAAACATAAGAGTGTGCTGAAAAATCGGCACACTCTTTCCATAGGGAGTGAAAGAAATGACAGTGAGAGAATTTGCAAAAGTTTTTGATAAAAAGACAGGATTTATTGCAGTCATCGACTCTGCTAAAAACTGGTCAACTGACGCAGTAGTGATGCGAGATGTTTCCTCTGCCATTGAATCAGAAATGATAATAGACCGCATTGCCTATTTCAACGCACCTGTTTTTATGATACAGCTTGAAAAATACGTGCAGTGCAGTCAGGAGGCTTCTGATGTTGTTGTGGTTTTCGCTCACAAAAAAGGAAAAACTCCTGTGAACACCAGACTGAAAATGGAGATCTGCGACGTATTTGAGGAAGCAGGAAGACTAACAGTTATGTCGGAGGGATATCTATGACAGCACATGATTATCTGAATTTTATCGTGGACGAGATACACTCCACTGTTGTTGCAACAGTGGACAGTGATGGTCTGCCTGTGACCTGTGTGATCGATATGATGTATGCAGACGAGAACGGACTGTACTTTCTCACCGCAAAGGGAAAGAACTTCTATCAGCGGTTAAAGGACAAGGGCTATCTTGCATTATCAGGCAAAAAGGGCGAGGATACAATGAGCTGTACCGCCGTTTCTGTTCGTGGAAAAGTCAGAGAAATTAGACAGGATATGCTCGCTTTGCTGTTTGAAAAGAATCCGTATATGCTTGAGATATATCCGACCGATGAAAGCCGGAAGGCTCTGACTGTCTTTCAGATATATGAAGGCAGCGGAGAGTGGTTCGACCTTTCCAAGAAACCCATAGAGCGTGACATTTTCACATTCGGTGGTGCTGAAAACAAGGAAAGCGGATATTTCGTGACCGATAGCTGTATCGCCTGCGGTTCATGTCTGACGGATTGTCCGCAAAGCTGTATCGACCTGACTGACAAGGCTGTTATCAGGCAGGAAAACTGTCTGCATTGCGGAAACTGTGCGGCGATATGTCCCGTAGGTGCTGTTGTAAAGAGGTGATCGTATGACAAACAATCTCGATTTTCTGATAAACTATCTTCTTTCCGAAAGAAAAGATATGAGCAATATCCATATTCCCGACGATAAAGCCGACAAGTTCCGACTTTACAGAAGCCTTGTGAACATCCGTCCTGCTGTCAAGGCAGACGAGGATTATTTGCAAGCCGAGGACGAATATCTCACAGCCTTGACCGATAACAAGGGTATCACGGATATTGCAGACCTAACACCCATAGAGGACGGCATTTATCTCTGGAAAGGTGATATTACCACGCTCCGATGCGGTGCGATAGTCAACGCTGCCAATTCGGGAATGACAGGCTGCTGGCAACCGTGCCACAGCTGTATCGACAACTGCATACACACCTTTGCAGGCGTTCGTCTGCGGTATAAGTGCGGTCAGATCATGAAAGCGCAAGGTCACGAAGAACCCACAGGCAAGGCGAAGATCACGCCTGCCTACAACCTGCCATGCAACTATGTGATACATACGGTCGGACCGATCGTTCAAAGGCAGCTCACGGACGAGCATTGCAGACTGCTGGAAAGTTCCTACAAAAGCTGCCTTGAAATTGCTGTGCAAAACAATGTGAAGTCGATAGCGTTTTGCTGTATTTCAACGGGTGTGTTCGGCTTTCCGCAGGAAAAGGCGGCAGAAATTGCTGTCCGCACCGTCAGGGAGTTTCGCAAGAACCACGATATACAGGTGATCTTCAACGTGTTCAAGGAGGACGATCATGAAATTTACAAAAGACTACTCGGCGGAAATTGACCGTCTGAAAAAAGAAATACAGACCGCTGATGCGATCGTCATCGGTGCAGGGGCTGGACTTTCCACCGCCGCAGGCTTTACCTATTCGGGAGAGCGTTTGCAGAAATACTTCGGGGATTTCGTGGAGAAATACGGCTTTCGGGATATGTATTCGGGCGGCTTCTATCCGTTCCCGACACCGGAAGAACAGTGGGCGTACTGGTCACGCTATATTTACATCAACCGCTACATGGACGTAGACAACGGTACATACAAGCGCCTGTTCGAGCTTGTGAAGGACAAGGACTATTTTGTCATCACCACCAATGTCGATCACCAGTTCCAGAAGGCTGGCTTTGACAAAGCAAGACTGTTTTACACGCAGGGCGACTACGGGCTTTGGCAATGCAGTGAACCTTGCCACCAAAAGACCTATGACAACGAGGAAACGGTCAGGAAGATGTTTGAGCAGCAAAAAAATATGCGTGTACCCTCCGAACTTGTACCGAAGTGTCCAGTCTGTGGAAAGCCCATGAGCATGAACCTTCGTGCCGATGATACCTTTGTCGAGGACGAAGGCTGGCACAGAGCAGCGGAGCGCTATGACGAGTTCCTGCGCCGCCATGAGGGACTGAATATCCTGTTCTTAGAGCTTGGCGTAGGCATGAATACGCCTGTCATCATCAAGTATCCGTTTTGGAAGATGACCTTTGCAAATCCGAAGGCGGTCTATGCCTGCCTGAATTTCGGTGAAGCGTATGCGCCCGATGAGATAGCCGGGCAGAGCATTTGCATCAATGGGGATATTCATAGTATTTTAGACAGGATATAAAATCAAGGCTATTGCACCGTCAATGTGCAATAGCCTTTCTGTTTCAAAGTTACAAAACTAAATGCGGAACCCCATATTGTAAGCATCTTTAAGTCTGGTATTGCCTTCTATCTCGCCAATATCAGTCACTCCACCGCAGAACAGAGTGCCGACGAGTTTTGCCTTTTCAAAGCAGTCTACCCAGCCCTCAATACCCGAAAATGCCTTTTGCGGAACATCCTCCTCGTCTTCTGCTGCTGTTGCAAGTGCATAGACCTCACGGAAACGATAATCCGAGGAAAACAGCGGATTTGCACGGTCGAGCATTGTTTTCAGCGCACCGCTCATTTCGTAGTAGTAGATCGGTGTAGCAAAAATAAGCACATCAGCATGAAGCATTTTCTCACGGATAGCATCTGCATCGTCATGCATAATGCATCGCTGAGTCTTCTGACAGGCAAAACAGCCGATGCAGAATCTGATCTCTTTATCACGCAGGGAGATCAATTCCACTTCATGCCCCGCCGCTTTTGCTCCGTCTGCAAAAGAAACTGCAAGCTGCTCGGAGTTTGCGTTTTTACGCAGGCTTGACGAAATAATAAGGACTTTTTTGCTCATAAATATACCTCACTCACCAATTTTCATATCGTTGTCCTGTGTGCAGTTCTGCCATTCTCTGCATTTCTGCATCGGTCAGCTCAAAATCAAAGATGCTGTAATTCTCAAGTATATGATCCGGATTCTGTGAACCCGGTATCGTGACATAGCCTGCCTGCAAATGCCATCGGAGTATTATTTGTGCCGATGTCTTGCCGTGTGCCTTTGCTATATCCGTGATCGTTTCATTACCGAACAAGTCCTGCGTATGCCCTCTGCCTCCGAACGGATACCATGATTCTACCACCGTACCGTATTTGGCGATATCCTTTTGGAACTCGGTGTTCTGATAAAACGGATGATTTTCATTCTGAACTACCGCAGGCTTGATCTCACCGCCGGATGTGACACGCTCATATTCATCGAGGGTATAATAGTTAGAAATACCGATTGACCGCAGCTTGCCGTCCTTGACACCTTGACACAGGGCTTTGTAGACTTCAGTATCATTACTTCCCGATTGGTGTATCAGCATCAGGTCAATGTAATCAAGTCCGAGTCGTTCAAGCGAATCGTCAATAGAACTGTACGCTCTGTCATAGTTGGAAGGCATGACCTTTGTGGTGACGAAGACCTCCTCACGGGTTACGATACCATCATCGATCGCCCTCTGAATGCCACTGCCAACACCTGTTTCATTACCGTAATACTGCGCTGTGTCGATCAGCCGATAACCGTCTTTCAGCGCTTCGTAGACAGAGTTTTCCGCAGTATCATCGTCCTGTGTCCATGTACCAAGTCCAAGAATGGGCATTTCATAGCCGCTGTTGAGCAATACGGTCTTGCTTTCATAATCAAATTCTGTTGTCATATTACGCTGCTCCAATATCTTTCGTTTCAGCAGGCATAGGTCAAAAACGCTACATACCCCGTCATTGTCGAGATCGTAAGGCTTTCCCCGCAAATCTTCTTCTGTCGGTTTCGCAAGAAGAAAATCATTGAGATTCCGTACATCCTGCACGGTGTATTCGGTATCTTGGCTGCCGTTCATTTCAAACGTTACGGTCACACCGTCTTTACCGAGTGCATCAGCAAGCCCCGAAGTATCTGATATATGACCGATCTTTGTATAGCTGTATGAAGTATCAAAGCTCTCGTAAAACACCACAAGACAGCTATCGCCGTAAAGCATTATATCGCCTTCGCTTATATGCCCGACTTTTTCAGGCGAGGAAGGCAGAGAGGTATCAAGGTAATAATACTTTTCATTGCCGTTCAATTCGGACATATCAAGTGTCAGGGGCAGTATTTCCATCAAAGCTGTGACTGTATCGCTGCTTTCCAATGAGACACGAAATTGCGTATCTCCTACAGCTATCTTCATACCATTAGCTTCCTTTTCTTCATGTTGTTCGGCGGTTGTGACCTCTTGTTTGTCAGAGGCCACAGATGAAACGCTGCTGTCGCTTTGCATCATAACAGACGAGTTTGCACTTTGCACCGTCACAGCCGAACTATCCTCTGAGTAACTGCCGCACCCGGTCAACATCAGAAAAGAAGAAATAACTGCTAAATATCTCGCTTTAATCATAAATGCTCCTCACCACCTTTGCAGGAGTGCCGACCGCTATCATATTTTCGGGTATGTTCTTTGTAACGACCGAGCCTGCACCGATGACTGCATTATCACCGATCGTCACACCCGAAAGGATAGTTGAGTTAGAGCCTATCCACACATTCCTGCCGATGTGAATGGGCTTGGGTATCAGATCATGGCGTTCTTCGGGGAGAAGTCCGTGATCGAGGGTCGCAAGCACCGTATTGTGACCGATCAGCGCACCGTCACCGATAAAGATCCCACCCTGATCCTGAAATTTACAGCCTGCATTGATGAACACACCCTTTCCGAGATGAATGTTCCTGCCGCAGTCTGTATAGAACGGTGGAAACAGCCCGACCTCAACAGGTTCACCGATAAGCTCCGACATCAGCGCATTGATCTCATCGGGCGTATGATAGCGGCTGTTGATCTCCATTGTGATGCGGATTGCCTCCTGACTCAGCTTATGCATGATCTGATGCACATTGCTCTCAGCCGTGACCTGTTTTCCGCTGTTCATAAATTCAAGAAATTCTGCTGTTGTCATTGCTGTTTCCTCCGGATAGATCATTTCAGATACTTGTTATAAAAGGCTTCGAGCTTGTCGAATGGGATAGCGTTATTCTCTCCGCCGTCGTAGAGGTCGGTATGGGAAGCACCCTCTATCACAAGAAGCTGTTTGTTGTCGGTATACTGATTGCCGTTTATCATCGCTTCATAAGCGTCTTTTCCAAAGTAGAAGGAATGTGCCTTGTCGCCGTGCATTATCATAACGGAGGAGCGTATCTCATTGCTGTATTGCAGGATAGGCATATTGATGAACGACATACAGCCTATCTTGTTCCAACCTCCGTTTGAATTGAGCGAACGGGGGTGATAGCCTCTTTCGGTCTTGTAGTATGCGTGGTAGTCTTTTACGAAATACGGAGCGTCCTCCGGCAGAGGGTCAATAACACCGCCACCGAGCTCATACTCACCGCTTGCATAATCCTTGATACGCTGGGCATTCAGTGCCTGCTTCATCGCATAGCGCTTTTCCTCGCTGTCATCGGCATCAAAGTAGCCCTTTGCATTCACTCTCGTCATATCGTACATGGTAGATGCAACAGTCGCCTTGATACGGGTATCCAGTGATGCCGCATTGAGAGCCATACCGCCCCAGCCGCAGATGCCAAGGATACCAATGCGTTCAGGATCAACATTTTCCTGTACTGAAAGGAAATCAACTGCTGCCTGAAAGTCCTCTGTATTTATATCAGGAGAAGCCATGTATCTCGGCTGTCCTCCGCTTTCACCCGTAAAGGACGGATCGAATGCAATGGTCAGAAATCCACGCTCTGCAAGTGTCTGTGCGTAAAGACCGCTGCACTGTTCCTTGACTGCACCGAACGGGCCGCTTACAGCAATTGCCGGAAGCTTTCCGCCTGCATTCTTTGGAGTGTACATATCGGCAACGAGTGTGATACCGTAGCGGTTGTGGAATGTCACCTTCTTATGATCGACCTTGTCGGACTTCGGGAAGGTCTTGTCCCATTCCTGTGTTAAAGTAAGCATTTCGTCTTTCATTTCAGATACCTCCGTTTTTTCTCAGTTTATAGGTGAGAAAGTCCAGGCAGTCGATTCGTTCGTTATACTTGTGAACGCTGTCGAGAAGTGACTGCCGATAGGCTTTCAGCAGCTTTTCAAGCTCTGCATAACGCTTTTCCCCGATCAGCATCAGACATTTCGCTGTCGTTTCATCGTCCAAGCCCATGTCACGCAGATTTTCGGTCAGTACCGCTGTTTTGTCGGCTGCGTTTGCCATTTTCACCACCTCCGTGTTTCTGTAATTTAAGTATATCACATCTTTTCGGATATGTAAAATACCTATTTTGAATAGTTTGTTATTCTTGACAGGAATAGCAAAACAGGTTATAATGATAATAGAAATATTGGAGGTGTGCTATGGAAATACGTGTCTTACGTTACTTTCTCGCCATTGCAAGAGAAGAAAACATGACAAGGGCGGCCGAGCGCCTGCATATCTCGCAGCCCTCGCTGTCTAAAGAGATAAAGAAGCTTGAGGAAGAATTGGGGCATGAACTGTTTATTCGCACCAATAAGAATATGCTCCTCAATGAGGAGGGAATGCTCCTGCGAAAGCGTGCCGAGGACATTCTCGCAATGGTAGACAAGACCGCCGAGGAGTTCAGCCAGCTTGACAACATCATCGGCGGAGAGATACGCATAGGCTGTGCCGAGAGTTATCTCATCAAGTACCTTGCACGAAGTATCAAAGCATTCAAGGAACAATACCCGAATTTCATCTTCCACATATTCAGCGGAGATACCGAGCCCGTTGCGGAACGTCTTGACAGAGGTATCCTTGATCTTGCAGTTATCGTTGAACCGCCGAACCTCTCAAAATACAACTATCTCCCGATTCCCGAAAGCGACAAATGGGGGCTCGTTATGCTCCGTGACAGTCCGCTTGCTGAGAAAGAATGTGTAACATTTGATGACCTCTATGGGCTTCCGCTGTTCTGCTCCGAGCAGTCTATCCGTGTGGATTTTCCACGCTGGTGCGGTGAAAATATGGACAAGCTGAACTTTGCGGGAACGGTCAATCTCGCCTACAACGGCTCGGTTTTGGTGAAGGAGGGGCTGGGGTATCTGCTGACATTTGAGCATCTTATCGACACGAGCGAGAAGAGCGGACTTTGCTTCCGCCAGATAAAGCCAAAGCTTGAAACGAATATGTATATCATCTGGAAGAAGTATCAGGTGTTTTCGCCGATAGCAGAACTGTTTCTGAAAAGATTAAAGCAGGATTACACTTAATTGAATAGGCACAGAAAATAAGGGCTATGCCTTCCGTACACAGGTTACGGAGGACATAGCCCTTTCCTTATGCTAAAAAAACAAACAGCGCTGGCAGAAAACTTAGAGAGGCTTCTGTCCGTAAACTTAACGAAAAAAGAGTTGGGCTTCTAGCTCGTCAGGATAGCTTAAAAAAAGAATTGAATACTGTGATTGATTATACGCCTAAAATAACAGCTTGCCAGAATGAGCTTGAAATGCTCAGAAGTAGTATTAAAGACTCTTTCATTAACAAATGATCTTGGAATAGAATAGTAGCCTCCCGAAGGAGGCTACATCTATCAGTTGTCACTATAAATCTTGTAGAAGTAAGAGCGGGATATACCAAGTTCCCTAACCGCTTCTACGGGCTTTTTGTTTCCGCAGCGGACCTCATCCAATATCTTCTGCCAATTTTGAGGTAGGATTCGAATTTTATTTGCAATATTGCAAAAGCCTAAAAACAACTTATATGACACAGTTTTCGGATATTTCAATAGACTAAGGTCTATTGGCATATTCTATCTTTAGACATAAGCTAATTATATAAATTCTTGTCAAAGAACATAAAATATTTGCTCAAACGCAGCGGTTACATAGGGGGACAAGGTTATTCATAACAAATTGGCTTACCTTAGAAACAGAATCATTTCTTTCCCTTTTTCCTCAGTAGCAGTGCCGCATTGACTACAACGAAAACCGAGCCGAAGTTGTGCCACAGTGCTCCTGTGCTGGGTGTCAGCACACCGAATGCGGACAGTATCACGGCGCTCAGATTTATGACAAGTGAAGCTATGATATTGACTTTGATCTTCTTCATGACCCTCTGCATCATGTCAAACAGATAGGGCAGGCGCTTGATTTCGTCGCTGACAAGGACTGCATCAGCGGACTCTATCGCAATATCCGAACCGATACCGCCCATAGCGATTCCCGCATCGGCACTTGTCAAGGCAAGGGCATCGTTCACGCCATCACCAATCATGCAGACCGCTTCGCCCTTGTCGGAATAGCCCATGATGATCTTCATCTTATCTTCGGGCAGAAGGTCGGTGTGAACAGTTTCGATACCGACACTCTTTGCGATATTGCCTGCGGCGAACGCATTATCTCCTGTCAGGAGCATTGTTGTGATACCCACGGATTTCAGCTTTTTCACGATGTCTGCCGCATCTTCACGCATGACATCGGAAAGTGCTATAAATCCCACGGGCTTGCCCTCAGCGTGAACATAGACCACCGTTGCACCTTTGGAAAGCTGTTCATCGACCTTTGCCTTGTCCGCAGAGTCAATCTCTCCAATGAGTTTGCCCACCATTATCATTGTGCCGTCAACAGTTCCCGAAACGCCTTTTGCGGCGGTCATTCTGAAGTCGGAAACATCTGTGAGCTTGCCTTTCTTATCGGCGTAGGCTTTGCATATTGCCTTGCCGAGAGGGGGCTCGGACTTCTGCTCCACCAGTGCTGCAAAGCGGAGGATATCATCGTCCGAATAGGTGTTGTCACAGGAGCAAACATTGACCACCTGTGGCTTGCCGTAGGTCAGTGCACCTGTCTTATCGAAAGCGATACGCCTGATGCGTGACAGCTTTTCCAGCGCTTCGCCCGACTTGATGATAATGCCGTATTTCGCCGTATTTCCGATGCCTGCAAGAACGGCGGTGGGCGTTGCAACGATAAATGCACAGGGGCAGAACACCACAAGCACAGTCACGGCACGCATAAAGTCACGGGTAATAAGTCCCGTGATAACCGCACAGGAAAGTGCGATCACAACAAGCCATGTTGCCCAGCGGTCAGCCGCACATACGATAGGCGCTTTGTTTTCCTCGGCTTCTTCCGCAAGACGAACCATTCTCTGCAAAGAGCTGTCCGAACTTTCGTGGTCACAGCGCATGTTGAATGTTCCGAACTGATTCATTGTACCGCTGGAAACGGTATTGCCAACGGTCTTTTCAACAGGCAGACTTTCTCCCGTCATAACCGATTGGTCAATGGAAGTTTCACCGCTGAGAATCGTGCCGTCAACAGGGATAGTTTCACCTGCAATAACGCTCAACACATCACCGACTTTGACTTCTTCAACGGGAATAATATTCTCCGCACCGTCACGAATGACCCTTGCGGTCTGCGGCGTCAGATTGATGAGCTTTTCAATGCTTGCCCTTGCCTTGCCCGAAGTGTAGTCCTCTAAAAGTGAACCGATCTGCATGATGAGTGCCACCTCGCCTGCGGCGAAAAATTCTTTTGTTGCCGCCGATGCAATAAGTGCAAGGGACACAAGCAGGTCAGCCTTGATGTCATGTTCAAATATCACTCCTTTGAATGCACCTATCAGTATGGGGATACCGCATAGGATTATCGCTATCCACGCAATATCAACAGGCAGAATGTCCTTTAATATGCCTGTGATGCTCAGTACCAGTGATACCACTGATAATACCGCACATACAAGCGTGACCTTCGGCTCGTTTTCAAGCCATCGTTTTAACATAATAATTCCTCCCTGATATTTATTCTCTTTCGAGACAGACAAGCTGTGCATAAGCATCATGTTTATCGTATAGCTTTTGAAAGCCATAGCCGGAGAAGTTTTCTGTTATTTCATCGACTGTGTAAACCCTTCCATTTATTTTGTGTATATCGAGAGCAGCATTCAGCACCTTGCGTATGGGCATAGGCAGTTTAGGGTCGGCAATATAGAGCCTGCCTCTATGTTTCAGAAGTCTTGCACACTCTTTTGAGAAGCCGTCCTTATCAGGAAAATGATGGTATGCCATACAAGCAACGATCACATCAAATTTACCGTCCTCAAATGGCGTATTATCACAGGAACAGTTCAGTATCTCCATATCGGGACATTTCTTCCTTGCCTGTTCAAGCATTTTTTCTTCTGCGTCTATCCCATGACCGCTGATACTGCATTTCTGCGAAAGTCGGTGAAGTATCGTTCCCGTACCGCAGCCCATTTCAAGCACAGCCATACCGTCTGTCAGCTGCACATTTTCGGTCACAAGGGAATAGAACTTTTCCGACAGCTTTCCTTCGTAGCTGTCATCATATTTCGCTGCTTTCTTGTCAAATCTGAAATCTCTTTTTTCGCTCATGTTATATCCTCCTTGACAAACCTGATCTATTGTGGTACTATATATCTGTTACCGCACACTATGTTCTGTATCTATACTATCATATTTTCCCTGATTATTCAATAACCGATAATATGAAAATGTACGTTACCGAACAAAAAGTCGATATTGTACGGAAAGGAGCATATCATGGACAGACGGCAGCGCAGGACACGAAGCCTGATCTTCACGGCATTTTCAACCTTGCTGGAACGAAAGAGCTACACATCTATGACCGTTCAGGATATCATAGATGAAGCCGACATCGGCAGAAGCACTTTCTATGCCCATTTTGAAACAAAGGACGAACTGCTCAAAGCTTTATGCATTGAAATATTTGAACATGTTTTTTCAGATGAACTTCTATCTGAAGAGAATCACGATTTTTCGCATCACAGCACTTTCAAGGATAGAATCACACACATATTGTACCACTTACAGGAGAAGCAGCAGAGTATAAAGGGTCTGTTCTCCGGAGAGTGCGGTGAAGTTTTTTTGCGCTACCTTAAAGAATATCTCTATTGTGTGTTTGATGAACATATCATCGTTAAAGACAATATTCCTCGTGACTATGCAATGGACATAGCTGTTGCTGCTTTTTCTGAAACTGTGCGATGGTGGCTTAAAGGCCACAGCGATTATACACCTGAGGAAATCAGCAGGTTCTATTTTGAAAGTGTTGATATTTGAATTGCAAAATTAGATATGTAAAAGGGCAATGTATTCCATTTACGGAAAACATTGCCCTCTTCTTATTCTATTGGAAGATCTATAAATGTTGGCTCATGCTTAGTTTCACGTACATATAGAAAAAGAAGAACTTTAAATCTTTGACCCCTGGAGTCAAAGCTCATAAAGTGCGGTTGATAAGTTTGATCGTGCTTATATTCTAGATAAGTAACTATTTCACATAAAAAGTTACCTATGTAACAGTTGCAATGAAACTGCCCGTTGTTTTTTCATAAGCTATCAGATATAATAAAAGCACAGTAAAGAAACCAAAGTTACTAATTCCTGAAAGGAGAATGAATATGAAACGACTGATAGCATTACTGACAACTGTTGTTGTGACCGCAGTTTCTTCTGCTTTTTCAAGTACTGATGCAACAGCTGAAGAATCCCATCATGATAATGTACTGATTACATATTTTTCAAGAGCGGGTGAAAACTACAGTGTTGGTATCATAGATCGCGGAAACACCGACCTTCTCGCAGAGATCGTAGCAGAAGAAACCGGCGGTGAGCTTTTTCGCATAGAAACTGTCAGGGAATACCCGTCTGCATACGATGAAATGCTCACCGTTGCAACTGAGGAGCGAACAAATAAAGAACGTCCGGAACTGAAAACTTCTATTGAAAACTTCGGGAGTTACGATGTAATATTCGTGGGCTATCCGATATGGTGGGGCGATATGCCGATGGCGATGTACAGCTTCCTTGAAAGCTATGACTGGGACGGTAAAACAATAATACCGTTCAACACACATGAAGGCAGCGGGCAAGCAAATACTGTTACCATTATAAAAGGAATCTGTGAAGGTGCAGAAATAATGAGCGGTTTCTCTGTAAGAGGCTCGGTCGCTCAGAATGAAGGCGAAAGTGCAAGAGCTATCGTTCAGAACTGGCTCGATAACAATAATTTCAATAAGATCGCTGAAAAGAAAGTGGTGCATTATACAATGCAGGATATTCGCAATTTACAAGACTTTCTCCTTGGAAGACCCACTGAAGAAGATCTTTCCGGAAAGCCGTATGATCTGACCGGCGATGAACGTTGGGACGTATTTGATCTTTGTCTTATGAAAAAAGCATATATCAATGATACGCAGACCGTTGATGCAACAAGTTCTGCTACCATAACAACAGATCAAAGCGCAGTACTTGAAACGTATGAAAGATTTGAACAGGCAATGATCGATAAGGACATTGATACACTGAATGACCTTGTAACGGCGGATAAAACTTTTACGCATATGTCAGGCAAGGTTCAGACCAAAGAGCAATTCTTCGGTGAGATCGAAGACGGTACTCTGAATTATTACCCCTACAAGCTGAACAGCCCTGTTGTTACGGTTGACGGAGATACTGCATTGCTGACAGGCAGTACCACGCTTGAAGCCAAAGTATACGGCGCTTCCGGAACATGGACGCTGAAAACAAATCAGCATTTTGTTAAGCAGGATGGTAAATGGCTTCTGACGGATAAGTAACCATTTCACACAAACCGTTACCTAAGTAACCATTCCAAAGAAACTGCCCGTTGTTTTTTCGGGAGTTATCTGCTAAAATAAAATTAACGGAACGACAGTTACCTAAAGCCAAAGGAGGAACTACTATGAACACTATCGTTATTTTCTTTTCAAGAGCCGATGAGAACTACTTCGGCGGTTCGATGAAGAATGTGGAAGTGGGCAATACAGAGATCGCAGTCGGACATATCACTGAGTTGACAGGCTTTGACAGCTTCAAGCTCGAAATGGTGCAACCCTATTCCGCAGACTACATGACCTGCATCGACGAAGCAAAGGCACATCTCAGAGCAAACGCACGTCCTGAGCTGAAAGAAATTCCGGATGTAACAGACTACGACAATATCATTCTTGCCTATCCGAACTACTGGGGAACTGCTCCGATGGCGGTGTTTACGTTCCTTGAAAGCGCCGATCTTTCGAGCAAGACGATCTATCCACTCTGCACCAACGAGGGCAGCGGACTCAGCAAGAGCGTTTCAGATATAAAGAAGTACGCAAATGTCGGTGAGGGCCTTTCCCTGACTGGCAGCGGAGTTAAAAATGCAAAGCCGCAGATCGAAAAGTGGCTTAAAAATAACGGACTTATCTGAGGAGGTATTACTATGCAGACTTACATCACTTTGAATGACGGTACGAAGATCCCGCAGTTCGGACTTGGCGTTTATCAGGTCCCCGAGGGTGAAGCAACATACAACGCAGTGCTTGATGCACTGAAAATGGGTGTGCGCCATATCGACACAGCACACGCTTATCAGAACGAGAGAAGCGTCGGCAAGGCTGTAAACTACAGCAGCGTTCCCCGTGAGGAAGTATGGATAACCACAAAGCTCTGGCCGCACGAATACGGCGAAGGAAAGACCGCCGCAGCGATTGACAAGATGCTTGCAAGGCTCGGAACGGACTACATTGATCTTCTTCTCCTGCATCAGCAGTTCGGAGACTACCTCGGTGCGTGGAAGGACATGGAAAAGGCTGTGAAAGCAGGCAAAGTGAAGTCTATCGGTATCAGCAATTTTGAAAGCGAACGCCTTGAGGAGCTGTGCGAAGCTGCCACGATCAAGCCGTCTGTATTGCAGGTGGAGTGCCACCCTTACTATCAGCAGAACGGACTGAAAAAACGTATCGAGAAGTACGGCACAGTTATCGAAAGCTGGTATCCCATCGGTCACGGTGACAAGGGACTTATTAATGAGAGCGTGTTCACGAAACTGGCTCAGAAATACGGCAAGAGCAATGTGCAGATAATCTTGCGCTGGCATATTCAGGAAGGAACGATCGTATTCCCGAGAACCACAAATCCTCAGCACATGAAGGAGAACTTTGAGATATTCGACTTTGAGCTGACCGCCGATGAAATGGCTGAGATCAGAGCACTGGACTGCGGAAAGCGTTTCTTCAATATGACACTTGCAGAGCAGGAAGCAAACCTCGGAGCGTGGCATCCTGCGGACTAAGACTTGAAAGAAAAGACACTCTGTGGTATAATGTAACCGCAGTTACATTACCACAGAATGTATAGGAGGACTATTATGGTATTGACAGGTAGTGAAGATCTGAGAGTTCGCAGGACGATAGATTCGATCAAGAGCGTGTTCGAGCAGATGATATGCGAAATGGATTACGGTAAGATCAGGGTTACCGAACTTTGCCAGAGGGCTATGATAAATAAAAAGACATTCTACGTCTACTACCCCACTCTTGACGATCTGCTTGCTGAGATACAGGCGGAGTATTCTGCGGAGTACATCGAGCGCATCAAGGACTACAAGCTGCCTGATGAGCTTGACAAGGTGAACCGTGAATTCTTCTTTTTTTCAGAGGAAAAGGGACTTGCCTATGAGAAGATCACCTGTGCAGGCAACGAGTCCTACCACTATATCCGCAGCGGTATGATAAAAAAGGTCAACTCCGCAGGCTGGAGCAGTTCAAAGAAATATGGCGCACTGCCGGAATATCAGCAGACTCTGCTGATGAACTTCGTCAATAACTCTGTCCTTGGCATTTACAGGCAGTGGATAGAAGAAGGTAAGCAGCAGTCTGTGGAGGAGATCTATTGCAGCTTCAAAAGTATTGAATGTTCCATGGAAACCAATATTATCTGTGGCATGAGCGCTAAAAACATGATTATTGTCAGGACGGTACATATCATCAAGAACCTTTTCGGTAGAATCAATGTACTCTTTTAAAACTGATTTAAGGTCAATTTCTCGGCAATAGTATGTTCCCTTGTTGAAGTCTTCTTTTGAATAGGTATCATATCTCTCTTTCAGTGCTTCTAACTTCTTTTCTATTGAACAATTGCGACAATGGACTATCAATATGCATTCTATCGCAGGTTCGAGCGCCTGATTTCTAAGATGTTCTCTCAGAGTATCTGAGTCAATAAAATCAAGTAAGGATGTTTTCATGATAATCACTCCATGGCTTTAAATTTTTAATTAGACATTTGCATTCCTTGAAAGCATGGTGTCCAATGCTTGTAACACTATTCGGTATCTTGACCGAGGTCAGTTTAGCACATTCATAGAAAGCCCCAACTTCGATGCTTGTTACGCTGTCAGGTATATAGACAGAGGTTAGGTTCAAACAACAACAGAAAGCCTCTCTCCCGATTCTTGTTACACCATCCGGTATCGATACTGCTTTCAGTTTATCGCACCACCAGAAAGCATAATCGCCAATGCTTTTCACACTATCTGGTATCGTGATATCGGTCATGTGCCTGCATGCTCTGAAAGCTCCGCCAACAATACTTGTCACACCATCAGGTATGATGACCGAACCTGAACAAGCTTTACCGTCGAGCAGTATATCATTGATAATGACAAGAGGCGTTTCTTCACGTTTTTCTTCCAACCACGGCGTTTCTGAAAATGCTCTACTCCCAATACTTGTTACACTATCCGGCACCGTGATATTCGCCAGATTACTGCATTCATAGAAAGCGGAATCCTCTATGCTTATCACGCTATCAGGTATCACGACAGCAGTTAGTTCCTTACATCTGGCAAAGGCCAAGCCTCCTATGCTTGTAACGCTATCCGGTATCCTGACAGTACCGGAGCAAGTTTGATCGTCGATCAATATGCCATTGACGATGACAAAGGGATTCACCTTGCGTTTTTCTTCCAACCACGGAGTTCCGGAAAATGCCATCCCGCCAATATCTTGCACGCTGCTTGGTATCGTAAGAGCGGTAAGGCTCTTGCAGCTACAGAAAGACCATCCCCCTAAGCTTTTAATGCCATCAGGTAACATAACAGCAGTCAGGTTGCTGCATCCATCAAAAGCCCTTATACCGATGCTTTCTACGCTGCCTGGTAGAGTCAATCCCAGATTCTGTGTAAACGCAAAATAGTGCAATAAAAGAGTATATGATGAGACCGATTGTGAAAGCAGTCGGTCTTATCTGCATATTAGAACATGATTATTTGATTGTCAA
>JAEEVL010000017.1 GCA_016290875.1 Ruminococcus sp.
AACATTTGGCTGTTTAAATGCCCATTCAGATACTGCTTTCACGGCTTCGGTTGCATAGCCATATCCCTGATACTCATCGTTGATACCATATCCTATCTCAGCGACACCATCAGGCGAAAGACCTTTGAAGCACAATTCACCGATATGCGTTCCGTTTTTCAACTCAATCATCCATATCGCATACCAATCCCACTGTTCGGAATGTTCAATGCAACCGTTCAGCATTTCGGTGTATGCAGCTTTAAGGACATCAACTGTTTGTGCTTCTATAAATGCTTCCATCTGCTCTTTTGAGGCAGGGTATATTTTCAAGCGTTCTGTTTCGACCATAGTAGTCTCCTTATGACTGTTATTGAAGGAAACCAAACACCATGCATCAACTTACACCGTTTCAATACTTCGGTTAGTTTACGTTTTTCAATGTACTTCTTAAGTTTCCATTTATTCATGCTTGCCTGTTCAAACGGACCATCTCCCGACATAGTTATACCGCTGGAATAAAGCCATGAACCATTTTCATACCTTATTTGTCCTGCTTTTGCTTCGAGGCAAAGAATTCCTTTGTTTTTATTGAATATTATAAAATCCGTTTCACTTTCATAAAATGTATCATCTGTTACTGTTCCGATTTTAAAAGAATGAAAAACATAATAATCATCAGGTAAACTCTTGAGCGAATCGAACATTACGTCTTCCAAACTTGCTTTTTCAAAATGTTTCGGTTTTTCCGGAATCATTATGGCCATAAACTATTTCTCCTTAATTGCATTTATAAAGTCTGAAATATTAAACAATTCATCCGCCCCAAAATAGCACTTCCAACCGCTGCTTTTCAGTTCGGAGTATTCTTCTTCATGTTCTGATGAAAAATACGCAATATGTGAGTCTTTCCACATAAGATCAATCTCATAATTTGAACCGTTAAACAGAACAATGCTTCCCTCGCATGGTTTTTCCTTGGTTTCAAATAATCTGACATTAGTGATTATTTCAGAAATATTCTTCTTTTCGATAGTGTCATCTGTTGCCCCTTTTACGACCGCCAAAAGCCATGTGCATTTCCTGCACATTACTATGAGTTGTTGTATTTTCTGCAACAACTGAAAAACTAACCTTTGCAAAAAACGCAACAGTTCCAGCTAAAATGAGTTGCCGCATATTTTACGATAACTGACAACAGTTCCCGTCCAGATAGAGACAGGAGCTGTTTTTTATTGAAAAACTCCCCTGAATATGATATAATTATGGAAACTATCAATTAAAGGAGAAATGTATCATTAAAAATATTATTCAAGAAGTAAAAGATGAGTTTGAAGACCTGAAAAATACTTCTTCTATGTTAGAGAAAAAAATAGAATTTGATGCTCCGTGTTCGTCTGGAAAAATTGAAGAATGGAAAAAACTAATGGTGTAAAAATACCTGAGATGTATAAAAGCTGGTTATTGCTCACTTCATACGCAAGGATCATGGATGGCGGAATAGAGCTGTTTTTTCCTGAAATAAGCACTCCTGATAAAGAAGATGCATATATCGGGAGCCTTGGGTATGGCAGTGATAGTTTGTATTTTTCCCAGAAAACAAGAGCATTTTATGCGATCGGCGATGACAGAGAAGAATATGAAGATTTTCTTGATTTTCTTACATATGTTCATGTAACTTTGGAAGATGAAGTCGAAGAAGAATACGGCGAAGAATGGCTGGAAATATATGACGAGAAGTTCGGGAATGAGTAAAATCATATCCACTTCTATCGCCGCGAACTCTACTTAACGAGGTGAAACGAATGAGCAACCCATGGGAAGAAATAAGTCTTGACGACTACGAAAATCACATGAGCCTTGATTCTGTCCGGCAGCTTCAGGCGATGAATTCCATAATGCAAGTACAGTTCAATACCTATCCTGCTGAGACTGCAATGGTGTTGGGTATCGCAGGCGGAAACGGCCTTCAGCACGTCCGTCCCGACAAGTTCCGCAAAGTCTACGGAATCGACATCAATGCGGACTACCTCCGCGCGGTATCTCAGCGATATACTCAGCTTTCGGGCATACTGGAGTGCCTGCACCTTGACCTTATAAACGAGGCAGAGAAGCTCCCGCAGGCACAGCTTCTGATAGCGAATCTGCTTATCGAGTACATCGGCTACGGAGCGTTCCAGCGAGCCGTTTTGCAGACCGCTCCCGAGTACGTTTCCTGCGTGATACAGATAAACACGGACGAGGAGCAGTGGGTGTCGGAGTCGCCGTACCTGCGAGCTTTCGACAGGCTTGACGAGGTTCACCATCAAATGGAGGAAAAGGCACTCACGGCTGCCATGAAGGAAATAGGCTACTCGCTGATATTGCAGGAGACCTATCCCCTGCCGAATGGCAAGGCACTTGTGAGACTGGATTTTCAAAAGAAAGGATGATTTTATGTATATTCCGGAAATACCAAATAATAGTTTAACTTCAAATATTGAGCAGATCAAAGAACTTGCACTTGCTCTGCATGAAAAAAGAAAGTTTGTATTTAACACGCCTGCTTCCTTGTCAGAAATAAAAGAATGGGAAAAGAAAAACGATTTAGTTCTTCCTGAATCTTATATTGATTGGCTTATTTTTTCTAATGGTTCTGTTTTACGGGGAACAGTTGCTGAAATATATGGGTTAAATAAAATAGACGCAAAATCGGAATACTTTCCGGATGATTATGTTATAATAGGAAGTTTAACAGGCGATGGAGAGTTGATTTGTTTTTCAAAGAAAACAAGAGAGATTTTCACTGACGATCATGGTGATATAACTAATTATGACAGCTTCAATGAACTGCTTGAAGATATTATTAACGACATAAAAGGATTATGGTAAACGGAAATATCAACTGTAAGTTATCTCTGCCTAATTGCAAGGCACTGGTGAAGTGCGATTTTGCAAACAATAATTTCTGAAAGAAAAGGAGAATACTTTATATGAATTACCCCGAGATACCCAACAATAGTCTTACTGAACGCATTGAAACGTTCATTGAATTAAGCAGACAGCTGATAGAGGACAATGGTGAAGGGACTTTTAAATTCGATGCTCCTGTTTCAGATGATGAAATCGAAGTTTGGGAGAGCGAACACGGTATAAAAATACCTGAGTCATACAAAGAATGGCTCCGATTTTCAAAAAGCTCAGAAATCGACAGAGGATGTGCTGTTTTTTATGAGCCCAAGGATTTTATCACGGATAATGATAAAAAAGCTTGCGATGTTCCCGATGAATGTGTAGTTATCGGCGAACTCGGAGGCTGGGGAGTAAGCGTCTGCTTTTATGCCGGAACTGAGGAGATAATGTATGTGGATCATGGCGATATATGCAGAGAGCTTGATTTCGGAAATATTCTTGATTGGGTAATAGATCGTTTAGAAGAAAGTTTGTAATGTTGGTCTGACCTGACACCAAAAGCCACAAAATATCAGGACAGCAAACTCTCACGATGTTATAATAAAATCACACTAAAGGAGGGAAAACAATGAACTTAGCCACAGGTATTCAGAAAGCCATCGACTACATCGAAGCGCACATCACCGACGAGCTTGATATGGCGGAGGTCGCAAGGCAGGCGGCTTGCTCGCCCTACTATTTTCAGAAAATTTTCGGTATACTGTGCGGTATCACCGTAGGCGAATACATCCGCAGCAGGCGGCTCACACTTGCCGGCAGTGAGCTGATGAAAACGGACGCAAAGGTCATTGACACGGCGCTGAAATACGGCTATGAGTCGCCTGAGAGCTTCACAAGAGCGTTCACTCGCTTCCACGGCGTAACGCCTACTGAGGCAAAGCGCGAGGGCGGCAGGCTTCGTTCATTTTCACGTTTCAAGGTGCAGATCATTTTGAAAGGCGGTAATTCAATGAATTATAACATCGTTAAAAAGGACGCATTCACAGTGCTTGAAAAGGTTGAGCAGCACACAGTTGTTGGTGAGCAGAACAAGAACACTATCCCCGAATTCTGGGGTAGAGCCCACTCCGACGGCACTATCACCACTTTGCTTGAACACGCATCGGACAGCACTTTTATCTACGGTACCTGCTACGGCAACGGTCTCACAGACGCCGAGACCTTCGACTACGGTATCGCTGTGGAGTGTGCTACCGATACAGCCGCTCCCGAGGGCTTCCGTGTGAATACTATCCCTGCAAGGACGTGGGTAGTGGCAGAGTGTACAGGTCCCATGCCCGAGGCTATACAGCAGATCTGGCACGAGCTTTGTGCGGAGTTCTTCCCTACCTCGGACTACACTCCCACCTACGAAATGGACATCGAGGCTTACCCCGACGGAGATATGCTGTCCCCCGACTACAAGAGCCAGATATGGATTCCTGTTGTAAGTGAATAATGCAAAATAGCTGCCGCAGTTTTGCGACAGCTATTATTTATTGCCTATCTGTTTTTATCTCTGAACTCAGAAGGTGACACCCCGGTCTTATCCTTGAACTGTCTCATGAAGTGAGTTGCATTCTGATATCCGCATGATGATGCTACTTCACTTATACGCAGATCAGTCGTTGTAAGCAGTTGTTTTGCCATACCGATACGGGAATCTATCAGATCATCAATGTAGCTTATACCAAAATGCTCCTTGTACAGCTTCTGAACATAACTCTTGCTTATGTTGAGCCTTTTAGCAAACTCTGTGAGATTCCAGTCAAGTTCCGGCGCGTTATGTAGTTCACGTCTGATTTTTTTGAGCGAACCGATACCAATAAAACCTTTTCCCTTAGGCTGACTGTTGTTCAGAACGTCCCACAGTTCAGAAACACATTTCTCAGCCGGAGCACTGACATATCCACAAACATAATATGGCTCAGGAAGAAAAACAGCTACAGAGCCTTCCTGCATTTTTTTGATGAGCACTTCAAGCTGTATCATCACTTCTTCCGCGAAGTGTTCCGGAGCATATTCATCAACCGGATAAACTATCGCAAATGTCCTCTTGTCGAGTCGTGCTGTCTGAAGTTTTCTGCCGGATATAAGACGTATGGCATTAGCAAGAATTAGTTCAGACTGCATAACATTATCAGATAATCTGTTTTTAGTCTGCCCGTTTGATGCAGCCGCTAATTTTGATATCGTTACAAGCATAATACCATTCTTTATTTCGGACTGTTCCTGTTTTTCAAGATACAGGAGCAGTCCTTTTTTGCTGAGCATATCTGTCATTTTATCATACAGAGAAGCTTCCTCTAATTTGTTCTGCAAGTACTCCGCATAGAGCTTATGCCGCAGGATACGCATTCCATTTGCAAATGAACTCATCAGGTTGAAAAGCATTACCGAAACAGTAAAATCCAAAGGATTTTCATATTCAAAGCCAATGTATCCAAACACCTGAGATGCCGCGTGAAGCGAGAGCACAAATATTATTGTAGGCTCATGCGGCTGTGACAGCATTGGCACTACCTGTGATGTCGGAAAAATGCTTCCGCTTCTGCCGTCTTGCAACGCATTTTTTGAAAGAGCACAGAGCATTTTATCGGGATATGGTTTTGTTATACAGCAGTCAGGCTGTTCCGGCGCACTGTCCCAATCAGGCAAAATACACATATGCAGCGATTTATAGTTCTTGATTATATGAGCTGTCTGATCTATCAGATCTATGAGTTCTGAAACCGATTCAACACAAGTTGCTCGTGTTATTACATCAGCATTGATACGCATTTCAAGCATATCTGATATTTCCGTTTCTCTGCGTATCTGATCCTGTACTTTTATTGCAGCTGTTTCATAATCACTCATTCTCTCCGCACATCCGCAGCTTGCACCAAAGATCATATTCATACAGCTTTCCGGAAGCTCGGGCGGTTCACCGCCTATTGATTCAATAAGCCGGACTGTACCTCTGCAGCCGAGTTCAAAAACAGCACCGCTGATAGTAGTAATAGACGGAAAGTTTGACAATGCACTTATATGCCCGTCAAAACCTGTCACAATAATATCTTCCGGAACAGATATGCCTCCGTGCTGAAGTTCATTGCATAATGTTACTGCCATTACATCACTGGCACATATCACCGCATCAGGGAGCTTCCTTTGATGCTGCAGGAATTCTTTTGCAAGATCCGCAGCACGGAATTTCCAGAAATCACCGTAGATAACTTCATATTTACAGCTATACTCATCAGCAGCCCTCAGGAACCCCTGCATACGCTGCTCGGAATCAGGATTCCCCTCAAAACCGGCAAGAAAGATAAGGTCATTGCAGTTGTGCTTTTCGACAACGTGTTTTGTCATATTATAAATGGCTATATCCTGTGTAATACAAGCAGTTTCAAAGCCAAGCTCTGTTCCGCCGAGATCTATACAGGGAATGCCTGTTTTTTTTATCATCTCTGAAAGACTGATACGGGCACTCTCTTTTACGAAGTACTGTGATGCCAACAGAACTCCATCCAGTTCAGCACGTTCAAGGAGCTTATATATACTTTCTTCGCCTTCCATAATTTCGTTCTGAATATGGAATTCCATTCCGTTTGTGACAGTAGTAAGGACTATAACATCATAACCGGCAGCAGATGCGGTTTTAAATATCCCATCGATCAGTTCGGTCTGAAGATTATCGGTTATTGCAGGTATTACAACTCCTATCCGTTTCATGCTATCACCTCTTTTTATCATTATAACGCAGAGTAAAGATACTTGTCAATCACAAAATATGTATTATGTAAGTAATATTATGTAAAACGTTATTGAACTACTGTGTGCAATATGATATTATTTACTTGAAAAAACAACACTTAATACAAACGGACTCCTTAAATGCGGTAATCATATTGCAAGTTTTTTCTGCTGACTGATATGTATTATCGCATACTGTATTTTTATATACAAGGAGTCTTTTTTGTTTTCTCTGAAAACATAGTATTCAATGCTCCTATTCATAAAGCGCTGTTCGGAAGCACAAAAGTATTTTAAGTTTTATATGGTATGCAACAGGCTGTTTCCCAAAAGAGACATTATCATAATTATTGAAAAGAGGAGGGAGGACTCTTTTCATGATAAACCTGTTCATACTTAAAAATTTATAAAGGTGGGTAAGTGTTATGAACAAAAAGAGCAATGTCATCACAAACATTGTCGTTATCCTTTTTATAATACTCGGAGCAATTGGCTTCAGCCTTGTTATATCTGAGTATTCCGACGTTATGGATAACGATGTCGCTTCAAGGAATTATCTCCAGCAGCGCTCGACCAAGATGCATGAGCTGGAAACAGACCTCTGCATAGCTATCAATTTAGGCCGTAATGCAGATGCTGATTCAGCTTCAGTTGAAGAGTATCTTGATAAGATAAACTATTCCCTGAGCGAGTGCAAGGAACTCATGAAAAAGTATGAAGCTATCGAAAAGACTGATTATGAAGAAAAGCAGTATCAGCTCGTGAAAACTGCTATGGATCAGTACAACGAAATAGTTTCAAATGAGATCCTTGCTCAGATAAACGCCGGACATTTTGAAACTGCAAACTCCATTTACTATGATCGTTTCATAAATAAGAGAAACGGTCTCGACAACATCCTTAACGACCTTCTGTCTATTACAGACGATTCTATCGACGAGCGCTATGACAAGGCTGTATTTAATGCAAATATCCTGAGAATATTCTTTACCGGTTTCGGTATAATCGTGCTTGTTCTCCTCAATATGCTTGAAGCACGAAAAAAAAGAATGGCCAAATCTCTTGAAACAGCTGTCGATGCTAACGAAAAAACTCAGATGTCACTCAACAATGCTATGTTCAAGGACAATGTTACTGTTTCAAGTAACAGATTCTCCTTTGTTATTGAATACGGCGCATATCCTGTTGAGATACCTGATGGTGAGGAAATGTACTTCATGATGTTTGACATCAAGGATTTCAGCGGCATCAATATCAGATACGGCAGCGATGCAGGCGACAAACTGCTCGCTTCAACTGCTGAACGTATTAGTGGTGTATTTGAAGACGGTACTGTTTACAGAACCGGTTCTGATGAATTCGTTGCAGTTATCAAAACTGATGATTCACAGGACAGCTTCGCAAAAACAGCAAACCTTGTCGAAAGAGCATATCGTTCCCTTACATCCGAATATGAGATCAATAATCAGCGCATTACAGTGGATTACGATATCGCTCTTGTCAGAAAAGCAAGTCACGATACAGTTGATATGACTATCCATAATCAGCTGAAACTTGCGCTCACAAACGGAAGATATTCCGCATCAGGCAACTGGCGTTATTACGAAGATTGATATAAAAGTAAATCAGGAGGTTATAAATATGAATATCAGAAAGATCATAGCAGTTTCATGTTCAGCAGCCTGTCTTTTAACAATGGCATCCTGCGGCAATAAATCAAATAAAAAGCGTGAAAAAGTCACTCTTAACGTATGGAAAATGGAGGACGAAGCTTTGCTTCTCGATATGTCAAACGACTTCATCGAATACTATAAAGATGACGCGGATATCGAAATAATCCTCGGCAATAAGCCCGAACACTCCATGACAGAATATATACAGGAAAATCCGGAAGATTCCGCTGATATACTGTACTTTGCCGACGATCAGCTGGATCAGCTCTACAATGCAGGATATCTGCTTCCAATGGAGGATAAAGACAAGATAATCGCTGATAACGGTGGAAGATACACTGAAGTAATATCTTGTGTAGCCAGAGAGCTGAAGCTCTATGCCTGCCCTATAACAGCAGGAAACGGATATTTCCTTTACTATAATGCAAAGTATCTGAACGAATCAGATGTCCTATCACTTGACAAGATACTTGAAGTCGCTGAGAAGAACAATAAATATTTCGCTATGGACTGGTCTTCAGGCTGGTATCTGTATTCTTTCTTCGGCGGCGCAGGACTGAAAGCCGAAGCCAATCCTGGCGTCACTTTCAATGTGTGCAACTGGAATGCCACCGACACTCAGTACAAGGGTGTAGATGTTGCTCAGGCAATGCTGAACATAAGCAGTAGCAAGGGATTCAAGAGCATTGAAACCTTCATCGACGGAGCTACTGATGACAGCATTATCGCTTTTGTTGGCGGACAGTGGGATTACGAAAATCTCCTTGCTGTATGGGGCGATGACCTTCGTGCAACAAAGCTTCCGACATATACCGTAAACGGAGATCAGGTGCAGATGTCAGGATTCATGGGTTATAAATATGTAGGTGTATACTCCGGTACAGATTTCCCCGACTGGGCAATGAAATTTGCAGAATGGGTATCAAACTATGACAATCAGGTAAAGAGATTCCAGGTCACAGGCGAATGCCCTTCAAATATCGAAGCTATGAAATCTGAGGAAGTTCAGGCTTCTCCTGCGGTAGTTGCCCTTGGAGAGCAGTCTGCTTTTTCAGTACGTCAGAATGTTACAGACGCATACTGGACTCCGTCTTCACTTCTCGGAAGTACTCTCGTTGCAGGCAATCCGGATAACAGAGATCTTCAGGAACTGCTCGATGAGGTAACCGCAGCAATAAACGCACGATAACACCTACCCACATAGTTAAGACCTCCTGTGGTTTATTTCAAGCCACGGGAGGTCGTTTTTATTCTCTCAATTAATGGGAACAGCTCATCGTGCTGTTTTCATTTCTGCTTCAAGTGAAATTTGCAATACTTGACACACGCCCCGAACGACGATATAATTATGTTAGTAAACGCCATTTACAGATTAAATCTTTATTGAGGAAACGATTATGGGAGTATTAAAATGAAAAACAAACGAAAAACTAAAGTGATTGCATTTTTAATGTTATTTGCTCTTTTATCATTAATTATAATCATCTTGATAGTGAATATAGTTTCTGATTCGTCATTCACATTTTTGAATATATCGTCAAGAGAAGATGACTTTAAGCCATTGATAAACGAGTATAGTTCAATAGCTAATCTTTATTACGATGATTATAAAAAATATGATTCTGAAAAGCTGATATACTTAGTTCCAAATAAATATAATGATATTTATACAGCTTGTATTACTGATGAATGTAAACATAGTTTAGAACTAAACGAAGAACAGCGTATTCAATATAATAAAATTATAGATTCTTATTATTTGGATAAACAATCTTTAGAGTATATATGTGTATATAATGGGTTTGTTTCTTTTTGCAACAACGGCGGCAGAGCTTCTTATGTATATTCTGTGGAAGATAAAAAACCTGAATATATTTCCAGTCCAAATAGTCCCTATGATGATATAGCTATAAAAAAACTATCAGAACACTGGTATTGGGTTTGTAAACGAAAATAATAAATAACAACCGATACTGACACCAGCCGCAATATAGTTCGTAATTCACTAAATTTGTTCTGAATTTCTTAAATTTTCATTAATACTATTGCATTTTTTTGAAATATGTATTATACTTAATTCACAACTAAGTCAAGACATAATTATGAGAGGGGGATAATTTGGATTATACTATCAGCATCACCAACAAATGTAATCTTAAATGCACCTATTGCTACGAACGTCATCTGAACACGGAATACGGCTGCATAACCAGCGATATCAGAGGGAAGATCGCTGATTTCATCAACAGCCGCAACGATGTCGGAGTGCTGTACCTTTTTGGCGGAGAGCCTTTGCTGTATAAAGACACTGTAAAATACTACTGCGAAAGTATCAAAGCTAAAAAATACGTTATTACAACTAACGGAACACTGCTCGAAGAAGAATTCATAAAATGGTGTGCAGACAGAAAGGTCACTATAAATATGTCCCACGACGGCATAGAATGTACTGACCGCGGCGTTGACACTGCACTGCTCGACGCTAATCTGAAAACACTCCTTAAATATCAGCCTGATACACTTGTACAGCTCGTATATACGGAAGAGACACTTCCAAAGCTGTATGATAACTTAATGTATCTGCACAAGCTCGGTGTAAAAAAAGTCTCCGCAGTAATGGATTCTTTTCTACAACCGGCTGATCCTGACGCATTCGGTGACATTTTAAGAGAACAGTGGCGTAAAGTCTCGGAGATCAAGGATCTGTACGTTTATGAGCTTGCTACAAAAAAGAAAAGGATCAAGGAAAACAAACAGAGCCTTTGCGAGATTTGCAAAAAAAAGATATTCATAAACTGGGACGGCAACATATATCCTTGTGTCCAGTTCCAAAACAGACCGGAGTATAACTGCGGAAGTATTTTCACAGGCATCAAAGCCGAAGAAGCACGAAAAGCACATCCCGATTATTCTATGGTCTCAGAGAGATGCAAGGGCTGCGAGATATCAAAATACTGCCGCAATTCGTGTGCCTGCCGCAAAATGGCTACAACGAACTCGGTAAGAGATATTTCAGAAGCCGCTTGTATGGAGGAACAAGTGCATATTCTGACTGCACTTGAAATCATAACTAAAGAAAACGGAGGTTAGAAACAATGAGAAAATTCACCAAAGAAATAACAGCACTGTTGGCTACCGCCGCACTCGGTGCTTCTATGGGAACTGTTTCCGCTTCATCAAAGGACAAAGTACGTTCCTCTGGAGCAAACGCATCATCAAAAACTAACTCTCTCCAGGAATCAGCAACTGAATTCGTGGAAGGAGTAGCAATTGCAGACTCATATACCGACGTAACAACTATTGTAGGCACTACTGTTGCTGAAATAGTTACTGAACCACAAGTAGAATGGTACACTGAGGGTACTACTGTTTCCGAAGAGTATACACACCCGACCAAAGAGCCTACTCTTATGGGTACGACTGTCTGCGAAGAATTCACATTCCCGACTGAGGAACCAACCATTATGGGAACATCTGTCTCAGAAGAAGTTACAGAACCGTTTGAAGAAGAGACCGAAGATCCGTCAATGATAGGCACAACTGTATCTGAGCAGGTTACAGAGCCGGAAGAGATCATCCCGATAGATCCTCCTGACGGAGATGTTAATGATGACGGTGTGCTGAACGCTGCTGATCTTGTGTTGTTCCATAGATATCTTATCAGACCGCACAGTGTAAAGCTTATGAACAAGGATGCGGCAGATATGGTTCACGACGGCAAGCTGAACGTATTCGACCTCATAAAAATGAAGCGTACTCTTATTGAATCCAAGTATCACAAAAGCAAATAATTGAATCGCAAATTTCTATATACATAAAAAGGACTGCCTTCAATCAAGGCGGTCCTTTTTTGTATCTGCTCATATTTTGTGTACTATAAAATAAATTGCGATCGCGATAATTATTATGCCAGCTATCAGCCTTGCACCCAAATGCGGCAGACCATATCTGCTAAGCATACAATCAGGCTCATCCGGATCAATGAGTATTTCCTCTTTATCTCCTGCCATGTGGAGCGTACCTTTGGAATAAACATTATCCTCAACTGTGTACTCTTCGCCATTGAAGGAATAACGCCATACCGGCACAGTTCCGTACACAGGTCTGTCGTTTTTTTCATAGAGTATTATCGTTTTTAGTTCTTCACAGGTCGCGGTAACAGACTCGGTGCAGCGCCGTTTCAACTTGATGCGGTAATATATAGTCGGTACTATCTGAAACAAGCCGATGGCGACCATAGCACCGTCAACAAGAAAGCTCTTTATATGCCTGTACTGTACCGCTGTCAGGATATCCCTCTGCCTGAGAACTGCCGCAAGTATCCCTGCCACAATAGCACAGCCTCCGACTCCCACGGAGAGCCACAACGAAAACCCTGTTATTTTTTTGTGAATGTTCTGCTTCATACATCCGTAGAAAAATCCTATGCCGAATACCGCAAACACCTGAATCACTAATACTCTGCACAGATTATCTGTATCAAAAAAGAACGAGATAATAACTCCCAGTATCGCAACACCGAAAGATATGAGCATTGCCTTTTCCATACCTGAACCAACAGGTGTCTCAGAATCCTTCTTAACCTCTTGCTGGAATTGTATCTCGCTTAATATCTCAGAGATACTTTCCTGATCGCTGCTGAATGTACTGTTATCAGTCTGTTCCGGCTGAAACTCATTTTTATCATCGTTATCGGTCATTTCAAATCTCACTCCCTTATATGAGATACCTGATCATATCATTTTTAACGAGCTGCTTTGCCTGTATCACAGCCACTTCTTCTTTTTAAAGAATATAAGACTGACAACAACTATCGCGATGCTTGCTGCAATAACAATAGGATATGCGGCTTTTATCTCCAGCTCGGGCATATATTTGAAATTCATACCGTACCAGCCTGCGATAAGAGTAAGCGGCATAAATATCGATGTGATTATGGTGAGCAGAGCCATGATGCGGTTCTGCTTGATGTCGAGCTGTGACTTGAATATATCACGTATCTGTATGGAATAGTCGCGCAGTGAAGTCGTAAGATCGTGAAGTCTCGATACACGCTGCGAGAACAGGTGGAAATAACGTGTATTATCCTCGTTGAAGAAATCGTTTTCATTTTCCTCAAGCTCCTGACTGAGATCAAGAAGCTGTTCATAGTGTACTCGCAGATCACGAAGATCGCTCCTGATACGGCTGACTCTGACAGAAGGATCCTTTTCGTCACCCTCGAGGATATTTGATTCTATCGTGTCGAGCTCCTTGTCGAAGCGTTCAAGTATCTGCTGGTCGCGAGAAACTATCTGTTCAAGGAAGTCAAATATAAACCGCTCAAGGCTCGGCATAGTCCAGCGTTTTGAATTTATTATATTGCCTATGACACCGTTCACGAAGCCGCTGTCATCAATGAAGACTATGCCCTTTTCATCGAGAGCAAACGCAAAATTGGTGTTGGGAGCGGATATATTCTCCCTGTCCGGAACAGAAAATGTTCCCGTAAGCGAATCGTAGTTCACTTCGGCTTTGGTGGAATGAACAGCTGACAGATCGATATCCATTTCGATTCCCATATCGAACCTGTCCCTGCTTTCGAGCCATTCAGCTGATGTCAGTACCGCTACAAATTTGCTGCTGTGCTCCTTGAAATCCAGCTCTACGGCCTTTTCAAGTGTATTTTTTATATAGTAATACATATCTGTGCTCCTGAGTTTAAGATAACTTATTATACCATTATTCCGTGAATTTTGCAAGATTTTACTTTATTATAAAGAATACTCTCCGTCAGGTGCTTCGAAGGCTGTTGAACACCGGCTGAAAATGTGATAAAATAGATATTAATGTTATCTCAAAAAAATTTTTTTTGCTGAAACTGTAACACTTGTTGTTACCCTTTCGATTGTTGTTTATGAAAGGTCGATCTTGAATATTACTACGTTAGGAGGAATGAACATGACAAGCAAAGAACTTGCAGATATGATGCAGCGCTCGCCTGCTGAATGTCACAAAGCGCTCGTCAGAGAATACGGCAGATATGTTTATGCTATCGTGTACAATAAACTCAGGGGCTGCGGCACTAATGAGGACATTGAAGAATGTGTAAGCGATGTTTTTGCAGACATATTCATGAAATGCAAGATAGATATATCGTCAGAAAACGATATAAAATACCTCATTTGCACCGTTGCAAAGAGAAGAGCGATAGACAGCTTCAGAAGCCTTACTGCAAAGGCTGACCATATCGCTGATACAGACGAAGACAATATGCGGGAGCTTGTCTCGGACTTTAGTGTTGACGAACACGTTGACCGTTCTGAACTCCGACGCGTGCTCCTCGATAAGATAGATGAACTCGGCGAGCCGGATTCAACTATACTTATACAGAAATTCTACTACAACCGCAATTCCAATGAAATTGCACGGAACGTCAGAATGACATCAGCAGCTGTAAGAACAAGATGTTCGAGAGCTATGGAAAAACTCCGTTCAATGCTCGTTGAAGCCGGAATGACTATATAAGGAGGGGGAGCAGTTATGAAAGACGAAAAGATTTTCGATATCCTTGAAAATGCGGAGAATGATTCAATGGACAGACTTATCGATAAATGTCCCGAGATATCGGACGAACAGCTTGACAGGATACTTGTCATGAGTGAAAGGAAATTCAAGATGAAAGATAAAGAAACAACAAGAGCAAAGAAAGATAACATAAAAGTAACTGAAAACAACGTCGTTGAAGGCGTTGACCGCGTAAGAAGACCTGCTTGGCTCAGACCTATGAGCGCAGCAGCTTCACTTATCCTTGTGATCGGCATAATCGCCGGAAGCACAGCTCTCATCAAAAAGGGCAGCAAGAAACCAGATTCAGACCACCTCGTAACACCTGCCGCTACAACTGAGACTTCAACAGGCACTGAGACTGTAACTGTCACGACCGGAACAGCTGTTGTAACAACACAGCCTGTAACTGAAAACTCAACAGATCCCTTCAGCATAAGCGAGCTTGTAGGCAAGTGGTTGGTTGAATCCTCTAAGTACAATGAAACGATCATGATAGAGTCTGACGGAACATACGCTATCCACAGAGAAAACGGTGATATAGTTAGAGGCACAGTCGTAACAGGCACAGAGGAGATAGGCGGTACAGTACACAATACTGTAAACTTCTACGAAGCCCCCAACGGCGAATTCTCATTCGGCGGTTATTATGACAGAAATGATCCTGATGTCATCACTATCGGCAACGGCGGTGAAGAGAAGCTCGTCCGCGTAAGTAATGACGGAAACAACTCCAATACTTCTGATAGTGATCTGAATAAGTTCGTCGGCAATTGGACATATCAGATTGCAGACGGCAACACCACAGTTCAGGAAAATCCCAAGTTTGCAGGTACTATATATATAAGTGAAGACGGCACATTCACAGCAAGCAAGATATGGGGCCATTACTTAGGCGGAGTCGTTACAGTCAACCCTTCCGGCGGATACGTAAACGGCCAAACTGTACCAACACTTGATTTCCACAACGGTGACAGTGCCAGCGACGAAATATTACTCAGCTTATGGTATACTGAGGATAACCTCAATACACTCTATGACGGCAACGGCGGTTCTGCAAGACTCATCCGCGGCTTTACAGCAGAGAATACACCTGATGTCGATATAAACGCTCTCACAGGCGAATGGACATATCAGATCGCAGACGGAAATACTACTGTCCAGGAAAATCCTAAGAATGCAGGCTCAATAACTATAAATGAAGACGGAACATACACAGCAACCAAGATATGGGGCAATTACACAGGCGGCATCGTTACAACCAACCCTAACGGTGGCTATGTGGACGGCAGAAATGTACCAACTCTTGATTTTCACATTGGTGAAAGCGACGATATCATACTAAGCGCATGGTATACTGAGAATGATATCGATACGCTCTATGAAGGCAAAGGCGATTCTGTACGTCTTGTACGTGACAAAGCAAACAGCAGCTCCCTCATCGATGAAAAAAGCCTTGCCGGCACATGGGAATTTCAGCTCATTGATAATACCCATTTTAGCAGCGCTCCCCTGAAATACGTAGTTATAAACGGAAACGGAGCATATGATTATACCGATCCTGAAGGCAATTCCGGAACCGGCACATACAGGATAGATACTAATGAAGATATAAACGATCAGAAAACTACCGTGATATATTTCTATCAGAATACTTATCTGGCATTTGAAGGTCATTACGACAACAGCAATCCAAATGTGATAAATATAGACAACGGCATAGCAAAGCTTGTTCGCTAAAACCTCACTTTAAAATAAAAAACAGCTCCTGTTCAATTATCGGACAGGAGCTGTTTGCTTTTCAGTCTGTATATTCTGTATGGTTCTTGCCGTTGCGCTTTCCCTTGTAGAGTCTGCCATCCGCACAGGTTATGACATTATCAACAGTATCGTCCGGTGAAGCCTCACAGATACCGATAGTCATAGTAACGGAAAAATCTTTTCCGTCGCTGCTGAATATCTCACGGCTCACCGCACTGACCATACTGTCAGCATATCGGATACCTTCATTCAGATCAGAATCCGGTATGACGAAGAGGAACTCCTCACCGCCCCACCTTGCCGCACAGCCATTGTCCGGAAGTGATGAGGATATGACCTCTGCGACCTTAGTAAGAACAATGTCTCCATAATCGTGACCGTAGGTGTCGTTTATCTTCTTGAAGAAATCTATATCGCCTATGCCGACTACATAATTGCTTCCGGTCTGATGACTTGCTTCGCTTATCTCTGCAAGTCTTCTGCTTATCTCACGGCGGTTGCTGAGTTTTGTCAGGGGATCTGTGGAAGCCATAATCCTGAGCTGTTCGTTCTGAACCCTGAGTTTGCACTCGGTGTAACGGTTCATAATATTGTAGATAGTCGTTACATACACAAGCACGCAAGAGCCAATTACCATATTTATTACAAAGAATATCATCGCATATGATGTATGTTCTATGTTGTATATCGTGTGATCAGAGTCCCGGTAAATTATCCTGAGCGCAGCATATATAAGCAGTGATACCACCATCGTTATGACCGGTATCTTCTTATTTTTATTCGGCATCAGAAAGACTATCGGTATTATCATCAGCAGAAGCATACCGAAATCCGGTATCCAACCAACACAGGCAGTCGCGGTTGTCGCATGGGCGATTATCTCGGCAACTGCCGCATATACGATGTTTACTTTATCAGTTACTCTTTTGAATATAAAGATCATCGCAGCATAGAAGGTCATGCTGAATATATTGAACACCGACATTATAGGTACATCTGCCGCAGTAAAAAGAATGAAATAGAGCGTGTGCGCTCCAAGGCAGGCTGCAATCGGAAAAAAATATGCGAGAAATTCTACTTTACGGGCTACAAGCTTATCTATCTTTTCAATAAACAGCAGGTCTTTGCTGTATTGTTCCTGGATATACATATGCTCACTTCCTTATTCGCATAAAATAACAAAAGCAAAACATTGATAAATCAATAAAATTATACAATATCATTCCGAGAAAATCAATAGACAAAATGTAAAATTTCATCTCTTTATCTATTGAAAACACCTGTTTTATATGTTAAAATTACAATGCAAATAAATATGAAATTTTCTTTTGAAAAATGCACGGAAATCTTTCCGTATCTTGTATATACTTATGAGGCGACGCTTCTACACGAAAGGAGGAATACTTTATGAACAATTCAGCGCTGTACGCATTCAACAAATACTGCGATACAGTTCTGCGTACGGCTTTCGCTATGACGGGCAGCTACCCCGAAGCCGAGGACATCACTCAGGAAGTCTTTCTTACGCTTCACGCAAAGCCGCAGAACTTTGAATCAGAAGAACATATGAAGGCATGGCTGCTGAGAGCTGCTATCAACCGCTGTAAAAACTACAGGATAAGCGCTCATGTCCGCAGAAACCAACCGCTCGACGATGAGCTTTCAGATAAGCTCAGCTGCGAATTTTCACCAAGAGATAACGAAATAAGAGAAATGATACATAAACTCCCGGAAAAATACGCTTCCGTGATATTCCTGTACTACTTCGAGGAGTATACAGTCAAAGAAATTGCCGGGCTCTTAGGCAAAAGCGAGAACACAGTCAGTTCGCTTCTCCAGCGCGGAAGAAAAAAACTCAAAATGATACTTATAAAGGAGGGCTATGAATATGGAGCACAACGAGTATAACGATCTCATGAAAAGAATAAAATGCACAGACGAATTCCGCAGCGAAATGCAGAAAAAGCTCAGTTCTGAGCCTATAGCTATGGAATCATATGAGGATAGTGTCAGCGGTACGGACATAGCTCCTAAGCGCAGCTGGACGCGCTATGCGGCTATGGCTGCGGCTTTCGTACTCGTCTGCGGTTCAGTCGGCGGTGCTGCTTACGCATTCAGACAGCACGACAAGAACCAGCCCTCACACGGCATATCAGCTTCTACGGGACCTGCCGCTGTCACAGAGCTGACAGAAGTTTCCGATACAACAGAGGTTACAACAGGGGCAACAAGCGCAACCATAATGGAGGCTGTTCCGAGCAGCACGATACTTGCTCTTTTCCCTGATGCACACGAATTCAGTAAAGTACAATTCCGTTCAGGTCCGACAATGGTACCTCAGGGCAAACTGCTTTACGGTAAAAAGATAAGAAAATATGATGTCGTTGACTATGACGGCTTAAAAAACAAAATAGCTTCAATCGAATGGACAGAATGCAGCGAAGATGAAGTTATGGAGAAAGAAACCTTTAATGATAATGAACTTGTTATCAGTTCAGGCAGTTATAATATTTTAACGCTCAATATATACGCTGATGGCTATCTGAACAAAGGCGGCAAATACTACAAACCGCTGAATGAAGCAGACTTCAGCAATGTCAGCAATATACTGACAGAACACTTCGTTCTTGATGAAGGCTCCGCTCTCGCCGATATGATAAGCAGCGGTCTTCCCAAAAATCTTGACGCGGACTATACATTCTCAACTCCATACGAAACCTCGTCCGGAAAAATAGTCTATGACGGTGAGAAAAATACAATGTATATGACCGGCGAAGGCTCAATGAACAACGGAGAAAAATCCGTTGAAATGATAATGAAGCCGGACGGAGGAAACTATGACACATGGAAGGGTGCACCGACTGCACTAAAAGTTTCCGATACAGCCGGGAATCACGAATCCTCGCTTGTATATTCGTACAGCAACGGTATACTCGAATACCAGCCGTCATTCCATTACGTTTATCTGCTCAAGGACATAGAAAGAGATATAGTTGAAGGTGAAAACAATAGAGAGGTCGTTGATTTTACACAGTCAGAAGAAAACGGCAACAAGGTTTATTCTTTCAGGACACTGTCTATGCTTGAGACCGATGGCAAATATACCATAACCCTGGATCAGAACGATCATCTTATATCCTGTGAAATATATAGCAACGGCTCTTTTGCTATGTCATTCAAGCTCGAAAACTACAAGTTCGATACCGAGGACTTCACCATGGACGACTACTCCGGTCTCTACGATGAAATCGCAAAGGAAGCTGAAACAGATATGAATCGCTAAAATACTTTCCGCAATAAACAACTTGCTTTTTTCGCAGATATACCTTAAAATTAATATTGCATTATGCGACAATAACATTTTAAGGAGAAAATTATGGCATTTAAAGTTATGGGCGTTACCGCCGGACGTAAAGACAGCAACTGCGAAATACTGCTGAAAGAAGCACTCCTCGTCTGTCAGGAGATGGGCGCTGAGATCACTATGATAAACCTCAAGGACTATGAGCTCCTTGACTGCACAGGCTGTACTTCATGTACTATGGGTATGTCTATGGGCAAGCACACAGGCTGTTCCCTCGACAATAAAGACGAGAAGAAGAAAATTATGGAAGTTCTCCTCAATCAGGACGCTGTTATCTTCTCTGCTCCGACCTATGCACTTATGCCCTCATCGCTCTTCCTCAAATTCATGCACAGAAACCTTGCTTACGAGACAGCTTTCCTCACCAAGATAGGCGCTATCCAGCCGCGTGACCGTATAGGTGCCCTGATAGCTGTCGGCGGTTCAACACGTTCATGGCAGTCTATGGCTCTTGAATGTATGCAGGCTTCAACTTTCTCAAACAGCTTCAAGATAATCGATATGTATATGGCAACTATGGTACCGGCTCCGGCACAGGTGCTCCTCCACGAAGAAAAGCTCGCCCGCGCAAGAGAGATCGGTCAGAACATTATGAAATCACTCAACACTCCTGCTGACAAGCGCGAATGGCTCGGCGAACCCGATGCAGGCTGGTGTCCCAACTGCCACAGCAACTGTCTCTGCCTCGGTGAACCTCAGTGGAAGGGACTTCAGTATCCTATCGAGTGTGCTGTCTGCGGTGCAGGCGGTGACCTCGTTAAGACTGACGACGGCAAGTGGAAGTTCGTGATCGCTGCAAACGGTCTCGAGCGCGACCGTACTTCAGAAGAGGGACGCGGTGTTCACTGTGATGAGATCGCTGATACACAGGGCGGTTTCTTCATGGATCCTCAGAAGCGCGCTACCGTTGCTGAAAAGCTCGAAAAATACAAGAAGATCACCTTTAAGGGTATATGATAAAACAGCACTCCCGGTTTTCATATGCGGAGTGAACAGAAAACGCAAAAACTGATATGTCAGTATAACGCAACAGGACAGCCTAAGGCTGTCCTGTTGTTTTGTATAAGGTGTGTGGAGAGATCGTCAGCGCGGGAACGCTGACACCTGGATATCGTATTAATGCCGGCCGAATTGCCGGATGTAAAAATCTGATAACATAATAAGAATCAATACCTAAGTGAACTTTTCAGTTCACTTACAGATATTGATCCTTATTATTATTTATGGAGTGTGAGATAATTGTGCATTACCTTCATCCACTTCAGGAGCGTTATCTGCCCCTTAGCTCCCCCTGCTCACCAACGAGCAGAGTAGTAATTATATAAAAATAGCATATAGTGCAATTGAACGCCTTGGATTCTGATCATACTTAATCAAGCTGTAAGCACCCGGGAAAGTCTCCTCGTAAAAAACTATCCTGAATGCATATATATCATAATTCCATAATCCTGACCGCTTTTGCTGCGTTTTGTACTGAGTATAATGTTGGTGTATGTATTACTGTGTATCGTGCTGAGTTCTGAAGTGTTGATTAGTATTTCTGTTAGTGTAATGTTGTGGTAAATCTGATTTTGTTTACTGGATTATTGTTTATCGGACCGTACTATATGTTATACTTACTGGCATATCGTATATCGTATATTGTACTATGTTTTGTATAGGAACGTGAAGTGATCTTTACTGCTTATGGTGGTGCGTTTTTAGTTGTGTAATGCAGCGTTTAGTGTCGTGTATCATACTGTATATCGTACTTAGATTATTGCAGCTTGTTGTTACGGATATTAGTGTGTATCATAGTGAAGCTGTTGCTGTATCGGTAACTGTAATCTTGCATAATATGTTAGTGAGGTGTATTGGTGCAATTTTGTGCAGATCATAATGTATCTTCTACTTGGTAAATTACAATTTGCTTTGGCAGTTATTATCCGATGTTCAGCGGTCAAATTAAAGATGACAAGATATTGCCTCTGTAAAAACCGGTCTCCACATCCTGCTGTTTTATTGCTGCACAGCTTCCAGCGTAAATCGTATAAGCTTGACCGGATATTTCACAGGCGGATCTCATCAGATCTATGTATGTCCCTCCTCTACGATTAAAGTAAGATGAATCCTTGTTCTCCTGCAGATATTATGTATTTTTATATCAGTAATGAAATAAAAATGTTTTCCCCTTTCTAAATGACAGGGGTGCGATTGAATTTGAGTTACAGAATCTTATTTGAAAAGTCTTCCGATAACTCTCATGATGTCGTTCCACATACGTGATCCCTCTTTTCATAATAACGTTGGCATTGTTAGTTGTTAAATCTTAATGCGGTATGTATTATTAAAGATTAACCATATATTAACCCGAATAAAGAATAAAATCAACTGAAATTTAGTAAACGGATAGTTTTTTTTAGTAAACAGTCAAATCAAAGAAAAGAGGGTATTTTTTTCGCATAACACAAAAGGACAGCAAAGCTGTCCTTTTGTTGATGTATAAGGTGTGGGGAAAGATGATCAGCGTTAAACGCCTATCACCTGGATAGCAAATTTATTTTCCTAAGTTCCTCAGCGCGTCTATTATATCACTCCACATAATACAATACTCCTTTCGTCCAAAATCGAAATTACCACCACAGAAATACAAATTGCCTTTTTCTTTTTTATGTTCTTAATATTATCAGATAAACAGTTGAAAGTCAATAGATATTTAGTAAACGAGCAACTTTTTTTAGTAAATAGCAACTTTTTAATTTTCTTGACTGGAAACACTTGCAATTATCTATAAATTATTGTATAATATATATATTAATATATACCTTTGTTTTTATTTTGAACTTTAAGCTCTGAGTAGTGGTGCATTTTCAGGGCTTATCGCTGTTTAGATATGGTAATACGGATGTACGGTATTGGTTAAAATAAGGGGAGGGGATTTTCGTGAAAATAGCAGTTTGCGACGACGAAAAAATTTACCGTGACGATATTATCAAGAAAACTGACAACTATTTCAAAGGGACCGATATTGATGCGGTCTACTTTGAGTTCTGCGACGGCAATGATCTGATGAATTCCAACATAGAATTTGATCTGATATTCGTTGATCACAAAATGAAAAACGTCAACGGTCTCGATACCATCTCTCGTCTGAGAGAACGAGGCAATGACACTCACGTAATTTTTGTAAGCAGCTATACAGATATTGTATTTGACACCATGATCGTTAAGGCTTTCCGATTTCTTGTAAAACCTCTCAATGAGGACAAGCTGAAAGAAGCACTTGATTCCTTCCTCAGGGAAACTGTCAAATCTCCTTCTGTTATAGTTCAGGACGAAGATACCCTCGCAGTATGCAGCGTAAAAGAAAACAGTATAATCTATGCTCAGGCTGAAAACGTTTATACAAAGCTATTTACTAAAAGCAATACTTATGTCTACCGCAATACCCTATCTAAATTTGAAGAAGAATTAAAAAGCAGCTTCTTCTTCCGTGTTCACAGGTCATATATCGTTAATCTCGATTATATCGAGAGCTTCTCCAAAACAGACATACTTCTTTCGACAAAAGAAAAAGTACCCATATCCAAAAAGAAATATAAACCATTCCGTGAGAACTATTTTGATTTCGTAAAAAAAGAAAGTATCAGTAAGCTATGATGATGAATTACACATCCTGTATTTTATTTATTGCTCTGAATTTCCTGTATGTCGTCAATATCAACCGTTTGCTTCTCCTTGTTGACGGAAGCCACCCATCTTACCGGCACACATCTATACTTGTACTGACAGGTACTCTGATCGTGGCAAGCGGTCTAAGCGGCTATTTCCGTTTTACAGATGATATGCCGACTGCGGCATCTCTGTCGATCCTGTTTACGTACATATTGATATTCACTATAATATTCCTCATGCACAATAACAAATGCGGTGCATTGTATGTAACGTCTGTGTTTATGTGCCTCGACTCGATAGTGCAGTCGATGTGCGGTATATTTATTGAATTCTTCTGGATCTCAGATATGATCGGCATTATAACAAAGGCGGCATCACTTCTGATTAATCTCATCTTCTTCCTCGTAAGCGGTTCACTCATAAAGAAGACTGAGACCGTTCTTCCGTTCACTGCCAGACTTATCCCCAAAAAGGTACACGCACTGGTACTAAGTATGCTTATGCTGCTCGGTGAAATGTGCGGCTGTATCCAGTCTAAATTTGCCAATGAGGCTCTTCAGAATAATATCATACTTGTAAGTACTCTGATAATAATCCCGTTACTGTTCATGATGATAGTATACCTCATAAACAACTGCATTTCAAGACAGTATTATGAGCTTATGTCGGATATTATGGAGGAAAATGTCAACGAACAGGTAAGCTACTACAAGAAAATGGCAACTATGAGCAACGAGCTCAGAAAATTCCGCCACGACTACAAGAACCACCTTACCTGTATCAATATGCTGATAGATTCCGGCAAGTATACCAAAGCTTCTCAGTATATCCAGGACGTTACTAATCAGGAAATTATCAGCAGCAAAACTTATTCCAGCGGCAACTACATCGCCGATTCTATCCTTGACAGAAAAAACGAGAACGCTCAGGCAAACAATGCCGAGATAGTCTTCAATGGAGCTATCGACAACAGTGTTCCGCTTGCAAAACTCTCAACTATACTGTTCAACGCGCTCGATAACGCTGTCGAAGCCTGCGGCAGGATAGACTCAGCCGAAAAGCTCATAATTGATGTAAAATGCGCCGTAAACCGCAATCTCCAGATAATATCCATCGCTAACCCGATGCCGGAGAAAAGCCGTTTCGACAAAACATCAAAATCCGATAAAAAAAATCACGGCTTTGGTCTTATCAATATAAGAAAAGCCGTCACAGACCTCAACGGTCAGATGAAGATAGACGCAGAAAACGGTACATTCGCACTTACTGTTGAATTTCCGCTAACGCCTTCTTCCGAACCGGTAATGTAAAAAGGGAGTCCCGATAAAGGACTCCCTTTTGGTATATATTCAGCTATAATATTTCAGGCAGCTTTTTCAGTCGCTGGTGTTTCTTCAGTCTGGGCAGCTTCCTCTTCCGCTGTTGCTGTTTCAGCTTCTGCTGCAAGCTGTTCCTGCTTGATCTTATAGGCATCAATTCTTGTTCCTACGTTTTCCTGCAAGTTTCTGAAGAAAAACTGGTAATCGTAAATGTGGTATGAACCTTCTGGAAGCAGCTTGATGCCTGCCGGATAATCAGCCGCTTTGATGTCAGTTACCTTGAGTGTTCCTCTGGTAGGATCTAAATAACATCCGCAAAGGCCGGGAACTTCCTTCTCTATCTCATTAGAGTTTTCCTTCATAAAGCAAGCGCCCTTGTTGAGATCCTTCTTTGCGATCGTATTGTCTGTACGCCAGTTGAGAGGATTAATCGACATCATCTTCTGATTTGCAGAACATATCATAGAAGCATTTAACTCTGGAGCTTCGCACTCAAAGCTTACTATAACACCTGTGTCATCAGCGCTCTGAGCAAAGTTAAGGTAAGGATACTTTGCTGCAGTCTCTTCATCCATAGTCCAGCCGATAGCATATGTTGCAACGAGCTTTGAACGTACCTCTTCATCCTCCATGAAATTCTCCATAAGACGATAACACATATCAGCTCCCTGAGAGAAACCGGCTAATATGAAAGGTCTGCCCTTATTCTCAAACCTAAGATAGTATCTGAAAGCCTCTGCGACATCAGAATAAGCAATACTTAAAAACATATCCCTGTCGCTTCCGATGAGCTCATATCCATTCAATGAGAGCTGGCAGTAATAGGGAGCATAAATCCTTGCTCTGTCGCTGAAGATATCCTTCTGCATATCAAGTGCTCCGCGAAAACGCTCACGGTTCTCGGTATCATCAACGTCCATCAGCAATTCTTCTTTGACATCTACCGTTGGAGCGATCATGAATACATCAACTTCCTTATTGTCGCCTTCACGGAAATACGCCCATTGAAATCTGTCATTGTACGTTGAATTACTATTTGCCTGATTTGCATCCACTTTAGGTTTTGATGTGGTCGTAACAGGCTGTGTCTGTGTAGTCACATCAGTTGAAGCTGTGGTGCTTACTCTGCTGCTTTTGGATGATGTTTCATCTTTGCCGCATCCGGAAGCAGTAACTGATAAAACAGCAGCACAAATTAACAGCGCCCCAGTTCGTTTAAATTTTTTAAACATATTTCTCTCCATTCTTCGTTTTTAGGATCAAGTTTGTTAATTATCTGTCACTTTGTTGAGCATTATAATTATATCATAGTTTATTGACAATTGCAACGTCAAAGAATAAGAAATACCTGCACCATAATTATAAGCATTTATGCGTTTCTGCCAAATTTCAGTCGTTTTTTCGCTTTATACCGACAGTCACAGCACTCAGAAGAGGTACAGCCGCACTTGATACGAGTGCCGCACAGAGCTGTCCTTGAGTAAGACTGACTGTCTCGAATATGACTCTTAGCTGCGGAAGAGTCACAGCTGCCGCAAGTACTCCTGCCGATACTATAACAGCTGCCATGAGCTTCACGTTGCTGAATATGTCTCTGCGGAACAGTGATCTTGTCTCAGATCTGCACTCAAATACGTGTATGAGCTGAGAGGTGACAAGAGTGATAAGAGCCGCTGTTCTTCCGGCTTCCACACTTCCGCCCATGTGCATAACAGCACTGAATGAAGCAAGCGTGGACAGTCCTATGAATACGCCGCGGAATACTATCTTCCACATAAGTCCGCCCGAGAAAAAGCCCTCGTCAGAACGCCGCGGCGGTCTCTTCATTATACCGCTCTCAGGCGGTTCAAGACCAAGCGCTATCGCCGGAAGCCCGTCTGTAACGAGATTTACAAGCAGCACCTGCACAGGCAGAAGAACTACCGGCATACCCATAACTATGCCAAGAAACATCGTCAGCACCTCGCCGATATTGCACGAAAGCAGATAACGCACAAATTTCCGGATATTAGCATATACACAGCGTCCCTGTTCAACTGCATTCACAAGAGTTGCAAGATCATCATCGAGAAGTATCACGTCCGCCGCCTGCTTTGTAACGTCTGTGCCGGTGACTCCCATTGCCACTCCAACATCGGCTTCCTTGACAGCGGGAGCGTCGTTCACGCCGTCACCGGTCATCGTGACTATCTCGCCGCGCCGCTTGAAGCTCCTTACTATCCTCAGTTTATGTGCAGGCTCAACACGTGCAAATACAGTATACTTATCTATCACACGATCGAGTTCCTCATCGCTAAGCTTATCAAGCTCTGCACCTGTCATAGCTTTTCCGCCGCGAAGCAGACCTGCTTTTTTTGCAACAGCTGCGGCAGTGTTCTTATGGTCACCGGTTATCATGACTGTTTTCACAGAAGCCGCAGCGCACTTCCGGATAGCCTCTCTTGCTTCTTCACGCGGAGGATCTGTCATTCCGGCAAGTCCGAGGAACGTCAATCCTCCGATTTCCGGCTGCATAGTTTCAGTCGCAAGTTCCGCCATTGCAAGCACTCTCAGCGCACGTTCAGACATATCCTCAACACGTTCCGTAAACTCTCGTCTCAGTTCCGCTGTCAGCGGCTGTTTATTTCCCTGCCTGTCAAGATAATACGAACATCGCGGAAGTATCACTTCTGCCGCTCCCTTGAAGAATGTCCTGTCGCCATCGGGCGAAGCCGTATGCACAGCCATAAATCTTGTTTCGCTGTCGAAAGGGTACTCGTCTGTCTTTCGGTAAGCAGCTTCGAGTGATGCCTTAGTTATCCCGAGCTTTGCCGCCGCAACGAGCAGAGCCGCTTCCGTAGGATCACCCGTGACTGTCCATTCTCCGCGCGAACGAGGAGAATCCTTCGTGTTTTTTCCGGCAGCTATCACAGCTGTCGAGCATATCGTTCCACAGCGGAGTACTTCAGCGAGAGCCTTTTCAGAAGCGAGTGATACAGGTGTATTTTCCTTGCCCTTTGTGACTGCTCCGCTCATACGGTAACCCATTCCGCTGAAATAATATGTACCCTCAGCATCACAGAGCTCTGTAACCGTCATCTTGTTCTCGGTTATCGTGCCTGTCTTGTCAGAGCATATCACAGATGTGCAGCCGAGAGTCTCTACGCTGTGCAGTTTGTTCACGAGAGCTTTCTGTTTCAGCATACGATTGACTGCAAGAGCAAGGGCGATAGTGACAGTTGCCGGAAGCCCTTCCGGTATAGCTGCGATAGCTATCGTTATACCTGTCATCAGCATATCAAAGACCTTTTCACCGCGCAGGACTCCTGCCGCAAATACAGCTCCACAGACCAGCAGACATATCACAGCTACTGCCTTTCCGAGCTCTGCAAGCCTTTTCTGTAGCGGTGTCATATCGTTGTCTATATCAGTCAGCATTTCGGAAATTTTTCCCATTTGTGTACGCTTTCCGGTAGCTATGACCTTTGCGCGGCAGGTACCCTTTGTTGCAGATGTTCCGCAGTAGACTATGTTAGGCTTGTTCAGAGAATTGTCCGCATCTCCCGGGATACCTGCACTCTTCGGAACAGCTGTCGATTCACCGGTGAGTATCGCTTCGTCAGCAAAAAAGCCTGCCGCATAAAGCACAGCACAGTCAGCCGGTATACGGTCGCCGGCTTCTATCTCGATAACATCCTCCGTGACCAGCTTTGATGCATCTATCTCACAGAGCTTTCCGTCACGGTAGCACTTCGCGGTAGGGGAGGTCATCGAGCGCAGGGCTTCAAGAGTATGCTCTGTGCGGTATTCCTGTATGAAGCCAAGCACCGCATTTATCAGCACTATCAGGATTATCGTTACAGCGTCGGTGACCTCTCCGAGAAGAATCGAAACTACCGTTGCTCCGAGAAGTATCATCACCATAACGTCCCGGAACTGACCTATGAATATCTTTGCCGGACCTGCACGTCTGCTCTCGCTGAGCACGTTTTCGCCTTCATTACGCAGCTTTGCAGCAGCTTCCTTTTCTGTAAGTCCCATTGTATCACCCTTTCGCATACTTGTCTTTTACAAAATATGACACGATACGGACAATTATTCCTGCATATTCCTGACATCGTCGGCAATATTATCTCTGAGGTGATATATATGGCAGAACAGATAGAACGAGGTGTTTTCAGACTTACAACTCCTGTGAGCGTACACAGCTTCGCTTCGGCGGCAGGCGGCAAAGAGGGAAAAGGTCCGCTCGGGAGCTGCTTCGATATGGTCATAGAGGACAGTCACTTTGGCACAACTACCTGGGAAAAAGCTGAGAGCCGCTTTCAGAAAGAGACGATGTGTGCCGCGATAAGAAAAGGCTCCCTTGTAAAAGAGGACATTGATGCTGTATTCGCAGGCGACCTGATAAATCAGTGTACCGGCTCGACTTACGGTCTAAGGGAGCTCGATATACCTTTTCTCGGGCTGTACGGCGCGTGCTCAACTATGGCAGAAGGGCTTCTGCTGAGCTCGCTGCTCATAGACTCAGGTGCGGCAAAAAAAGCTGCTGCTGTGACTTCGTCGCACTTCTCAACGGCAGAGCGGCAGTTTCGTTTTCCACTGTCGTATGGCGGTCAGCGCACTCCTACGTCACAGTGGACGTGTACGGCTTCGGGAGCTGTGATACTCTCGGGGGAGAGCGGCTCACCAAATGTCGTAGGAGGCTGTATCGGCAGGATAACTGACATGGGAGTTTCGGACATAAACAATATGGGAAGCGCTATGGCTCCGGCGGCGGCAGCAACTATTCTTCGTTACCTCAGAGCAACAGGAACTTCGCCCGCTGACTATGACTTCATAGTGACAGGCGACCTCGGCACGGTAGGAAGCAAGCTTGCTGTGGAGCTTCTGCAAAATGAGGATATCGACATTTCAGCACAGCACCGCGACTGCGGCGTTATGATATTCGATAGTGATGAACAGGATACTCACTGCGGCGGTTCCGGATGTGGTTGTAGCGCAAGTGTCCTCTGCGGATATTTCCTGCCTATGCTCAAAGACGGAAAGGCAAATAATATACTCTTTGCCGCGACCGGAGCTCTTATGTCACCGATGACGCTCCAGCAGGGGGAGAATATCCCGTCAATTTCGCACCTTGTGCATTTAAGATACTGAAACAGCAAGCCATTACACAGGGACTGACGTAAATGCCGGTCCCTGCAGATCTGAGCAGTTGACAAACCTACTATTCCGGTATATAATATTCTATGACAGATAATTGAAAGGAGCCTGTTATGAATAACGATTTTATGAAAAGACTTGATTCCGTTGCCGAGAGCATAATCTCCAGCTATACCGGCAACAAAACTGTCGATGAGGTCAAAGCCTATGACCACCCAGACCGCAACTCGGTCATCGACATCATAAACAAGCTGAAGACCATTATCTTTGCAGGGTATTTCAGAAACAGCTCCTTCCGTACATATACCCTCAGAAACAGCATTACTATGCTGCTCGAGGACGTTGTATTCAACCTTATCAAACAGATCTCGATAGTTTACCGCTATCTTCCGGAATACGCTTCCGCTACCGACGTTGAGATACACAGTAAGGCTGAATGCGTTACCATGGCTTTCGTTGAAAAGATACCAAAGATACGTGAATACATCGAGACAGACGTTCAGGCAGCTTTTGACGGAGACCCTGCCGCTTTCAACAAGGACGAGATAATATTCTCTTACCCCGGTCTGTTCGCTATACTCGTAAACCGTATCGCACATGAACTCTTCCTGCTGAAAGTACCGCTCATACCGCGTATGATGACTGAGTACGCTCACAGCGAGACCGGTATCGACATTCATCCCGGTGCTTCTATCGGCAAGTATTTCTTCATCGACCATGGTACAGGCATCGTTATCGGTGAAACTACCGTTATCGGAGACAATGTCAAAATATATCAGGGCGTTACACTCGGTGCGCTCTCCACACGCGGCGGTCAGCAGCTCAAGAGCAAAAAGCGTCACCCCACTATCCTTGACAACGCCACTATTTACTCAGGTGCTTCTATCCTCGGCGGTGAAACCGTTGTCGGCAGAGACGTTGTTGTCGGCGGTAACGCCTTCATAACAAAGTCTATCCCGGACGGCGCAAGAGTAAGCATCAAAAATCAGGAACTCCGCTATAATTATAGCTCTGAAAAGCCAGCAAACAAGCTTGACTTTGAACAGGAAGAGACCTGGTTTTACATTATCTGATCTCTCTTAATTACACACTACAATAACCGTTACAATCTTCAATTCAGGTGATAATCATGAAACAATACGGAACATCAGCAAAAGTCGGAAAAACAAACATCAATGTTTACACCGAGGGCAGCGGAGCTTTTACCATTGTCTTTATGGCAGGCTCGGGAGTAGGCTGTCCGGTATACGAATATAAGCCTTTATACCACAGAATGTCGGACAAATACAGGATAGCTGTCGTAGAAAAGGCAGGATACGGTCTCAGCGGAAAAGCAGAAACTCCAAGAACTATCGAAAACCTTGTTGAGGAAAGCAGAACCGCTCTGAAAAAACTTAACATACTCCCGCCCTATATCCTCGCACCTCATTCCTATTCCGGATTTGAGGCAATTTGGTGGGCAAATACATATCCGGAAGAAGTCGAAGCCGTTCTTGGTGTTGATATGGGATTTCCGGAACTGATGATAGCTCAGGGTAAAGAGATACCCGAAGAAAAGAAAAAGGCAATGGTCGATAAAACAAGATCTCTTATGCAGAAAATCGCAAAAAGAGGTCTGCTCGACAAGCTTCTGAGGAATAAGACTGTAAATGCTTCCGGACTTATGAAGAGCAGCGAACTAACCGATGAAGAAAAGAAGATCTACGAAGAAACTTACTATAAAAATGTTGCAAGTGAAGCTGTTTTTGAAGAATCAGTCCGCGCAGTTGAAAATGCAGAAAAAGCTGAACATACAGGTTATCTGACCTGTCCGGCGTGCTTTGCCGTAAGCAATATGAAAGTACCGGTCAAAGCTCTATCATGGCAGCAGGCCGCAAAGGATTACGCCGAACACTGCGATGCAGAAGTCCACTTTTTCAATGAGGGACACTTGATGTATACAAAGATACCTGATGAGCTCTCAGGAGTCTTCCTCAGTTTTTTACATAAGCATAATTTTGATGCAGATCAATAAAAAAAAGCTCCCCGATGGGGAGCTTTTTTTTGTATAGAATGTTTTTAGCTGACAGCTTAATCTTTAGTCAGAAGCATTACCGGACAATGGTCGCTGCCGTATACGTCCGTGAGTATCTGTGAGTCCTCAACATTCTCCATGAAGCGGTCAGAGACTACAAAATAATCAATACGCCAACCGGCGTTATTCTTTCTTGCATTGAATCTGTATGACCACCACGAATATACTCCGGCTGTATCAGGATAGAGCTTTCTGAACGAATCAGTGAAGCCTGCCGCAAGAAGCTCCGTGAACTTTCCGCGCTCCTCGTCTGAGAATCCTGCATTACCTACGTTTGTCTTGTAGTTCTTGAGGTCTATCTCGTTGTGTGCAACATTAAGATCACCGCAGTATACTACCGGCTTCTTCTTGTCGAGCTCACTCAGATAACCTCGAATAGCATCTTCAAACTCCATACGGTAGTCTATGCGCTTCAGACCGTCCTGCGCATTCGGCACGTAACAGCATACAAAATAGAACTTCTCAAACTCACAGGTTATGACTCTGCCCTCGTCTGTGTGCTCACCGTTTATTCCGTATGTAACACTGAGGGGTTCCTGCTTGGTGAAAACCGCTGTTCCCGAATACCCCTTCTTAATCGCGCTGTGATAGTATATATGGTACCCCTCCGGAGAAAAGTCTGCCTGTCCTGGCTGCATTTTCGTTTCCTGAAGACAGAATATATCTGCATCAGCACTATTGAAAAATTCCTCAAAGCCTTTTTGCAGACACGCTCTGAAGCCGTTTACGTTCCACGATATGAATTTCATACTTTACCTCCGGATATCTTGATAAATACAGTATATCACATATTTTGCCAAATAGCAACACGCCAGATACAAAAATCCCGGAGGCTTTTACGCCTCCGGGGTGGTTAAAGGGGATGATTAGGGGATGTCTGTGTTATTAGTCGCTTAATGAATTTGTGCTGTAAAGAACTCCGTCCTGGAAATACCACCAGTCGTTGCCATACTCATATCTTCCGCTGATCTTCTGATCATTAACATCATATGCAACGAGATTATTTCCTTCTTTCTTCAGCTTTATCTGACCGACAGGAATAATATTGCCGTTTCTTTTGATAAGAATTTCACCTTTATAATTAAGGTCAAACTTTACCGTATGAGTTCCAACTACACCATTATACATAACGTTAATGCCTTCAAAAGCATTCATATAGCCTATCGTATCTTTATCTAATACTTTTTTCAGCTCTTCAACCTTTTCCTTTACAATATTTACGTCATAACTATCGTTGACTCTGAATACGAACAGCTTTGTATGATCTTCGTTATAGTTGTAATAGAAAACATTGCCATTTACTATATGCCTTCCCTTTGATTTTTCAAATAATTCAAAGAAATCACGGGTGGAAAGATTATCTGCAAACTCATTTGATCTGTCCATAATGCAGTAAACATCATTATCGCTATCAGGAGCAGGCAGCTTGTCGCGCCATTCGGCAGGAACTGTCATTCTGTTTACGATACTGCTGTCGCACTTGTCAAAATCAAGGCTCTCTGCCATATCAAAGCCATAGAGGTCCTCCCAATTGCGCTTGCCTTCCTTGACCTCATCGCAGATCTCCCATGCTCTGTATAAACAAGCCCATGTCAGGTCGATAGTATACCACTCACCACTTTCTGCACCGTTCTTCTTGATGTATACCTGATTGAGTGCGTGACCGGGACGTCCCATTGTGTGGTTTTTAATTCCTATACGGTCAAGTATAAGTGCATATGCTCTTGAGATACCGTCGCACTCTGTGAAGCGGACATTGAGTGCAGCATTTTCAGAGCTGATCGATCCTCTTGCAATATCAACAGTATTGTAAAGCGGGTTGGGGTAAAGTGAAAACTCGCTGTAATTAGTATCCCATGAACTGTAATATGTATTGTATACCAGATATTTAGCTGCAAGAAGTGCCTTTTCAGCATCATTCATCTCATTATAGCCTTCAGCAGACTCTATCTTTGTAGCGATGCTGTAAAGAGTCTTCTGAGTTTCAATTGACATAAACTCAGTTGAATTAAATGAGTTTATAAATCTTCTTACCTGCTTCTGAATATAGTCGCTGTTATAAGTATAGCGTAATCCGTTTATTGTTAAAAGTTTGGTACAGTTACTGAATGCGTCTTCACCGATGTAGTTGATTGCATAACCATCAGCACTGTTGTTCTTTGAAAACACTATATTCTTGAGCTCGAGGTTACCCTTAGCAAACTCTGCATTGATAGCAGTTACATTGTTAGGGATAGTAAGTGTACCGTATTCATCTATCGCATCAGAAAAATCGGCGCCATAAGCGAGAATGGTCTGTCTTCCATTATCATCAGGCGTACCTCTGTAAACGTCTATTCCGTTTACCTTGTAGCCATTATTATCATCAAACGGAGTATCGCTGAAAGAATTCTTTTTTATTGTTACATTCTGAGGAAGAACTACCTCTGTAAGATTTTCACAGTCTGCAAATGAATTTACACCTATACTCAGATAGTTGCTTGCTGTGACATTGCCTCTTTCAGGTATAAATCCGCATAATTCATGATACCAGTTAGGTTGTCTGTAATCAATGAATTCAACTCTGGTGATCTTTTTATTGCCACTAAATGCATTATTACCAATATTTGTCACAGGGTAGATCCTGTCTGAATTTGCATCATATATCTCAGCAGGTATAGCAAGCACTCCGTTCTTTATCTCTGCATTATAAGCTAAACCTTCGATCGTTGCAGTTAACTGAGTGTTTACGCCAGCATTTTTTGAAACCTCTATTTCAAACTGATCAGAAAGCACCTTGAGATAGCTGCAGTAATCATCTGGTGATAATTTATTATCACCGTTGAGATCAAACCTGTTGAACAGATTAATGTCTGATACCTTTCCTTCGATTTCACTGAGTATGATTTTATTAAATTCTTTCACCTCAGTATCGTTATTTTTTTTCTTGTAATAAGGCTTACCTGTTACAACATACAGGGGATTGATAAACTTTTCAATCTCATATACATCGTAATAGTCACACTTGTTATCATCGTTGAAGTCATACTTTAATTTTCCTTCAGCTGTCTTTTCTGTAATGTCGATAGTTTTAATATCATTTCTTATCTGCTTAGGAAATTTTCCCTCAGCAGCATTTGTGCCCGCAGATACCACAGTTGCGGCAGTACTGCAAGCCATTACCATTGCTGATAATACAGCGCTTATTCTTCTTTTTTTCATACTAATTGTACCTCTCAATATAAATGTGTTGCTGTGTTAAATGACAGCTGTATACAGCCTCAATAAAATGCTTTTTAAACCCTCTCATTCACTAAAACATGCTTGTCACGAATTTAACAAGCGATATTATAATGAACTCATTTTTTGCGCGCAAGTGTAATTATACTCTAAAAATAGGAAAAATCAAGGGATTTTACATTGATTTAATATAAAGTCTGCCAATTCAATAGATTGTGCACAACCCAGCGTGCTGATAATTATCAAAATAGACAATGTGTCTGTTTATTCACAATTTATTTTTAACGTAAAATTAACGTAATTATAACATTTCAAAAAAGGCTATTTACAGGTGTTTTTAAGCATAATATACAGAAATTCATCTTTTTTATATAAAAAGCAACAGGCACGGGATATACCCGTGCCTGCCCTGTGTGTGCTATTTTATTTCTTGTACCTCATTGTTGTATTTGATATTTTCCAGCTCATATTTCTTTACTTCTTTAATTTGCGTACCGTCTTCAACTACATAGCTCCACTCGCTGTATATCTTGTCAACTACGCCTGTCTTTTCATCCAGGCCGATATGCATATTATAATTGTAATTATCATCATCGCCGGAACTAATAATTACATCATAATCTGAATCCTTCTTCTCATCATCATTTAGTACCTTTAATTTATATCCACCGAGATATTGAGCAGTAAGAGCAGATGCTGCTTGATATACTGTATCCGAGTAATCAAGATATGGTATATCCTTCGAATAATATGTAAAAGTTTTCAAGTTGCCGTCTGCATCTTTATAGCTTTCTTCATGCGCTGTTACACATTGCTTATCTATATTGTATTTTCCTTCGCTCGACTCTTTATATGTTATATTTTCTTCATCTCTGTCCAGTGAAGCAGTAACAGGTATACCCATCTCATTAAGAATGCCTTCAACCCTGACTTTCTCTGTATTCTTATCAAGGTCTAAGTAAAGTTTGCCCTCAGCAGTAATAGTTTTGCGATTTTTCAAGGCTTCATAGTATTCTTCACCGCTTTCGGGCTGCCACTCAGAATTTCCTTCACCGCTCCAGATTGAATAATAGCTCACTTTAACATCAGCAGACATCTTGTTATACTTTGAACCGCTCTTGATTATCTTCTTCAAAATCTCCTGCTGAGGTTCAAGCTTACTCCAGAAGCTCTCATTAATAATCTGATTTATCTTCTTTGCTGACTCTTCATCAATAACATAATATTCATCTTTGATGTCATACTGCAAGGTTGATGAATTCAAGTATTCAACTGTATATCTTACCTGACCCTTTGTATTTATCATATAACGGCCTATATCTAAAAACTCTGTTCCGTCAAATGAAGTATCTTGTTTCCAGTCAGCATTCAGCATGATCTCTATAATAGGCTTTATATCCATATTTTCCTGACCGAGCTGAATAGCATTGTAATATCCGTTATAATTCTTTATGAACGGTTTTCTGTCAGCACAGTAACTTACTCTGCTGCGCACTGTTGCCTTTTCCATATCCCAGCTGTAGTTGATAAACAGCTCCGGATAGATCTCTCTGCCCTTGAAAGTCTCACTATCTGTAAAAGCCTTCTTTGCAGACTCGGATATCTCGTAACTCTTGTCTTTTATCAGCTTAAAGTGATTTACACCGTCACTTATCTGACCTTTCTGATTTATCATAAGATTGCCTATCTTATAGTAATTGCTCGAATCAAAACCGGCTATCTCAGACCAGTCATTATTGAAGAGCTTATCTCTCAGCTCAAGTATATCACAGTTATCTGCCTTGAGTGTTTTCCCGCTCGAGCTGTCAGAGGAAACAAATTCTATTGGCATAGTCTTCACTCCTCCGCAGATCCAGTCGTTAGCTGCAAACAGGTCAACTACTGTTCTGTACTTTTCGGAAGCCGTAGTTTCTTCGGTTACGTTCTCCTCAGTTGTTGTAATTTCAGTAACGCTTGCCGCACGGTCTTCATCGTCCTGAGGCAGTTCCTTAACAGAAAGGACCATTACAGCAAATACGCAGACTATCGCTGCTCCGGCTGCAAACAGAGGGATAAATCCCTTAGTGCGCCTGTTGTCGGGAGCTTTTTCTACATCTCTCACTACGTCATAATACTCATGTACTTCTGTCCTGTCAGCAGACAGCTTTTCTTCCATTCTGCTTCTGAAATCCGGACTGCATTTTATCTTGTCAAGCAGATCTATATATTTATCCCCGCGCATAATATCCCTCCTTTTCAAGTTCTATCTTCAGTTTCTTTCTGCCTCTCTGAAGCAGTGAGCTGACCGTGTTTTCGTTCTTGCCCATCATATCTGCTATTTCGCGTATATTATAGCCTTCATAGTAATAGAGATACATAACCGTGGAGTATTTCTCCGGCAGCTTGAAAAGCATTTCCCTGAGTTCGTTTTCCTCACCGGTAAACTGACAGGTAAGCTCCTGTTCTATTTTTTCGTCAATAGGAAGAGTTCTGCTGAAACGAAAACTCTTTTTCAGATTCTTGCATTTATTCACCGTGACTCTTATCAGCCACGCCTTCATATGTTCATCATCGCTGAAAATAGGCTGTTCTGTATGCATTGAAAGAAAAATCTCCTGCGTTATGTCTTCTGCTTCGTAGTAGCTTCCTGTACAGGCATAAGCGCATCGCATAACTGTATCGCCGAATTTTCTGAACGCATATAGTGCTGTGTTATCGCTTTCGTGCATATCTGATTCCCCCTTTCACAAATAACACAACTGAGGAAGTCGTTTTCGTGCAAAAAATAATACGGCAGAAAAAATTTTTTCCGCCGTATCAGAAATAGTGCATTTATCAGGCGTCTGTACCTGCTGTCAGAGAATACTCTCTCCAGGACAAGCTACGTTTATAATAACAGCCTTAGCATCCTCAAGGTGGAACATCATCAGCTTATATCCTGTTGTAGCATTGTATATACCGCGAAGCTCCGGTGAGCCCTCAAATACCGCATCTGCATACTTCTCGTCCGTCTCGAATACTGCCTTACCGGTATATCTTAGCCAATGTCCGTCCGGAAGAGCTGCCGCTATCTCAACAAGCGGATTCTCGAGCATCTGCTTGTATACGTCCTTGAAGTCACCTACACCGAATAATTCTTTGCCGTCCATTTCGATGTGTACTCCGAGAGGACGCAGTTTTGGCTGTGTGCCGTCTACGGTTGCAAGGTAGAATATTCCTGCTTTATTAAGGAAATCGTTTAGTCTGCTCATTGTTAGAACCTCCTTGTATGCAACAATTATTGTATTTTCAGTATAGCACAAAATTCACCGTATAGCAATACAGTATTGCGAAAACTGAGTGAAACTTTCAAAATTGTTGCAAATGTCACTTTTCATAGTCCTTAATATATGTTATAATAATTCCATAATAAATGCAAATACTATGAAACGAGGTCAATTCCAATGAATAATATAACTAACGACATCTTCTATATCGGCGTAAACGATCATCAGCTCGATCTCTTTGAAGGACAGTACGACGTTCCCAACGGTATGGCTTACAACTCATACCTCATCAAGGACGAGAAAATTGCTGTCTTTGATACAGTTGACGGAAACTTCACAGACGAATGGCTCGGCAATATAAAAGAGGTGCTCGGCGACAAGCAGCCTGATCTCCTCATCGTTCAGCATATGGAACCCGACCATTCTGCTAATATTCTCAACTTCATCAATGCTTACCCAAACGCTAAGATCGTCGGCAACGCTAAGACTTTCACTATGATATCAAACTTCTTTGAAGGTCTTGATCTTGGCGACAAGAAGATCGAAGTCAAGGAGGGTGAAAAGCTCTCACTCGGAAGCCATGAGCTCACTTTCATAACAGCTCCTATGGTTCACTGGCCTGAGGTAATGTTCACTTACGACAGCAAGGACAAGGTTCTCTTCTCCGCTGACGCTTTCGGAAAATTCGGCGCTCTCGATGTCGAAGAGGACTGGGCTTGCGAGGCAAGACGCTATTACTTCGGTATCGTAGGTAAATACGGCGTTCAGGTGCAGGCTGTTCTCAAGAAGGCTGCTGCACTTGACATACAGACTATCTGCCCTCTCCACGGACCTGTTCTCAAAGAAGATCTTGGATACTATCTCGGACTCTACAACACATGGTCAAGCTACGGCGTTGAGTCTGAGGGCATATTCATTGCTTATACATCTGTTTACGGCAACACAAAGAAGGCTGCTGAGCTCCTCAGGGACAAGCTCCTTGAAAAGGGCTGCCCGAAGGTAGCTATCGCCGATCTCGCAAGAGAAGACATGGCTGAATCAGTTGAGGATGCTTTTAGATACGGAAAGCTCGTTATCGCTACTACTACTTATAACGCTGATATTTTCCCGTTCATGAAGCACTTTATTCTCGACCTCACAGAGCGCAACTATCAGAACCGCACTATCGGTATCATAGAAAACGGAAGCTGGGCTCCTGTGGCTGCAAAGGCCGTTAAGGCTATGTTTGAGAAGTCAAAGAACATCACCTGGACAGACACAACAGTTACATTAAAGTCTGCTCTCAAGGCTGAAAATCTTGCTCAGATAGAAGCTCTCGCAGACGAACTCATGAAATAAGACCGGCTCTCTGTGCCGGAGCAAGGAGTGATATTATGAAGATCACATTGAACCCCGACAAAGAAGTAGTTGCAAGAATCAAAGAGGGACTGAAGCTCAAAGACGGTTACTGTCCGTGCAGGCTGGCTAAAACTCCCGAAAACAAGTGTATGTGCAAGGAGTTCCGCGATCAGATAGCTGATCCGGATTTTGAAGGCTTCTGCCACTGTATGCTTTATTACAAATCCAAGGAGGACTGAATATGAGCGAAATAGTTATCACAAAAGAAAACTTCGACGAAGAGGTAAGGAATTATAAGGGACTCCCAATACTCCTCGATTTCTGGGCAAGCTGGTGCGGTCCGTGCTCAATGCTCGCACCTATCGTAGAGGAGATAGCTGAGGAATACGCCGGAAAGATCAAGGTATGCAAGGTAAACGTTGACGAACAGCCGGAACTCGCTGCTGCTTTCAGCGTTGACAGCATACCGCTCCTCGTTACTGTAAAGGACGGAGCTATCACAGGAAAAGCTGTAGGATACCGTTCAAAGGAAGACGTTCTGAAGCTGCTCGGACTCTGATAAATGATTAAAACTGCCGGAGGTTCTTAAAAAGAACTTTCCGGCAGTTTTGTTACTGAATTGTAAACTTTTTTTGAATTTCTTGATATTGCACTTTTCTTGTGATATAATAGTAAAAAACTTCAAGGGGCAAACACTATGAATATCAGACGTTTTAAAAATACAGACGCAGCAGCTACTTCTGCAATGATCGCTAATACTCTCCGCACCTGCAATACCAAAGATTATACTCCTGAGCTTATGGAGGAATGCGTAAAAAGCCTTTCTCCTGACAATATAATCAACCGCGCAAGCTGGATGCACTTCTACGTTGTAGAGGATAAAAATAATATCATCGGCTGCGGCGGTATAGGTCCTTACTGGGGCAAAAACAACGAGAGCAGTCTCTTCACAATATTTGTTGATGCAGCTCTTCAGGGCAAAGGCATCGGCAGATATATAATGCAGACTCTCGAACAGGACGAATTCTTCCTTCGTGCTGAAAGAATAGAGATACCATCTTCTATAACAGCTGTAAACTTCTACAAGAAGTTTGGTTACGATCACAAACCCGGCTTTGAAGAACCGGATGAGGAAATGATATACCGTCTTGAAAAATTCAGATAAAGCGCTTTTCTGTGAATAACAGATAAAGCATAGGGCATAATCACTTACGAGGTGATAATATGCTTCAATTCATACTTGGCTCAATGTTCGGCGGAACTATCGGAGTCATTTCAATTTGTCTATGCACAGCGGCAAAATGGGGCGATGAAAATAATAGGTGTGATTAGCTCCTTGTGCCGTTTCCCTTCCCTGAAAAAGAGGCTGCATTTTTATGCAGCCTCTTTTTTATTATTATTTATTCTTTTCAGGTACCTTGATGAGTTCCTTGCGCATATAAGGCTGGAGTGCCTTAGGAATGCGGATAGAACCATCCTCGTTGAGATTGTTCTCAAGGAATGCGATAAGCATTCTCGGAGGCGCTACAACTGTGTTATTGAGAGTATGTGCGAAATACTTCTTCTTGTCTGCGCCCTTTACCTTGATGTTAAGACGGCGAGCCTGTGCATCACCGAGATTTGAACAGCTTCCTACCTCGAAGTACTTCTTCTGACGGGGTGACCATGCCTCAACGTCAATAGACTTAACCTTGAGATCTGCAAGGTCTCCAGAACAGCACTCAAGAGTACGTACAGGTATATCAAGTGAACGGAAGAACTCTACTGTGTAGCTGTAAAGCTTGTGGAACCAGTCCATAGACTCCTCAGGCTTGCAGACAACTACCATTTCCTGCTTTTCAAACTGGTGGATACGATATACACCGCGCTCCTCGATGCCGTGAGCTCCTACCTCCTTACGGAAGCAGGGTGAATAACTTGTAAGAGTCTTCGGGAGCTCCTCCTCAGGAGTGATAGTGTCGATGAACTTACCGATCATAGAATGCTCAGAAGTACCGATGAGGTAAAGATCCTCGCCCTCTATCTTGTACATCATACCTTCCATCTCAGCAAAGCTCATAACGCCTGTAACAACGTTGCTGCGGATCATGAAAGGCGGAATGTAATATGTAAAGCCCTTGTCTATCATAAAGTCTCTTGCGTAGGAGAGAATGCAGCTCTGAAGCTGTGCAATGTCTCCGCAGAGATAATAGAAACCGTTACCACTTGTGCTTCTTGCACTGTCTATGTCGATACCGTTTACCTTTTCCATTATATCAACGTGGTAAGGTACTTCAAAATCAGGAACAGCAGGCTCACCGAAACGCTCAACTTCAACGTTTTCGCTGTCGTCCTTTCCTATCGGAACACTGGGATCAATGATGTTAGGTATAACCATCATGAGCTCTGTTCTCTTGCTTTCGGTTTCCTTCTCTATCTTCTCAAGCTCTGCAAGCTTAGCGGGTATCTCAGCTATCTCAGCCTTTACCTTTTCAATCTCATCTTCCTTGCCCTGTGCCTTGAGCATACCGATCTGCTTGGAAAGTTTGTTCTGGCTGCTTCTGAGATCATCAGCCTGTACCTTAGCTGCACGGAACTGCTTATCGAGTTCTATGATCTGATCTACAAGTTCGATCTTTTCATCCTGGAACTTCTTCCTGATATTCTCCTTGACTGCATCAGGATTCTCTCTTAAAAAATTAATGTCTAACATTTAAATGAACTCCTTTTTATTCCTTTGCGAGCTTGTCAGCAAGCGCCGCAAGGTCTTCTTTATCATAAAATTCAAGGATAAGAGCACCCTTGTTTTTGCCGTAATCAACTTTCACACGGCGTCCGAGACGCTCGTTGAGTGAAAGCTCCATTTCAACGAAGTAGTTATCTATTTTCTTGTTGTCAGAAGCCTTTTCTTCCTTAGCCTCTGCTGATTTCTGTGCTGCACGCTCTACCTGGCGCACTGTAAGTCCTCCGTCAGCAGCTCTGAGAGCTGTTGCAATAAGAAGTTCCTCATTCTCAAAACCGAGGAGCGCACGTCCGTGACCTGCTGAAATATCTCCGTTTTCGAGCATTTTCACAACTCTGTCTGGGAGAGTAAGAAGTCTTACTGCATTGGCAACTGCCGAACGTGATCGTCCGACCATCTTAGCTACCTTTTCCTGAGTCATACCGAATTTCTCGATAAGCTCGTTGTAACCGCTCGCTTCTTCAATGGGATTGAGGTTCTCACGCTGGAGGTTCTCTATAATAGCTATCTGCATTGTCTCAGCATCTGAGAGTTCACGGATAGTTACGGGGACTTCATCAAGCCCGAGCATTCTCGCTGCACGCCATCTTCTTTCACCGGCTACTATCTGATAACCGCCGGTGCTTATCGGGCGGACGAGAATAGGCTGGAGCATTCCATGCTCACGTATAGAATCAGCAAGAGCACTGATAGCTTCATCACTGAAGTTTTTTCTTGGCTGGTCTCTGTTAGGCTCTATCTCAGCGATACGAAGAGTCTTTTTTACCTGTACTTCGCTTGTGTTGTCGCTGAAAAGAGTGTCCAGTCCAGCACCTAAACCGCCTTTAGCCATAATCTGGTACCGTCTTTAGGACGTTCTCCTTTCCTTTATCTTTTTTTCTTGAAACTAAAAATCTTTTTCTTTTTTGGAAGCTCAAGCGGCTCGCCCATTATCTCATGTCCAAGCAGCTCATAAGCCTCTGCTCCCTTTGAAGCCTTGTCGTAATACATTACAGGCTTACCATGACTGGGAGCTTCAGAGATACGCACGTTACGCGGTATCTTTGTAATAAATACTTTATCAGGGAAGTATTTCTCAACTTCCTCAACAACATCGTTTGCAACATTAAGTCTGCCGTCGAACATTGTGAAAAGTATTCCTTCTATTTCAAGAGCGGGGTTATAGTTGCTCTTGACTATTTTAATTGTATTAACAAGCTGTGAAAGACCTTCCAGCGCGTAGAATTCCGCCAGCATAGGTACTATTATCGTGTCACAGGCAACGAGGCCGTTTATCGTTATTGTTCCGAGAGCCGGAGGACAATCAATAAATATGTAGTCGTAGTCAAGTTTACAGGTAAGAAGCTGCATTTTCAGTCTGTTTACGCGATTCTCAAAATCAGCAAGCTCTATCTCACAGCCTGCAAGAGCTTCAGTCGCCGGAAGTAAACTGACATTCTCAAACTCAGTAGGTATGATAGCTTCCTGAACGCGTTTCTTACCGATTATAACATCGTATGTAGTGGCTTCAACGGATTTTTTCTTTATGCCAAAGCCAGTAGTCGTATTTCCCTGAGGATCTGAATCAACGCAGAGTACCTTAAAATCGCGCGAACCGAGATATGCTGCCAGATTTACGACGGTCGTAGACTTTCCGACACCGCCCTTCTGATTGGCAACAGCGATAATTTTGCCCATATTATCTTCCTTTCAACAGTTATAATAACATTATACCACTTTTTTGCCGGCTTGTAAATATATATCCTGAAAATTTGCAATAAAAAATGTTTCACGTGAAACATTCCTGAGAATATTGTTTCACGTGAAACAAATAGATACTATTTACGCTGAATAGGTATTCTTACACGATATTCTATGTAATCTTCATTCTGAATTTTCTTAGAATCCGCAGAAATACCGGCAGCCTGCATTGTTTCTACTGCGCGATTAATGGTATTTACAAACAGCTTAACATTCTGAAATACCTTAGAGCGCTGCTTATAGCTTTCTTTCTGACGTTGAGAACCTATATATTCTTCAACAAGTCTTTCGGTGCGTTCAACATTAAGATTATTCTTGACAACTCTTTCGAGAACGTTCAAACGTTCAACTGGACTTGCAAGTTTCAAAAGAGCACGGGCATGTCGTTCAGTAAGATTATATTTGACTATCATGCATCGTTCATCAAGTGTGAGCCTAAGAATTCGCAATTTATTAGCAATTGTACTCTGAGCCTTTCCAAGCTTAGCTGCAGCGTCTTCCTGAGTCATCCCATAATAAGTAATCAATTTCTCAATAGCGATAGCTTCATCAAAGAAAGATAAGTCCTCACGCTGGATATTCTCCACAAGAGCAAGAATAGCAGAGTTTCTGTCGCTGATATCAAGAATAATACACGGTACAACTTCATATCCGCATTGTTTAGCCGCACGCAATCTTCTCTCACCGGCAATTAATTCGTATTTATCGCTACACCTTCTGACAGTAAGAGGCTGTAAAATACCATTCTGAGAAATTGATTCAGCAAGCGATGAAATATCACTACTGTCAAACTCTGAACGCGGCTGATGCCGATTGGGAATAATTTTTCCAATATCAATTTCAATAACCTTATTAACCTGTTTATCTTTCACTATACTTAAAAATCCTGGCATATTAAACTCCTTATTATATGGATTGAGTTTCCTCATATGTGATTTTATCATACACGGGAAATACTTTCCATACAAAAAATCCGCTGAATCTCGACGATTCAGCGGAAAACAATACAATATATAACATACTTAGAGCGGTTTCTTCTTTATCTGACCGCTGTTACGGGGATATTTTGTCGGAGTCTGCGATAATTTCTTTATCACAATAATACGACGCTGTTCACCATCGAGGTCATAACTAATCTCTTTATCAATAGTACCTCCAAGAGTCTCAACTGCCTTATTAGCATTAGAAATTTCCTCAGAAGGACCTTTCATCGAAAGAAAACTTCCACCGTTCTTAACGAATGGAACACAGTATTCACTAAGAGTAGAAAGATCGGCAACTGCTCTTGCACATGAAAAGTCAAATTTCTCACGATAATTATCATCTCTTGCAACTTCTTCTGCTCTGCCATGAATTAATTCTGCTTCAATGCCAAGCTTTTCGCAAAGCTGTCCAAGAAAAACAATTCTCTTATTCAGACTGTCAAGAAGAGTTAGTTTAATGTCAGGACGGAATATTTTCAGCGGTACTGAAGGAAATCCCGCGCCAGTTCCAACATCGATAATTGACGAATTCTCGGAAATATCTATATATTTAGAAAGCAGAACAGAGTCAAGAAAATGCTTTGTAAGTATTTGTTCAGGTTCAGTTATAGCTGTAAGATTGGTATGAGAATTATACTCAACAAGAAACTCAGCATATATATTCAGCTTATCATAAACATTTCTATCAAGCAGAATATCGTACTCAGAGAACTTTTTACAGCATATGTCAAAATCCGGCAGCATATCAGTTCTCCTTTTCCTTTTGAAGCCATACAGCGAGAAGGGAAACATCGGCAGGTGAAACACCTGAGATACGCGATGCCTGACCGAGATTTATAGGCTGGAGCTTATTCAATTTCTCAGCAGCTTCAAGTCGTAAACCACGAACTTCGCTGTAATTCGTATTCTGTGGAAGTTTCTTCTCTTCAAGCTTTCTCATGACATCTATCTGAGCAAGTTGCTTTGAGATATAGCCTTCGTACTTTATCTGAAGCTCTACCTGTTCACAAACAGCGTCTGAAAGCTCCGGACGGCCTTTATCAAATGGCGCAATATCCTTATAATTCAGCTGCGGACGTCTTATCAAATCAGCAACTTTGCATCCTGTAGTCAGCGGAGCAGTTCCCATTTGTTCAAGATAATCATTCAGCTTCTCGCTTGGTGCAAGATTAGTCGTCTGAACACGCTTAATCTCCTTTTCAGTTGCTTCTATCTTATCAAGGAGAGCCTTATATCTTTCATCAGAAATAAGTCCGAGCTTATGACCAATAGGCGAAAGACGCTGATCTGCATTATCCTGCCTCAGAACGAGCCTGTATTCGCTTCTCGAAGTCATCATTCTATACGGATCTGAGCAGCCTTTTGTCACAAGATCATCAACAAGTGTTCCAATATATGAGCTTGCTCTGTCAAGAATCATTGGCTCACGGTCTTTTATCTTCAATGCAGCGTTTATTCCGGCTACTATGCCCTGTGCTGCTGCTTCCTCATAACCTGAGCTTCCGTTAAACTGCCCTGCGCCATATAACCCTGATATTTTCTTGAATTCGAGTGTCGGTAGAAGCTGTGTAGGATCACAACAGTCATATTCTATCGCATAAGCCGGTCTCATTATCTCTACATCTTCAAGCCCGTCTATTGTCTTCAGAAATGCAAGCTGTACGTCTTCCGGCAACGATGATGACATTCCTTGTAAATAGTACTCTTCTGTTGTCATTCCCATTGGCTCAACAAATAATTGATGTCGTGGCTTGTCTGAAAATCTCACAATTTTGTCCTCGATTGACGGACAATATCTTGGCCCTACACCTTCTATTTTTCCTGAGTATAAAGGTGATCTGTCGAGGTTTGCGAGTATGACTTCATGTGTTTTACTGTTAGTATATGTAACGTAACAGCTGACTTTATTCTCAAGCTTTTCCGGATCAGTTTCAAATGAAAACGGTACAATATTCTCATCGCCGTCCTGGCGTTCCATGATATCAAAATTGATACTTCTGCGACTTACACGACAGGGAGTACCTGTCTTGAAACGCCGTAACTCAACACCGTTATCAATGAGACTCTGCGATAAATACTTACTTGGAAGTGATGAATCCGGACCGCTTTCATATGAAACCTCGCCTATATGTATCTTTCCTTTGAGGTAAGTTCCGGTTGAAATTATAACTGCTTTAACTCCATATTCAGCTCCAAGTGAAGTTCTTACACCGCAAATCTTACCGTCTTCGACAATAATCTCAGCGACTTCTGCCTGCTTTATGAAAAGATTTTTCTGCTTTTCGCAGACATTTTTCATATAATTATGGTACTTGACTCTGTCAGCCTGAACTCTCAGACTGTGAACAGCAGGACCTTTTCCCATGTTAAGCATACGGCTCTGTATGAAACATTTATCTGCACCCTTGCCCATTTCACCGCCCAGAGCGTCTATCTCGCGGACAAGGTGTCCCTTTGCAGTGCCGCCAATTGACGGATTACAAGGCATATTTGCTATCTGATCAAGTGATATTGTAAACATAACTGTCTTACAGCCAAGTCGTGCAGAAGCAAGTGCTGCTTCAACACCGGCGTGCCCAGCGCCGACGACTGCAACATCAAATTCACCCATTTTGTAGTTCATAGTGATACTCCTTTTGTTTCACGTGAAACATTATTTTCCCACACAAAATCTTGAAAAAACTTCATCAACTACTGCATCAGTAATTCTCTTACCGGTTAGCTCAAGAAGTGACTGTTCCGCTTCATCAACAAGAACATTAACAGCGTCTAGCAGTTCGCCATTATCAAGAGCAGCGACAGCCTGATCAACAGAAGAGAGCGCACGGTCAATACAGTTTTTCTGTCTTTCATTTGCGGCAGAAACTGTATTAATAGTCAGCTCATTCAGCTTAAATATCTGTTCAATCTGATTGTGAAGATCATCAATTCCCGAATTTTCCTTAGCAGAAATATATACAGTTCGTATATTATTGTTTTCAAAAATGCTCGAATTAATGTTCTGTTGAACGTCATTTTTATTGATTACAGCAACCGATTTTTTATTATTAATTTTATTAATTAAATATAAATCGTCCTCTGTGAGCGGACAACCTCCGTCAAAAACAGCAAGAACAAGTTCAGCCGAATCGATCATTTTTTCAGCGATCTCGACTCCGATACCTTCGATCATATCATCAGTATCATGTATGCCGGCAGTATCAGAAAGTCTCAGAACAATATCACCAAGCGTTACCGACTCCTCTATAACATCTCTTGTAGTACCGGCAATGTCAGTGACAATGCTGCGCTGATAACCGCTTAGAAGATTGAACAAAGTTGACTTTCCTACATTAGGTCTGCCGACAATAGCAGTAGGAATGCCTTCGCGTATAATTCTACCGGCATCGTAATTCTTTATCAAAGCTTCAAGTTCACTGCGGACCGAAATTAGTTCAGCTCTGAGATTATCAGGTTCAACAGCAGGTATGTCCTCTTCAGGATAGTCAGCCCAGGCGGCAAGGTCTCCTAGAATCTTCATGAGCTTTTCAGAACACTTCTCAGCTCGTTTGAAAGCCGCACCCTGACGGAGTTCCTCAGCCATTCTGAGTTCACGGTCACTCCTTGCGGATATGACATCCATAACAGCCTCAGCCTGAGTAAGGTCAATCTTTCCATTTAGAAATGCTCTCTTGGTGAATTCTCCTGCAAGTGCATTATCAGCACCATTAGCAATAGCCGCCCTGAGAACTCGTCTTGAAACATATATACCACCGTGGCACGAGATCTCTGCCGTATCCTCACCTGTATAACTGTGAGGGGCACGGAAGACTGTCAGAATACAGTCGTCGAGCCTTTCTTCGCCATCGTGAGCTATACCGTAAGCACAGGTATAGCCTTCCATTTCAGTAGCTGTTTTTCCGCTTACAGATGTGAATATCCTGTCTGCAACTTCAAGAGCTTTCTCTCCGGATATTCTTATAACAGCTATGCCGCCAGCCGCATTTGGAGTTGAAACAGCTGCGATAGTTGACAAAATTACCACTCCTAAAAAAACAACGGCAAAGCTGCCGTTGAATAAAATATTCAGGGCGGACAAACCGCCCCTTGTACGAATTAAAGTTCTATTTTACCGTAGAGACCGCCCTCCATTGTATCTTCCGGCTTAGGTCTCTTGTAGTCTTTTTCAAAACTTGTAGAAAGGTCAACGGATCTGCGCTCCATATTTACCTCTCTGTCATGATTTCTATTGTTGTTTCTGCGGTCATTTCTTCTGCCGCCGCCTCTGCGGTCATCACGGCGTCTGTCATTTCTTCTGGGGTTGTTAGAAGAAATGATGATCTTTCTGTAAGGTTCTTCACCAACAGACTTTGAAGAAACACCTTCTATCTTTGAGATAGCAGAATGAATAACTCTTCTCTCATAGGGGTTCATGGGCTCGAGGGGCTGTGAACGGCCTGTTCTGAGAACAGACTTAGCTACCTTAGCAGCAAGCTGCTCAAGAGTATCCTTACGCTTGCTTCTGTAACCGAGACAGTCAATTGTAATTCTGTAATAATCCTTGTCGCCCTTGTTAGCGATGATAGAGCAGAGGTACTGAATAGCGTCGAGAGTCTCGCCGCGTCTTCCGATGATAGTACCGTTGTTGTCGCTCTCGATATTGATTATAGCACCGGTCTCGTTCTGGTATATCTTATACTCAGCATCAACACCGATAGCTCTTAAAATGCTTGTAATATAGTCTCTTGCGATCTTTACCTTAGGCTCAACGAGTGACTCGTCTTCAATAAGTGTAAACTTATCGAGGGAGTAATCCTCTTCATCATCCTTAGGCTCAGCAACTTCTGTGCTTTCTGTCTTTGCTTCTGCAGGAGCAGCAACAGGTGCTGCAGGCTTTTCATCAACTGGCTCAGCCTTCTTCTCAGGTGCCGGAGCTGCCTTGACAGTCTCAGCCGGCTTAGCAGCGGGAGCTGTCTTTTCAGCTGTTGCTGACGCAATAGTCGCCTTTACTCTTGCGTCTTTAGCTCCGAGACCAAGGATACCTTTTTTACCTTCTTCAATGATCTCAAATCTGATCTCTTTTTCGCTTTTGCCGAATTTTTTTGCTGCGAGTGCTTTTGCTTCTTCTACTGTTTTTGCTGTAAAGATTTCAGTCATATTTATACCTCCCTGAGGAATCAATCCTCATCAAAATCATTATCAGTATCGTCGTAAATATCGCCGTACTTTTCAGCCATACGCTTTCTTGCTTCCTTGATCTTATCGCGGTCATACTTCTTTATCTCAGAACGAGAAGCCTTGGAATTGCCTGACTTCTTGCCGTTCTTAGCAGCATTCTGCTGATTAGCAAGTTCCTGCTGTTCGAGCATTTTTTGCATGAAAGTTTTCTTTTCAGGGTGCTTTTCAGCGTAGATACGAATTTTTTCTTTTTCCTTCTCATTGATAGCCTCTGTACGCTCGGGAGTAAAGTACTGATTGAGGCAGAAGGTTATGATGAATGAGAAGAATGCGGACCAGATCCAGTAGAAACCAACACCTGCAGGTACGCTGAATGCGAACCATACTGAGAGGAGGGGGAAGAAATACATCATGAATGTAAGACATCCGCCGCCCTGCATATTAGGATTTACTTTCTTCTGATGCATCTGGCTGTAAACTGATGACAGGAGCTGTGCAAGTCCCGCGAGTATCGGAATACAGAAAAGTATTATTGACTCACTGTTGTGCCAGTCTACATGTAAGGAAGGAACCTTACCGAGGTTTGCACCGAAAACGGTATAGTTCGTATTGAAATCACGGACCTTGTCAAGGAATCCGTCACTAAGATGTGCATATTTTGAAGGCTCATCACTGAGGTCACTCATAATTTTAAGCTCACATCTGAGGTTAGAGAGCTTAGTACCTGCTATTTTAGCAGCTTCGCTTCTTACGCCCTTTGAGAATCTGAGAATGTGTGTGATAGGCTTATATACAACGTCGAGAACTCCGAAGAGGAGAAACATCTGTATAAAAGCCGGAAGACAGCTTCCCATTGGGTTTATGCCTTCCTGGATATACAGCTTCTGCTGTTCTTCCTGAAGACGCTGGGGGTTATTTGAATAGCTCTTGCGGAGCTTTTCGAGCTTTGGGCTCAACAGCTGCATACGAGCTGCGTTTTTCTGCGTTTTGTAATTTACCGGAAGAAGAATAAGCTTGGTGACTACCGTGAATAATATGATAGCCACAGCATAGTTATTAACGAAATGGTAAATAAGCATCATAAGGTATCCGAAGGGGATACCGACAATATCATAAAGTGCGTTCAAAGTTCATCCCTCATAGTCGTTTTATTGTCATCCTGATTCTAATCAAGATCGTCAGGCGCTATGTCCTGGTAATGATACTTTCTGACTTTAAACGTAAATTTTTCCGGAACGGGATCAAATCCTCCCATGGACCATGGATTACAGCGCAGTATCCTCCACCCGGCAAGAAGAAAGCCTCTTATGAAGCCGAATCTCTTAAAAGCCGTTAGAGCATAGCTGCTGCAAGTAGGATGATACTTGCATTTTGCCGGAAAAAGCGGAGAAATACACTTCTGATAAAACCTGATCAGAAGGACAGCGATATACCTCATTTTTTTCTGTTTGCAGGATCAAAGCTCCTGAACATCTTATTTATTTCGGTGACGCCGTATTTTTCCATATAAGCGCAGTACTCCTGCGATTTAACTTCACACAGCTGAGTTCTCGCAACTATGACTATATCCATGCCGACAGGAAGGCTTATCTCATTCTGACGGTAAGCCAGACGGATCAGTCTCTTGGCTCTGTTGCGGCACACGGCATTTCCGACCTTTTTGCCCGCGGTAATACCGAGACGATTATAAGGTCTGCCGTTTGGTCTGACATATATCACAGAATATTTACAGGCTGAATATCTGCCCTTCTTATATAGAGCGAGAAAATCTCTGTTATCATTCAAAATTTCCGTATAAAGCATAAAAATACCATAAAAATTAACAAAAAAGACCACAAAAATAGATTTTGTGGTCAGCGTCGTTAGTGAGTTAATCTTGCTCTGCCCTTAGATCTTCTACGAGCTAAAACCTTTCTGCCGTTCTTAGTAGACATTCTCTTCATAAAGCCGTGCTCTTTCTTTCTGTGGAGCTTCTTAGGCTGGTATGTTCTTTTCATTATGAGATCCTCCTCTCTGCTCTGTTGATATAACTGAGAATATCCGGGGGATATTCTTATAGTTGTAGGACATGCGGACATACTTGTCAGCATTACACTAATAGATTATAACTTAAAATAATGCGTATGTCAAGCGGTTTGAAAAAATTTTCTGAAAAAAGTGGGATTTTCAGTTTTTTTACCAATAGCCCGTTGACAGCCAAGCGGAAATTTTGTCCCAATTCACTTAAAAGGCTGACGATGCTTTTATGCCGTAAAAATCGTCAAAATAGCTTTTAACATTGCCTTTCAACATTTTCATTACCGATTCTGGCGTGGATAAGCCTGTTTTATACCTGTAATTCAACACAGTTTTCAACAATTTGTGAGTTTATGTTGAGAACAGCCGTTAATTTTTAAATCTTTCACATTGAAAATCGCTTGCAATTTCTGAGACGATATGCTATAATATATGTATATTATTATTATAGGGAAGTATCGTTTCTTTCCCAGCTACAATTTCTACGGAGGTCTAAAATGAATTCGTTTGAGGAAGTTTTTGAAAATGTAAAGAAATACTGCCTTCAGAAAAATATCCCCGCAATTGCAATAACTACATGGATCGATCAGATGAAACCCGTAAGCTTCAATGGTTCTGAAGCTGTTTTTACTGTTCAGACCGATTTTCAGAGAGATATAGTCTCAAATAAATACGGCGATATACTTGAAGAAGCGTTCCTTAATATACTTGGATTCGATGTAAAAGTCATAATCAAGAGCGAGAGCGATGAATCAAATAAGATAAAGGTCCCGACCGACGACGAGCTCGAGCAGAAGCACGCTGAGCTCGAAAAGACCTATAAATTTGCTAACTATGACTATACTTTCGATACCTTTATCGAGGGCAGATCCAATGAGTTTGCGCTTGCCTGCAGTAAGTCAGTTGCAAAGAACTGCGGCGAAAAGGCTGTTCCTGACTACAACCCGCTGTTTATCTACGGTCCTTCCGGAATGGGCAAGACTCACCTTATCACAGCTATCGCTAACGAAGTAAGAAAGAACCACCCGGATTTCAACATCGTGTACGTTACCAGTGAGACCTTTGGAAGCGACCTCGTAAACGCTCTCAACAACGGTCTTATCTCTGATTTCCACGACAAATACAGAAATGCCGATATCCTCCTCATAGACGACGTACAGTTCTTCTCAGGAAAAGAACGTATGCAGGAGGAATTCTTCCACACATTCTATAAGCTCCACCAGGAGGGCAGACAGATCGTTATCACATCAGATAAGCCCCCGAAGGAACTCCTTACACTTGAAGAAAGACTCAGAACACGTTTTGAGGGCGGTCTTATCGCTGATATTTCAGCTCCTGACTATGAGACAAGACTCGCTATCATCAACAGAAAGTCCGAGCTCTTAGAACTCAAAATGCCCAGCGAGGTCGCTGAGTTTATGGCAAATCGCCTTAAATCAAATATCCGTCAGCTCGAAGGCGCAGTTGTACGCCTCAAGGCTCTCAATCACTTCGCAGGCAGCCCGATAACCATTTCAATGGCTCAGAGCGTTATCAGAGACGTTCTCACAGACGAGCAGCCTATCCCGATCACAGTTGAAAAGATAATCTCTGAGGTATCCACCGTTTACGGCGTTTCCGCAGAGGATATACGCTCCAACAAGCGTTCCGCTCAGATCTCTATTGCACGTAAGGTAGCTATCTACGTTGTACGTGAGATAACACAGATGCCTCTTGCTTCTATCGGCACTGAATTCGGCGGAAGAGACCACTCTACCATCGTCTACTCTGTTACAAGCGTCGGCGATGCTATGGCAAAGGATCCTAACCTCAAGAGCCTTGTCGATGACATTATCAAGAACATACGCGACAAGAGCAAGGTGTGATCTGTTAACGTTAAAAAAGTTGAAAACCTGTATATCAACATAGTTTTCAACACTGTGTTAAAAACTATTTCGTGATTCATTCTGTATTCTGTGCGGAAAAATTTCCTCGGAAATCGTTTTTCAACATCAGGTCACATTTCAACTTCAACACTTTTTGGAAAATTCAGACGGCGGAAATTTCAGCTCCGGTCAATCAACATTTTTCTCAACTTATACTCAACATCTTTTCACTGCTTCCACACTAAAAAGACCTCTGAAAAGAGTTTATCACATTTTTCCAAGATATGACAACAGCGCATTGTGGACGAGTTTAAGGCTGTCCTGCGCGGTTTGAAGTATGTCCTGACTTTTCCACCGACTATACTATAACAACAATTATATCTATTCATATCATATCATTCATATTGCTCCGCATTTGTATCATTTCATTTCAAAGCGGACAATGCAAGTTTTACCGGAGGTAACCAAACAATGAGATTCATTTGCAGCAAAGACGCTCTCAGCGAAGCTATCGGCAACGTATCCAGAGCCGTATCCCCTAAATCAACTATACCGGCTCTTGAAGGAATTAAGGTCAGAATAAGCAGCGGAAGCGTTGAGCTTACTGCATATAACCTTGAAATGGGCGTCCGTACTTCTATCAGTGCTGAAACTGAAGGAGAGGGCGAATTCGTCGTAAGCGCACGTCTTTTCAATGAGTTCACAAGACGTATGTCAGGCAGCGATATTACTTTCGATGTAAGTGACGATCTTGTTATAAATATTTCTTGCAGCGCTACAGAGTGCAGCTTTTCTGGAATGTCGGCGGATGAGTTCCCCGATCTCCCGAAGGTCGATTCAGAGCGTTGCTTTACTGTAAAGCAGACAGTTCTCCGTTCAATGATAACTCAGACAAGCTATGCAGCTTCTCTCAATGAGAGCAAGCCTGTTCTCACAGGAGAGCTTTTCGATATAGAAAACGGCAGCTTCAATCTCGTAGCTATCGACGGTTTCCGTCTTGCTATCAGAAACGAACTGACAGACTGCAGCGAGAATTATCACTTTGTAGTACCTAAGAAGGCTCTTCTCGAGCTCTCAACTCTCATCAAGGATGATGATGAGAAGGTCTGCAAGATATTCACCAATGACAGACATATCATCTTCGAGCTTGACAATGTAATTGTTATTTCACGTCTTCTCGAGGGTGCTTTCCATAACTATAAGCTCAGTATCCCCAACGGATTTAAAACAGAAGTCATCATAAACAAGAGAGATTTTGCTACTTGTCTTGAAAGATGTTCACTTCTTATCGACGACAAGAACAAGTCACCTATCCGCTGTGAAGTAGGCAACGGTGTTATGAAGATCAACTGTAAGACCGGTATAGGCAGGATAAATGATGCTATCTCCGCTGATATTTCGGGTGAAACAGTTACTATCGGCTTTAATAACAAGCTTATGCTCGAAGCACTCAGAGCTGCTGAGGGCGACAAGGTAAGAGTTCGCTTCAACGGCGCTATGAAGGTCATAGAGATGCTTCCGCTCGAGGGTGAGAGCTACATATTCCTCATTATGCCAATACAGCTCAAAAACTGATAATCAACTAAAAATCACAGAAAATACCTCTGATCATCTTACAGCAGGGAGTTGAGACTATGAGATACAGAACATTTCCTCATGCAAAGGCTGCTACTGTTTTTTCCTGGGTGACGGGCGTTATATCAGCTCTTGCGGTGCTTACTGCGGCTGTACTTGGTGCGCTGCTTGTATTTGCGAGAGTTGTACAGAAGAAAAATGTCAAGATATTCGGTTTGCGCTATAAAGTAGATTCAGACTGGATAAAACTTGAGGTAATACTGATAATAGCCGGTATATTGCTTGCACTTGCTTCAAAATATCTCGGACGTAAGCTTGCTGAACTCACTATCCGCAGAAAAATAAAAGGCAGCGTCAAATTTGCCTATAATTACTGTTCTGAGGATCCGAGCTATTACAAGTACGCTGTGTCTTTGAACAGAGATTTTGCAAGAAAATACGGTCTTGATCTCAATACTCTGAAGATAGTTGAAAGAAAAAGAAGAAAATAACAGGTGATCTTAATGAGTAAAAATTCAATAAAAATAACTACGGAATTCATCAAGCTTGATGCTCTTCTCAAATTTGCGTCAATGGTCGGTTCCGGCGGAGAGGCTAAAACTCTCATTCAGAATGGTGAAGTTCTCGTAAACGGCGAGGTCTGCACTATGCGAGGCAAGAAAATACGTCCCGGCGACACAGTTTCTCTCGATGATAACGAGGTAACGGTGGAGTGATAGTCACCTACGCCGATATAGACGGTTTCAGGAACCTCAGCGGTATATCCTTTGAGCCCGATCCTAAGTATAATATCATCGTTGGACCAAATGCTCAGGGCAAGACAAATCTGCTTGAGGCAATGTGGATACTTTCCGGCTGCAGGAGCTTCCGCGGTTCAAAGGAAAAGGATTTCATATGCCTGACCGGTAACCGTATGTGTTCAAAGATAAAGCTCAGGGACAGTGTCCGTGAGCAGAAGATTATCTACGAAATGATAAAAAGCGCGGCTTCTCCTAAGCAGATAACGCTAAACGGCGTAAAGCAGAAAGGCACAAGGGCGCTGTTTGATGTTTTCAAGTGTATAGCCTTCATACCGGATGACGTTGAGATAATCAAGGGTTCACCGGAAAAAAGAAGGAATTTTGTGGATATGGCGGCTTCACAGCTTAATCCTGTGTTTGTTGTCCACATAGCAAAGCATAACGCTATCATGAATCAGAGAAATGCTCTGCTGAAAGGTATAATGCAGGGCACTACATCGCCTGATATTCTTGAAATATGGGACAGACAGGCGGCTCATGAGGGTTCAGTAATATCGTATATGAGAAATGAGTATGTCGCTAAGATCAACGAGATATGCGGCAGACTTTACAGGACTATTTCAGGCGGAGAGGAAGAACTCGAGCTTGAATACAGGTCAAACGTTTTCCGGGCTGAGGACTTCGGGACGCCTTGCGGAAACGAGGCATATGAGCGATATTATCAGAAACTCAGAGAAACGTCGGATTATGACATCCGTACCGGTTCAACGCATACTGGAGTGAACCGCGATGAGATAGTTATCAGGATAAACGGAGTCAGCGCACGCGATTTTGGTTCGCAGGGACAGGTAAAAAGTGCAGCGCTTGTTATGAAGCTTGCTCAGGCAGAGATATTCACAAAGCGCTGTAAGGACTCCCCTGTGATATTCCTCGATGACGTTATGGGCGAGCTTGACGAGAATCGTCAGAGATTCGTCTTTGATATAATCAAAGATATGCAGGTTTTTCTTACAACGCCGAATGAAAGCGCACTTCTTCCAGAAATAAAGGGAAAGATACTGCGTATCAGCGAGGGCAGGATAACGGAGGAAACTGACAATGTATCTTCATATAGGGAATAACTACTCTGTGGATACAAGAGAGATAATTGGAGTTTTCGACATCGAGAACACAACTGTTGAAAAGTGTACCAAGATACTGCTTGAACGTGCAGAAAAGGAACGCCACTGTGTTTATACCACTTATGAGATGCCGAAAAGCTTTATCATAACTGTAAAAAACGGTACAGAAAAGGTCTATATCTCGCAGCTTTCAGCAGCAACTCTCCGTAAACGCCTTGAAAACGGCGGATTTTGATATTAATGCGTAATTCGTAATTCATAATGCGTAATTACGCGGAATAACGAATATTATTATTAATTTTGCATTATGAATTATGAATTGAAACAACCTTTGGAGGTAAAAAATGAGTCAGCAGAATAATTATGACGAAAACGACATACAAGTTCTGGAAGGACTTGAGGCAGTCCGCAAAAGACCGGGTATGTACATCGGTTCGACAGGTCCCGGCGGTCTCCACCACCTTGTCTACGAGATAGTTGACAACTCCATAGACGAAGCTCTTGCAGGATACTGTACCGAGATAACCGTTGAGATACTTCCCGGCGATGTTATCCGTGTTTCCGATAACGGACGTGGTATACCTGTTGGTATCCACCCTAAGGAAGGAATATCAGCTGCAACTGTTGTTTATACGATCCTCCATGCCGGCGGTAAGTTCGGCGGCGGCGGATACAAGGTATCAGGCGGTCTCCACGGTGTTGGTGCTTCCGTCGTAAATGCTCTTTCCGAATGGCTCGAGCTCACTGTCAAGGACGGCGAGAATGTATGGTTCCAGCGCTTTGAACGCGGCCATTACGACGAACAGCTCAAGACTATCGGCAAAACGAACGAGACCGGTACTTCCGTAATGTTCAAGGCTGACGGAGAGATATTCGAGAGCACAGTATATGACTATGAGGTACTCCTCAAGAGACTCCGTGAACAGGCTTTCCTCAATGCCGGTATAAAGATAGTTTTCACTGATAAGCGCGACAGCGAAAATGTAATCGGTGAAACTCTTCACTATGAAGGCGGTATCCGCCAGTTCGTTGAGCATATACATACTACAAGAGGACTTGAGTCGCTCAGCGGCGAAGTAATCTATGTTTCCGGAACTCAGGGGGATTCATTCGCTGAGATAGCTCTTCAGTACAACGACAGCTATAATCCGGTAATACTTTCATTTGCAAATAATATTCACACTAAAGACGGTGGTTCTCACGAGACCGGCTTCAAGAATGCACTCGTTAAGGTAATCAACGAGTACGGCAAGAAGTTCGGTAAGTTCAAGGAAAAAGAGAGCTCAAAGAAGAGCAAGGACGCTCCTAAGAAAGAAATAGAGAGTCTTAAAAAGGATGATGTTCTCGAAGGTCTTACAGCTATCGTATCTGTTAAACTTACCGAGTGTGAGTTTGAGGGACAGACAAAGGGACGTCTCGGAAATCCCGAAGTAAAGCCCTTTGTTGAGAAACTTGTTACTGAGAAGCTCATGAATTTCCTTGAGGAAAATCCTGATATTGCAAATATCATCTTTGAAAAGTGTCTTTCAGCTTACAGAGCAAGAGAAGCTGCTAAGCGTGCAAGAGAGAACGAGCGTAAGAAAAATGCGTTCGGAAATAACTCCATGCCAGAAAAACTTGCTGACTGCGCTGAACGCGACAACCGCTACACTGAAGTGTACATCGTCGAGGGAGATTCTGCGGGCGGTTCTGCAAAACAAGGACGTGACCGCCGCTATCAGGCTATACTTCCTCTCTGGGGAAAGATGCTCAACGTTGAAAAGGCTCGTATTGACCGAATCTACGGCAACGATAAGCTTGAACCTGTCGTAACTGCTCTCGGAACAGGTATCGGCGAGGACTTCGATATTGAGAAACTTCGTTACGGTAAAGTCATCATCATGGCCGATGCCGACGTTGACGGTATGCATATCAGAACACTTCTTCTCACATTCTTCTTCCGCTATATGAGACCTCTTATCACTAACGGAAATGTCTATATAGCTCAGCCGCCGCTTTTCAGAGTTGAGCGCAAGAAGAAGATATGCTACGCTTTCTCTGACGAGGAGAGAGACAGGTATATAGCAGAGCTTTCCGAGGACGGAAAGTACAAGGACGTTGAAGTTCAGCGTTACAAAGGTCTTGGTGAGATGGATCCCGAACAGCTCTGGGAAACAACTATGGATCCCGAACGCCGTACTATCGTCAAGATAGGTATGGAGGATGCTCTCAAGGCTGATGAGATATTTACCATACTTATGGGCGATAAGGTAGAGCCGCGACGCAACTTCATCGAGAAAAACGCCAAGTTCGCACAGGACCTTGATATATGACGGAGAGCAATATGGAAGAAAACTACAAGCTCGAAAAAGTATATAAGGTCCCGCATGAGACATTCAAGGAAGCATACAAGGCTTTTCAGAAGAAATACGTTTATCCTAAGAGCATCATATTCACTATTCTGTTTCTGATACTTGCTGCTGATTTTGTGTATGCAGCGGTAAAAGCTCCGGATAACAAACTTGTGTATCTTCTGATAATGGTATGTATAGCATTTGCGTTCAGGGAATGGTATAATCCGCGCAGGTTATTCCTTAATATCTCGGAAACTATGAAAGCTCTCGGCGAGCCTGAATATAAGATGGGAATTGCCGATGATCATATAGACATTTCGACCGTCAGTCTTCCAGATGAAGACGGTGAGGAAAATGACGAAGAAGATACAGATCTGACTGATCTTCCGGATGAATTTGATCCTATGCCTGAAAAGACAGTTGTAAAGCTCGATGACAGCTATGGTCTTTTGGAATATGAGAAGTTTTTCCTGATAATGGAAGGAAAGAAAATGTTCTACATACTCCCGAAGGAGGGTTTCTCTGAAAAGGAGCTTGAAATAGTCAGAGGGACTAAACAATGAAAATTCTCAGGAGTCTTATGGCAGTAGACGGCGAGAATATAAAAGCATTTGCGCGAAAGGACAGCGAAAGCGGAAAATTTTCTATTTGCTTTAGGGTAAGAAATACTGATGAATACAATAAAACAGTATGGATTTCTTCTCTTGAGACTTTTCTTGCGAATATTGGATGTAAGAATAACAGAAGCACTGCTTCAGGATATGAGTGGACAGGCGGAAGTATAGACCTGTTCAATGCAAAGGTCACAGTTGATCCAGTGCATAGCTGCGAATTTAAAATAGAAACGCAATCTCTTTTAGGAGGTAACGAATTTGTTATATCAGGATAATTCAAAGATAATCAATACCGAATTAGTTGAAGAAATGCAGAATTCAATGCTCAACTACGCTATGTCGGTAATTGTATCGAGAGCTCTTCCCGATGTAAGAGACGGTCTGAAGCCTGTACACAGAAGAATACTGTACACGCTTCACGAAAACGGACTTACTCCCGAAAAGCCTTATCGTAAATGTGCCGATACAGTCGGTGCTGTACTGGGACGTTATCATCCACACGGTGATGCGTCTGTATATGACGCGCTTGTAAGACTTGCACAGGACTTCTCAATGCGTTATCCGCTCGTTGATGGTCATGGAAACTTCGGTTCTATCGACGGCGACGGCCCTGCCGCTTATCGTTATACTGAGGCTAAAATGGCTAAGCTCACGCTGGATATGCTCACAGATATAAACAAGGACACCGTAGATTTTACATCAAACTACGATGACCGTCTGAAAGAACCTGTTGTTCTTCCCTCGCGTTTCCCTAACCTTCTTGTAAATGGTTCTGTCGGAATTGCTGTAGGTATGGCAACAAATATCCCGCCGCATAATCTTGGCGAGGTTATTGACGCATTACAGCTCCTCATTGATGATCCGGACTGCACACTTGAGCAGATCATGGAGCATATTCAGGGACCTGATTTCCCTACCGGCGGTATTATTATGGGCAGAGCCGGTATCCGTGCAGCGTACGCTACCGGAAAGGGCAAGATAATACTCCGCAGCCGTACTCATTTTGAGGAGATAAAGGGCAGAAACTGCATCATCGTTGACGAGATTCCTTATATGCTCAGAAAAGAGCGCTTGCTCAAGAGCATTATACAGCTTGTCCGCGATAAGAAGATAGAAGGTATCTACGATCTCCGCGACGAGTCCGACAAGGACGGTATGAGAGTTGTTATTGAGCTGAAGAAGGACGCTATCCCTGAGATAGTTCTCAACAAGCTCTTTGCGCTCACACAGCTCCAGGACACAGTTGGTATCATCATGCTCGCCCTTGTTAACGGCGAACCTAAGATACTCACTCTGAAGCAGATGCTCCAGGACTACCTTGATTTCCAGGTAGATGTTATTCAGAGAAGAACACGCTTCGACCTTAAAAAGGCTCTTGAACGTGCTCACATATTACAGGGCTTCGTGCTCGCTGCTGATTATATCGACGAAGTTATCGCTATAATCCGTTCAAGCGCAACTGTCGCCGAAGCTAAGAACAAGATGATAGAACGTTTCAAAGATGTTGATATGTCAGCACTTCTTGACCGCGCTCAGTATGATCTCACAGGTCTGCATATCGAAGCTCAGACAGGTCTATCAGAGGAACAGGCTGAAGCTATCGTTCAGATGCGTCTCGGACAGCTCACAGGTCTTGAAAGACAGAAGATAACCGATGAACTCTTCGGACTTCTCACAAAGATCTCCGACTATGAGGATATACTCGCAGACGTTAACCGCGTTTATGCTATCATTATGGAAGATCTCAACGCTATCCGTAAGAAGTTCAGTGACAAGCGCCGTACTGACATCGAGAATGTCAGCGGTGAAGTTGACATCGAGGATCTTATCCCCGAGGAAGACTGTGTTGTTACTCTTACAAACAACGGTTATATCAAGCGTATGCCTGTTGCAGAGTATAAGACTCAGCGCCGCGGCGGCCGTGGTATTACAGGTATGAAGCAGCGCGAGGAGGACTTTGTAGAGGAAATGTTCATCTGCGGTTCTCACGACAATATTCTCTTCATATCCAACAAGGGTATCATGTACAAGCTGAAATGCTATGAGATACCGGACGGTTCAAAGGCTTCGAGAGGATTCAACCTTATCAATCTTCTTCCTCTTACTGACGGTGAAAAGATAGCTGCTATGATAAAGACCACAGATTTCAGCGATGAGAAGTTCATCGTAATGGTCACAAAGAATGGCAAGATAAAGAGAACTAACCTTTCACTCTACAAGAATGTCCGCAAGAACGGTCTTATCGCTATCGGCCTTGATGAGGGCGATGAGATAGCAGGCGTTCGTATGACAGAGGGCGATGCACAGCTCTTTGTTGCTACAAGAAACGGTATGGCAATCCGTCTTGAGGAAGAGAAGATACGTCCGCTTTCACGTTCTGCTCACGGTGTAAGAGCTATCAAGCTCCGTGACGGCGACTATGTTGTTAGTATGGCAAGAGTCCGCGACGGTGCAACTCTGCTTACCGTTACAGAAAACGGCTACGGAAAGCGTACAGAGCTCGAAAGCTACCGTATCCAGAATCGCGGCGGCTTCGGTCTTACAAACTACAAGGTTGATGACGTCCGCGGATATGTCTGCGGTATCAAGATAGTTGACGAGGAAGACGATATAATCCTCGTTTCCAGCGACGGTATCATCATCAGAATACTCACCAGCGACATCAGAATAATGGGACGTATCGCAAAGGGCGTTCGTGTTATGAAGGTCAACGAGGGCGCACAGGTAGTTGCGTTTACCCGTGCTGAGCACGACGATTCTGCCGAGACTGAAAAGGTCGAGCAGCTCACAGATGAACAGGCTAAGGAAGCAGAAGCTGAGGCTGCACTTGAGGAGCAGAACGAAGTCGTGATAGAAGCTGATGAAGCTGACTCCGACGATGAATAATTACAAGTGGTAAACTTTATACTTGTAGTAATTGCTGCGTTTGCAGTATATGCTTTCATCGAGAACAAGATAATGCTGCGCGTGAGACGCGAGGAGCTGGGCGGCAAAATAAAAGCCGTCCACCTGTCCGACCTGCACAAAAGGCGTTTTGGTAAGGATAATTCGCGTCTCTGCAAAGCCGTTGAGCAAGAATCTCCGGACGTGATAATTTTCAGCGGAGATATAGTATCAAGGACTGAAACAGATTTTTTAGCTGTAAAGCGTACTCTCGACAGCCTTTGCAGGATAGCCCCGGTCTATATGATAATGGGCAACCATGAGCAGAGCCTTCCTCCGGAAAAACAGGAGGAGTTCTTGCAGACTATCGGGAAAACAGATGTTATTCTGCTCAGAAATGAAATGATCAGGACTGAGATAAAGGATAGAGATATAACGATATTCGGCCTTTTAGAAGACTACGAAGTGTATAAAAAAGATGGCGGTTACCGTGACCTAAAAAAAATAACTACCGATGGTATAACAGAATTGCTTGGCGAGTGTCCAAAGGGTGAAGTTCTTCTTATGGCGCATAATCCCTTTTTTGGTGAAGCTTATGCTGAGTGGGGCGCGGACTGGGTGTTCAGCGGACACGTTCACGGCGGAATAGTAAGGCTGTTCGGAAAAGCTATTCTCTCTCCGGAACGAAAGTTCTTCCCGAAAAACGCAAAAGGCGTGTACAAATTTGGCAGAACAAGGCTGCTTGTATCGGCTGGTCTCGGTAAATTGAGGCTCTTCAACGCACCGGAAATAGTTGTTTATATGTTATGAATGAGGGCGATATTTAATCGCCCTTTTTTGTTTGCGGAATAATATACATCAGATAATAAAGGCGAACACTATCAGCAATACTCCTCCTATCCAGGAAAGATCATGGTCAAGCTTTGATATATATCTTCCGGTAAGACTGCCGAAAAACAGCGCTGCACAGCCGCATATAAAGGCAGCTCCTGTAACTGTCATCGGTTCAATGCCGCTGCTTCCCGAACCGAGACCTGTCGCAGCGGAGTCAAGTGAACTCGCAAGTGCGAGCGCAAAGGCTTCCGGCGGCGAAAGCATCTTTGAATCGTCAATATCTGCGGCAGTATCATCAAGATAAAGCCTTACTACAAGGGATCCTTTGTCTGTTTTCAGAGATATACCGCCGTTTTGTGAGAGTTTCCGTGTTATGCTTCGGACAAGGCTCTTGAATATGGTCAGCAGGCCGATAGCGGTCAGCAAAGCAGCCCCGCACTTGTGAAATAAATCTGCCGGTAGTATATTGCCAAGAAGAGAGGATATTTTTATAGAAATACCGAGAACAGCCGCACTGACAGCATTTATCAGCACCGCAGAACGCAAAGGTATACTGATAGCGCTGTTGCACAGAGCCGCTGCCGCAAGGTATGTATCTACGCTCACGATAAGGGAAAGGATCAACTCTTTGTACAAATCCACACACCTCCGCTGTATTATATGACGGAGGAGAAAAAATGTGCTGTGTTAACTGATATTTCAGGAAAGATTCTTGCTATTTTACTGAAAATATGTTATAATATTTCTGTAATGACAGATAACTGTCGGCAGCATTTCAGAGGGGGGATAATATGATAGCCGGAGTTTCAACTGCCTGTCTGTATCCCAAGCCTTTGGAAGAAAGTCTGTACGATCTTGCTGTGAACGGTGTTTCGTGTGTTGAGATATTCATTAACACCCACTCAGAGCTGAAAAAAGGTTTTGCACACGGCTGTGCGAACCTGTTGAAAAGATTTGATATAAAATGCAGGTCTGTTCATCCGTTTACTTGCGAAATGGAGCAGATGATGCTCTTTTCGGACTACGAAAGGCGTATAGAAGATATGCTGGAATACTATAAGCACTATTTCAGCTTTATGAATACTGTCGGCGCTGAGATATTCGTATTTCACGGCGGAAAGGCCGCAAAGACCAAGGAACTCTACTGTGAAAGATACAGCAGACTCTATCGCCTTGGAAAAGAATTCGGAGTAACCGTTGCTGTCGAGAATGTTTCGCGCTGTCAGAGCAGTTCCTCGGCTTATATCAGGGATATATCCAAGATGCTCGGGGACGAATTTGCATTTCTGCTTGATACAAAGCAGGCTGTCAGAGCCGGAGAGGATCCTTTCAGATTCATTGATGCTGCCGGTGATAAGATTAAACACGTACACATCAGTGATTCCGGTGAAATGGGAGACTGTATGCTTATAGGAAAAGGCAGCTTCAGATTCAAGCAGTTTTTTGAAAAGCTCAGCAAGGTCAGCCCTGACTGTGCAGTTATTCTTGAACTTTACCGTACAGCATTCGGCGGCATAAGTGACCTTATATCAAGCTATAATATTCTGAATAAAATGACTGAGCCTTATGGTGGGGAGCAAAAAGTATGAAATGTCCTTATTGCGGATTTGACGATTCAAAGGTAATAGATTCAAGACCAAATGACGAAAAAATAAAGCGCCGCAGAGAGTGTACAAAATGCGGCAGCAGATTTACGACATATGAAGTTGTAGAAGTTCCGCTTCTTATGGTGGAAAAGCGCTCCGGCGGCTTTGAGCCGTTTGACAAGTCAAAGCTGATAAAGGGCATTTTTACTGCTATCAAGAAGCGACCTGTCACAAGGATACAGGTAGAGGCTATCGCAGACTATGTGGAAAACTACTGCGCTGATAACCTCAAAACTACCATAAAATCAAAAGAGATCGGCGAGAAAGTTCTTGAACAGCTGAGAGATATAGATCCGGTTGCTTATATCAGATTTGCCTCTGTATATGAGGATTTCACGGATATAGACAGCTTTGTAGCCGCAATAAGCGAATTTGAAAAGAGCGATGTCATCAGCTGACGGCGAGCCGTACAGAACCGCCGTCCTCACTGTATACCATAGAAGCAACAGCTGTGTTGTCACAGACCAGCAGCTCCGCGAGCATTTTTCTGTTTTCGGGGCTGTAATTTTTTACCTCATAGACATACAGCCTTGCATTTTTTCCGGCGTATTCACGCAGAGGAAGCCCCTGTTTGTCTTGTATGGAGGCATACTCCTCGTATACATCAGAGAATTCCTGAGGGATAGAAACATCTTTGCCGGCTATTTCCTCGACTTCCCAGCCATGTGATGCAAAATAATCTATTCGCTCGGAAACAGTTGCCGCTGCAACGTGTACTCTTTCGGAAATGCTGCTGTTTTCGCTGTTCCTTGCAGGAACTATGAATATTGCAGCTGTAAGCACAGCCGCAGAAGCTAACAGGAATAATACTTTTTTCATATATACCTCCTTTCCAGCCGGTACAGGCTGGATCATTTACTAATTAATATGCTGAAGGGAGAAAATTATGCCGAATATCAGACTTGACAAGTTTATATCCGAGCGTACCGAATACAGCCGCAGTCAGATTAAACAGCTTGCTGCCGGCGGAAATATCAAGGTCGGAGGAGCAACAGCCAAAAAAGCTGATATAAAGATAGATCCCGAAAAGGACTCAGTTGAGGTCTGCGGACAGGTTTTAAGAATCGAAAAACACAGGTATATTTTGCTTAATAAACCAGCAGGTTATGTGTGCTCAACAGACGAAAAAGACGGCCCGACAGTGCTTGGACTTGTGCCGCCTGAAATGCGTACAAAAGGCTTGTTTCCGGCAGGAAGACTGGATAAGGATTCACTCGGAGCCCTGCTGATAACAGACGATGGAGAGCTCGCTCATAAGATGCTTTCTCCGCGCAGTCATGTGCCTAAGATCTATATTGTGAAACTTGACAGACCATTTGAAAATAAATATATTGACATATTCAAAAAAAATATAATTTTATCTGACGGAGAAACCTGTCTCCCGGCAAAGCTAAAACAGGCTGAAAACAGCGATAAACTGGCATTTATAGAAATCTGTGAAGGAAAATATCACCAAGTTAAAAGAATGTTCGTCGCTGTAGGCAATCATGTAGAAGTTTTGATGAGAGTATCCCTCGGAGGGCTCGTTTTGCCCGAAAAACTGGCAATCGGAGAGTGTATGGAATTATTGCACAAAGATGTTGAAAACTTGTTCAAACCAAGGGATTTCGATGCTTTTTGCAGTGAATTTTCCCCTGTTTTTTCGGCAAATCTAATAAAGTAAGAGTTGTAACTTTGGCAATTTAGCAACTTGAAATTATATCTGAATTGTGTTATTATATTATCATAGCTGATACTGTAAAGAAAGAATATCGGCACTTTATATTTGAACTGGAGGACTGGACCAAATGGCAGGCTTAACACTTAAAAACATTTATAAGAAATATCCGGGCGGCGTAGTAGCAGTTTCGGATGTTAATTTAGAGATAAGAGATAAGGAGTTTATTGTTCTTGTAGGACCTTCCGGATGCGGTAAGTCAACTACTCTCCGTATGATCGCTGGTCTCGAAGAGATCTCAGAGGGTGAGCTCTACATCGGCGATCGTCTTGTAAACGATATCGCTCCTAAGGACAGAGATATCGCAATGGTATTCCAGAACTACGCTCTCTATCCTCACATGACTGTTTTTGAGAACATGGCTTTCGGCCTTAAGCTCAGAAAGGTACCAAAGGAAGAGATCGCACGCAAGGTTGAAGAAGCTGCAAGAATCCTCGACCTTACACACCTCCTCGAAAGAAAGCCAAAGGCTATGTCAGGTGGTCAGCGTCAGAGAGTTGCTCTTGGTCGTTGTATCGTTCGTCAGCCACAGGTATTCCTTCTTGACGAACCTCTCTCAAACCTCGATGCTAAGCTCCGTGCTCAGATGAGAACAGAGATTTCAAAGCTCCACAAGAAGCTCGGTACAACATTTATCTACGTTACACATGACCAGACAGAAGCTATGACAATGGGTGACAGAATCGTAGTTATGAAGGATGGTTTCGTTCAGCAGATCGATACACCTCAGAACCTCTACCTCTACCCAACAAACAAGTTCGTTGCTGGCTTCCTTGGATCACCTCAGATGAACATGATTGATGCTGTTCTCAGACAGGATCCTACAAATCTTCTTTACTATGTTGAATTCGGTTCAGCTGATTCTAAGCTTTCAAAGGGCGTTAAATACACAATCGTAGTACCACCTGAAAAGGCTCAGAACGCTCCTCAGCTTGCAGGCTATGTAAATAAGGAAATCACACTTGGTATCCGTCCTGAAAGCATTCACGACGAACCAATGTACCTCCAGAACGCTACAACTGGTGTTGTTGACTGTGAAGTTGAACTTACAGAAATGATGGGTGCTGAAACATACCTCTACCTCAACTGTGAAGGCGTTTCACTCACTTCAAGAGTTGCTCCTACAACAACAGCAAGAACAGGCGATACAATCAAGGTTGTTATGGATCCATACAAGATTCACCTCTTTGATAAGGAAACTGAAGTTACAATCATGAACTAATCCGCGTTTAACGCTGAAAAATAGCCCC
>JAEEVL010000039.1 GCA_016290875.1 Ruminococcus sp.
AGGTCACAGGCAGACCGTCACCGTCCACCGTTGCCACAACGGTGGAGTGTATCTCGTCCACGATAAAATTCAGATAATCATTTGCTGTCATATGTCCTCCTATGGAAAGAGTGTGCCGATCATTTCAGCACACTCTTGTTATTATTTCCAATCAGCGTCTGTACACCATTGGCATTCGGTAACGTTCATATCGGTAAAAGTCGCTTTGAATGAGCCTGTCGTGGGGCTTGCCGCATAAATGCCGAACTTGATGCTGCCTGCGCCTGCGAACATATGAAAGATGCGCATTTGCTTGAAAGTCTTGCCGTCCGTGCTGCATTCAATGCAAAAATCGCTTTCACGGCGGCTGAAACGATACCACATTTCCTTAATATCAGCAGGAATATCGGTGGTAGCCCAATCGGAATAGCCGTTATTTGTAACAACACTTCCGAGCCGCTGCATTGTTTCATCCTCAAATTCGATAGATGCTTTGAACCAGTTGTCGCTGTCAAGGTACATCGCTACGCCGCACTGATCAAAACGATCTTTGCTCTCAAACTGCGTTCTTACGATGAACGAGAAATACTTTTCATCGGTCTGAACCTGAAACACAGGGGCATTGTCGTTGGAAAAGCCGTAATATGTCCTTTGCCAGAGATCGGTACCGCTTTCGGTGATGATCTCGATTATATCTTCAGTTACAGTAACATTCTTCGGCTTGCGTACCCATTCAGGCGACATTTCGGTGAACTTCTTATCAGGCATCTGTGTTTTCCTCCTCTATGATTTTTTTGGTATCTGAAACGATCTCGGCAAGCGTAGTCAATTTCAGCTCATTTTCAAGAGCTGCCTGAGCCGCTTCAAGTCTGCTGTCCATGACCTTATGGATATTCCGTCCCACAGGGCATTTCGCATTGGGGTTCTCGTGGAAGTGGAACAGCCCCTCATCATCTACGCAGTCAACAGCCTTGTAAATATCGTACAGCGTTATTTCGTCAAGTGCTTTTGCAAGGTGTGCGCCGCCGCTGCCCTGACGAGTTTCAACTATCCCTGCATTGCGAAGCTGTCCGAGGACATTGCGGACTATCACCGCATTTACACCCGTACTGCCCGACAGGAAGTCGCTGGTCACTCTCATCTGACCGCCAAAAATGTCGATGCAGGTGAGGATATGCACTGCCACGGTGAATTTACTTGTGATCTGCATAGATGTTCATCTCTTTCTTACTCTCTTACCACGCTGATACGCTGCCTGATGTGATCGCCTTTTTCGATCTCGTCAACCATAGCAATAGCATAATCTGCATAGCTGATAATACTCTCGCCCTTAGCGTTGAGGGTCAGCTCCTCTCCTGCGAGAATGTACTTGCCGCTGCGCTCACCGTCAGCCTGAAAATCTCCTGCGGGACTGATGTAAGTCCACTTTACGTCATTTCTCTGACGGAGTTCGCCAAGCGCCTTTGCCATAGCAGAAGCCAGCGGCTTGAAAACTTCGGGGAAATCTGCACCGTCAGAAACGCAGGCGGTATGCTCAGCGTTCACATACAGGCTGCCTGCGCCGCCGACAACGAGAAGTCTTGTGTCAGTTCCCGAAAGAATGTCGCACAGGTGAGCAAGTGACGTGGAGTGCTGAGGAAGTGTGTCGGGGGTCCATGCGCCAAAAGCGTCTACGACAGCATCGAAACCCGTGAGGTCTGCTTCGTTCAGATCGAACAGGTCTTTCACAATCACGTTCTGAGCAGCGGACTTGTTCTCTCCCTTGACAACTGCTGTAACGTCGAAACCTCTGTTTACAGCCTCTTTCACGATGAGCTGCCCTGCCTTGCCGTTTGCACAAACTACTGCGATTTTCATAATAAATACCTCCTGATTATAACATGATTTTGGTGATTTGTAAAGTTGTAAACACCGCTGTTTCAACTTTCTGATATCAGTATATCATTCCTATACTAAGTTGTCAACGGTTATATTACAACTTTGGGGAATTGCATAAAAATCAAAGGTTGTTATGCGCTTAATATACAAAACTCTTTGCATTGTTTCAAGCAGAAGTCATCTGTTCACTTTTCAATGCTGATCTTCACACCTGATTTGAACCGGAACTCCATATAGTCGGAGTGGAAGCAATAAATTTATTACTTACAAAAACAACAGCTCCCTCACGGGAGCTGGCTTCTTTTCTTATCGTTATACTGCCTTTCGTCATTTATATAAGCAAAAGCTCGTCGTAGATAGACGAGCTTTGCATAGAATTAGAACAGCCTTTCAGTGTGATTCGTGTGATTTTTCGTGTGACTGACCCTGAATTTTCGTGTGATTTCATGCAGTTTCAATGTCACACACGCAGTTTTAACTGCATTTGCATAGACAGCAGAAAAGCCTGTATTTAGCATTTTCTGCTAAATACAGGCTTTTAATTCTGGCGGACAGAGAGGGATTCGAAGCATCTCCATGCACACCTAATTTTTGCCTATTTTTTGAGGATTTTTCGAGTACTAAACTGTGCCGTGTGAAGTTCGTGTGAAAGTGAAAATCACGCTGCGCCATCAGTTTTCTCAGTATGTGTATCTCGTATAACGCCGTACATGAAGTCATCAAAGATTTTAAGACTGTCTCTTACTCGCTGCTTCGGAGTTCTTATGTAGACAGAATCAAGAACCTTCGAATTAGCCCAGCCTCCGAGCTTCTCAAGTACTTCCTTCTGAACGCCAAGCCCGTTCATTGTAGTAGCGAACTGGGCTCTAAGGTCATGGAAGGTCATCTTCATTCCGTGCTTCTTCAACAGTCTATCATAACGAGCCTTGATATTCCCGTATTTCTCGTTAACGATAAAGTCAGTATCACCTTTATGTGGTACCTTCTGAATGAGATTGTAAATATAGTCCGGAAGCGGGACATCTCTTGTGGAAAGTTCAGTCTTGTTCCTGTTTTCAATGACATCATGGCCGTTGATGCAAACTCTCGCACGTCTGACCTTTATGTATCTACCGCTGTCGTCCTCAAAGATGTCTCCGAACTGAAGCCCTCTTACCTCTGAGATTCGCATGCCGCCGCACCAAACAGCAAGCAAGCACGGCAGCTCAACACTTGATCCTATTATTACTCTCAAGACCTTATCAAGGTCCGGAAGCTCTTCCTTTACATTCTTAGGCGGAAACCTGAGTTTGCGTGCGGAGGGAAGTTCAACTTCAAATACTGAAGCCGCACTCCTGATCAGATCATAAGCAGATTTGATAGACTTATAACCCAGACCGCGCTCAGCATCAATGTTGATTGCCCGCTGGATATCTATTATCTTTAAATCTGTTATACTGTATCCCTGAATGGACTGAAGCCTGTTCTTTGCCGCAACCTCGTAGCCGTAAAGTGTAGATGCTGCGATAACGCTGCGTTTGGAGTCAATATAAGCAGCGACAGCTTCTCGTACCGTGATCTTCGTCGGGGTAATGTCAACGTGAAGCCTTTTAAAGTCCTCCGCCAGCTTAATTGCTTCCCATGCCGTATCAGCAGTAAAGGATTTTGTTAGATTTTTACCGCTTTCATCCTTTCCATAAACTACTTGTGTACGGAAGCGTCCTGACGGTAAAATCTGTGCTTTCACAGGTTTCTGTGATCTCATTTTGATCCACCTTTCTATATATGGAGAAGGTGGTATATACGTTATAAGCATTATACCACCTTTCCTTCAAGATGTAAAGAGGGTTACATAGCCATGAGCTCGTCAAGTTCCATTCCCGTTACGTACAGGAGATTTTCGACTCTGCCGAGGGTAACATTCTCAGCGGATTTATCGTACTCATGAAGGGTGCGTTCTCCTACCTGAAGATACGATGCGAGCTCAGCATCGCTGATATCATTCAGGTTCTGCCAGTACCTGATCTTACACCATATTCTCCTGTGCAGTGTAATCCTCTGTGTCTTCTTTGCCATACCATCACCTCCTAATAAGCGTATCCTGAGAGCGGCCTTATGGCCGCTCGTCTTCCTCAGTTTCATTATTCATATCTGGAGCAGGCTCATACTTCACAGTTTTTCCTTTGAGAGTCGTTATAATATTCTCAGTACTATAACGGCTCCAGAACGGACCTTTGTCAAAGCATTCCCCCTGCTTAAGTGAATCAACCTCATCCTTGTAACAGCTGAAATATTCAGCTGTGCGTTTGAGGTCATCAGCCTTCGGGTGGTAGCTACGTAATCTTCCACAGTTGCCTACAACCTTACCGAACTGAAGGTTGGGGTCAGGAAATGACTGTGAAGCCATAAGCATCGTGATACCGTGCTTGCCCCCCTTACGGAGAAGGACATTTACTGCGCCTTTTTCGTGAAGATAAAGGTCTTGCGCCTCGTCAATCACCACGGTATACCTTGAATCAGGGTAGGACTGCTTGTAAGAGTAGAGGTTCTCGAGCATCATATCGATGATTTCTGAAACCTTACCAACATTGTCAGCGCCTGTTGATATTACTACAATCGGCTTGCCCTGTTCCTTCAGGAATTCTCCCCAGTTAGTCTTGCGCTGAGGCATATCCTCAAGCTCGTCAAGGACTGCCATGAGTTTAAGGCGGAGCTTTTTGTGAGCCTCGTCTAAGACTATTTCTCCATTCTCATTATACTGAACGATATAATTTTTGATATCAAGTATAGTTATATCTGGATTATTATTCATATCGTAAAGCATGTCCTTTACTGCATACTTAAGAATCTGCTCCTGATAGCTGCCGAGAGATCTTGACATCATAGCATATATTCTTGTCAGGCGTTCTTTCTTCTCCTTGTAGCTCAAACAGCCACGAAGATCAAGAAGATTTACAGGAACACCGTCTTCATAGACGTTCCAGAATGAGAAATATTGTTCTCTCAGTTCTTTGCCGATGTGCTTATCGACCTCTGCTGTAGAGAAGCCGCCTGTCTGGTCAAATATTATCACAGCGTCTGCACCTTCTACTACAACTTTCTGAATCGACCTGTTGGTCATGGCGAAGGTCTTTCCGGAACGTGTGTAGCCGAAGTATCCTGCGTGGGGGTTGTCGTCCTGATCTGTTTTGAAGACATATCCAGCTGCCCTTGTGCCGTCCTTATTATAAAGAACAGGTACAAATCCTGCGGGATAATCGCCTACGTTGAACCAATACTCGTTGTCGATAATGTCATCAACAAACGCCTTTGCGTCTGCGTTCAACACTGCTCTTGAGTATGAGAACACTTCGGTATCCTCAATAATTCCAGCTTCATATGCAACTTTGAGTTTTCTCTTGTTAGAATGCTTACCCTTGAGCATTCCTTTTTCATTTAAGTATTTATTCATTTTTACAACACTACTTGTAGAGGTTTTCGGGGTGATGATTTTTTTTACTGCATCTTCATTCATGTTGATAGACTTATCGCCTTCGGCTATAAAAGCCGTATTGCCGTTGTCTGAATAATAAGGTGGGCCTATCTGCTTAGCTATCTTAAGTTCTCCGCTAAGGATCGCCTCACTGACTATCGACTTAAACTCCTGAAAGATTGTGTCGCTCATCGTTGATCTTGATGTTGCCTCTGTTCTGAACCATCTGATTATAGCTTTGAAATCCGATTCTGTAACAATCCCAAGTCTCATCATAATATGAGCGGTTGCCAGTATCATCGCCAATGTATCTGTAATCTCAATATTTGTGAGCTTCGATACAATATTACGAGCCGACTTGATCCCTTTGCAGACAAGCTGCTGTATTGTGTCGGGGTTACGCATAGCGAACTTGATAAGTGAATAATCGAACATCCCAGCTAAACGCTGGATAACCTCGATATTCTTTGTATCAAGGATCGATTCGCAGGTAATATAATACACTGGAAAATCCTCTGGAAAAGCGCCAGGGGAATCAGTCAGTAAGACAAAAAGCTTGCGTGTGTTTCGCTCGTTTCCGTTCTCACGGTTGAGCTCCCGGAGTATCTCCCTGAACCCGTTATCAAGAGCACGCTTATCTTCTATTATGCCTGAGAAGGAAAGGAGGATGGTAACGTCGTTTGAATCGTCCAGTTCACTTCTGACCTTGGAAATTCGATCAGTCAGTGCTTGAACAACGGTTGTATCATATTTCTTACGTTTGGTCAGCGCAATACCGGTTTCCTTCGCAGACTCAGAGCTATACACAAGTGCAAAGCACCTGTCAGACCGCAGTCTCTCTTCTTCAAAGAATGGAAGCAATATACTCACTGTACGGATCACAGTCAGCAACTTTGCTTCTAAGCTGTCTGGCAGAGCATTGCGGTACATGTGCGATATTTTTTCAAGAGAAAGATCATGATGAACGAGCTTATGCTCCCGTACTTCTGCGGGAAAGAGTTCTTCCAGACCGAGAATCACCGATTCAGAAGAGATATAGGTTGTTTCACCACTCTGAAGCTTTATCCAGCCGGCGTGCTTCGGAATTGTGAGGAAGAGTTTGTGGGGGCATTCACGTAAAGCACGCAGGAAAGCTTCATAAATTATCCTGGCATCTGCCTTTAATCCTTTTCTTAAAAAGCGTGTCTGCTTCCTGAAGGACTCATAACTGATGTCACCATTAAGGAATACTAGCGGTGTTTTTTCACCTTTGAGTATAACAATGACAAACTCGCAGGAGCCACTGCCTTGGGGGTTAGCAATCAGAATTAATATCGGATTACAGATGCAGACAAATTTGCGTTTTCCTGTTCTCTTGTCCTGTTCTTGCCACTCAAGCGAGTAAGCGTTTTTTATAAGTTGTTTTTCCTCATACAGAGGATCGATCTGTACTGAGTCAGGGATAAAGTCTGAAGTGTTAAGCTCAATTCCGTCAACAGTGTACGTCTCACTGATAAGCGGTGAGGACGCTGATACTTTCAGTCCTTCCTTACGGATACCCTCTTCCTGTACCTGCTTAAGTACTTCGAGCTGGAATTCCTCCTTATGAGTGTTAAAAAGCTCCGCTTCCTTTGTCTTTGCAAGCTGGAGAGCGCGCTCTTCGACTTCCTTCTCATGCTTTTTTTTGAGAAGATCACTGTAAAAACAGTCATCGATAAACCTATCAGCCATTTCGTTGCAAGACATATTTTCAATTCTTTCAAAATCCATATCTGATTTCTCCTTTTATTATAGATTTGCGGTTAACAGGCTCCCGAAGGAGCCTTCCCCGTAATTGAATTATTAAAAAGAGTCTGTTTTGACACATCTAAGGACTTCTCTGGCAGATTCTCCTATAAACTCACGAAGAGGGTATCTAGGAAATCTCAAGTCAACTGCTTCTAAAACCTTCACGACGTCATCCTTCTTTTTGACAAGGAGGATGAACTTACTTTTGCAAGCTGTTGCTATGATCTCATAGTAGCCATCGTCAGTAATGCCGATTGAAAGGCTATAAGAATCATGCTTGGGCTTACCATTTTCTTCAATGTCTCTGCCTGAGCATTGTTCCGTCAAAGTTTTCAGAATAAATCCGAGACCTTCGCTTATGTCTTGCGTGTAGGTTTCATAGTCCTTTTCGTCAATTTCGATTGATGAAACGAAGAGGTTGTCTTTTGTCTCTACGATTTTAACATCGCCGAGTTTAACTACTTTTTTCATAGTTATTCTCCTTTACTATAAAATTATTTGATAAACGGTCCGTAAGAACAGCTTCTGTAGATATTATAAACCACAAAGCATCCTTAGTCAAGAAAATTAACTAAACTTAAAGTTTATATATTCATTCGCCTTATCATGCAAAAAACCGTAGATCACATGATAGTAATCTACGGTTTTGGGACGAGGATAATAAACTATGAGTTTGAAACTTGTTTTTTCTTCTGTGGTTTGTTCTTCTGTGGATTGTTATTCTGTGTATTGTTCTTTTTAGGTACAGGCTTCTGACCTAATTTTTCAAGAATAGCGTTGCAGGTGCCTATAGACTTAGAAGTGTAATTAAACAAGAAACGATATGCAAGGTGTTTGGGATTATCGCTTTTGATAAAATAATTAGCTTTTTCAAACATATCGTAGCAGAAATCAGGATGTAGTTTTAACCCTATACAAAGCGCCATAACATTTTCTTCGCTCGGTATTTTTTTCCCTTTATAATAGTCTCTGATTAATGTAACATCTATACTGGTTCTAAAGCTGAGTATTTTTTCTTCAACATCGTTCTTTCTCATGTGTAGTACCAATGTATTAGCAAATGTACTGTACTTTTGACTCTTTAATTCGTTAATTACGTCAACATAATTTTTCATGTCATCAATTATTTTTTCATCTAATTCTTTATTGGAATCACAAATCTTGAAACTTTCTATCTCAACTTTGTTGAATTCTGGCATTTTTGATAAATACGATGTAATATGGTCAGAATATATGAGGCCTGTGTTCGCTATTTTTTTATACCTGAATTTTATTAAACACTCATCAGCGTGCTCACGGGCATAATCAGTAAGCACAAATTCAGCATCGTCAGAGTTAAAAGATACAGCAACATATTTTGAAGACAGCATACATACCACATATCCGAGATATATGTACCTGCCATTGTTAATCAGCTCAGAAAACTCTTTGTTCTCCCGCAGCAGCCTCTCATAATTATTACGGTCAATGACGAAGGTCTCGTTTCCTTTCAATTTCCTTGGCTGAAAATAGAAAGGAGCAGGATGTATCTTCCTTCCGTTCTCTTCATATTCAAGGCAAGTACCATCAACGAAATCGTATCCCAGCTGTCTTAAACGATCCTTGGCAATATAAACAGATACACCGTAGAGCTTTGCGAACTTGTTGACGCACGCCTGCATCCTGTCACCATAATTCGCATAGTGCGTTGAAGGATCGGTTGCTATTTCTTGTATGGCAGCATCGACAGTAATCTTAGGTATCACAAGGGGCATAGCAAGAACATCGGCCTGAGACTCAGCAATACGGAGAGCCTTCTGTATATCGGACATGTTTTCATCGAGAGCAACGGTCTCTGTTGAAGAATGCAGTTCAACTTTTTCTTCACCTAAAAGCTGGAGCAATTTCAAGAATCTGTCATGGAATAGTGTGTGTACCAATTCGTGAGCAACAGTTATACGCAGTCCACCGTCCATCTCCTCTGCATACTTTTTATAATTAAGAAGAATAGTACCATGAGTAGCGCGTATGGTACACTTTTTTGGCTTCAGACCGTCCTCTGTCTGAACATTTTTTATGATTTCAACATCAGCCACGGAGAGAATAACTCGGCCTAGGCAGTTGTTCGGAAGAGGTGCGAAATAAATCATTCCGTCGGAGACAAGTTTCTCTATATGAAGTTTATAATTTACAAATAAGCCCTTGTCCGCACAGAATCCATAAAGATCGTTCCCGATACGTTCAACATCATCACTTTGAATATCCGGGAGAATAAACTGACTTAGTATATTATCCTCTGGGAACATATCGCTGCTGACTCTTTTTACACCTTTAACCTGAATATCCTTGAACCTCTGTTCGATATTTCCTCTTATTGTAACAATGAAGCTGAGATCATCAGTCTCTACAGCACCAACAGCCTTCACGGATACTCCTAGGTCAAAATCAGCGTTATATTTTGCATCGTCGTAAGTGCATACAAGAGAGCGGATGACGGCCTCGGTTATCTGCTCATCATCATTCAGATAATTAGAAATAGAGTCCTGGATCAACTTGATATGTTCATTCTGAAAGTAATCTTTTAAGTTCGCATACTGTGCCATAGTATTCTCCCTTCAATATGATACTCTATCTATCGTTCGGATCATAAATCACATTTTTCATTGCAATTACATTTTTTCAGAAAAATCATATTGCGTTTTTCTCGAAAAGCATTTCTTTTCGGGAATTTTTGAATTTGATTTTTTTCAAAAACCGTAATCGACTCGGAATTTTTCATTTTCTATAATTACAATCATATGAATCCCCGCTCTCGCGGGGATATCTTAGCTGGCTTTTGTTTACTTAAATTATACTGATGCTGCTTCCATAATAACATCAGTCAACGCTCTCTCAGTAATGCCGCTGGGACTTGTATTAGGACGTACCCACTCACGAACATCTTCTTGTTTCAGCATTAGCGGCATCCGGTCGTGGATGCTCCTGACAGGTTCTACCGCCTCTCTGGTGATGACCGAGAACATAGGAATCTGCTTTCCGCTATGCTCCTCATATCTATACAGCCCTGCAAGAAAAGTTATCTCAGCTCCTGTCGGTTGAATTATGAAGCGAGATCCCTTTTTGCGTAAATCATACCAGCTCCCACAGTCATAATCACAATCATTATCGTCCCTAAAATCAAAGCAACACAATCCCTTGATTCTCCAGCAAAAATTGATGTCGCATTTGAATAGGAAAACGGAGAAATAAAGATAGCGTCCTTTAAATCAGGAACAACTCTTGCCATCAAATCATACCCATACAGCAGCATGGCAACTGCAATTCCAATTCCTAACCTGTTCTTTTTGCTTACCGCAGAGATCACAAAGCAAATAGCCGCAATTTCGATATTCATCATTAACTGAAAAAGCATATACTCTGTGAATATGCTTCCAAAATCCGTTTCTCCAAGAAAAACAAACCCGACTTCATAAAGCATGCCACAAATAAATGTAAAACAAATAAGTTTTATCAGCACTGCCAAAAACTTCATTGCTATGACCTTGCCCCTTGAAACCGGAAGTGTAAACGTATATTCTGCAGTATGCCCATCCTCTTCCTTTGAAAGAATTACTGTGGCAATGGAAGCCGCAAATATACTGCTTCCAAGTGCATGAATCTGTCCGACTTCTATGGCAAAAAATCCTTTTAATGTTGCTATACTGAGTGTACTAAATCCAAAAGCATCCGAAAACGCGCCCATTTTTGCATATTGCTCTGCCATATCTGCCATGCTACCTTCCATACCCTTATATAAAATGATGAAGATGAGCCCCATTCCACCCACAGAAAGCGCCCATATCAAAAGACTTTTCCAACCTGATTTCCATTCGTATTTTAATATTGCCGGCATTTATTTTTCCTCCTTCAAGTAATAGTGCATAAATACTTCTTCTATGGACGGTTCCTCGATGATAATATCCTCGATATCATGTCCTTCCAGTTCCTTATATAAATTGTTCAGGTTATCCTTGTAGATATAATCAAGCTTTTCGCCATCCCGTATCATTTTGATTCTCTTTGATCGACTGCTCAGAAGATTATCGACGGTATCTGTGACAACCAGCCTGCCTTCCTTCATAATTGCCACACGAGTACAGTGATTTCTTACTTCCGATAAAACGTGAGTGGAAAGCATACAGGTCGCACCCTCATTCACATACTCCTGAATCAACTCAAAGAAAACATTTTGCATCAGAGGATCAAGTCCGCTGGTCGGTTCATCAAAAACAAAAAGCTTTGGTCTGTGCTGCATTGCACAGATGATGCTGACCTTTTTCCTGTTCCCAAGTGAGAGCTCATTGATTTTTCTTTTTACGTCCACCTGAAGTCTGTCGCAAAGTTTTTCTACTTCATCGGTGCAATCAACCTTTCTGACATCTGCCGAATGCTTCAGCATTTCCCTGATTGTCATGCCCGGATAAAACCATGCTTCACTTGGCATATAGCCAATGTCTGCAAGGATTTTTTCTCTGTCCTTTACGCTGTCAAGACCATTGATTCTTATTTCGCCCTGATCATACTTTATCAATCCAAGCATTGACCGAATAGTCGTTGATTTTCCGGCACCGTTCGATCCAAGGAACCCAAAAATTTCGCCCTCTCCAACCGAAAAAGTCACATCCTCGATGCCTCTTTGCTTGCCGTAGAACTTTGAGAGATTATCAATCTCAATTATATTTTTACTCATAATCAAACCTACCTTTCTTTAAATTATTGATACAACAGCTTACGAAGCAATTGGAGATATCCCTCAAATTCTTTCATCCACTGGTCATAATGAGACTTGTAATTCTCAATATCACCTCCGCAGGCCAGCAAGCTATTCATAAAACCGTCCATCGTCCATAAGATAATTTTTTGTGCCTTTTCAGCATCGATGTCCGACCTAAGCAATGACCTGTCAGCGTTTTTCACAATCCGATCCAACAATATGCCGGCGGTCAAATCAGGTACATCTTTGGGCAACCCCTCCGGAAAAACCTCTTTTAATGAAAAAGCCGCTTTAACCAAAAAGTCCATGACATACGGCTGTTCAAAGCTTAAATCTAGTTCCATTTTTGACGCTTGCCAGATGTTTTGAAGGACGTCGTTTTTTTCCAAAACAATCTCTTCAAACTTTGTGTTGACAATGTTTAAGGTATATTTCAGAAGAAACAGGAACACCCCCTTTTTAGTACCGAAATAGTGAAACAGCAATCCTTTTGATATTCCGGCACGCTTGACGATCTCGTCCATATTGGCATACGCATAGCCTTTGGAAAACTCTTTCAGGGCTTCCATGATAAGGCGTTCACGCTTTTCTTCCTCCATCGTCATAATTTTATGATCTGCAATTTCATATTCGCCGATAAATTCAGTATTATTACTCTTACGAGCCATTATTACTCACCTCCATTTCTATCCCATTGACTTTTAAGTCAATAAAAGTATAACATGTATTGACTTAAAAGTCAATAGGAAATGTGGAGAAAATAGGTAAATAGTGTTTAATGTGTGACAAAGGCATTGGAAAAGGAACTGAAAACATCAGATAAAGGATGAAGATAATGAAAGGCTCGCCGGTCGGCGGGCCTTAACCATTTAGCATAGCGGGTAGTACAGCCTTGTCATCGATATAGAAGTCGCAGGTGATCTTCCGGGAATTGGTTCCATACAGTTCGACGATCTCCGGGAGGTTGTCATTGACGGCATCGAATTCCAGCTGCTGATCCCGGCACCACGAGACGGCTTTTTCCAGGGCTTCGCCGGCACGGCAGGTCCAGAGGATGAGTTTGTTACCAAAGTAGATACAAATCTATGTTGTTCTTCAACGGTAAGAACTCTCATATCTGGAATCGAAACCTTCTGCAATCTAACGTGTTCAACGTAGTTGGCAGGAATGAATCCATTTTCAAGAGCTTTTCTCAGAGCAGCGTGAAGCATTTGCCTGATGTTTAATACAGTTTTTTCTGACAAACCTCCCTTATGATCTAATCGACCGGATTTGTATTTTTCATTGAAGAATTCTTGCAACACAATTCCGTTAAGATCAGTTAATTTGAGTTGCCCTATAAACGGCTTGATATGATTTTTTATGGTCATGACATTGAATGGTACGCCATTAATGGGGATCTCAAAGTCTGAGAGCTCCTCAGTATCTTCGAAGAACTCTTCATCCTCATCAAATGAAGGCTGAAGGATGTTTTTTATATCTCATTGCAGATGATTGGAGCAGCACCATAAACACAGATATTTGCAACTCAGACCGATTCCAGAACACTAGAAACAGCCGGTCTCCCCGTGACGGGGAGGCACATTAAGTATAAATACAGCTGTTTGATAATTGACGATATATAGCAATATTCGTTATAGTTTATCACAGAAGAGATCATACGTCGTCAGTCGAATTTTGGGGTGCGAAATAATACTTGCAATTAACTCCAGTAACGCGCTCGACATAGTCGCAAAGCTTAGTCAGATTGACACGCGAACTATCATAGAGCTTTCCGTCCACAAAGCTAACGGAATTCATTATCATATGAATATGGAACAACGAATCTCCGCGCTTTTTCTTATGAACAGCCCAGATCAACTGGTAGCCGCATTTGAAGAAAGCGCCTATGAGAACAGCGTAAGCCTTAGCTTTTTCATAGGTGCGTACTTCATCACCAAACGAGATAATGAAGTGGATCATCGGATTCTCCTGAGTTTTATGAAAATACTTCTTGACGTAACACATCTGCTTATAGGTCTTTTTCAAGTCAGATGTATCTACACCATATCCTCCGATATGAAGAGCCTTTTCCCTATCGTAAAGATAGTTCAATGCCTTCATAAGATACATGCTGTTATAACCGCCTGAATCTTTTTTACACTTTATAATGACCACAGTCCTTCAGCCTCCTTGCGTATAGTCTCAACCTTGTCTGGAGCAACGTCCTCGACTATCATACAAGCGATATTGACGATGCTTTGGACCTTAGCCTTCTTTTCAGGAGTAAGCCCGTCTTCAGAATGTACAGCACAGTCAACCATAAAGGGACTTACCAACATTCCTCTTTCTTGAGCCTTCTGCTTGATGATATCGTAGTCGCTCTGAGTCATCGAAACAGAAGTGTTTTTGTCTTTTTTATCATAATCAGCTTTCATTATAGAAGCCTCCTTAAATAGATTTTAGGAGCCAGGAAACCCAGTGCGTATAATTATATGAATATGAACATCATATGTGTATGAACAGTGTTGTTCATATTACCCATGTATGTTATCAATAATATCATTCATATTCATTATTAATAATTCATATTTAATATAATTCATATTTCTTGCAGGGTCGCTTCGCTCCTATTATTACATTGTGGTATTTTTTTATAAATATATGGTATTTTTTCCTTCTATTTAACGATATATATATCAAAATCTGCTTTTTTAAGGCTGTAAATATATATAGTTACTGTGATACCATTACCGGTAATCTTACAAAGAAAGGAGAAATGCCAATGTTAGACAACAACAGATATCTCACCTGTGGCGTTGACAACGCCATACCAATTGAATTACAGCTGTTTCTGTGGAACTGTGTCGATGGACTGCCTGAGCCGAGGGATCACTTGCAGGTCTTTGATCTGAAGCAGGTAGGATGCTTGCAGTGTATAACCCATAGGAGCGAGGAGCCGGAGCATCATATGGAATACCTGCTCCCGTCAGAGCATCCTATCACAGAGAAGCTGTACATCATTGATGACGGCGACCACAGCATAATGCTCTTAGCAAACGAATATTAAACACGATAGCCAGCCCCTTCGGGGGCTGGTTCTTTCTATTTATGGAGGTAAAAATGGAAAAGGAAAAGAACGAAAACGCGCTGTATTGCTCACACTGCGGTGCGCTCATAAGAGAAGACGACGACTATGAGGAAGTCAACGGAGAGATAGTCTGCACTGACTGCTTTGAACATCACACGACTACCTGTGACAGATGCGGTGAAACTATCTGGACTGACGATAGCTATGGTGACGAGTATACTACTCTCTGCCGTCACTGTTACGAAAATCACTATACCCGCTGCTCTTGTTGTGACGCCCTTCTTCATGAGGATGACGCCTACCACCTGGACGGCTATGACTACTGTTCGGAATGTTATCACGAAGAGGTAGATCGTAACAGAAGCATCCATGACTATGGGTATAAGCCTGAGCCTATCTTTTATGGTAATTCCAAGCGATTCTTCGGAGTTGAGCTTGAGATAGACGGAGCAGGCAAGGACAGCGATAATGCTGATGAAATACTCTCTATCGCCAATAAGGATAATGAGCATATCTACATCAAGGGAGACGGTTCTCTTGATGATGGTATGGAGATAGTAACTTACCCTATGAGCCTTGATTGTCATAAGGACTTCTGCTGGCAAGAGATAATGAAGAAGGCTGTGTCTATGGGATATCGTTCGCATCAGACCAGTACCTGTGGACTTCACATCCATGTCAACAGAAATTCTCTTGGTGAGACTCACGACGAGCAGGAGCTTGTAATAAGCCATATCCTGTTCTTTGTAGAGACTCACTGGGCTGAACTGCTGAGGTTCAGCAGACGTTCCGAGTATAGCATGAACAGATGGGCTGCTCGTTACGGTTATGAGAAAACAGGACGAGAGATACTGGATAAAGCTAAGAAGGGCAACAACGGTAGGTACGCTGCCGTAAACCTTATGAACTACTCAACTATCGAGTTCAGGCTGTTCAGAGGCACCTTGAAGCACAATACTCTTATCGCCGCACTTGAACTCGTGAACGAGATATGCGACCTGGCTATGCATCTTACCGAAGACGACATTGGTAAAATGTCTTGGAGTGAGTTCGTTGAAGGTATAGAAGCTCCGGAACTCATACAGTATCTCAAAGAGCGCAGGCTCTATATCAATGAAGAAACAAATACCGAGGAGGACTTATAAAATGAAAAAGCTTGAAATACTTACAAAATTACCGAAGGTAAAACTGCCGAGCATCATGTCGAGCGATGCTCAGGTTATCCTCAGACTCGTTACTATCCTTGCTGCTACCCACCTTGCAAATAAGGTAGATAAGGTCATCAAGGACTTCGAGGCTCTTGATAATCCCGACGATATCATCCATATTTTCAGATAAGGAGGAATGCCTATGTGTTCATTATTCGGCTGGCTTGACTACCAGGGCGTTATACCTCATAGGATGCTGAAGAAGCTGACTCAGGCTCTGGCTAACGCTGCTGAGGAGAGAGGAACTGACGCAGCAGGTATAAGCTACATTCATAACGGCGAGGTCGTTATCTACAAGAGACCGAAGCCAGCTCACAAGCTTCACTTTGATCCGCCGGAAGGAACAAGAGCTGTCATGGGACATACCCGCATGACTACTCAGGGAGACGGCAAGAACAACTACAACAATCATCCTTTCCCCGGTCTTGCCGGGGATACTTCATTTGCCTTTGCTCACAACGGAGTTCTGTGGAATGATAAGGAACTGAGGAAGGACAAGCTTATCCCTGATACCCACATCGAGACAGACTCTTACGCAGCTTGTCAGCTTATAGAGGCACAGCAGAAGCTTGACTTTGACAGTCTCAAGTATATGGCTGAAACTGTTGAGGGGAACTTCACTTTCACTGTACTCGATCAAGAGAACAGCTTATACATCATAAAAGGAAGCAATCCAATGTGCCTGCTTCACTTTCCTGTACTGGGATTGTATGTATACGCCAGCACAGAGAGCATCATGAAGAAGGCTCTGCAAAAGGTCGGACTTCACAAGTTCGCTATGGAGCGTGTAGAGACTGACGATGGTGACATTCTCTGTATTGACAGGCACGGTGAGATCACACGATCCGAGTTTCAGCCTAAGGTATATCGTTCCAAATATGGAAGCTGGTACGATTATGACGACTCTTCTTATTATACTATCCACGAAGAAATGCTTCTTACGTACTGCAACTTCTATGGAGTCGATAGTTCCGACGTTGAACTGCTGCTTGAATACGGTTACTCCTGTGATGAGATCGAGGAGATGCTCTCGGATCACGATCTGCTGTATCAGGCACTCAGAGATATTAAGTGCGTATACGGTGAAGAAGTCTATGAGAGCTACTGTGGGGCGTTCTGATGTTTCAAAAAGTAAACTTTATGGGACACCTGAAAAATAGCGAAAAAAGCGTTCCAAAAAGTCCGGTTTTGACTTTTGAGACGTTCCGAAAGTAGCCACCACTTTTTGAGACGGAAAGGAACTGAATATGGATAACAGGATCTATGGGTATGCTCGTGTTTCTACCAGAGAGCAGAATGAAGATCGTCAGCTTGAAGCACTGATAAGATTCGGGGTGCCTGAGCAGAACATTATCATCGATAAGGCTTCCGGTAAGGATACAGAGCGTGAGGGTTACCAGTACCTCAAGCGTCAGATTCTCCGGAAGGGAGATACACTTGTTATCAAGGAGCTTGACAGGCTCAGCCGTAATAAAGCTGATATCAAGAGAGAACTGGAAGAGTTCAAAGCAGCAGGAGTACGTGTAAAGATACTCGACATTCCGACTACTCTTACGGACTTCCCACCAGATCAGGCTTGGATCTTAGAAATGATAAACTCGATCCTTATAGAGGTTCTCGGCAGCATTGCTGAAAACGAGCGTAATAAGATACGTTCTCGTCAACGTGAGGGAATAGAGGCTGCAAAGAAGCGGGACGTTAAATTCGGACGTCCTGCTAAGCCTCTGCCTGATAACTGGCAGGAGGTATTAGCTGAAGTTCACAGCGGAAAAATAAAGCCTGTAGAAGCTATAAGAGAACTTGGTATCTCTAGGTCATGCTACTACAGGCTTTATAATAAATAAGATTGTACAGCTTGCCCCTACATGGGGTAAGCTGTTTTTTTAACGTTTATACCACCTTTATGTCGTGTGAATTTCGTGTGAAAACGTGTGAAAAAACGCCTGTAAATTCTTCACACGCGACTGCATATTTGCAGTTATAACTGTTTTCTACAGGCAACAGAAAAGCCTGTATTTCGGTGTTTTCCTCGAAATACAGGCTTTTTAATTCTGGCGGACAGAGAGGGATTCGAACCCTCGATACGCTATTAACGTATACACGAGTTCCAGTCGTGCGCCTTAGACCAGCTCAGCCATCTGTCCACTATGGTGCGAGTAATGGGACTTGAACCCATACGTCTCTCGACACACGCCCCTCAAACGTGCCTGTCTGCCTATTCCAGCACACTCGCAATTACTTAACTATTATACACCCTGAAAATGCAAATGTCAATAGTTATTGCAAAATTTTTATTTTATAACAAAATGCAAACAAACTTTTATCTTGGCGCTTGGTAGCAGTAATATTATTTCAAGCTGTCAGTGCTTGTCCTTGTCCATGAATACTCTTGAGCCGGTAGCGCCGGTCTGTCCCTGATATTTACCGTTATACGGATTGAGAGCTATACCGTCCATTTGGGCGAAGACAAGTTGTCCGACTCTGCGTCCGGCTTTGAGTTCTATTGCGCAGCGGTTAGCGTTAAAGAGTTCAAGAGTTATTTCGCCCTTGAAACCGGGATCAACCCAGCCGGCATTTTGAATAAAGAGCCCCATACGGCCGAGGGAGCTTCTACCCTCGACGAAAGCGGTCAGGTCATCAGGAAGTTCAAAGTATTCCATGGTAGTTGCAAGAACGAACTGTCCTGGTAATATGAGATAAGTATCGGTAGTTATAGTATTGTATTCAATAGGTGCATCAAGAGTTATTATACCTGTGGAAGTATCTCCGGCGATGCTGAATGTATTGCCAAGCCTTATATCTACACTTGCAGGCTGTATCTGTTCAGGAGTCAATGGATTTATGACCAGTGATTTTTCCTCTAGCATTCGCATTATAGTTTTATCAGAAAGAATCATTTCTCTAACCTCCGCTAAATTTGTTATAGAACGATTATACATTATTGTACAGAGTTTGTCAATGCTCGTTACAGTTGACAGCGTTGCTTGAGCGTAGTATAATTTATTGTATATCACGGAAGAATAAGGAGAGCAGTTATGTCCGGAGCAGACAGATCAGCTTTGAACGCTGAAATAATACGCAGTAAGCGCAAGACACTTGCTATGCAGATATCTGATGAAGGTAAGCTTATAGTCAGAGTGCCGTTAAGGTGTCCTAATAAAGAGATAGTTTCGTTCATAGAGAAGAATGAAAAGTGGATAACTGCTCACATTGAAAAAGCAAATAAGCAGAATGAAGAACGAATAGCTGCTGTGCAAGAATACCTTTATGGAAATAATGCCGAATTCAACATTATTTGAATATCATCAACGCCTCTGTTACGCAGGCTATTAAGTACGCCTGCCCAGAACTTGGCGCTCTCATTTTCACCTACCCACATACCGAGAACGTCCTTCCTGCCGTCCATATTAACACCTATGGCTAT
>JAEEVL010000018.1 GCA_016290875.1 Ruminococcus sp.
TTTACAAGCTGCAAAAGGCGTGTATTGGTAGTGCGGATACCTTCGATCTCGTTAGATGCCTCGGTACTCTGTACCTTAGCAACCTCAATAAGACGATCAAGTTCCGCAGGCTTCTGTTTCAGGTAAAGCTCCTGCCTGCCTTTATATTCATGAATCTGGGCTATAAGACCGACGATCTCGCTGTCCCATGAACGTTTTGCAAGTATGCTGTAATCAAAGTTTCTCATAAGCTCACACGTCTCCTTATATCCTATGTCGGCACACCCTCATATTCAGACAGTATCTTATCTCACATTCGGGCGTCCTTTCTCATAATTATAATCGTTTTTAGGAGAAAAGTCAAGTGATTATGCAATAATATCTCCTAAATTCTATTATGAATTAGGAGACAACTATTATTCGTTTCATTATATAATTACTTCGTTGATGTAATCAGCACATTCATACGAAACAGGGGGTTTCTTGAAGTATTCATATATAGAATCAGCTCCCGTAAAGGGAGCTGGCTTCTTTCATAAGCATTGTACCACCGTAAATGTCGTGTGATTTTCGTGTGATTTTGTGTGATTTTTGACTGTAAAACAGTCACACAGAACTGCTAAAATGCAGTTCAAACTGTTTTTGATATGTAAGAGAAAAGCCTGTATTTCGGTGCTTTTCTCGAAATACAGGCTTTAATGATCTGGCAGGGGCAGAAGGACTTGAACCCTCGGCACGCGGTTTTGGAGACCGCTGCTCTACCAACTGAGCTATACCCCTATGTGTTTCACAACAGTAATTATTATATCAGAAACATTTAGCTTTGTCAACACTTACAAGAAAAATTTATCATTTAACTATTATTGCTCGTTTCAAACGGTGATTATCTGAAAAAATGCTTCCCAGTATTGACAAGGCACCGGAAATATATTATAATAATATGTAATGCTTTAAAAATCACAATTAAGGAGTGCATAACCATGGCTTTAAAGAAAATGTCCAGAGAAAGCTACGACAAACTCGTTGCAGAACTCGATGACCTCAAGATCAATAAACGTAAAGAAGTTGCTGAAAGGCTGAAAGTTGCCCGTTCCTACGGAGACCTTTCCGAAAACGCTGAGTACGATGAAGCAAAAAACGAACAGGCTATCCTCGAAGCTCAGATCAAGGAACTCCAGTTCACTATTGACAATGCAGAGATCGTTGAAGACTCAAATATCTCCGTTGACGAAGTTGGTATGAGCTCCAAGATCACTATCAAGCGTGTCGATACCGGCAAGATCGAAACTTTCACTATCGTTGGTACTAACCATGCAAATGTCAGAGAGGGCAAGATCTCAGATGAGTCCCCTATCGGCAAGGCTGCTATGAAAAAGAAAGTCGGCGATATTTTCATCGTCGAAGCTCCAGCTGGCGAACTTCGTTTTGAAGTAGTAGAAATATCAAAGTAATTTCCGAAGGGACGTAAAATAATGAGCGAAAATCTTACAAACGCTCCTGCACAGGCTGAAGAACCTGTTCAGGATATAAATATACTCAAGAAGGATCGACTTGACAAGCTTGCTGCACTTCGTGAAGGCGGCTACGATCCTTATCAGGTGACAAAATTTGATGTTAACGGCAGAGCTGCTGAACTCAAGGCTAAGTATGAAGCAGACGAAGCAAAGATCATATCAGAATGTGGAGGCGACGAAGAAAAACAAAATGCTGCTCTTGAAGCTCTTCATGAGAATACTATCCGTATTGCCGGACGTATCATGAGCTGGCGCGATATGGGTAAAGCTAACTTCATTGATCTCCGTGATGCAACAGACCGTATCCAGGTTTACATCCGTTCAAACGATGTTGGTGCTGATGTTTTCAAGGAATTCAAGAAGAAGTGGGATATCGGAGACATCATCGGTGTTCAAGGCTTTGTTTTCAGAACAAGAAAGGGCGAGATTTCTGTTCACGCTCATAAGATACAGCTTCTTTCAAAGTCTCTTCTCCCCCTTCCTGAAAAGTGGCACGGTCTCAAAGATCAGGATATGAGATACCGTCAGCGTTATGTTGACCTTATCGTTAACCCTGAAGTTAAGGACACTTTCGTTAAGAGAAGCCGTATAATAAGCGAGGTAAGAAATTATCTTGATAGTCTTGGCTATATTGAAGTAGATACACCTGTTCTCCATACCCTTGAAATAGGTGCTTCTGCACGTCCTTTCGTTACACATCACAACACTCTTGATATGGAGATGTATCTCCGTATCGAAACAGAGCTCTACCTCAAGCGCCTTATCGTCGGCGGTTTTGAAAAGGTATACGAAGTTGGTCGTATCTTCAGAAACGAAGGTATGGATACTTCACATAACCCTGAGTTTACATCTGTTGAGATGTATCAAGCTTATACTGATTACATCGGCATGATGGATCTCATCGAGAATATGTACAGAACAATCGCTGAAAAGGTGTGCGGAACTTCAAAGATAACATATCAGGGAGTTGAAATCGACCTCGGCAAGCCGTGGGAGCGTCTCACAATGATAGAATCTGTAAAGAAGTATGCAGGTGTTGACTACAACGACTGGGCGGACGATGCTACTGCAAGAGCCTGCGCTAAGGAAAAGGGAGTAGAAGTTGACGAAGGCGAGAACGCTACTAAGGGCCACGTTCTTATTGCATTCTTTGACGCTTTCGTTGAGGAAAAACTCATTCAGCCTACTATCATCTATGATTACCCTGTTGAGAATTCCCCTCTTGCTAAGAGAAAGCCTTCAGATCCTGCATTTACGGAGAGATTTGAATACTTCATCTACTGCCGCGAAATGGGTAACGCATTCTCCGAGCTTAACGACCCTATCGACCAGAAGGAACGTTTTGTAAAGCAGGTTAATGCTAAGCGTGCACAGGGTGCCAATGCTGAGGTTGATGAAGACTTCATTACAGCACTTGAATACGGTCTGCCTCCTACGGGTGGTCTTGGATTTGGTCTCGACAGACTTGTTATGCTCCTGACAGACAGTGCTTCTATCCGCGATGTACTTCTCTTCCCGACTATGAAGCCAATCCCAGCAAACAGCGGTCGTCCCGCTAAGGAAGAAACTGAAGAAGAATAATGCTAAGGGCGGAGCTTTTCCGCCCTATACATTTGTATACACGGAGGTTCTATGAATAAACACAAGGACGTTCCCGAAAAAGCTGAGAATAACAAACCGGCCGGCAAGGAACAAACTCCCGAAGATGAAAAGCTCGACATAAAAAAGAGCGTTTTCCAGTCAAATAAGGAATTCCGCGAACAAAGACAGCGAGAATACGAAGAACAGCAGGCAAAAGTCCAGCACGAACTTGAACTTCGTGAAAAGAAAAAACGTGCAGCTTACGAAAAGAAGATACATGACGAAAAAATCGAGCTCATGCGTCTGAAACAGGGACTTATTGAAGAAAGCGAAACCATACATGAAGAGCGTGAAGAACCGGTAAAAATGTCTCTTTGGAAGAAAATCGTGAATTTCTTCTATCATAATAAATGGTGGCTCGGCATTGGAACACTCTGTACCTGCATTGTCGGCTTCCTCGTATACAGCCTTGTTACCAAGCCGCGTCCCGACATCATTGTGCTTGTCATTGCCGAAAACGAAGAGCTCGGTGAGATGTCAGAGCTCCAGCAGTATGTTGAGAACTTCACTGAAGATTTCAATGATAACGGAAAAGTTCTTGCTTCGATATACTATATCCCCTACTCTGACAACAGCTATAAGAACTTCGCAAGCGGTGCAGATGATAAACTAACGTCACAGCTTCAGTCGGCGGATTCTGTCATAGTGATCGGCGGAACTAAACTCGATGAGATAATGTCGCCCGATCCGGAATCGTATTTCGTTGATCTTGAATCACTCTATCCAGATAATCCGCACGTAAAAGGCTATAAATTCATGCTGAAGGACACTCCTATCGCTGAACGCATCAACCTTGAACATCAGTATATCACAGATGACCTCTATATTGCTGTTCGTGTACCTATGAAATTCCTTTATTCTACAAAAAAGGATATGGAAGAAACCTTTGAAAAGGACTGGGGCGTTTTTGAGAAGATCGTTGATGATCTTTCAAATTGATTTATATAGACGCATTATTTCCCTCAAATAACAATTACAGCAGGCGGATATCATTACGATATCTGCCTGTTTTTTTTACAGAACTTGCTTTACAGCGATAATTCGGCAATATCAGGTAGTTTGTGATTACTTTTGCTAATAAATAATAGTCTGTATATCAAATAAATATATTGGCTGTAAATTCTTCGGGTCAGTTGACAAATAGTATACTGTGTGATATAATAATCGATGCAGGATAATATGTTAATATATACTGCAAAATTATTATTAATGTAATGACAGTATTAATTACTCAGTCGTTGCAAACACTTAACTAAGTAAAGGAGTAAAAGATGAAGAATTTTAAGAAATTCACAGCCGCAGTATTGGCAACAGTAATTACTGCAGGAAGCGTTATAGCTACTGGCATCGCAACTTCCGCAGCAAGCACAGATTTCACAGTACAGTATTGCAAAAACAATTGGAGCTCTATTATCAATGCAGAGCGTCAGAAGTACCCCCAGACTGTAAACGGCAGACAGTGCTACTGGAATAACCACAATCTCGAGTCTTACACTTTCACACCTTGCGATCATAAGGCTAACGGTATCAGCAAGTGCAATACTATCAAACAGGAAGACTACTATGACAGTGCAAGTTACAAGCGCTCAGCAGATGTTTCAGTAGGTTTACATGGATCGGAAGCTGTTCTCGACTTTAACTGCTGTATGGCATTTGCAAGAAAGCTCCAGTACGATGTTTTTAAGACAAAGTCAATGGTTCGTTTCAAGCTTCGGAATGGTGTATATTCACTTCCTGACGGCACAAAAATGCTCTACTATCCCCAGGCTGGTGATTTAGTACGCATTGAGAAGGACGAATCCAACCCTGAGCGTTTCCCTGGACACTCTGTATTCCTCAGCAATGTTTCTTCTGACTACAGAAACATCAGCATCGGCCAGGTAAATGCACACAGCACTTGCGCTATCGAATGGAATTCAACAACTTATGGTCCTAAGAACGAGAAGATCGATCTCACATATATCCGCTGTTATGCTTCATATGTTGAGCGACCTATGATTGAAGGCGATATTAACCTCGACGGCGAGATCAACGCAAAGGATGCAACAATCTTCAAAAACACAATCATGAAGGACGGTAAGACATACTATAATTGTCCTTTAGGTATGTATGATATCAATCATGACGGTAAGGTTGATACATCTGACTATTATGATATTTTATACGGAAACACATCAAATGCTCACTATTTTGACAATACTAGAAGCGTAACAACCGACTGGGTTGAATGCGGTTTAAAGGACAGCTTCTGTGCAGATGGATTATTCTACCAGAAGACAGGTTCAACTACAGTTAGATTTGTTGGCCCTATGAACAGCAAGCAGACTTCTGTAACAGTTCCTTCATCTGCAAAGGACCCTGCAACCGGTACTTCATACACTGTTACAGAAATCGGTATTGAAAGCACAAGAGAACCTGCTACAAAGTTCATCTACAATATAGAAACACTTTCTATTCCGACAACTGTAACAAAAATTGGTCAAAGAGCACTCTATGGTTGTAAAATCTCCAGACTCACTATTCCTTCAGGTTCTAAGCTTGCAACTATCGGAGATGAAGCTTTTTATAACACTAAGTTAAGCCAGGTTTCTTTCAGCAGCGCTAAATCTTTAACATCAATCGGAAACTACGCATTCAAAAACTGCTCTGTATTACGCGACTTTATCGCACCTTACAGCCTCAGAACAATTGGCAAGGAAGCTTTTGCTAACTGCAAGGGTATGCTCAGCTTCAAGGTTGAAGGCAATTCCAGCCAGAACTGTTACCTCACTTTAATTGACGATAACGCATTCACAGGCTGCACATCTCTTCAGGTAGTGGAGATTGCAAACGATTTAAGCTCTGTAATCAGATTCGGTTCATCTACAGGAATCTTCGACAGTGCTTGCCGTTCAAAGCTCTATTTACCTAACACAAACTCTGTTGCCGGGTACCTTTACTTAAAGGCATCTGACCGTCAGCTTATGCAGAATGGTAAAATGACTGTATTCGCAGGTAAGTATCGTTTCTTCAATGAGAACAACAGTGTATTCTTAGAGAAGACTTCTACTGCATTTGAGAAGGTAAACTTCTAATCAAACTTAAAAATATCAAATAAGAGCAGTTGTCATTTGGCAGCTGCTCTTTAAATTATAAGTTTCTTGTAAAGCAAAACTGTATGCATTTTAGGAGGTTAGTATGAAAACTATCCTGCATGATTGGCGTGAATACAATATAAATGAAAAAGTCGCTGTGATAGTTCAATTAGCAGCATCGATCATCGTAGTAGTTACAGCTGTTCTGAATTTATTAAATGTTACGAATAATAACATCATCATCGGAATAGGACTCTGTGTTGTAATGGTCGCTCAGTTTTACAGATTAAGACGCAGTCAAAAATCTATTGCAGCTGTTTCATTGACCTTGGCAATATTGATAGCACTCTTAGTAATTAAAATGTTACTGATAAAAAACAATATTATAGGCTAATACAAAAGCAGCCGCTGCAAAATGCAGCGGCTATATCATTATATTAAGGAATTATCAAGTTACATCGCTGAGGAACTCAACAAGTGTCTGCTTGCTGCCGGAAGACGCAAGCGTATAATAACGCAGAACAAGAGATGCATCATCGGCTGTTATATAACCGTCGCAATTGACATCACAGGTCATGAATTCAGCCTGAGAAGGAGTTGCTTTTCCGGATGAAGCGAGGGTATATAGTCTTAGAATGTAAGAAGCATCATCAGCAGTTATATGATCATCATGTAAAGTGGGCTGTGTTGCGTTTCCAATTGAGAATTCCGGAGTCTCTCCGAGCGATATGAACTGAAGATCGTGGTCACTCGCATATTTCTCGATAGAAGAGCCTTCGTAGCCGTAAAGAACTCCAGTATAGGTTATCGGCAGGTAATTCGGATCATCATCTTCGCCCTCACAGCTTCCTATAAAGGCAGTACCTTTATAATCCTCAAATGTACAGTCATTCGACAGACAAGTGAAATCGGTAAGCTCCTTTGTAAAGAAGAACGCGTTGCGTTCGATAGTTTTAACAGTATATGGAATCTTAACGGATTTAAGTGCTGTGCAGCCATAGAAAGCTTCAGCACCAATTGTCTCGGTAAAGCTTCCTAACTTAGCCGTCTGAAGCTTAGTGCAGGACTTAAATGCCTTTGCACCTATCGTGTGAACTCCGGCAGGTATCTTTACCTCGGTAAGAGCTGTATTTCTGAAAGCGCCGTCGCTGATAGTCTTCATACCAACAGGCAATTCTATCTTTTCAAGGCTTGTTGTGTTCGCAAAAGCGTCTGTGCCGATCTCTCGAACGGTACTCGGCATCTTGACCTGCTTTACTGCGCTGTTTCCTGAAAATGCGTTCTTGCCTATAGCAGTAACAGGAGCACCATTGACTGTATCAGGAATAGTCACAATCTCATCGGTACCACTGTATTTATCAAGTGTCACTTTATTGTAGCCAACGCTGTAAACATACGAACCTACAGCTGAGCCGTAAGTTTCATTTCCAACATAATCGCCGCCTATATTCTCAAACTTGTACTTTGACACCATTGCAGATGTCCAATGCTTGGAACCGTTAAATCCACGTATTGTTGTGTTTGTGTCCACGACTGATAAAGCTGTATCAGGTGATGAAAACTCTATGCTTTCCAACTCGACGGCTTCAAATGCGTGGCCTATTGTTTTGATTTTTTCCGGTACTTTTACTGTTTTGAGTTCGGGGCAGAATGCAGCTATAGATTTTCTTAGGGATGCTTCGCTGTTCGGGAGTTTTAATTCGCTGAGCACCTCACAATTGCTGAAAGCATAGTCCCCTATCTCGGTAACCGAATCAGGTACCTCTATACTTTTGAGCTTCTTGCAGTTACTGAATGCTGATTCGCCTATTGTTTCAAGATTTTCCGGGAGTTCTATCTGTTCAAGAACTGTGCAGAATGAAAAAGCACTCTTTCCGATAGTTCTCATAGTTGTCGGCAACTTGACTGATGTGAGCTGAGTACAGCCTAAAAACGCTCCTTCATCAAGATCAGTGACTGTATCAGGAACTACTACTGACTGAAGAAGCTTCTGTTTCTGAAAGCAAGTATTAAGCTTTGTAACAGGCAGACCGTCTATCGTATCAGGTATAACAAGATACTCAAACATCAAGTCGGTATTTATTAGTTCAACGTGATCGTCGTACTTTTTATACTCGATATTGGCAATAACTTCAGCAGATGAATTGTCGCTGAGTATCTCGAATTGGCGTGCATATTTCTTTGCATACGCATCAATTGTAGAATTAACGCATCCGCTGAGAATAATCTTTGAATTTATAGTGTTTGCGTTATCATCTATAACAGCTGACATTGAGCGGACAACGATTTTATTAATCGAAACCGGCTCTGACGCAAAAGAGATCTTAGCAGTATAATCTGCTGGGAAAATAAGAGTCTTGATGTTCTTTGCCTTGCCGAATATCTTATCGGCTTCCATATACAAATTCGTACCTGAAGGTATAGTATACTCTGTATCCTTCTTACATGGCGGATAGCAGAGCAAAGAATGCTTTGCACCATTCTTATCTGTATTGAAAAGAACTCCGTTATCGCTTATAAATTCTTTATTGCCGGAAGCTACTTTTATCTCTTCTACTGCTGAACCGTCAAATGCAGCAAGGCTCAGAGCTGTAAGAGAAGTCGGAAGCGTTACGGACTTTACTGATGTACCGGCGAAACAATCACTGCCGATAAAAGTTACTGAATCAGGTATAGTTACACTCTTCAGGTCGCTGACTTTGCCGAATGAGGCAATTTTAGTGACAGGTACTCCCATTACGTTTTTTGGGATGGAATAGCTCGAACCCAATGAACCTTTTGAGCCTGTAAGCTCGGCATAGTTCTCGTACACATGAAACAATGCATTTCCGACAGATACCTCCGTATACGCCTCCTCCTCAGAAGTGCTGCCTTCTGCGAAAGCTGCATCGTGAATAAAATTATTGGGAAGTGTTCCGCCAATAATACAAAGGACTGTTAATGCTGCTGTTAGTTTTCTGATCTTCATTTCAATTCCTCCTCAGGTCATTTAGAATGATTTTTCCTTGATGAATGCTTGTGCTTAAGTATTACTGCTGCTGAAAGCAGAGCCGCTTTTGCTGCATTTTTAACGATCTGCTTCTTGTCATACTTAGTACGGATGTTCTCAGGAGCATCCACTGCTTTTTCAAGACTTCCTGAACCAGCAACTTTTGCAGTTCCGAAGCCAAACGAAAACTTTTCGTTTTTCTTTTCTATTTCCATAGCTTCACTCCCTTACAGGTTCCGCTATCAGGAACTTAATTTTCTTGCCTTCTTCCGTAAACATATTCTCATGCTCGGTTACAAAATTTTCATATGGGCTTTCTGCATGAAGGTCGTGAGTTTTGTATATTATTCTGTAGCCTGCTTCTGCGAAATACTCAAAAGACTCCTCAAAAAGTTCGTCGTCGTCAGTCTTGAACCAAAGCTGTCCGCGCAGGAACTTCTTGTAGTTGATGAGCTGTCGTGTATGTGTAAGGCGACGCTTTTTGTGCTTCTTTTTTGGCCACGGATTGCAGAAATTTATGTAAATACGGTCTGCACGGTCGTTTTCATCCCACGCAAGATCAAGGCGTTCGATATTCTGTATAGCTATACGGACATTATCAAGAGGCATATCCTTTGCTGCATAGGCTGCCTCAAGCTTGCGTTTCGCAAGAACGAGCATTTCATTCTTTATATCCATAGCTATGAAGTTTACATCTGGGTGCGCAGGAGCTGCCTGTGATATAAAACCACCCTTACCGCATCCAAGCTCGACATAGAGAGGTTTGTCCGGCTCTGAGAAAAGCTCGGTCCACTTCCCTTTCTGAGCCTGCGGCTCCGGTATATAAAACGGACAAGCCTCAAGTTCAGGCTTAGCCCATGGTTTATGTCGTATCCTCATCGTTCTACCTCCAAAAAGTATTTCAAATTACATTATATCATTATTATTTCTGTTAGTCAATTGATATTATGCTCAAATATCATAATGTTGTCTTAATAGATAATATACCTGATGTGCTGTTACCGTTGACAAATCTGCATTTTAATGTTATTATAGTTTTATAAAGTTAACAGGAGTGATCGGATTGCTAATTGATGATATCGGCTACAACCACAGACACGAAAAAGACTTCGTCATAGACCGTCCCGATGGTACCGGAGATTGGCTGCTTCTCATCATAAAATCCCCTGCTGTCTACCGTTATGATGGCAAGGAAGTACGCAAGCCTGCCAATGTGCTGCTCATATACACTCCCGGAACTCCTCAGTATTACCGTGCTGACTGTCTCGAATACTTCGATGACTGGATGCACTTCCGCCCGTCTGAAGAAGATATAGCACTCTTCGATCAGCTTGGCATAGCTACTAATGTCCCTCTTCAGCTTACAGAATCTGATAATCTTTCTTCCATCGTTAGAAATATGTGCTACGAACATTATTCGTCCAACATAGGCAGGACTGAGGTTTCAGATCTGTATTTCCGAATATTGCTTTATAAAATCAGAGAAAAGCTCGTTTCAGCGACAAATCCGTCAAGAGGTACAGAAAGTGCCTATTATGAGCGCCTTTCCTGGATACGTGATTCTATTTACCGCTGGCCGAGCCGCGATTACACAGTTGATGATATGGCTAAAGATCTGTCACTAAGCCGTTCGCGTTTTCAGCACCTGTACAGCGAAACATTCGGTACAAGCGTTACAAAGGACATAATCAACAGCCGTCTCAATAAAGCAACAGAACTCCTCATAACGACTGATATGCCGGTTAAGGATATTGCCCTAATGATCGGCTACGGACATAATACATCATATTTTGTAAAGTTGTTCGGAAGTGTTTACGGAATTTCGCCCGGACAGTACCGAAAAGACCATTCAAAAGTCTCTCAAGGCTGATATTTATTAATATAATGTGAACAAAGCACCGTACTATTGACTTTTTTGTCGTACGGTGCTATAATTTTATAAGAATTGAATATTTGCCGTCTGAAACTGAGGGAAGTGCGGTGAAAATCCGCCGCAGCAGTCACTGCCGTATAGCCGGATCGCTCGTCAGACAATGGCTGGTATCAAGTTTTTGGACAATGAAAGACGTGATGATACCCTGCGGCTATGCCGTTACGAGTTATCTGTGCGCCTGTGTTCAAATGGAACTACGGCGCTTTTTGTTGTCAATATTATTGTGTAAGGAGAATGTACTATGAAAAAATCTATCGCATTACTCGCAGGACTTGCTCTTTCATGCTCTGCAGTCGGAATGAACGCTTTTGCTGCTGAGGATACAGCTGAAAGCGGTGTATTAAAGCAGAATGTGCTTGTAACTATTTCAGACGGAAAAGATCTTGTTCTTCCTCAGGCTGATGTACTCGCTGAGGACCTCGATGGTAATAATAAAATTGATGTTAACGAAGCTCTCGTTGCTGCTCACGAAAAGTTCTTCGATGGCGGAGCAGAAGCAGGCTATAAGGCTTCAGAAAAAGAAGGATACGACGGTCTTAGTCTTGATAAACTCTGGGGTGTCGAAAACGGCGGCAGTTACGGTTTCTATGTAAACTCAAAAATGGCATGGAGTCTCAATGATGAGGTAAAGGAAAATGACCTCATAGATGCCTATGTTTACTCTGATACAAAGACCTACAGCGATACATACTGCTTCTTTGACATTAGAGAAAGCCTTGATAATGAAGAGGGAGATTCACTTGACCTCACTCTTTCAAAGGTAACATTTGATACTAACTATAATCCTGTAAATGTACCGGTCGAAGGTGCTATGATCACTATCGATGGCACTGGCACAGGTGTTCTTACAGACGCTGACGGAAAGGCTACTATCACACTCACAAACGATTCAGATAGCAGCAAAAAGGCTGTAATCAGTGCTGTATCTGAATCTGAAAACCTTGTTCCGCCTGTTTGTCTCGCTGTCATAAATAAGAAGGAAGAGACTACTACAACAGAAACTGAAACAACAACTTCTTCAGCTACAACAACTAATACAGTTTCCACTGAGCTTTCAGAAACAAGCACATCTTCAGCAACTTCAACTGCTGCAGCTGCTAACAGCGATTCACCCAAAACAGGTGATGCAGGTACAGGCTCAGTTGCCGCAGTTCTTGGCTGCACAGTTCTTGCCGCTTTCGCATTAAGACGCAAGGATGTATAAAAGTCTTACATCAGGTTTCCTGAGCTGCCTGTTGATATGTATTATTGCAGTAGGCTTTGTGCCTTTCAAGGCCTACTGCGCGAATTATACCGTTGGTGAGACTGAATCTCTCGCCGACGGTATAATTGATTATAAGCTCAGTTCAGTCGGTAGCTCCGGTGTTCAGAACTGGATAGACGGCTATCTAACTGACAATGCCGGCAATGGTTCAGAGTGGTATGTTGTAGGACTTGCTCAAAGCGGTAGCTATGATTTTTCAAGTTATGAGGAAGCTCTGCTGCGCTACTTAGACAGTCAAAGCGTAATATCCCCAACTTCAATGGAGAAATTCGCCCTTGCGCTTTCAGCAGTCGGAAGTACAAATAAATTCATAACCGAAACTCTTGAAAGTGCCGTCGGCGAACAAGGTATAATGAGCCTTATTTACGGATTACATATCCTGAATAACGGACACACATCAGCTAAATGCTCTGTAAGTTCTGTTACAAAAGAACTCCTTGATCTACAATACGCTGACGGTGGCTGGGCACTCTTCGGCGAAAACGGAGATGTTGATGTTACAGCAATGACTGTACAAGCTCTTGCACCACGGTACAACTCAGACAGCTCAGTAAAGTCAGCAGTTGACAAGGCACTCACGTTCCTTTCAAACAGACAGGAAAGCTCCGGAGGCTACAGAAGTTTCGGCGATGTCAATCCCGAAAGCTCAGCACAGGTGCTCGTTGCCCTTTCAGCTCTCGGAATAGATTGTCAGAACGATGAACGTTTTATCAAAAACGGCAATTCTGTACTTAGTGCTATGCTTAGTTTCCGTCTGTCTGACGGCAGTTTCAGTCACACAGACGGCGGAGCTTCAAATAGTACGGCTACTATTCAGGCTTACTATTCACTCGTAGCATACAGCAGATTGAAACATGGAAAAGCTCCCCTGCTGATACTCGACAAGTGCTTTCCTGTAAAATCAAGCTCACACTATGACCAGCCAACAAGTTCAAAAACTTCTGAAAAAACTACACAACAGCAAGCAACATCTCACGTATCGACAGTTGTTGATACAGCAAACGGAAATGAGAATGCTGATACTCATCTACATAACAATGTTCAGCCAACAGAAGCGCCGCATAACGGAGATTCAGATTCAGACACAAATACTATAACATCACAGACAACTTCTCCGGCTGAAAACAAGAAAGATACATCTAATGATATATCATCTTCACTGACTTCTGCAACTACTCAGACGACAAATTCCTGTACTGCGTTAACTTCAACACTCATAAATACAACAAATACTGATACTTATATTTCTGACGATCAATCGCAGTCTCTCACCGGAACAGTTATCGTTCCGATGGATGAAGGAAGCTCCGCCAGCTCAAAAGGCGGCTACAAGCCAGTTGCTATTTTAATTATTTCCGGTACAGCCTGCCTGCTGTGCGGTATAATATTCATTATCGGCAAACGCAACTATAAAAACTTCATAGCTGTTGGCATTGCTGCGGCTGTCGGTATCGTATTTGTGCTTGTAACTGATTTTCAATCAACCGACCATTATTACAATGGTCAGAAAAAGCGCAAAGATAATGCCATAGGCACGGTCACGCTCTCTATAAGATGTGACACGATTGCCGGAAAAGGTGATCCTGCGTACGTTCCGGAAGACGGCACTATTCTTGATACGACAGAATTCGACATTGAAGACGGCGAAACTGTCTATGACATACTCACCGAAGCGGCAAGAACATACCGTATACAAGTTGAAAACAAAGGAAGCTCAGGTTCAGCACACGGTATGGTCTATATTGCCGGTATAAACTACATCTATGAAATGGATTACGGTGATCTTTCGGGCTGGGTATACCATGTGAACGGAATAACTCCGTCACGAAGCTGTGGCGAATACATTCTTAGCGACGGTGATAATATCGAATGGCTCTACACCTGCGAGCTTGGTCACGATCTCAATGAGGTTTATGAATAATGAGAAATTTTTCAGAACTCAATCCAATTGCAGTATCGATATACTTCTTCTGTGTAACGGGAATAGCGATGTTTTCATCCTATCCGCCTTTTATGGCAGCTGCTATTTCAGGCGGAATACTCTTCTTCATTGCAAGAAACGGAAGAAAACACATCCGTTCACACTTTTTCTTTCTGATTCTATTTATCATACTTGCAGCAGCAAATCCGCTCATGTCACATAACGGCGTGACAGTTCTGTTTGTTATGAATGACAACCCGATAACGCTTGAATCGCTCCTGTACGGCTTAAATTCAGCAGCAATGATAGTCGGAGTTCTATACTGGTTCAGATCATTCACGCAAATTATGACAAGTGAGAAGCTTTTGTACATTACTGGAGCTCTCTCACCAAAACTGTCACTTGTTATATCTATGGCACTGAGATATGTTCCACTCTTCAAAAACCAATCAAAGAAAATCAAAGACTCTCAGACAGCTATGGGACTTTTCAGTGATGACAATATCATTGATGATATACGCGGAAGAATGAGGATATTCTCTATCCTTATAACATGGGCGCTCGAAAACGGTATAACTACCGCTGACAGTATGGCTGCGAGAGGATACGGTATTTGCCGCAGAACTCAGATGAAGCGTTTCAGTTTCCGAAAAGGCGATATTCTTCTTCTCCTATCCGCGCTTACTCTTACAGGTATCACTGTTGCTGCACTCGGTACAGGAAAACTTGAATTCAAATTCTATCCGGCAGTTAAATATTCAACGCCGGATATTTACGGCATATTTGGGATAATCGCTTACATAACACTCGTTCTTCTGCCGTCAATAATCGAAATGGAGGTAGGTCTTAAATGGAAATACTTGCAGTTAAAGATCTGAAATTTTCATATCCTGCCTGCACATATACAGCACTTAACGGATTGAGCTTCACTCTCGATCGCGGCGAATTCGCCGTTTTATGCGGAGCTACCGGAAGCGGAAAATCGACTTTGCTTCGTATGCTGAAACGAGAGCTATCCCCCCTTGGAACAAAATCCGGAGATATTATCTATAACGGAACACCCATTGATAAACTCAACGACAAAGTTTCTGCTTCGGAAATCGGATTTGTTATGCAGGATCCCGAACAGCAGATAGTTACCGATAAGGTTTGGCACGAACTTGCATTCGGTCTTGAAAATCTCAGTGTTCCGCCGGCGGATATTGCGCGGAGAGTTGCCGAAATGGCAAGCTACTTCGGCATAGGCAGCTGGTACGATAAAGATATATCACAGTTATCAGGCGGTCAAAAGCAGCTTCTCAACCTCGCTGCAGTACTCGTAATGCAGCCGGAACTTCTTATACTCGACGAACCCACAGCACAGCTTGATCCGATAGCTGCCACTGACTTCATAGCTACTATAAAGCGTCTTAATCAGGATCTCGGTATAACTATAATCATAGCCGAACACCGCCTTGAAGATGTTATTCCGGTATGTGACAGACTTCTTGTCGTGGAAAAAGGTTCGCTCATCGCCAACGGAAGACCTGAAAATGTAATATCCGATATAAGCAAAAGAAAAGATATAATGTACGGTATGCCGGCTGCTGCAAGACTCTACACAGCTCTCGGCGGTAACAGCAGATCTCCTCTCACAGTTAAAGAGGGACGTGACTACATAACTACTAACTACAACAACGAAAAGCGAACTATTAAAAAAGAAATTGTCTCAAATAATGCAAATATTGCGCTTAGTTTCAAGGATGTATACTTTCGTTACGACAGGAACTCGCCGGATATTCTGAACGGTCTGACTCTTGACATCAAGGAAGGCGAGATATTCTGTATTCTTGGCGGTAATGGTTCAGGAAAAACAACTTCTGTCTCAGCTGCCGCAGGTATTCTGAAATCATACAGCGGTGCTATCAAGGTTTTCGGCAAAAAGCTCAAGGAATACAAGAATCGTTCACTTTACAAGAAATGTCTTGCCCTTCTGCCTCAGGACGTCACAACTGTGTTTCTGAGAAATACTGTACGCGAAGAGCTCAAAGACGCAGGAGCTTCTGCGAATGATCTCCCCTATGATATTTCTCATCTTATGGATAAACACCCCTATGACCTATCAGGCGGAGAAAAACAACTTGTTGCGCTTGCTAAAGTGCTCGCTTCAAACCCTAAACTTCTGCTCCTCGATGAACCTACTAAAGGTATGGATGCGGCAGTTAAACAGAATATAATCCACATTCTGAGTAAGCTCAGAAACAAAGGAATGACACTCGTTATCGTTACGCACGATGTCGAATTCGCAGCAGCCTGTGCAGACAGATGTGCTATGTTCTTCGGAGGTAAAATAGTCTCAGCCGGAACTCCTGACAGTTTCTTCTCACAGAATAGTTTCTACACGACTGCTATCAGCCGTATGACCCGTGGATTCTACGACAATGCAGTTACTCTTTCCGATGCAGTTGAATTATGCCGCATAAACGGAAAAAAGGAGGCGCAGAATGATAGTCATTAAAGATCAGCGCCTCAGAAATATAATCCGCGTAGCTGTACCGTTTATTATAATACCAACCGTAACGATACTCGGCTCTATTGCGTTTGACCGAAAAAAGCACATTATCATCTCGCTTGCGGTCGCTGCACTTTCACTTCTTCTGTTTGCAGCCGGATTTGAGAAAAAGAATACAGGCACGCGCAGAATGGTCATAATCGCTGTAATGACTGCTCTCTGTTTTGCCGGACGCTTTATTCCCTTTCTAAAGCCTATCAGCGCTCTGACAATCATTTCGGGAATGTACCTCGGCGGTGAAGCAGGATTTCTGGTCGGAGCACTTTCAGCACTTTTGTCAAATTTCTATTTCGGACAGGGACCGTGGACAGCTTTTCAGATGCTCGCATGGGGAATGATCGGTTTATTTGCCGGTATTCTCTCTGTGCCGTTGCGAAAATACCGCACTGTTCTTATAATATATGGTGCCGCAGCTGGAATAGCTTACTCGATGATAATGGACATATGGACTGTTCTTTGGTATGCAGAAGGATTCAAAGCAGACCTTTACTTAGCTGCTCTCGGAACTGCTCTCCCCTATACAGCTTCATATGTTGTATCCAATATATTATTTCTGTCTCTGCTGGCAAAACCATTCGGTGAAAAGCTGGGTCGTATAAAAATCAAATACGGAGTATAAAAAAGCACCTCAGAAGAGGTGCTTTTAATTTATTTAAGTACTGATTCCTGCAATGTAAAGTGCTTGGGAAGTCCAAGTTCCATAACGAGATCAGGCTCACCCTGTATAAGCGGCATAAAGTAGCTTACTGCCGCGTCTGTGATGTTATCTTCAGTAGAGTTAATGAACTTCTTTGGCAGGTACTTCTCGCGGTTAGCGATCTCAGAAGCATCAGCTGTCTCGATAACAGTTGTGTACGGCATCTCGCATACTCTCTTGAACACCATAACCTTGCCTGTATCGCCGTTAAGTGCGCATCTTACACCTGCAGCCCCGATGTTCTCAGACTCAATGATATCAGTTCTTGAGCAAATATGTGAAGAACAGCGCTGCATAACGTTGAGCTCAATGGAACGAACCTTGCAGCCTATCTCCTTACGTATCATTTCCTCGAGGTACTTGCCGATTCCTGAAAGATACTTGTGACCGAAGTTATCAACTACACCAGACTGTACGCCCTCAGGTACTTCAACACCCTCAGATACTGCAACTATAACAGCCTTGTGCTTCGCCATTTCTCTGCGAACGTCCTTGAAGAATTTCTCGATAGTGAATTTCACCTCAGGAACGTAAATAAGATGAGGAGCTGTTTCACCAAGTGCGTGAAGAACTGCACTTGAAGCTGTGAGCCAGCCAGCATGGCGTCCCATTACCTCTACCACGGTAACGGAAGGTATACTGTATACAGTGCTGTCGCGGGTAATCTCACGCATAGTTACAGCAACGTATTTTGCTGCCGAACCAAAACCGGGAGTATGGTCTGTTATGCAGAGATCGTTATCAATTGTCTTAGGTATGCCGATGACCTTTACGTCAATACCAGTCTCGGCAAAATATTCAGAGAGTTTATTAACAGTGTCCATCGAGTCATTTCCGCCGATATAGAAGAAAGCACCTATCTGACGCTGTTTAAGCGTACTTACTATCTGCTTGTAAACAGTATCGTCCTCTCTCCAGTCGGGGAGCTTATAACGGCATGAACCAAGAACTGTGGAAGGAGTCTGACGAAGAAGATCCATATCCTCATTTGTCAGTATCATCGACTTCATATCAATAAGGTGATTGGAAATTATTCCCTCGATACCATTGATAGAACCGAATATAGCGTCGATTGAAGGCTCTTTAAGTGATTCCTTGAAAACTCCAACAAGTGAAGCATTGATAGCGCAGGTCGGTCCGCCTGACTGTGCAACAGCAATGTTCATCATAATTATTCCTCTCTATCATACCCGTTCGGGTATCTATGTCAGATTTTGTCTCAGAATTATATTATAACTCAGTTAGGGAACAAAGTCAATAGCGATCAATAGTTTTCAGCGTGTACTTCAAAATATGACTGCGGATGTGCGCAAACAGGACAGACTTCAGGAGCCTGTAAGCCTACTACGATATGACCGCAGTTACGGCATTCCCAAACTTTGACTTCACTTTTCTTGAAAACTTCCTGCATCTCTATATTCTTAAGAAGTGCTCGATAGCGTTCTTCGTGGTGCTTTTCTATCTCGCCTACCATTCTGAACTTTGCAGCGAGCTCGGGGAAGCCTTCCTCTTCAGCAGTTTTGGCAAAACCTTCGTACATATCAGTCCACTCGAAATTCTCACCTTCTGCAGCAGACTGAAGATTCTCTGAAGTATCACCGAGTCCGTTCAGCTCTTTGAACCACATCTTAGCGTGTTCTTTTTCATTTTCAGCAGTCTTGAGGAATATAGCAGCTATCTGCTCAAAGCCTTCCTTCTTAGCCTTTGATGCAAAATAGGTATACTTATTTCTTGCTTCTGATTCACCGGAGAATGCAGACATAAGATTCTTTTCAGTCTGTGTTCCTGAATAGGGATTATTTTTTACAGCCATAGTAATAGCCTCCTTAGGGATATTAGTGATCATAATACAAAAGCTGATCACAACGATATTATAATTAATTTTATCATATTTATACGTGGTAGTCAATAAATATAAGGAGATTTATGCTTTTTTAACAGGTATGAGAATTCCATTCCGGTCGTTGTTACAGCAAAAGTCCGCACACTACGTGCGGACTTGATGTCAATAGATAATATTCCTGATATTTTGCATACGCTTGTCCCACTGAGCACTCTGATCAGCACAAATCTTCATTTCACCTGAAAGAAAACGCTGCTGTGCTGCCGAAAGATCTTTCTTGTAACGAAGCTTATGCTCAAGACTTGCCCAGAAGTCCATTGCTATCGTTCTGAGCTGAACTTCTACTTTTATAGGGCGCTTTTCATGCTCAAGGAATATCGGCACTTCCACTATCAGATGAAGACTGCGGTAGCCGTTTGGCTTAGGTTCTCTGATATAGTCCTTCTGAGCGATAAGACGTATGTCGTCCTGTGCGAGAAAACAGTCTGCAAGGTGATAAATATCCTGGATAAATGAACAGACTACACGCACACCTGCGATGTCATTTACGTGTTCCTGCATCGCTTCAAGCGTTTTGGGAAGCTCTTTAGCTTCCATTTTTTTATAAAGGCTGCCATAGCTCTTTATCCTTGACTGTATGAATTCGATAGGGTTGCTCTCGCCTTTAAGGGAAAACTGTTCATTGAGTACCTTGAATTTCGTCTCAACTTCCATAATGGCACATTTGTAGTACATAAAGAACTGCTTTACGTGTTCCATATTCTTGTCCATCATAGCAAGGAACTGTGACTCTGTCATATCCGGGACATAGTTATCTGATTTTTCTCCCAGTAGCGGAACAGTTTTTATTGAACCTCTGCTGTTCATTATATATTGATTCCTCTTTCCATTCTTGCTGAGGCGCGGCTGAAAACACGCCGTTTAAAATTATAACACATCATGATCATCAATTCTATAAGATTATTTGTATTGGTTTTAGAGTTAAACTATTATTAGATAATTTTTTGTCAATCATGCTCAAAACAAAAGATCCGGAGAGTTCCGGACCTCTTGTCCGATATTTATTCTCAGTTCTTTATCTGCTTTGCAACTACGCTTTCACCGCAGTAGATCTCGCGAAGCTTCGGCTTTTCGATCTTGCCGGTAGGATTACGCGGTACATCAGCAAATATGAGCTTATGAGGTCTCTTATAACGTGGCAGTTTCTGACAGAATGTATTTATATCCTCTTCTGTACATTCCATACCTTCCTTAATTGAGATGATAGCAGCAGCGATCTCGCCAAGACGCTTGTCCGGAAGACCTATAACTGCTACATCCTTAACAGCCGGATGTGCACGGAGGAAGTCTTCGATCTGTACCGGATAGAGATTCTCGCCGCCGCTGATAATAACGTCCTTCTTACGGTCAACAAGATAAATGAAACCGTCTTCATCCTCCTGAGCCATATCGCCTGTGAGGAGCCAGCCGTCCTTTAATGTATCAGCAGTAGCTTTTTCATCACGGTAATAGCATTTCATAACACCGGGGCCTTTGACATAGAGCTCACCAACTTCTCCGCGATTGACAGTATTGCCATTTTCGTCAGCTATCTTAACTTCCCAACCGTAGCCAGCCTTACCAATAGCTCCTACTTTGTGGATATTCTCAACTCCAAGGTGTACGCATCCGGGACCTATAGACTCGCTGAGTCCATAGTTTGTATCATACTGATGATTCGGGAATACTTTCTTCCAGCGAGCAATAAGCGACGGAGGGACAGGCTGTGCTCCAATGTGCATAAGTCTCCACTGTGAGAGGTCATAATTGCTGAGGTCAATATCTCCCCTGTCAATGGCATCAAGAATATCCTGTGCCCACGGAACGAGGAGCCATACGATAGTACACCCTTCATTAGACACTGTCTCAAGAATTGCCTTAGGCTTGATTCCCTTGAGAAGAACAGCCTTACTGCCTGAATAGAGACTTCCGAACCAGTGCATCTTAGCACCTGTATGATAGAGCGGAGGTATACAAAGGAAAATGTCCTTGCGAGTCTGACCGTGATGGTTCTGCTCTACCTTTGCAGAGTGCATAAGACTCTCGTGATTGTGGAGTATAGCCTTAGGGAAACCGGTAGTACCGGACGAGAAATAGATAGCTGCATTGTCATTGTCGCTCAGAACTATCTGAGGTTCAGAACTTGCACAGTTAGCAACAAGGCTGTCATAATGCTCAGCAAAAGTCGGACATCCCTCTCCGACATAGAAAAGGAGACGGTTACGGCTGATCTCATCAGCGATCTCTTCGACTCTTCCAATGAATTCAGGTCCGAACATAAGTATATCAACTTCTGCAAGATCAAGACAATACTTTATCTCGTCAGATGTATAACGGTAGTTGAGCGGTACTGCAAGAGCGCCTGTCTTGAGGATACCAAAGTAGATAGGGAGCCATTCAAGGCAGTTCATAAGGAGAATACCAACCTTATCACCTTTCTTGACACCTCTGTCGATAAGAAGATTAGCAAAACGGTTTGCCTTTTCATCGAATACCTTCCAGGTGATCTCACGTCTGTAATTGCAGGTCGGATCAGGCTCGATAAGCTCATAATCCTTCCAGGTAATACGTTTAACTTCGGTTATTTCAGGATTAACTTCAACAAGAGCAACATCGTTGCCGTAGAGTTCCGCATTTCTTTTTAATAATTCTGTAATTGGCATGTCAGGTTTCCTTTCACGCGCTAAACTTTACAAAAGTCCAAAGCGCTAAACTATTACTATTTTACCACAAAAAAGCGAAAAAGTAAAGCAGTTTTCGGGAGCATTTTTAACAAATTACGCTTCTGCTTTTCAGCACATTGCATAATAAAAGGGCACAGTTGTGAAACCGTGCCCGCTGTATCAGAAATAATTCTTATTCAATTTTAGTTCCGCACTTCTCACAGAAGTTAGAGCCTGATGCTATTGCTTCACCGCAATTCGAGCAAAAACGCTGTGCTGCTTCCTGAGGTACTTCCTCAGCAGTAACTTCAACAGTCTCAGCTTCAGGTTCAGGCTGAACATCGTTATATCCTTCAATGATTGGGATCTCGATCTCTTCAATCTTAGCTCCGCACTTATCACAGAACTTCTGTCCTCTTGAAACTTCTGCTCCACAGCCGGTACATGTCTGCTTTTCATCCATAGCAGCAAGAACTATCTTAAACTTATCAGCACGCTCTGTCTTGCTCTTGATAAGCTCTATAGTTTCAGCATACTCCTCGCCAGGCTTATCAGCGTTGAGTTCGAAATACTTCTTTCCGATAGCATAATAAGCGTTGTTGATGTCGTTCTCGAGAGAAGCTATCTCGCGCTTTACTCTGTTCTTTTCTGCTATCTTCTTTGAGCTGTCAGATACGCTCTTTGCGCCTCTTTCAACTGTATCGCCTACTTTTTCAGCAAATCCTTTTACGGAATCCATAAATCCCATTTCAGATAACCTCCTTTTATACGCACAAATGCGCTTTTGATAATTACATTTTATCACTTTTGTAATATAGAGTCAAGTATTTAAGGAAATATTTAACGGTCTCCGGAAGAGCTTCTGTCTGTTCGTCGAAGTTCAAGTGCGTTCAAAGCACGGAGAGCGGCTTCAGAGAAATCACTGCATACAGATGAATACAGTGTCATTACCGTATCTCCGGCAGAAAGCCTGTCACCCGGACGGCAGCTCATTACTATGCCTGCTGACATATCTATACTGTCATCGCGTGCAAGTCTGCCAGCACCAAGAAGAAGTGACACCATTCCTATCTCTTCACAGTTCACAGAAAGAACCTCTACATCGTAAGCTGCCTTTATAACATAACTGCACCTTGGCTGAGGAAGGAGCGACAGATCGTCACATACAGCAGGATCTCCGCCCTGAAGAGATATTGTCTTTCTGAACACATCAAGAGCTCGTCCTGTGTCAACTGCCTCAACAGCCATAGCACGACACTCATCAAAATTGCCCTTTCCAGCTATCATCAGCATATCAGCTGTGAGGTCCATACACATCTCATAGAGTTCACCTTTGTCAATGCCGCGAAGGACTTCAATTGCCTCTTTTACTTCAAGCGCGTTTCCGATATTATGACCAAGCGGAACATTCATATCCGTAACATCTGCACGGCAGCGTTTTCCAGCAGCATTGCCTATCTTTTCCATAAGATCAGCAAGCTTCTGAGCCTCTTCACGAGTTTTCATAAACGCACCGGAGCCGTATTTTACGTCAAGAAGAAGACAATCAGCGTCGGTAGCAAGCTTTTTGCTCATTATGCTCGCACAGATAAGCGGAATACTGTCCACTGTTCCGGAAGCGCTTCTCAACGAATACATCTTCTTGTCAGCAGGGCAAAGCTCAGGGCTCTGCGCGATGACCGAGAAACCAGTCCTTTTGACTATATCCTCGAATTCTTTCAGTGACAGGTCAGTCCTGAATCCCGGGATACTCTCGAGCTTGTCGATAGTACCGCCAGTATGACCAAGTCCTCTGCCTGACATTTTGGCTACACTTACTCCACAAGCAGCAGCAGCCGGTCCGATTATCATACTCGTCTTATCGCCAACACCGCCAGTGCTGTGCTTGTCAACTGTCAGAGGCAGGTCAAGATGTACCATTTCACCACTGTCGCGCATAGCATAAGTCAAAGCAAGAGTTTCCTCTTCGGTAAGGCCGTTCAGGCATACTGCCATAAGCCATGCAGACATCTGATAGTCCGGTATATAGCCGTTTGTATAACTGCTTACCAGCCATGAGATCTCTTCGTGAGTAAGAATCTGTGAGTGTTTAGTTTTATTAATTATATCAATAGCGTTCATATTCCACCTCCTGTAACTTAATTTTAACACATTTATCTTTAAATTTCAAGTGTTTTTGGTAAATTTTCACGGATAATTCACATAATTTTGAGCAGAACGAGTATTATCACAAACGGAACGCCAAGCACAGCATTTCCTGCAAGATTAAAAACATTGAGAGGAAGCCATGAACTGAACATACTTCCATATTGATTGAGTATCAGCAGAGCAGCTAATCCACTTAATGCTCCGAACAGTAAAGTTCTGACACTATGTTCTCTCCGCAGATAATAAATCGCCATAATCAGAGTAACAACACCGCATATTGCTGCAAATATCATATTCCTGTTCATTTATACACCTCAGAGTAATATGTAACCAAGAGCAAGAATTAGCCGCATATCCTTACCCTCTTTCAGCATAAGCAAAAGTAAAGCTCCTATCAGAAGTCTATCCCCGTCAAGACTACCCGTTATGTCACTAAGCAAATTGCCGGCTGACGTTTTTGAAACCGGCGGTGCAGATTGCGTCGCAGGGTAATCAGCTCTGTTATAGTCCTTTGTAAAGTTAGCAGCCCGACTGTGCATTTCCTGCGAACGCCTTATCGCGTCCTGCCGCATTTTGTTCATACGGCTTTCGTCATATAACGGCATCAGGCTGCCTCCTTTCACTAAATTATGTTATCGAGCAGTCCGCTTTCCTTTGCCATATTCCAGACAGCGATAAGTTTCAGCAGCTTTATTGCCTTATCTACTTTCTGCTGTCTTTCAGCGCTAAGATGCGGTTTGAGAGCAAGCAACAGTTCGGAATTCTTGTCGCTCTGCGAAAACGCTCCCACAAGTCCGGACAGCTTCATAACAGACTCGATATCCGGAATACTTCTCCCCTCGCCGTTCCCACTCTCATTCATAAACATCTGTGCGAGCTCTGTTAGCTGTTTTACGCTCTCTTCATCAGAGAGCAGCTCCTCGAACTTTCCCATTATATCATCCAATCGTACTCACCTTTTCAAAAAGCTCATTTGTCTCCGGATAGTTTCTTATACAAAGCCTTCGCCTGCGGAGTGCTCATCATCTTCTCAACAAGTCTGGGATTGTTGACAGCCTGACGAAATTTTGCTGCATCACTGCTGTTCATAGCTGATAAAGCACTGTCAAACTTTCCAGCTTCAAGCTCAGTGCGGAGTTTTTCGGGCGGAACACCTATTTTCTTGCTTACTATCCCAAGCAAACCGCTGAGTTTCTTCGGATCAATACTATTATTATTCATATTTGCCTCCATAAATTCGTAATATATGTTATCAAGCTATTGATTTTTTGATCCTAATGTGTTATAATGATATTAACAAAATTTTTCAGGAGCATGTTTATGCGTATTATTGTAATTTCTGATACTCACGGTGACTATAAGAACCTTGAAAGCGTTATCATGCGCAATACCGACGCTGACTGGATAATACACCTCGGCGACGGCGAAACTGAACTCGATCAGTTCGTGACCTCGCACCCTGCAATTGCCCCTAAAATAATCCATGTTGCCGGAAACTGTGACTACGACAGTCTCAGTCCTGACTTTTTTGTTCTGCCTGCCGGCGAACACAAGATATTTGCTACTCACGGTCACAAATACGGCATAAGAAGCAATTTTGAACATCTCAAATACATTGCTCATGAACACGAATGTGATATAATCCTCTTTGGTCATACCCATGAGAGATTTGAATCATACGAAGATGGTATCTGGCTCCTGAATCCCGGAAGTGCCGCCTGTCCCCGTGACGGCTCAAAGCCTTCATTCGGCAATATCGACATATCAGATTATGGCGTACTCATTAACATTGCTGATGTTTAAGCTCCTATGCTAACATTATATTCACTAATTTCAAAAATGTGAACTTGTATATCAATACATAAAGCCGGACAAAGCGTCCGGCTTTTTCGTTGTCAGAAAATATAGTTATCCTGAATTCGTATGCAATATTATGGATAATGTGACAAAATTCATGATTACACTTGAAATTGGCTATATACAGTAGTATAATTGTAATCGCGCGTTTGCGCTTATATAAAATAATAATGCAAAGAGGGTATTGAAATGGAGTCGAAAGCTGTAAAGCCGACTGAAGAAAAACTCAAACCGAAACTTATCTCGGTAATGAAGAATTACTCAAAGGAACAGTTCATTAAGGATGTCGTTGCCGGTATCATCGTTGCGATAATAGCTCTTCCGCTGTCTATCGCCCTTGCACTTGCATCCGGTGTTGGTCCTGAACAGGGACTTTATACTGCTATCGTTGCAGGTTTCCTGGTATCTCTTCTCGGAGGAAGCCGTGTCCAGATAGCCGGTCCGACTGCCGCTTTTGCGACGATTGTCGCAGGCATTGTAGCTTCCGAAGGTATGGATGGACTCATAATCTCCACCATAATCGCCGGTATCCTTATGATAATCATGGGACTCTGTCGATTTGGCGCTCTCATAAAATACATCCCCGGAACTATCACCTCCGGCTTTACATTCGGTATCGCTGTTACGATACTCATCGGTCAGATCAAGGATTTCTTCGGACTCAAGTTCAAGAATTCACCTGTTGAGACCGTAGACAAGATCAAAGAGATAGGTCTAAGGATTGACACTATAAACGGATGGGCTTTTCTCGTAGGCTGCGTTTCACTCGCAATACTTATATTGTGGCCTAAAAAGCTTGAAAAAATACCGGCTTCTCTCATAGCCGTCCTCGTCTGCTCGGCACTTGTAAAGCTCACAGACATGAATGTAAATACTATCGGAGACCTCTACTCTATCTCATCTGCACCGCCTAAATTCACAGCACCCGAGGTGTCTTTCGCCAAAGTTAAGGCACTTATGCCTAACGCTGTCACTATCGCAGTTCTCGCAGCAGTTGAATCGCTCCTCTCCTGCGTTGTATCTGACGGTATGATTGGTTCTAAGCACCGTTCAAACATGGAACTCATTGCTCAGGGTACAGCCAACATCGGTTCTGCATTCTTCGGCGGAATCCCTGCAACCGGTGCTATCGCACGTACAGCTGCAAATGTAAAGAACGGCGGCCGTACTCCTATCGCGGGTATAGTACACTCAATTGTTGTACTCCTTATTCTCGTTTCGCTTATGCCTTATGCAAAAAATATTCCTATGCCGACGATAGCAGCCATCCTCTTCGTAGTTGCATACAATATGTGTGGCTGGAAAAATATCCGCAACACCATCAAAACAGCTCCTAAGAGCGACGTTCTCGTTATGTTCGTTACTCTGATTTTCACAGTAGTATTCGACCTCGTCGTTGCTATCGGTGTAGGACTTGTTCTCGCTTCTCTCCTCTTTATGAAGCGTATGGCTGATGTTACCGAAGCTCATAACTGGATTGACATAACTGACGATGAAGACACCGATCCTGATAACATCTCGCTCAAGAAGATTCCTGACAATACAAAAGTATATGAGATAAACGGTCCGATGTTCTTCGCTGCTTCCGACAAGTTCAGCTACGTTCTCGACGATAAGAAATTCGATATTCTCTGTATCCGTATGAGAAATGTTCCCGCAATCGACGCAACAGGTGTTGAAGAACTGAAAAACATCGTTAAACGCTGCGAAAAGCGTGGCATCAAGGTTATCTTCTCTCACGTAAACGAGCAGCCGATGAAAGCTATGGCAAAGGCTGGCTTCGTTGATCACGTTGGTAAAGAGAATTTCTGTGACCACATCGACACAGCACTTCTCAGAGCAGAAAAACTCGAAAAAGAAATTGCCGCAAAACGTTCAAAATAATAAAAGAAAAAGCAGGCGCAACCGCGTCTGCTTTTTTAATAGCCGTTCATTTAGTTCTGAGATACTCAACTGCTGTATCTACAAGCATCTGGAGTTCCTTTGAACCCTCAGCGAAATTGTCAGAGGGCAGTACCTCGCCTTTTATCAGTTTCTTGGTCAGTTCCATGAGAGCGTGACCATATGAGAGATAAAACAGTTGGAGATCAACGTCTCTGCGTATCGTTCCGTCAGCGATACCCGTCTTGCAGGCAGCAGCGTAGATGTCATAGAAATTGAATATTGACTTCTCGTACTCTGCAAGCATCTCACGCGGTATGTCTTCCTTGATTATCATAAGGTCAAACTCGCCAAGAAGGCGCATGAAGTCCTTATGAGCCTCGAAGAGAACGATATACATACGCATAAGGTCCTTGACCTGCTTGAGACCGCTCTGTGCAAGGAACACAGACGACTCAAATACTCCGCTGAACATCTCGTTCAGTTTGTTCCATAAATACGTCATTGCTGCTATGACAATGCCTGTCTTTGTGCCGAAATAGCGGTACAGAGTAGCCACTCCAACTCCACTTTCATCGGCGATGTCAGACATCTTAACACTGTCGAAGCCGTCTTTCAGGAACATTTCCGCAGAAATTTCGACAGCACGCCGTATCCTGCGCATTTTCATGCTTTCGTGTGTTACTACAGTATTCATAATTCCATCCTCCGTAAAATTGCTTTAACCAGTCGATTTAGTGAACAGCACTTTACTTATTAAGTATTCTAACATATCTTTTCCATTTTGTCAAGTGAAATACCGAAATATTGATAATAAACATTTTCCTCTTGATTTTTGTCAAATAATGTGCTATAATGTTGATACTATGTTATAAGGAGCTAATTTTATGAAAACTATATTTATTATCGGCGCAATGCCGTCAGAACTCGCAGATATACGTGCCACACTCGGTGAAGCCGAAATAAAGAAGGTATCAGGTTTTGATTTTTATATTAACCAGTACCACGATAAGACTATAATCAACGCTTGCTGCGGTATCGCAAAGGTAAATGCAGCTGTATGCGTTCAGGTCGCTATCGACAACTTCAAGCCTGATTACATTATCAATACCGGTATTGCAGGAGGTATGAACGCTGCTGTCAAGGTTTGTGATATTGTAATTTCTACTGAAGTTCTTCCGCACGATCTCGATCTTCACTTCCTCAACGACTATCCGCCTTACTGTGGAATTTTCAAGGCTGACAAGCAGCTCATCGAGATAGCAGAAGCTATTTGCGCTGAGCAGTCTGTAAAGTCTTTCCGCGGCAGAATCGTTTCCGGTGAATCATTCATTTCGAGCAACGAGATAAAGGAATCTATCCAAAAGGCATTCTCACCCTATGCAGTTGATATGGAAAGCTCGGCAATCGGACACTGCTGTTTCCTTAACAATACGCCATTTGTCAGCGTCCGCTGCATTTCCGACAATGCAGACGACGAGGGTGAAATGTCATTCGACGAGTTTGAAAAGATCGCTGCCAAGAGAGTAGCAGACGTTGTACTTGGCATGGCCGACAAACTCTGATCATCATAAGCTGTATTCCCGCACAGCTGACAAAATGTAATATACACGAGGTGAAAACAATGAAAAAATTGGTCTCCTTAGCTGTTTCTGCTGTATCAGCTTTTACGCTGGTATCTTCATTCAGTGCTAAAGCTATCGACAAATCATACTGTCCTAAGCTCTATTTCAAGGCTTCAAAGGTCGACGGTATACATCCTCAGACAAACAAAAGAGTTTATGTTGATCTCAATGAACTCAAGGGGGATGTTTCATTCGATGTAAGCACTTACGTCGATGATTCATACAAAATGCTCAGTCAGATATTCTGCAAGTGGGATACAACAGACGAGTTCATAAAGCTTTCTGATCTCCGTGATCCGGAAACTTCTGGCGTAACGCGCGCTTACAAGAATCAGCCAGGTCTTACCACTCATGCCAATGACAATTTCATGTCTGTGACCTACAATACAACAAGAGGCGACGCTTTTGCTGTGAACGGAACAAATAGCGATACATATCCCATAGCAATGTTTACAGCTAAGTTAGCTTCCAATGTCACTATCGGCAACCATGTTATCAAATTCTATACCAAAGATGAGCCGCTCGAAGCCAACAACGAAGTTGACTACACTATGCTCTCAATGAACGATGGTACTGATAAGATAATTGCACCTGTGCCAACACAAAATGATGCAGAATCTCTTACGATAGCTGTTTCAGACCGTAAGCTCGGTGATCTTGATGATTCCCCCACTTATACTGCTGATGACGCTTCTTCTGCACTAAGAGCGTTCACAAAACTCTCTTCTAAGCAGGATAGCGGATTTGACACTTCACAGATGGCTGCTGCTGATGTTGACGGTGACGGTCGTATATCAGCAAGTGACGCTTCATATATCCTCAAGTATTACACATACCTTTCAAGCAACGGTACACAGAGCATATACGATTACTACGGTTATTGATAACAATTACAAAGAGCTGCCATAACGGCAGCTCTTAATTTTACTAAACCTTTTCAAAATCTGAAGCCGGAACTCCGCATATAGGACAGACATAGTCCTCAGGAAGTTTATCTCCCTCGTATTCATATCCGCAAACTGTGCAGCGCCAAACCTTCTTATTTTCCTGACCGCTCTCCTGCTTTGCAGTTTCACCGCCGGGAACTATCTTCTCAAAGTCGGACGCCGGATGCTTGCATATTGGACAGATAAAATCATCCGGTAACTCTTCGCCAACATATTCATACCCGCAAATCACACAACGCCATATAGTTTGTCCGTCTGACGTCTTGCCGACTTCCTGCGGCTTTGGCTTTATATCACTGAGGTAGTATTCATAAGTACACGACGGAGCATCGTCAAGGACTTCCATATCCGTCACATCAGCAATAAACATAGTATGTGTGCCGAGATCTACTGCCTTTTCAACTCTTGCTGCTATCCATGCATTAGTTCCGGACGTAACACACATTCTACCGTTGGGAACTCGTTCGCAATCGCTATAACTGTCAAACTTATTAACTTCCCGTCCAGTCTGGAAGCCGAAGTGTCTGAACAGCGCAAAATCAGCTGCCTTGCTTATTACAGATACAGTAAACTTACCGGTGTTCTGTATCATTTCATGCGTGAAGTTGGATTTATTGATCGTTACACTGATCCTGTTAGGCTTTGAAGTGACCTGACCGACAGTATTTGTGATACAGCCGTTATCCTGTCCGTCCATAAAAGCTGTCACGACGTATAATCCGTAGCTAATTCTGTACATTGCTTTATTGTCCATATACAAACCTCTTTTCTGTATAAAATTTTCTTTTATAATTATAACTTATTTATACATATTTGTCAAGAAGTTCAGTTAATGCTCAATGCCACAAATATTCCTTGACGTTTAGCGCTGTATATGGTATTATTATAGTATTACGTAATTTGAAAGGATAAATAATGCATTTTAATGAATTGAACCTCTCTCAGGAGATCTTACAGGCAGTCGATGAACTCGGCTTTACCGAAATGACAGAAATACAGGAAAAGAGCATACCGGTACTGCTCCAGGGACGCGACGTTGTAGGACGTTCAAACACCGGCACAGGCAAGACAGCCGCTTTCGGCATCCCGGCTGTTGAAAGCATAACCAATGCCGATAAACGCACAGTTGCGGTTCTCATACTCTGCCCGACAAGAGAGCTTGCTCTACAGGCATATGAGGAAATACGCAAATTTGCCAAACACAAACGCAACGTCAAGGCTTGTGCTGTTTACGGCGGTGCAAGCATGGAAAAACAGATATTCGAGCTCAAGCGAGGAGCGAACATAGTTATAGGTACTCCCGGACGAGTAATGGATCATATGCGCCGTCGTACGCTTAAGCTCGATGGTCTTCGCTGTGCAATTCTCGACGAGGCTGATGAAATGCTCAATATGGGCTTCCGTGAAGATATTGAGACAATTCTCTCAGAAGCTCCGGAAGACAGACAGACTGTCCTCTTCTCAGCAACTATGCCGCCCGAGATACTCGCCATAACAGAAAAGTTCCAGCATGATCCTATACACATCAAGATAAAAGCTCCACAGCGCACAGTTTCGCTTATCGAGCAGCATTACTTTGAAGTTGCTATGGGACGCAAAACTGACGCTCTCAGACTGCTGCTCACAGCTTACTCCCCCAATTCTTCAATGGTATTCTGCAATACAAGAGCTATGGTTGACCAGCTTACAGAAGAACTTCAGAAGAATGGATTCCGTGCGGCTGGTCTTCACGGCGATATGAAGCAGGCTCAGCGCACACAGGTAATGAACAGCTTCAAGAACAAGGCTACTGATATACTTGTTGCTACCGATGTGGCTGCAAGAGGTATTGATGTAAGCGGCATCGACGTAGTATTCAACTACGATCTGCCTCAGGACAACGAGTATTACATACATCGTATAGGACGTACAGGCAGAGCCGGAAGAACTGGTGCAGCCTACACTCTTATCAGCGGCAGACGACAGTTCTATGAACTCCAGCAGATATCCCGCTATATAAAGGCAGACATTACGCAGCTTCCCCTACCTGACAAAGAAGGCATTATCGCTATGAAGACAGAAAATGCCGTAAAACAGGTCGCCGAAGCTGAAGCTATCCACAGTGCATACGACGTTATAGACAGACTCGCTTCAATGGGTATTGATTACAGAGAAGCTGCTGCAAGGCTTCTCACGGCATCTCTCAAGGCAGACATAGATTCAATACCTGAGTTTGAGCGTCCGAAGCCGCTTCGCGGCAGAAACGGTGCAAAAACCGTCAAAGTCGACATCAATATCGGAAGAAGCCGCAGAATAGCTCCTAATTTCATTCTCGGTGCTCTCGTTGACGCTACCGGAATGTCAGGCAAGGATTTCGGAAAGATAGATATTTTCGACGACCACACAACAGTTGAAATTCCTGCTTCCGAGACCGATTACATACTTGAAAGCACAAATCCTATGAAAATAAACGGCCAGCAGGTCAAAGTCAAACTATGGGACGGCAAATCTTCAAAGTCTCATTACAGCCGTCCACGTCATGATGACAAGCCTAAATTCGATCGCAAGAAAGCAGCTTACGGTTCGCGCAAGCACGGTGACTCGTTCAAGGATTATATACCTAATCGCAAAAAACGCGCTAAAAACAAGCACTAAGGAGGTGCAGCAATGGCTGACAAAAAGCCCGTAAAAGATACCAGAAAGACTGCGATGAGAGTAATTATGCTCATCATGGCTATAATTATGGCAATCGGTGCAACACTGCCATTCTTCTTAAAGTAATATCTCACATAAGCAGAGCTTCGGCTCTGCTTTTTTAATTTGCGTACCATTTCCGACATATTCCGCAGAGCAGAAGGAATATAATAATACCAGTAAGCTCTAAGGAGGCAAGCATTGCAGACGATATATATAGACGTTCTCATCGTTCTGAATCTCTATGTGAACTTTTTCCTGCTCCGGACTGCTGCCGGATTGACGCACTCACCACTGAAAAATCTAAGGTGTATAGCCGCTTCACTTTACGGAAGTCTTTTTTCCCTGCTTATACTCGTACCGGGATTGCCATTACCAATATCGTTATTGTTCCGTGCTTTTGCAGCTTTAACTATTACAGGGGCTGCCTTTGGCTTCACTGGAGGCAAAAGGTTACTGATAAACACGGGCTCTTTCTTCGTTTCAAACTTTATACTCGCCGGACTGACATATGCTGTATATTCATTTTTCGCATCGGATAAAGTACATTTCAACAACTCCTATTTCTACATAGATTTTTCTCTGCTCATCCTTGTTATTACTACAGCTGCACTATACGGAACTGTATATGGATGTAAAGTCCTGTTTGTTCACAGTCCACCTCAGAATGGTGAATACCGTGTAATAATACGTCACAATAAAAGAATAATAGAACTCCCAGGCTTTGCAGATACAGGAAATAGTCTTACTGATTATTACTCGAGTTCGCCTGTTATAGTATGCGGAAAAGAAAGTTTCGCGGAAATTGATCTGAGTGACAACAGCTTGCCAAGAGGAGTAAGGCTTATACCTTGCAGTACGGTTACTTCATCAGGTCTTATGCCGGTTTTCAGGCCAGATGAAGTCATTATACTGAATAGAATCACCGGTACACGTAAGCCAGTTGATGCTATTATCGGTATCGGAAACAGTTCCGGGAAAGCTATCTTCAATCCGGTACTGCTGAAATATTAGAGCTTGAAATATAAAACTAAGGAGACTGCTATGAATATCATAAAATTATTTTTCACGAAGCTTCGTTCCCTGAGAATCGGACGTATAGACTACATAAACGGTTCGGATACACTTCCGCCGCCGCTCACAAAACAGGAAGAAGCTGAAGTATTTGTCCGGCTCAGTGAGAACGACCAGGAGGCACGCAACTGCCTGATTGTCCATAATCTAAGGCTCGTCGTCTATATAGCAAAGAAATTCGAGTCAACTGGTATCGGTATTGAAGATCTCGTTTCAATAGGAACTATCGGACTCATCAAAGCTGTGAACACTTTCTGCCCAAACAAGAATATCAAGCTTGCAACCTATGCTTCTCGCTGCATAGAAAACGAGATACTGATGTTTCTACGAAAATCGTCACAATACCGCAATGACCTTTCAATAGACGAGCCGCTCAACGTTGACTATGACGGAAACGAACTTCTGCTCTCAGATATACTCGGAACAGATGACGATGTTGTCAACAAGGGCATAGAAACAGAAGCCGAACGTGAAATGATAAGAGGTGCTATTTCTGAACTATGTGACCGCGAACGTGAGATCATGGAAATGCGCTTCGGACTTATAGACGGGAAAGAAAAGACTCAGAAAGAAGTTGCAGAACTGATTGGTATTTCACAGTCCTACATATCAAGACTTGAAAAAAAGATAATAAAGAAGCTTCGTGTAAAGCTCGAAAGCATTTCATAACAGCAAATCAGTCCGTGAAAGTATGTTTCACGGACTTTTTTCTGTCTGAGCACACAAATATTACAAAAAGGTCAAAATTTTATCAGCGCTATTGAAAAATCAAGCAAATTCTGTTATAATAAATGTATATATCTATTTTAGGAGCTGCTATATGAAAAAGTGGACTGTCGGTGTTCCTGACAGAAAAGTCGTTTCAAAGCTGATGCTTAACTGCGGTGTCACCTCGCTGACTGCCGCTTCTCTTGCACAGAAAGGCTATTCTTCGCCTGAAACTGTCGCTGAAAGTCTTAATGCCGGCGAGCTTACTGATCCTTTTCTCATAAAGGATATGCAGAAAGCTGCCGATACTATAAATAACGCTATCGATTCCGGTGAACGCATCTGCGTTTACGGTGACTATGACTGCGACGGCATAATGTCAACTGTTATCATGTATTCGTATCTTCTCGAAACAGGCGCTGACGTTACCTATTATATCCCGGAACGCTCTGAGGGTTACGGACTCAACAAGGACGCTTTGGACAAAATTGCTACAGATGGTGTCCAACTTATTATAACTGTTGATAACGGTATTTCTGCTATTACGGAAGCTGAACACGCTTACAATCTCGGTATGAAGCTCGTTATTACAGACCATCACCAACAGGGTGAAGAGTTACCGCGTGCAGAAGCTGTTGTTGATCCACACCGACATGACTGCTTCTCGCCTTTCAAATATATGTGCGGTGCTGGCATAGCTCTGAAGCTTATAGCCGCTCTTGACGGCGGTGACTACACAATGGCACTCGAGCAATTCGGTGATCTTGCCGCTATCGCTACTGTTGCTGATATAGTAAGCCTCACCGGCGAGAACCGCTTCCTTGTTTCATATGGCATGGAACTGATTAATAACACTGACCGCCCTGCTCTCATCGCACTCAAAGAAGTATGCGGTCTTACAGATAAAACGGTTGATTCGCAATCTATCGGCTTCGGTATAGCTCCCCGTATAAACGCTGCAGGCAGATTTGGTTCTCCGAAACAGGCTGCAGAGCTTTTTCTTTGCGAAGATCCTGACGAAGCGCTCGCTGCTGCACAGGAACTTAACGCTCTGAATACAGAGCGCAAAGAAGCCGAAAACAGTATTATTTCCGATATTTATTCAATGATAGACGAAGATCCGTCTCTTATCCGCAGCAGAACTATTTTCCTTTGCGGAAAGAACTGGCACCACGGTGTAATTGGCATAGTTGCTTCACGTATCATGGAGCAATTCGGCAAACCTTGCTTCATTGCGTCGGAACAGGACGGAGAGATAAGAGGTTCTGCCCGTTCATTCGGTGAATTCTCCATTTTTGAAGCTCTTTCATATGCGTCAGATGTCCTCGAAAAGTTCGGCGGTCATCCCGGTGCAGGCGGCTTCACAATAAAATCAGGTAAAGAAGCAGAATTCAAAGAACTGATCGAGCGTTTCGCTGCTGAAAATCACAGGATAATGCCTGTTCTGACTATCTCAGCCGATGCAGCTGTAACTCCTCAGGAACTAACTGTTGAAAATATCAAAGGACTTTCCGCTCTCGAACCTTACGGGGCTGATAATGAACGTCCTCTATTCTATATCGGCGGTGCTCAGGTCGTTGACATACTACCGCTTTCAAACGGTACTCATACAAAACTGCGTCTGAAACTCGGGTACAGCTCATTCGATGCGCTATTGTTCAGAACTCCGCCGCAGTCAGTTATTGTTGGCAAGGGAGACAGCTGTGATCTTATAGTTACACTTGGTATTAATGAGTTCCGCGGCAATACTGATATAAGCGTTGTTGTTCGCGATATGCGCCCAAGTGCTTTTGAACAGAGCAGATACTTTGCTGCTATGTCAGCATTTGAATCATTCGCAAGAAATGAACAGCTTCCGAAGAACTACTACCCGAGTATGCTGCCGGAGCGCGATGACGTTGTTCACATCTACAAGGGGATACCGGACAACGGTATTTCTACGGACGCACTCTACCTGAAACTCAGCGATCCGCGCATGAACTACTGTAAATTCAATGCTGCGCTCGAAGCTCTCAGACAGCTCGGTCTGATACGCTTCTCTTCCGCAGATTCAAGTGTTTCAAGAGTCAAAGTCAGCAAAAAGGCTGACCTCAACACAGCTCCCGTACTCGTTTCGCTAAGGGAGCATATAAAGTGATGTATAATTTGTGAGGGGGATAAATATGTCTGATGATATGAAATTGCAGAATCAAGGCAAAAACGAAGTGGAATTATTCATACCTGATACAGCAGTCCCGAGTGATCCGGAGAAGTATCTCAGCGAGATTCCGGATTATAAGGACGATTTCACTATTGAAATGATAATCCAGAAGATACTCACCGATGATAAGCAGTATGATCTTAGCAAGATTATCTCAGCTTATGAATTTGCTGCTAAGGCTCACGAAGGTCAGAAACGTTCTTCAGGTCAGGATTATATCATTCATCCGCTGGCTGTTGCTTATATCCTTTTGGAACTCGGCATGGACACTGATACAATATGTGCAGCTCTTCTTCACGATGTTGTTGAGGACACTCCGGCTACTCTAGATGACCTCAAGAAGCGTTTCGGACAAGACGTTGCTATGCTTGTTGACGGTGTTACAAAACTGAGCAAGATACCGATATTCAGCCGTGAAGAGCAGCAGGCAGAAAATATCAGAAAGATACTTCTCGCTATGTCTCAGGACATCAGAGTTATGATCATCAAGCTCTGTGATCGTCTGCACAATATGCGTACTCTTAAATACCGTCCTATCGAAAAACAGCGCAATACTGCTCTTGAGACTATGAACATCTATGCTCCTATCGCTCACCGTCTCGGTATCAGAGCTATCAAGGAGGAACTCCAGGATCTTTCATTCCACTACCTTGACCCCTATGCTTATTCAGAAATAGAACATATCCTCGAAAACAAAAAGGAAGAGCGCGAAGCCTTCATCGAGACTATCAAGAATCGTATAGCTCAGCGCTTCAGCTCAGAAGAATTCGCTCAGCCTCCGCAGATAGACGGCAGAGTAAAGAGCGTTTACAGCATATACCGCAAAATTTTCATAAATCATAAGAATATCGACGAGATATACGACAAATATGCCGTTAGAATAATCGTATCTACCATCGCTGAGTGCTATAACGTTCTCGGTCTGATACACGATATGTTCCGTCCCCTGCCCAACCGTTTCAAAGACTACATCTCTACACCTAAATCAAATATGTATCAGTCTCTCCACACCACCGTTCTCGGCAAGGAGGGAATCCCTTTTGAAGTTCAGATACGTACCTGGGATATGCACGAAACAGCTGAATACGGTATCGCGGCTCACTGGAAATACAAAGAAGGCATTCAGGGCAGAGACAAAATGGAACAGCGTCTCGCTTGGGTTCGACAGGTCATAGAAGCTCAGCAGACATCAGATGATGTAGAAGAAATAGTCCGTATTATCAAGACAGATCTTGCCCCCGAAGACATTGTTGTTATGACTCCTAAGGGAATGTCTGTTAGTCTTCCTGTAAACTCAACTGTTATAGATTTTGCGTACCGTATTCATACGGAGATCGGTCACAAGACAACCGGTGCAAAAGTAGACGGAAGGATCGTACCTCTTGACTACAAACTCCAGACCGGTCAGATATGCGAGATAATCACCAGCAAGGATCCCGAAAAAGGTCCTAACAGGGCTTGGCTCAACATAGTTCAGACTAACGAGGCTCGTTCCAAGATACGTTCGTGGTTCAAGAAGGAACGCCGCGATGAAAACATCGTTGAAGGTAAAGCAGAACTTGAACGCGAATTCAAGCGTCACCGCATAAACCTTCCCGAATCCGAATATACAGCTTTCCTCGAAGACGATTTCAAGCGCCATAACTGTGAAACTCTCGATGATTTCTATGCTTCCATAGGATATGGCGGAATTCTTCTTTCCAAGATAATACCTCGTCTGAAAGACAAGTACGAAAAACAATATGTTCATGATGATGAACCATCTATAATCCCCCTTATTCAGCCTAAGAGCAATAGCAGCCGCAGCAGCATCATCCTCGACCAGATAGATGATATTGCAGTTAAGTTTGCACAGTGCTGCAATCCTCTTCCCGGCGATGATATAGTAGGCTTTATTACCCGCGGCCACGGTATTTCCGTACACACTACAAGCTGTACAAACTACAAGGCTGTTATGCAGCGCGGCGATCCCGAGGAACTCAACCGCTGGTGCGATATTCAGTGGTCAGAAAACAGCAACTCTCAGCTTCAGACAAGCTTTGAAGTCATCGCTGTTGACCGTATGGGACTTTTCTATGATATTTCCGCTGCCCTCGTTGAAGCCCGTGTACCGATAATACATTCATCATCACGTATCCTCAAAAACGGAAACGCACTCTTTGAGAGCACGATTGTTATCTCAAGCACAGAGCAGCTCAGAAACCTTTTCGATAAGATAAGAAAGGTCAAGGGAGTTATTTCCGTTGACAGAGCTGCTATTTAACGGAGGCAACCTATGAATATTCACATTTTAAACCTCGGTCCTTACGGTGTAAACTGCTATATCGTCGAGACAGCTCCCGGCCGCTGTATCGCAGTTGATATCGGCGGTCACAGCAAGCGTTTCCTCAACTTCATTGAAGAAAAAGGACTCGAGCTTAAAAAGATACTCCTCACTCACGGTCACTTTGACCATATAGGAGGAGTCGAAGAAGTACGCAAGGCTACCGGTGCTGAGGTATACATCCACACAGACGATGCTTTTATGCTCGAAAGCGAGGAATTCTCTCTCCACAGAGGTGTCATTCCTGATCCATTCGTACCTGTTACTGATTACACAGCTGTGTTCGGTGACTGCTGGATAAACGACGGTGATCTATCATTCCGCGTCATCCATACCCCCGGACACTCACGCGGAAGCGTATGCTACCTCTGCGGTGATGTAATGTTCTCAGGTGATACTATATTCCGCTGCTCCATCGGAAGAACTGACTTTGACAGCAGCGATCCTATAGCCATGATATCATCACTTAAACTCATAAATGACCTTGAGGGTGATATACAGATCTACCCAGGTCATGGCGAAGCTACTACGCTCAACTATGAAAAAAGATTTAACCCCTATTTGCTCAGATCAAAAGGTGAAATATGAACTCGATAAATGAAAAAATGCCGGTGATACTCATCGGCAACTCTTTTAAGTATGAGATAGAAGCCACGCTGAAACTGTTCTTCAACGCTGAACGTTTCAGCTTTTCTGACGATCGTGAAGACGCCAAAGGCAGTCGATATGTCATAGCTGAAGCTGACGGCTTCCGCATATCTGCAGAAGTCATGCTTGACGGAAAGATAGACAAAGCTGAAAAGCTCTTAAATGAACCTGTTGATGAAGACAAAGATACTGCTGAACATGAGCTCTGCCGCCTTATATATCATATACTCAGCGAGCGGCTCGATGTAAGACCGCCATGGGGACTTATGACAGGTATACGTCCGGTCAAAAAAGTTATTGACTGTATGCGTGACGGTCTCTACAAAGACGAAATTTTTCATGAACTGACTGATAAATACGAGATAACCCCGAAGAAATTGCAGCTTGCTTATGATACAGCTGTTAATCAGCTGCCAATTCTCGACAAGATAGACAGCAGTGCTGTCAGTCTGTATGTATCGATACCGTTCTGTCCTACACGATGCAGCTACTGCTCGTTTGTTTCACACTCAATGGATTCTGCTATAAAGCTTATGCCGGAATACGTTGACGCTCTATGCAGAGAGCTGAGTTTCATTGGAGATATCGTACGCGAAACAAACGTAAAAATAGATACTATCTACTTCGGAGGCGGAACTCCTACTTCCATATCAGCGCAGGATCTGCGTACTATAATGGAAGCTGTCGAAAAGAATTTTGACCTTGCAAATGTGCGCGAATACAGCGTAGAAGCCGGACGTCCGGACACGATAACTGAAGAAAAACTCCGTGTTATCAAAGAGCTCGGCGCTCAGCGAATTTCTGTAAACCCACAAACTCTGAACGATGATGTTCTCAGAGTTATTGGCAGAAAGCATTCCAGAGAAGACGCCGTAAAAGCTTTTGAAGCAGCACGAAAAATCGGTTTCACCAACATTAATACAGATCTTATCGCCGGTCTGCCAACAGAATCATACGAAAGTTTCTGCAATACCCTCGATCGTATGATAGAACTTGATCCTGAAAGCATAACAGTCCATACGTTGACAATAAAACGTGCTGCCGACCTATTTGAAAACGGTGTTTCATCTGCCGGTGATACAGTCGGAAGAATGGTTGACCATAGTATTGAAAAGCTTATGTCAGCTGACTACCTTCCCTACTATATGTACAGACAGAAAAACACTCTCGACAACCTTGAAAACGTTGGTTATGCTAAAAAAGGTTATGAGAGCTATTACAATATCTTCATTATGGACGAGACTCAGACTATTCTCGGCGCAGGATGTGCGGCTTCCACGAAGCTCGTTTACCCCGGCGGCAAGATAACACGTATACATAATTATAAATTTCCATACGAATACATCAGACGCTTCGATCAGCTTATGGAAAAGAAAAATGAGGTCATTGAATGCTTAACAAAAATCAGATCTGCCAAGGCGTAATAACAGATATATCTTCTGAGGGAAACGGAGTCTGCCGTATAGACGGAATGGCCGTTTTTGTCCCCGACACAGCTATTGGAGATGTTCTCGACATACGTATAGTAAAAGTGCTAAAGAACTATGCTTACGGCATTATCGAGAAAATAACCGAGCCTTCCCTGGATCGTATCGAGCCTGAATGTCCGCAGTATAAAAAATGCGGAGGCTGCGTATTTATGCACCTTTCATATGAAGCAGAGTGCCGTGTAAAGTCAGCAATTGTCACTAACGCCTTTGAGCGTATAGGACATCTGACACCAAAAGAAACACTTGAGATATTCGGCTCTGAACAGACAAGTGGCTACCGAAATAAAGCACAGTACCCCTACGCTGATTGTCAGAAAAAAGAGAAAAAGACCCTCCCCTGCTTTGGCTTCTATGCTCCGCGCTCACACAGACTCGTTCCTGTGACTTACTGCGCTCTGCAGCCGGAAGTCTTCGGTAATATCCTCAGTCTCTGCGAAAGTGAGCTACGTTCCGGTAAATACAATAGTATAACGCCTTATGACGAAGTTTCCGGCAAAGGTGTCCTCAGACATCTATATATTCGTCAGGGTTTCCACAGCAAAGAGATCATGATATGCTTTATCACCGCTAAGGATTCTCCTAAAATACGTGAACAACTCTCATCTCTCGGAGAACTTATAAAGAACGAATTCACTGATATATCATCAATAATGCTCAACATTAACCCTCAGAAGACTAATGTTATTCTCGGTAAGAACACAGTTTGCCTGAGCGAGAAAGCCGCTATTTCAGACACTTTATGCAATGTCCCGGTATCTCTGAGCCCTCAGAGCTTCTATCAAGTTAACACTGCTCAGGCAGAAAGACTTTTCGCCGAAGCCAAACGTCTCGCCGCTCCGAAAAAAGACGAACTCCTGCTTGACCTCTACTGTGGCGCAGGTGCAATAGGACTCTCAATGGCTGATTCAGTCAGGAAAGTAATCGGTGTCGAAGTCATTCCTCAGGCAATTGAAGATGCAAAAGCCAATGCTCAAAGTGCCGGTATAACCAACGCTGAATTCTATGCCGGTGACGCTGGTGAAATAGCCGAAAAATTCGCTGCGGAGGGTTCAAAGCCTGATATTATCGTGCTTGATCCTCCCCGAAAGGGGTGCGATAACAAAACTCTCGATGCTTGCCTCAAAATGTCGCCGTCAAGAATAGTTATGATCTCTTGTAACCCGGCTACTGCCGCAAGAGACGCTGCTTATCTCTGCTATAACGGATTCTCACTCGATGTTCTCCGTCCTGCTGATTTTTTTCCTAGAACGAGGCACGTTGAGTGCGTAGTATTGATGTCACGTAAAAAATAAATAGCATAAGAAAAGTGCCGAAAATTCGGCACTTTTTCTCTTATGTAGAAATGATGAGATTATCGTGGAGTGGATTTTCGCAGTTCTTGGGAACAAGTCCAGTGTCTCTCGGAGATACAGTACGCTTTGACTTACTAAAAGCACCCGACCTTATGTAGTTGGAGGGAAGAAATCAGCGATGTATATTAGGCTCGACTAGTCTAATCAATCATCAATAGCTACAAAAATCACAGTATGAATCTTCAATATATTCAAGTTGTAATGAACTTATGGTTTTATCTGATGTACTATACTTCCCATTAACATGAATATATAACTGCATTATAGCTTGAACGGTAACGGTATCTTCATTTTTTTCTACAACATCAAAATCTATAACCCATTCATTTTGTTTATATTCCTTTACCAATTTATAGTATTCTGATAAAAGCATCTTTCCTTCAATATTACAAATGCCATTTATCGTTAATTCTATAAGGTAATGCTTTTCATCGATTTCTGTTATCTCATCGATTTCAATATCCAAAGAATCAATTGATTTCAACGAAGAGCCAACACACGGAAGTAATAAGTCATACGGAGTTAAATCTAACCCGATAATATTGTTGTTTATATAATCTTGCAAAATATCGGTGTCCGTTATCAAAGATTCAATCATCCTTTTTATGCTTTCTTCATTTTCCAACACCGCTATTTGTGGCTTTATAGACTGTTCGATAAACTCCTTGAGATTTGTCCAATAATGAAAACGTGAGTTTTCTATACCATTTTTCTCAAGATCTTCTAACAAGTCATTGTGGAGAACCTTCTTTTTTTCTTTATTATCAGCGGAAAAGTCAGCTACGTTCTGAGTAATAAAGTGTATCTCTTCTGATGTATATCTTTTGGAGAGTTCGAGACATGAAAGCCAAACCATGTAATCCCTATACCCATCTTTTCCGTCCGGCTTAAATGGTTTCTTACCTATTATCGCTCTTGCTACCACGTCTTTATGAGAAACTGTAGGATATTCTATCGTTTCGCCCATTCCTCTATCAAAAGCGTACATCTCTAAGAAATTTCTATATTCTTGTATTTCAGATTCAATGTCAATGCTACTGATATTTAGCGGATTATGGATAAGTCCATTTATAGAACGCTCGTCATTTTTTAGAGCGTTATAACTTTCGATTAGACGCTCACGATATTTTTTACAGGCTTCATCTATAATAATTTCGCCAAGAACAATTGTGCCTACTTTTCTTATTAGTTCAAATTGTACGTTCTTCATGTAAAAGTCATTATATAATATATTAGTATCTATAAATATAAGCATTTCTATTCCTCTTTTTCAGTTTAAATAAGTTATCCCTCATATGTAAAGCAAGTCAAGAATCTCCCGGAGATACAGTGCGCTTTGACTTACTAAAAGCACCCGACCTTATGTAGTTCTTGGGAAGAAATCCGACCGGTATGAATATACTATCAGAGTTCACCTGTGAAAGACTGAATTTCATCAAATTCCTTATAATGCTTGAATAGAATCTGCAAGACATCCTGCAAAAAATCACTTTCACGATTATAGCCTTCAACAGTAAGTATCTCTTCTTCGGTTTCGCTGATTACGAGAGTCCACACTGTTGCACCATCACTTGCAGAAGCATCAATTAAAGAGTCTTCTTCAGATTCTTCCAACTGTTTATGCTCTGAGGCTGTTGAGATCGCTTGCATTAATTCGCTCACAACCAGTGAGATTGAACTGTTTGTGTAAGTATGTTTGGAAGATTCTCCTTCATAGCCATCCGGAGCATGATCCTCTGACACAATTACCGACGTGTCTTCTTGAGCCACACAAATGTATGCATGGCCGTACATCATTATCTCAATAGATAATTCGATTTGAGTAATCTGAGAAACATTAATTTTTTCCATCGTTTTCCTCCTTATGATAGCTTAAGACATACATTCCCTCAATGGTGGTGGTGATTCTTGTCATATCGGGCTTTACCTTGATCTGCCCTTTGCCAGTAACTCTTATCGTTCTCATGGTTTTACTTCTTTCTCTCGATGCTGGAATCCAGCATCTCCCGAGGCGCGCCTTTGTGACGGTATATTCCTTCCTGATACTATCTTTCAATATAAGGTTTTCATGCTAATGCCCATTCCTCATATTTTTCATTTACAATCTTTGCATTAATTAATGAAGAGTTATGTTCTTTTTTAATAATAAAAAATGCTATAGCCTTCTTTATAATTCTTTCTTCTAACTTCCAAAACTCTTCTTTTTTCCTTTCATCGTCAATATATTGTAGAACAGTTTCATTATCAACAAAATCAAGATAATTGCAATACGACATCGAATGAAGTTCATATTCGTCTACATTATTTGAATTTGACCATTCGCCAATTGCTAAAGAAGCCAAAATTATTACAATTGTTTTTGATTTAACTTGTTCACTAATATATTCTTTATAAGATTCTTTATTTATCACTTCCCAAAGTAGCAATGCTCTATAGTATTCTTGCCAATCAAAGATATTTGTAATTTTTGCGAATTCCTTAATCCTATCAACGATAACGCTTTCTAATTCCTTCAAGTGTTCTTCAGTAATAAGTTTTTCTTGATGTTGGTATTCTGTAGCAGCAATTCGCCCATAATTAAGTTCTATGATGTGAGCCAAATGTAGCAGTTTTTGAAACGATAAAAAATCTGATTTGCTGATAATACTTTTAATAATGAAAAATCTACTATTCTCATCACTAATTATCTTTAATAATTCCATAAGGAAATAAATATCTATGAATTTATCATTATAGTCAGTCAACTGATTATCAGAAATAATTCTTCCTGACGAAAACATAAATGCACTTAATAATAATTCGATTCTATCCTCATCGATTTCTTTGGAATATAGTCTTAATTCATTTTTATAATCTGATAATAAATTCTGATATTTTAGTGAAGATAAATACTCCCTCAATTGTGGCTCATTCATCTCGTTTATTGACATTTTAAACTCAGCATCACTTATTTTGACATCTTCAAGGTCAAGCGATAAATAAACATCAAATCTTTCATCAGATGCTATTCGTTTACTTTTTCTCAAAGCTAAAGTTGTAATAAAATTTGAATTATGCGATACCTTATTATTAAAGCTCGGAAAAACAACAGAAAGAGCCGAAATAATATCATCAATATTTCCTGAGTAAATATTTTTGAAAGATTCGATAACTTCATTTCTTCTTTCTTCTATGTCATTTTGTGGTATTCCTCTTCCGTCATATCCACCAACCAAAGTAAACTTATTATTCTTAATCCATTCATATATAGGATGAGCAAATAATTGAAAAGAACATATCACAGCCATATCTGCGAAACATACTTCATTTTTTACAGGAGGATATGAAAAGGAAAGAGCGTTCACAAATCTGTTGATGTTTCTTGCGGAATTTATGTATGGCAGTATACATTTGTATAACACATCATGCCAATATGTTGATTCCAATTCTCCTTCAGGCAAACTAATATTCTCTTTAATTTTATCATTAAGCAATCCTTGTAGCTTACTTGACTTAACGTCTGGAACATCAAAAGGAAGCTGGATTATTTTCTCTAAGTATTCCTCGCCGTTTTCACCTTGAACATCATTTAATGCTTTGACTACAATGTTTTTGTCATATGAAAGAAGATATGTTATATTTGGAAAATTTGCCACTGAGCTTACAAGCTGAAAAATCAGTTTTATTTGTTCATCTGGAAGTCTGTCGATATCATCGATTATAATTACTATTCTCGATTTGGATGCTTTTAACTTTTCGATAAGTTCATTTTTCTGATAAATAATATCATTACTTTTTTCCTCAGCATCTTCCTTAATAGCTTCTCCAACAGAACTAGCAAGCTGCGGAATGATTTCTAAATACTTGCCAACAACAGGAATATATTTAGCATACTCCAAAGCATACGAATATTTATCTATTACTCTTCCAATCTCAGTTCCAATCTCATTCTTATTGCCTTTTTTTACAGCCTTATTATCAGATTGTTTTTTTAGTTCAGTCGATAAATTCATAAAAAACTGACTAATAAGCTGATTGCAATCAGTGAAATTCCACGGGTTGAACTTTACAATTATAGTTGTATCTGAGTTAGCAGCAATTTCATTGCTTATCATATTTAATATCGATGTCTTGCCACACCCCCATTTACCTTGTAACGCAATTGCAAAATTATCAGTTGAATCGAACTCATATATCGCTTTCGATATCCGTTTAACAAATTCTCTTCTGCCCAGTCTATCTTCTTCTTTATTTTCAATTGGTTTATCAGTATTTATCATTTGTTATCCCCTTAGTAATGTATGCTATTGTATATATGAGATCTGAATCTAGCTTCACAGTGGATGCCGATCCCTTGCAGGATAGTCTGAATATACGTACTTGCTCTCCCACACTTCATCACGTATCGGACCATATTCGCTGATCTGACAGTCATTATACAGATCATCTGCTATTTCTATGATAATATCCTGTAATTCCAGATGCTCCTTGAATTTCTTAGGAATTGCATCATAGCCAAGATACGCTCCGAGTATATTGCCGCAGACTGCGCCAGTAGAATCACTGTCTCCATTATGATTAACCGCTACGCGGATAGCCTTGTCAAAATCTCGTTCATATTTCAAAGCGCAGTAAACAGCGATTGCAAGTGTTTCTTCAGCTACCCAGCCTTCTCCCAATTGATGAATGGCATTCAGGTCATCAGATGCTGTATCAGAAAGCATGATCGATTTTTCCATGATTGCTGCAAACTCATTAATGTGTTTCGCATCAGGAAACAGTTTTCTCATAGCATCAATCGCGTCCTTCACAGAATCTTTCAGAGAAATGTTTCCTTCCAATAACGCCCTAATTATATGAACCAAAGCTGCTGCCGGGATATAGCCAAGATCATGCCCGTGTGTCAATGCTGCTGCCTCTGCACCGAGTTTATCTGATATTTCAAATGCCTGTTGTTTATTGGCGAAATACAAACCAATAGGTGCAACACGCATTACTCCTCCACAGCCTTTACTGTCGTTAATCGGATTAGCGGTTGAACCATCTGCACCATGCTTGATTGCTGAAAGGCAAGTATTGCCCGGAGCGCGGCGACTGAATAGCGAAGGGATATTCATAAGCCATGAACAAAGATAATCCTCCTGAATAGGATAGGTCTCTGTTTGCGTCCTATACCAGTTTTGATACATGATCTGGATATAGCTTTCATAATCGCCCATGATACCTCTTGTCATCCCGCGCGTAGTACCAAAGAGAAGACCATTCGCTGTAAACAAAGTCATTTGTGTATCATCAGAAATCTCTGCGACGCCATTTTTAAGTTCATACTCCGCGATACCACCATTTCCATATTTGGAGAAAATCTGGTTTTCATGCATGAATTCAACCGCGTAGCCTAAAGCGTCACCTGCAGCTCCGCCAATGAGACAGCCTCGGAACTTGTCTACACTCCGGATGTTATTCACTTCATGGTTCTTTTTAATGATTTCACGCACTACCATCAGCGCAAAGCCGAGAATATTCTGACCAGTCCATTTAGTTGCATCAAAGCGTTCAGATTCATTCAATCTGATACCGCAAGCCCATATCTTATCACTGTGAGCACACTCAACGAGATAGGCTTCCTTTGTATTGATAAGCTGTTCTCTCAAATCTGCGTTCTGACTGAACTTTGCAAGCAGACCACGCACTGTGATTGCTTGCCGTGCACCTGCCCAAACACCATTGATATAACCGGTGCAGAGTTTGCCGAGCTTTTGCTGTTCCGAAGGATCATCTGTCAGCAGTACTTTCTTTGCAGTGGCTTGGTCGCCGAAGAGAACGCACTTCTGATACATGATATACTGCTCCATCGAGGAATAATGGACACCGTCAAGAACAAACGGCGACATATACCAATTGCTCAAAAAGCCATAAGGCTCCTGTGGAAGATGGAAGAATACTGCATCAACCTGACGACCGGATATCAGAAGATGATCGAACGAAGGGCTGTTGCTTGAAGAATTCAATTCGTTCAAAACCTCAAGACCATTGTCAATGATTCGTTTATCTAGTACTGCAAAAACGATATCTATACTATGAGCTGCGTTTTTATCAAAGTCTAGGCACGCTTGTATTGCCTGTCTCCATGCGTCTTTAAGTGGATAGCCGTAGATGCCGGCAGAGATTAAAGGAAATCCGATAGAACGGCACCCGTTCTCAGATGCAAGCTCCAGAGAACGCTTGTAGGCATTGTACAGTGCTTGCGGTTCACCATTCTGACCACCGCGCCAGATAGGACCGACTGCATGTATGATATATTTCGCCTTTAGGTCAAAGCCGCTTGTAATGGCAGCATAGCCTGTGTCGCAGTGCTTGATTTCATCACAAGCCGCTTGAAGTTTATCATATCCAGCTGCGCTGAAGATTGCACCGCATACACCTCCGCCGGCTTGAAGCTGCTCATTCGCTGCATTTACGATGGCGTCTGTGGATAGGTCTGTAATACTGATTTGCTTAATGGTGATCATGTTTTACCTCCACAATAATGGAAACTGGCTTGAAGTAACTAGAAATAACGTCTGTAATTTAAATAAATTTTAAAGCATAACAAAGAGAAATATGTAAGCTTGTATTACCATAAAGTATTCTACTTAGTCAGATTCTGTATAAACTTCTTTTAGACAGAGTTTTTTTGAAAAACATCCGTTAGTATTAGCCTTGTCTAGTCTTATTTTTTCTAATTGTTCCCTGGAAATACCCATTGTTTCAGCAATAGAAAAGATAACCTCTAATAAATCTGCTAGTTCATTAATTGAATAATCATTAAGATATTCATTTAATTCTTCAATGAGCTTGTTATTAAGGTATTCTTTGTATTGATCATCTGAAAGGGAAACGCATTTACACTTTTTACCTTCTTCCTCAATTATTTGAGGTATATTATCTCTTACTAGTTTATCATAATATAGTGTTTTCATAATAAATACCTATACATAAGGATTGTGTTATATTATATCAACGATACTTGCGATTAAATTCTTCTAATAGTTTATTGAATATGAAACGGTTTGTTTTATAGAGATTTACAACTTCGTAGTCTATTTTTCTTGGAACACCACTTGGGCTACCTTTTTTGCCGTTAGAAACGGCTTTTAAAACTCGAAAATAGTATTGTTTACGTATACCAGCATAATTACGATATTTTTCATCATGAACAATATTCAATAAATCTGCACGCTTATTAAACACCTCGGATAATACATGAAGTTCTTTATCTAACTCTTCATTACTGATATCATTATTTTCTTTTTTGAAGCAAAGGTCTACTAATGCAACAACTTCTTCTATATCCCATTCTACTCTTATCATATGAATGTCGCCTTCTTTCCATTAAATAACTATTCATACATTATTTGTTATAGAGATCATAATAATGAATTTAAAGTAATACAGTCATGTTACACTCGTATATATGGCTGGAATAAAAACTTCTATAAATCTAATCCTACGAAGTTCATTTGTCGCAATGGCATTATGTTCATACCATAAACAATTACACTTGATCATTATTGATTAATTAAACGAATCCGTTGTTTTTGGAATAGTAGGACTCAATTCTTTTGTCACAAATTGATAGTATTTCGGTTTTCTCAGAGTTTGATATGTTTTTCCATACTTCTTTTACTATCGAAACTGTTAAATCATTATCGTTGAAGGTAACTGTTTTTGTTTTTTGATAGATGTCTAAAGGATAACGTTTAATGGTCATTAATGCATCGTCAATTGCAAATTCTGGTTTGCATACAACGCTATCTTGATTCTCAATAACAAGGCCATTTTCTTTCCTTTTATTATAGAAATTCATAAAATACATTGCGATATCATATAAATATGAAGTACCGTTTTCGTTTGCAGTATCAAAAATAGCTTTAATAAACACTGGTTTGTATGAATAAAACATTTTCCCATTTTTAATTTCATCGATAAACCTGTTTTTTAATGTTATTTCATCTTCAGTACTTTCTTCGCTCACTTGGAGTTGTGAGGAAGAGGTTACAGCATCAAGTAATTTGTTAGCATCATCAAAAACATCGGATGTATAATCATCTATTGTTATTTCTGGTTCATTATATACAACTCCTTGCTGGGAATCTGTATTATTTACGGATTCGCTATTATATGTTGTATCAGCTCTAAAATTAGGCCATAGCTCTTTAAACAAATCAAACAATTTGTTCTGGCGAATCTCAATTTGTTTTTCATCCCATACAAAGCCGTCGGTATAATTATCAACAATTTTTTTTGTTATTATAAGGCTAGTATGATTTTGATATCCTTTAGTTTTTCCGTTACCAAAGATTTTATCTTTAAAACATGCATTTTTTACAGAAGAATTAAGTTTTGATGTAAGTAGAGTTTTATTTCCTATTGATTGAATATGTTCATTTCTGAATGTTTTGCCTTCTTCAGAATTAATATCCAATTCAACTTCGCCATTCATTATTTTTACTTGAGACCAGTTTTTTTCCCAAGACCTTGGCATAATGTGTTCTAGTGTAAAAGTATATTCCAAAGACAAAACGTCATATTCTTTTTTCTTTCGCAAGAATAGCTCCGTCCAAAATAGGATCATAGAAGCTGCGTCGTCTTTTGTGTTAGATAGTCCTTTATTAACAGCTGAATCAGTTATATCTGCTTCATTATTATCGAATAGTTTTTCCACTCCATTATTAATTATATCATAACACTTGGAAGTATAGTCGTTAGTACCCCGCGAAGAAATCTTTCTTCTCATAATAAAGGATTCCAAGACTAGAAAATCATGCTTCAAAGTGTCGTCATCATAGTTTCCGTTTGCTTCAAATAATCTTTTTAAAACATAAGGATAGAACATCTGCACTTTGAATTTCAGCAGAATAAATAGTAATCTATTTATGTAGTTGTCATATTTGAACAATACGTCACAGTCTGGTTTATCAATGTTGACTTTCAGGTCTAGAATAAAGAATTTAAATAGTTCGGCATATTTTTTAATATCATCAATGAGAATTATTAGTTCATATTTCTCCATCTTTTCTGTTTGCTTTTCAAAGACTTCAGCAAGATGAGGGAACATGTCTTTATCTTCACCCCATTTAATACATGCTACACAGTACAGCAAAAATTCGAGGTTTGTATGCTGGACATTTCCGAAAATTCTTTTTTCATCCCACAAAGATAATGTAGAAAGATCAGCGTTAAAAACCGAATCCCAGTTATCAGAATAAGTCTGACTAACTTCATCTTTCTCTTCTTCACTTGAACATAAGTCAATCAGTCTTTTGAACAAATTATTTTTAATGATATCAGCGGCATTTAAATGAATTCCCGCCCTATTTATTGTATCAAAAATACTCTGTTCATTAACATCATCATGCTCTAACTCTATAAGAACAAAAACTCGCCTATCTTCATTGAATAGTGAATTAAACAAAGCTTTTAATTGTTCTGTAGTAAAATGTTGTAGTCTCTCTCTATAATACTTATAGCAGAGAAATATCTTGCTTGCAGTCACTTTAATGTTTTCAGGTGAGATTTCAGGATTATCTTCAAACAAGCCAGCTTTAATTATAGTTTCATAATCTTTACGATCTAATCTAGAATGTTCGATTTTAACATGACTATCCTCAAAGTCATCTGCGCTGTTATCTTTGTAAAAAAGAAAGCTTTCTATTGAATTTCTGATGCCACTATTCTTTTTATCAATTTTAAGGCTATCGTATATCGCTTTAGCAAGAATTGTTACTGTTGTTAATCGTTGTTGACCATCTATAATATAGTCATCAACTTGAGAAATGTGTTTAATGATTAATGCGCCTAAAAACGGCTTAGTATCATTGCTTAAAAAAGCTTGTAAGAGTTCATCCCAATTTTCTTTTTCCCAAACATACCTTCGCTGAAAAAAAGGCACAGTTAGTTTTTTTCCTTCTCCTAGAAAGCGTAATGAGTGCGCACGTGCTTGCATGACAAACCTCCCTTATTTACCTAAAAGTTCATTTAGCATTTTTTCCGCGTCTTTATATGCATCATCAGAAACTATTTGCAAGTCATCATCGAAAAATGATAATTGTAATTCCTCAGTTTCTGTGTTACTCGTCGCATTTTCTTTTGCTGCTGAAGCAGATAATAATTCTTCGTATGATGTTTTTTGATCTATTTCGTTAGCAACTGTTTTTAATTCAGTGCAGTCGGTAAGCATTTGGTTGAGATCTCTTTCTTCTTTGGGTAGTGATGAACGTTCTCTAGCTTTTGATGTGTCTACGCCATAAAATGATTGAATCTCTAATAATGCCTTAATGTACTCGTTTTCATCATACACTAATTCATCAGAATAAGTCTTATAGTATTCATCGTTCCCCTGCGTTTTTAATGGAGAATAATCTGAAATTAAAGAAGGTAGGCTATCCATTTCTTCTACAAAAAGCTCTTCGATAAAATCGGTTACCTCGCTCATATTGGTCTCATTACATAACATACTGATAATATAGTTGTTTGGAATATCTATGTTTGCATTAATTAAACAACCGAACGAAAGTGAGTTCCTAATTTTAAATATATAGAATGAATTATGAGCGAATGCTTTTTCGAAAATCTTAATAATTGCTGCACAGTTTATGTAGTAATCGTCAATAGAGCAATTCATATCGGCTATTACAATAGTGGTATTATCATTAACTTTGTATTCTGTAAGTAAGTTTACTGAATGTAACCATTCAATTTCTATGCTTGTAAAAGTATAATTTGTACTTTTATCAACTAATACGGCGTGAACTGCTGTGCATGGATCTAGGATACATGAAATATCAGTATAGCCAACATCATTTAGAAAACGACTACAGCATTCTTTCGAAAAATCACTATTTATAAAAGAAATAATGCCGTCACATGGATTGTATGAATAGTTCATGATAGTATTCATCTCCTAGATAAAAATATTATTTATTTATCGAGAAGGGAACCAATTTCTAATGCAACATCATCAATTTTTTGTTCTTCTTTAAATTCAGAGACAAATTCAAATAAACGTTCAATATAGTCTTCGTCTGTTGTGCATCTTTCAACAAATTCTTGATATAGTATTTCTAAGCCACCACAAAAATATGCATTATATAATTCCATTCCACGTGCTACGGATTCATCGTTAGACTCCTCACGAAAAGCCATATTGATCTTATCTTCATCCGACAGGTTGAGAGTTGTGTCCGATAAGATAACAAGCCTATAGATGTATTTTAAGTGTGCTCTATTTTTTGAAATTGCTGCAAGCATTATTCCGGCTGAGTCTTTTTCGTTGTCATAAGCACTTTTTTTACCGTATAATAAGCCGATTATTGGAGCTACCATATAAACAGAAATATAATCAGTAAATAGTTTAAAATTAGAAAAACGATTCTTATCTTCTTCGCTTGCATTACCTCTCAATTCAGATAAAGCTTTTAAATAACTAGCATGTCTGCCGCGAATCTGAATATCATCATCAAATAACATTAATTATCCCTCCTTGGCTTTATATGAGTGATTGTATCAATGTCCTTTCCATTTGAATCTTTTGCTTTTTCAATGTAATATGCTTTTCCAACATAAGGATTCATTATTTCTGATGCTGGTTCCCAATCCTTTTGCATTACAGCAATAATAACTTGCTCAGCGGACTCGGGAATTACACGTGATATATTTTTAATGTGAATTTCATCAACATTTGAAAACGGTGCATCCATGACCAAAGGAAAATACTGAGGGCCAATATCTGCTTCTTTGGAGGATTCTGAGGTTAAGGATTCTTTTGCAAGGTCAACAAGACCAGATACAAAAGCAAAACTTTTTACTGCTTTTAATCCTTCTGATTCTTCAGTGGTTACGTCAATATATTTTACTCTGTACTTCTCATCAATTGAGATTGTTCTGTGTCCATGATAGATACGCGCAAAATTTTTGTTAACCTTTTCTTCGAGATTTGATCTTACAATAGATTCACGTTCTTTATAAGCCTTATCTACCCATTCATAAACAGCTTGAGTATAATCAATTTTAGCTTGAGTACGTGCATTTTCTTTTGACGCTGCTATTTGTTTTTCTAAAGCGTATTGATAATTCTCTATTTCTTTTTTAGCAGATCCAATTCTCTCTACAAAGCTATCCTTTTTTCTTTGAAATTCATTAACACGGTTTAATGAGTTTTGATACTCAATTTCAAGATTTGAGCTATCTTTTGCACCACGCAACTCTTCATCGAGTTTTTTCATCTCATCTTCACGGAATCCCAATTCGCGTTTATCACTTCTAAGATTTTTAAGAGCTTTTTCAATACGACTATAATATTCATCATTTGAATTTATAATAGTTGAAGCTTGTTCCCTATAATTCCTAACAACTGAACCAATTGACTCAGGAGGTTGCTTTTTTCTTTCAGTTAAAAGATTCTTTTCAGCGGCTGATCCTGGAGAAATACATGTTCCACAAATACAGATTCCTCTTTTTAGAATATAGTCAATAGAATCTGCTGTCATTTCTGGAACGCTTTCTGTTTGATCACTAGCTTGATTAAGCTTTTTTATTGCATCTTTTAACAGTGGTAAACTAAAGAAAGCAAAGGAGTTTCTGCTAAAGGCATTAACTAAGTCTTTTTTATCTTCTTCTATTTTAGTGTTTAAGTTTTTTATAATTGTTATAAGTTGCTCTCTCCTATTCTGTTTTTCTTTAGTATCTTCATTTGCTTTTAGCATAGCTGCATATTTTTCTTTGTTGCTTTGATAGTACGAGAGTTGATCAGATGCTTCATCAAGTGCGGTTTTTAATTCTTCGAGTTCAACATTTTTTCCATCGATTTTATCTTGAAGTCTTCTTGCATCCTGATTTCCACCAAGATCTATGTTCTTCCTAAAAATGTTAACTACTTTTTTTAAGTGATCGCGAGCATTATATAGGATATCTAATCCCATCAAACCTTTAACAGATGATTCTATATCTGTTTGCGAGGCTATTGATCCTAAACGTTCGCCACCGAAGAAAAAATAACTTGATAGAGCTTTAGGCAAGATTCCTTCAATGCTATCTTCGAAATCGCCTTCTATTTTTGTTTTAGTTTGTCCATCGGGTTGAAGATAATAAATCGAAGCTGATCTGCCAGCAGTTCTTAAATCACTGCCGGTTGAAGTGTACTTCTCAGTTCGGATTATTTCATATTGAACATCGTTATGTTCGATAACAAGAGTTCCAATTACTTCGGCTGAGTCACCAAAAGAAAGCTTCTCTGCAACATTGCTATTAAGTAATATTTTTTCTTTTTCTCTTTCTTCACGCGTTTTATTATCGCCTTCGCCAAAGCCGTTTATACCATAGAGGATCCATTCAAAAGCACGTATAAATGTTGTTTTGCCTGATGTATTTACGCCAATTAGAACAGTGACATTTCTTTCTTTATCTGTAGAGAATTCTATCTCTTGTTCTCCGATATACTGTCTAAAATTATTCAGAATTAGTTTTTTAATTAGCATTTTCCGTCCACCACCTTATCGATATACTTACGAATATCCTCAATAATTTTGCTTGATGGGTCCTTTTTTATAACATTATCCTTTTCAATAGTAATGACTTTAAGTTTAATAAGGTTGAGCTTTCGTTCATCCAATTGTTTTTCTTCATTCATAGTAGAATTCCTCCTCGTCATTAACGTATAAGTCTAAGCCGTAGGTTTCAACCAATTCAGTAATAATCCTATCAGCTTCTGACGGATTAATTGAAATCTCGCCAAACTCTTTCATACGATTAATTTCCTTTTTTACGAGAGAAAGGTCATAGTGAGATGTTTCACTTTCATGGTTTATACACTCGAGTGGAGTAGGTAACGTAATAAAATCAAATATAGTTGCGTAACTTTTATTTGGCGCTTTTCTTAGTACTCTACCACGTCTTTGAATATATTCTTTTGGATTTGTACTACTTGCCAATATAAATGCAGTTTTAATACTTGGAATATTAACTCCTTCATCTAAACATTTTATAGCAACAATAGCTTGATAAGGGTCGGCATTAGCAAATCTGGTTTTAATTGTTTCTCTTTCTGATGCGGTTTCTGATGATGTAAAATGTGTCACTTTCATACCAAGATCCAAACCTAACATTTTTGAAACTGAAACTATCTGTCTTTCGCCTTCTTCATCTCTTTCAGATTGATCATTTTTATATTCACAGCTTCTCGCTGCACCACAGTATACAAGTATGTGCGAGTCATTTTTATAATCCTTCATGAGTTCTTTAAGTAAAAGAATCTTATTACTCGCTCCTGCTACAATTCTAGCTCTTTCAATCAGTAATCTTTTGCCTTGTTCTGTAATAGTGATATTCCCATATTTGTCTTCATGGCATTGTTTTGCAATTTTTTTAGAAATGTCTCTATATGCTGCTAATTCATTATCTGATAAATATACTATTTTGGGATAATAATAATATGGAGTAAGTTTGTCTTCTTTTATGGCACGTTCTAGTCCATATTCAATGCATTTATCGCCAAAATAACTATATAACGACTCTGTTCCTTCTTCATCATTATGTCTTTCAAGAGTAGCAGACAATGCTAATCTGTATTCAAATTTAGGATTTAAAAAACGTTTCAAGTGCTCTGCGCCAAAATTATGGGCTTCGTCAACAAGTATGAGCGTATTTCTGTTGAGTTTATTAAGTTGATTTTGTACATATTCAGAGGAATAAGTTGCGTTTGTAGTTACAAAACATAATACGTCTATTACACCCAACCTAAAGTCTAATATATCATTTGACAAACGATTTTTCCAATCGCGTTGTTTAGAAGTTGAGTACCCTATAGTCGGAAGCATATTAAACTTTAAAATATCTTCAACCCATTGTTCGACCAAGTGCTGGTAAGGACATACTATGATAAGGGCCATTTTATGTTTCTCTGAAAAGAGCTTAACGGCAGCTCCTAAACCAGTGTATGTTTTGCCTGTACCTGTTGCCATATCAAATATGCCGCAATATCCATTTTCAGCCCATCTATTGATGGCTTCAAGCTGATAATCGTGAAGTTCTATACCTGCAGGAATGGTCGGTATACCAGGTTTGGGTTTCGTTTCATTTTGAGAGAATGAGAGATCATCTAATTGTAGATTAATGGTTTCTTTTTTGTATGATAATAGTTTTTCTTTTAATACTTTTGGAAATTCTATTACCTTAATGTTTTCTTCTCTTCCAGACCACAGCGAATCGAAATCGTTTTCAATATCTTCAACACGATTCCAATCTTCATCGACTAATGAATTAAACACTACTATTGATTCAAAATTGTTATGAAAAGCATTGCTCGTTTCATTCATTGATCCAGTGAAAGCTATGCGATTTCCTTCAGTGTCATAGATTACGCCTATTTTCTCATGATACATACCGTTTTTTTGGTTATCTGGAGTAAAGGCAACTTTAATCTCCATGCATCCTGAAGAGATTAAATGCGCGAGCCAATTGAGTCTTTCATAATCAGAAGTATTATCAGGTTCGTGAAACTCTCTAACTAAAGCATTTTGCACAACGCCTCTTTCATCATATCCTTTTGAAATTGCTTCTATATCTTCCTCAGATAGAATTGGCGATACTATAAACCTGATTTTGCCCTCGTTTTTAATTAAGCCTGATATTCCTTTTGAAAGCTCAATTAGAGCATTTGATGTAAAAAAACCGACTGCACGCTTGTATAATATCGATTTTTTTAATATAGGATTATAAAAATCCAAAACAATATTGTTTTTATTTGTTTTATAACTGCGCAGTATTTTTAGATCTCTGTAACTAAGGATTTCATTCATCTTCCACCTCTTTAAATTCAAAAGCGGATAAAACAGAACGTATTTGCTCTATTTTGTCTTTGTCTGTTTTAATACAAACTCCACAGTAAGCTTTATCTTGAACCGGTGTTGGCACTACTTCGACATTCAGATTTAATTTTGATATTAATTCTTCTGCTGAAAAAACATCATTAGTATTATAAAAAATTATGTACACTTAATCAACTCCCTTATCAAGTTTACAAATATATCTATTTCGCTATAATCGTTAAAAAAGCTTAAACTAACTCTAACTGCTCCTGTTTTTACAGTATTAATTGTTTCGTGGGCCTTTATAGCACAGTGTATTCCGCCCCTAACGCAAATATCATTATCACTAAGATATTTTACGACAGCACTTGATGAAATCTTATTAATATTAAAGCAGAATGTAGAGAGACGCTTTCTGTTTTGGTTGTAAATGATAACTTCTGGAACATTAGAAAGCTGTTCTATAAAATAGTTTGTAAGTTTATTTTCTTTGTCTCTAATAGTATCGATGTTTTGATTGATATAATCTATTGAATTCTTCAAGGACCATATTGCAGGCATATTAAGAGTCCCTGCTTCATATGCTTCTGGGAAGATATGTGGATTGGTATAATTATCACCGTTTATACCTGTACCACCTTGGATTAAGGGCTCTATTTTTAGGTTTTGGCAACAAACTAGGCCTCCAACACCAGGAACTGAATATAAGTCTTTGTGGCCTGTAAATGCGACATAATTAATACAATCCCTTTGCATATCAATTGATTTTTTTCCGGCACCTTGTGAAGCATCAACAAAAACAGTGATATTATTATCTGATAAAATTTTAGAAATTATTGATGAAAAAACATATTGACCAGTAAGGTTGCTTGCAAGTGTAGAAATATAGAGTTTAGTATTATTTGTGATTACTTTTGTGATGTTATGCGGTTCGTTATATATAATAGATTCTGGAATAACAGTATAATCAATTATACCAAGCTCTTTTAGCTTATTTATAGGCCTGAAAACGGCATTGTGTTCATAAGGGCTAATCAAAACATGATCGCCTTTATTTAAGAATCCGTGCAAAAACATATTGATTGCTTCAGTAGAATTCTTAGTAAAAATAACACTGGAATTATTCGGAGAATTAAAGAACTCAGCTACAGTCTTTCTTGCCTGATAAAGCATTCTTGATGCATCTATAGCTGCTTTATAGCTTCCTCTTCCCGGGCTAACTCCTATATCATTCATGTAATGAAGAAAGCTTTCTAATGAAACGTCTGGTTTATTACGGGACGTTGCTGCATAATCAAAATAAATCATATATCTTCCTCGTCTTTTTTCTTTGCCGCTAAAACCTGACAAGTAATACATCCATTATAAAATTTCGCAATACAGCGAGAACATATATTTAGATTTTGGGGACACTTTGTCTCATCAATTTGATACCGTATTTCTCCAAAAGTATTAATCGCTCCATGTGGACAAATGGAATCACAAGCAGAACATCGTATACAATATTGGTATTTTCTCATTTGACATTTTAGTCGATTCACAAGTAGCTTCCAGTCAATTCCAGGAGCCGGGAGAACTTTTAAAACGGTTGTTCCCCAAGTGATTACTAAATCGCATACTTTTCTTTCTTTAAAAGAATTACCTTCTGAGTCAATTCCTGCTTGTTCTGTTATGGTTAGATATGTCGCGTTATCTTTGTCCAGTATCGATATTTGTCCAAATGGTTTAATATATTCAATAATTTCTTTGGTAATCTTTCTTTTAATAATTATATTTCTTGCACGATCAGAAAGATTACAAGGTGTATCAGCTATTGTAACATTTCGAGTTTCTAAGCCAGTTGGATCTTTTCTTGTTTTCCATTTTCCATTCTCAACGTAATCAGCTACATCGGTTTTACCTGTTTTTTCTGCAAAATCGTATAATAAATCACGCCATTTTTTAGCCAACTCAGGATAGTAGATTTCCGTTAGCATGGTTGACCAGTTGGAATTGTTTGGGCAGCACCAACAGCCTACTCTTTTGTAACCGTATCGGTAAGCATCGTTGAAAGTGATACCTTTATATAGCATATACAGCCATACGTCACAATCATCCCATTCAATTATAGGCATTGCATTTATCTGCGAGCCGATTTTTGAATGATCCTGTGTTCTCTCGTATTTCTGTCTTTCTTTTGATTCACTATGTCTGATTCCAAGAAAAGATAAGCTGTTACCGTTGAGATTTTGATACTCGTTATTCAGATTTGAGGTTTTAAAAATAGTACAACACCAACGTTGAAATTTACTAGGTGGGCCGAATATTTTACAAAGCTTGAAAAAGTCTTTTTCAGTCTCGCTTGGAATCATAGGTGTAAAAGGATTCTCCTGACGGAAATAATTATCTACATAAGTATGAGTAGCTGGAAATTCCAATGTAGTATCTCCGAAGAAATGTATTATACGTTCATCCTGCAAGGCATCTCTAACCAAACGGCTTACTACCGTAGAATCCTTTCCGCCTGAAAAAGACACTGTTGGAATATACGATATATCTTTATTGCTATACTGTTCTGTTAGGTTTGAAATATAGTTTTCTGCTTCATAAATCAGTTCATTGATGTAGCGTTCATTGGCGGTAACATATGATTCATGATTTATTATAACATCATCTTTAATCACTTCATCGCGTAGTAATTCAGCCACTTCTAGATGCTGTTTGTTTTTATAGTACTCAATATATGGTAATCGAATTCGTTTTCCATCAACAAGGTAATAACTATTGCCAAGATACCATATATTTTTACTATTATAGTCTTCTTTCATAATACATGAGAGGAGTTTCTTCTCTTGTGTAAAAACAGGGTTACAGATTCCATTTGTACTTATACTTTTACATTTGGAATTACACAGTGTACATGTATTATTATTGATAATTGGTACTCCACAATTATTGCACCAATAAACTGATTTTGACATTACTCTTTTCCTTCCATCAGGTCTTCTAACAATGAAAGAAGAACCTGAACTTTTTCATCATATGAAATAGATAATCCATAGTTATTGAAAGTATTATGGATTTTGTTTTTTAATGTTAAACTTAGCGTGCTTAAGTCGCTTCTATCAAATACAAGTGATTTTTCAGTTCCACTTGCGGTTGAGATTGTAACTTTAGATTCAGATTCGCTTAAACTATCTTCTTCATGATAAAGATCTAATTTAGTCTTAATTTCGTTTAAACGATCGACAAAATCATATTTATGTGAATCGTTCCAATAAATAATCTCAAATCCAGTTAATGTTTTTGTTAGCTGCATAACTATGCTATAGTCATCTTGATCTGAGTTTAAATTACTAACTAGCTCTAAAAAAGCGTTTGTATAGTAATCAAAAGACTTTGTTCGTTTGGATTTCCATTTCTTTTCATAATTAGAGCATAGCATCTTACCTGCGGAAATATTGTTAGGAGCATCAAAGATTTCAAAGATTGATGAAACAACTTCTCTTGATAAGGCATTTACTGCGTCTTCTAACTCGCTTTTAATCTTAACAATTTGATCTATTGCGTTATCATATGAACTGCCTAGACTTTTAATGCCTGAAAAGATGAACGAGGAATAATTTGCAGTTGATTTACTAATTATGCTTCTATATTGTTTAGCTTTTTCGGAAATATAAACTTCTGTTGTACGAGCGAACTTTGGAACATTCTTAAAATGTAAAAGCATTCCATCATAAATAGCTTTAAGTCTATTTTTGCTAAGAGTACTTTCAACAATATACTCATGAAAAATATTTTCCAGAGAGTTGAGAAAATCAAGCTGCTCACCTGACCAATTAGCAATAGTAAACGTAAAATCTGAAGGTCTTCTTACAATTTCTTCAAAAAGTTCAACAGTTAATTCCTTTTCAACGCCATGGCTACTAATGATCAATGACTTTTTATATGGGATTAAGAAATGGGCAAGTAATAACGATAAATATCCATTTCTTAATCCAAACGGAGGCTCTTTTAATAAATTAATGACTTTTTCAAAGTCAACAATTTCATTTTTAGCTTTTTCAATAAAACCTTCAATTCTGTTTTTCACCAATACATGGGTGCTTGCTCCGTCAGGAACAGTATTTAGTTCAACATCCTCTTCAGTTGTTATGAAGCCGTTTTTCACTAATACTGATCGAATAGCTATATAATCAGGTGATAAATATGGAACTGAATAGTAGTTAGATGCATTTTCCCCAGAAAGAATATTAGCTATGGCATTTTTCTTTGCTGACATAATACTTCCTGAGATTATATTTTTATTGATTAATTCGTTGTTAACAATAAGAGTATTTGGAAACGAATCATACATGATTTTGCTTGCTGCATTAGATAATTCTCTTAAAGATTTTATATCTGCTACCGTTTTTCCATCAATTACTATAGTATTTGATCCTTCAAATGTATTTTTCCATTGATTAATAATTTCCGTAATATTCAGGCGATATTCATCTTTGTAATAATCAAGTTCTTTTTCGAATGCAGGATCTTTTGAGATATATTCGCTTTTTTTGCTATCCAAATACTTGATGGCGATATATTTCTTTATATATTCTGTTAAAACGGATGTTTCATTACTAACAAACATAATTGATCTTTTTATATCTTTGGATATATTGAGTATTTCATCCATATCGTCATCGGGATTTGATAGCAACATTATAAGAATGCCATCATAATACTTTCCAAATTTGTTTAAAAAGGCCTTTTTTTGCAGATCCTGTAGTGTTGCAAATGACGGAACAAAAATCCTTGATATCTTATAAACCCTATTGTAATCGTAAGGATATAGAACAAAATCAATAAATTCATCGTTTAGTGTATTTACTGTCGATTCAACACTTACGGTTTGACATTCATCGTTTATAATCTCTTCAACGTCAAATATGCTTGCTTCAAAGAAATCATATCTGTCATATGCTCCGGAGTACTTAATTATTTTTCTTTCGCATAATCTTTCTAAAGCATTTGTTATAATATCCTTTGGCAAATCTATTACATTAACAATTGTTGTCTTGTTGGCTATTAATGCGCTAGGATCATTAATTATACCAATTGTGGCTATAACTTTAAGTATTTTTGTCTCAGGTGTATCATCATCAGATGAAGAATGATTTTTCGAAAGTGCTATTTGAAGCTCTTTATACCATTCAAAGCTTGTATCGCTTTGAGTCGATTTTATACTTGGTTCAAAGTAATCATATATTTTATCTATGCCTACAAAATGAAATTCTTTTGTTTTATATTTTTCAAGAAAACTATAAAGACTATTTTCTTCTTTGCTAGCCAGATATGTAAAGAAGGTTCTTTCGTTTTGTGCTACTTTTTTTGAAAGCTTGTCTAACGCAAATAAAGATATAGGGTGAAGGGGGAAACCTCCTTCAAATTGATTCTGAGCATTTTCTGAATCAATCATAAATCCACGGAAGTCGGCAGCCTCGGAGTATAAGGCGTTTAATTCATTTTTGAAGCGGTTTTGAAATTTTTTCCATGGCTTTTCATTCTTTTCAAGGACACTTCTTATTAACGATAGGCATTGATCTTGACTATCGTTAATAGGCGTTTGTTTATATCTTCCCTCAACTTTTTTCCATTCATGAGAAATTGTTTTACCAAAACGTTGTGTGTATTGACTTATTTCTTTATGCGAAACAAGGATGACGTGATTATTACCCGAGCCATGGTCACAAAATTCCGCTAAGTCCTGAACTGCTTTGATTTTAATTGTCTTTATGTTATCTTCTATGTAGCGACCGAATTCATCGAATATAAAGACAATACCACTATATTTATCAGCAATTGCTTCACTAGCTTCATTAAGTGTTTGTGAAAGATTAGTTACCTCATATATATACTTAACACCAAAGGTCATTTTAGAAAAGATTTTTTGAAACTTCTTTTCAGCCTTTTTATCAAAGAGAGAGAGCAGCTCTTCTATTTCTTCAAGAGTGATTTTTGAGCTTTGACACGCTTTGATTAATCTCTCTTTTGATTCTTCACTACTTTTCCATTGTTCAATTAAAGCTGTTGCTTGATCAAAAAAGGTTTTGAAGCTAACTTTTTTTCCAATAGTTTCAAGTTTCTTTTTTAAGGAGAAATAAATACAACGTTCGAAATCATCAAAATCAAATACAATTGGAACGATTAAAAATGGTTTTCTTGCCTTATCTTTTATATATTTGTTGATATCTGATGTTAAGTTTTCATCATATTTTGCTATTCTTGACAAAAAAGTATTATATCCATCACTTTCAATATACTTTTTTTCAAGCAATAAGCTCAGGACAGTTAAAAAATGGGATTTACCTGTACCATATGAACCGTGTAGTATGCGAGCGTGATGTGTTGGGTTTAAACGTGTTATATCTATAAAGTATTCTTTTATTAATTCTATTGTTGTATCATTTGGGATAAATCTTTGGAGTTTTTTATCATTTTCAATATCAAATTGTATGTTTGCAGAGTAATTATACTCATCCTCAATTTTAATTAACTCACTATAAAGCGGCATAAGTAATTATCTCTCCGATCTAAGGTAATATTTTGCAAGCAGCTCTTCTGCGTTTACGTCTTTGAGCTGAATATATCTGCTTCCGAAATTATTTATTAATGACAATTTTTTCATGTTTTCTAGTTGTTGTAACATTTCTAGCAGGTTCGAGTAGCTTATATGCATATATTTACCAACTTGACAGTTTCCTTCTAATAGTTCATCTATGTTTAACTGGGAGTTGTTTTTTAGATGTTCTTCATTATCATATATTATGCAGTATAGCAATACTTCTAATGGAATATCTTTTACGGACGGCCTTCTTAGTTGAAATAAGCCACTTCCTTGATAATGTATTAGCTTTAATCTAGATAAAAGAGGTATGGTGTCTTCATCTATTACTTTACTTATATCAAATGCTTTATCGCTTACATATGTGTTTTTGAAACAATCGAATTCTTTTTCAACAGCCGTTTTGCTATAACTAGCACCGTTTTTTTGACAATATGAGTAAAATGCACTTGAAAAAGTGTCTTTTGAAAATGAATTTAAGTTAGATTGATTGAAGGCCCAAAACCATGCTGTAGCGTTTTCGGAATCAGAAGAAAGATTTCGATGCAATAACCATAGAGTTCCTATGTCCTGGCAATAGGGATCATAATCTGCTATTGTTTTACCTAATGTTGTGAACTGATGGATAACTCCTCTTTGAACCTTGGATTCATTTGATACCCCAAGAACAATACTCCAATAACGCATTGCTTTAATCATAACTCGGCCTACCCCAATTCTGTCTACGGCGCTGAGTTCATTATTAGGAGAAAAAATCATTTCATCACTATTTATTGCGTCTATTATTTTAGTAACCCATCCGCTGCGCATATAGAATGAGCCGTGTTTATTAATCTGCATACTTTCACCTTTCGATCTAACAATGTGCTAATCATAAATACTTATGATAGAAATAGCCCACAAATCTTTATATGTTCAAATATTAAATAAATAGATTATTGATGTAAAATTTATAAATCATTCTAATATAAATTATCACAATTTATTACAGCTCTTTATACAATAATCCATAATAAATGATACCATAATATTATTGATTTGTCAATGAAGATAAGACTGTTTTAGTAAACATTTCGAAGAAAAATATACGAATAGTATTTTTTAATATTCTCTATACTATTGAGGTTTTGATAAATAATTGAAATCGTGAAATTAAAGTTAAAATTTATGACTTCATCTTGAAATATAGATGAAAATATCTCAATTTTGGTATTTATTAGGTAGAATAAAAAAGGCTCTATGCCACCAATAGTGATATCACAGAACCTTTTTGCTATTTATTTAGTTTTTCTCATAAAATGGAATTTTTCCGTAGTATTTCAAAGTCGTAATTACTTTGCCAACTGGTGGGAATATCTATACTAGTCATAATACGATCCTCATCATCCCATAAAATCCACCAAATCGCCAGATATATCCTTGATCTTATCCATCTCAAGCTCCATATAGCTCTTGCTAGCCCCTACAGTCTTGAAAAGCTGTATCTTTCGTCCAATCGTGTCTATCTTCCTGACTCTTTCAGTCATCGTTACATAAGAACCACCGTCCTTCGCTATATCCGCTATAAAGTACGTGAACTTCAGAACAGGATGATGTCCGTCCTCCAGAACATCAGCTATAAGGCTTATTTTCTGGTTCAGCACTTCCATCTCAGATTCCGTCAATTCCTGAAAACTGCCGACCTCTCTTGCTTCTTCACCGACCATATCCTCGTAACCCGCCAGTGCGTTGAAGGATGAGAACTGCGCTGCTCTCTCATAGGCTGACATTGGCGTGCGTGTGGGGGACTGCCAGTGCGGCAGCCTGATGATGTCTGCATAGACGACTCTAGCATCAGGTTCATTGCTTTTTATCCCTTTTGCCATCCTTCTTCACCTCCGAAGCCTCAGCTCTATGGCCACCAATCTGGCCATTTCGTTCTATCGTTGTTCCGCCTTCCATCAGGTTCATGCCCCTCAGAATGGCGTTTTTCCCAAATCTGCCCTGTAGCTGCAATGTTGCCCGCTGCAGAGCGCGTTCACGTTCTTCCTTGTGTTTTTTCTCCGCCTTCTGACGTTCCACCTCTTCATAGTCCACAAAGAGCTCAAGCTGAACAGGAGCGTCATCGTCCGGGATATTGTTCTCATAGATCAGGTTGCAGGCGCAGATGTTGATCCTGCGCACCATAAGATCAGGATCAATGATTCTGTCATAAAGCTGCATCATGCACTCAGCGATCGCAGAAGTAGAAGATGTCCAGCTTTCGAGGTTCCCCGTACCGTGCGCATGCTTCGGAACAGGTCTGCCGTAGTGATCCTTGTGAACGACTCCGTTGTATCGCTTTCCTGTTGATGTGACCTTGTATTCGTCTTCTTTGGGCGTTCTGCCTCTGCGTACCAGCTGCACAGATGTCCGGTCGTAGCCGATTGTCAGTGTCAGCTTCTTCGTAACAACGTACTTTCTGACCATATCCAGCACAAGCAGCTCCGTCATTTCCCGGACGATCAGCCTTGCAAGTTCTGCGGTATACGGCTCTTTCAGCACTTGTCCGGAAGAAAGCGAGTTTGTGGAAGGTCTGTAGGACTTGATCGTTGCGATCTCTGTCGGCTCCCAGCCCCATGCATGGTCGATCACGATTTCAGCCTTCACGCCCAGTGCCTTATACAGCAGATCTTCGTTGATCGTACTCAGCCGTGCGATATCGCCCATGGTATAGCAGTTCAGCGCCGCAACACGGGCTGCAGTGCCGCCGCCAAGACCCCAGAAATCCGTCAGAGGCGTGTGACACCACAGCAGCTCTCTGTATTTCATCTCGTCCAGCTCTGCAATACGGACACCGTCCTTATCAGCAGGAACGTGCTTTGCAACGATATCCATAGCGACCTTGGCAAGGTAGAGGTTTGTTCCGATACCGGCAGTGGCGGTGATACCGGTCTCATACAGCACCTCCCGGATCATCGTCATGGCTAGCTCATGTGCCGTCATATGGTAGGTACTCAGATATCCTGTCGCATCGATGAAGCACTCGTCAATGCTGTATACATGGATATCCTCCGGAGAGATATATCTCATATATATTGAGAAAATCTTCGTGCTGATCTCCTCATATAGCCGCATGCGTGGCGGCGCTATGATGTATGACAGTTCCAATGACGGATCAGCGGAAAGTGCCTCTGCATCAAAAGAGGCGGAACTGAAATGATACTTACCATTCTCATCCCGCGGCAGGAGTTTCCGGCGGAATGCCTCATTGAATCGCTTCTGGTTGATTTCCTTGACAGCCTGCACGACCTCGAACAGTCGGGCGCGTCCGGAAATACCATAGGCTTTCAGCGAGGGCGTGACCGCCAGACAGATGGTTTTCTCGGTGCGGGATTCGTCTGCGACGACAAGATTTGTTGTCAGAGCGTCAAGATGCCTATCTACGCACTCGACCGAGGCGTAAAATGATTTCAGATAATGTCGAATTCGACATTATCTCAATAATGCCGAAAAAATAGTAATGCCGGAAATTAGCTCAAAACCAAGTATTTCATATAACTCATCGCAAAATAATTCGGCATTACTTTTTTCTTTCTTGAACTACATCAATCCATACAGCC
>JAEEVL010000040.1 GCA_016290875.1 Ruminococcus sp.
TCATGTCAGCACCCATAGCGATCTGTGCAACATAGATGTAGCCGTAGCTCATAGCGATATCAGCAAGACGCTTCTTAGCGATTGCCTTACCTGCTGCTGCGAACTGTGCAACCTGACCGATGTTGGAAGACTTGGAAGCCTGTCCGCCTGTGTTGGAGTAAACCTCAGTATCGAATACCATGATGTTTACATCTTCGCCTGTTGCGAGTACGTGATCAAGACCGCCGAAACCGATATCATAAGCCCAGCCGTCACCACCGAAGATCCATACGGACTTCTTGGAGAGGTAGTTCTTGTTCTCAACGATGTCTGCGCACTTGTCGCACTTGTCAGCACACTTCTCGAGCTCAGCAACGAGTGCAGCTGTTGCAGCTGTATTCTTTGCGCCGTCGTTAACTGTTGCGAGGTACTCGTCAGCAGCTGCCTTAACTTCTGCAGATGCCTTGTCGCTTGCAGCAACTTCCTTGATCTCCTCAATGAGTCTCTCACGGATTGCCTTCTGACCGAGATACATACCAAGACCGTGCTCAGCGTTGTCCTCGAAGAGTGAGTTAGCCCATGCAGGACCGTGGCCGTTTGCATCAACAGTGTAAGGTGATGTTGCAGCAGGACCGCCCCAGATTGAAGAACATCCTGTTGCGTTGGAGATGTACATTCTGGAACCGAAGAGCTGTGTGATGAGTCTTGCATATGAAGTCTCAGCACAACCTGCGCATGAACCTGAGAATTCGAGGAGAGGCTTCTTGTACTGGCTAGAGATAACTGTAGCGTCTGTTGCAACTTCTGCCTTCTCAGCTACATTTGCAACACAGTAATCGAATACTGCCTGCTGTGACTCCTGTGACTCTCTGGGAACCATCTTGAGTGACTTTGTCGGGCAGACACCGATACATACGCCGCATCCCATACAATCCATAGCAGAAACAGCAAGTGTGTACTTGTAATCTGTCTTTACTACCGGCTTAGGAGCGATCTTGATGTTCTCAGGTGCAGCAGCGACCTCAGCGTCTGTAAGAGCGAAAGGACGGATTGTTGCGTGCGGGCAGACAAATGAACACTTGTTACACTTTGCACAAGTATCCTGGTTCCACTCAGGTACCATTACTGCTACGCCGCGCTTCTCATATGCGGAAGCACCCTGCTCGAATGTACCGTCAACGTGATCTGTGAATGCAGATACAGGAAGTGTGTCACCAAGCATCTTGCCTACAGGATTCATGATGCCTTCTACCATCTTGACGAGCTTCTCTGCGCCCTCAAGCTTTGCAGGTGCTGCATTATCAACAGCGTTTGCCCACTCAGCAGGTACGTCTACCTTAACGTAAGCGTTTGCGCCTGCGTCGATAGCCTTCTCGTTCATCTGAACGATCTCGATACCCTTCTTCATGAACTTCTGTGCCTTCTCCTTCATGTAGCCGATTGCCTCAGCCTCGGGAAGAACCTTTGAAAGTGAGAAGAATGCAGACTGGAGAATTGTATTTGTACGCTTGCCAAGGCCGATCTCCTGTGCAAGGTCAATAGCGTTAACCAGATAGAGCTGGATGTTGTTCTTTGCGATATACTGCTTTGTATCAGCTGAAAGGTGCTGGTCGAGCTCCTCAGGCTTCCACTGGCAGTTGATAAGGAATACACCGCCGGGCTTTACGTCGTTGACCATCTTATAGCCCTTGAGGATGTATGAAGGGTTATGACAGGCAACAAAGTCAGCCTTGTTGATGTAGTAAGGGCTCTTGATGGGCTTGTCACCAAAACGGAGGTGTGAAATTGTGATACCGCCAGTCTTCTTGGAGTCATACTGGAAGTAAGCCTGAACGTACTTGTCAGTGTGGTCACCGATGATCTTGATGGAGTCCTTGTTTGCGCCGACTGTACCGTCGCCGCCGAGTCCCCAGAACTTGCACTCGATTGTTCCCTCTGCTGCTGTGTTAGGAGCATCTTCCTCAGCGAGTGAGAGGTTTGTAACATCATCAACGATACCGAGTGTGAACTGCATCTTGGGCTCTGCCTTTGCGAGCTCTGCATATACAGCAAATACAGATGCAGGAGGAGTATCCTTGGAACCGAGACCGTAACGGCCGCCGATTACCTTGATACCTGTTCTGCCTGTAACATTAAGAGCTGTTACAACATCGAGGTAGAGAGGCTCACCGAGTGAACCGGGCTCCTTGGTTCTGTCGAGTACAGCGATTGTCTTTGCAGTTGCAGGAATTGCCTCAACGAGCTTTTCAGCAGAGAAAGGACGGAACAGGCGAACCTTTACGATACCAACCTTCTCACCCTTCTTGTTAAGGTAGTCGATAACTTCCTCAGCAACGTCACAGATTGAACCCATTGCAACGATTACGCGCTCTGCATCAGGAGCACCGTAGTAATTGAAAAGCTTGTAGTCTGTACCGAGCTTTGCGTTTACCTTGCCCATGTACTCCTCAACGATGCCAGGGATAGCATTGTAGTAGGAGTTGCAAGCCTCACGGTGCTGGAAGAAGATATCTCCGTTTTCGTGAGATCCGCGCATTGTAGGATTCTCAGGATTGAGTGCACGGTCACGGAATGCCTTAACTGCATCCATATCGCACATTTCCTTAAGATCCTCGTAATCCCATGTCTCGATCTTCTGGATCTCGTGTGATGTACGGAATCCGTCGAAGAAGTTGATGAAAGGAACGCGGCCCTTGATGGAAGCAAGGTGAGCAACAGCTGCGAGATCCATAACCTCCTGGGGGTTAGTCTCAGCGAGCATTGCAAAACCGGTCTGACGACAAGCGTAAACGTCAGAGTGGTCACCGAAAATGTTAAGTGCGTGAGAAGCTACGCAACGTGCTGATACGTGGAACACGCAGGGAAGCAGCTCACCAGCGATCTTGTACATATTCGGGATCATAAGGAGAAGACCCTGAGAAGCTGTGTAAGTTGTTGTCAGAGCACCAGCGTTCAGAGAACCGTGTACAGTACCTGCTGCACCAGCCTCAGACTGCATCTCCTCAACCTTAACGGTAGTGCCGAAAATGTTCTTTACACCCTGTGCTGACCACTGATCTACGTAGTCTGCCATCGGGCTGGAAGGTGTGATAGGATAGATACCAGCAACTTCCGTGAAGGCGTAAGAAACATATGCAGCGGCATTATTACCGTCCATTGTTTTCATTTTTCTTTTGATAGCCATAGGAATGACCTCCTAAAGTAAATTGATTATAGGTGTTACTGCGGTCAGATCGTTAAAAAGTTAACCGCGTATAACTACTTCTGTTATTATAACACACTATTTTTATTTTGTAAACACCTTTTCAATCATCAAAGAACAAATTTTTGTATAAATATCCCCAGTATTATTTTGGCATATTTACTATATCACGCCCTTATGGAGCCTTTTTTCAAGCCGAAACAGAGGGATTTTCTCCTCCGGAGGCGTGCTTTTGTGCTTTTTGCAATAACAAGTCATTATTTTATTGTGCAAAACAACAGAAATCGTGTTCTATTATCAAAAAGTTTTCAATTTCTCTTGACTATCCCCCGAAAATAAGTTATAATAACCATAGTGTTAAATAATCTTTAATTATTAACACTCGTTTTGTTGTCTCCTTTCTTTTGTTCTACACATTTTTATTTTGATTTATTTGTGTCAAAGCAGGGCTTATGCCCTGCTTATTTTTTATGCCCATAATTATACCTATTTAAATATATAGTATATCAGTCCGAATATCACAGACGCCGTACAGCCGTAAAGTATGACCGGTCCCGCTATCGTGAATATCTTCGTCCCCACTCCCAGGATAAAGCCCTCCGACTTCGCTTCTATGGCAGATGAGCTTATCGCGTTGGAAAAGCCTGTTATCGGTACAAGCGTCCCAGCGCCGGCGTGCTTAGCCAGCTTGTGATACAGTCCGAATCCGGTCAGCAGTACACTTATGCCTATCAGTATCACCGATGTCCACATTCCGGCTTCCCTTTTCCCGAAACCGTTCACGGTAAACAACTCCGTTATCACCTGCCCCAATGCACATATGCCTCCCCCAACTATAAAAGCTGACGGGATATTCACTGCGCTCCTCGTCTTCGGTGACACCCGGCGGCTCATTTTGTCGTATTCCTCAGGCGTTATTCTCATGCTATCCGCTCCTTTCAGTTTTTATTATGCCCGGAGAGGTAGTGGTTATTCTGTGGATTGCAGGGCGCTGCCCTGCACCCGCCAGAGACGCTGTCTCTGGACTCTGCTAAAGGGTTGTGAACCCTTTAGAATCCCATTTTGGTTAGCCGCGAGATGTGAAGTGACGCAAAAAGCCCTCACAGTATTAACTGCGAGGGCTGTCTGTTATCAATAATCTTTCGGTGTCTTGCACACAGAGCAGACTCTGTCGAAAATTCCTTTGAACTCTCCGCCGCAATGTCTGCACTTACCTTCCTGGATATAGACCGGTTCCTTAGCTTTGTTGTACGCCGGAAACGCCCAGTAGTGCTTCTGCAGATCGCTGTATTCGACTTCCAGCAGCTTAGGACAGTTGAAGAAAGTCGCGGAGTTCTTCTCATATTTATAGGGGTTGCTTCCTCTGTAAAGCTGTGTGTTCCCCTCAAAGATGACCTGTTCGAGTCCGGTGCAGTCAGCAAAAGCAAGAGGATATATCGCTTTTACGCTCTTCGGGATATGCAGTTTTTTCAGCTTCGAGCACCCTCTGAAAGCCTGATTTCCGATATATTCGAGGGTTTCGGGAATGTTCACGCTGTTGAGGGCGGTACAGTTCCGGAAAGCGTTCATTCCTATTCTGTTGACTCCGGTCGAAGGATCACCGTCAAGGTGCATACTCTCGAATTTTATCTCCTCCAAAGCTGTACACTCAGCAAAAGCGGAGTCCTCTATGGTCTTGACCTTGCTCGGTATGATGATATATCTCAGACTGGTGCAGCCCTCAAATATCCTCCAGGGAAGAAGCTCCGTCAAGGGCGGTATATTGACCTCTTCAAGGCTTGTACAGCCGGTGAGCGCACTCGCTTCTATATTCTTTACGCTGTCCGGGAACTTCAGCGACTTCAGACTTATACAGCCGCTGAAAGCGTCCCTGTCGATAGTCTCGACGCCCTCCGGTATATTGATGGTATGAAGGCTCTTACAGCCGGCAAATGCGGCTTCTCTTATCTGCTCAACGCCGTCCGGTATATATACGGACTCTATGTTGTTCATACCCTGAAAAGCACTCTCGCCGATGACAGTTATACCGTCCGGTATCCTTACTTCCCTTTTTGTATAGCCGTTATAGCGCACCAGAACACTTCGCTCGACAACAAAATCACTGTCATAATTGTAAGAAGGCTTTGAAACGCCTATATCCTCGGGAGCCGTATCATCAAAGCAGGCTATTGCCTTTTCGACTATAAACGCTTCGTTACAGAACGGACATACGGAAGCGTCCTTTGTATCGTCAACAGCAAGAAATCCTCCGCATTTATAGCATTTACCCTGTACAAACATTATGAACCACCTTCTTACTAATATAATTCTGCGTCGTCGGTTTACATTAAGTTTATATTATTATACCTCATTTTTGTCAGCAAGTCAATATTTTTTGTTGATTAACAACAAATCTGTTTTCTGCACTCGCTTTTCCCGGGCAATACAGCTGAATACTATGCGCATATCGACTCTACGGAGCGTGGATTGACGGACAATCGCCTTTCGGTTATAATATAGACAAGCCGGAACAAGAACGATGCAAGGAGCGGTATTATGGATCAGATCAAAACAGGCGAACTTATAAAGCGTTTCAGAACAGACCTCGGTCTCACACAGAAAGAGCTTGCCGAGCGTATCAGCGTTAGCGACAAAGCTGTATCAAAATGGGAGACCGGAAACGGCTGTCCCGATGTTTCTCTGCTGTCGGTGCTGGCAGAGGTTTTCGGAACAGATATACAGGTCTTGCTCACAGGCGAGATAGACAAAAACGAAAGCGAGGTGGGAAATATGAAAAAAATGAAGTTCTTCGTATGCAAAGAGTGCGGTAACATCATAACGGCAACTTCCGAAGCCGCTGTGACCTGCTGCGGAAACAAGCTGACAGCGCTTGAACCGCGAAAAGCAGAAGATAACGAGCGTCTCAAGGTCGAGGACATCGGCGGAGAGCTTTTCGTCTCCTCCGAACATCAGATGACAAAAGACCACTATATATCGTTTGTCGCTTATCAGAGCGACAGCAGCTTCATGATGTTCAAGCAGTACCCGGAATGGAACGTGCAGTTCACTATGCCGCTGTTCCGCTCCGGCAGACTCGTATGGTACTGCACACAATGCGGACTTTTATATCAGGATCTGCGGAGATAAGGCAAATAGTCAAACTAAGGGCGCACATTGTGCGTCCTTTTTGATTTTGTTATGATTCGTGTTATTACGCTTGCTTATATGTGTATAGCGGGCGCACGGAATGCGCCCCTACTACATCTCGCGGCTACCAAATCCGGGATTCTAAATTCTCATATTAAGAGACGCCCTCTCTTGCGGAGCGCATTGTGGATTTGGGGCTTTGCCCCATACCCCGCCAGAGACGCTGTCTCTGGAATCCGCTAAAGGGTTGTGAACCCTTTAGAATCCCATTTGGGGTAGCCGCAGCATTAGTTCTACTGTGAACAATGTGTAAAAATTTCAAATGCTGTTGACTTATGTTTGTTGGCATGATACAATTAACATAAGATATTATGAAAGGCAGCCATGTATTATGGATAAAAAGATTATTATTGAAGAACTCAAACATAAAGACGAGATACTGCCTAATGAATTTGACGGAACATCCCGCTCTGTGCGCGAAGCTATAAAAAGCTATACCAACCTCAGAAAAACTGCTCTCATCAACCACAATGACCTCGAACTGCTCTACTACCTGGCACTCGGTATTTGGAACATCGATAAAAAAGAGCGTAAGCTCCACATTCAGAAAAGCCATCTCCTCCACAATGACAAGCTCCTCCTTGAAACAAAACTCGAAAAAATTTGGAGCAAAAGCGCCCGTCTGTCTTTTACCCACGTCATTGACAATGAGGAAAAAGAATTCCTGACAGCTCCCGTGTCGTTCAAGGACACTGCTGTTGCTAAACACTCCGAGTCGATACAGTTCTTTTTCAAGATGTGCATCAATCTGCTGGAACTCGAAAACGATGACGTGCTCTTTGACACAGCTCAGAGAATGCTCAATTCACAGATAAAGGATTCGGGACTCCCGGTATCTGTCCTGTCAAGGATACTCCACTGCCTGAAGCCGTTCACGTTCCCTATTCTCGGCGATAGCGAAACTGATTTGCTCGTTTACAAGGCTATCGGTCTCGAACTGGATATGCCCGGCGATATTTCACAGTATATTGTAAACTGCCGCGAAATCATCGAATTCAGAAACGCACATTTCAAGTTCAAGAATATGCGCGTCTTTGAACAGACATCGTGGGAACTCCTCAGAAAACAGAACGAGCCTGCGCCGTCACCTATGGCTTTCTCAGAGCAGCAGCTCAGATATATGAAGCCTTCGCTCAACACGATTCTCTACGGTCCTCCCGGTACCGGTAAGACCTACAATATCGTAAAATACGCCGTTGAGCTCATCGAAGGAAGAAGACTCCCCGACGGCGAGCCCTATTCCGCTATAAAGTCAAGGTATGAGAGATACGCTTCCAACGGTCAGATAAAGTTTACGACGTTCCACCAGTCGCTCAGCTATGAGGAATTCGTCGAGGGCATCCGCCCCGTTGTTGTTGACAAATACGGAAACGATACAAATACAGCTCACGCTGACACGACTATCGTTTACCGCCCGTACAACGGCATTTTCAAGCTCCTCTGCGAAAAGGCTGCAAAAAGCCGCCATATGAACTTCGTGGCTATCATAGACGAGATCAACCGCGGAAATATTTCAAGGATATTCGGCGAACTCATTACTCTCATAGAAGAATCAAAGCGCGGAACTTCGGTCATTCTCCCCTATTCACAGTCAGACTTCTTTGTACCGCCGAATCTCTATATCCTCGGTACTATGAATACCGCCGACCGCTCTATCGCTATGCTCGATACCGCTCTCAGAAGACGTTTCGACTTCATCGAAATGATGCCCGATCCGACTCTGCTCGGTGACTGCGAAGGCGTTGACCTGCGCGAACTCCTTTCCGCTCTCAATGAACGCATCGAATACTACTACGACCGCGAACACGCTATCGGTCACGCTTACTTTATGAACAGCGACGGCTGCATTAAAACTCTCAATGAGCTGAGAGAGGTCTTCTCCACAAAGATAATCCCTCTGCTCCAGGAGTATTTCTTCGATGACTACGAAAGGATAAGGCTCATTCTCAACGATGAGAACACCTTCATCGAGTGCATAACTCCGAAGTATATCAAGCAGTTCGATTCGGGACAGAGACTCTACCGTCTCGGCAATCCGATGAACTGGCACAAGGAGCACTTCACGAACATTTACAGCGATAATCCCTGATGAACGGAGAATATAATGTACACCAGACATATATGCGTATCAGCCAATGAAGTTATCGCAGACTATTCGCCCGAAAACGCAGGTCTGTGCCATATGCTCAGCGAACTGGACGAACTCTGTGCTGCTGACGGCAGAAAAGCTGTATCGTTCAGTCAGATAAACGGGAACAGGCGCTTCACGGCAGGCGATCACTGCGGTTTTGTCTGTTTCACTGACGGGACTCTCGTCGAGATACTCCCCCATACCGACGGCAGCACCGAAGATGCAAGGAAAATGCTCTGTGCCGAGTTCTGCCGGCGGTGCGGATATGAATTCAAGCCGTCAGGTCTGAAGCCTGATATGAACTTCCTTGAGTATTTCATTTCCGTTTTCGCAAACGAGACAATGAAGATAATCAAAAGCGGCGTTCTTTCTGCCTACGCAAGCCGTGAGGAGAATATGACCTCGGTACACGGCACTATACTGTTCTCGGAAAATATCCGCCGCAATCTCGTTCACCGGGAACGTATATACGTGCGCCATGACGTTTTTACACCCGACCGCGCCGAGAACCGCATTATAAAAGCGGCTGCAAAAAAACTCCAGAAGCTCACGACCGATCCGCACAGCTCGCATCATCTGAATGAAGCTTTGTCGTTCCTTGATGAAGTCCGCCTGCCGCACGATGTCAACGCTGAGTTCAGCAGGTGCATAAATACCCGCAACACCAAGAAGTACAGCACTATCCTCAATATCTGCCGTATGCTTTTTGACAAAAACGAGGGTACGGCTTTCTTCGGAAAGTACATCTTATGCGCTCAGTTCTTCAAAACAAGTGAGCCTGCCGGCGATGTGCCTCAGGAATAACAGATACAAGAAATGCCCCGGAGCGTTTTATGGCGCTTCGGGGCGTTGTTTTTGTATGTAAGGTAAACAAGAATTCAGATCACAATGTCTTTTCCATATAACCGCAGGTAAATGGGAAAAAGTCGAATTTTTTTATGCCGGTATGAGTAAAGCCATTATCCTCGTACCATTTGCGTAATATCTTATTTTCTTCGACAATTCCTATGTTGATTTTAACGCACCCCATATTTTTTGCCCGAATGAAAGCATCATTCAACAATGCGGTACCGATATTATTATGTCTGTAATCCGGAAGAACGCTCAGGTTGTTCAGTTCACATTGATTGTCTTCCTGCAAAAGTAAGGAATAATACCCAACTATTGTTCTGTTATCAAGATAGTATGCGACCATTATTCTATGCTCATTATCCAATTGGCAGTACAGTTGATCGTCCGATACAGCAAAGGCTGTAAAGCGAGGTGCATTTTCCAAAGTGAATCCCAAATCATCTGCAACAGTCATAAAGCTGTCTTTAATAACAGAAACACATTCTGAAATATCATTTCTATCAATTTCCCTGATCATGTTTTTCACTCCTAAGTCGAGTAGACCTACACCTTACAATGTAAGCCCCTCACAGATCCGGACGTGCGGCTTTCCCGCATCCGGCTCTTCATCATAACATTCGCTTCAATCAAACAGACTAATGTAGACTTTGGGATTTACAAGCGGATAGAATTTCATCATTTCAATAAGTCCATCCCTTGTATAGCTTTTTCGCTGGCTTCTTCTATTTAGCGCCTTGAAAAGCAATTCCCTGACCTGTTGTTTGAAATTTGCAATCATTCTGCTGTTAAAGCTGATTCCATAATATCGGTAATGTCCAATTAACTTGATGTTTACCATGTACATTAGCTTTTCCAGCTTCTGGTCTCTGTTTGCATACAGCCATTCTTTCATTTCCCTGATTTTCTGCCGGAATTTCTTGCCGCTTGTTTTAGGCATCATCCACGGCTTCCCTTTTCGGCTTCTGCCGCAATAGAATGTGAATCCGAGGAAATCGAATGTTGGAAATCTTGTCGATTCTCCACGTTTCGCTTTGGCTGTCGCAAGATACCTCCCGCTTTCCAGCATCCGACTTTTGCTTTCTTCCAGTTCCAGACCGAATTTTTCCATTCGTTCCTTCAGCTTCTGATAAAATCGTTCCGCTTCCTGCGGGTATTCAAATCCTGCGATAAAATCATCCGCATATACAATCAGAAAGCATTGCCCTTTGCATTTTCTCGCAATGATATACTGAAACCATAATGTCAGCACATTGTGCATATAGATGTTCGCAAGCACCGGGCTTATAATATTACCCTGCGCTGTTCCTTCATTACTTCTGATTAGCTGTCCCTGGTCTAAGACGCCTGCTTTCAGGTACTTCCTCACAAGCCAGAGAATGTTCTTGTCTTTGATGTAGTAATTCAGGAAGCGGATAATCCACTCATGCTTCATGTGGTCGAAAAAGCCCTTGATGTCTGCATCTACCACGCGGCAAATTCTTTGCCCATTTAGACGTTGATACAGCTCCTTAACCGCTGTATGACACCCTTTGTGCGGTCTGAAACCATACATACAATCCAGAAATTTCGGTTCATAAATCGCTTCAAGTATCTTCTTTAAAGCAAGCTGTACAATTTTATCTTCATAGCAGGCGATGCCGAGCGGACGCATCTTACCGTTGCTTTTAGGAATGTATACTCTTAGCGACGGCTGTGGTTTGTAGGCTTTCTTTTTCAGTCTGTCCACAAGATTTTCGATATTGCGTTCGGGATTTTCACTGTATTCCCGCTTTGTGATGTCATCAATGCCCACTGCCTTATTTCCGTCAAGTTCTTTGTGACATTGCAGCAGCATCTCCTTGTTGATAAGATGGTACAGTGAAGTAAATTCGGGATGTTTGGTGGTTGCTGATATTTCCGCTATTCTTTCCAATTTCGTTTCCATATGTTCCTCCGTCCCTGAGTACGGCATATGTGTCCTCAGAAAGACCGTTATGATGCAGTCTCCTTCCCTCTGTCGGCATTACCCGGCTTCCTCGGTACTATGAGACTGTCCGACTGCCTGTATTACATTTGCCTTTCTCCCTTTCACGGTTGTCTGGCATACCACTTATACATTATTGCCTTTCGGCTGATATGGAGAACACAGGCTCTCCCCAGTTGACTGAATCATCGCAATGTGAAGCATGATTGGCTCTTTGACCCCGCAGAGGTGTATTTCGTCTCGCCATATCGACTCGTACATATTGCTTTCCGCCGGAATTAAAGCGTCAGCCCTCCGAATTGTAAAATTTCGAGGCTCTATCACCATGTAACCCTGCTTCCACGCTGTCTACGCTTTACTGAGCGCATTACTGCACACAGCACAAGACTCGCTTACGGTGGGTGGCTAACCCTTGCCGTGCAGGCTTCCCACCTGCTCGATCATTCGCCCTTTGCTGGGCGCACAATTCCGATTTATATTAGTACAGCAAGCAAATAATACGGGCGCACAGAATGCGCCCCTACAAATTTATAAGGGCGCATTATTACTCCATGGATTTATTATTTATTTACTGTCTTTGCTTATTTCAGCTATAATATGATCAAAGACCTCGCTCATATCTTTGCCGGTTTCGACTGCTTCATCAAGCCACTTTGTCCCGTAAAGCCTTTTCGCAGTTCCGGCTGCTTCAGGACAATACTCCGCAAACTTCTCAAGCACTTTGGGACTGGCGCCGTTTTCTACGTGTCTGAGCTCAAAGTATGACTGCACGGTGAGCTGTACCAGTTCAAGCTCTCCGCCCTCAAATGTACAGCCGATGTTCTTTGATCTGTAATACGGATCGCTTGCCAGAAGATGTGCCATTCCGCAGTAGTTGTCTCTTGCGGCTGAATGTACCTCTTTTAAACTCGTCATCAGTATCGTTCCCATACACATAGGACAGGGTTCCATAGTCGAGTAAAGCGTAAGTGTTCTCGAATTGAAGACCGATGTGTCCAGGCGGCTAAGAATGTTTACTTCCGCATGGGATATCCTCTTGTTTGAGGTCTGCGGTTCGTTGTTGCGGTTATGGTCATACAGTATCACTTTTCCGTCAGCATCACACAGAGCGGCTCCTATCGGCGGACTCCCTGCACAGAACGATTTCCACATTTCACTGAAAGCCGTCTGCCATACCGGTGAAATATCATGCCACATTGTTTGTTCCTCCTTCAGATACACACTGGTATCTGTTAACTGCATAGTGTACTCTTGCCGTTTATCTTGCAGTATTCCTTATCGAGATAAAGCTTGCTGTCGGCGCGCTGCATACACTTCTGGAATGTATCCTGATCGCCGAGGTATTCATCATAGCCTATGCCTATCGAAAGCAGATACGGCTTGTTATCACTCTCACACTCCTTGCGGATACACTCCCTGATATCGTTCACAAGCTCCTTTATCTCTTCTTCTTCGACCGGGTGTACTATCATAACGAACTCGTCACCGCCATAGCGTCCGAGAAACATAGGGAAATCATAGTTCCTCAGCGTCTTCATCAGGGACCGGGCTATTATTACCAGCGCACAGTCTCCCTCCGCATGGCCGTAAGTGTCGTTTATCATTTTGAAGTCGTTGATGTCTACCATCATCACAAATGTGCTCCTGCCCTCGCGGTTGAGATTATAGCTCTGCGAAACATATCGCGTAAGCTGTCCCCTGTTATTCAGCTTCGTCAGCGGATCAATGGATATCTGCCTTTCCATTGACTGAATGTAGAATATTATCATCAGTATTGTCGAGCTGAAACAGAATATCGGAAGCTCCGGCATAAGTATCATCTGCATAAGTCCGCCTGCCACCGTCATGATCGGGAACAAGCCGATATATAGATGCTTCCTCTTTTCAATAGGGTTCTTCTCGCTTATCGCCTTTCTCACCGTATATATTATAACAGCTATGATATATACATACGACATGGCAACAAGGTATACGTCAAACAGATTTGTGGTTTTCAGGTCGTCATCTATAAGCAGTGACGGCCTGACAATGAACGTGACAATGAATACTACAACTGAAACAAGGAACGGAATAGTCAGCCACGCTTTCATCGCCTTTGTGTCCCTGTTAGGTATCTGTTCCACTACCATTACATATCTCAGCCATGTATACGTTATCGCAGTCATTAAGACATAATTTGAAAAATCCGTTATAACTACCGTGAATCTGTTCACCGGGAAAAGTCCGGAATCTACTCCTGCCCATATTGAATCAGAAATAAAATACAGCATGAACGCGGTCAGGGCATGATCATATTTCAGCTGCTTTTCCTGCCGGTCGATGCTAAGCATATCGTGCGAAAGCATAATGCCGAAAATTATGGCTCCGACTAAATTGAATGAAGAATAATATATAAAATAAGCTGACACGATCCCGCCTCCTTTCTCAGTATAATTATACCATCGCAGCAATACGGCTTCAACGAATATAAAAAAAGTTTACAAACTCGTTTTTATTTTCGGGAGTTTATACAAAGTAAAAAGGTCCGATTTGTGTAAATATACAAATCAGACCTGGTGAATATTCTCAGCTGTTACGAAGATATTCCCTTACCTTTTCAAATATCCTCGCTTTTATTTTCAGCGGCGGTGTGCTCTCGGGAAGTGCGTCTATCGGGAAAAATCTCTGCTCATACACCTCTTCCTCCTGCACCTTCATCTCTCCCGTAAAATCACGGCATATATACAGTATACAAGCAAGATACACCTGGTCGCCGTTGGGATATTCGTAGAATGAGTCCTCGCCTGACAAGTCCATAAGAAATTCGAGCTTTCCGCAGGTAAGTCCCGTTTCTTCAAGTACCTCGCGGCGGGCGCATTCCTCGAAGCTCTCCCCTATCTCCATTGAGCCTGCCGGATAGTCCCAATAGCCGTTGTCAGTTCGCCTGCCGAGAAGTATCTCGTTTTTCTCGTTGACAAGTATGACTCCTGCCCCCGCCATTATCAGCGGTCGGCTGCCCAGTGTTTTTCGGAGATCTGAAATGTATCCCATCGCCTTTACTCCCTTTGTGTGATTTTTTATTTATTATATCAGAGTTTGTTTGCGGAGTCAATAAAAAGTCATCGCAGGTGGAGCTATCCTTGATCTTTTTAATCTATCCAGTAACATCTGAAATTCCAGTCAGCATCCCAATGTGCCTCTATAAAATGTCCGAACATAAAGTCTTTATTTGAAAAATATACAGCTATAGACATATCATCAGTATCCATAGTAAAAGAGTCAAAAAACAACCCGGATTTCATTTTTTCAGGAGATGTTACAGCGTTTTTATTAACTCCGTAAAAATCGTAGAATTCTTCTCGAAATGCCTCATTCACAAGTTTTTCAGTGTTTTGCACTGCATATCTGAGTTTTTCATAATAGATGCCGATAATCTTTTCATCATAATCTCTGGTATATACTTTTCGTGAATACATAAAGTATGGTTCCGGATCAGAATAAGCTGAAAGGAACCTGCAATTATCTCGTATTATTTCATTTATAGTATCCTTGTCTAGTTCCATGTTATCACTCTTTTCTTATATTTCAATTATAATCCAATGTTATTTCATATCATAGCACATATGCGTGAGTTGGTCAAGATAACGAGGTAAGAAAAAGTTCTCACATCTTTTTGAAACAAAAATCCCCCTGAACCATAGCAGTTCAGGGGGATCGTTATTAACATCTGTTACAATGTTATTTATCGTATGTGCATATTGACTCTAATGAGTCGAACTTACCTGTTCGGTGTCCTTAATTACTTCTCAGCGATTGCAGCCTGTGCAGCAGCAAGACGAGCGATCGGTACACGGAAAGGTGAGCAAGAAACGTAGTCAAGACCGATCTGGTGGCAGAACTCTACAGATGAAGGATCGCCGCCGTGCTCGCCGCAGATACCGCAGTGGAGCTTAGCGTTTACAGGCTTACCAAGCTGGATAGCCATCTTCATGAGCTTGCCTACGCCGTCTCTGTCGAGCTTAGCGAAAGGATCGTTCTCGAAGATCTTCTTGTCGTAGTATGCACCGAGGAACTTACCAGCATCGTCACGTGAGAAGCCATAAGTCATCTGTGTGAGGTCGTTTGTACCGAAGCAGAAGAAGTCTGCGTTAGCTGCGATCTCGTCAGCTGTAAGAGCAGCTCTCGGGATCTCGATCATTGTACCAACTTCGTACTCGAGGTTAGCGCCAGCAGCCTTGATTACTTCGTCAGCAGTCTCAACAACTACCTTCTTAACGAACTTGAGCTCCTTAACGTCGCCTACGAGCGGGATCATGATCTCAGGCTTAACATTCCAATCGGGGTGATTCTTCTTTACGTTGATAGCAGCCTTGATAACAGCCTTTGTCTGCATTGCAGCGATCTCAGGATATGTTACTGCAAGACGGCATCCACGGTGACCCATCATCGGGTTGAACTCGTGAAGAGCTGCGATGATGTTCTTGATATCCTCAACTGACTTGCCCTGTGCCTTAGCGAGAGCAGCAATGTCATCTTCCTCAGTAGGAACGAATTCGTGGAGAGGAGGATCGAGGAAACGGATTGTTACAGGGCAACCCTCGAGTGCCTCATAGAGAGCCTCGAAGTCAGCCTGCTGGATAGGCTCGATCTTAGCGAGAGCAGCTTCTCTTCCCTCAACTGTATCAGAGCAGATCATCTCACGGAATGCAGCGATTCTGTCTGCCTCGAAGAACATGTGCTCTGTACGGCAGAGACCGATACCCTCAGCGCCGAGCTCTCTTGCCTTCTTAGCGTCAGCAGGAGTATCAGCATTTGTTCTAACCTTGAGCTTTCTGTACTTGTCAGCCCAAGCCATGATTCTGCCGAACTCGCCAGCGATCTGTGCGTCAACAGTAGGAATGATGCCATCGTAGATGTTACCTGTTGTACCATCGATAGAGATGCAGTCGCCTTCCTTGAATGTCTTTCCGCCGAGCTCGAACTTCTTGTTAGCTTCATCCATCTTGATGTCGCCGCAGCCTGATACGCAGCACTCACCCATACCACGAGCAACAACTGCTGCGTGTGATGTCATACCGCCGCGAACTGTGAGGATACCCTGAGCAGCCTTCATACCTGTGATGTCCTCAGGTGATGTCTCGAGACGAACGAGAACAACCTTCTCGCCTTTTTCTGCCCACTCTACAGCGTCATCAGCTGTGAATACAACCTTACCGCAAGCAGCTCCGGGTGAAGCACCGAGTCCCTTGCCGATAGGTGTAGCAGCCTTGAGTGCCTTAGCATCGAACTGGGGGTGGAGAAGTGTATCGAGGTTTCTGGGATCGATCATTGCAACAGCTTCCTGCTCTGTCTTCATGCCCTCATCAACGAGGTCACAAGCGATCTTGAGAGCAGCCTGTGCAGTTCTCTTACCGTTTCTTGTCTGGAGCATATAGAGCTTCTTGTTCTCAACAGTGAACTCCATATCCTGCATATCGTGATAGTGATTTTCGAGAGTCTTGCAAACTTCCTGGAACTGAGCGAATGCCTCAGGGAAAGTTTCAGCCATCTGCTGGATAGGCATAGGAGTACGAACGCCTGCAACAACGTCCTCGCCCTGTGCGTTTGTGAGGAACTCGCCCATGAGCTTCTTCTCACCAGTAGCAGGGTCACGTGTGAAAGCAACGCCTGTACCGCAATCGTCGCCCATGTTGCCGAATGCCATTGACTGTACGTTAACAGCAGTACCCCAAGAGAAAGGAATATCGTTGTCACGTCTGTAAACGTTTGCACGGGGGTTGTCCCATGAACGGAATACAGCCTTGATAGCGCCCATGAGCTGCTCCTTAGGATCGTCAGGGAAATCTACGCCGATCTTAGCCTTGTACTCAGCCTTGAACTGGCCTGCGAGTACCTTGAGGTCGTCAGCTGTGAGCTCAACGTCCTGAGTTACGCCCTTTTCTTCCTTCATCTTGTCGATAAGCTCTTCAAAGTATTTCTTACCAACTTCCATAACTACGTCAGAATACATCTGGATGAATCTTCTGTAGCAGTCCCAAGCCCAACGGGGATTGCCGGACTTAGCAGCGATAGTATTAACAACAGTTTCATTGAGACCGAGGTTGAGGATAGTATCCATCATACCGGGCATTGAAGCTCTTGCACCTGAACGAACAGAAACGAGGAGAGGATTCTCCTTATCGCCGAACTTCTTGCCGGTGATGCCTTCCATCTTTGTGATGTACTCGTTGATCTCAGCCATGATCTCGTCAGAGATACCGCCGTCTTCGTAGTACTGTGTGCAAGCCTCAGTTGTGATCGTGAAACCCTGGGGAACAGGGAGACCGATGTTTGTCATCTCAGCGAGGTTAGCGCCCTTACCGCCGAGAAGCTCTCTCATGTTAGCATTACCTTCGGAAAAAAGGTAACAATATTTGTGTGCCATTGGTATATACCTCCAGTTTTAAACTTAGCGGAGAGGGGACAGGCAGTCCCGTTCCGACTTAGTTATATTATAACATAAAATGCAAAAAAATGCCATATAGAATAAGGTAAAAAATTACAGTTAGTTTTACTGCACTTTGCACAAAAAAATGAAAAAAGAAATAAATAAGGAAAAAAACTCTTGCAATATTTGTTCATTTTTGTAATAATTGCATTATAGCGTTTTTTGCGGTTCAAAATGCGAAGGACATCGGGGACGCCGTTTCCGGCTGTCCGCTTTTGATTGCGCATTATGGATCATGCATTAATATAGTTGGAGGTACAAATATGGATAAAGCAGTTATTTTAGCCGGCGGACAGGGCAAAAGAATGAAGGCGGAAATGCCCAAGCCGCTTTTTAAGGTTTTAGGCGAGCCCATGCTCGAATGGGTAATAACAGCGTGCGAGAGCGCTGATATCAGCGATATCTGCGTCGTTAAGGGCTACAAGGGCGAGATGATAGACGAATACCTCGCCGGCAGATATACTACCGTCAATCAGGCTGAACGCCTCGGAACAGGTCACGCTGTTCAGCAGGCGATACCCTTCCTCAGCAATGAAAAGAACGGAAATACCCTCGTACTCTGCGGAGACGCTCCGTTTATAGATGAGGAGACTATCCGTCAGTCGCTAATGCTCCACAAGCAGAACGACAATGCGGTCACGGTCATCACGGCAGAGCTCGACGACCCTACCGGCTACGGACGTATCGTCAGAACTGATAACGGCATCAAGGGCATTGTCGAGCACAAGGACGCTACTCCGGCTCAGCGCAGCATAAAGGAAGTCAACTCCGGCGCTTACTGGTTCAAGACCGGCGACCTCATCTCTCTGCTCGGCAAGCTGACCAATGACAACGCTCAGAAGGAGTATTACCTCACTGATACGGTCAGCATAGCCATTTCTGAGGGCAAAAAAGCCGGAGCTTACCGCTCGAACAACGCCAATATCATCAAGGGCGCAAACGACCGCCGTGACCTGCTCGAGCTCAACAACTACGCCCGAATGGAGGTCATCAACAAGCACCTCATCAACGGCGTCGAGTTCGTTTGCACTGACGGCGTTATCATCGAGAGAAGCGTCGAGATAGGTCTCGGCACTTCTATTCAGCCGAATACCATACTCCGCGGCAAGACAAAAATAGGCGAGGGCTGTATCATAGGTCCAAACTCCGTGGCTGAGGACTGCATTATCGGAAACAATGTCGTTTTCAATACCGCGCAGGCTTACCAGTCCGAAATTGAGGACGGCGCAAATGTGGGCCCGTTCGTACATATCCGCCCCGACAGCAGGATAGGCTCTGATGCGAGAGTCGGCGACTTCGTCGAGGTCAAGAATTCCGCTATCGGCAGCAAGACCGCTATCGCTCACCTCGCTTACATCGGCGACAGCGACATCGGCAGAAAGGTCAACATCGGCGCGGGAACTGTTACCGTCAACTTCGACGGCGTTGCCAAGAGCCGCTGCGTTATCGGCGATTACAGCTTCGTAGGCAGCAATACCAGCCTTATCGCTCCGCTCAGGCTCGGCAAGGGAGTTTATACCGCTGCCGGAACTACCGTTACACGCGATGTTCCGGACTACGCGCTCGCTATAGACAGGGGAGAGCTCAAGGTCAACGAGGGCTATACTCTCCGCAAGATGAAGGCTAAGAAGTAATGGATATCGCCTTACTTATAATGG
>JAEEVL010000019.1 GCA_016290875.1 Ruminococcus sp.
CCCGGTATATTTTGATCTGGAGGAGAAAAAGCAGTTTGACCTCGGCAAGGACAAGGTATCTGCCATTATGCGGGCGTTCCTTAAAAAGGTTGAGAGCGCCGGCTATTTTGTCGGACTGTATGGCTCTGCTTCTTCCCTGACCACACATACTGCCGATGATATCAAATCCCGATATACGATCTGGCTGGCACACTGGTGTGACCAGACGAATTATAGCGGTGCATACGGTATCTGGCAGCACTCCGAGAAAGGCAGTGTGGACGGCATCAACGGCAATGTCGATCTCGACATCTGCTACAAGGATTTCCCGACCATCATCAAGGCGAAGGGGCTGAACGGCTACGGCAAGGAACTGAATCCGCCTGCGCCTGCTGCGGAGGACGGCATCACAGTCGAGGTCACAGTGGACGGTCAGAAGTACAGCGGAAAACTGAATAAGGCTTGAAATATGGGCTGTCGGAGATTATTTCCGGCAGCCCTTTTTTGCGTATAGTGATTGAAAAACTGGTCGGGTTGTGGTATAATTGGGAATGGAAGCAATGTGTGAGATTGCTCGTGTGAATTAAGGCTGATGAGGTGAAAAATATATGTATAATTCGTGTTTTGGAGAAATGGAGTACGATTACGGCTGGATCACCAAAAGGGATATTCAATTATTCGGTAAAACCTTTGAGGTTGAGGTCAGAATAGTCTCAAACGATAGTGAAGATGGTATTACAGAGGATTCTGAACAATCTTGCATTAGCTATAAAGACAAAGAAACAGAGTATTTACAGTGCATAGAAAAGCTGATGTTGGAATTCAGTGATGATGCAGAAACGAGATTTACTCCCTGTACCCTTTACATTAAAGCTAGCGGAAGTTGTGCTTTACTATGCAGTGATGTAGAAGATGAAGATGGAATAGCGGTATGTATTATTCCTGAGAAATGTGTAAAATATCAATGTGAGTTTCTCTAATTATTGAAAAAAGCACAGCGGAAAACTGAATAAGGCATAACACCAACGCCCGTCGGGATTTTTTTCTCGGCGGGCGCATTTTTTTTCGTCCAAACGCACTTCGATTCTGTAGTGGGATATGAAGGGGTTGACTTTCCCGGCTATCATTAGGAGGTGAGATTCATGATAAAGCACAAAATTACCGATAAGGAAAAAGCAATGATGAATGGAGGGATCACTGTGGAAGAGACCAAAGAGCCTGTCGTCCCGGTCGGCGATAAGTATATGCTGACGATCAAAGAGGCATCAAACTATTTCAGTATCGGCGAAAAGAAGCTGCGTCGGCTGGCAGAAGAACACACAGGCGATTTCGCTGTTATCAACGGAAACCGCTATTTGATTATTAGAACAAAATTCGAGCAGTTTCTCCTCGAAACTTCTACCATCTGATTTGACGTTAAAGTGCCGTAAGTAGTTGCTTTTTCGCCGAAATAGAGTAATATATGATACTAAGCCCGGAGAGGCAAATATATTACTGGAGGCGATCAGCATGGACGAACTGAAAATCCCGGAGAAGTTTATTCTCTCGATCAGGGAGGCTGCTTTATACTTCGGCATGGGAGAGAAGAAAATCCGCAGAATGGCAGAAGACAATGAAGGCGGCTTTGCACTGTACAACGGTAACCGCTACCTTGTAATCCGCCCGCTGATGGAGCAGTACTTCACAGCGCTTGCAAAGAAAGGAGGCACACAGGATGCAGAGAGCAACACCGGAGAATAAGGATTTCCTGACGCCCGAAGAGACGATCGTTCTTTTCGTCCTGAGCAGACGGAAGTTCGGCGAGTGGCTGCGCAAACAGAACACCCGCCCGATGATCGTGATGGTCGGAAAGCGTAAAATGATCAACCGCACAGCCTTTCAGGAGTATCTGTGCGAACACCCTGAATTAAGGAGGAAAATTTAATGGGTATCAGAGGAAACATCCGCCGCGATCCCAAGCGCCGTATTCTTCGCGCCGGGGAATCCATCAGGGCGGACGGCAAGTATCAGTTCAAGTATTATGTGGACGGAAAGCCGCACTTCGTTTATAGCTGGAAGCTGGAACCGACAGACACACTTCCGCAGGGAAAGAAACCGTGCCTTTCCCTGCGTGAGATGGAGAAGCAGATCGGCTATGACCTTGATGCGATGCTCGATCCGCAGAAGAAAAACATGACGGTGATGGAGCTTGTGGAGCGCTACCTGAGAACCAGAACTGCCGTAAAGCCGCAGACGAAAACGAATTATAACTTCGTGGTGAACCTTCTGAAAAAGGAGGAGTTCAGCGGCAGAAAGATCGGAACCATCAAGACTTCGGATGCAAAGCTGTTCCTGATCAAGATGCAGAGCGACGGCAGGGGCTACAGTTCCGTCAAGACCGTGCGCGGCGTTCTGCGTCCGGCATTTCAGATGGCAGTCGATGATGACATTCTCGTCAAGAACCCCTTCGGCTTCCAGCTTGCCGGTGTGGTCGTCAACGACAGCAAGACCAGAGAGGCTATTACGAAAGAGCAGATGCGCAAGTTCCTGAAATTCGTACATGACGATAACACCTACTGCAGATACTACGAAGCGGTATTCATTCTGTTCCATACCGGGATGCGCATTTCAGAATTTTGCGGTCTGACGCTGAAAGACATTGACCTGCAGAACCGTATCGTCAATATCGACCATCAGCTTCAGCGCACTTCCGACATGGAGTATGTGATTCAGACCACCAAGACGAATGCCGGTAAGCGGCAGATTCCGATTACCGAGGAGGTTGCCCGGTGCTTTCAGGCGATCATCGAGGACAGAGAGAAGCCGCGACGGGAACCGTTCGTGGACGGATACTGCGGCTTCCTGTACTTCGACGAGAACGGTATGCCGCTGGTCGCGCTGCACTGGGAACACCGCTTCAACCGCATGGTCAGCAAGTATAATGAGATTTACCGGGTGCAGATGCCGAACATCACGCCTCACATCTGCCGCCATACCTATTGCAGCAATCAGGCGAAGGCAGGTATGAACCCGAAAACGCTGCAATACCTGATGGGACACAGCGAAATCGGCGTCACGCTTGACGTTTATACGCATCTGGGACTGGAGGATGCTGCTGCGGAGCTTCACCGCATGGAGGAAGTCCAGAACGCCCGTCAGGAGATGAACAGAACAAAGGATGAAGCAGTATGATCTGCTTCCGGCTGCGGCTCACTTCGGTGAGCCGTTATTTTTTGCCTTTTTTGACTTGATGAATTGGAAGGATTATGGTATAATGGAGTGGTAGGAAATCAGATAGAAGTGATATGATAGTTTCATTATTTTCAGCATGGAGAGAGTTGAGTTATGTATACAGAAGTAAAAATCGAAAGTTCACTTGTGCTGCCATACAAATTGATCGACTTTCAACAAGGTGACGAACAGTTTGTTTTTGCATTCAAATGCTTCGATGAAAAACAGACCGATTATTCAATACAACACGGTGGAGTAACAGGATCATTTGCGATTGAATACAGATGCTGTGGAATTGATAGCCATTTTGAACTTGATGTTACTGTAGGCAATGTGTATGAGTTTTATGAATCGCTGAAGAACGCCTACAATACACAGCTTTGCAAAGACTGTAATGCAGCATTGCGAAATTATGGTTCATTAGACAGAACCTATATTTTAATGAGTTTTGATAAAATAGGACATTGTCTGATGAAAGGCTTATTTCTGAATGGAGATCATCAATATAAAAGCGGTATTTCTTTTGAGATTGAAATTGATCAGACATTTATTCCTGAAATACTATCATCACTAAAATGCTTTTTTGAAGAATTGAAAAGAATACAAGGTCATGACACCTTTTATTAATTTCAAAGCCCAAATTCCTTAGTAGTAAAACACCCCGTGTTTACTACCATTTTTACTACTAACGATGTCCTTAGAATGCTAAGATTTGCCGCAATTTGCCGAGTTAGCCTCGAATTTTGACAGAATCAATACACCTGTTCGTCAAAGTATACAAAGGCAAATCGCGGCAAAACACGGCAAAATACGGAGGTTTATACCTATGATAAAGGTTATGTTTGTCTGCCACGGCACGCTAGATTAACATATTTCATATCATAAGCAAAACGCAGTAAAACAAGGAAAATCGTTGCAATGTATGTAGTCGTTTACTACCATTTTACTACTAACGATTTACAGTATTCGTAAAATCTACTCCAATCGAGCCCCTAACAGCACCGCAAATCGTGGCATATTGCAGCAAATGTCGGCATTTCATTCTGCACATACAGCATAGTATGTGCAGAATTATGTTCACTTTAGTTTTGGCATCTTAACATACCGCTATGGATAGTGACAAAAATCAGCACCATTTTTCAAGCGAAATATACAATATATTCTGTTTTGAAAACAAAAAAATCCCCCTTAACTTCACGGTGTCATCCGCTGTCAAGGGGGAAATTGCAATTATACATCGTCTTCTGTTGGTTCGCTTAGATATAGTTGTTTAAACTGTTCTGCCTTCTGAACCAAAGTTTTTATTTCTTGGCATAAAAAGACACATCGCCAATCATAATATGGCTTTACTGCACATAGATCAGGATCCCTTTCAAAATACAGAGCATGCTTATAGTATTGTATAAGATTTCTTTTTTCATCGGTTTTTTCTTCTGATACATCCGCAGCAAATATTGCAACATATACGCACCCGATTAATTCACTAACACTTTTGATTATTGGCATTATTTTATACCAAAAAAGAGTTGCACCTAATGCAGGCTTAAAACCTATTTCACACCACTTTTTTTCAGCATTGTGGTTCTTACAGAAATTCACAAGTTCTATGCTCGGAATAATACGATCTACGTATATATTGTTTTGCATATCTAGTTGTTTACATGATATTATTTTGGCTATCATGTCAATTAATGACATAGTTTCCTCGTCGCTTAAGCTGTCGTATTTTTCTAATCCAGGAAACATCTGCATTTCAGCTTTAAAAATATCGATATCCGGACGATCTTTATAACCGGTTACATCCGATTCTTTTGCATAATGATACGCACATTTTAGCTGACTAAGGTCTTCTGGAGAAGCTTTCTGTAATGAAACAACAAGACTTGCTTGCAATGAAAAGAACAAAAAGACATCAGAATCATCATGCACAACATAAAACAAATCATGTGGTTTGGGAGTCTTTGTATCTGATTGTAAGTATTCTTTAAGCCTATCAAGCATATCTGATGATACACTATAATAACGATTGTCCGGGTCTCCACAATTAAATTTTTCTAATAAGCTTAGAATACTATTATCGCCAGGGATAACTCGTGTACAATGCAAACCATTTACATACTCTTCTAAACTCAGCAACTTAATTACCTCTTGCTGCTTTTACTCTTTCAGCATCTAAATAGATATCCTTAGTTGAAATTCGATTGTCACCATTTACACCTTCTGGAATACCAGCACGAGCACGTTTCCATGATTCTTCTCCATGAGAAATCATACTTAAACTCCAAGATAAAATGTGTGAATATTCAGCAAAAACCTTATCCATTATGGACGCTAAGCTGTCATTTCGATAATTTTTGTTAAAATCATCATTTTTATAGTGGACTCTTATTTCACGTAAAACAGGTCCATACTTCCACGCCTCAAACTCTTCAGCAAATAATGGATTCCCGGTTTGAATGATTGATTCACGTTGTGCGAAGTATAATAATTTGTGTAACTTCATTTCATCTATACGCTTATTATTCTCAGCCATATATCTGTTGCAGATATAAGAAGCAATATCATAAACTTTATACATCACACTCACTCCTTTCGTATAATACGCCTTCATACTCTATTACTACCCCATCTTAAGATTATTATACTCAATAATTCTCAAAAAGTCAATAGGGAATTGCTGCTTTGAGTATTTTATATGAAACGTAACCATCTTATGATATCATAGGTATTTCCATCTTGAAGAAAAAAGGATAATATGGTATAATAGAATAGCAAAATCCCCTAAAAGTAGTATTAGTAGTAACCTCTTTACTACTACAGAAAAATATCTGGAAGCAAAATCAAGGATTTCACATTGTAGGTCATACTTTAAAAACCTCATAGAATCGAGAAAAAGATCGTCTGCAAGTAAACGCATTAATGCTCAAAAACAAAAGTGTAACTTACTACTAAAGAACATTCAGCGTATGTCGTAATTTCCTTAGTAGTAATTTTCCCCGATTTTACTACCATTTCTACTACTAACGATGTCCTTAGAATGCTAAGATTTGCCGCAATTTGCCGAGTTCACCGTGATTTTTGACAGAATCAATACACCCGTTCGTCAAAGTATACAAAGGCAAATCGCGGCAAAACACGGCAAATCACGGAGGTTTAAGCCCATGATAAGAGTTATGTTTGTCTGCCACGGCACTCTGGCGAATATTTTTCCGATCCTATGATTTTAGCGGCATATTGCGGCAAATCGTTGCTTTGTAAAGAATACATTACTACTGTTTTACTACTAACGAATCACATTATTATTTTTGCCAATAAAAAGCGGCTCTTTTTAACGGCGCAAATTACGGCATATTGCGGCATATGCTTGTTTTTCATTCGGCGCATTAAACCTGCACTGTGAAAAATAATGTTCACTTTAGTTTTGGCATCTTAACACCTACTATGGATAGTGACAAAAATCGACATTGTTTTTTGAGCAAAGCAAACAATAATCGCTGTGATGCTTTTATGAAAGTATTAGTATACCGATACTACTGAAAAACGTAAAAAGGTATTGAAAACAGGATGGAAGTATGGTATAATATAAAAAGCGGATTATTGCTTTGTGAGGTGACAATATGAACATTAGAGATGGAAAGTTGATTTACCACTTAGTTCCACTTGATTCATTGGAATCAATAATTGAGCACGGGCTTATGTCAAGGGATGACTTAGCCGAAAATGGTCTTAGTTTTATTGATACTGCAGATCAAGAGATATTACAGAAAAGAGAAAGGCTCGGATTATCTCAATATATACCATTTCATTTTCATATTCATACAGCTTATGATACCGCAGTAAAAAATACAAATCATGATAAAATATTTGTATACATATGTTTACATCGTGATTATGCCAAAAGAAGAGGATTTAAAATTCTGCCCATTCATCCAGCTTCTAATGAACAGCCCCAATTGTTTGATTATGAAGAAGGCTTTGCCGCTATTGATTGGGATACAATGGAACTAACGAAAAGTGAAGTGGAAGAACGAGATGAGGATTTAAGGTATCATCAGCAGGTTCGAATGGCTGAGTGCTTATCACCATTTCCTATTCCTGTTGAGTGCTTTCTATCCATCAATGTTCCAAACGAACAAGTAAAGAGAACTGTTATCGAATTATTAGATACACATAATATCGTAGACAGACCTCATGTGAATATTATGAACTGGTTTGTTTAATCTTAAAGAAAGGAGGAAAATCATGATTAACTTTGTAGTTGGTAATCTATTGGAATCTAATGCTTTCGCACTTGTTAATACTGTCAACTGCGAAGGATACATGGGGAAGGGCATCGCATACCAGTTTAAAATGCGCTTTCCAGAAATGAACGCTGAATATGTAAAACAGTGTATGTCGCATAAACTAAGACCGGGAAAACTTCACACCTATGCAGAAGGTTCAAAGTTAATCGTGAATTTCCCGACTAAAGACAAATGGCGAGAAAAATCCAAAATGGAATACATTACTTCTGGATTAGATGAACTGGTTAAATTAATCAAAGAGAAACAGATTCCGTCAATTGCTATTCCGCCACTTGGGAGTGGTAACGGCGGACTCATCTGGAGTGAAGTAAAGCAGATCATTATTCAAAAACTTGGTTGCCTTGATGACACTGTTGACATATATATTTATGAACCTTCCAGAAATTACCAAGCACTGCCAGCGGTTGAACCAAAACTGTCTTTATCTGCACTAATTCTAATGCAACTAAAATTCCATCTTTTATATGATGATGTGCATTTTGGGGCTATTGGATTACAGAAGACTGCTTATTTTATGAATGTATTATCTCATACAGATTATTTTCGATTTAAAAAAGGTAAATATGGTCCGTTTGATCATGATATTGATGTGATAGCCAAGAAGATTGGTGAGTTTCAGAAATTTCATAAGGCAACTACCAATGAAGCATATGAAATACTACTGCAAAAATTGATCAGTGAAAAAACTCTTCAACAACTGGAATTCTATGCTCCTTTTATAAATAAAGCGGCTGAGTTTACAAATCATTTTTCGGATAGTGCCTCTATCGAAGGTGCTGGTACTGCTCTATTCATCATTCAGCAGGCTCACTGTGCTACAACGGAAGAAGTAATCGCTGGATTCAAACAGTGGTCTGAAGATAAGGCAAAACGTTTTTCAGAAGATGCAATAAAATCTGCTATAAACGAATTAGAGCAAGCAGGCTTTATTCAAGAAACGTTTTGTGGATTCCAAATTGCAAATGGACAATCATAATATAGAGTGGTTCACTTCGGTGAGCCACTTTTCGCTTTTTTCATCTTGAAGAAACGGCAACAATATGGTATAATATTAGAGTATCTACGCTCGGACACATAAACGATTAATAATTGCTTGGTAGTAACCACTTTACTACTAAAGAAATACGACAGGAAGAAAAATCAAGGATTCAACACCGTAATTCACACTCAAAGAATCCCCATAGAATCGATGAAAACAGTACTTGTTATATCAAGAATAAACGACCGAAAATAAAAGTGTAACTTACTACTAAAGAACATTCAGCATACAGCCAGTTTCCTTAGTAGTAAAAAGCCCCGATTTTACTACTATTTTACTACTAACGACTGCCATAATATGCAAATTTATGCCGCAATTTGCCGATTTCGCCCCATTCTGTCAAAATGGGTGTAAAACAAACCAACCTTGCAAAAGTCCGCATAGCACGGCAAAATACGGCATTTCAGGAGGAAAAAATAGCATGATTCGTGTGATGTTTGTTTGCCACGGCAATATCTGCCGTTCACCTATGGCAGAATTCATTATGAAAAAACTTATTGCTGATGCCGGACTCAGTAACGAAATATACATAGCTTCAAGCGCAACGAGCACCGAGGAGCTTGGAAATTCCGTTTATCCGCCGGCACGCTCAGAACTTTCAAAACACGGACTTGGCTGTTCCGGAAAAACAGCTGTTCAGCTAAGAAAGTCAGACTATGACAAGTACGACTTATTCATTGGAATGGACACAGCCAACATACGTAATATGTCACGCATCTTTGGAAGTGACAAAGATGAAAAGGTCTACAAACTCCTTACGTTTGCCGGGCGCGGAGATGATGTTTCCGATCCATGGTACAGCCGCGATTTCGGAAAGGCATACAGCGATATAGAGGAAGGCTGCACTGCATTGCTTTCCTATCTCAAGGAGAATTATTTATGAGATACACGATACTTGAAATATATGAAGAAGACTACGGCTGAGAGGAAATCCCGGACGGCGAAGAACCTATGTGCAGTGTCCGTGTCCGCGATGACAAAGGCAACGAAAAACTACTCAGAATAGCGGACTGCTATCTGATTGAAAACAAACTCGACCGAGGTTCAATACTGAACTGGGAAGAATGATATAAATACGGAGGATAAATATGAGTATACTTAACGTTGAACACGTAACGCACGGATTCGGTGCAAGGCAGATACTGAACGACGCTTCATTCAGGCTTCTGAAAGGTGAACACGTCGGACTCGTCGGTGCAAATGGCGAAGGCAAATCCACATTTCTGAACATAATAATGGGCAAACTCCAGCCTGACGAAGGCAAAGTCGAATGGTGCCGTCATATAACCACAGGCTATCTCGATCAGTACAGCACTCTTGAAAAGGGCAAGTCTATCCGTGATGTACTGCGTGAAGCTTTCAATCACCTCTCTGACCTTGAAGCAGAAATGCTCCAGCTTTACGAAAAGATGTCCGACTGCTCAGAAGATGAAATGAACGATCTTATGGAAGAAGTCGGCGAGATACAGAGCATTCTCGATTACAGCGGTTATTACACTATTGACGCAAAGATCTCTGAATATGCTAACGGTCTCGGACTCAACGAGATAGGTCTTGAAAGAGACGTAGCAGAGCTTTCCGGCGGTCAGCGAGCTAAGGTTCTCCTTGCAAAGGTACTGCTTGAAAACCCGATGATACTCATTCTTGACGAGCCTACAAACTTCCTTGACGAAAACCACATCAGATGGCTGACCAATTTTCTGCAGAACTACGAAAATGCTTTCATACTCGTTTCACATGATGTACCGTTTATGAACAGCGTTATCAATGTTGTTTACCATGTTGAAAACGCCGTTATGACACGCTATACAGGCGACTATGATAACTTTGAACGTATGTATGAACTCAAAAAGCGTCAGATAGAACAGGCATATGAAAAACAACAGAAAGAGATCGCTGACCTCGAGGACTTCATTGCCCGCAACAAGGCAAGAGTTGCAACTACCAATATGGCTAAGTCACGTCAGAAGAAGCTCGACAAAATGGACAAGATAACTCTTATGCGTGAGAAGCCTAAGCCGACTTTTTCTTTCAGGAAGGCGCGAACTCCCGGTCGAGTTGTTATCGACTGCAAGAATGTTGTTCTCGGATATGACGAACCGCTCACCAAGCCTATTTCTGTCAAAGTCGAAAACGGGCAAAGAATTGCTATCCGCGGAGTTAACGGTATAGGGAAGTCCACCTTGCTGAAAACTCTCCTCAAAATCATTCCTCCCATTTCCGGATATGTTGAACACGATCAGTTCGTTGAATACGGCTACTTTGAACAGGAAGAAGAAAGCACTTCAAAAACTGCTCTTGACGTTATATGGGAAGAATATCCCTCTATGACAAACGCGGAAGTTCGTGCAGCTCTTGCACAGTGCGGACTCACCACAGACCACATCACTTCACAGATGAGAGTTCTCTCCGGCGGTGAGAATGCCAAGGTAAGAATTTGCAGGATAATGCTGAGAGAAATAAATCTTCTTGTCCTTGACGAGCCTACAAACCATCTCGATGTTGATGCTAAGGAGTCTCTGAAAAAAGCAATCAAGGACTACAAAGGCACCGTCCTCATAGTAAGCCATGAACCTGAATTCTACATGGATATTGCTGACAACATATGGAACATCGAAGAATGGTCCACCAAGATAATCTGATGCCCTGCTATATGTTCAATAAGCCGCGCGACTGTGTTACGGCACGTTCTGATGCGATACACAGAACAGTAATGGACTATTTTCCGAAAGAACTCGCCGCAAAGCTTCATCCTGTCGGCAGGCTTGACAAGGATACAGAGGGACTGCTCATACTGACAGATAACGGCGACCTTGATATGAAGATAATGCAGCCGGACAAGCATATAAGCAAAACTTACTTTTTCTATGCGCTCGGCGAAATGAATGAGCAGAAAAAGCTTATGCTCGAGAACGGTATAGCTATGGCAGGCTTCACCGCCGGAAAAGCTATACTCTCAGATGTTCAGCATTATCGTATAGGAGAACTTGAAAAGTTTATGCCCGCAGACCGACGCGAACGCTATATGAAGAATCCAAACGGTCCGGCCTTTTCGGCTTCTCTTACAATATACGAAGGCAAAAAGCATCAGGTCAAACTCATGCTCGAAGCAGTTTTCTGCCGTATCTTCTACCTCAGACGTGATATGATCGGAAGTCTTGCTCTCGATAATTCGCTGAAACCCGGAGAATACTGTGAATTGTCCCCTAACGAGATTGAACTTTTGATGAAAAGCCAATAAAAACTTCAATATAATTTAAAACGCCCCGAATCAGAAACATCATCTGATCCGGGGCTGATTTTACATATGAAAATGTGTAGGTTTATGCTGTTAGCACATGATATGCTTCAAGGGAACTCCCCCCTTCCACCATCAGAATTTATGTAAGTCCTGTCGCTGAGTAATACTGATCGCGGTACTGCTTAGGAGTAGTTCCTATCTCCTTTTTAAAAACGCTGATAAAGGCGCTCTGTGAAGAAAAGCCCAGCGCAAACGCTATTTCAGAACAGGGGTGGTCCGAATATTTCAACAGATTCTCTGCGGTATTGATGCGTGCTTTAGTTATAAAATGCTTCATAGTAGTTCCGGTCTCCTTAGCAAACAGCTTCGAGAGATAAGAGCTTTCGAGACCGACAACCGCCGCGAGCTTCTTAATTGAAAGATCTTCGTGGAGATTCTCATAGATGTAATCTATGCTCTTGCGGATATGGAGCGAAATAACGTTATTCTTGCGCATATCGTGCATACGCTGTGCGTAGTCGACTCTCATCTGTGCAAATATGTCAAGCAATTCCTCGCAATCGTTGCAGGCATCTGCTTTCCTTATATATATATCGCTCAGAGTATAAGCCTCATCGTGACTCATTCCGCCTTCAACGCATACACGCGATATTACTGCTACCGACACTATAAGATGATACCTTATGTTCCTGACCGGATCATCTGAAAGCTGTCCCTTGCCCTCGCTGAAATTCTCTCTGACCTTTGCAAATCTGTCTCTGACTGATTCGACGTTGCCCTGCTGTATGTCGATATAACGCGACATCTCACTGCTGAATGGCATACGTGTAAATCCGTTCATCTTCTGAACATAGAGCCTGTAATTCAGTTCTTTTCCGGTATCCATAAGTATCTCTCCCCACATATGTGCGATAAAAGACGATATTTTTTGATTACACTTTGATTATACCACATTTTTCATAAAAAAACAATGTTTTTGATATAATTGAGAACGCAATTATAGTATAATCACATCAGAAGAGGTGATAAAATGGCAAGAACAAATGATATGACAAACGGTAAAGTTTCAAATGTGATCTTCAGCTTTTTCCTGCCCATGTTAATGACCAACCTCCTCCAGCAGATATATAACTTCTCAGATACAGCAATAGTCGGAAAAGGACTCGGCGACTCAGCACTTGCAGCAGTCGGCAATATGTCCTCGCTTACATTCCTGATAATCGGATTCTCAATGGGTATGGCTAACGGTTTCGCAGTCATAATTGCACAGAATTACGGTGCAAGAAACATAAAAGCCCTTAAACGTTCTTTTGCTGCTTCGATCAAGCTTGCTGCAATGATAACGGTAGTCCTGACAGTGGTCAGTCTGCTGTTTCTGCGTAAGATAATGATCATTATGCAAACTTCCGACGAGATACTCGAGGACAGTCTCAGATACGGCTATATAATATTTGGCGGACTTGCCGCCACTATCGCTTATAATATGAGTGCAGGAATTCTCCGTGCTCTCGGCGACAGCAAGACTCCTTTCGTTGCTATCATTATTTCATCCATAGTCAATATAATCCTTGACTGTGTATGTATTTTCGGTCTTCATACCGGAGTCGAAGGTGCAGCAGCAGCTACGATTGCAGCAACATTCCTTTCTGCAGGCGTTTGTATCAGACGCATCTCCAGAATAGAAGAACTCTCACTCAGCCGCAGCGACCTTTCAACAGACGGAGCACTCTACGCAAAGCTCCTTAAAAACGGTCTGCCAATGGCTCTTATGAACTCCATTACAGCAGTAGGTTGCGTAGTTGTACAGTACTTCGTAAACGGTTTCGGAGTTGCTTATACTTCAGCGTATTCAGCCTGCAGCAAGTATCTCAATATGTTTATGCTTCCGGGTGTAACAGCCGGATATACGATGTCTGCCTTTGCCGGACAGAATTACGGTGCCGGTAAGATAGACCGCATTAAAGAAGGCATGAGTGTCTGTGTAAAAATAGCTCTCATAGCTTATGCGGTACTTGGCTCCCTTATGATATTCTTCCCGCGTTTTCTGGCATCTATCATGCTCAACGGTGAAGAAACAATTTCACTCGCAGCAGAATTTCTCCCCATATGCGGAGCTATGCTGTTCGCAGTTGATCTCCTGTTCGTATTCAGGAGCTGTGTTCAGGGAATGGGCGCACCTATGATGCCCATGATCTCCGGAATACTCGAAATGGTCCTCAGGATCGCTGTTATCTTCCTGTTCATCGACGGACTTGGCTTCAAAGCAACAGCTTTTGCCGAAGCAAGCGCGTGGACCGGAGCTCTTATAGTAAACATGACTGCATACTTTATGTTTATGCGTCGTTCAGCTGCTAAAAAAACTGCTGAAAACTGTATGTGCAACCACGCATACGCACATTAACTATCGCTATCCCCACACACCCATAGTGGTATCTCTCTATTTCCTTACCATGAGCGTGATCTGTCATAGAGGTCACGCTCGATTTCTTTTTTCAGTATTTATCCTGAAATATACATAACTGTCTGAAGCTGTCCTCGTGGGCAGCTTTTTCTGTTGACACATCACTCAGAATATGCTAATATTATACTGTTATAATGTAATTACAAGGAGAGAGCTCTGTGATATTACTTACCGCTCAGAACATTTCTAAAACATATATGGAACGCAAGGTGCTCGACGATGTTTCTTTCTTCCTCAATGAGGGAGACAAGGTCGGAATCATCGGCATTAACGGCACCGGTAAATCCACTCTGCTGAAAATACTCGCCGGCGCGGAAGAGTCCGACAGAGGTGAAATAATCCGCACAAAAGGCACACGTATCTCCTACCTTCCACAGATACCGGAATTTGGCGACAGCGGCAGTGTACTTGAACAAGTACTGCTTCACCTGCCAAAAGATCTCCGCGAAGCCAAGGAATACGAAGCACGCTCCATACTCGACAAACTCGGTATTACTGACAAAGAACGCGATATAAGTTCGCTCTCGGGCGGAGAAAAGCGCCGTGCAGGTATTGCTGCCGCCCTTATACAGCCAAGTGATGTTCTGCTCCTTGACGAGCCGACAAACCACATTGACAATGAAACAGCACAGCTTCTCGAAGATCTGCTTATGAAGTACCGCGGTGCTATCGTTATGGTAACTCACGACAGATACTTTCTCAACAAGGTTTGCAGCAAGATAGTCGAGATAGATAAGGGAAAGCTCTACGTCTGCGACGGAAAATACAGCGATTATCTGATGCAGAAAGCTCAGCGTGAAGCCGATGCCGAAGCTGCCGAACGCAAGAACCGTACTCTCTATCGCCGTGAGCTTGAATGGATAAGCCGCGGTGCAAGAGCAAGAGGCACCAAGTCCAAGGAGAGGATAGAGCGTTTTGAGGAGCTCAAGAACCGCGAAATACCGGTTGCTGCCGAAAAAGTGCAGCTCCAGTCAGTCTCATCACGTCTTGGCAGAAAAACTATCGAAATTGAGAATATCTCCAAAACAATCGATGGCAAACCGCTTATCACGGATTTTTCCTATATCATTTCCCGTGACGCACGAATAGGTATAGTCGGCAGGAACGGCGAGGGCAAAAGCACTTTTCTCAGAATGCTCATTGGTCAGACTGCTCCTGACTCTGGAAGCATAACTCTCGGTGATACTGTGAATATCGGCTATTTCTCACAGGAATGCGAATCTATGGATCCTACAATGAGAGTCATTGAGTACATCCGCGAGACTGCTGATATTGTCCGCACTCCCGAAGGCACTGTTACAGCTGCTCAGATGCTTGAGCGCTTCCTGTTCAATTCCGAGCTCCAATGGAACCGCATAGAAAAACTCTCCGGCGGTGAACGAAAGAGGCTGTTCCTTCTGAAAATACTGATGACAGCTCCTAATATACTGCTCCTTGACGAGCCGACAAATGATCTCGACATTACGACTCTGACAATTCTTGAGGACTACCTCGAAAACTTCTCAGGCGCTGTAATAGCTGTATCACACGACCGCTACTTCCTTGATAAAATGGCAAACGAGATATTTGAGTTCAGAAACGGCATTTGCACGAGATTCAACGGAAATTACTCTGATTACGCCGCAAAAGCTGCTGAGTTGTATTCTGATGAAGCCTCTAAGCCCAAGAAAAAAGCCGAGAAGAAAGAGCGCAGCTTTGTTGGCAAAACCCGTCTGAAATTCTCATTTAAGGAACAACGTGAGTTTGAAACCATCGACGATGATATTGCTTCACTTGAACAGCAGATCGCTGATACAGAAAAGGAGATAACTCTTAATTCTTCCGATTACGTCAGGCTCCAGGAGCTCTCCGACCTCAAAGATAAGCTCGAAACGGAGCTTTCTGAGAAAATGGACCGCTGGGTATACCTCAACGACCTCTCCGAAAGGATCGAACGCGGAGAAACTGTCTGAATAACACGCAAAAGCTCTCAGGCTTATCACCTGAGAGCTTTTCCATTTTTAGGTATTCTTATTCAGCGGATTTAATTCCCTGCTCCTTTTCCCATGCTTCTGCTGCGTTGTTCTTATCTGCATAGTGAGTAAATTCAAGATCCTTCCAGTTGTAGCTGTCTACAATTTTAGTATAGTCAGCATAAGCATCTAATGTGCGTTCCTGAATCAGTTCACCATTCTGATATAAACCGGCATAGCTGAATTCATTTAAAGCCTTAAATGTATTATCATCACCGAATTCAAAAATCTGTGTAAATTCATATCCTTCCTTGGAGAAGGTATATATCTTCTTTTCCTCAGGACAATATCTAATAACAGCAGCGCTTATATAACTGCCGTTTGTTGTTCCATCCCAGCTATGGTATTCACCTTTAGCCTGCTCATAATTCTCGCCATCGAATACATACATTAAAGTATTCGTAGTAGCAATATTATCTGACTTTATAAACAACTCAGGAACATCATCACCATTCACATCCTGAAAAGCATACATAATATTCCAGTATTCTCCATTGATCTTCTCGACCTTAATTCCTTCTTCATCATTATATTCTACATATGAACCTTCGTTCATAAAGCTTTCAAGTGCTCTGTCGCGTGCTTCTTCATAATTGATCTCGGTAACAGTTGTCTCCGTTTCAGTCTGAGCAACATTTGTCGCTGCTGTTGCAACACTCTCAGAAACAGTAGTTTGAAGTGAATTTGTCGCTTCAGCCTCAGCTGTTGTAACTACGCTGTCAAATACAGTAGTCTCTACCTCAGCAGTTGTATTAAGAACAGTTGTTACTTCGGTTGCAGCAGTTGTAACTTCAGCAAGTTTGTCATTCTTATCCGGCGACTTGAAGCTATGATTCTTAATCATAAACACGCTTCCTGCAACAAGTGCAACTGCTGCAGCTGAACACATTCCGATATAGATCATATGTGAAAGCTTGCGTCCCTCATATCTTTCAACACCAGATACAGTTTCTCCGTTTTCCTCTATAGCATTAACCTTTTTATTTGTATTTTCTTTCATATCAATCAGCTCCCTTTTTTCCTTTTCGTACTTATTCATCGTATATCTGAGCATTCTTGCTCTTGCGTTCTTATCAATGTCCATATTATCGGTACCTATTCTTTCAATGGTATCCATATCGGAGTTTTCGAGTACATCAAAACCGATATCTTTGTTTTTGTTTTCACTCATAATGTCCCCTCCTTCATATCGTAACCCTCAGCAGAAAGCAGTTCTTTCAGCTTTTTGAGAGCTCTGCTGCATCGCATTCTCACCGTAGCCGGTGCCATTGAATGTTTATCAGCTATTTCGTTAGAGTTCATATTGTAATAGAATTTCTGAAGTATGATGTCTGAATCAGGTTCTCCGAGGCTGTTTATCAGCCGCAGTAGAGTAGTCCGCATTGCATTGCGTTCAGTTTTCTCCTCTACTCTCTCAGCATCGGCTATCTCATTGGCTTCATCTTCGATAGAAACAGTTTCTTTACCACGGATAAGCTTGCGGTAAGTCTGTATAGCTTTACGGTTAGCAATAACTCCTATATAGCCTTTCAGATCTCCGTCAAATCTGCCGTTACGGTCATAGCTTATGAAGACTGCCGAGAAAACATCTCCGACGCATTCCTCTATGTCCTCGCGTGTACCGCTGCTCCTCAGTTTATTGTAGACTATTGCGTATACATAATTGAGATATTCATCAAACAGAGCCGTCTGAGCAGAAGCAGGATCTTTTTCATACATATTTCTGTATTCATTATCAGTCATATAACCACTCTCCTTGTTTCTAATATTAAAGCCAGTAGCGCTCAAGTGCTTTCATAACATATACTTGCAAATAACTATCAAAGTGTAACAGGAATTGCCCAAGTTTTTTTCTGATTCGATAGTTGAACTTCGTATTTCCATTATTATAATATAGTAAATTATAATCAAGCCAAGCAAAAAAGTCAAGGATATGCAAGTGGATACCGCAACTGAAGTATTGACAAATCCATAATAAAATGATAAAATATACAGCGTATTAATATTTAACAGGAGGACTTTATGGAAATTTTAGCATTCCCCTATGCATTTGGTTCAGCAAATATATACTCAGATCTTAAAAACAGTCTCGGCAAAAAATGTGACTTCTACGCTTTTGATTACCCCGGACACGGTTCACGCATCGAAGAAACACCGCTCAACTCTATTGATACTATAGCAGACGACGCTATACAGCAAATAAGCAGCTATATCAGCAAGCCCTACTGTCTTCTCGGCTATAGTATGGGAGGAAATGTCGTTTTTGAGATATATCAGCACCTCAAAAAAGCCGGTAAGCCGCTCCCTAAGTACATATTCATCCTTGCTTCCGGTGAGCCTAATTACGAACACGATCAATTTGAATTTGAAAAATACAACCTTGAGCAAGTTAAAGGCGTTCTGAGAGATAAAAACGGAACAAGCGAAGAAATACTCAGCGAAGATGAACTGATAGACCTTCTCTCACCTTCTATAATCGCAGACTCTGTGGCGCTTCGCGATTATGATCCTTGTTCAGAGGATAAACAGCCTGTCGAATGCGGAGTTACAATAGTAAGAGGCAAACAGGAAGAGTCGCTCGAACACTGCAAGGAAAACTGGGAGAACTACCTCAAGAGAAAAGCTGAGTATATTCTTGTTGACGGCAAACATTTCTTCCTGTTCCAGGGCACCGATGATGTCAAAAAGAAAGTCACCAACATCATCTCCGAACGTCTTGATATATTACAATGATAAACTCCTGCAATCACTTATATATCCTTAATACTGCACAGCTTGATAACAATGGGCTTTTCAGCTTGTGGTACGATAAAATGCCTGAATACCGCAAAAAGAAAATAGATGCTTTCCGCTTTATGAAGGATAAGAAGCTTTCTCTCGGCGCAGGTGTACTGCTTTACAAGTGCTTTGAACAGATTGGCATATCCGAACCTGAAATCGTATACAACAAATATGACAAGCCAGCTTTAGCCGGAAATTCATCACTTCATTTCAATCTGTCTCATTCCGGACAGATAGCTGTCTGTGCTGTTTCAGATCAGCCTGTCGGAGCAGATGTAGAAGTAAAACAGCATTTTGAAGAGCATTTAGTCGAGCAGATATACTCTCAGGATGAGATTCAATATGTCACTTCGCATTTTTCTGATCCTGATGACGGATACACTCTTATATGGACAGTTAAAGAGAGTATCATGAAATACCTTGGCACAGGTTTGTCCCTTGTACCAGAAAAAATCAAAGTTGATCTCGAACAGCCGATAAAGGCAGTTTGTAGCGAACATCATATTGATGACTTATATTTCTCAAACTATCGTTTAGACGGATATTCTGTAACTGTATGCTCAGAATATGAAAACTTTACAGATTCCCCCGAATGGATACAACTGTAATCTATAAATGAAATACCCGGTCACGGTGTTGTCCTATACTGGAACACCTGACCGGGTTGTTTTTATGTTAAATCGCTGCAAAATATAATATCCTCTCCGTTGAGTGTGAGGATGAACTGTCCGTTAGTCGAAACGACGTTGCCGCGATCGATATGATCATCGACATTCATTGGAGTATAGAGGATTATATGTGTATCAGCTGTATCCTGACGTATTGAGGAAGTTCCTGCAAATCCACCTGCACCAAGAGCCTGATTGCCTGAGGAAGTTATCCTTATTGAAGCTCGGGCAACCGAAAGATCTGTATGTCCTTCAAGTGCAGCGACAGCAGAACAGCGTTCACCTTTCATAGAGATAATACAGCTGGCTTCCTGTATATCAACTTCTGCATACTCGCCGTTAAGGGTACCTATACCGACAAGCTCAATACCGGACATAAAGATTTTCATCGAAGTTTTGAAAATCTTGATACTGCTTCGTCTGCCAACAGAACCAACAGCCGTTCCTCTCGCGGAAGTCATTTCCATACCTATGTCACAATCATGGATAACAAGCTCACTTTCAGAATATACAGAACCTATGCCAAGGCAAACATCTCCCTGCAAATTAAGACGATACTGTCCTGAGTTGATATGTATAGGACCGCCGCTTCCAGAACCTATCGCAACACCGGTCTCGCCGTTTGCGTTTATAGTTATCCTGCCGGATTGTTCAAAGACAAGTTCGCCGTGCAGAAGACCTATTCCGTTGCCAATTCCGTAGTATTCGGGAGAATGAAGGTTTATCTCAAGTCTTCCTTCACCCGATACAGTAAGCTTAGAGGATTCCGGAACACGTATCCCACCTGCGTCCAGCCTGTTATCGCCGATAAGGATAAGCTCTACTTCATTATCCTCACCAATGTCTATGCAAGGCTTGCTTTTAATACTTGTGAGCCATGAATTTACAAGAATTAGCTTTCCTTTAAAGCCTTTACGTGTTTCTATACGTATTTGTGTATCAGTATTTGTATCGCCCTCAAGAGTTACGTCCCCGCTGCCATTCTCCCCTATTTTAATACATTTCATATCCGACTTAGTGAGCCGTTCGAGAAGAATTCGTTCAGAGCAGTCTGCGATATATACCTGCTGACCGATACCGTTCTCACGCTCCTGATGATATTTCTTTATCATGTTTTTTATATCATCGGGAATCGAACTGATAATCTCAGGGGCAGGTTTAGCCGTAAAATATCCTTGGACAAGGTCGGCTCCAAGAAGTATGACAGCATGAAGTTCCTCTGCTGTTTCGACACCTTCTGCAAGTGCAAGAATGTCATTTTCGTGACAGAACTGTATTATTTCACGGACAAAATGCCGTTTCTTAGGACTTTCCTGGATATTACTCAGCAGGGAACGGTCTATCTTTACGAAATTAGGCATATAGCGCAGCAGGTTCCCCGCATTTGAATAGCCTGAGCCGTAGTCGTCGATAGCCATTCTGATACCCATATTTCTGTATCTTTCTTTGAGAGCTTCAAGATCTTCATCGTTTATCTCAGACTGTTCTGTCATTTCAACGACTGCAGTATCTGCGTGCTTCAGAAGCATTCCTGTAACACGCCTGTAATCCTCAACATTCAGTTTAGCCTCGGGAATACTGTTTATAAATACAAATTTGCCAGCAAAATCGCTTTTCCTCGAATCTATTATTTCCAGTACGTTAAGAAAAGTTCCGCGCTCTATATCGGGAAGTCTGTTCACAAGTGCAGCATATTTTAGTATATGCAGAGGTGAGAGCTTCATGGAACTCTTAGGACGCATCAGAGCTTCATATGAATATATCTCGCCGTCAGATGTATTCACGATAGGCTGAAAGTAGTAATCAAAAAGGTTTTCGTCGATTATACGATCAGTCTCTTTTAGCTCCGCACGCTCGTTCTCAGTAAGAGAGGCAAGTTTATGGTCAGCTATACCATTGAAATTCTTCAAGCTCAAAAGCATTTCTGAGAGAATGTCCACATCATTGATTATGAGTTTCTCCTCATCGCCGGTATACATGCTCCGGAATTTGTCCAATAGCTCATAGCGCTCATTTTCTGATGAAAGTGCTATCACATTACCAAGCAAGCTATGTATCCAGCTGTAATCGCAGCTGTTCTTTTCCATGATCTCTCCTCCTCTCTTTAGTAAAATCAATATTTTATTAATTATACCATAGTTATCTTAACTTTTCAAGAATTTTACTCAAAATTGTATAATTGCACAAAAGTTGCCGTCCATGATTACTCACAGGCGGCAGCTGCTAACTATGCTATTATATCTAAATTTATACTCTAAAATTTTAATAGTCCAATGAGATCAAATACTTTATCTCTGAGTTCTTCAATAGAGTTTGGTGCATCATCAAATACATCATATAGAGTTGTTGCTGTATCATATGCTTCAAGAACTATATCGAGCATTTCACCGACAATTCCCATTCCAGCACCGCCAACAGTGCTACACATTGCACCGAAAGCTGCAACTGTATCAGCTATATTTTGGTAAGTAAAGGCTTCGAAATCTTCCATCATTGCGTCGCCTTCTTCAACATATTTGAAGATATAATCTAATGAATCGAACGACATCTCATAAGCTGAAGCTAAAGCCTCAGCACTGCTTATTACATTTACAACACCTAGTGATAAAGTGGCATTGTCGTTTGTGAATTCACCTTTATAAACTCTGGCTGTTCCTACTGCCATTCCAACCAATGCCATTCCAGCATTGACAACTGAAAGCATAAGATTAATATTAAGTAGTTGTTCAAATGTATGAGATGCACCACCTGCTGTACCACCTGAGATCATATAAGATGCAGAACCAGTCTTCATATCATAAGCGATATACGCAGTACCTGTCCAGTCTCCTATTGTAAGAGTCTCAGGAAGCGCTTCAACCGACATTCCCTTATTGATAAAGTTTCTTATCTCCTGCTTTACAGAAGCTGATATATTACACTTGGCAAGTTCTTCTTCCACGTTGCTTCTTGTCATATAGAGTGAGTCTATGCCCTTTGCATGAGCTGCATTTAATACAGCTACTGTTGATATGCCACTCTTATTACTGTCAACGAGCTTCTCCCACACAGAGCCTTCGCAGTATGACTCAACATTGCCGACTGTCATATTAAATTTCTTCTCGGTATCCTTGTTTCCGTCACGGCTAATGACGTTCATGTTGTTATATGCAACGTCTATATGGAAAGAACCGTATTCAAGTGAATCAACTATGCCAAGTGAATAATGACTGCCGAATTCATAGCTTGTTATAGCCAGACCAAGCTGTCTTGATCTCTCGATGTTCATTATTGATGTGTAGATAGCTTCCTGACTGTCACAAAGTCCGAAGTAATACTTTCCTGAATAATCAAGAAATGCACCCATTATTTCAGGAGAATATGAGTTTTGTGAAGCTGCATCCTGCTGAACCTTCTTTATTCTCTCTTCGGCCTTTTCAGCATCAACGCTGTCGATATTCTGCAGATCAAGATTGATAGCATACATAGAACCTGCATAAACGCTGTCATCAAGGATAGTTGTACCGGTGCCGTCCTTTATGCTTGTAAGCATTTTCTGTGCAGAACCGAGAGATACTGACTTCTTACCGACATACTTGCTGTCACCACAGGTAACTACCGGAACAACATCAACAAGATATGCAGGAACATCAGTAAGGTTCTCATAGCGGTCCATAACTGCCTTGTCAGAGCTGCCTGCTGGCTCATATGATACCACAAGCGGTTTCTTGTAAATGTCTGAAACATACTCACTGAAGAGCTTTTCGCCTGCTACTGTAATGCTTACAGCAGCCTTGTCTTCGTCCTTGATGAATGAATATCTCTGATCTGCTTCAAGAACTGTATACGGAAGTGATGACGGAATATACTCATCCTTGGATTCAACGATTATCCTGGAATAAAGATCAACCTTTTCAGCGTTGGTCTCTATATCGTCAAACATCTTTGGATAATCCTTTTTTGCATCATCAACGATCTTGAGAAGTTCCTTATCTTTTTCACTATATGATGTTTCAACAGACTCTGTCTTTATCTCGACCTTCTTGAATGAAGGATCAAGCTGTACCCATACGCTTTCACCGCTGGCATTTCCTGCTCCGCGGTAGTCTGTATACGGAACATATGCTTCTACCCATGTATGGTACATCCTATAACCGACGAGTTCGCCATTATGTGTGAGCTTTGCTGTATTTCTGTATCTTGAAGAGAGAATACGTCCTGCACTTGAAGCGTCCTTTGCTCCAGTTATCTCAACAGCTTGTTCAGGTGTTATCCTTACAGTACCGCTCATAAATCTTGCAGGTATTCCCTTTGCTCTGAGAAGTGACACAAGCAGTCCTGCCTGATCTATGTCATTTCCACCGAGCTGTTCAAGAGTTATCGAAGCATCTTTCTTTGAACCGGCGTATGCTTCGTATGCTATACCGTTCTTTACAAATAAGTATATATCCTTTGCACTTCCGAGTGTATCTGCAAGTGCTTTAATAGCTATCGGATCAGATACGCCTTTGTCATATACAAGATCATCAGCTGTTGCTGCCGGTGATACTATCTCAGCATTTTTGGCAGATTCACTTGCAGCAACCGTCTGTTCAACAGGCTGAACTGCAATATTAGGAGTTGCATCAGATCTGTGGTATTCTTCATCTTCTGCCATATCTGCACTTATAACAGCAAGATTAGCTTCTGTGTTTATACCAGCTCTCAGTTCTGTCAGAGCTTTAACTGTCTCGGAATACTTAACATTCATCTGACTCTTATAGCTCTGCTGACGAGCTATTATCTCATCATCTGCCCATGAGCTTATATCCGCTGCGACTGCTTCTATTTCAGCCTTTGACGCATCAAGCTCAACTATCATACTGTCGCAGAGCTGTGCTATCTTGTCAGTATCATTATTCTCGCAGGCATTGCTTAGTCTTTCAACTGCTGAAAGGGGTTCTTCAACTATTACCGCTTCCGCAGGAGCTTTAATATTGGTCTGTGATACATATCCGGCTACCTTCGCAGGCTCTGCCTTAATTCCTGATTCACCTGCATAGCTTGCTGTGAGGTTCACAGTAAAGGCTGCGGCTGTGACGAAGGCTACCGCTTTAAATATATTATTAGTTTTCATTATTGCTGCCTCCTGTCATTTTTAATACAACAAGTCCTGCAAGACTGAATATCGATATCAGCCACATATACGCAGGTATCCGTTTATCACCTGTTTTAGGTGAGTCTTCTACAGCTGCTGTTGTGGTTTCAGTAATTGTCTCCGTAGTTTCAACTGCTGGAGGTGCCAGTTCAAATCCGTCATAGTCAAGATCAGAGGTCTCACCGTTGTATACTGCCTTGAGAACTCCGGAATAGCGTCCGTCTGACGGCTCGGGGAGATCAAAAGTTTCTCTTATACTGATAGTCTCGCCAGCCATGATATCAACAGTCTTCTTAAAGGTGTATACAGCATTGTCAGAACCTTCCTTGTATGCTATGATCGAGATCTCAACATTTTCAAGGTCTGTACTTCCTGAATTCTTGACGGTTGCTTCAACAGTTCCCTTTCCATCACTTCCGTTAAGATCAAGTGTTCCTGATATTGATGCTACATTAGCTGTAACTTCAAACTCTGCTTCATCCTCTGATAAAACTGTCTCGTCCTGAAGAACAACTGCTTTAGCTACATGCTTTCCGCTTGTGAGCTTCTCAGGTTCAAGTGCATCGTGATAGCTTATATCGTCAGAAGGCTCTACCATACCGATATTGTGCTCATATGAAGCAACCTCAGTATTATCATCAGTTCTGTATACAGTTACAAGAAGTCTAACTTCGTTCTCTGTCATAGCTGCGCTTTCATTGAAAACTCTGCTGTCGAGGTTCACAGGTTCACCTTCAAGATAAGTCTGTTTATCGCTGACAATAGTATTGACAACGCTCTTTTCATTGGCTATCCTGAATACTGTTTCGTCTTCTGCGATCACTTCATCGCCATTCATCCAGCTGATAACTGCCTTATAGCGTCCAACTGTCTCCGTGGGAATTATCCATTCAGTCTCATTCTCGACCTTTTCACCTGCTGCAAGTGTCTTATCCTTTTCACTTACAAGCTCAGCTGCTGTCATTCCTGCTTCATCTGTGATAACTATCTTCACATCAGCAGTTCTGCCGAATAGCTCAGCCAGCGTATCAGCATCGATAGTTACCTTATCGCCGTAAGAGTATACCTTTTTGTCCGTAATTATCTTTGTCTTAACATCATCCTCAGCAAAAGGCATGATATACTCCTCACTGACATTTCCAGCCTTATCTATTGCAAATATGTGGATAAACTGAGGTTGGATGAAATCAGTCGGCTCAGCTGAAAGAGATGCTGTTCCAGTTCCGTCAGCCGGAACTATGTCAAGTATCTGATCTCGCTTTTCGTTGTATTCAAGAAGATCAGGATCCGGATCAGAGCTTCCGCTTACTTTGATGACAAATCCTGCAAGTCCGCTTAATACTGTGTGTGAACGAACATTTGAAAGTACACTGTCAGAATCAGGTGACTCAGGTGTGGCTGTAATGTAATAGTCATATGTTGTTGCGTGGTCGGTTGACTTAACTTTAACATTAGCCTTGCCGTTTTTGTACTCAGATGAGATGAATGACGGCTTGTCCGGAGCATCAACATCATAGAATGAAGCGTCCTTTGCAGTGGTCTGCTGTGATATCTGATAGAGGTAGAAGAGTGTATTCGCAAGTACCTTTCTCTCATCATCAGTTGCCTGACCTGTACTGTCACCTGTCTGTATCATACCGAGATTGTTCTTTGTTGCAAGGTAGAAACCATCGGTGTAACCTGTATCAGGATCAGTACGCTTGGTATTGTTAAGAGTTATCCACTCGATAGCGTCCTTGATGTACTGTCCGGAGGTGTGTGTGTTAGGAACAGTAAGGTCACCTCTTATTACCCAAGGGTAGTTAGTAAGAGTTCCGACTTTAACTACGGATACTGATGTAGTTCTGTAAACATTGTTAGGACCTACCCACAGACCTGCCTGATCTGCGAATGTGTTGAAGTTCCTCTGCCATATCGTATCATGTCCGAATAGAACGCCTCTTCCGCTGTCGATAAACTTCTGTAGCTCAGGCATAGCTTTTGTACTAAGGTCAATATTTCCGTTACAGTCAGCAGAACCAAAGAAAATAACATCACACTTCCAGCTTCCGTCATCATTGTAAAGGTACTTCTCAGGATCGTTGTTAAATGTTGAGATATGTACAGGTTCTATATTGAAAATTCCCTTACCAGCAGGAGTTTCGGTATCGCTTATAGTAGTATTCATCCACTCAACGAGATAAGGATCTCTCGGATATACATTGAGGACTTTTATGTGCTCTTCCTCATTCCATATAGAACGAGGCTCCCATTTCCCACCGTTTGTCCTTCTGTTAAGCTGATAGCTGTAGCTCTCGGCATCGTTACTGATGTCGTTCCATGAAATATTTACCATATTGTCCTGGTCAGCTGCAACAGAGCTGTTCATTACAAGGCTCTGTACAGGCTTATCAACTACTGTTACCTTGCGCTTGTTCTCTTTCAGGAGATTGCCTGCACTGTCGTAGAGTTTGCCGGTAACTGTATATTCTCCGGCTTTCTTGACAGTAAATGCCAGCTGATCTTCGTTCTTATACACAGGGAATTCAGCCTTGCCTTCATAATATGTAGGCACACCCTTTTCAAGTTCAACATCAAAGCTTGTCTCTGTGATGAGTTCATCGCCGCTGTATACGCCAAGCTCAACTTTACCGTTGAATTTACCGTTGGAATAGTAGTTAATCTCAGCACCTGCAGAGATCTCCTTCTCATTTCCGGCATACACATAGTAATTGCTGAGTATAGGTCCGAACCATGTTACTTCAAACTGTGATGCTACTCCGTCCTCGGGAGTTCCCTCAATAACGGGAGCTTTTATTACATTGAACTCGCTCTCGCCCTGGAGTATCTCCTTGCCGTTGTAGATACAGACTGATTTAATAGTGTACTTGCTGGGCTTAGAAGTATCTGCCTTGAACTTGAGAGGTTCAGGTGATACTGAATTCTTCTCAGGCAGAAGAACTACTGCATCAGTTCTTGAAGCTTCTTCCTTGCCGTCCTTAATGATCTTTGTTACAATTGTTGCATCGCGCTTTATGTTTGTTGTATATAAAAGCTCGGGAGTTGCGCTAACTTCTGCATTTGTGCCTGTAAAAGCAACATACTTGTCAGTATCAACGCCGAGCTTGGTGAGCTCTGTTGAATAGACCGCATCATCCTTGGTAACTTCGAGATTTAAGCGCTGTGACTTGACGATAATGTCACCCTTGAGCAGCTCGGCAACGGCGTAAACTTCCTTGCCTGGCTCATTTATTCTGAATTCTCCTGCTTCGAGCTCCTTTGTTGTCTCGGATGTCGGGAGAGCAACCTTTGTCACATTCTCATAAATAGGATTGTCATCACTGTATACTGTAAATCTGAGGTTAAATTCTGCATCATAACTGCTCTTATATGCAATAGTTGTAGTTGCCTTGATAGGGGCCGCATTTCCTGCTTTAGTACTATCAGTACTGAGCTTTGTACGGAATGATGATACATTTACAGAATTTTTCAGGTCAAAGTCGCTTATAAGCTCGATAGCAAGTGATGTTGTACGAACTCGTCCTGCAAAGCTACCGTCAGTTTTTTCAGCATCACCAAGTTCGCTTACTATCGAACCGGGATCAAATTCAGTTCCGGTTGCCTGATAAGCAAGGTACTTGTATAAAGTCGTATCAATTGCTGAATCAGTATAGCTGTCGTTGACAGTTCCGCTAAGATAACTCAAAGGAGCATCCAGCTGTGACATATCACCGTCAGTCATGCTGAGATATTTTCCGACATTGTATACAACTATACCTGTAAGCTCAGGATCACTGACATTGCTGTCAGCATATGAGTAACCACCGTCAGGATTTGCAGATCTCATAAGGTATGAACAAACATCCTCTGCAGAAACATCCGTGCCGCTATAGCCAGTTTCATTTATTGCTTCGAGCACCAGAACTGTATCGAACACATCACTCTCATAGTCCGGATAAAGTCCGAAGCCGCCGTCAGGATTCTGCTTTACTTCCAGCTTGCCGAGATATTCCTGATCTCCGGAAGCTGATGCAAGTCTGGATGTCATATCGGTATTGCTGAACGACACATTATCAGCAAGCCATTTCAGACTGTCGTTATGTCCCCCCTTTTCCGCTTTTCTGTATGCTTTCAGTGCATAGGCTGTGTCATTGATCGTGCTGCTGTCGCCGATGCTTTTGTCAGACGCGATCTTAGAATCAAGGTATGCATAAGCTCTGTCAACAATGTCGTTGCGGAGCTCTTCAGAATCAGGCGAGCCTGAACCATAAGTGCTGACCTTTATCATTGCGCAGGTATTTACTGCCAGTACTGCGCTAAGAAATACAGAAAGATTCTTCTTATTTCTTATTTTGTCTTTAATATTCATTGAACACTATCCTCCTTAATTAATTATTTTATTATTGCATACTTACCAATTATAGCATAATTCAAGGGCATTGTCTATCCATTTCTTGTTATTTCCCTTAAATAATACTAATGGTATATAGATTTGTACAAATGGCAGTAATTTGCTCAATATTTTAGTTTTAAAAAAGGTGATATAGCACCAATATCATTTACTAAAAATAAATGAGCTGTACAAAAGTCATTTCCACATATAACAAAACCGCCCTTATCAGAGCGGTTTTACTATATAATATATCACAACTTATTCATTCTGACAATGAAAGAAACTCCGTCAGCTGTTCTTTCAGCCGAGATATGCCAGCCATGCAGTTCTATTATCTCTTTCGCAAGCGACAGACCGATACCGGTATTGCCGTCTCTGCCTGTGTAGAACCTGTCAAATATGTGTTTCAGAGAGTCATCCGGGAGCGGTTCACAGTCGTTGGATATACAGATCATATTACTGCTGCACGAAACAGAAATGTAGTTTTTTGCGTATTTCACTGCGTTTATAAGCAAATTTGAAACAGCGTGTTCAAGCTTATCCACATCTCCGGTCAGCTTTACCGGAGCAAGTTCCAACCGCACATTAAGACCTTTGCTGCGTACAGTCCCTTCAAACGGCATAAGACAATTCTGTATCAGTTCATCAAGAGCGATATCCTCAGTTTCAAGCCGTACTGCACCGCTCTCTATCCTTGCAATACAGAGTATCTCCTCTATCATACGGCTCATTTTAGAAGTCTGTGCTGTTATAACCCGAGCTGTATGCGGCAGATCTGTTATCACACCCTTTTCGAGCCCTTCTGCGTAGCCCTGTATAGCTGTCAAAGGTGTTTTCAACTCATGAGAAGTGTTTTCAAAGAACTGCTTCTGTGCAAGCTGATTCTGTTCAAGTCGCCGCCCTACAAAAAATCCGGCGACTGCACTTAGTGTTCCTATCAGAAGAGCTGTAAGTATGAAGAAAAGATCCATGCGCTTTATCATCTTCAATTCACCGGTAACATCTACGTAAGCAATCATACTTTCAACTGAATCATCAAAAGTCACACTGAAAACAGAGTATTCATCTGTACTGCTGATACTAGTATCGTCTGTCAAAGCTGTTCCATAAACATATATATTATCCCGAGCGATTTCTCCGCTATCTATGTACAGGATATAATATGTATTGCCGTCAATTGTGGTTTTGGCTATATCTTCAATTTCGTTGTCATTATACCAGTCAATTATCGACTTCTCTTTGAGCGTGAGTATAGGTGAATTTCCGCTTCCATCATCGCTTTCTTTTGGTATCATTATCGTTTCCGGAGTGTACATCGAATCAGAGTCTGTCATCTCGGAATTTTTTTTCATGTGATTCAGAGCGCTCCGTGCATCACGTTCGGTCTTGCGGTTTATGGTAATATTGAATATTATCATAACCGTTAATATTGTTACTATTACTGAGCTTCCAACGAGCAGAGCTATACGGTATCTGATCTTATTCATCGCCAGCCTCCAGCTTATAACCGTATCCCCATACAGCGGTAATTTTCACACGGCTTCCGGCATCTCGTATCTTTCTCCTTATACGGCGAACAGTTTCGTCAGTCACCCTCGTCTCTATATCATTATTATTTATACCCCAGACATTATCAAGCAGATCGTCACGTGAAACAGCTGAACCTGCGTTTCTCATTAGGCAGCAAAGAAGCGAGAATTCCGTCATTGTTAGTCCCATACTCCTTCCGCTGCAAAGTGCATCGTGATCTGCTTCTGAATAAACTATATCGCCGAATTTCATTGATGTATGTGCCGGACTGCTCATTTCAACTCTCCTCAGAAGTGCCTGTATCCTGACTACCAGCAGTGAAGGTGAAAAAGGCTTGATAAGATAATCGTCGCCTCCAAGCATAAATCCGCGCATATGATCCGTTTCGCTTTCCTTGGCTGTAAGTATGACTATGGGAACATCAGATATCTTGCGAAGTTCCTTACAAATAGTAAGACCGTCTCTCCCCGGCATCATTATGTCGAGTACAGCAAGATCACACGGCTTTTCAAGGAAAGCTTCATACAAAGCATCACCTGTACTGAATGTACGCACATCAAAATCAGCATTTTCAAGGAAACCCTTTATAACTTCAATTATATCTTCTTCATCATCCGCTGCATAGATCAGTTTTTTCATAGTTTTCTCCAAACACCGAATACCTGTCTGCGATCAGGCAGACAGGTCCGGTCCGTATTATTGTTTTATATCATTCAAAGCTGTAAGACAACTCTCCGTTTTCGTCTTCTTCTACGACACAGGTGCCGGAAACAGTGATACCATCATCAACGCCGTCATCGATAGTATATTCCGAGCTGACATATACTTCACTTTCATCATCTGTGTTGCAGTATTCGCTTACAATGAAAACCTGATCATCGATCCTGAACTCTCCATTGCCGTTTTCGTCAAGCTGGAATGTATAAGTTTTTTCATTGCCGTCTTCGTCGATAGTATTTATCGTGCAGAGATTGTTATCGTCTATTGAAAACTCACAGGTGGATTCATAGGTTATTGAATTCTCTGCATCGTCCTCAACGTAGTCAGTTGTTGTCACAGCAGTAACATCCTCAATATCTGTTGAGGAAGCAGCCGAAGCTACTGAATGTACAGGTACTACTGCTGCAAGAGCTGCCATAAACATTGATTTGATAAAAATAGGTTTCATAAGAAAGCCCTCCTTTGAAGAATTATTATTGCGACCGTTGTGGTCTGTATACATAATAACATTTCTTAAAAGGAAAATCTCCGCGTTTCTGTAAGCAAAGTGTCACAAAACTGTCAAAGTGCAATATGAGTGACTTTTTCAAGCATTTCTGCAAGGTGCTCATGCAGATTTTCAATAGTGCTGTGGCTCCCGTGAACTAATTTGATTGGACTAAAAAGCTCGGTGCAGTCATGATAATTATCAGGAAGTATGGTATCCTCGGTGCTGCAAATTACGTATGCAAGCAAATTCATATCAGCTGACGACATTTTTTCGTACTGCTCAACAAAATCAGCAGGTATTCCTGACGATGTAATGAGTTCGAGTTTGTGAGGATAATTACACGGATTTGTCAGTATACAAGGACGTCTGAATTTTCTGCTGAGCTTATCCGCGTACCAGCCGCCAAGACTCTGTCCTACAAAAATTAAATCATCAGAACAAACCATATCCGTAAGCTGTTTAAGAAGTTCCTCGGGAGAAGTGTCCATATATTTCAGCTGAGGAGAAATTATATTCTCAGGCGCTATCATGGAGCAAAGCGCCTTGTAATTCTTGTTGTCTGCTTCTCCCATAAAGCCATGCAAATTCAGTATCTTCATTCGTTATCTCCTATCATTCAGTATATTCTCTGTCAGAAAGCTTTTCCAACCAGGTATTCTGCTACAAATAACGCAGCAATTCCAAGTGTTACGCTCAGCACAACATATGCAGCAGCAATAGCATATGAGCCTTTCTCAAGCAATCCGCCTGTTTCGAGAGCAAATGACGAAAATGTTGTAAAACCGCCGCATATACCTACTTTCAAAAACAGAACGAGTTTAGGTGAATCAGAGAGCTGCTTCAAAGCCAAAGCAGCAACAAGTCCTATCATAAAGCAGCCAAGAATATTCACAATAAAAGTTTTCAGAGGAAATCCACTGTTAATGCCAGGCACGAGTTTTCCCATCAGTAACCTGCCAACTGCACCTATCGCACCTCCGCCAGCTACTATCAAACAATCAGTCATAATCTTGCTCCATTCAATTTATTACACTCATTATATCACATCTTAAAAGCATTTACAATACCGCAAATTTCCGGGATAATACTTAGCCAGATAGTTGAAAACACAAACAAGTCTCCGGAATAGACCGTCCAGTCCATATCCGAAGACCTGTTAAAAATCATTATTTAGTCAGTTCACTGCCGCCCCATTCTACAACTGTAAAGCCTTTTCTTTCAAAGGTATCAAGCTGCTGAGGTTCGATATCCACTTCGTTTTCAAGCGGGATATATGTCATAAACACTCGAAGGAGACTATCCGGTGCAGGAGTAATATCGAGCTTTGCAGACTCGGTATATGCATCGCCCTGGAAAGAAATGAGGTTATATGCATTGTGCTCCATTCTCGGCAGCCAGTATACGATAAATTCATTCATTTCTTCTTCGGTGAGTCCCATATATGTGAGTTTTTCTTTCAGGAAGCTCTCTGTATCAGCGCCTGCAACGCAGAACCCCTTTGAAAAGTCATACTTCATACGGCAGTTCACAGCATCCCAGAAGAGGTACTTATGATGAGTTCCGTCAGCCTTATTGAGAAGAGTACCATCCGGATAAGCAGTCACATCCCAGCCGTTATTGTACTTAGGATATGTTGTGGAAAGATCAGCTTTCTTCAGATCAAGCTCAACGTGAACATCTGTCTCCTGTTCAGGGTAGAGATAGATTACAGGCTTATCTGCGAGTTCGCCCCAATAAACATTATAATTATTATCATCATCACGTATCCTTATCCAGCCATAAGTACCCTCAAACTCTGTGAATACCCAGTCAGGTATATCTTTCATATAGCCAAGCTCCTTGATCCTGCATTCCGGTATCCTTGCAACAACAGCCGAGCTTGTATCAGGGCCATAGTACATCTCAAGATCACTCTTGACAACAAACAATGTTGAGGGATTTGTTGTCCAAACTTGCGGCTCAACATAAGCTTTTGTCTTATTGAAAAGTTCTCGTTTCATCTTAATGAGGTCGAATACATTGAGCTTACCGTCATGACAGAAATCAACTGCGTTACGATCAGCAAGCTTTATCTTCTTTACTCCCTTAAGCCACTGCTGAAGAGTTACAACATCCGCAACATTGAAATCACTGTCACCGTTGGCATCGCCGCTCGGTGTGTATTTCAGCTTGAAAACAACATCAGCAGAGCTGTTATCAAACCTACGGACTATCAGACCATCCTCAGGAAGGATTGTCCCATTAAAATATCCCATACTATCGGCATTGTCCGGGAAAGAATAGCCGGCAGGCAAAGCATACTTATCCAGGTCAAACGAAAAACTGTCTGCACCGAAGAAACCGGCGATATTGTCATGCACCGAAGGGTTTTGGTCCAAAGGCAGGATAGGTCCGGTTGACATCGGGCCTTCCGGTTCATAGAAAGTGATGTTAGTCGATATGCTCGGCCTTATATCACCGCCATAAGAGATTATTTCGCCTGTATCGTAGTCTTCAAGTGTCACACGCATCTGTCCCGGCAGCAAGATTGCCTGTGCATCATTGAAAACAGCACATTTAGCAGATTTGTGTTTTTCTGACTCGCCGTCAGAATATAGCGGTTTAAGATCGTATGAAACTGTTGTATATCCATCATTAACAGCCTTGTATAAGTGTAGCTTATTTACAACGCCGCCGTCACGGGGAATGAGCTCAAACTGGCTGCAATCGCGGACTTCTTCAAGCTCAAGACATTTGTCGCCGGTTACGGTCTCAGTCCATGCATATGGAGTGCCGGCAGCCTCCGGAAGCATGAAGGCCAGGTAGTTATCATGAGCCATTGCATCTTCCTGCTGACACGCACGAAATTCTGTTGCACAATCGGGAAGCCAGCTGTATATATCAGTCTCATTAGTTTGACCAAACTTATTTTCAAAGGTGAAAGTTTCTGTTGTCTTGTAACTGTCACCCTCCTTTTCACACCAATTTACTGTCAGGTCGAATCCCTGTAGTACGCGGTAGAGCTGAACCTCGAACACATATGGTGTTTTACACTCTGCATATGATTCAAAGAAACTGTAATTATCAGGATCAGCCCCTACTTTCCAGCAGATCTCTTCGTATTCACCGACTGCTTCTAAATCGTCAGGATCTGGTTTAGCAGGTATCTTGAATTCATATACCTCAGGCTCAATACCGGCAGGCGTATTGATATATGTCATACTGCCGGATAAGGAAATAAGATAATCGTCTTTCTTGTCCCTAAGAATAGGTCTTACAAGGCAGATGACGTTATCTGAAACATAGCTTTTTCCGTGACTGTTGTAAAATGCCATTGCATCAGGAAAACTCTGCGGTACCCAATCAGGTATCGTTCCAATGATTGGATCAGTCAAAGTCTTGTCTGCTGCCTGAACCGGTGGCAGCGATGCCGCAGTTGAAAGCATCAATGATGCAGTCAGAATTGCGATCAGTTTGTTCTTCATAGTGATTCCTCCGTTTCTGTCATTATATAATTTACTCCCCTCTCAAAGGGATTTATGACTATATTATACATATCACGCTAACAAAAGTCAATAGATATACTTAAACTTATACCGTTATCGACTTAACGATACATTTATTTATTCAATCTTAATTATAATATTATGCCAAAGTTAATGTCAACACAAAAACGGTAAGTTGCATTTTTAGGGCAGTAAGTTGCATTTCTCAAAGAGTAAGCTGTAAAAAAACAACATTTTGAAGACTTATCATTTACAATCCGGCTATGAAATGTTATAATTTATATACGGAATCTGGAACTTACGATAAATACACATCAAATAGAAAGGCACATAATTATGAAACTACTGATAATCAGGCACGGTGATCCTGACTATACTATTGACTCACTGACAGAAAAGGGGCACAGAGAAGCCGAACTTCTTTCCAAGCGTATAGCTCCTATGAATATTAAGGCTTATTATGTCTCTCCTCTTGGACGGGCTCAAGCAACAGCAGAATATACACTAAAGAAGTGCGGGCGCTCAGCAGAAACGCTTGACTGGCTTCACGAATTCGACAGGAACCTTATCATCGGACCTGACGGTGAACGACGTATAGCGTGGGATATGCTTCCACAGAACTGGACATCTGTTCCCGAATACTATGACAAAGACAAGTGGGCAGATGTTCCTGTAATGGCTGAAGCCAATATGAAAAGCGGTCTCGCATATGTTCAGAACGGACTCGACTCGCTGCTTGAGAAGCACGGATATAAACGTAATGGGAACTATTACAGTGCTATCTGTCCTAATGAAGATACTATCGCACTTTTCTGCCACTTCGGAGTCGAATGTGTTATGCTCGGTCATCTTCTCGGTATTTCACCAATGGTACTGTGGCATGGCTTTATGGCAGCTCCTACTTCGGTAACAACAGTTTGCACCGAGGAGCGCCGCAAGGGCATAGCCTGCTTCCGTGTAACAGCTTTCGGTGATATATCCCACCTCAATAATCACGGTGAACCTCCGGCATTTGCAGGCCGCTTCTGTGAAATGTACAGCAAAACAGAGCAGCGTCACGACTGATAAGAATTAAAGGCACTATGCTGAGCATAGTGCCTTTTAAGTTTTATTTTAGTCTGTACAGTCGGTATAATGATACTTTTTCAGTTTTCTGCCGGATACTAAGCAAAGGGTAGTGCCTGCAGCGCCAAGAATGAACATCATAAGCGCCGCTCCGGAACCTTTTCCTGTACCGAACAGCATAGCCAGAACTTCATTGGACTGGTGTGAAGCCATAAACGGTTCGCAGACGTTATCGACCATAAATCCGCCCCATGCCAGACCTATCGGTATCGTAAAGAACTGTAATGTGTTCCTGCAAGCATATACCCTGCCCTGTAAAGATACAGGCACAGTATTACGCATTATCACATTCTGATTTGTGCTCATCACCGGAACAAGTATCCAGCCTATCACCTGTGCTGCACACCATATGGCAGGACTTTCAGTAAGTGCTATAAGAAAATTTTCAGTTCCAAGCGAAAAGAGCATTGTCAGATATATGACACGTACTCTATCCTTAGGCATAGGCATTACAGAAGCGATGATACTTCCGATAACCATAGCAATTCCCGAGCAAGCAGTTACTATGCCGAATACACTGTTTCCGCGTCTTGGGATTATCAGCGCAGGGAGTACAGCATCAAAAGCAGAAGCGATAAGATTCACTCCGGACATAAACAGTATCACATACAGTATCAGTGGCGTCTTTTTCAGGTAAACAAGACCTTCCTTTGCAAGCTGTATAACGTTTGTGTCGTTCTTCGTTTCATCAAGGACTGCCGGCAGCTTAATAAAGCACAGTAATGCTGTAAATGCAACAGCAAAGGTTATCATATCGATCGCTATCACCGCATCAAGACCTGCAAGTCCGTACATTGCTGACGCTATCAGCGGATTTCCGATAGATATAACAGAACGCGACAGCGACTGTAATCCGCTCGTTTTCTGATAGTATTCTTTCGGAACAGTCAGAGCATACGCTACTTCAGAAGCAGGCTGCTGTACGGTATTCATAAGACCGGAAAAAGCGTTTATCACGTACAGATGCCATACAGACAATGAGCCTGCTTTATACAGCGCAAATACAAGAACTGTCGTAAGTGCGGCCATGACATCACAGATAAGTATGGTTTTCTTTTTGTCAAAACGGTCTGTTATGGCACCGGCAAATATGCTCATAAGCACATAAGGCGCGTAAGTACATATCCTGAGAGCAGCTGTGTTCAGCGCCGAACCTGTCTCTTCGTAAAGCCACAGCGTCAGCGCAAAACCGGTTATTGCACTTCCAAGCTGTGACAGGCTCTGCGTGCTCCAAAGAATGTAGAAATTTCTTAGTTTATTTATTCTGTTTTTCATTATCTTTACTCCTTATCATTTTATACGATGAAAGAGCAAAGCCTGAGGAAATTTTTTCCTCCATACAGATTACCTCAGACTCTGCATGGAGATGATACAATTGTCAGCTTCATTTCTGTCTCAACTCCTTATGAAAATTCTAAATTTTTAATATACGTATATTATATCACTTTCCGACTAATGAATCAATAATCAACTATATTTTCATTACATTATTTGAAGATCTGAATTATCCGGTTCAAAAAGGAACACCTCAAGCTTTCACAGAGCTTTTAGGAACAATTATTTAATTTGTTCTAAAAAAATCGCAATTTGTGAGTAGACATATACTATATGAATATGGTAACATAAATATTGGTAGGGTTATAAATATATATAGGGAGGTAATTACTATGAAAAAACTTTTATCCATTATTGCTGCAGCAACTCTTTCACTTTCTGTTACTGCATCACTGCCCGTTACAGCAGCTGAATCAGATTATATGCTGCACAGTACCTTTGAGGACGGGAAAGAGCAGTGGGCAGGCCGTGGCTCTGCATCAGTAAGAGTCGTAACCGGAGTATCACGTTCCGGAGAGAGTTCACTGATGACGACCGGAAGAGAATCTGACTGGAACGGTGCAACTATGCCGCTTGGTTCTGACTTTAAGGCGGGTCAGTCCTACGCATTCAGCGCATACGTTATGACAGACGACACATCTTCTCCGGTAACATTCTATCTGACTCTCCAGTACAAGTCAGGCAGTTCTACTGAGTACCCGAAAATAGCAGAGGTTACTGCTGAAAAGGGACAGTGGGCACATCTCGAAAACAAGGAGTTTACCATTCCAAGTGATGCAACCGATATGCAGCTCTATGTTGAAACCAGCAAAACAACATGCAATTTCTACGTTGATGAAGTCGTTGGTGCAAAGGTCGGTACAGAGATCAGTGAGCCTGCGGCAGCTGTCAAAATGAGAAAAGGCGATATCAACTATGACGGCGTTATCAATGTATTCGACGTTATGCTTGCCCGCAAGGGACTCATTAACGGTATCACCGACAAGAAAATCCTGAAAGCTGCTGACGCTGACAGCAATGGTGTGTTTGAGATAGCCGATATGGTTCTCATCACTGATTTCGTTATGGGAAGAATTAAAGAATTCCCAGTTGTTGAACCTGAGCCCGGACAGGTCAAGTACACTATGAAAGAACTAACTGAAAAGGTTCAGAGTGAGCTTGTTAACAATGAACCCAGCGACTCACACATGGAGAAAGCCGGTGTCAAGTACGGCACTATCGTGAAGAAGACCTACTTCTCCAAGAAGGCTAACAAGAATAAGCCGTACAACATCCTGCTTCCTGCTGATTATGATGAAAGCAAACAGTACCCTGTTCTCTATGTACTCCACGGTTTCTTTGAGAACGAGGATCGTATGATAACAAAGGGCAACGGTACGATGTACACACGTCAGATAGTCGGAAACACTATCGCTTCCGGTGAAGCAAAGGATATGATCGTTGTTTGTCCTCTCATCTTCACAAGTGCTACAAAGGAAAGTGCTACCGACTTTGGTGATCCTGCATCTGTTGAAGGCTACAACAACTTTGTTGACGATATAGTTGACAGCCTTATGCCTCACATTGAAGCTAACTACAGCGTCAAGACAGGAAGAGACTATACAGCTGTTACCGGATTCTCCATGGGCGGTATGGAATCACTCCAGATCGGTATGAAGTACGGCGACAAGTTCGGATATGTCGGAGCTATCTGTCCGGCTCCCGGCGGACAGGGTGCATGGAAGTGGAACAAAGAAGAGGAAACTCCTCACTTGGTATTCATAACCGGAGGTACCTCAGATGATGTTGTCAGACTCACAACTCCGGAGGGATACCACAACAACTTCACAAAGAACGGCGTTCCCCATGTATGGCACGTTGTTCAGGGCGGTCATCACGGTGACGACTCTATCCACTCAAGTCTCTATTGCTTCGTAAGAGCAGTATTCCAGGCAGTTGACTGATAAGGCACAGTTTATTAACCCGTTTGCTTATAAAATATCCTAATGTAATAATTCCTCATAGTTTCGGCTATGAGGAATTTTTTCTTAATACTTGCCGTGTGCAAAAAAATGCGGAACACAAAACGCTCCGCATAAATAAAATCATATGTCAGTCATTATTCAACTCTATGGCTTAGCTGAAATAAAACCTATAATCACTTTACATAGTTGACATGAAGAAGCTCGTGGATACTGTCCTTCATAACAAAATCATAAAGATCGCCGAGTATACGATTATCCTGTGAACACTTAACAGAATTTTCTCTGTCAGAACGGTAGAGTCCTTCTCCGCGCTTTTCACGGTGTCTGTGAGATATATATGGCTGACCTGCACCGCTAATGCAGCCACCTCGGCAAGCCATAACTTCAATAAGGTCGTAGTTAAGTTCACCCTTCTTAACACCTTCAATGAGTTTGCTTGCATTCGCAAGACCACTTACTACTGCTATATGAAGTTCACGATCACCGTAAGGAATAACAGCTTCCTTAACGTCATCCATACCTCTTACACCAACATACTCGATCTGTGCAAGAGTCTTTCTTGAATTGTCATTTACAACCTTTCTGAGAACAGCTTCTGTTACGCCGCCTGTAACTCCGAATATAACGCCTGCACCTGATGCTGTACCGAAAGGCATATCAACTGATTCAGGTTCGATCTCATTGAACATTATACCTGATTCCTTGATTATCTTGATAAGCTCCTGTGTTGTGATAACATCATCTGTAACTGATCCGAATTCATCGCGTTTAGCCTCGAACTTCTTAGCTGTACATGGCATGAGAGCAAAATGATAGTGCTTTGTCTTGCTCTCAGGAAGCTTATCTTTATAGTATTTCTTCACTACTGCCGAGAACATACTCATAGGTGAACGGCAGGTCGAGATATTAGGAAGCATTTCCGGATATTTCTTCTCGACATAGCTTACCCACGCAGGACAGCAAGATGTAAGGAGCGGAAGTTTTTCGCCCTTTTCTATCCTCTCAACAAACTCACCAGCCTCTTCGATAACTGTAAGGTCAGCGCCTGTAGCAGTATCGAATACCTTATCAACACCAACACGGTGAAGAACTGCCGTTATCTTACCCATAGTATTGTCGCCAAGTTCAAGTCCGAGCTCCTGTCCAATGCCTACACGGACAGCAGGTGCGATCTCGCAGGTAACAAATACCTCAGGATCATCTATCATATCAAGCACCTTTGATGTATCATCACGCACGATGATTGCACCGGTAGGACAATGTGCCGCACACTGACCGCAGTTTACGCAAAGAGACTCAGCGATAGGCTTATTAAAGGCTGTGCTGATAACTGCATTTGAACCTCTGTGTGCGAAGTCGATAGCGCCGACATTCTGTATCTCGTTACATTCACGAACACAGTCACCGCAGAGGATGCACTTGCTGGAATCGCGGATAATGCTCGGTGAAGAATCGTCAATGACCTTATCTGTCTTGTCGTTATTAAAACGTACATCGGTTATACCAAACTGTACAGCAAGCTCCTGGAGTGTACATTTACCGCTGTTTTCGCAGGTAGTGCAATCACGGCAGTGACTTGCGAGAAGGAGTTCGAGAATACTCTTACGGTATCTGCGAAGTCTTGCTGTGTTGGTCTTTATTACCATACCGCTGCGCGGAACAGTTGAACAGGCAGCCATCATTCTGCCTTTCTCGTCCTCTACCATACACATACGACAGGCACCATAAATGGAAAGATCAGAGTGATAGCAGAACACAGGGAGCTTTATGCCGCTCTTGCTGATGACTTCAAGGAGGTTTCTCTCCCCTTCTATTTTGACGAGCTTTCCGTCTATCTCAATAAAATTGTCTAACTGCATATTATGCCTCCTCCTTGACTGCGCCGAATGAACAGTTGCTCAGACAAGCGCCGCACTTGATACACTTATCCTGATCTATTACATATGGTGATTTGATCTTTCCGTCAATAGCACTTACAGGACAGTTTCTTGCACACTTTGAACAGCCCTTGCACTTCTCTGCATCTATCACATAGCGCTTCAGCTTGCTGCAGGCACCGGCGGGACAGCGCTTCTGATAGATATGAGCCTCATATTCGTCACGGAAGTTCTTGATAGTCGAGATAACAGGTGAAGGAGCAGTCTTGCCCAGTCCGCACAGAGCTGTATTTGAAATAGTATCTGCGAGTTCTTCAAGAAGCTCGATATCTCCGTCCTGTCCGTTGCCTGCTGTGATACGCTCAAGTATCTCAAGCATACGCTTTGTGCCCTCACGGCACGGAACGCACTTACCGCAGGACTCGTTCTGTGTGAAGTTCATAAAGAAACGTGCAATCTCGACCATACAAGTCTTGTCATCCATAACAACAAGTCCGCCTGAACCTATCATTGCACCAACGCTCTTTAGGGAATCGAAATCTAGCGGAACGTCAAGGTCCTTCTCGGTAAGACATCCGCCTGAAGGTCCACCTATCTGAACTGCCTTGAACTTAGTATCGCCCTTCATGCCGCCTCCGATATCAAAGATGACCTCACGGAGAGTTGTACCCATTGGAACTTCGATAAGGCCTGTATTCCTGATAGTACCTGTAAGAGCAAATGCCTTTGTTCCGGGACTGTTCTCAGGTCCAATAGCCTTGTACCATGCTGCGCCCTTGTTTATAATCATAGGCACGTTTGCATATGTCTCGACGTTGTTGAGGTTTGTAGGCTTGTCGAAAAGTCCGTGCTCAACTGTACGAGGCGGCTTAACACGCGGCATACCTCTTTTGCCCTCGATAGACGCTGTAAGAGCTGAACCCTCACCGCATACGAATGCTCCTGCACCGCGGTTTATATGTACGTGGAAGCTCTTTCCCGAACCCAGGATATTATCTCCGAGTATACCAAGCTCTTCAGCCTGTGCGATAGCAGTTCTCAGACGGTCAACAGCAAGAGGATACTCTGCACGAACGTAAATATAGCCCTCTGATGAACCTATAGCTATACCTGCTATCATCATACCCTCGAGGAGTCTGTGAGGATCTCCCTCCATAATGGAACGATCCATAAATGCACCCGGATCGCCTTCATCACCGTTGCAGACGATGTACTTAGGCTCTTCCTTCTGCTTTGCACATGAAGCCCATTTTCTTCCGGCAGCAAATCCGCCGCCGCCGCGTCCTCTGAGGTTGGATTCGGATACCTCATTGATGATATCATCAGGAGTTACATCAAACAGGCACTTTTCAAGTGCTGTATAACCGCCGAGGGCGATGTATTCACGGATAGATGAAGCGTTGATATGTCCGCATGATTCAAGTACAACTCTTGTCTGCTTCTTATAGAAAGGAATCTCTTCCTGCTTAGGATATATCTCACCGTTCTGCTTGTAAACCAGACGCTCTATCATTTCTCCGCCGAGAATAGTCTTTTCAACTATCTCCTCGCAATCCTCAACCTTTACCTTTGTGTAAAGCCATCCCTGAGGTTCGATACGAACGAGAGGTCCCATTTCGCAGAAACCGTGACATCCGCTTTTCTTCATACCTACGGCATCACCGTGTGGCTCGTCTGCAAGTTCAACGTCAACATTTACTCCCTTTTCCTCAAGGAGTCCTTTCAGTTTATCGAATATATTAAGTGAACCGCCTGCAACACAACCTGTACCGCCACAGACGAGAATCTTCTTCTTTTCGCCGTCGAAAGCGGCCTTACAGACTTTTCTGAGGGCAGTAAGTTCTTCTCTTGAATTAAGCTTATTCATTTGCAGCAGCCTCCTTTGCTCTGAGTTCATTAAGCAGCTCAACAGCCTTTTCAGGTGTCATAGCAGGGTAAGTTTCACCGTTTACTGTAAGAACAGGTGCAAGTCCGCAAGCACCGAGACATGACACAGTTTCCACTGTGAACATAAGGTCATCGGTCGTTTTCTTTTCCTCGCTTAGTCCGAGTTCTTCACGGAGCTTATTAAGGATAGGAAGTGAACCTCTTACGTGACAGGCAGTACCGTCACAGCAGCGGATCACGTACTTGCCTTTTGGATCAAGAGAAAAGTTCTCATAGAATGTCGCAACACCGTAAAGACGAGCTTCGCCTACATTGATGGCTTTTGCAATATGAGGGAATACCTCCTCAGGGAGATAATGATAGTATTCCTGAACATCCTGTAAGATTGCGATAGTTGAAAGCTCTTCAGCAGGATATTTTGCGAGAATATTATCTACTACTGTAAAATCGAAATCCTTTTTCATACTTTCTCCTTACTCATAATATATTCGTCGATAGCTTTAGCGGCAGTTTTTCCGGCACCCATAGCGGATATAACGGTAGCAGCACCAGTTACTGCGTCACCGCCTGCGTAAACGCCCTGCCTTGATGTTAGACCGTCTTCGGAAATAATGATACCGCCGCGGCTGTTAACTTCAAGACCGTCAGTTGTATTCTTGATAAGCGGATTAGGTGATGTACCGATAGAAATGATGACTGTATCAACATCAAGTACAAATTCGCTTTCCTCAACCGGAACCAGACGGCGCCTGCCGCGTTCATCAGGTTCACCGAGTTCCATTTTTATACATTTCATACCTGTAACAAAACCATTTTTCGGATCACGGGGATCATCAGGATTATTATATCCAAGAATTTCAACGGGATTATTGAGAAGGCGGAAATCTATTCCTTCTTCCTGAGCGTGCTCAACCTCTTCCTTACGTGCAGGAAGCTCCTCCATTGAACGGCGGTAAACTATATATACATGCTCAGCACCGAGTCTGAGAGCAGTTCTTGCAGCATCCATAGCAACGTTTCCGCCTCCGACAACAGCAACATTTCCGCCCTTCATTATAGGAGTCTCAGGTTCATCAAGGTAAGCTTTCATAAGGTTGCTTCTTGTGAGGAACTCATTTGCTGAGTATACGCCCTTGTAGCTTTCTCCCGGAATTCCCATAAAGTTCGGAAGGCCAGCACCGGAGCCGATAAAAACTGCCTCAAATCCCATATCGAACAGCTCATCGACTGTCAGAGTCTTACCGATGATGACGTTTGTTTCGATCTCTACACCAAGCGCCTTCAGAGTTTCAACTTCTTTTGCAACGATAGCCTTAGGAAGTCTGAATTCAGGGATACCATATACAAGTACACCGCCTGCTGTGTGCAGAGCTTCATATACTGTTACCTTATATCCCTTCTTTGCCAGGTCGCCTGCGCAGGTAAGTCCTGAAGGACCTGAACCAACAACTGCGACTTTGTGCTCGTTGCATACTATATCGGAAGTCATCTTTCCGGTATGAGCGTTATGCCAGTCAGCGACAAAACGCTCAAGTCTGCCGATACCAACAGGCTCGCCTTTGATACCTCGTACACATTTGCATTCGCATTGTGTTTCCTGTGGACAGACTCTTCCGCATACAGCAGGAAGACTTGACGTCTGATTGATTATCTTGTAAGCTTCCTCAAATTCGCCTTCCTTAACCTTAGAGATGAATTCGGGAATATGTATATTAACGGGACATCCGGTAACACACGGCATATTATTGCAGTTAAGGCAGCGTTCAGCTTCGTTTATCGCAGTCTCCTCAGTATATCCAAGAGCTACTTCACTGAAATTATGTGCTCTGACTTTTGGCTCCTGTGCAGGCATGGGATTTTTATTAAGTGACATATTAGGCATTTCAAATCCCCTCCTTTAAAAGATTGCACGCCTTATCATAAGCGTGGCGCTCATATTCAGCATACATTCTGCCTCTTGACATAGCTTCATCGAAATCCACTTCATATCCATTGAAGTCAGGCCCGTCAACGCAAGCAAACTTTGTTACTTTCTTTCCGTCTTTATTAAGAGTTAATCGGCATCCGCCGCACATACCTGTTCCATCGATCATTATAGGATTCATGGAAACTGTTACAGGAACATCAAAAGGCTTCGCAGCAGCAACCACGAACTTCATCATAATAAGAGGTCCGATAGTAATAATCATATCGAACTTCTCCCCTGCTTCAAGGTATTCCTTCAAGGGAATAGTTACATTACCCTGACGAGCATAAGAGCCGTCATCAGTCATAACTGTAAGTCTGTCAGAGCAAGCTTTGAACTCATCTTCAAGAATAAGAAGGTCTTTGTTTCTGAATCCGATTATGCTTGTTACTTCAGCTCCGAGTCTGTGGAATTCCTGTGCCACCGGCATTGCTATAGCACAGCCTACTCCGCCGCCAACGATACAGACTTTTCTGATACCATCGGTATGTGTGGCAACTCCGAGAGGTCCTGCGAAGTCCTGTATCGATTCTCCCTCGTTTTTACTGTCAAGCATCTTAGTAGTCTTGCCAACTATCTGAAAAATTATCTTTACTGTACCGTTTTCAGCATCGATACCTGCAACTGTAAGTGGGATACGCTCACCATTCTCATCAACACGAAGGATAATGAACTGCCCCGGCTTAGCCTTTGCAGCCACCAGCGGAGCATATATCTCCATCTGTGTAACTGTCAGATTAAGGCGTTTTTTAGAAACTATTCTATACATTTTTCACTCCGTTAAATTCCTGTTTTCAACCCGGCGTGTATGGTGCCGGCGGGCTGAGATAATGAAGGTTTTTATACCAATGCAGATGTGATATCTACATCTGTATCTTATCAGCATTGAGAAGCTTTTCGTTCTCTCAACGAAAAGCTGTCTCGGATTTGAACTGGCAGGCATCAGCTATAATAACAACTGGAGCCAACCTATTTTATTTTAGCACAATTAAACAAAGCCGTGAATAATCAAAATAGTATATAGGTTATATCATTTGAGCTAATAATACTTAAATACTGATGCTGCCGATAACCTTTCTTACACAGTCAGCACTATTATGGAGCTGCTTTATCTCGTCATCTGTAAGAGGCAGCATTACCTTGCCCTGTACGCCCTTGTTGCCAATGATATTGAGGATACTCAGGCAGATATCATCAAGTCCATACTCGCCGTGAAGCATAGTTGAAACTGTCATTGTTGTATCTATACCAGTGAGCAGACACTTACATATATAGCACACAGAAGTAGATACTGCATAAAAAGTAGCTCCCTTGCGCTCGATAACGCTCGCTCCCGACTTGCGGACATATTCTTCAACAGCATTGTGATTGAAAACAGGCATTACAGCATCAATGCCGTTTACCGATTCGTGGAACTTCTCTATCGGAATATTGGAGATATTTGCAGCTGACCACGGGATAAATGAAGAGTCTCCGTGTTCACCGAGAACATATGCGTGTACGTTCTTCTGATTGATCTTGTAGTACTCGGAAAGTCTTGTACGAAGTCTTGAAGTATCAAGAATGGTTCCCGAACCGATAATATTATGATCCGGTATTCCCGAGCATTTGCAGAAAACGTACGTCATAACGTCAACAGGATTGCTTACGATAAGATAATTTGTCTCCCCTGCATATCTTGTTATCTCAGGGATAATGCTCTTGAGAACATTTACGTTAGTCTGAGCAAGCTCAAGCCTGGACTGTCCCGGTTTTCTTGCAATACCCGAAGTAATGATAACTATGTCTGAGCCTGCCGCATCTGCATATGAACCGGCGTACACAGTAAATGGATTGCAGAACGGCGAACCCTGTCTGATATCAAGAGCTTCGCCGAGCGCTTTCTCATTGTTTATATCGATCATGACTATCTCTGAAGCTACTCCGAGAAGCGAAAGAGCATAGGCTATCGTCGAACCAACGCTGCCGGTTCCTATAATTGTAATTTTGTTCATAAAAGCACCTCTTGTTTATATTTTCTTTTGGATATCATAAGTTCATCAAGAAAAGCATTGTCAGTCTTGGTAAGTGCATAATTCTCGCTGCGGATAAAAAAATCAATACTTTCTCTGCACATTCCTTCAACGTCTTTCTGGATGAGTTTATACTTTTTCAGTGTCTCCGGTGAAAGCGGAGGTATTATCATATATGTGCCGCTGTTGCGCGAAACGAGCTCTGCCTGCGCCATACTGTCGCTGACGTAGATTATTTTTCCCGGAAGTTCATCGCTGACACTCCTAAGCTGTGACTCACTCACATAAGGTACGAAATTCTTTGACTGACGCACTTCAAAGAATGATCTCAGGTCGTCTTTAGTCAGTTTCTCACATTCCGCAAGGAAAGAATCTTCTGCAAACCCAGCCACACATTCAGCCTCACAGAGCGTCTCGGCAGTTAATGAGTGAAGATCGAAGAATCTGCGGAAATTATTATCATACTTCTTATCACAGCGGATAATTCCTATATGGCATTCGCTGTAAACTATCTTATTGATGATATCTTCGGTATCTGTTTCGATGTAATTGAATTCAATGTTCTTTTTGTCATTGTACTTCTCGAGAAACTGTGTAAAAGCTTCCGATATATAATCAGCCCATGTTACAGCCAATGACATACGAAGCGAATGGCTCGTCACCTTTTCGCAGTAGCTCTCTATAAAATCGGTCTGACGCTTTATCTCTTCAGCATAACGGAATATCAGCTTTCCGTCGTGAGTCGCTATCATTCCTTTGGGTGTTCTGTTAAAGAGCTGGACATTCATTTCATCCTCAAGAGCAATTATCATCTTGCTCAGATTCGGTTGGCTGATGTACAGTTTCTCAGCAGCTTTCACGACTGAGCCATCTCTGCACACTTCAAGAGCATAAAGAAGACCTTTATGATTTATCATATTTATATTCTCCTAAAAATAACATACTTTTATACGCTTGCCCATTATCTTCAGACTCTCCGACAATCTCTGTACAAGCTGCATCTTCACATTAAAATTGATCGGCAGTTCAGCCCCCTGATGTGCGGGATTTACCGCCCTCCCTACATAGAAGTTTATATCCGTAGCCTCTTCAAAGAGCATACGGCATATCTGTGAAGCGCCGTTATTATAGTGTTCCCACTCTTCAAAGAGTTTATTGTCAGAAATATGGTTCTCTGCGTATTCTATGACCTTGCTGATAGTTATCACGCCCTCAGTTACAAGATCTACACCCTCTATCTCAGCCGTAGGAGGAATGTCCTTGCTGGTAAAATTAAGATTGGTCTTAATGGGCTTTCCAAGCCATTTTGCTGCGATAGATGCTGTCGTACCGCCGCATATGATATGCTTTCCGCTCTTTGAAAAGAACAGACTCATCATCCTGTCGCAGTCATCACGGTTTGAAGGCGGACCAAATAGAAGATTCATCGGAACCCTCTTTCGTATCTTCACCACACAGGCAGAAGTATCATCGCCGGGCTTTTCGCCGTAGAGCCGGTAACATTCCTCTACGAGCATGGTAGATAGCGTCTTTGCGGTGTATCCCACAGATACAAGGCCTTCCATATATTTAGCTATATCCTCTTGCTTCCAGCCAAAATTAAATGCAGAACCTATCCCTGCATGAGGACATCCGTCACTCATACAGACAAAAATATCGTTATCCCTTACTTGCAAGACCGAATTATATATCTTTTTGCCGCCTATACTAAGTTCTGTTTCGGGATAGCTGACAGCATCACCGTTCCGGATAAGTATGATATGAGGGTTATCATACTGGATAAGCTCCACTATATTGTCCTTTTTCAGGTTGATAATTGTAAAAGTCGAGTAAGCAACACCTCTCAGTTTATCTACCGGAAGAGTATCAGCAATAGTCTCGACACATTCTTCTATCGGCAGTCCCTCAACAATCATAGTGGATATTATTTTTGATGTGAGTGTTGAGAGTATACTTGCCTTAACGCCGCTTCCGAGACCGTCCGCAAGCACTATTACAGACCTTCCATCAGGCTTTTCTATGACTTCAACGTGGTCACCGCATAACTGCTCGCCGTGATGATTTATGCTTTTCCAGCCTATTTCAGCACAAAGTTCATTCATCGGAAATCGACTCCTTCAGTTTAGAAAGCGCTATCTTTGTTTCGGCAGCTGTTTCACCAAGCAGAGAAGCTATTTCCTGCACTATCCTCATCTGCTTTTCAACAACTTTATCTGCGACCTCGATGGTCTGACGGGTAATGTCTTCTTTTTTCTCACGCTGTTTCTCTTCATATGTCACATCATGCATAAGGCAAATGAGAAGATTGCTGCCCTTGTCGGGAACAATAGTCTGCTCAATATACCTGTTATACTCTGCAAGATATGTACGCGAATTGTATATGCCCTTTCCGGTATTCTGTACTTCAAGGAACGGCATAGGATCGAGTATCCTCTCAACCTGTTCACCGAGTATATCGGTCGCATAGCGTATATTTACGATTTTCTGCGCAGCTTGGTTTATCTGCTGCACTTCAAGCATATCATTGAGAACTATTATGCCGTTAGGAGTATATCTTGAGATAAGATCCGAGAAATTCTCTGCTTTTTCCTTGAGGAACGGCAGACACATCGATACTTCCGCCTTTCCCTGATAAATAGCAATAGCTTTTTCACGGCAGCTGTTATAGCCGCAGCTTCCGCAGTTCAGTTCCTGTTCCGGATCTGTTTTTCCCATCTGCCGCAGTATATCCTCTATCTCCCTCTCATTCGGGGTATTATTTTTCTGTGTGATATATGCAAAGCTCTTATGCATCTGAGCTGTAGCCGGCTGACAGACTTCAAAATCCTCTTTACCTGCATATGCCGATACAGACTTGTACGACTGTATCGGTGTCTTATGATGCTTTTCCATTACCGGACCGCCTATGCAGCTTCCAGTACAGGCAGACATTTCAATAAAACAGCTGTGTATATTTCCGTCCTCAATATCACGCAGCGCATTGATACAATTCTCTATCCCGTCAATAGCGTGATACGTGTAATACGGCTCATAACATGACATAGTCTTGAGTATTCCGCCTGTTGTCGGGAAAAATCTTGCCCGGCTCCTGTTGTCGGGAACTGTACCGTATTCGAGCTTTATATCTTCATCTTTCAGCCAGTTTGAAAGCTCCTCGAAAGTCAGCACAGCATCAACAATATCTCCGTAAGCCTCGGCTTCGTCCTTTTTCGACACACAAGGTCCTATGAAAACTGTTTTAGCTTCAGGCATCCTGCGCTTTATATCGGCACAATGAGCCTGCATAGGCGACATAACATCCGCAAGGTAAGGCAGCAGATTCGGGAAATATTTCTGTATCAGCAGGTTTACCGAATGACAGCATGACGAAATCAGTATATCTCTTTTTTCCTCATGAAGCAGACGTTCATACTCATTCTTCACAAGTGTCGCGCCTATTGCCGTTTCCTCAGCATCGAAGAATCCGAGTTTTTTCAAAGCTTTCCGTATATTTTCAATACCGCATCCGTCATAATTGGCAATAAATGAGGGAGCTATGCTTGCCAAAACCGGAGCGCCGCTCATGAGCAATACCTTGACTTTTTCCGTACTGTCAGCGATTTCCTTCGCATTCTGTGGACAGACTACAAAGCACTGTCCGCAGAGTATACATTCTTCACTTATGATGTGCGCCTGATTGCCCGAAAAACGTATCGATTTTACAGGACAATGACGAATACATTTGTAACAGTTCTTGCAGTTGGATTTTTTTAAAGTAAGTGAGTGTGCCATTTACTTCACCACCCTTGTTCTTACCTCAGTATCAAAGAATCGACAGACAGTATCTGGAGAGACGGAGAAAAACTCCTTATCTATCGTAACACATACGCCCTGCTGACATTTGCCCATACAAAAACTGCCGCAGAGTTCGATGTCATTTTCAAGATGCTCATCAGCAATTATCTGCTGAAGCTTTTCAACTACCATTCTCGAACCCTTGATGTGACAGGATGAGCCTATGCATATTGTTATTTTCATATATTACCTCCATTTCTGCCGATCAGACTATGAACATGATCAAGCAGGAATTGTCTTGTGTTTCCGAAATATCCCATTGAAAGAGTAACTGATGCAAGGGGCATCCATTTTACTATTTCTTCCGAAGCAATCGAATATTTGTCGTATACCGTATCAAGGTAGTATCTTACAGCCTGATTGTTACCGTCAGCAAGAAGCGAAATACAGGTCGCTGCATGGCCGTAGCAAACATCGCCCTGAGACGCATATTCCCAATCTATGATATAGGGCGTTCCGTCCCTTGTAATGACTATATTCTGCGGTATAAGTTCACCGTGAAGGAGCTCTTCCTTCTGTGGGAACGAATTCAGCAGGTCAGTCAGTTCATTCTGTTCTTGTTCACTCAAATCACTCTTGGCAAGGCTGTCTGAGATAAACTCCTTCAATAGTCTTATAGAAGCTTTCTTCTGTGATATCTTATACTGTGCATCTGCTAATATCTCCGAAAACTTCTCACATTCATCGGGATAGGAACTTATCATATCTGCAAGCGATCTGCCGGGTATATATTCAAACACAATAGCTGTTTTACCGTTTATCTCGGTGACTTGCTCAACTTTTGGGACTTTGAGCCCGATAGACCGCATAAGAGTCTGTATATAAGCTTCACGGTATATCTCTGGCTGAGAGTATCCGTTTTCAAATACCTTGACAGAGCAGCTGCCATCACGGTAAATAGTCTTATTATTTCTCACAGCGATTATCCTGTCGAGATTCATTATCATTCCTCACTTTCCCTGTTTCAGTTATGCAGTTATTCAAACTCCGGCTACATTATTTCTAACCTTATCCACAGAAATAATATGATGACAAAACCAACAGCAATCTATCATTGTTAATTTTTTGTCAATTATACCTATGAATTCTTTCTACAAACACCTTAAATCGCTGAAGTCAAATTTACTGCACCTGTTTTACAAGTTCAGGACAGCGAAGCTTGGCGAACCTTGTTTTATAATGACATCCATTCCTTCTGTTAACATTATATCAAGGAATTGTTAGCTTTGGAATAATCAAAAAAGTATATCTATGTTATCATTATTGATATGTATAGATTTGATTTACAACTGCACTAAAAAAAGCCGCAGATAAACTGCGGCTGAAGACTTAAAGATATTTTCGTTTTGATTTACAGAGCTCTGTAATAAAGAGGTTATCAAGGTCTGACAAGTTGTAATCATTCCTGTAAATAAGAACATCCTTATATACTTTATCATTATCAGGACATTCCCTCTGAACGAGTCCGAAGCGTTCTATCGTCTTATCTGTTATTGGCGATACCCAAATAAAAGTTTCGGCATTTTCTGAAAGCAGTTCAAACTGACTTCCTCTTTCAAAAACAAATATGCGTCGGGTTATGGTATCGGCAAGCTCTTCATGTATTACTTCCGACTGAGAAAGTGACGGAACATACGGATCAGCATGAGCTATTTCGATATAATTTGAGAGGTCACTGAAATGTATCTCATCAAGTTGCGCAAGCGGACATTCCTTTCCCATAATCAGCACATATTTAAACTCAGAAACCACCTCGTAATGAAGTCCTTTATCATCGAACAGCGTCTTGAAGTATTTATCGTAGTTTGCGGCGTAGCGAACTATTCCAAGCTTGTATTCCGATGACAGTACATTTTTAATAGCAAGTGAAGAGTTTGTCTCTTTGTAAAATACTTCCGTCTCTTCCTTGCCTATGAGATTTGAGAATTTTACAAATGCATCTGAGATATATGTGGCTCTCGGTGTACAGACAGAGAATTTGTGCTTCTTACCCTCTCTGTATATTTTTTCAACATCGCTTATCTGAGCTAATATTCGCTTAGCATAGCCTATAAATTCATCGCCCTCAGGAGTAAGTGTCATGCCTTTACGGGTACGCTCAAATATTGTAATGCCGAGATCAGCTTCAAGTTCCTTTATTGAACGGCTAAGATTCGGCTGTGCAATGAGTAGTATTTCCGATGCCTTGTTTATCGAACCGGTATCTGCAACTTTTACAGCGTATTTCATATGAAGAACATTCATATAGTTCCCTCCGCTAAAAAGATTTTTACAGTATTATAACATATAATTCTTAAAATAGCAACTGACTGCACCTTTTTTATCTTTTATCAGCTGCTTTTGTAAAAAAATAGTCACAGGAGCATTTCTGTTCCTGTGACTATTATAATATTAACTCCGATTCAAAAGTCGAGTCTTTGACTTGCTCTGTAAGGGTAAATAGTATCCCATTAAACCAATCAAACAATCGCCAAACTGGTCAGCGCAGATATAAAGCGGTTTATTATCATCTTTTTCATTGTATCCTCCTAAAACGGAACTTTGATTTCTCAGATGCTATTTAGGTTCATCTTCAAGATAGCATAGAATAATCTAATTGTCAATTGTTATTTGTGTTAACATTGAAACAACGCAGCATTGCTAGTGTTATAATATTTATTTAACGTTCACTATCTGCATTTTTTGACTAAATTATATGTATCATTTCTTGGCAGTTTTGGTTAAGAAAAAAAAAAGCCGCCTCATATGAGACGGCGAAATATCTATTACTATTATAGTGGATGCTCTTTATTTAGCTTTTTAATATATTCTCTTGCTACTTCTAGTTCAGCACTTGTCATTTTATCAATTGCAAGTGCAATTTCAACTCTCGACATTTTCGAAAGTTTTTCACAAAAATCATTTGAAACTGTACCATTTATCTTATCGAAGTTTTCTTTATACCATTTCTGATATGCAGACTTTGTATTTAATCGCTCGGCCCTTTGCGCATTAGAATCATCAGGTGGCATTATCTCCGCGTTGATAATCATGTTACGTCTTTTTTTTCTATCTCCGAATACATTTTCCTTATCAAGAGTTTTCATTACCTTTTCCATAAGAGAAAGCCAGTACTCTATTTCGGTGTCATAATCCCCTTCAGAGACGTCATTCATTCTCTCACAAAAGACCTTGTCAATCTCATTAAAGTATTTCTCAAACCCATATCCACAATATGGAGAATCTGCATATGACCATTTGAGCTCCTCAACAGAATAGTTACCATCATTCTTATTCACTACTTCATTAAGAGCTTCTTTAGAAAATGCAGAAATAAACGGAGTTGCTCCTTCTGATAGGATTAAAGTGCAGTAATAAAACTCTTCGTTATGCTCATTAAACAATGCCTCAAATCCGTTTCTTGATGCTTCAAGCAGCAAATCGAAGTTTCCAACTTTACTCATACATTATAATTTCCTCCTACTACTTGTTTACCAATAGCTCTCAATGTACTTAACAAAGCATTTTTAATAGTATTATTGTCACTACCTTCCAAATCTTTCACCACTTTTGAAAGCCTATTATAAACTCTTGTATGGAAATCTCTTGTGTGTGTTTTGCCATGGGGATTTGGATGACCTAAAGGTACACCATTTGCAGCATCATCAACATCTATACCAAACAATTCTAATAACGCTCTTGATTTTGCTGCGTTTTCCCAATGTCCTTTTTCTCCACCAGATGCAACAATATGTGCAGCAGCCTGTCCTTGACCAACAGGTCGACCATCTTTTTCAAGATTCTCCCTTAGCTTTTGTGAATGTTCAGAACAAGTATTATGTATGAGAATACCGTTATCACCAACAAAATAAGTATGCGAATCAGCAACTTCAAGATTATAAACTCTGATAGGCTTTCCAAACCTTTCAAACTCTGAACCTGTTACAATAGCAATATCGCCGCTTTCAAGATAAAGCTCATCGCCTTTGTTAAGGTCACCTGCTGCTACCCAACCCTTTCCTATAACATAGAACGGATGATTTGTTGTAGTGTCGATATCATCAGCAGTTGTGTACAGATGTAATATCTCGTCACACTCATGAACGAACACAGTAGTAACTTCTTTAAGCTCTGTCTTGCCTGTATTGATGTCAAATGACCATACCTTTTCGCCAACCTCTATTTCTTCGATACGCTTCTGACCGTTTTCAGTAGCTACAAGAGTATCACCTGTAAAGCAGTTATCAGAAAGTGCAAGCAATGAAACAATAAGATGTACAGTACCTGTGATAACCGATATCCAGTCGCCATTCTTGGCAGCATTAACAATTGCTGTACACTCTGTAACATAGCCATTGGCAAGTATTAGTCCTCTTAATATAGGACCTAAGTGTTTGATATCACACATTTTTTTCAAAAAGAAGCCTGAAATAATACCTGCTGCAATACCAAGTATAATATCCACAGCATCTGCATCAGGATCTGTAAGCCATGAAACAACCTGTCTACCAATATCAATTATTGTTGCCAGCTTATCGATAAGCTCGATAGTTTCCTTCATTTCCTTATAGATCTTAACGATCTTGAGGTTCTGCGCTTTATCGAGGATACCGTTTATTGCGTCTGCGACACTGAACTCAGCAAGTGAGAAGTATCCAGTCGGGTCGCTGTTTGTAACAGGGTTTGCATTAGCGTAGAGGTACTTATGGAGCGATACAGGATCGAATATAGAGCCCTGATATGTATCCATAGTTGTGAATGTACCTGTTGCAGGATCCATATATCTCGCTCTGAGGTAATAGAAGCCTGTTGCTGTGTCGTACTGTTCACCGCAGTAGAGGTAATTGTTTTCTGTAACACCATTTGAGGATATCATTACGCCCCATGCATCGAAGTCGTAAGTATCTGTTACAGCACCACTCTTATCTGTAAGCATTCTTACTGAGCCGTGACCGTCTGCGATGTAATATGAGATGTTGCTGCTGCGCTCCTGAGAGATAAGGTCTGCTCCGAGTGTGTAGTAGCACTCTTCGTTATTTGACTTATCTGTTTCAGCAAGAACATTTGTAAGGTTTCCGCTGAGGTCATTCAGATAGTAGGTGTAGTCGTTCTCAGACTTCTTTACTGTTCTGTTGCCTGCGTAGTCATACTCATATTCCTCAACTGCTACACTGTTGCCCTTCTGTGTTGTTGCACGGATGAGCTTATTAGCTGCGTTGTAAGCATATGTTGTTTCTGAATCAGACTCCTTCTTGGATATGAGGTTGCCTGCTTTATCATATGCGTATTCTGTGTCGTTTTCCTTCAGAAGCTGATTGAGGGCATTATAAGTGTAAGATGTCTTCTTGCCGTTTTCAACCTTTGAAGTGCGGTTGCTTACATTATCGTAAGTATAAGCTATCTGTGTTACTGAGTTGTCAGACTTTGTTATCTTCTCACTTGTAAGTCTGTAGAGCTCATCGTAGGTATACTCAACTGTGCGTGCGAGTTCAGTTACCTTGAGACGCTCACCTGCCTTACCAAGTGTGTATTCGTACTTTGAAACTGTATTTCCGTCCTTGTCAACAGCTGTTTCGCTTGTAAGACGGTTGAGCTTATCGTACTTGTAGGAAACTGTTACTCCGTTTGCATAGTTAAGTGCAGTGCGGTTTCCGTTAGCATCGTAGCTGTATGTTGTTACGTTGCCGTTTCTGTCAGTTACCTTTACAAGACGGTCAAGTGCGTCGTATCCATAGGATGTTGTACCGTAAGCTGTTGTTACATCAGTCAGTCTGCCTGTCTCGTCATATGTGTACTCAACAGAAGTTCCGTTAGGATAGCTTACCTTGATAAGCTCATCCATATCGCTGTATGTGAAGCTTGTAGTACCGTAGCTGTCTCTTGCAGAGATTAGCTTACCGTCCTTTGAATATGTGTATGTGACAGTTCTGTCATCGTTCTTTTCAGAGATGAGTCTGCCGTCAGCATCGTATGTGTACTCTGTGAGCTTTCCTGCGAAATCTGTGGATGTTAGGACGTTGCCAAGTGCATCATATGTCATTTCAGCGGTCTGTCCAAGAGCGTTTTCAACTCTTGTTACTCTGCTGAAATCATCGTATGAATAGTTAGTAACATTGTCGTTTGCATCCTTAACAGCTATAAGGTTGCCGATCTCGTTGTATGTGTACTCTGTAACATTTCCGAGAGCATCTTCAACAGATGTGAGTCTGTCACCGTTGTCATAGCTGTATTTTGTAACATTGCCGTTCTGATCTGTCTGTGAAGCAAGTCTGCCTCTTTCGTCATATGACGAAGCTGTTTCTGAACCGTCGGGATATTCTGTCTTGATCTTGTTGCCGGCATTGTCGTATGAATACTTATAGACATTGCCCTTTGCATCTGTCATGGATGCAAGCTGTGACTTATCGCTGTAAGCAAATTCTGTTCTGTTGCCTAAAGCATCAATGATAGCAGTATTTCTGTTTATCTTGTCATACTCGTATGTTGTGACTGCACCGCTCGGAGATGTCTGTGAAATGAGGTTGTAGTTCTTGTCATACTCGTATGTCTCGAAAGTTCCGTTAGGATATGTCTTCTTTACGAGATTGCCTGCCTTGTCGTAATCCATTGTAAAGGTTCTGCCAAGGCGGTCTGTTGCAGAAATATTGTTGCCTTCCTTATCGTATGTGAAGGATTCGGAAGTTCCGTCGGCGTATACTATCTTCTGGAGATTTCCGAGATTGTCATAGCAGTATGATGTCTTTCTGCCGTTTGGATCAGTTGAAGAAGCTATCTTGTCGATCTCATTGTATTCATTTAATGTGATGTTTCCGTCGCTGTCTGTTACCTGAACAAGATTGCCGAATTCATCATACTGATAGAACTCTGTTACTTCTCTCTTCTTGCCGTCGATTGTGTAACTGAGCTTCTTTGAAGCAAGGTAACCGCTTTCGTCATAAGTGAATTCTGTAACGGTACCTGTGCCGTTTGTCATTGAAAGGACATTTCCGTCAGAGTCATAGGTGAAGTTCATGAACTTGCCTATGTTGTCTGTTACTGATGTTACGTTGTTGTCCTTGTCGTAGGTGTAGTTTTCAGTATTGCCAAGAGCATCTGTCATTGTTTCGATGTATCCGCGCTTGTTATAGCCGAATGACATGAGCTCTGTGCCCATAGCGTTTACTGATACGAGCTGTCCGAAGGAGTCGTACTCGTTGCTTACGGTATGTCCCTCAGCATCAGTAACAGTACCTACGCTGCCGAACTGGTCGTAAGAGTAGTTTGTGGTATTGCCCTTTGCATCTGTCTTGGAAGCAAGTCTGCCGTTTTCGTCATAAGTGTTCTCAACAACATTGCCCATCGGATCAGTCTGTGAAAGAACATTTCCCTTGTTGTCGTAAACGTAGCGTGAAATGCCGCCGTTTCTGTCAGTAATGACCTCTTCACGTCCTTCAATGTCATGGCTGTATACCATTTCATTACCGTCAGCGTCGATAGTCTTTATGAGTCTTCCATCATCGTCGTATACGTTCTTTGTAATTGAAACGCCTCTTGCGTCGATGATATTTGTGATGTAGTGGTCAGTGTACTCGAACTTGGTTTCCTTTCCGTCTGAATCAACAGAAACAAGGTCGCCGAATACGTTGTAGCTGTATCCTACATTCTTACCTGTAAAGCTTGTGATGTCTGTGATCCTGTTTTTCTCATCGCGTGTGAACTTGATGGATCTGCCATCAGTATTTGTAATACCGCTGGCGTCGAAGGTTACTACCTTGCCGTTGGTATATGTTATGCTGCGGAGACCGTCCTTCTTGTCAAGGACGTAAACAGTACCGTTTGATCTTGTGTATCTGAATGTCTGAGGATCAAATACCTCAAGGTCAGGTGTAAGAAGGAGTCCGCTGTTATAGATAAGAGCGTCAGGTGACATATCCAGCGGTTCGAGCTTGGAGCCCTTGTTCTCCATCGAAGTATACTTGGCTGTGATGCCGTATTCGATAGGATAGAACATCTGAGCAGCCGGATCAAGCGACATCATGAATGTCTCCGGCTTTCCGTCGCCGAGGTCAACTGTGATCCTGTGCTTCTTGTTTTCGCGGAGCGAATATGAAGTAATGAACTGTCTTGCGCTTGTCTCCTGTACCCAGTTCTCGCCCTGTGTTCCGCTTATGTTAAGCTTTGCATTGACAAGAGCAAGATCCCAGCCGTAGCCGAAGTCACTGTGAGAGTTTCTGCGCTTTGAGTCATAGCTTCTGAGGACAGATACGTCTGTGCCGTTCATACGAACGTCCATATCATCGAAGTTAAGCGTGAAGTTGCCTATCTTCATGTTACCTGTGAACTGTACTGTAACGCTGTCGGAAGCCTTTACTCCGTCACCGAATACAGAGAGTCTGAGGTCATAGTATCCGTTCTCGATAAGTGTTGTGTCAACATTTGCTGTAAGACTGCTGTCACTATTTGTGAGTGTGCCTGTTGCAGCAGTAAGGTAATTGCCTGTGCCAGCCTCAGCATATTCGAGGATGTACTTTGTGAAGTATCCGGATGTTATATCTGCCTTTACCTCAAACACGCCTGAATTCTCAGACATATCCTCAGGTGAAGTGATAGTACAGGAATACTTGTCAGGATCAGCAGCATAATTATGCTTGATAATTGTGTCTACTGAATTTTCAGCTTCAGTTCCGTCAGGAGCAATTACTGCAACTGTGATCTTATACTTTCCGTCTTCAGTCATCGAAACATCAGTCGATGAGCTGATAGTTCCGTCAGCGCCGACTGTGCCGCTTGCAATACGTACAGGATCATTGTCGCCGCCGGTCTTCTCCATATAGATCTCATACTTGCCGTTCTTGAGCGCATCGTCAGCCTGTACCTCTACCTTGAGGACAGAATCGATAACGCTTCCGCTCACAGGCTTGCTGAAGAAGATTGCGTCTCCGTCCAAAGGCTTATCTGTGCCGTTCTTAACGGCATACTTTGCAGTTGCCTTTGTAGAGTTTCCACCGTTGTCGGTTGCTGTGAGAATTATCTCATATACACCGTTGTCAAGGAGTGTTGTGTCCCATGTGCCGAGCTCTTCATTGTTCTTTGTAAGCTGAGCTGATGATATGAGTGTTGTGAGAGCTTCACCGTCTTTTTTGTATTCAAGGGTGTAGCCTCTGATTGATGTTTCGTCTGAAACAGAACCCGTTACCTTTACCTTGCCGGAAACAATTGCACCGTCCTCAGGTAAAGTGATAGCAGCCGAAGGTGCTGTGTGGTCTGCTGTATCGATAAATGAGATATCGAGACTCTTTTCAGTCTTGCCGCCCTTACTGTCAACTGTACTTACCTTAATAGTAACAGTCTTGGGCTCTGTCTCTGTGAATCTTAGTTCACCGGGAGCCTCAGCGATCTTTGCATTGTCCTTGTATACAAATACGCTTGTAAGCCCGTCGATGTCCTTTGCGTCGATGTTTACAACAACGATATCGCCTATCTCCAGTGTTTCAGCTGATGCCTTGATGCTTATTTCAGCAGGTGTATCAGGCTTAGCTGTTGTTGTAGCAACTGTTGTAGTCTCAGATGTTGTAGTAGCTGATGTAGTTGTTGCAGCTGTTTCAGTTACAGTCTTCTCCTCTGTCTGAACAGTAAGGTAAACTGTCGCTGTTGCTGTATTCTTAGCCTTATCAGTTGCTTCGATAACGATAGTATACTTGCCGTCCTTAACCTCCGGGATAGCGAAGGAAACGATCTCAGCACAGTTTACCTCAGTGCTCTTTTCGCAGACATCTGTGTATTCCTTATCGTCCTCAAAGGCATACTTGACCTTGTAGGAGTCGAATTCTCGGTCATCCTTGATAGTACCGTTGATAGTAACAGTGCCCTCAGAGAAGATAACATCAGTCTTATCATTGATAGTGATAACAGGAGGTGTGACATCACGAGGAGGTCCTACCACAACTGTCTTTGAAACAGTTACTGTGTTTCCTGCTATATCAGCACACTCAGCTGTAAACTCGACTGTGCCTTCTTCATTTGCATCGTAGAGAACGCTTCCGCCAAATTCAGAAATTGAAGTGCCGTTAGCCTTTATCTTTACATATGCAACCTCTGTGTTGTCAGTTGCTGATGCTGTTACAAGAATAGTATCGCCCTTTGCAGGTGCTTCATCTGATACTGTAAGTGAGAGTACAGGATCCTCTTCGTCAATGAAGAGATCGGTGTTCTCCATCTTCTTAGCGTAGATGACCTCAACGTAAGGTTTGCTCCACTCGCCGAGTTCATCGCGGACGATGAATTTCTGGAGATATACCTCTTCAGGATCGATGAGCTTGGGAACTGTTCCCTCTATCCACTCGGGATCGTCAATGCGCTTCCAGCTGAGGACACTTTCTGTGATGCCCTTGTTATCAGCGCTCTTTCTGTCAATATCGAATGACTCAGTTGTTATCTCACAGATGAACTCGTTAGCATTCTTGGTCTTGCCTATCTTGGAGTTGATGATTGCTGTAGGCTTTGCATGAACGTAGAGACCGTCTGTCCACTTTCTCTCGTTCGACCACTTGCTATATGAGTTGAGAGCGGAATTTCCGTTTGTCGGATCATCCTTAACAACTGACTTTATCTTGTAAAGACCTGTTGCTTCAAGATTTGTAAGCGGTGTATCCTGAGTATAGCTTCCGCTGGGCTTTGAGCTGTTCTCATAGATTGTTGAATCAAGCTCGTAACTCCATTTCTGCTCGCCTACCGGATCGTTCTCCTTATCGACGAAACTGTTCTCGTAGCATAACTCGTCTGATGTTGTAACTGTGTTGTCCTTGATTTTGTAGTCGTTCTTGCTGAGTTCGCCAAGAATATACTTTTCAAGTGTATCAGGCTGCTTCAGCACATCATACCAATCGAAATAATTTCCGTCAGTAGACTTTAAAAGATTCTCATACTGATCCTTGGAATCAGCCGTACCAAGGCCGATGAAGTTTGCGTTCTTCTCAACAAGTGACTTGATAGTAGAACCTGTCATCTCCTTGTCGGCAAGATCGTAGTTGCTTGTTTTGCCAAGGTTGATAACAAAATGCTCTGCTGAGTCTCTCCACTTGAATTCGTCAAGTATGTCGCTCAGCTCGCTTCCGCTGAGAGTAGACATCTTGATGTTGCTGAATGTGAAGTAGGACTGCTGTGAGCAGCCATGTGAATCATGGCATATGATAGGTCCGAAGCCTGTACCGGTATTCTCGCTTTCAAGCACAAAGTTCTCAATAGCAGGCTTATCGTTTACATATACTGAAAGGAGTCTGCTGCTTGCAATGATCCTTACATTGTAATTATCGTAAACATTTGCAACCGGAACTGTCTGAAGAACCTTTCCGGCGCTCTGAGCTGAACCGTATGCACCATTTCTGAACGATTCTACATCAAGGTCTGTGAACTTGATGAGCTTGAATCCGCCCTGTGTAAGGAGGATACAGTAGCCGTTCATTTTCTTTATGGGTGCGGGAGTCTCTGTGCTTCCTTCGGGTACCTCAGGAGTTATTTCCTCAATAGAGGTATTGAATAAGAAGCCGCCGCCCTCCATACTGTGCCAGTCTGTTGCGTCTCTTACCATATCGAATGAGAGGACACGTTTTGCAGAGATGCCGTCGTTTACATACAGCCAGTCTCTGAGAGGAGCATAGCTGTAGCCGACCATCTTGATAGAATCATCAGTAAATGTGATGTGCTTATCAAGAGTAGGAAGGTAACGGTCTGCATAATTATAATGGTCGTATTCCTCCCAGGCGAACTTGTCTTTCGCTGTAAGAGTTGTCGTGCTTACAGTTGAGAGATTTACGGAGAAGCCTCTTGCTTCGAGGTCTGCCTTTATCTTCTCAACGTTGCTGTTGAGAGTTTCAACATCGTCAACGTCTGCATTTCCGACTGTAACAACGATATCAACGTTCTTAGCTTTGCTCATTCCTGAAAGCGACTCAGGAGCTTCGTTGATTACCTCAGCTGTTTTACGGCTGATTTGCGGATCATCAAGGCTGTCGCCGATGCGGTAAGCATCTTCTGAAACAAGTGCTGGTATCGTATCCGTAAACTTTTCAGCTGCAACAACGCGGAACTTGTACTTTCCGACAGAATCAGCAGTGTAAGTTACAGATGTCTCGTTTCCGACATTGAATACCTTCTCTTCTTCATCAGAGAAATCGCCGTCGTTATCGCTGTCGAAGAAAACTGACCAGATACGGCTGCCTATTTCGTCACCGTCAGGCGAGTAAGAAGTATCTTCAAGTTTGAAAACAGCCTTACCTTCATCATTTCTTACGGCGATATCGGAATCTATCCAGAAACCTGCCACAGGTGCCATATCCTCTGTGATATTGAGCTTGTAGTGGTATCTGAAATTATTGCCATTATCATCTGTTCCGGTAATATAGACATTGTATTTACCTGTTTTTTCAATGATAAGCTCTTTATGAAGTTTATCGGAAGCAGTATCATCAATAAGGATGTTCTTTGTATATGCTTCGTTATCAGCTGTAAAGCTCCATTCGATCGAATCTCCATCGATTTTATTCAGACCGTAGCTGTCAGAAATATCAAGAGTTATCTTTCTGTTCTGACGATAGCTGCGCTTTAAGTCCTTGATCTTTATTTCAGGACTGAATGATGCGATCGGAGAATCGCTGTCTGTAACAGGGTTAAGTGTTAGATCTGTACCGTTGAGCTCAACGTCTTTAGCGATGATAGCGCCGTTTACTGTGAGATGCTTGGCGTTTATCTCGATTTTTCCGTTAGGGGCATAGATAATGCCGTTGATGGTGAGCTCAGTACCCTGAATAGTGATATTTCCCTTCTGAGAATAAAGGAAAAGCTCACAGTCTTCATCGTTCTGTACAGCGTCGTACTGAATGTCATTCTTGGCTCTGATATAACCAATTCCGGAAAGAGCAGTCCTGTCAATAGCAAGGCTTCCCTCAGAACTAATTGAATCGGTAATATCAAACTCGCCGCCGTTGAGTACAAAACCGTCCTCAACATTCTTACCGTAGGATACGCCACCATCAAGCTTGTAGGTGTAATCCGGGAGCTCAGATTTTCCATCAGCAGTGTTTGTAGATTTGATATTGCCTGTGCTCTTTGAAACATTGAGCATATCGTTGACATAGCAATTTTCATCACCGCGGAATGTGAATTCATCTCCCGAATAAACATTTCCGTTTACAACTGCACTTTCTGTGTTGATAACTATATCGTCAGAAGAATATAGGATATAGTCAGCATTTACAGTTTTTTCTGCGAAAATGCTTTCGGGAAGAGAGAAAGTAAGATACTCCGCTGTAAGAAGTGAAGCAATCGATACAGCAAGAGATTTCTTGAAGAACTTCTTATTCAGCATCTATTTTCTCCTTTCTCTTGGTCACTACGAGTGCAGCCGATGAAGCAACGGATACTGCAAAGAGAGCAACTGCTTTGACAGGGAAATGAACTCCTGTCTTAGGAGCAGATAAAGACACATCATTTGAACCGTCTGACGCATAGTTTCTTATACCGTAGTATGCAGTGTACTCCTTGCCTGCTGATGCAGCTTCCGAGTTCCATCTGAAATCTACGCCGGCATCTTCTATTGAAGTGTTGCCGTCAGGCTGGAATGTGCTGATATTATTGTATATTCTGTCCCAGTTTGCAAAAATAAGACTATCAGGAGCATTCTGTTCAAATTTTCCATAAGCGATAATATCCTCGGAATCAGTTTTTGTTACCTTCCATTCCTTAGGAAAATTCTCATTGAATATCGTTTCGCTTGTTATCTTTACGTCACTGGCTGATATCTGCGCCTTATCATCGTTTGATATCATAGGATCGATAAGAACGTCAAGACCTATATTAGCGTTATCAGGTGCAGATTTAACAGTGTATGTTATTTTGAGCATATCATCATAGCCCTTAGTAAAGCCTTCGGAAAACTGTAATTTCTGCTCAATTACTGTATCACCGAATTTCTGCTGTGATGTGTGACACTTTTCATCTGTGTCAAACGCCGGTTCTCCGACCGTTTTTCCGCGGCCATAAGTGTAGTTTACACCGTTAATGCTGATAACAGTAAGGCCGGAGAAAAAATTTCCATAGGTAAGCTTTTGCTTGTCATCGTTCGGATTCGAGCTCTGTCCGCCGGAAGTATCCAGACGGTATCTCAAGTATTCACCCTGACTCGGATCCTGTTCAACAGAAAGCTTAATGTAAGAGTTTTCCATTGAAGACTCATACACTTGCACACTGTTTTCAGATGCAAAGCTGGTTATACTTCCTGCCATAGCCCCGATAGCCAGGACGGCAAGAGCACAGGTTTTTACCTGCTTGTGCATAAAACCCCTTCTTTCATTAGATTTTCTTAGCGAATGATTCTTACAAATCATTCTCTCCACAATAATAGACATACAATTAATAATATAAATGTATGAACCTCACCTATTCTACCATATGTTAGAAGTAAAAGCAATAATTTCAGCAACTTTTTTATAAAGCCAACACTTTTGCACCTATTTATCGACGATTACTGTTGAAATGTATAAAAAAATAGTAAGTATATATGTTAATTATGTTTCATGCGACACATTCATGTATAACATATAGGTGTATTTCATAAATGAAATACACCATACATAGAATGAACTGCCCCATATTGTGTTATGCGCACAATATGGGGCAGTTCAAATTTGTAGCAATTTTTGCATCAATTGTTGTTATTTAGTATTGGGAAGATAATCAGCTACAAGCTTTGAAAGATTTGAGACAGGCATTGTCTGAAGCCAGACCCTCCCCGGACCAGTAAGCTTTGTGTTGAAGAATCCCTCTCCGCCAAAAAGCTTGTTTCCGATGCCTTTAACTGTTTCGATCTCCATTTTCACGCTGGCATCCATAAGTGCAAGACAGCCTGTGTCAACAAGCATTGATTCACCAGCTTTAAGATCATACTGTATAACAGCACCGTCAATTTCAAGAACTACCTTACCTGAACCAGAGAATTTCTGCATAATAAAGCCTTCACCGCCAAAAAGACCAGCGCCGACCTTCTTACGGAAAAAAATCTCATTCACAACCGTAGTCTCACTTGCAAGAAAGGCAGATTTCTGTGCGATTATAGGTGTTGTTGTTACATCAACAACCATGATCTCACCCGGAAAACTTGATCCCATAGCTATCATTCCTTCACTGCCAACAGCAGTGTAAATATTCTGGAACATAGCCTCTCCCTGTAAAGCGCGTGAAAACATTTTTCCAACACCGCCGCCCTTAGTCTCCATTTCAAGATTTGGTGACATCCAGCTCATAGCACCTTTTTCAGTAATAATAGATTCGCCGGGCGCAAGATGGCATATAGCCACCGGCAACGGTGTTCCTTTGACTTCGATTTGCATTGCAATCCCTCCTGTATTTTATATAGAATCCATATAGAATAGTCTTAATACATAATTATAAAAATTAGATTATCAAATCATCTTTGTTAAATTATATCATATTGTAACACGATTGTCAATGATTTTTGACGTAATTGCCCGTTGAGATTCGTGTATCATTAATGACTACTTCAGATGCAAAAAACAGACAGTACTTGGATTTTAATTCTTGAAATTCACATAACATATGTATTTAAGTGTCCAAAAGAACTGAGGTAAACTGAATACACCTCAATTTCATCAGTATTTAAACACTAATCACTATGAATAATAAAATAATTTTATCATAAAACAACTAAGAGCCTAAAACATGCTTTTGATTAATTCATGTCCAGTCGATATCTTTTTAGATCCACACTCGTTTATATGATAAAGAATAGTGTACTAAATTGAAATTAAAGCTAATTACAAGTTAAAATAAAAAAATATATATTTTAGTGTTGACAAAGTGTACCTACCGTGATATAATAATATAGTCATATGACACAGAGAACGCGGTGTGGAGCAGCTAGGTAGCTCGTCGGGCTCATAACCCGAAGGTCGTTGGTTCAAATCCAGCCGCCGCAACCAAACCGGAAAGCACTATGATTATCATAGTGCTTTCTTA
>JAEEVL010000061.1 GCA_016290875.1 Ruminococcus sp.
GGTTCATATCTTCGGATCACGAGATGAAGAAAGACCACTATATATCATTCGTAGCCTACATCAGCGACAGTTCCGTTACTGTTTTCAAGCAGTACCCCGAATGGGATATACAGATCACCCTGCCGCTTTACCGCTCGGGAAAGCTTGTGTGGTACTGCACTGAGCATGGACTTTTCTGGCAGAACATAACAAGACCGAACATTGATAAGAAAAATTGACCTCAGCGCTGCATCTTTCAAAAGGTGCAGCTTTTTGATAATGTTTCACGTGAAACAATTTCAAAATATTATGTCATGAAACTAGCGCTTTCCGAGCGCCTTTTTTAATGCATAATGCATAATTGAGGTGTCGCATGAGCCATGTGTAGGGAACGCCTCCTAACAGGAGCGATGCCCCTCTGTCAGCTCTGCTGACATCTCCCTACACTGTAGGGAGTCATCCTCGGCGTTCCGAGCCCTTAGGCAGCGTGACGCTGCACCCTTTCCACGTTGACACTCGTAAACTCGTTCACTCTGTACAAAATCGCTGATCTGCTTTCGCTTACAGCACGGTTTTAGCCTGTAGGGGCGACGTTCCGTCGCCCGTGTTATACGTAATAATTAACATGAATCGAATTGTAGGGGCGCACACTGTGCGCCCGTTGGCTATATGACACGTAACATTAACCATATGTAGGGGCGGTGACTCCCTGTAGTACAGGGAGATGTCCGAAGGACAGAGGGTCGCGGGCAGATTGTCAAGTCAAGTGCAACGAAAAATACGATTAGGAGAAAAGAGGTTGAGACAAAGGCGAGGACGAGAGTTGATGATATCAACGACTTTATTAAGCTGCTCATCGGAAAGAGTTCTGAAATCAAAGCCCTTTGGAAAGAAGAAACGCAGACAGTCATTGATGTTTTCATTCGAGCCTCTTTGCCACGGAGAATGTGGATCAGCGAAATAAACAGTTGTATCAAGAGCCTTTTCAAGCTGCTTAAACAACGCAAATTCAGAACCATTATCCAATGTTATGGATTTCGGGTGGATTCCTTTAAACGCCCTTAAAATAGCATCATAGACCGACTTTGAACTCATGTCTTTTGATACAGCAGAAAGAAGTTTGCGTGATTTTCTATCTACAAAAGTCACTATGCATCCTTTGCCTACTGCACCTCTTACAGTGTCGCCTTCAAAATGTCCGCACTCACTTCTTTTTTCAGCTTTTTTCGGACGTTCATGAATGGTATGTTCGGGCTGAATAGTACAGAATCTGCTTCGCTTGCCATACTTTTTCTTGCCTCTCCGGCGGAGGTGAGTTTGAACTGTTATACCGTCAAATAATCCGTTCTTTACTGCATTGTATATGGTGCTGAAAGATATTCTGTCATCAGGATTTGACTTGTTCCAGCTTTCGGAGATCACCTCAGGTGACCAGAACTTTCTCAGCTTATCTTTGATATACTTGTAAAGTCTGGAAGAACGTTTTATTCTTGATTTTCGCTTACATTCATTTCTCCTGATAAGATAAAGCATATGAGCGTCAAATGGCGTATAATTGCCGTTCCCATCACTGTTCCGACGTATTTCTCTGCTTATTGTTGACTTATCTCGTCCAAGTTCTTTTGCTATTTGTGTTATGCTGTAATTATTTTTTAGCAAAAGGTATAGACATTCTCTCTCGTTTGGTGTAAAATGATTATATGACTTCATCTTCGTCCTCCGTATTCTGATGTTGTGGTAAACTCATTTTACACCTTGGACGAGATGAAGTCAACTTTTTTATTCCTTGTTGCACTTGATATTATAATCTAAGGCGTTCCCTACAAATTATTATTACGTAGAATAGCCAAATTGTAGGGGCTGATGCCCACATCAGCCCGCAAATGTATATTAAAAAAAGACTTTTTCGACAAGCTGAGGCACTTCTGATGATTCAGAAGTGCCTCAGTCTGTCGAAAAAGTCCAGTTGATTGCTGGACTTTTTTGAAATATTATGGTAAGATAGAAAGGAAGGCGGTGGAAGGAATGCTAAAACAAGGAACAGAAAACAGAAGTCAGATGGAGTTTTTCTGCATAGATCAATTCGTACCCAAGAAGCATTTGCTTCGCAAGATCGACAAGGCAGTGAACTTCGATCATATCTATGAAATGGTTGAAGAGCTCTACAGTCCCGACAACGGACGTCCGAGCTGTGATCCTGTAGTTCTTTTCAAAATGGTCATCATACAGCACCTGTACGGCATTCCGTCTCTGCGCAGGACCGTAGAAGAGATAGACATGAATGTGGCTTATCGCTGGTTTCTCGGATACACTATGTCTGATAAGCTTCCGCATTTTGCAACTATCAGTTATAATTTTCTCCATCGTTTTACCGAGCAGACGATAGAGGAGGTTTTCCACTGGGTACTTGATGAGATAGCAGCTCATCATATGCTATCACCTGAGGCAGTATTCATCGATGGCACACATATCAAGGCAAGCGCAAACATGAAAAAGCGAATCAAAAGAGAAATACCTGTTGCCGCTAAAAAGTACGAAGAATTGCTTATGGAGGAGATAAACGAGGATCGTGAAAATCACGGAAAGAAGCAGTTTACCGATGATAAGAATGATACGTCCAAAACAAAAAACGTGACAGAATCAACAACAGACCCGGACTGCGGAGTTTTCAACAAGGGTGAACACAAGAAGCAGTTTGCTTACGAAGCACACACTGCCTGTGACAAGAACGGATATATTATGGATGTTGAGGTAACTCCGGGAAATGTGCATGACAGCGTTGCCTTTGAAGAATATTACGACCGCCTGACAGAGAGTTTTCCACAAATTGAGTATGTTGTAATGGATGCAGGCTACAAAACACCTGCTGTAGCGAAAAAAGTAATCGACAGCGGCCGAATACCTGTATTGCCATACAAGCGTACAAATGGCAAAGAAGGCTGTTTCAAGCCATATGATTATGTTTACGATGAATATTACGACTGTGTGATCTGCCCGAACAATGAAGTTCTGAAGTATTCAACAACTAACCGTGAAGGTTATAAAGAGTATAAAAGCTGTCCGAAAATATGTGAGAAATGTCCTGAACTTGCAAAATGTACCCAAAGCCGGAATCACCAAAAAACCGTCCTTAAGCATATCTGGTCTGATTATATGGAGCAAACAGAAGATATCCGTCATACGACCGGAATGCGGGAACTCTATGACAAACGAAAAGAAACGATCGAGCGCTGCTTCGCCGATGCTAAAGAAAAGCATGGTATGCGATACACACTCGTCAGAGGCCTCTCCCAAGTCACCAAATGGGTCAGGCTTAAGTTTGCTGCAATGAATATCAAAAAATATGCTCTCCATACGGCTTGATGGAGAGCTTTTTGCTGCTGTTTGAAGTTTAAAATGGGGTTTATTGACAAGCTGTATCGTACAGTTTATCCTGTACGATATTTTATATTGTGATATATTTACTGCTTGAATAA
>JAEEVL010000020.1 GCA_016290875.1 Ruminococcus sp.
CTCTTGACATCACAAGTAAAAACTCGAAACGCGAAAGGAAGATGTAGATGAAAGATTTGAACGTTATCAACTGCACAGCGTACTCTAACGGCGTCAATTCACCGCTTGAGTATCTCAACATCACTACACCTGCCGAGTTCAAGGTGGTGATGGATCTACTCTGCTACTACGACAGCGAAAAGAAAATCTCGACCATAAGCCGCACAGGTATTGCAAGAGACACTGCAATGTCGGTGAGCAATGTTGAGCGAGCACTGAAAACTCTTGCGCAGAAGGACATCATTCGTATCCACAACAATTACGCTGACAACGGTCGTCAGGTTGAGAACTCTTACGAAGTCGCATTCCTGAACTATGACATTGATGAGGACAAGCTATGCGACGCAGAGTTGGCATTGAAATTTAAAAGCTGATTGTCATAGGGGCTGTGTCATGATGTCATACGCTTATATATTAAGTATACAAGAGAATATATACTTAATACAGAGAGGGAAGATATATATTAGCTATCAAAGATAATATAAAACTAAGTGCCTTTTTTCTTCAGCTATAATATCTATGACAACGATGTTCGGTTGATAAGAACTGAAACACGCGCAGAAAGCCCCAAATAAGCCGTATTCAAAATCGAAATAGTATAGTTACCCCACCGCTCGCGTTGAACGCGATTGTCGCGCAACGTGGAGCGAGTGTGGGTACCATACAGGTGCCGGAAAACGAAAAAGTTGGTGGGGACGGAAGTCGGTCCGCAAGACCGGCAAGCATAGCGGTCGGCGTTCCGCCTGCCGCTGAAATCGGGAGAACCCGTGCCCCTTTCCAGTTTGCAGGAAAAAGGCTGGCGTCAAACCGCCAGCCAATTCACCTCGGACGGGCAGTGCCCGCCGAAATATCGGAGAATGCAGCAATTGGAAATTGGCGTCAAAAGTTGAAAGTGAGAAAAATCTTGGGGTCAAAATATGAAAAAGCTCCAAATATTGCCTATAATTAGGGAGGTGTGACTGGAGTCAAAGAATCTTTTTAAATTGAATAATAAGTTTGAAACAGTGTGACGTGAAAGGAGTTCATATGAAACCTGAAACGAATGAAAAAGCTCTTTGCGTTGACAAAAAGATGACCATTAAAGGACAAACCTTTGACGTAACGCTTGTTTTCAAATCTCCTGAAAAGCCGAGCGAAACCGTTGAAGATAAGATCAAACATCTCATAAACGGTGACAGAATAAACTGAAAAAGGTCTGGACTTTCGAGCCGAGTAGTGGTATACTGTTGGTGTATCCTATTCGGTTTGATTCCCAGAACGAGTACGTTCGGAACAGGAGGATATATGAAAACAGAATCAAACACGGAACAGATAACAGCACTCTATTGCCGCCTGAGCCAAGAGGATATGCGTGCGGGAGAGTCGCTGTCAATTGAAAATCAAAGACTTATGCTAAAGGACTATGCCGACAAAAACGGCTTCCGCAATTGTCAATATTACATTGACGACGGATACAGTGGAACTGACAACACTCGTCCCGAGTACGTTCATATGCTTGATGATGTACAGAACGGACTTGTAGGAGCAGTCATCGTAAAAGACCAGTCGAGACTTGGACGCGACCACCTTGAGACTGACAGGCTCATGGAATTAGTATTTCCTGCATACGATGTGCGCTTCATTGCTGTCACGGATAACGTGGACAGTGCGAACGGATTCAACGAGATGTCGGGTATCAAGAATTTATTTAATGATATGTACGCCCGTGACTGTTCTAAGAAGATACGTGCCGTTCAGCGTGCTAAAGGTGAGCGCGGAGAGCGTGTCGGAACGACAACTCCCTACGGTTACATGAAGAACGAAAACAAGAAGCTGATACCAAATCCCGAGACAGCGCCTATCGTCAAGCGTATTTTTGAAATGAGCGCAGAGGGAAAAGGCGTCCGCAAGATATGCGACATACTTACAGCCGAGGAAGTGCTGACTCCGAGTGCTTATGCAGCGCGAAAATCGGGCAAGCAGAAAACAAGCTCTCCGTATCGCTGGTCGCTGAAAACAGTCAGGGAGATGTTGAAAAATCGAATCTACTGCGGCGACACTGTCAATTTCAGCACCTATACCAAGTCCTACAAACTGAAAAAGACGCTCAAGAACGAGCCTGAGAAAATGCTTATCTTTGAGAATACTCACGAAGCTATCATTAGCCGAAAGCTTTTTGATGTCGTTCAGAAACACTACGAAGGCAGAAAGAAGTCGGACAAGTTCGGCGAGACTGATAAGTACGCTGGTTTTCTTTACTGCGCGGAGTGCGGTTCAAAGCTCTACCTACACCGAGCGAGAACGCTTAACCCGAAGAAGAATAACTATATGTGCGGCGGCTATCAGAGCCGTGTCACGGACTGCACCGCTCACTATATTCGAGAAAAGGTGCTCGACGATATTGTGCTTCGGTATCTGAGGCAGGTTGTCAGCTATGCGCGTAACAAATCTGACGAGTTCTACGCTATGGCAATTGCAAATGGTGAGGTTGAAGCTCAAAAGCAGTTTAAGGAGAATGAAAAGCTTAGAAGCGAATATGAATCCAAAATTAGTCAGCTCGACAATGCGATACAGCTCCTCTTCATGGACAGGTCAAACGGAAAGATCACGGATGAACGCTACGATATTCTCTCCGCTAACTTTGAGAAGGAGCAGTACGAGCTTAAATCCAAGCTCAACGCTCTTGACTCACAGCTTGATGAGATGAAGGTGCGCGAGCAGCGTGTCAGAGAGTTTATCAACAACGCCAAGCAGTACACAGAGATACGCAGGCTCACTCCCGAGATACTGAAATCTTTCATCGGGCGCATTGAAGTCTACGAAAAGGCAGTCAAGCATTCAAGGACGTGCGGCAATCGTGTTGTGGTCTACTTTACGTTTTCGGCTGACAAGGAGGTAGTAATCGACAGAGTGATAAACGAAAACGGCGATATGCTGGTACTTTAACAACAAAAATCTCCGAGGGTCAACTCCCTCGGAGAAAACATAAATATTAATTGTTCGTTAAGAAACGTGCGATAAACTCCTTTCCTAAAACTTTTCTCATGTTTTTTCGCGGGACGGTATTAAGCTATTGAAACAAAAAACAAAACCGCTACTAATTTAGTAGCGGCTAATTCTATACCGTCCCGTGAAAAACTAAGAATAAAGTCTTTGGAAGGGGGGCTGGGGGAGAACCTTTCCTCAGAAAGGTTTCACCCAGTAAGCTTCGTAATATTTCTATATGAGTGCCACTGTTTATAAAGGGGGACTATGGCTTTATAATTACAGATATGTCCGTATCATATCCAGGAACGGACTGCTGAATATCAGCGACATTGTATAGAGCACCTGCAGGACAAGGGCGAGAGCTGCCAGCGGAGTCAGCATAGCAAGTGAGAAGCCGCGTCTTGTCTGCGCCGGAGTAGTTGCCGGAAGCCTTTCCTTTGTGGCAAACACTAGCAGGAAGACCAGTCCTATCATCGCAAGGATTATGAATATCTCGTTGAAAACTATTATTCCTTTTGGCGAAAGATCAAGCTCTGAACCAAGTGAACTGTATGAATTCACGAATGCGTGAACTATCATCGCCGGAATGAGTGAACCGTGAATTAGCGTGATATGTGCAAGGAATATGCCAACCATAAACGCAAGCAGGAACTGCGGAATGTTTGCGTGTGCCAGTCCGAACAGAACAGCCGAGAAGAGCACTCCGAAGCGCTGACTCGCCTTTGAGAACGATTTCAGTATCATACCGCGGAAGAATATCTCCTCTGTGACCGGAGCTATGATGCAGGTATACAGCATCATTATCAGCTTTCCGCTGCTCGTCACAGCCATTCCCTTAGTGGGGATAACATCCGTCGTATAGCCGTATTTCATAAAGATGTTCTCGATTATGATATTGGAAACCGTTGCCGTGAACAGTATGAATATACCGATGAAGCAATACTGTACTGCCTTGCCGAAATTGAAATCTCTCGTTCTGATGAGTTCGGATTTCTTATTGCCGTTCATTTTCATACCAAGCGAAGCAAAACCGACATTGGTCAGAAGATAGACCAGCATGGTCAGTCCGGCAAGTATCGACGAAGCCCTCACATACTGCTTGATAGCGTTTACATCCGCATCAGGGTTCATCTTCTTTATTATCACCATAACAACGGTCAGTATAGCTGAAGCAAGGTAATCGCTCACTATAAAATGTGCCAGCATACAGCCTCCGCCGACAGCGTAGCAGCGTTTCAGGCGCCTGCGCTCTTCCCTGTCGGGATCAAGCGGAACGACACAGCCGGGCTCGGTTATACGCGGCAGTATTTTTGAATAATCATCACGCGAATCGTGGTACTCCGTAGGATTCAGAAAAGGATCCTGTCTCCGCGGCTGGCTTTCCAGAGCACTCTGTTTTTCCTGTTCCTCAAGCCGGCGTGAAAGTCTGAATATCTCCTGATTCAGCTCGGCTATCTCGGCGCGGTACTGCTCCGGACTTATATTCTCGGACATAAGCCGCCTCCTCTGTGTAAAATCATTATATGTCTTGACAGCACTTTGCGTACTGTCTGATAATTACTGCAATATATCTATTTTACCATATCCGTCGCTTTTTGTAAACCCCCGGAGCCGTTTATTGTGCTACTTTTTTCTCTGAGGGTATGGACAAATTAAGGAAAATGTGTTATAATACTGATGAACCAACAAGCCGTTGCAAGCGGCTTTCAGTATGCCGAAAGGCAAGAAAGGAAATAGTATGCTTCACGAGAAATCATGCGGTGCCATAGTATACCGCAAATTTCACGGGAACACCGAGATACTGCTGATAAAACATATAAACAGCGGTCACTGGTCCTTCCCGAAGGGACACGTTGAAGCCGGTGAAACTGAGGTCGAGACAGCTCGCCGAGAGATAATGGAAGAGACTTCCATAGATGTTATCATAGATCCCACATTCCGCGAAACCGTGACATATTCCCCTAAAAAGGATACGATCAAGGTAGTCGTGTATTTCCTCGCCAAAGCCAGGAATGTTGACTTTGTGCCACAGGAAGACGAGATCGCAGATATAAGATGGGTGGATATTTCATATGCCTCCAATATCCTGTCATACGAAAACGACAGGACAATAGTTGCAAAGGCTAAAACAGCTATCAAAGAGGCATATTAACTGTTATTTTCACCGGATTGCCGCAGAGAAAGGCTCTGCGGCTTATCTTTTTTATGTCGTTAGCACTCTAATTGCAAGAGTGCTAATTTTCTTCAAACTGTCACAAAGCTTTGATATTCCTGTCATATTCCGGCTGTAATATGTAGACAATGAAACGAAAGGAAGCGGTTCCGATGGAAAACGTATAATACGCATACAAGCGCATAGAATAAACGTAGAATAACTTTTCAGGAGGTATGGATTATGTATGGACTTACACCCTTTGGCAGAAACAGATATGACCTGTTCAACATTTTCAACGATTTTGACAAGGACTTCTTCGGAGACACTATGCCGATGAACACCTGCCGCACCGACATCAGAGATGAAGGCGAAAAATACGTTATGGAGTCAGAACTCCCCGGCTTTGAGAAAGAAGACATAAAACTTGATATAAACGGCTCATATCTCGTTATATCAGCCGAACACAACACTGAAAACGACCAGAAGGACGACAAGGGCAACTATATCCGCCGTGAGCGTTCCTTCGGCTCATACAAGAGGAGCTTTGATATTTCGGATGTCAATTCCGATAATATCAGCGCCGAATACAAAAACGGCATCCTCTTCATAGATCTTCCGAAGAAGAAACCGGAAGAACCGGTCGCAAAACGGCTGGAGATAAAATAAACAAATAAGCCTGCCATTGCACACATCGGCTGTCCTTTACGGGGCAGCCTTTTTTTGTTATAACGGCGATATTTCGGTATACTCCAAGCAAGGAACGCCCTCTCTTGCAGGGCGTTCCCTCTTCAAAAATAGTCCACCGGACTATTTTTAAATTCACCCTTTGCGGAGCGCTTAAACGCATTGTGGGACGCTGTCCCACCCCCTGCCAAAGGCGCTGCCTTTGGAATCCGCTAAAGGGTTGTGAACCCTTTAGAATCCCGTCGTTGGGGTTAGCTTACAAAAATAAAAGGGCGGATAACATCCGCCCTTACATAACTATATCTTCAAATTTACCGCGTATCGTCTTTACGAGTTCCGCAGGCGAAAGATGTATCTGCATTCCTATCCTGCCGCCGCTTATGTAGAATTTCTCCATCTGCTCTGCGGTGTTATGCACAACAGTCATGAACTGCTTCTTCATGCCAATAGGTGTACAGCCGCCGCGGACGTATCCCGTCACCTTGGTAATGTCCTTGACGTGGAGAAGCTCCACAGACTTCTCGCCTACGCTCTTCGCTGCCTTTTTCAGGTCAAGCTCCAGCGCTACCGGCAGCAGAAAACAATAATACTCCCCGGACTTTCCGTGTGCAACGAGAGTCTTGAAAGTCTCTTCGAGCGGCTGTCCGAGCTGTTCTGCCGTATGTATGCCGTCTATGAATTCATCGCATTCATAGGTCTGTACGGTATATTCTATCTTGTTCTTTTCAAGAAAACGCATAGCGTTGGTCTTTGCTTCTTTAGCCATTGTCCGTTTTCTCCTTCTGTGAATTTGCCTTGCTGTAAACACAGCCGCAGTAGTTCTGACGATACAGACCGTACTGCCTTGAAAGCTCTATCGAGCGCTTGTAGCCCTCATGCTTCTTGAAATCGGAAAACAGATAAGCCACTCTGCACTCTTCTGATATCTTCGCACCGCACTCGTTTATGAACTGACAGTCCTTATGGGGACTTATAGTAAGCGTCGTCGTAAACAGCTCACAGCCGAGCTCCTTTGCCTTTTCTGCCGCCATTCTCAGGCGCAGTTCTATGCACCGCTGACAGCGTTCTCCCCTTTCGGGCAGGTCTTCGAGTCCCTTTGCAAGCTCGAAAAACGGCTTCGGATCGTACTCCTCCTCGATGACTTCAATATCAAGACCCATTTCACGCACAAGGCGTTTCAGCTCGCTCAGACGGAAGTCGAATTCCTCCTCGGGAGCTATGTTCGGATTGCAGAAATACAGCGTTATCCGGAAATGGCTGTGCAGGTATTCGAGGGTATGACTGCTGCACGGAGCACAGCAGGCATGGAGCAGCAAGGTCGGCTTTTCGCCGGAAGCTTCAAGCTCTGAGAGCCTGTCGTCCAGCATTTTTCCGTAGTTTACCTTGGGCATTACTTGTCCTCGAGGTTTTTCAGTGCCTTGAGCTCCTCACGGTTGACCTTTATCTCAACGTCCTTGAGCAGCTTGACTTCGCTTCTGTCGAGAGTCTGCGGCACCTCGGACTTGTCGGTCTTTACGCGTAGCTTTCCTGTGATGAGGTTTACGTCCTCAACTCTGCCGCGGTCACCATCGGGAGTAACAACGATAGCTCCTATCTTCGGAGTTATCTTCAGCAGAGCCTCATAGGCGTTCTGCTCGTTTTTAAGGCAGCACATAAGTCTGCCGCAGGTTCCGGAGATCTTTGTGGGATTGAGGGAAAGTCCCTGTTCCTTTGCCATCTTTATGGAAACAGGCTGGAAGTCGCCCATATAGCCCTTACAGCAGAATTCTCTTCCGCAGATACCGAGTCCGCCGAGTATCTTTGCTTCATCACGAACACCTATCTGTCTGAGTTCGATACGTGTTCTGAATACAGCCGCGAGATCCTTTACAAGTTCACGGAAGTCAACACGGTTCTCGGCTGTGAAGTAAAAGAGGAGCTTGTTGTTGTCGAAGGTACACTCTACCTCGACGAGGTTCATGCTGAGACCTCTTGCAGCAATTTTCTCCTCACAGATGCGGAAAGCGTCCTTCTCACGGAGCTTGTTCTTCTCCACCGTTTTCATATCGGCAGGAGTTGCAAGTCTAATGATAGGCTTCAGGGGTGAAGCTATCTGAGAATCATCTATCTGCCTGTTGGCAATTACTATCTCGCCGCACTCTACTCCCCTTACGGTCTCGACGATAGCGTGATCGCCGACGTTAGCCTTTATATCTCCCGGTGAGAAATAATATATCTTACCTACGCTCTTGAAGCGTACTCCAACTATTTCTTTCATAGTATACTCCATTCTTTACGGGAAATGCTCCCGCTGTATCATCCGGTTCAGCCGGTTATATCGATTATCTCAGCGCACAGGGACGCTGTTACAAGAGGAATGCTCACATTGGCTTCTACCGCACGCCATGCTTTTTCTATGCTGCGGTGTATCCTCACAGCCTGACCTGTTGTCAGGAGCTCGGACAAACCTGCCGCTCCGCTGCGGAAACAGCCGATAAGCGCTGCATTTGAGTCCTTGGTGAGAACAGCCGCGTCTCTTATCAGTTTATCGAGCATAGCAAGTATCTCTCTTATGTCATTGCGTTCTTTAATGCCGCTGCTGAAAGCAACATTGAGAGCATATTCATCTCTTTTAATTATACTATCAGCGATGGATTTTGTCAAATCGACCTGTTTCATGAGGTTCTCATCGCGGAGGTATTTCAGGCACATTCCGATGTTGCCGTGAAAGCATCCGACAGCCTTCTTTGCTTCCTCCTCCGTGAAACCTTCAGCGATGATCGCTTCTTCAGCCTCACCGGGAGTACACGGAGCAGTTCCGAGGCATACGCATCGTGAGATTATAGTCGGCAGGAACTCTGCCTTTGACTCCGCTGTGAATATGAAGAACGCATAATCCGGCGGTTCTTCTATCAGCTTGAGGAGCGTGTTCTGTGTACGCGGATCGAGATTGCGGCAGTCCGCAAAGATGTATATCTTTCTGCCGCTGTTATTGTTAGGTTTTATGAAAGCGTCCGCGATTATGGCTCTTGCCGTCTCTACCGAGAAGCCGCCGAGTTTGCCGCTGTGTTCGACCTCAAGAACGTCCGGGTGTGTACCGCGTTCGCTGTGATGACAGCCGTTACAGCAGCCGCACGGACCATCTTCCGTCGGAGCTTCGCACAGGAGCAGCGACGTATAATATGAAGCTATGAGCCTTTTTCCGCTGCCCTTTTCGCCGTAGAGGAGCAAAGAATGGGCAGTTCTTCCGCTCGTTACCATACTCCTCAGAGTTGAGAGGACGTATTCATTTCCGTATATTTTTTTCATTTTTCACCCTGTTTTTCGTATTTGGGAATAAATTCTGAATAATAAATGCATCCAAAGCTGATCGTGTGGCTTTAGAATCCCTTCGTTGGTTATATCAAGTTTTCCGGTGTTTCGTCAGCTTTTGCCCTGCCTATTCATTTTACCACATTTACAGTAAAAATGCCATACCTTTTGAAAATATTTATACATTCACGGTCAATTATCTCGCCGCTCGCCGCTATCGGGACAGCAGGCGGACACGGTACTCTGACGGCGGCACATATCCTGCCCTCTGCCTCATCGACCGGTATGTCCTCGCCCGGAGAAAATACTGCTTCGCGTATGCTCATCGCACGTACCGGCAACGGCTGTCTGAAAGGCGTTTTCACAGGAGCAGTCCTGTGCGCTTCCGGAAGCACTTTCCCGATGATATCCCTTAGTCTGCGGAAGTCCTCCGGCTTATTCACGGGAGACATCAGCAGTATTATTATGCTGTCGTCGGCATATTCGTACTCACAGCCGTTCTCACGCAGGAGCCGTGCAAGCTCAATTCCACTGTAACCGCTCTCAGCCGCACAGATAGTTACATGGAACGGATCACCGTCCGCAAAAACAAGCCTGTCGGCAAATTCTCCGCGAAGAGCTTCAAGCTCCGGGAGACCGGCGGCAATATCTGACCTTATTTCCTCAGCGATGTACTTCACACAGCTGTCCAGCGAAGCCATTATCAGGTAGGACGGGCTCGTCGAGCCGAAAAGTCCCATAGCAGGTTTCAGCTTATCAGCGTACTCAGGACGCGAGGTGTGCAGCATAGCGGCTCCCGTCAGCGCCGGAAGCATTTTGTGAGCAGAGTCACAGCACATATCCGTTCCGAGAGCTATCGGGTGGATATTCTCCGGCATAAACGCAAGATGTGCTCCGTGAGCATTGTCCACAATGAGCCGTGCATCGTATTTCCGGCAGACCTCGGATAGTCCGCGTATATCCGCTGTTCTTCCGGTGTAGTCCGGTGATGTTACGTAAATACAAGCAGGTTCGCCGCAGCCGCTCAGAGCGGCTTCAGCCGCCGCAGGTGAAAGCTCACCGGAAAGTATGCCCTCACGGTATTCCGGCATCAGCCAGTCTACTTCCATTCCCAGGAGAGCGGCGGCATTCAGGAACGCTCTGTGGGCGTTCCTTACGGCGAACACGCGCCTGTTCTCGCTTTTCATTACGGCGAGCATAGCCTGTATGCACTGAGTAGCACCGCCTGCCGAATACGCAGTAGCAGCAGAACCGTACAGCGCGGACATATTCCTCTCGCTCTCGGCTATTATGCCCTCGGCATCAAAAAGGCTGTCCGCACCTGTTATCTCTGTTATATCGTTCACAGCAGATATACAGCCGAGCCCTCTGCCCTTGTGACCGGGCATATGGCACCGAAGAATGCCGGAAGAAGCATAGCTTTCAAGAAAATCTATAATAGGTGTATCCATATCCTTACCTCTGAAATCGGATCATATATAATAACGCAGTATCCTGAACAGCTTCAGTCTCGCACGGGACATAGCTGCCGATACCGCCTGCGGAGTCACACCGAGGTCTTTCCCGATAGTGACCATATCCATATCATGAAAATAGTATAACATAATTATTTCCTTTTGTCTCGGTGTAAGCTCATTATTTATCACTTTTAACAATACATTTCTGAGACGGGAGCGTTCATCCTCTCCGTTTTTTCCTTCAAGAATGAGTCTTATCCCCTCGTCAGCCTTACCAATAAATGTTTCGGAATAGTTCCTACGTCTCGACACGCTGTTCAACCCTCCTTAAATGTGATGATGACACAGCTCTTTCGTAATATGCCTGTACAGCGTTGTTTCTGTGATTGAAGTAAAGTTTCTGAGCGTGTGTTTCATCAGTAATACAGCCGTTTATCATCAAAGTCCTTGACCTCCCTTGGTTTGATCGCACGAAGCAGCTATCGAACTAACGTTCTATCCCTTGTAAAACTATTATAAAACATATTTTCTATATTGTCAATAGGGTGTATTTATGTTTTTGTTTTAACTGCTTACACCAAGAATGAATTAAGAGCTGACTCCGGAGACACTCTCATTCTTTCAGCCTTTCATTCTTCCACTCTTGCTTTATGACGCAAGAAGTAAAACTCTGTACTTATGAGACACATTACCTCTTTACCTCTTTACTTCTTGAACCCCTTTTAATTCATAATTCATAATGCATAATGCGTAATTGAATGTGTCTGCTGACGCAGACTTATTTAAATATATCGCGAAGTGATGCTAATAATTATGAATTACGCATTATGAATTCTGCATTATTCTCCCCCTTGCCAGCCGACCGCAGGTTCGGCGAAGAACAGTCAAAAAGCTGACAAAGGGAGGTAGGGAGAGGAAGGGGGAGCAACGAGGGGGAAACGTAGGGATAGGGGGAAATGTCAGCTTTTGTACCGGTTTTGTTTTTCCACCTTCGCCGAAGTTTCCCCCTCGTTATACAGTTGCAATACAGGATTTATGATGATCAGAATAATAAGTAACATGATAACGCGTGTATACAGCGCCAAAGCATACAGACAGACTGTTTAATGCATAATTCATAATGCGTAATTGAATGTGTCTGCTGACGCAGACTAATTTAAATATATCGCGCAGCGATACAAATAATTCCTAATTCCGAATTACGCATTCCGAATTAAAGAAAGTGGTTCAAGAAGTAAAGAGGTAAAGAAGTAATATGTCTCATAGGTATAGTTTTTTACTTCTTGGCTCACGTTCCAAGAATGAAAGGCTGAAAGAATGAGAGTCTCTCCGGAGTGCAGTCATGGGTTCATTCTTGGAGACAGCTTCACAGCTGTTATGAATTTTTTTGCCGCGGCTGTTGCTATTTTCAAGAAAATATGCTATAATATCAGTGTATACTTTGCTATCAGCCCGGCTGATAACAGTTACAGTACAAAACAAACACCAATGCTAATATATAAAGGATGTGTTGTGTATGTCTCATAACTATGACGTCATAATCGCAGGCTGCGGAGCCGCTGGTCTCTATGCAGCTATCAATCTTCCGGCAGAGCTCAATATTCTCATAATCTGCAAAAGAGAGCTCTCCCTCTGCAACTCCTCTCTCGCTCAGGGCGGTATCGCAGGTGTATACAACTCCCCTACCGATAATATTCAGTATCATCAGAATGATACTCTTATAGCCGGCAGCTTCAAGAACAACGTGGACGCTGTTCACACTCTCGTAAGCGAAGCTGCTCAGGATCTCGAAAAGATCATCGAACTCGGTGTTGACTTCGACAAGAATGCAGACGGCTCCTACCACCGTACCCTTGAGGGCGGTCACAGCCACCACCGAATCTTCCACCATGCCGACTCCACCGGCAAGGAGATAGCTTCCACGCTCCTCGACAGAGTAAAGGAACTCAAAAACGTCGAAATTCGCGAAAACTGCCTTATGTGCGGCGTAAAGCAGACTTCCACAGGCTATTCTGCTTTCCTCAGAAGCGAGGACGGCTCCTATGAGACCTGCAACTGCCACTTCATGATACTCGCAACAGGCGGTATCGGCAGAGTTTACCAGTTCACAACAAATTCCGCTATTGCTACCGGCGACGGAATAACCTTCGCTTACGAAATGGGCGCTAAGATAAAAAATCTCAGCTATGTACAGTTCCACCCGACAGCTTTCAACAACAGAGCTACCCGTGAGTGCTTCCTCATCTCCGAAGCTGTACGCGGTGAGGGCGCTTATCTTCTCAACTGCCACAAGGAACGCTTCATGCAGAACTACGACGAGCGTCTCGAACTCGCTCCCAGGGACGTAGTTTCACACGCTATCGTTCTCGAATCAAAGAAGCAGAACTCAACCGAGTTCTTCCTCGATATAAGCTACAAGGACAGCGAATTCCTCAAGAAGCGCTTCCCGATGATATACAAGAACCTTCTCGAACAGGGCTACGACCTCACAAAGGAGCCTGTTCCGATATACCCCTGCCAGCACTACCTCATGGGAGGTATAGACGTTGACAACAACTCAGAGACTACTCTCCTCAACCTCTATGCCTGCGGCGAGTGCTCACACACAGGAGTTCACGGCAGCAACCGTCTCGCCAGCAACTCCCTCCTCGAAGCTCTTGTATTCTCACGCCACGCTGCAAAGCACATCACATCCAAGCTTTCAAGCGTTCCGGCTGACTTCGAGGAAGCTCAGTTTGATCCTCACATCGGTGCTCATACTATCCCCAAGGGCATACGCACCGAGACACGTAAGATAATGCAGAACAGCTACTTCGTTATCCCCGACAAGCCGGCGGCTGCTGAGGGACTCAAGAGGATAAAGGATATCCGCGACGATCTTCTCAACGGCGGATACTATGTTGATCCTGACTATGTTCTCGCTAAATCCATAGTTACAGTTGCTTCAATTATACTCAGCGAAGTAACGGAATGACCTCTCTACGAAAGGAAACTGCCTTATGAAGTTATTACAGTGTTATATCGATAATATCATTACCACAGCCCTCATGGAGGATATCAACTACATAGATGCGGCTGCTGATAACCTCATCCCCGAGGACCACAGGAGCTCAGCTTACTATATCGCAAAGGCTGACGGCGTTGTCTGCGGTATCGAGGTAGCAAAGAGAGTTTTCGACCTTGCCGGCGGAAATGTTGACTTCAGGATACTTCTGAACGACGGCACAAAGGTAAAGAAGGGCGACATCATCGCTGAGATGGAAGGAAGCACTCTCACTCTCCTCAAGGGCGAACGTACAGCTCTGAACATTCTCCAGCATATGTCCGGTATCGCAACCGCTACCAACAAGTGCGTTGAACTCGTTGCCGGAACCAACGCATCAGTTACCGACACAAGAAAGACTCTCCCCGGACTCCGTGCTCTCCAGAAGTACGCTGTTACAGTCGGCGGCGGCAAGAACCACCGCTATAACCTCTCTGATGCCGCTATGCTCAAGGACAACCACATAGACGCTTACGGCAGCATAACAGCAGCTGTTGCTGCTCTCAGAAGCAAGATAGGCCATACAGTAAAGATAGAAGTCGAGGTCCGTACACTTGCAGAGCTCGAAGAGGCTCTTGAGAACAAGGTCGAGATAATCATGCTCGACAATATGGGCTGCGACGAAATGGCCGAGGCAGTCGAAATAGCAAACGGACGAGCTCTGCTTGAAGCTTCCGGAAACATCACAGCCGAGAATATCCGTCAGGTCGCTGAGACAGGTGTGGATATAATCTCTCTCGGCGCACTCACCCACTCAGTAAAGTGCTTTGACATCTCGATGAAGATAAAGAAGTAACAAACCGTCAATAAAGTATAACCAGGGAGTAAAGAAGTAATAATGCAGTCCCCTGAGACTCATTACTTCTTTACCCCTTTTTTAATTCATAATGCGTAATTCATAATTCATAATTATTGGTATCGCTGCGCGATATATTTAAATAATTCTGCATTATGCATTATGAATTCTGCATTATTCTCCCCCTCGTTATAGAGTAACAATACAGGATTTATGATGATCAGAATGATGAAGTGACGGTATCACGGACACCAAAACGCCACACCCACAACGTTTTTTTGTTCATCAGATTTTTTCTTTCGTTTCCTAAAATTATCACAGCTTTCTCATATTCGCGGTCTATAATACAACCATAGAAAGATAACACACACACCACACAACGGGATTGGGAACTTAAGAAAGCAGGTACAATATGATAAAGCTCAATGCCTACAAAAGATCCCTGGGATTCATAACTGCCGCCTTTGCTTTTGCAGCATTCACAACAGGCTGCAGCTCATCAGATTCTTGCGAAAGCGGTGTGTCTTCTGAAAGCAGCTCTGTTTCTGAGACAACTGATACTACTGAAAATACTGCTCTGAAAGCAGAGAAGCTCTCCAATGTAAATATATCTTATGATGAACTTTTCTCCGACCGCGACCGTGATCCCTCTTACGATTCGATCGACGCGGAGATAAAGCTCAACGGCGATTCCGCTGACATCGACGGCGACGGCGCTTCTGCCGACGGTTCTGTCATCACTATCACCAGCGAAGGCGTTTACCGTATAACCGGTACTCTTGAAAACGGTCAGATAGTCGTTGACGCAAAGGGTGAAAAGGTACAGCTCGTTCTCGACGGTGCCGAGATCACCTGCAAGGACGCTTCACCGGTAAAAATACTGAACGCTGACAAGACCTTCATCACGCTTGTAAAGGGTTCTGTGAACTCTCTTACCGACAAGAGCTCGGAAGATAAAAGCGATGATTCCCCTAATGCAGGTCTGTTCAGCAAGGACAGTCTCACTATAAACGGCGAAGGCTCTCTCGTAGTGACAAGCGAAAACAATGACGGTATCCGCTGCAAGGACGATGTTGTCATAACAGGCGGAGAAATAACCATCAACGCAGAAAAAAACGGTATCAAGGTCAAGGACTACATCGCCGCAGAATCGGCTAAAATTACTGTCACATCAGGAAATGACGGTATCAGAGCTTCAAATGCCAAGGATGAGTCTCTCGGCTTCATCTACATAGCAAGCGGCAGCTTTGACGTAACCTCCGGCGGTGACGGATTCTCCGCAGCAAGTACTTTCTATTCCGAAAACGGCGACATTAATATAGTTGCAGGTGGCGGAAATACAAAGTCCACCAAGGAGCACAGCGATGACTTCGGCGGTTTCGGCGGCGGTATGCCCGGAGGCTTCAGCGGCAAGCCAGGCGAACTGCCTACCGATGAGAACGGCAACTTCGTAAAGCCTGATTTCTCAAAGGGCGGAGAAGATATGCCGGAGCTCCCCAGCGACTTTGATAAGTTTTTAAGCAGCTCCGATGCTGAGGTTCCCGCAGACAAAAACAATCTTGCAAATATTGAAAACTTAACCAACCTCGCTGACAGCACAGAGGAGGAAAGCTCAGATACAAGCGAAGACGAGTCGTCAAGCACAAAGGGCATCAAGGGCACAGACGTTACCATAACCGGCGGCTTTGTCAGCATAGACTCAGCTGACGATGCTCTCCACGCAAACGGAAACATCACCATAACCGGCGGCGAGATAAGCCTGAGCACAGGTGATGACGGCATTCACGCAGACTCTGACATAAGCATTTCAGAGGGCAAAGTCACAGTAAAGACTTCCTACGAAGGCTTTGAGGGCGCTGTTATCAACATCAGCGGCGGTACTGTTGAAGTAACTGCTTCCGATGACGGCTTCAACGGCAGTGACGGCACTCCTCAGGGCGGTATGGGTACAAATTCCGCAAACGTCGATATAAATATCACCGGCGGTACAGTCTACGTAAACTCCAACGGTGACGGTCTTGATTCCAACGGCAATATGATCATAAGCGGCGGCACAGTCATCGTAAACGGTCCTGAGAGCAGCGCTAACGGTGCTCTCGACAGCAACGGTACATTCACCGTAACTGGCGGTACTCTTATCGCAGCAGGCTCTTCCGGCATGGCTGAATCCCCCGAGGACAGTTCCACACAGAACTGCGTTTCCGCAACATTTGATTCCACCCTCAGCGGCGGCACACTTGTAACGCTTCTCGATGACAGCGGCAATGAGATAGTTTCCTTCGCACCCGAAAAGAGCTTCGGAAATATAGTTATCAGCACACCGGATCTGAAAACCGGTGAAACATATACATTCTACACTGGCGGTTCTTCCTCAGAGGAAGAAAAATACGGCTTATACAAGACCGGCGGCTACAAGAACGACGGCAAGGAAGCAGGAAGCTTCACAGTTGAAAGCTCCATATCCTATATTGGAAAACAGTCCGGAGGTTTCGGCAAAGGCGGCTTCGGCGGCGGACGCGGAGATTTTGACGGCGGTATGCCGGACGGCTTCAACGGCGAGTTCCCTACCGATGAGAACGGCAACCCTGCAATGCCGGAATTCCCGACAGACGAAAACGGCAATTTCTCTATGCCGGACGGCTTCAAACCTCCGACAGGCCAGGACGGAAACTTCTCAAAGCGCGGTGATATGCCCCGTAAAGGCAGCAAGCGCGAGAGCAGCACTTCCGCTTAATAATGACATCCTCACTTTTTCATATAAACCACCCTTAATGGCGACAGCGCACAGGTCCACCCACCTGTGCGCTGTTGTCGTATATAAAGAAAGACGGTAAGTTCTCGCCTTACCGTCTGTGTAGCATTATTCCTCAGGTGACTCGTTCACAGTCTGAGTTATGTTTCTCTCTTCCTTGACGTTATCCTTGCGGACATATCTTGCAGCCTCAGGATCGTACTTGATAATGAGGTTCTTGATATTTTCATCAAGAGTGAGGTTATATGTTATCTTCAGAGCCATTACAGCATTCGGTATATCGTTTTCCTGGAGGTAGTGTGCAGCGAGCTCTGCGGCTGTTGTAACTACTTCCTGGTTCGGACCGAGTTCCATATCGTACTTCTTGAGCACCTCTACTACTTCGCCGTGATCGGGTCGTACTATCGGTGAACCCTTGAGGTCTGCGAGATGCTGCATCTCAAGCGGTACAGCCGGATTAGGTGCGAGCATAACGCTTGCTGTATAGAATGCAGCTGCATCATCGTACTCCTGAGCATCTGTGAGCAGATAACCCATATTAGCATAGCAGCGTGAAAGCGCAACAGGTGAAGAAGCTACTCTAAGAGTATCGCGTGTGATCTCTTCGAGTCTCTTGCGGTTCTTGAGAAGCTTGTAGACTTCAGCAAGCTCAAACTTAGGACCGCAGTCAACAGGGTTGAAATCGATAGCTGTTTCGAGTATCGGGATAGCGTCCAGCGGAGAGCCTGTCTCTGTCATTACATAAGCATATGTTGTTATGTATGACGCAAAGTCGAATGGAGCGCGTTTGAGTTCCTTCTCAGGCTTGAAAAGACGCTGATAGAGGTTATCCTCAAAGGGGTTTCTGAGCGAAACGAACTTTGACTTCTCTCCCTCACGGAATTCAACAGTTATCTTTTTGTAAAGGCGCTCTGCCATAGACTTGGCATCCACGAACTTTTTCTCTCTGATGAGCGCTGTTATCTGTTCATACATCTTGTCAAGACGCACACCGTCAACATGAGTGATACGCAGCATTTCCTTGCGGACATTTTCCGGAAGATTCTCCAGCAGGAGCTGTTCAGCTGCTTCAAATCCTTCCTTATTGCCTGCCTGGGCATAGTCTGCTGCTATCCGACGGAGCAGCTTATCGTTTTCCTCAGGAGAATCACCGAGCTTGCTTCTTATCTCCTCAAGAGTATCGTTGTATGACATAATTTTTCCTCGTTTCTTATAGTATACTGATAAGCGGAGCGCAGCCGGAAACCGGTTTGTGCTCCGCCTTAACGGTCAACAGAGATCAAAGACCTCTCTTAGCCATATCCTTTTTGAATTTAGCATCTATCTTATCCTGCTTCTTCTTAGCCTTGAGTTCAGACTTTGTCATAAAGCGAACATCTTCCTCCTGGTGGAGAGGCTTGAATGAAGATGCGGAAGAAGACTTGGAAACCGGTCTTGATGAACCCTTGTACTCCTCGTAATCGGGCACTGCCTGCTTAGCAGCAGTTGCAGTCTTTCTCTTGTAGGAATCGTCGCCCATCTGAGAAAGAACGTCCTCGATAGATGTAAGGAGAGGAGCATTTGCCTTGAGTCCCTGTGTATCAAGAAGGCTCTTGTCTGAGTAATCCTTTGCGTTTGAGATAGCTGTGATGAATGCCTGTGAAGTGCTCTTGCCGTGCGGATTTACTGCGATCTTTGAGATGTTTGCAGTAGGAGTTGTGTAAGGAGCATTCGACTTGGGAGCTTTCTTCTTCGGTGCAGGTGCAGGAGCTGCTGCTGCCGGCTGTACGGGAGCTGCAGGCTGTACAGGTGCTGCTGCGGGAGCTGCCTGTTTTGCAGCTGCTGTCTGCTTTGCAGCGGGCTTCTTAGCTGTATCAGCAGCCTTCTGATCTGCAGGCTGTGCAGGAGCGGCTGTCTGAGGCATACCCATAGGCGGAACCAGCTGCTGGTTCGGAAGCGGAGCGAATACAGGCTGACCGTTTGCGTCAATGCCTGCCATCTGCATCTGAACGTAAGTATATACCGGCTGACCATTCATATCATATCCTGCAAACTGAGGAACGCTTATTATCTGAGGCTGTTCCATAGAAACGGGCTGGATCGGAGCGCCGGGCTGATTTCTCTTTACTTCGTCTGCGAATACCGGTGTGCTGTATCTGTATTTATTCATATCATTTTCCCCATTTTCCTGATTTACATTTTCAGTCTGCATATTCTGCTGAACAGGTACAGACGGTATCTGCGGAACGTCCGGGATGCTGTTTGTAACAGGAGCTGCTGCTGCCTGAGGTGCGGGAATGTCCTCGATTGCAGGAGCGGCTGGCTGAGGAACAGCCGGGATGTCTTCGATCACCGGAGCTGTAGGCTGCGGTACAGCAGGTATGTCCTCAATTACAGGAGCTGCGCTCTGCGGTGCAGATATGCTCTCGATGACCGGAGGTGTGAGCTGAGGTACAGCAGGAATGTCCTCGATAACAGGAGCAGCAGGCTGCGGTACAACAGGTATCTCTTCGATAACGGGAGCTGTGCTCTGCGGTGCAGGGATACTCTCGATTACCGGAGCTGTCGGCTGAGGTACGGGTATCTCTTCAAATGCAGGAGCGGGAGCTTCTTCATATACAGGAGCAGCAGCGGCAACAGCAGGAGCACCAGGAACAGGAAGTTCCTCCATCTCGGTGAGCTCTGCAGCCGGAGCGGCTTCAGACTGATCGTTGTTTTCGTATCCGAAGATCTGGTTTGCCACCATATCCCACTCGGATACAGTTGAATAATCCTCTGTTGACTCGGAAACAGCCGGTGCAACCGGTGCAGGTGCTACGGGCGCAACAGGTGCAGCAGGTCTTGCCTGTGTGAGTTCGCTGCTCTCAACGTCTATAACAGATGCGCTGTTAGCAAACGGACTTGTCTCCGGAGGCGGATTATTGTTGAGCGAGAACATCTTGAGGATGTCTGCTTCGTTATTTATGTCTATGATAGGCTTTGTATCGCTGGGCTTTTCAACAACCAGAGGCTGTTCCTCAACTATCTGCGGCTGTTCAGGTGCAGGAGCTGCAAACTGAGCGAGGAAATCCTCCTCTGCCGGCTTAGGCTCCTCAGCAGGCTTCTGGATAGCGAACTGTGCGAGGAAGTCGTTCTGTGCCGGAGCTTCCTGTTCCGGTTCTTCTTTCTTTTCAGGGACGTTTATAGCAAACTGAGCAAGGTCATCGTCCATAGGAACGCCTGTGCCTGTGATAGTTCTTTGCTGTTCAGCCTCAGCAGCTTCCTGTTCAGCTCTTTTCTGAGCTGCAACAGCTTCTCTTCTTGCCTCTTCTTCGGCAAGTCTTTCAGCTTCCTGAGCTTTTCTTTCAGCAGCTGCAGCCTTGGCAGCGGCTATCTTCTTAGCTTCCTCATTGGGATCCTTTGTTATCTTTGCGGTAGTATTGCCGAGAGGAACAATACCATCGTCAACAAATCCTCTTTTAGCTCTGAGTTTTTCTTCCTTCATAAGGCGGTCCATTTCTTTTTTATCCGCCTTGATTATCTTTTTAGCGAGGGCAGCTTTACACTTTTCACAAGTAAGTTCGTTTAAGTTGGTCATGATACCTGAGCGGCGGTATCTTGTAACATTTTCCGGTTTGAGAAGGTTTATGCCACAGCCGGTCTTCTTTTCATTTTCCGTGCCGTGAACTTCGTCATTAAAAGAAGTCGTTACGAGCATAATATCCATAATGATCTCCATTTCCCGCAGCCATCCACCGCGGCTGTCTCTTTACGGCAGAAACAAAGCCGATTTCCCAGATACCCGTTGCACTCCGGCAGTCAAGCGTCGTCGAGGTCTCCTCAGACTGCGCCGGCAGATACAGGGCAAATATACACAATATTATTATACCGTATAAGATAGAAAAAATCAACACCTTATTATAAATTAGACTCAAAAATTATACCGATTTTAATTTTTTTGGAGAAAACAACAAATCGTTATACATTTTTTTGTCGAAAATTCCATGGCAAAGTTAAGACAAAATAGTAATGGTGCTCTCATAATGTGCATATGCGGTTAAATGATAATCCGAATATCAAAAAAAACACCGGGGCCATTTCCGGTCCCGGCAGATGTCATTTATTTGTTATTTTTATCGGTTTTATTCCTGGTTTCAGATACATCTGTATCATCGCTTCCGTCATCATCGACTTCTTCCTCGAAGAAAACGCTTTTGTATTCTGCAACACGGGCACTGTCGCCGTAGCAGTCTATCTCGATTATCTCCCTCCTGCGGAGATGTATCACAGCGCCGAAAAGCAGAGAATACGCTATCGCATTCGTAAGTACGCTGAAATATATCCTTATGCCCATAAGGTTGCCGAACATTCCGCCCATTATCAGTCCTATGCAGACTATAACAGCTACCTCGAACTGCACCTTGTAGGGATCAAGGTATACGAACATAAAGCATACCACCGCCGAAAGCAGCGAATGTATTATAGCCAGCTTCAGCGAATAGGGTTCGTAGAAGCTTCTGTATTTTACAGTGTTGAGCTCGAAGTACATTATCACAGCTTCCATGACTATATACAGCGCGAAAGCTATTTTTATCGCCTTTCTCATACGTATGGAGAGACACATCAGCACTTCCGATGCGATAAGGCTGATAAAGCCGGAGAACAGCCAGAAGTACGTTATCTTTTCAAGGAACTTTACAAATCCGCTTTCCGGATCGTATACCTTGTAATACCAGTATGCGAACAGCGCAAAGACTATGAACAGCAGATTTCCGACGAGACCTAAAAGCAGTCCCAGAGATAGCTTTTTATGCATATCCTACTCCTTAGCTGAGCGCTTTCAGAGCTCTCTGACCGATGTCTTTTCTGTAATGAGCTCCCTCAAAGTCTATCTTTGATACGCCCTCATAAGCCTTGTCGAGAGCTGACTGAAGATCGCTGCCCTTTGCAGTGACACCGATAACTCTTCCGCCGTTAGTGAGGAACTTGCCGTCATCGCTGAGCTTTGTTCCAGCGTGGTAAACGAAGCAGCCTTCGATCTGTCCCTTGTCATCAAAACCGTTCATAACGATGCCCTTGGGATAGCTCTCGGGGTAACCGCCGCTTGCCATAACTACACAAGCGCAGCTTCCGCTGTGCCACTTTATATCCACCTTGTCGAGCTCGTGGTTGTAGATAGCTTCAAATATCTCATAGAGATCAGCGTCAAGCATAGGAAGAACTACCTGTGTCTCAGGATCGCCGAAACGGCAGTTGTACTCAATAACCTTAGGTCCCTTGGGAGTTATCATAAGTCCGAAGTAGAGGCAGCCCTCAAATGTGCGTCCCTCCGCGTTCATGGCATTCATTGTGGGAATGAATATTTTCTCCATGCACTCCTTTGCAACTTCGTCTGTATAGTAAGGGTTAGGGGAAAGTGTTCCCATACCGCCTGTATTGAGTCCCTGGTCGCCGTCAAGAGCTCTCTTGTGATCCATGGATGAGATCATGGGAACCATTGTCTTGCCGTCTGTGAATGAGAGAACAGATACCTCAGGTCCTGTGAGGAATTCCTCAATAACGATACGTGCAGAGCTCTTGCCGAATTTGAGTTCATCTATCATCTCATGTACAGCCTGGACAGCTTCTTCCTCGTTCTGAGCGATGATAACGCCCTTTCCGAGTGCAAGACCGTCAGCCTTGATAACTGCCGGATAGCTGTTCTGCTTCCTGAGATAAGCGATAGCGCTCTCAGAGTCTGTGAACACCTCATAGAAAGCTGTCGGGATGTTGTACTTCTTCATAAGCTCCTTTGAGAATACCTTGGAGCCTTCGATGATAGCTGCATTAGCCTTAGGTCCGAAGGTCATAAAGCCCTCTGCCTGAAGAGCATCCACCATTCCGAGAACGAGCGGATCGTCAGGAGCTACTACTACCATATCAGGCTGGAGCTTCTTTGCAAGCTCAACTATGCCGTCAACATCGGTAGCACCTACGTTATAGCACTCTGCATACTTTGATATGCCGCCGTTTCCGGGAGCGCAGTAGATCTTTCCTACATTCTTGCTTTCAGCAAGCTTCATGATTATGGCGTGTTCTCTTCCGCCTCCGCCTACTACTAATACATTTTTCATTGGTATTTCCTCCTGTGTATTAACTTTATTTTATCTCAATAGCATCTGTCAGCTTCATTACTTCTGCTTCATATTCCTTGTCGTCCGTTTCCCAGCTGCCTATGACTTCAAAAATGAGACCGTCATGGTCAAAGAACCAGTATTTACTATGCTCGGTATAGTGTGTATACGCTTTGTCAAATTCGACCGTATACGCATCATATCCGCTGAAATTCTCCTTGCCGTTAATGGCAGAATACTTCTCTTTATAGGAATCGTGGATCTCATCTGCAAATTCCTTAGCGCATATATATCCTGCCTGAGTATCCCAAAAAGCATGTATCTCAAGCGCAACCGGTGCCTGTCTGTATTCATTTATCTGAAACAGCTCTATATAAGCACCTTCGCTGTAATAGTTATCGGATCTTGTAAGTTCCCATGGAAGATCACATTTTACTGAGAAATGCTCACAATCCAGGGACTGCTCTCCGGTCGGGAACCGGTAGCTTCCGACATACTTGGCGCTAAAGGCTGCATCTGATACTATCTTTTTGGCGCTTTCAAGAGCTTCGGGTTTGCACTCGGCATAGATGCTTAGCAGCTTTCCCTGACATATGACCTCAGCGGCAGCTTCACAGGTGCCTGTGTTAGAGTTAAGTGAGGTGCAATAAAGTGCAACATCGTTATCGCCGTTTTGTGACAATGTCCAGCCGTTTTCATCAAATGCCATTATGCCTTCCTGACTCTTCATATAAAACTCAGGCTCGTAATTTGTGCCCATCATATCGCTCACAACCAGTTTTTCTATTCCGGGCAGATCACTTGAGAACTCAAAACTCCGCCTATCCGGAATTGAAAAGTAATCGCTATCCTCATGGATCGCGTCTTCATGATTCACATAGTCAACATTGTCACCGACTGAAAAACTATAGTTCAGCGTCTGATACATATTGCCGTCATTTGCGTGAATATCCGGAGCGTGCTCTGTTGAGGGCTCGGTCGTTTCAGAAACGGTATTCTCATTCGCCGCGGAAGCATTTGTGTCAGCGGGTTCAGAAGTCTTATCAGACGAGCTTCCCTTTCCGGAGCAGCCCGTACTGCACAGCATTGCGAAACACATTGCCGCTGCTATATAATTCCTGTATTTCTTCATCTTACCGCCCTTTGTTATTCATTGCCGAATTCAAGGCTCTCGAGGAAGTGCTGGATTATATCCTTTCCCTCTTCACAATAGCTTTCATCCATACCGAAATCAAAAGTCCAGAGCTTATCTCCTACTTTGATATGGTAAACTTCTATCTTCCTTTCCAGATCCGGAACAGTCCAGCTAACACAGCTGAATTCGTTGCCGCCTACTGTGACCTTATCTATTTTCACATCTTCATTATTGGCGTTTTCATCATAGGTCCTCTGAGCTGCCTTATCAGCAGTCTTAACGCTATTATTGTCAACGCTTATTCTGAGATCAGTGTGATAACCGCTGAAATTAGCATAGGTCTGAGAGCTGTCAAGATCATCTCTCGTTTTCAGGTCTGAATCAAGCTTGAACGAAGCGCCCTGGAAAGTATATGATTTATAGCGTGCAGCCTCTATCTCCTGCTTCTTCTTTTCGATCTCCTCTTCTGAGAGCTGCTTGATAGTAAGATTGTCAAGGAGAGTTTGTATGTCAGCCATATTTGTCTCCTCTGCGCTTATATTTACAGCAGTATTTATAGCATAGATAAAGCCGTTTGCACAGAAATAGTAAATCTTAGATCTCATATCTATGTCGCCGACAGAAACATCATATGAGAACGTCTCTGCCTGATATCCCAATATCTCATCTTTACCGCGCTCGGCATTATTCTGATACTTGCTTTCGTCATAACGCTCACACTGGTTTTCTATAAGCGTATCGATAGTTGTGGTTTCATCCTCAGGTACGACATATATTGTCAGCATAGGATAGTAATAATGGTCGAGATCCTGAGCGTAGTAATACCTCATCTTTATATTTTTGATACCGCGTTCTTTATCTTTGTCAGCTGTACCGTCCCAGAGCTTCCACTCCGGACCTGCCGTGATAGAGAAGAGGTCACAATCGTAGGTCTGCGGCTCGGTAGGAAGTCTGAAATCTCCGGTATATTTTACGGTTTTCGCTATCTCCTCCATCAGCTGCTTGACTCTGTCCTTATTATCGAGATCGTATTTTGCTGAAATCAAAAGATGATAACCCTCAGTTGTCAGACTGACATACGCCTCACCCTGATCGTATTCACTATCCTTGTTGACTATGAATATTTCCGCCGCATTAAAGCCTGAAATATCGAGCTTTGCCGACTCAAATTCATCATTTTTGCCATTTTTTTCATTGGAGCGAGTTGTAGAACGCTCAAGCAATTTGATATAAGTCTCAGCCGTACAGAGACTGTTTCCGCTGTTCATGACCTCCAGTTCGCTGAAACCGTCTCCCTTGAAAATATAATCATATATCTTTCCGTCAAGTTCTTTTGTGTCCTTGACATCAAGATCTTCGCTCACCTCAAATGTGAAATCATCCAGATCATATTTTTTCAATGAGCTGCTGTAGGAAGTGTCTCCGCCGGATTTTGAACTTTTCTTGCCCACTGAACAGCCTGTGCCGGTGAGCATTGCGAGACAAAGTATAAATGCTGCTATTCTTCTGTGTTTCAACTATAGATCCCCTATCTTATTTAAATGATAATGTTTTAAGTATTTTCTCGCAGTCACCTGAGAAATGACTGAAGCCGTCTTTCTGTGCTATCATGGTCACAGAATAGACCTTGCCGTTCACATCAAAGATATGCTCCTCACAGGTAAGTGCCATGGAATTTGTCTCCAGTTTCCAGAGACTCATGTGCGAGCTGTATCCGAGGAAGTCCTCTGTTCCCTCTTCATAGCTGGTAGTTTTGGAATTTTCCCTGCGCTTCTTGCCGATGCTCTCCGCAAGCTCCTCAACGGAAGCTGCTTTCTCTGCCGTGATCGACATCTTGCAGAGATATTCTTTGGAGTCGTTGGCGAGATTGTACTTGACGCTTGCTTCGCCGCTGTCCTTTGAGTAAACATAGAAGTTTTCTCCGACCGTGAAGCTGAAGCTGTCGGTCTCGCAGGTCTCGTCGCCGTTTTTCAGCGGAGCGCCTGTGTATTCAACAGAGGCAAGTATAGCGTCAAAATCCTCGTCATAGTTGTACGAGCCGTTAGCGTTCAGGGTAGCCATAAGCGTGAACAGATCGCCGTTTCCATACTGCACCATTGTGTACACGAACACGAAATTCTGACCGTTCTCAGTATAATTCGCCGCGAGCTTTGCCGCAGGAAGTCCGTTCACCTCGACCTCCTTGCAGACAACATTCTGAAACTTTTCCTCATAGGTCGGAACGATGCTTTCCGAAAAGCCTATCGCCGTCTGATGCATACCTGTGACAGCCTTTACGCCGAGCATTGAACCGTCATCTTCTGCACTGAAGGCAAAGTCGTATTCGCCGGAGCTGTTCTCTACAGGTTTGAGACTATCTCCGACCTTAAAGCTGAAAAGTCCGTCCGGTGTCCTGTATCTGCCGTCAGCTCCGACTGTCGCCGGAATGTCCTCCGCAGCCGTATCAGCGGCGGCAGTATCAGCAGGCGTTGCCTGAGCCGATGTATCAGCTGCGGAAGCAGTTTCCGAAGAGACTGCCGCAGTTGTACCGGAGTCCCCCGAGCCTACCTTGCTGCCGCAGCTCCACGCAGAAGCGCAGAGACTTGCTGCAATAAGCAATAATGTGATCTTTTTGTTCATATCTTATCTCCTATATCATTTACTGTTTTACAGGACGGCAGTACGCCGTCCTGCGATAACCATATCATACTGATAAATACCCCTTTTATCAGTGATGGAAAAGTCTGATACCTGTGAATGCCATAGCAATGTTGTACTTGTTGCAGGTATCGATAACATTGTCGTCACGGATAGAACCGCCGGGTTCTGCAATATACTCAACGCCGGACTTCTTAGCTCTCTCGATGTTGTCACCGAACGGGAAGAATGCGTCTGAACCGAGACATACACCTGTGTTCTTAGCGAGCCAAGCCTTCTTCTCCTCAACTGTGAATACAGCAGGCTTTACCTTGAAGATACGCTGCCACTCACCCTCACGGAGAACGTCCTCGTACTCGTCGCCGATATAAACGTCGATAGCATTGTCACGGTCTGCACGGCGGATGTCGTCAACGAACTGGAGTCCCATTACCTGAGGAGACTGTCTCAGCCACCAGTTATCAGCCTTCTGACCTGCAAGTCTTGTGCAGTGGATACGGGACTGCTGTCCTGCACCGATACCGATTGCCTGACCGTCCTTTACGTAGCATACAGAGTTGGACTGTGTGTACTTGAGTGTTATGAGTGAGATGAGAAGGTCGTCCTTCTTGTCATCGGGGATATTCTTGTTCTCTGTAACAACGTTTGCGAGGAGCTCACGGTTGATGTCGAGCTCGTTGCGTCCCTGCTCGAATGATACGCCGTAAACCTGCTTTGTCTCGATAGGTGCAGGCTTGTAGTTCTCGTCTATCTTGAGGATGCAGTATGTGCCCTTTCTCTTTGACTTGAGTATCTCAAGAGCCTCGGGATCGTAATCGGGAGCGATAACGCCGTCGCTTACTTCACGCTGTATCATCTTGGCTGTGCATATATCTACCTTGTCAGAAAGAGCGATGAAATCGCCGTAAGAGGACATTCTGTCAGCACCTCTTGCTCTTGCGTAAGCGCTTGCGAGAGGTGAGAGCTCGCCGAGGTCGTCTACCCAGTAGATCTTCTTGAGATCATCGCTGAGAGGGCGTCCGATAGCTGCACCTGCAGGTGAAACGTGCTTGAATGAAGTTGCTGCACATACGCCTGTTGCTGCCTTGAGCTCCTTAACGAGCTGCCAGCCGTTGAGAGCATCGAGAAGGTTGATATAGCCGGGACGTCCGCAGAGAACTTCGATAGGGAGTTCGCTTCCGTCAGCCATATAAACTCTTGAAGGCTTCTGATTAGGGTTGCAACCATACTTTAACTGCATTTCATTTGACATAATAATGTCCTCCTTAATTCAAATTGTATCTCAGAGCATAGCTCTGCTATTATTGATGTATGTTCAGCTGCTGTAACGTTTAAGCTCCGATGCGGTGTACGGTATTATCTTCCAGTCGTCATCCTTGAGCTTGACTACACAGCAGTAGTCATCGTATTCTTCTTTTTCTCCGTCTTCCTTTGACTTTGTGTTCAACAATATGTGGTATTCATAGCCGCGCGTTACATTCACCTCAGAATCAAATCTGTCCATGAAGTAGGTTTCGGCATACTCCAGCTCTTTATCGCTGAGTTCTTCATGCTTTTCGCATTCCTTTATCCTTACATCGTATTCGCTGATCAAAGCTCTCGCGTGAGCACGCTGGTACTCTACTGTCATCAGAGTATCTTCGCTGTCCTTATCCTCTTCCCATATATCTCCCGGACACTGATCGGCAAGATATTGAAGGAGATCGTCATCTTTGTCGGAATAGCTTGCTTTTGCCCAGTCATTGACGAATATGTCGGTATCATCAGAATAATGCGATCTTGTGTCCTTGTCCTCTTCGTCCTCATCATCGTCACCGAAATCTGCTCCCAGCAGAGCGGCAACGGCTATACCAAGAATGATCGATACGATGAAGACTGAAATCGAACAACCGTACAAAAGCAATATCTTTATAACTTTCTTGCCGCTGCCGCTTACCATTTCGCCTTTATTTTCGTCAAAGCAAGGATAGAATGCGCCGAGCAGCAGAGGTGAGAAAAATAATCCAGCAAACGCTAGCAGCACAAGGGGCGCTCCTGCACCTGTATGCTCAAAAGCGAGCAGAGAAAAACCTGCCGCCATCACGATACCTGATGCCACAAATGACAAGACAGCAGATTTGCGCCAACTTTTCAGCAGCTGCTTATAGGCAGCGGCATTAGCCTCGCTGCGCTCATATTCGCTGTTCACATATCTCAGCCTTTCGAGCTCAGCCTTGTCTACAGGTCCTCCGAAATAAAGCTGCGAACCGCAGTAAGGACAAACGGTCAGGTCTTCACCTCTGAAGCTTACATCAGCACCGCAGCTTGGACATCTTAATTCTTCCATCTGTTTTTATTCCTTTATATGTGTGATACTGCCGATGTGATATTCAGCAGTGTAAATAAGCTAAGCCGCATTTATGCAGCTATTTGATGAAATGAATCGCAGCAGCTATGAGGATGCCTATAGAAAATGTTAACCCAAGCACTCCTAATGCCTTACCGTAAAGTCGGAGCATCTGAGAAAAAATTTGCTTTCTGCTATAGACTGGTTCGCCTTTTTTCTCGTCAAAACAAGGATAAGTAAGGCATAAATATGCCGGTGCGATCATGAAAAACGCTAACACAAAAACTATAATAAATGCACCTGTTTCATATTCGCAGCCTGCCAAAGCAACTCCGAGAGTATTCGCAGCGCCCATTATTATGAAAGTATTTCGGTTTCCTTTTTTCCATTTTTCAATACTTTTTTTGTGATAGCGTTTATTGCCTTGCCTGATCTCCGTTTCAGCATTTTCGGCTTTGAGTCTGTCAAGTTCAGCTTTCTCTGCAAGTTCTTTAAAATGCAGTTTTGAACCGCAGTAAGGACATTCGATGTCAGCATCACCGTCGAATGAAACATCCGCGCCGCAGCTCGGACATCTTAATTCATTTATAGCCATATTATTCCTCTTTGATCTGATTTTTCATCATTGTACCGGATCATATCGTAAACAAAGCCGTTATGCCGATAGATATAAATGTTGCAGCCACCCACGCCAAAGCACCGCCCAGGTAAAGCCAAAAAATCGTTTTCAGCTTTTGAAATATCCTTTCAGGCTCCGGTCCGGCCGATTCGTTTAAAGGATACACTGAACCCAAAGATGCCGGTGCGGCAGATAGTATTCCCAGCGCCGCAATCAACACACATTTTCCGATATCTCTGTTGCCAAACACAAAGAATAGCCAGATTATGATAAAGAGCAGCGTCTGAATAATCATATAAATCCAACAATTCTTCTGCCATTTTTTAATCTCAGATAATGATCCGGCTCCTCATAGCAAAGCTGACGGCCACAGTATGGACAGGCACCGAAAGTATCAGCCAATTCTGCACCGCAGTCCGGACATTTTGTTGTATTTACAGACATACCTGACCTCTTGCAGCCGTTTCAGATGTTTCTTCTTCAGCTTCAGCGGCAAGACTTGCCGCCGTTAAGCTTTTAAGCAAATTACTTGTTCTTGTTTACGATGCGAGTCTCCTCGGTGCCGTCTGCAAGATCAACGTAGCGAACGAAAAGTGATACCTTGTTGTCAGCATTGAGGTTGTTCCAGAGCATATCTGTGAATTCGTCGATGCTGCCCTTGATCTCAACGAGCTTGGGCTCGCCTTCAAAGCTCGGAAGAGGTGAACCGTCGCCCATATATGTATGGATGAAGTGTCCCTCACCTGCAATGGGGTTAGCGTAAGCAAATGTGTATCTCTGACATGAATCAGGGTTGCCGTTAGCGCTCTTGAGGATAGACATAGCATAGTTGAAGCCTGCGTCCTCAAAACGGAGTATACCGGAAATACGAGGTGTATAGTTAGGAGCATCGTCCTCGAATTCTCTTGTGCGGAGGGACTGCTCAAATGTGAACTGCTTGTCCATAAGCTCATAGATAGTGTCAGTCTGGTCACCGTTTGTAACGATGAGCTTGTTGCCGAGCACTCTTACGGGAGCGTAGATTATGAGGTGGGGATCAGAGAGCTTGCTCGGATCGAATGCCTGAGTGCGGATACCTCTGCCCTCTTCAACAAATACACGGTTACGGCTGTTCTCGCTTCTTCCCATGATGAAGTATGCTGTTACAGCGTACTTGCCGTCAGCGGATTTACCGATAACGATACCTCTGCCGGGATAAGCGTTTGTGCTGAGTTCCTTTGCAAGATCGAGTTTTTTCATAGTCATATTCTCCTTAAAATTATTTTAATATGAGAGTACATACCACATCCGTACAGATAATAACAGCAACGGCGATAGTGATGTACTTTTTGGTTTTGTCTGATGGTTTTGCGAGTAACCAGTCAAAGAACGGCTGAACAAGATACATGAAAGCTGTACCGCCGAGTCCGAAGCGGACTGAAGTTGACAGCGCTATCCTCGCCTGGAAATTATACTTGTAGTCTGCATATGTCTGCCACGGCCATGAGCCTGTCGCAGCTTCGAGTATGTACGAAGCGATCAGCTCTATCAACGTCGCAACTATCGTACACCCGAGGAATATCAAAAACGGTTTGGCTATATTCAGCCACTTTACATCTTTCTTTTCCATTAGCCATCCGAAGCAGAACAGGAAGCATATTGCTCCTACGCCGTATACCGGACAGTATGGTCCGAACAGCACTCCGCGGTTCGAGAATCCCCATCTGTATACTACTGTTTCAAGGAATACCTCGTAACACCAGCCCATAACGGCATACATCCAGAAGCTCAGGAAAAGATCGGTAAATGATCGGTTTTTCCCTTTATTCATATTTTCACAACCTTATACGTGCGGCATAATTCATCGGATCATCCGGCGGATATTCATCCCATGCCGAATGGTCTGCGAACGGACCTGCATATATGAGTTCGCCGCCATGCAATACTATCTCCATACCGTGTTCCGGTTCAAAGTCACAGTCAAATTCCACACTGTATCCTATCTGACCGTCCTGACTCTCCCTGACCGACAGTATCACCGGTCTCAGGCAGTCCATTATCTTCTCCGGCGGCATATCAGGAGTAAGAGGAACATTAAGTTTAGCCTCTATCTCATCGCGTTTGTCTATCTCCGACCAGCTGTTAAGAGAAGCAAAGCAGTACATCAAAGCGGCTCGGCACATCTTTTCAACAAGCTCAGCAGAAAGGTCGTTGAAATCCTTCACGCAGAGCTCCGCGTAATCCTTGTCGGCGCCGTGATATATGAGCACCTTCATATCCCTGCGGAAAAGACTGCACACGAATTTGCCCTCGCTCCAGAATCTTCCGTCATTCAAGCCGATTATCACAGTATCACTTCCTCAATTCTCTTATGTGCTCCTCTATGTACAGTTTAAGAAACATCAAATCAGATTTTTCAAGAAGAGCCTTCTGCCCCTCCTTGTCTTTTCTCATTTTGAGATGGTATGAGTCAATACCGTCATCATAATAGCGAAAAAACATTATCAGTTTCAAGCTCCGTTGTATAACAAAAATGCACAAAACTGCTGCGATAGTTGTTCCTGTGCATACCGACTTTAACTGAATATATCTGAGAATAATCAAAATGTGTGCTGACTTTCCACCATTTCCAGAATGTCACACCATTATCGGCAGCCATATAGCCGTCTTTTACAGGATCACATAAAAAAGCAGTAATCAGTATCGCTGCACTCAGGAAGAAAAACTGCGGGCCAAACTTACATCCCAGAGCGCCCATAAATATAGTACCTAAAAAGGCCAATACCGGAATAAAAGGACAACTATGCCTTGTCTCTTTGCACATATTACTTTATATAAGCCTTTCCGTCAACGATCTCTATCCTGTCCTGACAGAACAGCGAAACAGCCTTCGGAAGGAGCTTCCACTCCACGTTTTCCATTATGCGCTTCTGAAGCACCTCGGGAGTATCGTCGTTTTCGATATTGACTGTTCCCTGAAGTATTATTGCGCCTGCGTCGGCTTTTTCATTTACAAAGTGTATTGTTGCACCGCTTACCTTAACGCCGTATGCAAGAGCAGCCTCGTGGACTTTGAGTCCGTAGAAGCCTTCTCCGCAGAATGACGGGATAAGTGCAGGGTGAACATTGATTATCTTATAGGCATATTCCGATGTGACACACTCGTCAAGTATGGTCATAAATCCGGCAAGCACTACAAGGTCTGCCTTTTCCTCGTTGAGAGCCGCAAGTATCGCCTTGCTGTAGCTTACGCTGTCGGAATACTCCTTGCGCGGGATAACTCTTGTGGCAATGCCGTTGTTCTTAGCTCTCTCGAGAGCGTAAGCGCCCTCCTTTGAGGATATGACGCAGGTTATCTTTCCGCCCTGTATGATACCGGACTTCTCTGCGTCGATGAGCGCCTGCAGGTTAGTGCCGCCGCCCGATACGAGAACTACTATATTCTTCATTGGAAAATTCCTCCGTATCTGGTAAAAACCAGTTCTGCAAAATAACTGTTTATACTGTCAGCCTATGAGTATCTCAGACATCACCCAAAAGACAAAAAACGCTCCGCCGATAATGAAAGACGCTATCGCTTTTGAAGGAACGGCTTCATCTGCCTCAGCGAGATAAAATATCTTCGGGAGCTGCGGATAAGCTCTTATTCTTATCTCATCACCCACTGAATAATTAAAGTGTTCAGCATACATAAAATCACTGTACTGAGCGATTATCTCGCGCCTGCCGTTGTCATATCTGACGGACGGGCGCACGACCTTGCGGAACATAACACCGCGCTTTACCATTTTTTCGTCAAAACCGATTATCGTCCCGATATAGATCTCAGCATTTTTCAGGCGGTCATTTCTTGCATAGAGAAAGGCAAAGCCTACTCCGACCGCTGCAAATGCGCATATAAGTATAAATATCATAGTTACTGTTATTGTCCTATTTTTATTATAAGCATTATGAGAGCAACGGCTCCTCCGTAGAGCAGAAACCGGAAATAATCTCTCGTCAGCTCGTCCTCACGTCCCGAGAAGTAAAAGAACATCGGCTCATCGGGATCATAACATACAAGGACTTCATCTCCGACGGAATACTTCGGCTTGCGCTCTTCAACAGTATAAACAGAGGTTATCTCTCTGCCGCCTGCGGTTGTGTACTGCACTATCGGGAAACTGCCCCTCACCTTCTGTGAGGTATGGTAGTCAACAATCTTGCCGTACACGGCAACGCTTCCTTTCAGGCTGCGGCGCTTTCTCCAGATATGGTAAGCGAACAGTACAGCCATAAGGGCGTATATCATAAGTATACCGTTGGGTATGTTTCTGTGACGCATGGATACTCCGAGTATTATCATGGAGACCACCGCCCATATCATATCAATCTTTTCAACTTTCATATCTTACTCCGGGAACTGTGCATGGCCTCTGATTATCTCCGTATCATCATAGGACAAAGGTATGTCCCTGTCGATGACCTGCTGACCGTATATATCCGTTATGCGGAAAGTAAACGGTCCCGGTCCCATACCGGCAGCTTCAAAATAATTGTATCTCCGCCGCTTTATCTCGGTCCAGCCGCCATCTTCATTGAGATACTCGAGCTTCGTGATAGGATAGCGGTGGTTTCGCACCTGCACGCCCATCCAGAAGTCCGAAGTTCCCTCCTTGTACTTATAGTACACCGGAAGGTGATCTGCCGTATCCAGCGGGATTATCTTCCAGCTGACGGGAACTCTGCCCTTCTCAGCTGGAGCAATCAGTGGAAAAGCATCAGTATAGAGGTCGAGGTCGCCTTTCTTGCCCTCAGGAAGAAGGTCTGTCACCAGCATATTTATCGTGCCAAGCTCGCCTGTGACTTCTATGTAAGCACCTGCAAGCTGTCCCTCGTTGTAGTCAGCGAGATTCATCGCAACTATCCAGTAGTTCATCGGCACCGGATCAAGCATTGCACAGCCGCCGACATATCCGCCGCCGTAAAATGTACCCTCACCGGTATGTACTGTTCCCTTGGGCTCAAGGATAAGTTCCTCATCGACCGTATAGTCTCCGTCGAACTTTCCCCTGCCGAGTATATGGTCGGTAAGAGCTTTCAGTTCCTCGGTCGGAACACCCTTTCTCCGGGCAGCTATAACATCGAAACAGTTTATCTTTCCGTCCGGTACATAGTCCATAGGAGCGGCTGCATTCGCAGACGGAGTCAGCAGCATAGTGACCGCAGCTGCACAGGCGGTAATCGCAGTAATTATCCTACGATCCATAACATCACCTTTTCAGGATAGTCGTTCTGCCGGCAAAAAGACTTCACCGGCAGAACGAGAATATTTTTGTATCAGCAGATGATAACGCCTTCCTCAGACTCAACGAGTTCGCCGAGAACATATGCGTCCTCGCCGGCAGCCTTGATAGCTGCAACAGCCTTGTCAGCGTCATTCTTGTCAACAGAAACGATCATGCCAACACCCATATTGAATGTGTTGAACATATCTCTCTCAGGAATATCACCTGTTCTCTGGATAAGATCGAATATAGGCAGTACCTGTACCGCATTGCGCTCGATCTTAGCTGCGAGGTTCTTGGGAAGAGAACGAGGAATGTTCTCATAGAAGCCGCCGCCTGTGATGTGAGAGATGGATTTTACCTTAACTGCATCAAGAAGGCTCATAACAGCCTTTACATAGATGCGTGTAGGTGTGAGGAGAGTTTCTCCGAGAGTTGCTCCGAGGTCGTCGAAGTGCATTGCGAGCTTGCTCTCGTTCACGTCGAATACTCTTCTTACGAGTGAGAAACCGTTTGAGTGTACACCGCTTGACTTGATAGCGATAAGAACGTCTCCTGCCTTCTGAGTATCGGGCTGGAGGATCTTGTCCTTGTCAACTACACCAACGGAGAAGCCTGCGAGGTCGTATTCGTCCTCGGGCATAAGACCGGGGTGCTCGGCAGTTTCGCCGCCGATGAGTGCGCACTCAGCCTGAACGCAGCCTTCTGCTACACCGGAAACTATCTCCGCGATCTTTTCGGGGATGTTCTTTCCGCAGGCAATATAATCAAGGAAGAACTGTGGCTTTGCACCGCAGCAGATGATATCGTTCACGCACATAGCAACACAGTCGATACCAACTGTATCATGCTTGTCGAGAATAAAAGCGATCTTAATCTTTGTACCTACGCCGTCTGTTCCGGAAACGAGAACAGGCTTTGAGATACCGGTCATATCGAGCTCAAAGAGTCCGCCGAAGCCGCCGATGCCGGAAAGCGCACCGGGGATCATTGTACGTGCGATGTGCTTCTTCATAAGCTCAACAGACTTATAGCCGGCAGTAACGTCAACGCCTGCCTTCTTGTAGCTTTCGGAAAAACTGTTGTTCATATTTTAATCCTCCGTTATTTTTTAGCCATTAGTTATTAGCCTTTAGCTGTTAGCTAATAGCTAACGGCTAACGGCTGACAGCTTTTTATTCGTTACCGCTCCAGCAGTAGGTGCAGAGCTTGCATTCGGGAAGTCCCACAGCCTGTACCTTTCCGGGGAGTGACTGGAATTCCAGTGAGGTGAGCTTTAATCTGCGGCAGATCTCGTCGCGCATACGCTTTCCTCTCTCTGTATTTGTATCGCTGTACTCTGCGAGGTACTTAACGCCCTCAGCACCCTCGAATTCGTCGATTATCTGTCTTGCGATAAGCTCGAGCTCGGAGTGGCTCCTTGAGAAGTTGAGATACTTGCATCCGTACATGATAGGCGGACAGGCAGAACGCATATGAACTTCCTTAGCGCCGTTCTCATAGAGGAATTCAACTGTCTCTCTCATCTGTGTTCCGCGGACGATACTGTCGTCAACGAAGAGGAGACGCTTGCCCTCGATAAGCTCGTGAACGGGTATGAGCTTCATCTTAGCGACCTGATTTCTCATGGTCTGATTTGTAGGCATAAAGCTTCTCGGCCATGTGGGAGTGTACTTGATGAAAGGTCTTGCGAAAGGTATTCCGCTGCGGTTAGCGTAACCGATAGCATGAGGAGTACCTGAATCCGGTACGCCGCATACATAGTCAACATCGGGGAGCTTTCCTGCCTTGATGTCGTTCTCAGCCATAATCTCGCCATTGCGCGTACGCATAACTTCAACGTTCACGCCCTCGTATACAGCGTTAGGATAGCCGTAGTATGTCCACATGAAGGTGCATATCTTCATCTTGGAAGGATCACCCTCACTGATAGTCTCACAGCCGTCGGCAGTAAGCTTTACTATCTCGCCTGCCTCGAGTTCCTTGTAAGTGTCGTAACCGAGTTTCTGGAATGCGAAAGACTCAGTTGAGAGACAGAAACCGTCGCTGCGCTTGCCTATGATGATAGGCAGTCTGCCGAATTCGTCTCTTGCAGCGATGATGCTGTCATTTGTAAGTATGATAAGGGACATTGTTCCCTCGATCTTGCTCTGAGCGTAACGGATACCCTCAACAAAGCTGTCTCGCTGTGCGATGAGAGCTCCAATGAGGTCACCGGAGTTTATCTTACCGCTGCTCATAGTTTCAAAGTTAGCGCAGCCCTTTTCAAGGAGCTCATTAACGAGAGCCTCTGCGTTTCGGATGATGCCTACTGAACATACAGCATAGAGTCCCAGCTTTGAACGAACAAGGATAGGCTGGGGATCTGTATCGCTGATACAGCCGATACAGAGCTTGCCGCGCATATTCACAACGTCATTTTCAAATTTAGTCCTGAAAGGAGAATTCTCAATACTATGGATATTTCTCTGGAAGCCGTTCTCCTCAGACCACGATGTCATACCGCCTCGTCTTGTACCGAGGTGTGAGTGATAGTCTGTACCGAAAAATACGTCAGTTACGCAGTCGTTTTTAGAAGCTGCACCGAAAAATCCGCCCATTGCTTATTCTCCCATAAGTCTCTTCATGATTTCCTGATATGCTTCTTCTACGCCGCCCATGTCTCTGCGGAAACGGTCCTTGTCGAGCTTTTCGTGAGTTGTAGAATCCCAGAAACGGCAAGTATCAGGAGAGATCTCGTCAGCGAGGATGATAGTACCGTCAGAAGTCTTACCAAACTCGATCTTGAAGTCGATGAGGTCGATGTTGAGACCCTTGAAGAACTTAACCATGAACTCGTTTACCTTGAATGCATACTTAGCGATAGTATCGATATCCTCCTGAGTTGCGATACCGAGTGCGAGTGCATAGTAATCGTTGATGAATGGATCGCCGAGATCATCGTTCTTATAGCTGAATTCGAGGATAGGACAAAGAAGCTTCTTGCCTTCTTCTACGCCCATTCTCTTAGAAAAGCTGCCTGCTGCAACGTTTCTGATGATTACCTCAAGGGGAACGATGGAAACCTTTTTAACGATAGTCTCACGATCGCTGATTTCCTCTACGAGATGTGTAGGAACGCCTTCCTTCTCGAGCATCTTGAACATAAAGTTTGTCATCTTGTTGTTGATAACGCCCTTGCCTGAGATAGTGCCCTTCTTTTCGCCGTTGAAAGCTGTTGCATCGTCCTTGTAATCTACGATAACGAGATCGGGATCATTTGTTGCGAAAACCTTCTTAGCCTTGCCCTCATAGAGCTGTTCCTTCTTTTCAATGTTTGCCATTTTGAAATTCCTCCTTGAGAATTATGTAAATGATTATATGTGCAATTCCGCTTCATTACGGAAATTGTAAGCTGTTTATCCAAGCAGCATATCAGCTGCTTTCTGCGGTGTATCCGCGATATAGTCTGCACCTGCCTGCACAAGCTCCTCTTCCTGGCCGTAACCCCAGAGCACGCCGAGACATTTTATGCCTGCTTGGTGAGCACCGATAATATCGTTATCTCTGTCACCGGCCATAAGCACCTTGCTTTTCTCGAGACTGCCGATATTTTCGATCACATATTCTATCACCTCAGTTTTTGAGGTGCGGCTGCCGTCTGTGCTGGCACCGCCGATAAAGTCAAAATACTGTGCCAGTTCAAACTTTTCAAGTATCCTGACAGCAAACACCTGAGCCTTGCAGGTAGCGACACCGAGTTTAAAGCCTGCATCCCTGAGCCGTCTGAGCATTTCAGGTACTCCGTCGTAAACACGGTTTTCAAAAAGCCCTTCCCTGCCGTAGCGCTCACGGTAAGTCTTTACTGCTGTTTCTGCCTGTGACTCATCCATACCAAAATATTTCATAAAAGAAACATCAAGCGGCGGTCCAAGCAGGCAGTCCGGATCATCCGGCATAGTAACACCCATTACGCTTGCGGTATGCTGAAAGCAGTTCATTATGCCCGGCTTTGAATCGGTAAGTGTACCGTCAAGATCGAATAAAACGTATTTGAATTTATCCATCAAAGTGCAGCGATCTGCTCCTGAAGAGCCTTGTCCTTGGCGATAACGCCGTCAGCCATAGCCTTCTTCTCAGCAGCAAGCTTTGCAGCGAGTTCATCGTCAGCGATAGCGAGCATCTGTACAGCAAGTACAGCCGCATTCTTAGCGCCGTCGATACCTACTGTTGCGACCGGTACTCCGGGAGGCATCATAACTGTTGCGAGGAGAGCGTCAACGCCCTCAAGAGCCTTGGATTTCATCGGGATACCGATTACCGGCAGAGTTGTGTGACCTGCAACAACACCTGCAAGGTGAGCTGCCATGCCGGCTGCGCAGATGATAGCACCAAAGCCGTTAGCCTTAGCGTTTGAAGCGAACTCTGCTGCTTCAGCAGGAGTTCTGTGAGCGCTCATAACTCTGCACTCAAACTCAACGCCGTACTTCTTGAGCTCTGTAAGAGCTGATTTAACAACCGGGAAGTCACTGTCGCTTCCCATGATAACTGCAACTTTCTTAGCCATTTTCTATTCTCCTGTCAAAAATATATTTGATGTTCTTATGGACGTTATACCTATCTCATTCATATAAGCCGGGTTCCGGCACTTGTTCCTGATAGTATTCCTGATACTGTTCAGGCTGCTGAGCGTTCTCCTGCTGGGTTTCTTCTGTTGTTTCCTCAGGTTCCGTAGGAGATGGATACTCGGGCGCCTTAGAAGAAAAACTTCCGGATACTGCCACAAGATCATTTTCCGAAGTGCCGCTGAATTCAACAGCAGCCTTGTAATTTTCGCTTAATTTTGCCGGCTGATCGCTTCCTTCGACCGTATAGGTTATCTCGGTATCAGCCGCGATGGATATAGTATACTGCTGAGAACCGTCCTCTGCATTTCCCTTGTAGAGGTAAACGCCGCTCACACCTGCAAGCTTCTTTCCGATTATCTTGCTGTCATCGGGGAAGAGCTTTGTGAAAACAGGTCTGCCGCCTGTACGTATATCCTGTATGTAGCTGCCGTCGCCTGTATATGCGAACGCAAGATAGCGTCCTGCGGCTGACGACATATATTCGAGCATTGCCGGATCAAGGTCTTCAAGAAGTGACTTGCTTCTGACTGTGAAGCTGTATCCGCAGCCAAGCGCCTCACCGTTTATAACGGCATTTGTGAACACAAGACCTTCTTCACCAGCTGTATAGGTGTAAGTGCCGACGCTGCTCTTCAGTACGATCGTTTCGCCTGTTATGCTGCAGCCTGTCCACACTTTTCTGAACATCGGAACAAATTCCGCGTCATATACCACAACGGATTCATCCGCTGATGATTCTGCTATGTAAAGAGTCTGTTTTCCGGCAGAACGTGACGTTATGCTGCGGTAGATGAACGGTACCACGATATTTCCTTCGTAGTCCACACAGCCTTTCAGAACATTTCCGCCGACACGCTTTGAAGCGATGCATCTTCCCGTTCCAGCGAAGCTGAGCTCGAGCCATTCGGGCTGTACTATCACTCTGTCGCTGTCGTCAAGAACACCATAAAGTCCGTTTCCGTCCTCAAAAATACGGTTGCCCGACTGATCCGATTCAAGCTTGCGCTCGATGTCTGTCTGGACTTTTCCGTGCGTAGTGCTCTTGCTGGTATTTGAGTAAAAGCGCGTTATAGCTATCGCCAGCAGGATAACGACGATAAACAGTACAGACGCGACCAGTCGTATATGCTTGTTCAAAGCAGCCGCACCTCCGGTTTACTTGTTGTCTGAGGATGCGCCGCTGCGCTCCTTCTGCTTCTCGCGGTAGCTCTCAGCAGTCTCCTTTGAAATATATATCGGACGGTTCTTTGTTTCAAGATAGGTCTTTGAAAGATACTGTCCGAGGATACCTGTGCAGAAGAGCTGAAGTCCGCTCAGCAGGAAGATAACGCATATCGTTGTCGGATAGCCGGCAACGTCCTCGCCGAATGCGATGGTCTTGATGACCGTGATTATCATAAGAATGAAAGCTATGATACAGCTGAATACGCCGAGCAGTGATGAAATTGCCAGCGGAGCTGTCGAGAACGCCATGATACCTTCAAGAGAATACTTGAAGAGTCCCCAGAACGACCATGATGAAGTTCCGGCAGGTCTTTCAACGTTTTCATACTCGATGTATCTGGTGTTGAATCCAACCCAGCTGAATATTCCCTTGGAGAAACGGTTATACTCTGACATATCGAGTATAGCGTCCACCATCTGTCTGCTCATGAAGCGGAAATCCTGTGCGCCGTCAACGATCTCTGTCTGTGAGATCTTGTTCATGATCTTGTAGAACTTCCTTGCGAACCATGAGCGTATCTTTGATTCGCCCTTACGGCTCACGCGGCGTGTTGTAGCGCAGTCGTACTCGCCGTCTCTGACGTAGCTGTACATTTCAGGCAGAAATGCCGGCGGGTGCTGGAGATCAGCATCCATTACAACGACATAGTCGCCCTTAGCGTTTTCGAGTCCGGCATACATACCGGATTCCTTGCCGAAATTTCTTGAAAAAGATATATATCTCACTCTCTCGTCCTTGAGTGCGAGCGAGCGGAGTATCTCAAGTGTTGTGTCCTTTGAGCCGTCGTTAATGAAAAGGTACTCGAAGGTCAGCTCAGGGTAATCTTTTGTCATCTGATCTGTGACCTTGGTGATCTCCTCATAGAACATCGGGAGCACCTCTTGTTCGTTGTAACACGGCACAACAACTGAAACGAGTTTCACATTATTCCTCCTGTCGGATGATAGTTAGCAGATGCGAACAAAGAGCAGTCCGTAACATCTGCAAATACACTATTAATAATACTACAAAACGCGTGATAATGCAAGCATTTTTTCCATTTTTTATTATTTTACTGAACCGTCTGCATATGCTGAGGAAAATTTTTGTAAAGCTCTTGCAGTCCGCCCGGATATGTGATATAATGTATTTGTATGTATACATTCACGAAAGGAACTGAAAGTATGATTATTCTCGACGAATTAAGAGTTGAAATGACCGGCTACCGCAAGGAAATGACCGAGCTAGCCGATGTTCTGAATATAAAAGCTGCCAAGGAGAGAGTTGCTAAGCTTGGCGAAGAAACTGCAAAAGAGGGTTTCTGGGATGATCTTGAGAACTCCCAGGCAGTCCTCAAGGAGCAGAAATCCCTTGAGAGAAAGATCGAAAAGTTCAACAAGCTCAACGACAGTCTCGAAGACCTCATAACTCTCATCGAGCTCTCTATCGAAGAGGACGATGAAAGCTCCATTGACGAGATAAAGGAAGAGTCCGAAGCATTCAAGAAGAAGCTCGAGGACGAAAAGCTCGCTACTCTCCTCAACGGCGAGTACGACGGCTCAAACGCTATCCTCACATTCCACGCAGGCGCAGGCGGAACAGAGGCTCAGGACTGGGCAGAAATGCTCTACCGTATGTACAACCGCTGGGCAGAGCGTCATGAGTTCAAGGTCGAACTCCTTGACTATCTCGACGGCGACGAAGCAGGTATGAAGTCCGCTTCTATCCTCATCGAGGGCGAAAACGCTTATGGCTACATGAAGTCCGAGTCAGGCGTTCACAGACTTGTCCGCGTATCTCCTTTTGATGCTCAGGGACGCCGTCACACTTCATTTGCAGCTCTCGAAGTAATGCCTGAACTTGACGACTCTATCGAAGTAGATATCCGTCCTGAGGACATCGAAATGGAAGTTTACCGTTCAAGCGGTGCCGGCGGTCAGAAGGTAAACAAGACCAGCTCGGCTGTACGTCTTATCCATAAGCCGACAGGTATCGTAGTTTCCTGTCAGACACAGCGAAGCCAGTATCAGAACAAGGACTACGCTATGAAGATGCTCCGTTCAAAGCTCATCGAGATCAAGGAGCGTGAACACCTCGAAAAGATCGAGGACATCAAGGGCGTTCAGAACCAGATTGCATGGGGTTCACAGATACGTTCTTATGTATTTATGCCGTATACCCTTGTAAAAGACACACGTACAGGCTTTGAAAACGGCAATATCCAGGCAGTTATGGACGGTGACATCGACGGCTTCATCAACGCTTACCTCAAGTCACTCTCACACGGAACACTTGAGAAATAAGAGATAATGATAACATTAAAGGCGCACAGATGTGCGCCTTTTTCTTATATCCGGACCAACCCGCTAATTATGCAGAACACGCCATAATTCGCAGGCTGTCTCCATGTTCACACCGGCTGTCTCAGCAAGCTCCTGAGCCGAAGCCTGCAGCAGATTAGCTTTTGTCTTGTACTTCATCATTATCTTTGCAGCTTTCTTCTCGCCTATGCCTTTGACAGTGAGAAGTTCGGAACTATAAGTCTTTTTCTTGTGCTTTGAGTGCATGAACTTCACGGAATAACGGTGGACTTCGTCCTGTATCTGCGTAACAAGGTTGAAAGCCGATTTCAGACCGTTTATCTGTATCTCACTTCCGCCCGTCGCAATAGCTCTTGTGCGGTGCTTGTTGTCCTTTACCATTCCGAACAGCGGTATGTCAAGCCCAAGCTCGCGCATCAGCGGAGCAACAGAATTTACGTGCCCCTTACCGCCGTCAAGGAGTATCAGGTCAGGAGTCCGCCTGAAATACTCATCGCCCTCCTGTTCAACTATGTGCATAAGTCTGCGTTTAAGCACCTCACGCATACTGCCGTAGTCGTTCTGAAGCTCGAGCTCTTTGACCGTAAAGCGCTTGTAGGCTTTTTTGAGAGGTCTGCCGTCCTCGAATACGACCATTCCGGCGACCATAGACTCCGATGACAGATTGGAAATATCATATGCTTCGATGTAACGCGGCGGCTTGCTGAGTCCGAGTGACCTGCCGAGTTCTTCGAGAGCGATGACTTCCCTGCCGGTGCGGTCATTTCTCAGCGCAGCATACTCTGCGCTGTTATTTTTTGCAAGACGGAGCAGTTCGAGCTGCCTGCCCTTCTGCGGAACGTGCAGCTTAACTTTTCGTCCGGACTGCTGTTCGAGAAGTTCTTCGATGAGGGCAGTCTCCTCCGGCAAATGGTCAACTACAACATTCTTTGGGATGTCATTGCGCCCGTGGTAATACTGTTCCATAAACTGACCTAGTATGTCCTCTTCACCGGAACGCTCCAGTTCAAATACAACCTTGTCATAGAGCCTGTCACTGCGGTACATCAGCACGGATACATATATCCCGCTGTGATCACCGGCAACACCGATAACGTCCGCCGAACCGACTCCGCTGTTTATCATCTTCTGCTTTTCGGCAGCTCTTCTGACTGCTGAGATACGATCTCGCAGCATAGCAGCCTTCTCAAAATCAAGAGCTTCGGCAGCAGCGTTCATCTCCTGCTCCATTCGCTCAACTGAACCTGCGCTGCCGCTGCGTATGAATTCAACAGCCTGCTCAACGCTTTCAAGATAATCGCTGCGGGCTATCTTTCCGCGGCAAACTCCCATACAGGTCTTTATGTGGTAGTTCAGACAAGGTCTGCCCTTGCCTATATCCTGCGGAAACTTCTTCCTGCAGGTTGGCAGCATGAACACGCGGTTCGCCTCTTTTACAGCCTCTTTTGCAACGAAACTGCTTGTATACGGACCGAGATAGCGGCCCGGACTTTTCGTGTTATTCTCGCTTGTTATGCGCGGATACTCCTCATCGGAGATACGTATGTAGTGATAACCTTTGTCATCTTTGAGGAGAATGTTATAGCGCGGCTTGTGTTGTTTGATAAGACTGCACTCGAGCACCAGCGCTTCGTATTCGCTGTCGGTAACGATGAAATCATAGTCGTATACGTGCGAGACCATCGCCGCTACCTTCGGAGTATGATCAGGGTTCTCACGGAAATAGCTTGTAACGCGGTTCCTGAGGTTCTTGGCCTTGCCGATGTAGATTATAGCATTATCCTTGCTGCGCATTATATAGACTCCGGGCGACGCAGTCAGCTTGGAAGTCTTTTCCCTGAGGTAAGGAAGTCTTGGATTCATTTCCTTCTCCTTCTTACTGCTTGTCGAAATACTTCTTTCCGCCGCTTGGTCGGAAATACGTGCGTATGTAGCCATCCGTGGACAGTATCACGAACTCATTTGTGTCCTCAAGGTAATAGACTTCATCGCCGTCCTCAGCTTCGTGCTTGAAGAGGGCATCCGGATCGTTTATGACATCGCTTGCACCTTTTTCATACTCAGCGGCAGTCTTGTAGCCGAAATCATCCTTAAACTCAGCGCCGTGCTTTTCAAAATGCTGGTTCAGGAGCTTCTGACTGCGGAAATGATACTCCACATAGCTGCCGTCTTCCTGCATTTCCGTGAAAGTCTCGGTTGTCGGAGCAGCAGTTGTCGGCTGTGCAGACTTAGTTGACTTCTGCTTCTTCTCTTTTTTAGACTTGCCTTTTGTAGCTGCTTCGGTAGGAGCAGCTGTCTCTGTTTCGGAAACCTTCTCCGCTGCCGATTCGGTTTCTGTATGTTCTTCTGTCTGCTGGACAGTTGCAGCCGTCGTTGTCGGCTTTTTGCTCTCCGACGACGATTTCTTTCCTCCGCAGCTGACAACGCACATAAGCACAGCTGTAATGATTATAAGCAATGACGCAGAACGCATTATCTTTCTGTTCATAATATGCCTCCATAGAAATTATTTCACTAACATTATACTATATTAAGTTCAGATTATCAATAGCCGTCCGGCATAAATATGAACGAACTGTAAACTTTACTGCTTATTCAACGGCTTTACGTTGAAAATCCTCTGTTTTGTGCCCATATATAGGAGAATGCTGCGGAATTCTCAGAAATGGAGGTTAATTATGGAAATATACGCAAAAGGCAAGACCATATCCACTCACAGCTTCGGCAGTCTGTTCACTCAGGGCGAACACTTTGCCGATGTTATCCACATCATCGTTGACAGATACTACTGCGGAAAAGATCTATCACTTTGCACATTCGTACTAAGAGGCGTCACCGCTGAAAACCAGGAAACAGAACAGCTGCTCACGCAGGAAGTCACAGACACAAAGATAAGACTCACATGGCACGTCACCGAAAGCTTCACACAAAGCTCAGGCAGGCTGCTCCTTGAACTGCGTGCTTCCGAAACGATCGACGACCACAATTACATGGTTATCAAGTACCATATGCAGCCTGTCACAATAAGACCAACACTCTCCTGACATAGCGGCTCACTACCAACAAGCAGGTAGTATCACCGCAGGATACTGCCTGCTCTTTCATTATCTTGTTTTAAGCTCCGGATCGCGCCCAGAACAGGCATTTTTTATTGACAAAAGTTTCTTTAAGTGATATAATTAATAATACGTGAGTTCAGTACACGAAGTACCTATGTACCCAATTATAACGTGTGCTGTTTTACTGGCATATGGTAAATTTTCAGGAAGGAGTAATCTTACAATGGACAACACACTAAACCCGGAATTTAAAATAAGAGAGGTCGCAGAACGAATTAAAGCAACACGTGAATCAGTCGGTCTGACTCCCGAAGAAATGGCTGAGAAAATCGGCGTATCTGTATTCGAGTACAACGCTTATGAAGGCGGCGCCAAGGATTTCAGCTTCTCTTTCATATACAAATTCTCGAATGCCTGCGGCGTAGAGATCACCGACCTTATGGAGGGCGAATCTCCGCGTATCAAAAGCTTTGACATAACAAGAAAGGGCGAAGGGCTCCCGATAGCAAGACGCAAAGGCCTCAGCTATCTCCGCCTTGCTCCTAAATTCAGAAACAAGATCGCAGAACCGTTTCTCGTTACTATCCCCTATGTTGACGAGGAGTACCGTGTTCCCCACCCTCACACCCACGAGGGACAGGAAATGGACATCGTCATCAGCGGTCAGCTCAAGGTCCGTGTGGGTGACAATGTTGAGATACTCAACGAAGGCGATTCAATCTACTACGACAGCTCCGAACCCCACGACGAATGGGCAGTAGGCGGCAAAGAATGTAAGATATACGCTATCGTGTGCGGTGTCAATCACCCTCAGCACGCTATAAATCACCTTGATCCGGTTATACTACCCGGCGTTACCAACTTCGACCTCGCAAATGTCGAAGAGCCTGTCGCAGACAAGTTCGTTACCTGTGAGACAGATTCTGAGGGAGCTCTCAGCAAGATATGCTTCAAGAACGAGGAATCTTTCAACTTCGGATTTGACGTTGTTGACGCTCTCGCTGCAAAATGTCCCGACAAGACAGCTATGATATATGTTGCGGAAGACCTTTCCGACAGGAAGTTCACTTTCGCAGAGATAAAGAAGTATTCCAATATGACCGCCAATTATTTCCAGTCCAAGGGAATAAAGAAAGGCGACAAGGTAATGCTCGTACTCAAGAGACATTACCAGTTCTGGTTCTCGATAATCGCTTTGCACAAGCTGGGGGCCATCGTTATCCCTGCTACAAATCAGCTCGTTCAGCACGACTTCACTTACCGTTTCAAGGCTGCTGACGTAAAGGCTATCGTTTGTACCGCAGACGGCGATGTTGCACATCAGGTTGACCTCGCTATCGACGAATGCGGCATGGACATCAATAGAATGATCGTGAACGGTCAGCGCGAAGGCTGGGCAGACTTCAACGCAGAAATGCCTGCTTTCAGCGATGTATTCGAGCGTCCCACCGATCCCGAAAAGCTCTCCTGCGGAAGCGAACCAAATCTCATGTTCTTCACATCCGGTACTACCGGTTATCCGAAGATAGCTACACACTGCCACAAATACGCTCTCGGTCACTTCATCACAGCGCGTTACTGGCACAATGTCGATCCCAACGGCATACATTTCACTATATCAGATACCGGCTGGGGCAAGGCGCTCTGGGGCAAGCTCTACGGACAGTGGCTCAGTGAGACCTGTATCTTCGTTTACGACTTCGACCGCTTTGACGCACACAAGATACTTCCCATGTTCAAGAAGTACAACATCACAACATTCTGTGCTCCACCCACGATGTACCGCTTCTTCATCAAGGAAGACCTCGACAAGTACGACCTCAGCTCTATCAAGTACGCAACTGTTGCCGGCGAAGCTCTCAACCCTGAGGTATACAATCAGTTCCTCAAGGCTACCGGCGTAAAACTTATGGAAGGCTTCGGTCAGACAGAGACAACGCTCTCTATCGGAAACTTCGTTGGTATGACCTGCCGTCCCGGTTCAATGGGCAAGCCAAGCGTGCTCTATGATGTCGACATAGTCGATCCCGACGGAAATCCTGTCAAGACCGGTGAGACCGGCGAGATCGTTATCCGAACAGACAAGAACGTTCCCTGCGGACTCTTCCTCGGCTACTACCGTGATGAAGAAAAGACCAAAGAAGCATGGAGCGACGGAGTTTATCACACAGGTGATACCGCATGGAAGGACGAAGACGGCTACTTCTGGTATGTCGGACGTGTTGACGATGTTATCAAGTCATCCGGCTACCGTATAGGACCGTTCGAGATCGAAAGCGTTATCATGGAGCTCCCCTATGTGCTTGAATGCGGCGTAAGCGCTGCCCCTGATCCGGTAAGAGGTCAGGTAGTAAAGGCATCTATCGTTCTCACAAAGGGAACTGTCGGTACAGAAGAGCTCAAGAAAGAGATACAGACATACGTCAAGAAGCATACAGCACCTTACAAATACCCGAGAATAGTCGAGTTCCGTGATGAACTCCCCAAGACTATCAGCGGAAAGATCAGAAGAGTCGCTCTTAAAGGTTAATGACAGCAGCCTGAGATACTGATTCTCAGGCTGTTTTTAACTTATTTTCAAATAGTTGTTGACAAATTACTGTGCATATGGTATAATATTGTATAGAAATACCGTTATATCGGAGGAACATTTATGAATAATACAATGAAGAAGTTTATTGAGTTTCTTGAATCGAAGAATTTCAAATGCCGTACAGCAACAGATAACGAGAATGTTGTATGGTTCCAGTTAAAGCTCCCCAAGATAGAGGCAACACCTCTCTTTTTTGTGAGCTATACCGAGTCGACAGGAGTCCTCATCATCATGGCAAGCCATATGGCTAAGCTCAACAGTGTGGGCATCGACCTTATGCGTCAGGTAAATGCATTCAATGCTGATCCCGCTAATTTCAGCTGCAAGATGTTCATTGATCCCGAGGGTGAGATAGTTGTAAACAACAGCACCTTCATCACAGCCGAGGATCCTCAGCAGAAGATACTCGAGAATATGGATCTCACAGTTGACGCACTCTGCCGTCACTATGAGAGCGTTATCAACGTAATTAACGACAGTTCAAATTCCTGAGCAGCGGATAATGTCGCTTCTATTATACGATAAGTAGAATTCTTTCGTACAAATCGTAGAATTTTCTTGTCGGTTATGACGAAACAGCTCCTTTCCCCTTTAAAAAATCCGCGTTATATGGTAAAATCATCTTAGATTAATACCGTAAAGACGTGCATTTTACCGTCGGGGAGGTGAGCATTTTGAAAGCCGCTGCAAAACATACCTGCAGGATAATTTCGCTGTTTCTTTCATTCGCAGCCGTATGCTGCTGTATGCTCACAGTCCGTCCGGTCAATTCTGCCGGAGAACAGAACATCTCTCTCCGCGAATACGCTGACCGCATAGCTTATCTTGTTAACTCAGCAAGGGCAGAAGCCGGCGTTGAACCTCTGCTTGTTGTCCCCTACCTCAACGAATGTGCTGAGATACGCTCTCAGGAGTGCGCTGAGGTATTCAGCCACACCCGTCCCAATGGCGACAGAGGCATATACATAGTTGACGATGAAGTTATCCTTCACAGTGCTGTTGCAGAAAACATAGCCTGCGGCAACAGTACTCCGGACGCTACATTCGCTCAGTGGAAGAATTCTTCCCCACACTGGGCAGCAATACTAAACCCAGATTACAATTATATCGGTGTAGGCGTATATTATAATCCCGACAGCGAATATAACTGGTACTGGACTCAGCTTTTCATAAAGGCTGACGGCGCTGTTGAAAACGCATATTCTCCGTCTGAATATACTATAGTCCCGAAGTGTTCCGGCGACCTCACAGGCGACGGACGCGTGGACTGTTTCGACTATATTATAATGAAGAGAGAATTCGTGAACCGTTTCCGCGGACTGAATGCTCTTCAGCAGGAAAGCGCAGACGTTATGGCTGACGGCACCCTGAATATATCCGACCTTGTTATAATGCGCGGCTATATACTGGGCAAATTCAAGCACGTTCCAATGACGCTCAGCGACCTTATCAACAATAGGTGAGTAAAGAGAAGTGGTATAAATTAAGTGTGTTCAAAGAGTAAGACCGGCTGGATGGCGCAGCCGGTCTTATTCATTTTCCGAATGTATTCCAGTCAAAAGCACAGTTAATTATCCACAGAGTTTTCAACAAATAGTGCAAATTTCCAAAAATTGTGAAACCTAAAAGAAAAGTCTTGATTTATTATAAAAAGGTGGTAAAATATAATTAGCACTCAGAGATAAAGAGTGCTAAACAAGCTATGTAATAATTATTTTTCAGGAGGTATATATTATGACTATCAAACCTTTACAGGACAGAGTTGTTGTAAAAATGGTCGAGGCAGAAGAAACTACCAAGAGCGGCATCATTCTTTCAGGCTCAGCTAAGGAGAAGCCCGAGGTTGCTGAAGTAGTTGAAGTAGGCCCCGGTACTTCTGACGTTAAAATGGAGGTCAAGAAAGGCGATAAGGTCCTCATCTCCAAGTATTCCGGCACAAATGTAAAGCTTGAAGGCGAAGAGTACATCATCGTTAAGATGGAAGACATTCTCGCAACTGTTAAATAATAACGCGGAATTAGGAATTCCGGTTTTCAAGTCACTATTAATCATAAAGGAGTAGATAACTATGGCTAAAGATATTAAATACGGCGAGGACGCAAGAAAGTCACTCCAGGCTGGTATCGACAAGCTCGCTGATACAGTAAGAATAACAATGGGACCTAAGGGCAGAAATGTCGTTCTCGACAAGAAGTTCGGCGCTCCCCTCATCACTAACGACGGTGTTACTATCGCTAAGGACATCGAGCTCGAGGACGCTTTCGAGAACATGGGCGCTCAGCTCGTTAAGGAAGTTGCTACAAAGACAAACGATGCTGCCGGAGACGGTACAACAACAGCTACTCTTCTCGCTCAGACTATCGTTCGCGAGGGTATGAAGAACATCGCTGCAGGTGCTAACCCGATGGTTCTCAAGAAGGGTATCGCTAAGGCTGTTGACGCTGCTGTAAAGGCTATCGTTGCTAACTCAAAGTCTGTTGAAGGCTCTGAGGATATCGCAAGAGTTGGTACAGTTTCCTCTGCTGACGAGAATGTCGGCAAGCTCATCGCTGAGGCTATGGAGAAGGTAACTGCTGACGGCGTTATCACTATCGAAGAGAGCAAGACTGCTGAAACATACAGCGAAGTAGTTGAGGGTATGCAGTTCGACCGCGGCTACATTTCACCTTACATGGTTACAGATGCTGATAAGATGGAAGCTGTTTACGATGACGCTTACGTTCTTATCACAGACAAGAAGATCTCTTCTATCCAGGAGATCCTTCCCCTCCTCGAGCAGATCGTTAAGATGGGCAAGAAGCTCGTTATCATCGCTGAGGACGTAGAGGGCGAAGCTCTTACAACAATCATCCTCAACAACCTCAGAGGTACATTCAAGGTTGCTGCTGTCAAGGCTCCCGGCTTCGGTGACAGACGTAAGGAAATGCTCAAGGATATCGCTGTTCTCACAGGCGGCGAGGTTATCTCTTCTGAACTCGGTCTTGAGCTCAACGAGACAACTATTGAGCAACTCGGTCAGGCTAAGCAGGTAGTTATCCAGAAGGAGAACACTATCATAGTTGACGGCGCTGGTGACAAGAAGGCTATCCAGGCAAGAGTTTCACAGATCAGAAACGCTATCGAGACTACAACATCTGATTTCGACCGCGAGAAGCTCCAGGAGAGACTTGCAAAGCTCGCAGGCGGTGTTGCAGTTATCAAGGTTGGTGCTGCTACCGAGATTGAAATGAAGGAAAAGAAACTCCGTATCGAGGACGCTCTCGCTGCTACAAAGGCTGCTGTTGAAGAGGGTATCGTTGCTGGCGGCGGTACAGCATTCATCAATGCTATCCCGACTGTTTCCAAGCTCGTTCCCACACTTGAGGGCGATGAGAAGACAGGTGCAAAGATCATCCTCAAGGCTCTCGAAGCTCCTGTTCGTCAGATCGCTGAGAACGCAGGTCTTGAGGGAAGCGTTATCGTTGACAAGATCATTCGTTCACGCAAGGTTGGTTACGGCTTCGATGCTTACAACGAAGTATACACAGATATGATACCTGCCGGAATCGTTGATCCTACTAAGGTTACACGTTCTGCTCTCCAGAATGCTGCTTCCGTTGCATCTATGGTGCTCACAACTGAGAGCCTTGTTGCTGACATCAAGGAAGACGCTCCTGCTGCTCCTGCAATGCCTGCAGGCGGTATGTATTAATTAATGCGCAATTCATAATGCTGATCAAAGGCGAACCTTTACGGTTCGCCTTTTTTGTAATCTCAAAAGCATACTATCACGCAATAAAACAAATCTCCCCTTACAGAATATACTGTACGGGGAGATTTTAACAATTCAGATAAACAAAAGCCCCTCTGCTCACAAGAACAGAGGGGGTATTATTACTTGATGTTGATATTTGTATTGTTGCCGCCGATATTTACGCTGCTTGTGATCTTGCCCTTGACAGCCTTGATGCTCTGGAGGTTGCGTGCGTAATGAGTCTCTGTATCGTTGAGCATTTTTGAAACAGACTCAACAGCGTTCTTCTGAAGGTTCTTTGCAGCAGCCTGAGCCTTTGTAAGCATATCAACTGCTCTCTTCTTAGCTTCTGTAACGATAGCCTCGCGTGAAACTATCTGAGCTGCGCGCTCCTCAGCCTTGCGGATGATAGACTCAGCATTGAGCTTAGCCTCGTTAAGGATACGCTGACAGTCGAATTCAATCTTCTTTGCTTCTTTAAGTTCGTGAGGCATATTCAGGCGTACATCGTTTATAAGTTCTCTCATACGCTCGCCGTCGATGACCTTCTTGTGTGCTGCAAAGGGAACAGACGAAGCCTTATCAAGGAGCTCGTCCATCTCTTCAAGGATCTCATCAATACTCATAATAAATTACCTCTCTTTAATAAGTCTTTGTTTTATATCATCAAGAATTGCTTCGGGAACAAAATGGCTGATGTCACCGCCGAAATACGCTATCTGCTTTACTACGCTCGAACTGAGATACATATTCTCTGCGGCTGTGGTGAGGAATACTGTTTCCGCACCTGCATAGAGCTTTTTGTTTGCAAGAGCCATCTGGAATTCATACTCAAAATCGCTCACGGCGCGGAGTCCCTTAACGATAGCGATAGCGCCGACGTTCTGAACATAGTCCGCCAGAAGACCGTCAAGGATGTCTATTACTACATTATCGAGGTCGTGAGTAACATTCTCGATCATAAGCATCCTTTCGGTAGCCGTAAAGCTGGGTGAACCCTTGCCGGCATTACGTGAAATGAGCACTATGACCTTGTCGAAGAGCTTGGATGCACGGGTGATAATATCGAGATGACCAAGAGTGATCGGATCAAAACTGCCGGGGCAGACTGCTACCCTTCTCATTCATCTTCCTCCTCATCAGGGACAGGATCGGTGTATATCGTTACATTGATCTTGCCGTAGTGGTAGGTTTTGCGGATAACGAGACCTTCAGGTGTTTCGGGCAGGAGAGCTTCCTTTTCGTATTCGCAGATGATACAGCCGCCCTTAGCCAGCTTTTTAGCGGCGATAGGGAGAAGATTATTGATATGGCTGTGGCGGTAAGGCGGATCAAGGATGATAATGTCGAATTTCTGACCTGTCATCTTGATATAGTCATAGCTGTCGCGTGTAATTACCTCTGCCTGACGTGCGAGTCCAGTGTTGCGGAGGTTCTCATTGACACAGCTGATAGACTTTGAAGAGCTGTCCACGAATACGGCGCGTTTAGCACCGCGGCTGAGGGCCTCAATGCCCATCTGTCCGCTTCCTGCGAAAAGATCGAGCACATAAGCGCCTTCGATCTGGAACTGTATTGCGGAAAAAATGCCTTCCTTTACCTTATCTGCGGTAGGACGGACGTCGAGTCCTTCAGGAGCGACAAGTCTGCGTCCTCTTGCGATACCGGTTATAACTCTCATAAAAAATGATCTCCTAATATACCGGCGAACCGGATAAAACTGCTTGATAACAATGCGCCTTATTACAAATAGTTTAAGGCAATTCATAGCTATACATTAGTATTATACTTTATTTTTGCGGGTTTGTCTATATTTTTTTAAAAAGATAGGCGAATTTCCACAAAAACGCCCCTTAGCAAAGCTCTGTAATTTACATCTGCGTCATTCAGAATGTTAGTTAGCAATAATTTTATTTCGTAATTCAGTAAATTTGTATAAATCTCATTGACATTTTGTTCAGTATGAGTTATAATATAATTAATAATTCGATATAAAAAATGAAAAGAGGTAATGTTTATGGCAATGGAAAAGAATCTTAAGATACTTATCGTTGACGATGATAAAAACATCTGCGATCTTCTCAGGCTTTATCTCGAAAAGGATGGCTATGGAGTAATTTTGTCCCACGACGGCGAAGAGGCTGTCGTTAAATTCAACGCACTCAAACCGGATATGGTTCTTCTTGATATTATGCTTCCAGGAATGGATGGCTGGCAGGTTTGCCGTGAGATCAGGAAAAAGTCAAATGTACCGATCATTATGATAACCGCTAAGGGCGAAACTATCGACAAGGTTATCGGTCTCGAACTCGGTGCTGACGACTATATAGTCAAGCCTTTCGATGCCAAAGAGGTCATCGCTCGTATCAACGCTGTTACACGCCGCGTAGGTACAGGCAGCGCTGAACCTGAGACACGAGAAGTACACTATGACAGACTTTCTGTCAATATGACACGCTATGAGCTCAAAGTAGCCGGCAAAGTCATCGAGACTCCGCCTAAGGAGCTCGAGCTTCTCTTCTATCTCGCTTCCAACCCCAACAGAGTTTACACCCGCGACCAACTCCTCGATGAAGTATGGGGATTCGAGTATTACGGCGATTCACGTACTATCGATGTACATATCAAGCGTCTGCGTGAAAAGCTCGAGGGTATCTCTGAGAAGTGGGCTCTCAAAACTGTATGGGGAGTCGGCTACAAGTTTGAAGCTGAAGAAGAAGAGTGATCTTATTCTGTGATTTTTTCGGGGGACAAGCGTCCCCCATTTTGTTAGATACTTATAAACCTCGGAGGTGAATTGCTTTTGAAGACCAACAAAAGTTCATATTTCAAGATCTTCAGGCTTATCTATATAATCATCATTACGATACTCGTTCTTATCGGTATCATCTTCGTAAGCATATGCGCTTCTGTATACAAAACGGATAAGCTGAAAGAGCTCCAGGATACCGGTGATATGTTCGTAACCTGTATCAAGGAGGAATACCAGAGCGACGGAAAGATCGACAGCAAGGAAATGTATGCTATCCATGCTGCGTTAAAAAAGGAAAAGAACGTCGACGTATTTATCTACGACGAAAACGGCAAATGTCTCGTTTCGCCGAACGACTATAACATAGACCTCTCCTCTGACAAGTTCAGCCTGAAACGTGATTCAAAAAAGCCCGAACCGCTTTCAGATGACTTTATGAAAGAACTTGAAGACGGAAAGATGCTCAAGCTCGACAAAAACAGCTATTCCTACAACGGACCGCGCCTCACATACGGCAGACGTATATTCATGAAGAACAGCGATTCCGGCATCCCGATAAGGATGTACGCTGTATTCTACGGTCTCACCGGAAATATAAATTCTTTTGTACTAAAAATCAGCTGCATCTATTCTTTGATTGCACTCATTTCCGCAGCTGCTGCATTCTTCATAATCAGAAGAAGATTCATCAGGATAGAGAACTATGAGAAGGAATTCCTCAAAGTCGCTTCTATGTACGCAAAGGGAGACTTCTCCGAGAAGATCAGTACGGATATTGACGGCAGCGTCAAGGAAATAGCCGAATACGTAAACGCTCTCGCGGCAGACGTTGAAGCAAGTGAAGAGACCAGCAAGACCTTTATCGCAAATGTTTCCCACGAGCTGAGAACACCTATCACTACGATAGGCGGCTTCGTTGACGGTATCCTCGACGGTACTATCCCCAAGACCAAGCAGAATGAGTACCTCGTTCTCGTCTCCAAGGAGATGAAGCGCCTTAAAATACTCATTTCATCAATGCTGAATATGACGAAATTCGAGACAGGCGCTATGCGTCCGAATTTCAGGAACGCAAACATAACAGACCTCGTTATACAGACTGTTCTTATGTTTGAGAAAAAGATCGAGACCAAGAGCCTTAACGTCTTCGGACTTGACGGCAACAGACTCATTGTAAACATAGACACCGACCTTATGCAGCAGGTCATCTACAACCTCGTTGAGAACGCAGTAAAGTTCGTCGATGTCGGCGGTTCTCTCACGTTCAGATTTGATAAGACCGAGGAATGGTATGAGATAGGCGTTAAGAACACCGGCGAAGGTCTACGTGATTCAGAGATACCGCAGGTATTCGACCGTTTCTACAAGACAGATTCATCACGCGGAAAGGACACCACCGGTCTCGGACTGGGACTGGCTATTTCCCGCAAGATAGTTCACCTCCACGGCGGACATATCATCGTAAAGAGCATATACGGCGAATATACGGAATTCATCATTCAGCTCCCGATAAGCGGCGAGGAATGATACCGGCTGTATTATAGAAAGGAAGATAAGATAGACATATGCAGGACAAAGATGAAAACACCACAGAAGGGCTTCCGGAGAAACAGTACATCCCCCAGCATGAAAAGCCGGCACAGGATACTGCTGAAACCAATGTTGATATCCCGGTAGCTTCTGCGGAAGATGTAAAACCGGTCTACGATGACTTCATGTATGAGCCTATCGGATTCGAGGAACTCCCCGACTCTGATGATGCTGAACTTATAGAACGCAAAACCAACCGCACAAAGGGCGAATCTGCTGCGATAATACTGTTCTCGCTGATGCTCGGCGTTTGTATAGCAGCCGCTCTGTTCGGCATAATCAGAGACATCAAAAACAGCACCAAAGCTATCGTGAAGTCCACCGAAAAGGAAAAGATAGTCCTCTACCGCAATTCAAAGCCTGAGGGCGCTAACGATCTCAGCAACTTTGTTGACGAGAATGGCAAATACACTATCGAAGGCGCTGCGGCGGCAGTTATAGATTCTATAGTTGAGATCTACACATACAGCGATGCTTCACATAACACCTTCGTCGGCTCAGGTTCGGGAATAGTTATCTCCAAGGACGGCTATATCGTAACAAACGCACACGTTCTTCAGGCAGACGGCTACCACACCGTGATAACAAACGACGACAAGAAGTATGATGCCAAGATAATCGGAAGAGACTCCAAGACCGATATCGCTGTTATAAAGGTCACAGCTGAAGACCTCAAACCGGCTGAGCTCGGCAACTCTGACGAAACTATCGTCGGCGAGACAGTAATAGCTGTCGGAAACCCTGCCGGCCTCTCATTCACAGTTACGGACGGTATAGTTTCCCATATCGGAAGAAAGATACGCGGCAAGAACAATACCGGATTTGAAATGGAATGTATACAGACCAATGCCGAGATAAGCCCCGGAAACTCCGGCGGTGCTCTCGTAAATATGTATGGTCAGGTCATCGGTATCACATCATCAAAGCTCATAAGCGATACACTCGAAGGACTCGGATTTGCTATCTCTATAAATGAAGCTCTCCCGATAATCGAAGAGCTCATCGACAAGGGCTACATCGAAGGACGCTTCAGAATAGGTATCTCACTCGTTGATACAAGCACTGAGTCAAAGAGAGCTGCCATCAAGCAGGAGCTCGGATATGACATTCCCAAGGATTTCAAGGGAATATATGTCAGCAAGATAAGTGAAGACAGCGACCTCAATAACACTTCAATGAAGGTCGGAGACTTCTTCACTGAGATAAACGGCAAGACCGTTACGACATACACTGAATTCTATGATACTATAAGCAGCCAGTACACTGTCGGTGACAAGGTTCCTGCGACCTGCGCTCATATCGACAAAAACGGCGACATCAACTATTATCATATCGAGTTCGGACTCATCGAAGACAAGTCCGGCGATTATTGATCCATAAGACCTTTAGGACGTTCGGAGTTTACTCCGCAGACTCCTCCTGCCGCACCGGAAACGGTAAGCAGGAGGAACTTTTTTATACCCGTAAGGCTCCCGGCTGCTATCAGATCAGCAGCACAGAGTATCAGGTATATCACAGCACCGCAGGTAATACCTTCGGCAAGACCGCGTCTGCGTCTGTGCTTGCCGCCAACATATGCTCCCGAGAAACCTCCGGCGGCTATCGAAGCACGGCTGAGCCATTCAGCAAGCTTCATATCATTTATCAGCTTATACAGTATCAGCGATGATAATACCGCCAGCAGGAAGCATACAGCAGTCCCGGCTGCCGCTGATACAGCGAGACTCAACGGACAGCTTGACCATAGACTGCGTTTGTGTCTGTGCATAAAAAGACCTCCGCATAGAATAGTTGTTATATCCTATGCGGAGGAAAAGTTCATTATTCAGTTTTATTACTTCTTCTTTGACTTCTTTTCAGTTTTTTCTTCTTCTGAATTCTCATCATCATCTACAAGCTTAGCAGAAGCAAGTCCTGTATCAGCTGACTTCTTGGAAGAAGCAGCCTTAGCTTCCTTGATACGCTCCATAGCGGAAACGTTCTCAGTGATAGCCCATGTCTTGATCCTGAGCTTGAATCTTTCACCGCCTGTTTCGATAACGACTGTGTCATCACCAGTACGAACAACGATACCAACGATACCGCCGCCGGTAACAATCTCGTCACCTACCTGGAGTGAATCCTGCATTTCCTTCATTTCGCGGTCACGCTTTTTCTGAGGCTTGATAGCGATGAAGTAGAGAAGTGCGAACATAATAACAAGAGGAAGTACAAGTGAAAGTATGGCACTTCCTGTTGAACCGCCTGAGCTTGTGCTCGAATTAGCCTGTGTAGCGTCCTCGGCAAAGGCTGACATTGCACATACAGCAGCAAAAGAAGCTGTTGCAAATGCTGCGGATACTGAAGCAATAAGCTTTTTGATCTTCATAAATAATCTCCAATCTGCCGCAGGAGCGCGGCTGTTCAAAATACAAAATTTATTATACCATATTTCGCGCTGTAATGCAAGTGTTTTCAGCGATTTTTCTCAGTCTGAACGCATTGTGACAATTTCTCCGCTTTTTCATATAATAAATACGAAGAAGAACAATCAACGCTCCGCTATCGGGAGCTTTCAGCCGTATCAGCGGCGGAATGGAGGAGAATATGGACAAAAACTTCAATATACTTATCGCCGGCGGCGATATGCGGCAGGTATACTGTGCGCGGAAACTCGCCGGTCAGATGAATACAGGGATAGTCGGCTTCGATGAGGAGTTCCTGCCCGCAGATATGGCAGATCTCGCAGCCGATACCACTCAGAAGCAGCATTATGACTGTGTTGTGCTGCCGGTAGTCCCACTCGACAGCAATGGTCAGCTCTGCGCTCAATGCAGCAAATCGGAGCTGAGACCTGAATACATCCGCGGTATGCTAAAAAAAGACGGCATTGTACTCGCCGGAAAATGTGATGAAAAACTGAGAGAAATGTTCCCCGACCATGAGATACTGGAGTACCTCAGCCGCGAGGAACTGAGTCTCCGGAACGCCGTTCCGACTGCTGAGGGAGCTGTTCAGATAGCGCTTGAAGAACTCCCCGTAACGCTGAATGGTCTGCGTGTACTCATCGTAGGTATGGGCAGGATAGGAACAGCTCTTTCAACTGTGCTGAAAGGTTTTGGCTCTGATATAACGGCAGCAGTCCATAATGAAACAGGAGCCGCAAAAGCGCGTATCGCCGGTGTAAAATCTGTCTATACAGACAGAGCCGGAGCTGACTACGATCTTGTGTTCAACACTGTCCCTCATCTCGTTTTCGGCAGAGAGAAGCTCACCGAATTCAGCAGAGATACGCTGTTTATCGACCTTGCCTCTAAACCGGGCGGTGTGGACTTTGAAGCTGCACGCGAGCTCGGAATAAACGCTATATGGGCACTCGGACTTCCCGGCAAGACTGCCCCCGTCACAGCCGGTGAAATAATCGCCGGAACAATTGCGGCTATGCTTGACGAAAGGAGGGCAGCCATATGAGCGGCGTTATTAACAAGCTTCGTATAGGCTTTGCGATGACAGGCTCGTTCTGCACGTTCAGCCGATGTTTTGAACAGGCGGAGAAGCTCGTGAAGCTGGGGGCTGATGTCATTCCCATCATGTCCGAACACGCATCCACAACGGATACACGTTTCGGAACAGCGGCTGACAATATACGAACATTTGAAGATATATGCGGAAGAAAAGTCATAACCACGGTCGCCGGCGCTGAGCCTATCGGGCCTAAGGATATGACTGACATTATGCTTGTAGCTCCCTGTACTTCAAACACAGCTTCAAAGCTCGCAAACGGTATAACCGATGGAGCTGTTACTATGGCTGTGAAATCCCATCTCCGCAGCGGCAGACCTGTCGTTCTCGCCGTAGCTTCCAACGATTCACTTCTTGGCTCGGCAAAAAACCTCGGTGAACTCTTCAACTGCAAGAACTACTATTTTGTTCCTATGCTTCAGGATGACATCGAAAAGAAACCGGCTTCGCTGGTAGCTGAATTTGAAATGATCCCCGAAGCAATAGATGCTGCGATGCATGGCATACAGCTGCGTCCTATAATATACCATAAATGATGCGTAAATAAAACAAACCCCGCTCCATACGGAACGGGGTTCTTATCATATCTGCGATCAAACGAGCTTGATGATAGCCATTTCAGCAGCGTCACCACGACGGGGACCGATCTTTACGATCTGTGTGTATCCGCCGTTTCTGTCAGCGTACTTGGGAGCGATCTCGTCAAAGAGTTTCTTTGCAACGGACTCCTTAGTTACGTATGAAAATACCTGACGCTTGGAGTGCAGATCATCGTTCTTACCGATAGTGATCATTTTTTCTGCAACAGCGCGAACTTCCTTTGCTCTTGTAACAGTCGTTTCGATCTGACCGTTTTCAAGAAGGAAAGTTACCATGCCTCTGAGCATAGCCTTTCTATGGTCAGTTGTTCTGCCCAGCTTTCTTGTACCCGGCATTGTATTTCACTCCTTTATTATAAGTGTTTCGGTTATTTATTCCTCTTCTGAGCTAAGGTCGAAGCCAAGTGACTGGAGCTTCTCCTTAACCTCATCGAAGGATTTCTTTCCAAGGTTTCTAACCTTCATCATTTCTTCCTCAGACTTGTTGATCAAGTCATCCACGGTATTGATACCGGCACGCTTGAGACAATTGAATGAACGTACCGATAGATCAAGATCCTCAATAGTCATCTCAAGGATCTTCTCCTTGCCCTTCTCGTCCTTTTCAACGAGTACCTCAGCAAGTCCTGCCTCTTCAGAGAGGTCGATGAACAGCTTAAGGTGTTCGCCGAGGAGATTAGCAGCCTGTGACAGAGCTTCCTTAGCTGATATAGTACCGTCGGTCCATACCTCCATTGTGAGCTTGTCGTAGTCTGTTATCTGACCGAGACGGGTATCCTCAACGGTGTAATTCACCTTGAGAACAGGTGTATAGATGCTGTCTACTGCGATAACATCAACGGGGAGGTTGATCTGCTTCTTGTTTCTTTCTGCGGAAACATAGCCTCTGCCTCTGTCGATTGTGATCTCCATATAGAGCTTTGCGTCTTTACCGAGAGTAGCGATGTGCATACCAGGATCGAGGATATTTACCTCAGAATCGGTCTTTATGTCGCCTGCGGTGATCTCGCATTCGCCCTCTGCTTCTATATAAACTGTCTTAGGTCCTTCACCATAGAGCTTAGCAGTAAGTCCCTTGATGCTGAGGATGATCTCTGTGACATCCTCTTTTACACCCGGAATTGTTGACAACTCGTGATGTACAGTGCCATCCTTGCCCGAAAGCTTTACGGATGTTACTGCCACACCAGGAAGTGAGGAGAGCAGCACACGCCTGAGACTGTTTCCAAGTGTAATACCGTAACCACGCTCCAGCGGTGCTAATTCGAATTTGCCGTATTTGCCGTCACTTTTAAGCTCGACAATATTGATATCAGGCTTATTGATCTTTTCCAGCATAAAAACCCTCCTATTTCACATTTACTATTGATTTCGAGTTCTGAAGTATCAAGTAACTTATTACTTGGAGTACAGCTCGACGATAAGGTGTGTAGCAACCTCGTAGTCGATGTCCTCAGCTGAGGGCATACGATTTACTGTTGCGGAGAAGTCATCCTTGTTAGCTGTGAGCCACATAGGAACGAGTCTGTCCTTAGTCTCTTCAACTGTAGCCTTGAACTTCTCGGAGGTTCTGTCCTTCTCGCGGAGAGCGATAACGTCGCCAACCTTAACGCGGTAGGAAGGAATGTTTACTTTCTTGCCGTTTACTGTGTAGTGGCTGTGAACAACAAGCTGTCTTGCTTCTCTTCTTGTGAGAGCGAGACCCATTCTGTAAACTACGCTGTCAAGTCTTGATTCGAGACAAGTGATGAGGTTGTCACCAGCCTTGCCTTCCATCTTCTCAGCGATCTCGAAGTAGTGATAGAACTGCTTCTCGAGTACGCCGTAGATAAACTTCAGCTTCTGCTTTTCCTTCAGCTGAAGACCGTATTCAGAGATCTTCTTTCTGTTGTTTGCGTTCTTAAAGCGGATAGACTCCTTCTTTGAAACGCCCATAACAGCGGGGCTGATTCCCAGATATCTGCACTTTTTAAGAATAGGTTCTTTCTGAACTGCCATTTAAAAACACCTCCGTTTTGATTAGACGCGACGTCTTTTAGGCGGACGGCAGCCATTGTGAGGAATGGGAGTAACGTCCTTGATCATTCTTACCTCAAGACCTACAGTCTGAAGTGCTCTTATAGCAGCCTCACGACCAGCGCCGGGTCCCTTTACGTAAACTTCTACGAACTTGAGACCGTGCTCCATAGCAGCCTTAGCAGCTGTTTCAGCAGCTGTCTGAGCTGCGAAAGGAGTTGACTTCTTAGAGCCTCTGAATCCGAGCTCGCCTGCGCTTGCCCATGAGATAGCGTTGCCCTGAGTATCTGTGATAGTTACGATTGTATTATTGAAAGTGGACTGAATATGAACTGCGCCGCTTTCGATATTCTTACGCTCTCTACGTCTTCTGATAGTAGAGACCTTTTTACCTTTCTGCTGTGCCAAAGCTCATACCTCCTTACTTCTTCTTGTTTGCGATAGTCTTTACAGGGCCCTTGCGGGTTCTTGCGTTTGTCTTTGTTCTCTGACCTCTTACGGGGAGACCCTTTCTGTGACGAACGCCTCTGTAGCAGCCTATTTCAACAAGTCTCTTGATGTTAAGAGCAACTTCACGACGAAGATCGCCCTCAACAGTGTAATGTTCGTCGATATAGTCACGAAGCTTAGCAACGTCCTCTTCAGCGAGATCCTTAACTCTTACGTCGGGGTCAACGCCTGTGTTAGCGAGGATGTCTGTTGCAGTCTGACGACCGATTCCGTAGATATAAGTGAGACCGATTTCGATTCTCTTATTCTTGGGAAGGTCAACACCAGCTATTCTTGCCATATTGTATTACCTCCATTATTGCGAAAGGGATCAACCCTGACGCTGCTTATGCTTAGGATTTTCGCAGATAACCATGATTCTGCCTTTACGTTTGATAACCTTGCACTTTTCGCATATAGGTTTTACTGAAGGTCTGACTTTCATTGAAAATACCTCCTTTAGCGGGTAGTGGACGAGATGTCCTTTTTTACTTAACGCGCCATGTGATACGACCCTTTGAAAGATCGTATGGTGACATTTCAAGCTTCACCTTATCGCCGGGCACGATTCTGATATAATTCATTCTGAGCTTGCCGGAAACGTGTGAGAGAACCTCATGGCCGTTTTCCAGCTGTACCTTAAACATTGCATTAGGCAGAGCGTCTGTTACAACGCCTTCAACCTCGATCACATCTTCTTTGGACACTTGGATAACCTCCTTTACTCAGCCTCGCTCATTGCTCTGAGCATTGTTCTGAGTTTTTTATCAGTTATATCGTTGATATCTATCATGCTATCGGTCGGAGCGATATGCTTTATATTCTTGCGCTTGGGAGAAGCAAGCTTTCTGCTTTTTCCGTCAGCGATAAAGCAGTGATCCTTGCCGAGAGCGGTAACAACGAAGAAGCCCCCGTTATCCCTTCCGGCTTTAGCTCTTACGACCGAGCCAACATTAAGCTTCACAATAATTCCCTCCGTCAGGGCTGAGTCAAAATGACGGGACCGTCAGGAGTTATTGCGATCATGTGCTCGAAATGAGCTGACAGTGAACCATTCTTGGTAACCACGGTCCAACCGTCCTTGAGAGTTTTAACATCGTCGCCTTTGACATTTATCATAGGCTCAATACATATCGTCATACCGGGAACCAGTCTTGGTCCGTGGCCTGCACGTCCCCAATTCGGTACCTCCGGTGATTCGTGTACCTCTCTGCCGATACCGTGGCCGCAGTAATTTCTTACGATTCCGTAGCCTCGTGAAGCGCAGTATTCTTCTACAGCATGAGAAATATCTCCGACTCTTGCGCCCGCCTGAGCCTGAGCTATACCTTCAAAAAGGCTCTTCTCAGTGACCTCAAGCAATGCTTTAGCCTCATCAGAAATTTTGCCGACAGGAAAGGTCCAGCAGCTGTCGCCGTTGAAGCCGTTATAGGCGGCTCCGGTGTCGATGCTTACTATATCGCCTTCCTTTAATCTTCGGCTTGCTTTAGGGATTCCGTGGATTATCTCTTCATTTACAGAGATACAAGCGTTCCCCGGAAATCCGTAAAGGCCTTTAAAGCAGGATCTTACGCCATGTCTTGCATAAAACTCGCCGACCAGCTTATCTACATCGAGGGTCGACATACCCGGCTTTATTCTTTCGCCCGCATACCATATTGCGCCGCAAGTCAGACGACCTGCCTCACGCATTATGGCTAATTCGGACTTGGATTTGATAGTAATGCTCATTACTTAACTCCTACAGCTTCAAGTGTGAGCTTAGAAGTATCAGCAACTTCCTCCTGACCCTTTACAGAAACAAGCTTGCCCTGCTTCTCGTAGTAGTCCTTGAGGGGAGCTGTTTTTTCGTGGTAAGTTGCGAGACGGTCGAGAACGACCTCGGGCTGATCGTCCTTGCGAACGATAGTCTTGTCGCCGCACTTATCGCAAACGCCCTCAACCTTAGTGGGCTTATATTCAACGTGGTAAGAAGCGCCGCAGCCCTGGCAGACACGTCTGCCTGAAACTCTCTGCTTGATTGTTTCA
>JAEEVL010000062.1 GCA_016290875.1 Ruminococcus sp.
GCCAAGCCAAATGCGGAGTATTCCGCGTAGTTCCGCCTTTTCGAGAGGCGGAACTTTTTATTAGGTGGTGTTTTTATGCAGCTTAATTTAGATTTAGACGGAATTGAATTTTGCTTTCGTATCACAAAGTATGAGAAGAGCAATTCTGAAAACCTTTATAAACTTTATGATCAGTGGTGTATTGTTGAATTATCTTTATACTCTGAAAAATGGCTTAACTATCAAATATCATCAGAAATCCTATTAGCTTGTGAAGTTGAAGAAATACGTGATAAAATTTCTGATTTGCTTGAGGACAGGATTCAAGAGCAAGAGATATTGGAATTTATAGAACCTGATTTGACATTTGAGTTAAATCCGAAGAAAAACTTGTGCGAAGATCCGAAATACACTTATATTGCACCTGGACACGAAATTGTAGATATCGACGCTGATTTGCATATTCATTTTTGGAATGATGGTTTAACAGCTAATTACTTATCTCTTTGCTTTGGTAGAGATGAATTAGAATGTTTGTTGGTTTATCTGCGATATATCACAAATGAAATTCAAAATGATGATGAAATGTTGCAAAAATTGATTGCAGATGATGTTATCCGAATTTGATAACACTATTCTAATGCTTTAGCTATCGCCTCGGCACTCATCTTCTTGCTTTCGCTGTCCACATGGCTGTACACGTTGCTTGTTGTACCTATGTCGCTGTGACCGAGCCACTCCTGAATCAGCTTCATCTGCACTCCGTTGGCGAGAAGTAAGCTGGCACAGCTGTGCCGCAGGTCATGGAATCGTATCTTCCGCAGACCGTTCTTGCGGAGCACTATCGGGAAATGGTCCGATACATAGTTGGGACGTATCAGCTCTCCAACAGCGTCTACGCAGATATAGTCCTCGTACTTCTTGCAGTATCCTCTGCCGAATGCTTTTTTCATCTCAGCCTGATGCTCACGCTCTGCGATGAGCGCCTGCTCGACTACGGGTATCAGCGGAAGCGTTCTGTACGACGACTTTGTTTTCATAACATCGTAGCCTGCAACTCCGTCCTCGTCCTGCAGGACCTTGTGCTTGATGCTTATGGTCTTGCCTACGAAGTCCACCGCTGACCATTTCAGTCCGATGACCTCGCTGCGGCGGAGTCCGTAATAGGCAGCTATAACGATTACGATGTGCAGCGGATCGTCCTTTGTGCAGTCGATGAGCTGCTTTATCTCCTCAGCATTATAGTAGTTCCCTATGAACTGCACCGACTTCGGGCGGTCAGCCTGATCGACGGGATTTGTCGGAATGATACGTCTTTTCATAGCAGACTTGAATGCAAGGTGCAGGAGCGAATGGTGCCGCTGACAGCTTGTGCCCTTCAGCCCTCTGGCTCTGAGGTAAGCGTAGTACTCGTTTATCTCGTCGCCGGTTATCTCCTTGACCTTGACCTTCATCTTCTTGAAAAATGGTATCATGTGTACGTCCATATACCGCTTGTAGCTTGTGTATGTGGACTTCGTGATGTTGCCCTTGTAGGACTCCAGCCACTCCGTAAGGTAGTCCTCAACTCGCATATCAGCTATGCGGTTGCGCTCTCTGTCGGCTCTCGACATACCTTCGTGTAGGTATTGGTCGCCGAGATTGTACTGCTCCAGCACCTCGTTCATACGGTGGTTGGCTTCAGTCTTTGTGCCTTTCTTTGCTTCGAGGTCGAGGGAGCGCCACTTCTCGCGGCGCTTACCATCGGCATCGTACAGGTTTATTACGGCGTACCATCTGCCGTGCTTCTCGGCTAAATGTCCCGTTATTCTTTTCATTGGCATTCTCCTTTCAGTTCCCAATTCGTTCCTTATCGTGACTTTCGTCACGACGACTATACCACACTTCTCCCGAAAAATCCATACCTTTTACCTCATTTTGGCAGAAGCACCAAATAGTTTCTTTCGTTTCGGCAGAAGTCAACAAGAGCTGGCTTGGGAATAATTAACTTCTTGCCCAGCTTTATTGCTCCGAGACTTCCATTTTTTACGAGCTCGTATGCCTGATTCTTTCCAATGCGGAGCAGCTTGGCTGCCTCGGGAACTGTCAGAACATCTGGCTCGTTTCTGAACATTTCTGTATATCTCATTCGTTCCTCCTGTAATTCTTTCGCTTCTGTTTCCTGTGTGAACTGCATTGTTCATATTGCATTTCTCCTTTTTTATAATTTGGAAGGGAGCGGTGGTTTGCCGCTCCCTTGATACGAAAATGGGTACGGTGATTTGCCGTACCCTTGTTGCAAAGGGTGTAACGTTTCATGACATCCTTTGGGATAATGAGCTGGAGTCACGTTTCGTTACTCCATAGTCTGACCGAACGAAATGTTCTGTCAGCTCATACCTTTCGTTATGGATGGTATGCAGGTGCTGCCGTTTTGGCAACGCCTATCGGTGCTGAACGATTTGTTCACCACCCGCCCTAAATCAGGGCGACTGCAGAACGGTGAACGTTTCGGTGCTGTTGACAAAGTGGTGTTTTCGGACATAAAAAAGCAGCCCGTAGTTTTTACCAGGCCGATTTGCAAAGATTTGGCAGTATAAACAGCCCCTTTCATAGGCATTTTACAAGCCTTTTTCAATTCAGGGCGCACGCCGATAGGAGGCATTGCTCGGTCACTCGTTCAATGCCCCTCTTGCGGGTGCGTCTTAAATTGTGATTTTCTTTTTGATGCGAGAAGTTTCCCTCGCACCAGACCTGTCTTTTTTTCATTGCTGAATTGTATTCGGGCGTATCAATATTTTGCCGCTGAACATTTCTTGCCTTCTCATGAATTGAGCATTCTATCATTCTTGAATTTTTGGAATTTCCGATGCAGCGTTCTCTATACGGACAAGTTATACAATCAGCTTTTTGCGCCAAATATCTTTTGCGTCGATTTTTCTTATTATACGATGAATAATGCAATTCTTTTTCTGCTGGGCAAATATAGATATCCTGATCTTCGCAATACTTGAAATTTTTAGGGTCAAATTCAGGTTCATATTTCGGTGTTCCGGAGCGACTTCTTTCAGGAATAAGAGTTTTAATATTTCGCTTTAGCATCGCAGTATATACTTCGCCACTATCATAACTTGCATCGGCGCAGACCGCCTCTGTTTTCAAATTAAATTTATCTATCTGATATTCCAATCGGGCTGTATGCGGAGTGCTGTCGTTAGTATTTCCGGAAGTTACAAAAACATCAGTTATCAATCCGTTTTTAGCATCGCAGGTCTGATGATCGAGATAATGAAATCCTGTAGGCTTTCCTGGGCGATTTAATAATCCGCATTCGGGATCCGTAATGCTTTTGGTGACCTCTTTTGTCTTGACAGTATCGTACTCAACAGGCTCCTTGATAAGACCGAGTTCGTAAG
>JAEEVL010000063.1 GCA_016290875.1 Ruminococcus sp.
CGATGCTTTCCGATTTTCTTCGATTTTTTTGTAACCGCCAACCATCACCAGCCCTCGCCAAAAGAGAAGAAACGAGGTATAATAACTCCAAAAGGGTATAATCTGAAGGAGTTGAGGAAATGGCAACGATCAAGCAAGTAAAAAACGAGCTGAGGCATAAGCAATGGGCGGAAGAGATAGCCGAGTGTCAGAGCAGTGGAATGAAAATAAGCGAATGGTGTCAGATGAAGGGTATCAGCTGCAATACATATTACAGGCGGCTTCGAATAGTAAGAAACGAGTTTCTTGAGCGCTCAGAAGCACCGCTGCGTGAGATCGTACCGCTGAGTATAGCGACAACACCAACAGCAGAGGAAGTACCCGTCGCAGTGAAAAAATCACCTGATCACAAGAGTGAAAAGGTCTTCATTCGTAAAAATGGAATAGAAATAGAGCTGCCGCAGAATACCGATGATCATACGCTGCTCGCACTGCTGAGAGGATTACAGCAATGCTGAAAGAATTATCTGCCGAAAACATCTACATCGTCTGCGGACATACAGATATGAGAAAATCTATTGACGGACTGGCAGCAATTGTCCAGCAGCAGTATAAGCTTGACCTGTTTTCAAGCAGTGCATTTCTGTTCTGCGGCAGACGCAGAGATCGTATGAAGGTGCTTTTATGGGAAGATGACGGTTTTCTGCTGTTGTATAAACGACTTGAAGACGGAAAGTTCAACTGGCCTAAGAGCGAACAGGAAGTCCGTAATCTGACACGTGAGCAGTATATATGGCTCATGCAGGGCTTGTCAGTAGACCAGCCAAAGGCTATCAAAAAAGTAGAAGGCGGAGTTGACATCTGCTGAGTTTTACACAGTGGAAATGTACATAAATGTGGAGTATATTTCTCTTTTGAAAAGCGCTCTTTTTCTTGAATTATCGGTAGATCTGTGGTAAAATGGCATTATCACGAATTACTGAAAAACAAGGAAGGGAGCGTTTTACTTTGACTTATGAAGAACTGAAAAAGGCTTACGAATCAGCAATGCAGAAATGCTCAGAACTTGAATCTCAGAATGCAGAATTAGAATCTGAAAAAACTGAACTTGAAAAGAAAATAGAAGAAAAAGACCTCCGTATCGAACACCTTACAGAGCTTGTGCTGAAACGCAATAAGATGCTCTTTGGTCAGAAAAGTGAAAAGGCTAAATTCATAAACGACGGACAGCTTGCGTTTGAAGGGATATTCAATGAAGCTGAGGCGGAGTCGGATAAGTCTGCTGCTGAACCGACCATAGAAAAGGTCACAAGAAAATCCAATAAAACAGGACAGCACCGCGGCAGAAAAGAGATAAGAGCAGACCTTGAAACAAAGAAGATAGTATACGAACTGTCCGAAGATCAGCGTATCTGTGAAGAGTGCGGAGATACACTCATTCCGTATTCCGAAGAATATATCACAACGAGGATAGCTGTTATCCCTGAAAAGGTCTACAAGATAGAATACTACCGCAAGGTATACAAGTGCAAGAATTGCGACAAAAACGGCATCAAGTCAAATATTGTAAAGGCAGAAAACCAAACGCCTGCCTGCATAATAGAAAAGGGACTTCCCGATGCAAGTCTTGTCGCAGATATTATGCAGAGAAAGTATCAGCTTGGCGAGCCGTTGTATCGTCAGGAAAAATACTGGGAGTTCCAGGGAATATATCTTAGCCGCACTTCTCTTGCAAACTGGGTGATCAAGGGTGCGGAATGGTTCAGACCTGTTATTGATATGCTCCGGAAGTACGCATATCTGGAGCCTGTTCTGAATGCAGACGAGACTCCTACAAGAGTTCTGAAAAAAGACGGAAAGCCCACAAAGAAAAAGGGGCAGATGTGGATAGTCTGCACAGGTGCGACCGCTTCAAGAAAGATCGCACTGTATACATATCGTGACAGCAGAAGCAAAACTGTTGCAGAGGAGCTTCTGAGCGGCTACACGGGAGTAGTGCAGACGGACGGACTTCAGTCCTACGGCAGCGGAAATTATGAGAGTGCAGGCTGCTGGGCGCACGCACGCCGTAAATTTGTGGACAGTATCCCTGCCGGAGACACATCCTGTCCTTCGGCACAGATAGTCGCACTCATCGACAAGGCGGCAGAATTAGAACGGGAGGCTAAAAAGGCTGGATATACTGGAAAGCAGATACTTGAAATGCGGCAGAAGGAGATAAAACCGCTGCTGGATCAGGTATATGAGAAAATTGAAAAACTTCGACCGGGTAAAGGCTCACATCTTTACGCGGCGGTCACTTATGCCCGAAATCAGAAAGACAAGCTGTACCTGTTCCTGAGCAATGCAGATGTCGAAATGACTAACAATCTTGCAGAGAGAACAGTCAAGCCTTATGTCATAAACCGTAAAAATTTCCTGTTCAGCGATACAGAAAAAGGTGCAGATGCAAGTGCAGCAGTTATGAGCATCATAGAAACAGCCAAAAGGAACCGCCTTGATGTTTACGGCTATCTGCTGCATCTGCTGACAGTTCTCCCTGAATGGGAAGCTTCTCCCACAGACGAACAGATCAAAAGCGTTATGCCGTGGAGTATGGCTCTGCCTGCTTACTGCAAACAAACATACAGTGAAATACAGTAAGCGTTACTCTGTTGCATACAGTTTTAGTTACGAGGTGCAATAAATGGAACATCACGATCTCGATATTAATCCAATTCCAAAAGAATCAAAACCACTATTCATCAACGAGCCATGGTTGATCGACAGGTCTCTTCAATGGATACAGGAAACCGGCTATGATCCGACTCCGTTACCGGACGATGATAATATCCGTGTGTATCTGCCTATGGATATCTGTAAATCTGCTATTCTGCGCCGCTTGGCTGATGTTATTTCGCGCTACGGGCCAGCAACCGAAGCAAACGAAATGGATTTTTCCTATGATGTAAATACTCTTATCTCACAGATAGAGATATATGATCAGGTGTGGTTTGTACGCCATTGTCCAAAGCATGACAGACATAGTGCTGAAGCTATTGAGCTGGTAAAAGAATTTGTCGTGAAACTTGAAGATATCCAAGTGAATGATGCTGTATTTTTCCCATATGATACAATTAATGAACTGAAGAAAGAGTATCTCGGGATAGAATGCGATTGAAAAAATACAGTAATTGTTATACAGTAACATACAACTAAATAGTCTCTCCTCAAGCCATAAATATACACCGAAATATCGACAAAAGCGAACAGATGTTGTATAATA
>JAEEVL010000064.1 GCA_016290875.1 Ruminococcus sp.
CTGTTTGAAGAACAGGTAAAGAAAACACCTGATAACACAGCACTTGTGTTTGAAGATAAGAAGCTCACATATGCAGAACTGAATGCAAAGGCAAACAGTCTTGCACATAGGCTGAGAGAGCTTGGAGTCAAGCCAGATGACTTCGTAGCAATTATCGCTGACAGAAGCATTGAGATGATATCCGGTATTTACGGTATTATAAAGGCAGGCGGAGCATACGTTCCGATAGATCCCACATATCCTGAGGACAGAATAGCATTCATGCTTGAAGACAGCGATGCTAAGGTAATACTCAAGTATACAACAGAGAATATAACTATTGATACAGAAGCGCCTGTGATAGAACTAGGTGATGGCGAGATTTGGAATGATAATACAGAGAATCTTGAAAAAGTCAACTCGCCATATGATCACATATACTGTATCTATACATCAGGCACGACAGGAAAGCCTAAGGGTGCAGTAATTTATCATACATCATTTACAAATCTTGTAACATGGTATCAGAGAGAGTTTGATTTTAATAATAATGATGTCAACCTTTTCATTGCATCAATTTGCTTTGATCTTGGACAAAAAAATGTGTTTGCCACACTGATTGCAGGAGGAACACTTGTCGTAGCTGATGTGATCAAGGATGGTTATGATAAGCTCAGCAGAATTATTGAGAGCAACAAAGTTACAGTTATAAACTGTGCTCCTAGCGTATTCAACTATCTGATAAAGGAAAATGCAGATAATGATTATATTAAACTCGCATCAGTAGAAAAAGTATTCCTTGGCGGAGAACCTATAAACGCAATAGCTCTCAGACCGGCAGTTGAGTCAGAAAATACCAAATTCAGAGTAATAAATACATATGGACCAACAGAGTGTACAGATGTTGTAACATCATATGCCGACGTAAACGAAAGAATATTAGATGGTGGAGTAATACCAATCGGAAAAGCAAATAGTAACAACAATATTCTTATATTTAATGATAATAGCTTTTGCGGAGTTGGAGTGCCTGGAGAACTATGTATAACAGGTATAGGTGTATCCGGTGCATATCTTAACAGACCAGAGCTCACAGCAGAGAAGTTTGTAAAGAATCTATTTGGTGAAGGCAGAATGTATCGTTCAGGCGACCTTGCAAGATGGCTGCCTGACGGAAATATCGAGTACCTGGGAAGAATTGATGAACAGGTAAAGATAAGAGGATTCAGAATAGAGCTTGGAGAAATTGAGAGCCGAATCCGAGAAATTGAGAACATCAAGGATTGTGCAGTAATAGCAAGAGCAGACAGCACAGGAGACAAGGCTATCTACGCATATTACACAAGTGATAATGTAGTGAGCGTATCTGAGATAAGAGATAGGCTCAGCGAAAGCCTGCCCGAATATATGGTACCTGCATATATGATGCAGATAGAAGCAATACCAGTAACAAGAAACGGAAAGCTTGATAAGAGAGCCCTTCCTGAGATCGAAGCAAGAGCGACAAGAGAATATGTAGCTCCGAGAAATGAAATTGAGGAGAAGATCTGTGAGATATTCACAGAGATACTGAGTGTTGAGACAGTCGGAGTAAAGGACAGTTTCTTTGAACTCGGAGGACATTCACTGAGAGCAACAAGACTTGTAAACAGAATCGAAGCAGAAACAGGAACAAGAATAGCACTGAAGGAAGTATTCGCACATCCGACAGCAGAACAGCTTGCAGTACTTGCAGGCGGAGAAAGCGAAGAGTATGTACCGATCCCGAAGGCGGAGGAAAAGGAATACTATGCAATGTCATCTGCCCAGAAGAGAACATATCTGATCCAGGAGATGGATACAGAGGCAGTAACATACAATATGCCAGCAAATCTGAAGCTTACAGGCGAAGTGCGCCCTGACGCAATGAGAGAAGCACTGCAGGCTATGACAGACAGACATGAGATACTGAGAACAGTATTCATGATGGTAGATGGAGAACCTGTACAGAGGATACTTGATCATGTAGATGCTGATTTTGAATATGTAACAAGCAGTGAAACAGATGAAGAACTGATGACAGAGTTCCTTAAACCATTTGATCTTGCAAGCGGAAGACTGGTAAGAGTAAAGCTTGTGAATAAGGGAGAATATCATCTGATGATGTTCGATATGCATCATATCGTCGGAGACGGAATGAGCATGAATACGTTCGCAACAGAGCTTATGGCACTGTACAACGGAGAGAAACTTGAACCGCTGACACACCAGTTCAAGGACTACAGCGAGTGGATGCAAACAAGAGACCTGAGCGGACATGCAGAGTACTGGAAGAGCCAGTTTGATGACGAGATACCTGTGCTTGATATGCCGACCGACTTCCCGAGACCGCAGGAGCAGAGTGATGCTGGTGCAAGTCTGAAATACGAATTTGATCCTGAGTTTAGCAAGAGCATAAAGGAACTTGTAAAGAAGACAGGCACAACAGAATACATGGTATTCCTTGCAGCGGCAATGGTAACACTGAGCAAGTACAGCAGACAGGAAGATATCGTGATAGGTTCACCTATCAGCGGAAGAACCCACAGGGATACCGAAGGAATGCTGGGAATGTTTGTAAATACTCTTGCAATGAGAGGAAAGCCGGAGAAGAACAAGACATTCAGAGAATTCCTTGAAGAGATAAAGAATACCTGCCTGAAAGCATACGAGAATCAGGAATATCCGTTTGAAGAGCTTGTAGAAGCAGTAGATGTACAGAGGGATATGTCAAGGAATCCTATCTTTGATGTAATGCTTGCATTGCAGAACAATGAGAATGTAGATGTTAAGCTTGGAAATAGTGAAACAGAAGGAACAGGAATATCAGGAACTATCGCTAAGTTCGATATGACATTTACACTCGCTGAGCGCAGTGGGAAATATATCGTTGATTTTGAGTACTGCACAGCCCTTTTCAAGGCAGAAACAGCAGAAAGGATATTAAAGCACTTTGAGGAGATACTTGGTGAAGTAACAGCTGATGCTGAACAGAAACTCTACAGTATCGAGATGGCAACAGAAGCCGAGAAGCAGCTCATCCTGAGCGTCTTCAACGCAACAGAGATAGAATATCCGAGAGACAAGACTGTAGTAGAACTGTTTGAAGAACAGGTAAAGAAAACACCTGATAACACAGCACTTGTGTTTGAAGATAAGAAGCTCACATATGCAGAACTGAATGCAAAGGCAAACAGTCTTGCACATAGGCTGAGAGAGCTTGGAG
>JAEEVL010000065.1 GCA_016290875.1 Ruminococcus sp.
CCCAGCACGGAGGTGTCAATTTCAATCTAGAGAGCTATGCTCTCGGCAAAATCCCACATGGCGCTCAGGTCGCTCCCCAGCGTTGCCCTATCCTCCATTGTGGGCAAAAGCCCGTTAATTAAAAAGCGACGCAGTATCAGATAATCAGTGACCGACTCCGGTTACTTCGTTTTCAAGTACAATATCTACAGATTTGCTGTCGATACAGGTCTGTTTCATCTGGGAACCGTAGAATAGTGACTGCGTGCATGCCCGGTTTACGAGTCTTGGATTTCCGCCTGAAAACGTGAATATTGATCTCATAGCGTCTTCAGTAAAGATCGGAGTTTCATGTCCGGAGTATATCAGCTGAGTTTCGATGTACTGTTTGGTCTCTGCAAAATCCATAGGTGTAAGAAAGCACTCAACGTCAACTCTTTCAAGAATTGCACGATATGCGGAAAGCCGCAGCTTGTCCCAGAGTTCAGTCTGACCGGATAGGATAAGCGCTATCGGATTTTCGGAATCCATTTTGTAATTGAGAAGGAATCGTGCCTCTTCAAGCATTTCTTTTGGAAGAAGATGTGCTTCATCCAGGATCACGACTGCCTTGCGGTTCTGCATAGTCCGCATAATCTCTATTTGCTTGTGCAGAGCGTTTCTTGCAGCATTACGATGAAACTCAGATTTACACCCAAGCTGGTTCAGGAGATAGTTGTAGAAGCTGCGCGGAGTAAGTTTTGAATCAGAAACGTACAGAACCATGTACTCTGATTCGGGAAGTTCATCTTTTAAACGACGAAGCGTACTTGTCTTGCCTGTGCCCGGTTCACCTATCAGCAGTGCAAATGACTGCTTCTGAGCAGTGACAATCAGGCGGCTGAATACTTCGGAATTCTGACGCGTTCTGTGCATCTGGTCAGACGGGATACCTCGCGTAAATGGTGTGTGATGCATACCGTAAAACATTTCAAACATTTTCAGCACCCTCCACCAATACCTGTGAATACGAAAGAATGGCTCTGCGTTCCTTTTCACCGGCGCTCTTTGTAACAGCGTCAAGAAGCCTTGAAGAATCCGCCGGAATACGTTCAATTTCAGCACGCTTTGGCTTTTTAGCAACGTGTGTACCTACCTTAGCCGGTTCAGCATAAAACGGTTCGTGATCCTTAGCCTCGATCCTTACACGCGCAATATTCTGAGGATCATAAACGACATCCACCTGCTGTCCTGCGTACAGAACACCGACATCATAATCTTTCCCCATGAAGCTGATGCATCCTGACTTGTTAACTTTACGAGCTTCACAGTGTAGAAACGCAGTTGAGAGTATTGCGTCATCCGGATATCTTAAAGGCATGGAATCGCTCTTGAACGCCTGTTCCGGAGTTATTCCAAGTGCACTGTGTATTTTACTGTGATAGCATTCAGAGAGCCACGCATTAAACAGCCTGTTAAGTTCTTCTATGCTGTCAGGACGGTTCACGTTTACTTCTTCAATGAAAGAATCAACGGTATGGTTAAAGCGTTCCTGCTTCCCTTTGCCCTGAGGATTACGTGGCTTAGCATACAGCAGTCTGATTCCGAGAAGACTGCATGCACGCTTCATCCAGTTGGTGCGATACTGTGAACCATTGTCAAAGTAGATACGACGAGGAAGACCGAATTTCTGTATGCCTTTCTTCATGGTATCTTCAACTATGCTCTGTTCCATACCTCCGTAGAACTCAGCATGAACAATGTAACGTGTTGCATCGTCTATCAGACAGGACATGTACGTTGGCTGTGGCTTGCCGTTGATAGTCAGTGTTGGGCCGTTTTTCAGATCACCCTGCCAGAGATCACAGCGATGCACTCTTGCAAAACGCTGTGAACCGTATCCGTGATCCTGATAGGTCTTCATCATCTGAGACGAATAACCTGCCCTTGAAAGTGCCCTCTGAAGTGTAGTACGTTTCAGCATCCCAACTTCAGCCTTGTTTTCAAGTTCAAGTATCTGAATGATAGTCGGAACGCTTCGGGAAGGAACTTCACGGCGCAGACGGATTGCCTCTTCCAGTATCTCCTTGGTGATAACAGAGTTCTGCTCAGGTACTTTCCCTTTAGGTTTTAACCCGTCGATGCCGTTTCCGTTATACGCGTCCACATAGCGCTGAAGTGTTCTTGTTGATACTTCGTACTCAGTAGCTAATTCCTGTCGCTTATCGTAATACTCTTTCTGTGACAGAGTGGAATCAAGCAGAGGAGCTATCATGATCACACGCTGTTCGGCTATTTCTTTTGCCAGTTTCTGATTTTTCATGTCCATAAGTGGTACCTCCTTTATTTGATACCTCTATCATAGTACATGTCAGACAGAAATGACAGGCGAACTAATGAACTTCCATTCGTTGGAATTCACGACCATTCTGACAAAATAGGTGAGCGTGTCAGATGTCGATTCAAAACTGTTCCTGATCTCCAGCGCAGGATGCTCCAGTTTAAGTCTTCTGACAGTGGCAGCACCAAAAGACAAAAATTTTCTTACCCAGTTACGAACACGTATTATCGTGCTGTCGTCAACATCATAGTTATCAGTACCATCGTAAATTTCAGCTATCATGTCCGTGCTGAGATGTTTGTAAGGAGTAATGTAATCCGGAAGCTCACGGTGATATCGCCCGCACTCAGGGCAATAGAAAACTCTAACTGACAGAGTGATCCGCTTTTCACCTGATATGCGAAGATACCGTCTGCACCGTCCGTGCGACTTCATAGGTTTACCACAGATTGGACAAACAGGTGAATATGTTCCTGTAATTTCGATGATACCGTCCTTGACTTTTTCACGAAAAAATGATATACTTTTCATTGATGGGGCGATAGCTGTTGTCATAACTGCGAATTATGACGTTTAAAAACAGCTATCGTTTTTCCTTTCTAAAGATTAATACAATCATTATATCATTTTTATCGACAAAAAAACAGACGGCATCATCCCGGAATTCGAATCGGAACGATGCCGTTTTCTATTTTTTGTTGCTGCGTAACTGCAGGATGGGTTTATCGCGTTGGTTTTCCCGTGAGCATTCCGGGCCTGGGCGACAGTTGTACCATGTATTTGCCAGAATCTTGTGCATTTCCCTTGACAGAACTGTTGCCTGCGCGACAAGATACGGTATCTATTGGACGACATTATGGGTGGTCGGTAACAGCAGGGAGCAAACGTAGTTTGCGGATCTGCAAGGCAATATAAATA
>JAEEVL010000021.1 GCA_016290875.1 Ruminococcus sp.
CCTCCCGTAGGAGTCTGGGCCGTGTCTCAGTCCCAATGTGGCCGTTCAACCTCTCAGTCCGGCTACTGATCGTCGACTTGGTGAGCCGTTACCTCACCAACTATCTAATCAGACGCGAGCCCATCTCTGAGTGATAAATCTTTGATAACAAAGTCATGCGGCTTCGTTATGTTATGAGGTATTACCATCCGTTTCCAGAAGCTATCCCTCTCTCAGAGGCAGGTTGCTCACGTGTTACTCACCCGTCCGCCACTAAGATATCTCAGTAAACCAAAATATCTCCGTTCGACTTGCATGTGTTAGGCGTGCCGCCAGCGTTCGTCCTGAGCCAGGATCAAACTCTTTAGTAAGTTGTATATATCAGAATGTTTCCATTCTAAAATATCTAATCCTGTTCAATAACGCTTGCGTTATTACTGCGTATTTTTTAGTCTTTGCTTGACCTTCCTTTATTTCTCATAAAGGAATTTCAAGGGTCGTTACTTTTTTCTTAGCATTGTTCAATTTTCAAGTTGCTGGTTCGCTATCTCTCTGAGACAGCTTAACTATTATATCACAACTCCGCGTCTTTGTCAAGTACTTTTTCAAGTTTTTTCAAAAAACTTTTCGTTGTGATCACTCCCTCTTTTCGAGGACAGTGTATTTATTTTACCACACTTTCTCTCGTTTGTCAAGAGGTTTTTTGAACTTTTTTCAAAATTCTTTTTCGTGGTTTACTATCTTCTCTCAAGGCTCCCCGTGCTGTATCACCAGTCTTACCGCTCTTCCTCTCGTCCGACAGCTTTATTATTATATCATCATTATCTACCTTTGTCAACTAAAAGAATCTTTGGGGATTTTGCGCTTTTTTGTTCTATTTGTACATATGATGCTCATATTATGGTCTATATGGAGCTTTTTTGCTTACTTTTGCGATTATTCGTTTTATTATTGCCGTTTTTCTTTCTTTATGTTATAATAATGGAAAGGAGTGATACTATGGATTTCAATAGACTTGAATCAAATCTTACTGATAATATATATGAAGCGCAGCTCAAACTCGGCTACGATAACAGACCTATCCGTTTGAATTATACTTCATCTTCTATCCGTCACCTTATCGGAACTGATATATCAGACAGCGATATGCTATCTGTTCTGAATAACTTCTCCAGCTTTGCTTCTCCACGTATGGGCGAGATAGCCTTCTCCCCTATTCAGGGCGGCTACTGTTTCATTGTTCCGCCTGAGGGAACTGCATTTGTGCATGAGCACGCACCTTCAGATTCATTTATTGCTGCTCTTGTAGAGCTGATTCGGCACCACAGCATTTCTATGGACGATGTTCTCGCTCTTTTCAAGATGTTCTCTGACAATATCTGTACTAAAGATATGAGCAGCAGCGGCGAGTTTGACCTGCTTGTCTACTTCGAGGACGGCTGCCCCGATAATTACCGCTACTGCTTCTCTATCGACGATGATTTCGGGTGCTGCAACATTTCCTATCATCGTTTCATTCCTGAGGACTATGCTGAGCTTGGTTTCTGAACTGACTCAAATCCAAGTTCTTCAACTATTGCTTCTATTCTGTTTTCGGCTTCAGATACTTTTCTTTTTAGTTCCTTTACAGAAGTCTCTGCACTTCGATACACTGATACTACTGTCCCGGCGTGTTCAAGCAGGATCAGTATCAAAAGTAGTTTTATCAGTCTTTTCATTTCGCACCTCCACGGCTATTATTTCCGGAATGGTGCAAAATACGCAAAAAACAGCGGTTATTGCCGCTGTTTCTTTTTTTCTATCCTGTTAGAATTCAGAACGAGTATGTCCCCGTCCTTTATTTTTAGCTCATTCGTCGGAATGATCGTCATCCCTTCGCGAAGTACAACTATTGTCTTTATATTGTATTTTTCCTCTGCCTCGTCAATTCTGATGTCTCTGAACGGACTCTTCTCGTCAACGAACACCTCGCCGACTTCCCTTACATCAGGAAGCTTTTCATGGTCGTGCTGCTGCCTGGTATAGTGCTCAACAAATCCGGCGCTGATGATACCGGTCGGAATAGCTACAACTCCGACTCCGAGAAATGCTATAAATATCGCCATTATCTTTCCCACGACCGTTACAGGGTAAATGTCACCGTAACCGACTGTAAGCAGAGTTGAAACGCTCCACCATATGCCGGAAAAGGCATTCTCAAAGGCATCGGGCTGTGCGTTGTGCTCCGCGCTGTATATTCCGAGCGATGATGCCATCATCAGTATTATTATTATGAATACGGACGATGCTATCTGATTTCGTTTCTCGACAAGTACGCTCTTTATAACGTTGAACGAGTCATACTGCGAGTTTATTCGGAAAAGTCTGAATATTCTCACGACTCTCAGCATTCTGAACACTATGAATCCCGACAGATAGAAGAACGGCAGTATCGTCAGAAGGTCCACTATACCATCAAATGAGATAAGGAACTTCACACGTGCTTTACCCGGAGGCGAATCTGGAAAGAGTACATCTGCTGTCCATATCCTGAGAGCGTATTCAAGACAGAATATGCTCACCGTCACAGCTTCTACTATTGTAAAAAGCGTAAAGAAGCGTGCCAGTCCGTCGAATGTATCAAGAAACGCCACAAATATGTTGAGCAGTATCGCAGTTACTATAAAGTAATCGAACGAACGGCTCGGGAGGTCATTCCTGTTGCCTATCTGTATTATATCGAATATTCTTTTTTTCATCGTAACATAGCCGTTAGCGGCATTATTTGCCATTTGTCCCACCCTGTTCGTAATAATGATATGAGACTATTATAACACGCTCCGACGCATATTTCAAGTATGCATATCGTACTTGACTTTTTGATATTATTAATGTATAATAGGAACGTTACAAAATAGGCTACTTTGCACAAAGCTGCACAGCTTAACTTGTGCTGTTTGCTGAGAGCTCTCAGCACAATGGGGATAGCTTAACAAACAGAAGGAGGAACGATATGAAGAAGATATTCACCAATATGCTTCCTTACTGGCATATGGTACTCGCTGTTCTTGCATTGCTGATCGTTCAGGCATACTGTGATCTTTCTTTGCCGCAGTACACCTCCGATATGATCGACATCGGCATACAGAACCACGGTATCAGTTACATTATGCCGGAAAAGATGACGCAGGAGGAAATGGCTTACTCGATGCTTTTCATGACAGATCAGGAAGCCGAAGAATGGAACAGTAACTATGAACCGGAGGATGACCTGTATGTCCGCAGTTCAATGTCCGGCAGCGAACTCAGCGATGCCAACGACCGATTCATGATACCTGTAATACTCACTTATCAGTCAAAAAACACAAGTGAAGAGGAGTTCCGCAAGACTCTCAAAGGTTCTGAGAAAGCAAACTTCGAGCCTGACAAGATGACTCTTGAGGAAATTCAGGAATCCATGAACGTTGATCTCAATATCCACACAGAAGAAGATGAGGACGGCAACGAAAAAATATATGTGGATATGCGTCCTATGATGCTCGGGATGGATAAGCAGCAGATCTCAGAGATACGCAAAAAGCTCGAGGCTACTGTCGATACTATCGGCAGCAGCACCATGAAATCCCGCGGCATCGCATATGCTATCGCCTGCGATAAGGAAGCCGGAGTGGATATAGATTCACTGCAGAAGAAGTACCTTTGGTCTCAGGGATTCAAAATGTTCGTAATGGCTGTTATAATGCTCGCAGCCGCTATCGGTGCTGGCTACCTTGCTTCAAAGGTCGGCGCAGGCATCGGACGTGACCTCCGCGAAAAGATATTCCGCAGAGTCATCAGCTACTCCAACACCGAAATGGATAAATTCTCGACAGCTTCACTTATCACAAGAAGCACCAACGATGTTCAGCAGATACAGATGGTAACAGCCATTCTCCTGCGTATGCTCATGTACGCACCTATCATCGGTATCGGCGGCGTAATCAAAGTGCTCAACACCGGTGCAAATATGGGCTGGATAATCATAGCAGCTGTTTGTGCGATCCTTGTGCTCGTTGCTATGCTCATCATACTTGCAATGCCAAAATTCAAGGCTATGCAGACTCTCGTTGACGGACTCAACCTCGTTTCAAGAGAGATACTCACAGGTCTTCCCGTTATAAGAGCATTCGGCAGAGAAAGAGTTGAAGAAGAACGCTTTGAGGGCGCAAACAAGCGTCTTATGAAAACTCAGCTCTTCACGCACCGCGTAATGTCCTTTATGATGCCCGGTATGACACTCACAATGTACGGCACTACGCTCACTATAATATGGGTATCTGCTCACAGAGTAGACAGCGGTGATCTCAAGGTAGGCGCAATGACAGCTTTCATCACATACGCTATGATGATAGTTATGTCGTTCCTGATGCTTACGGTTATGTCTGTACTTCTCCCCCGTGCAGGAGTTGCAGCTGAACGTATAGATGAGGTGCTCAAGACAGATACTTCAGTTCATGATCCTGAAGATCCTCAGCCTATCACTAAACCTGCCGGCGTAGTTGAATTCAACAACGTGAGCTTTCACTATCCCAATGCGGATGCAGACGCTCTCGAAAATATCAGCTTCAGAGCCGAACCCGGCAAGACTACTGCGATAATCGGAAGTACCGGCTGCGGAAAATCTACTCTGATAAATCTCATACCGCGTTTCTATGACGTTACTGCCGGAAGCATAACTATTGACGGCATAGATGTCAGAAACGTGAAGATGTCCGACCTAAGAAAAGAGATCGGTCTTGTACCACAGAAAGGCGTTCTCTTCTCGGGAACTATCAGCTCAAACCTTAGATTCGGCGCTCCGGATGCAGACGAAGCCGCTTTGCAGCTTGCTGCCGACATCGCACAGGCAACTGAATTCATATCAGCATCAGAAGAAGGCTTTGAGCGCAGTATCTCGCAGGGCGGCACTAATGTTTCCGGCGGTCAGAAGCAGCGTCTCTCCATTGCAAGAGCAATAGTCAAGAAACCGAAAGTATATATCTTCGATGACAGCTTCTCCGCCCTCGATATGAAGACCGACTCGGCACTCAGGAAAGCTCTCTCTGAACACGTCGGTGATTCTACTGTTATCATTGTCGCACAGCGTATCAGCACTATTATGCAGGCCGACCAGATCCTTGTTCTCGACGAGGGCAGGTTAGTCGGCAAGGGTACTCACAGCGAGCTTCTCAGAAGCTGTGACACATACAAGCAAATAGCTGCTTCACAGCTCTCAGAGGAAGAGCTCAGCAGAACAGGAGGTGAGATCAATGGCTGAGAATACAGCACCGCGCCGACCGGGCGGCGGACCGCCTATGGGCGGAAGATTCGCACCTGGCGAAAAGCCTAAGAACTTCAAACACTCTATGAAGAAGCTCATAGCCTATCTTGGTATCTACCGCATACCTATCCTCATAGTCATGATACTCGCTGCTGTATCGACTGTATTTGCAGTTGCTGGTCCTAAGATAACAGCAAAGGCAACCAACGCCCTCTTCGACGGTCTTATGAGAAAGATCGCAGGAACCGGCGGCATCGATTTCGACTACATCAAGAAGATACTCCTCTTCACGCTGGCACTTTACCTGTTCAGCACCGTAGCTAACTTCGCTCAGGGCTGGATAATGGCTGGAATCTCCCAGAAGATCTCGTTCCGTATGCGTAAGGACATCTCTGAAAAGATTGGCCGTATGCCTATGAGCTACTTCGAGAGCCGTACCTATGGTGAAGTCCTCTCCCGTATAACTAACGACGTTGATACTCTTGGCATGACGCTCAATCAGAGTATCACACAGATAATCACATCGGTAGCAACTCTCATAGGCACACTTGTGATGATGCTCTCAATATCACCGCTGATGACTCTCATCTCGCTGGTGGTACTCCCCGTTTCAGCGCTTCTGCTGTCATTCGTTATCAAGCTCTCACACAAGCACTTCCGCACACAGCAGGAATACCTCGGACACATAAACGGTCTAGTCGAGGAAACATACAGCGGTCACACAGTTATCCAAGCGTTCAATAAAGAAGAGGAAACTGTGACAGATTTCTGCAAAACCAATGACATTCTCTATAAGTCAGCATGGAAGTCACAGTTCCTATCCGGAATAATGATGCCTGTAATGATGTTCGTAGGAAATATGGGCTATGCAGGTGTTGCAATCGCAGGCGGACTTCTCGCTATCCGCGGTATCATCGGAATCGGTGATATACAGGCGTTCATCGTGTATGTAAAGCAGTTCACACAGCCGATACAGCAGATAGCTCAGGTCATCACTCAGGTACAGTCCATGACAGCGGCAGCTGAAAGAGTATTCGAGTTCCTTGACGAGGATGAAGAGGAACAGTTACCGGAAAATGCTGTAATACCGAAGAATGTTGCCGGAAATGTTTCGTTCAGCCACGTTAAGTTCGGATACACACCTGATAAGATAGTTATCGGTGATTTCAGCGCAGAAGTAAGTTCGGGACAGAAGATAGCGATAGTAGGACCGACCGGCGCAGGAAAAACAACTATGGTCAAACTGCTTATGAGGTTCTACGATGTGAACGACGGCTCTATCTCGCTCGATGGTGTGGATGTAAGAAAAATGCCGCGTGCCGAGCTGAGAAAATACTTCGGTATGGTACTTCAGGACACATGGCTTTTCCACGGAACTATAATGGAGAATATCCGGTACGGCAGGCTTGACGCAACAGACGAAGAAGTCATAGCGGCAGCAAAAGCAGCCCATGCACATCATTTCATCAAGTCTCTACCTGACGGCTACAATATGGTACTAAATGAAGATGCAAGCAACGTGTCGCAGGGACAGAAACAGCTCCTAACTATCGCAAGAGCTATCCTTGCTGATTCAAAGGTAATGATACTTGACGAGGCAACATCCTCAGTTGATACTCGTACCGAAGTCCTCATACAGAACGCTATGGACAGACTTATGAGCGGCAGAACGAGCTTTGTTATAGCTCACCGTCTCTCGACTATCAAAAATGCAGATATGATACTCGTTATGAAAGACGGCGACATTGTAGAACAGGGCAATCACGAAGAGCTCCTTGCCAGGAACGGTTTCTACGCACAGCTCTACAACTCACAGTTTGAATAGGCATAACATACACCGGGAAAGGGCACACATTGTGTGCCCTTTATCATATCCTGATATACGGAAAGCTGACAAAAAATCAGAAATTCCATGAAAACACTTGACTAATCATCAGATTTGTGAGATAATTGTCTTGTTCGATGTGAATTTTAGGAAAGAGAGAATCAATATGTTCAAAAAGTATCTGCTTACATTTTTAATATCAATGGTCCCGCTCGTAGAACTCAGGTGTGGAGTCCCCTTCGGTACGGGTATGAACCTCCCCTGGCACTGGTGTCTGCTTGTATGTATGATAGGAAATATGCTCCCTGTACCTTTCATCTTCCTGTTTGCAAGAAAGATTCTCGTATGGGGCAGTGATAAACCGGTCATCGGAAAGTTCTTCTCATGGTGTCTTGAAAAGGGCGAAAAGGGCGGAAAGAAGCTCCAGGAAAAAGCAGGAAAAGGTATGTATGTCGCACTCCTGCTGTTCGTAGGAATACCGCTCCCCGGCACAGGAGCTTGGACAGGCACTCTTGCCGCAAGCATTCTCGACCTCGACTTCAAAAAGAGCATCCTTCACGTTATTCTCGGTATACTCCTCGCCGGCATTATAATGACTTTGCTGAGCCAGGGTGTAAAGACCGGTATAACTTCGGTTTTCTGATAACCCAAAGAAAAGAGCTTCCATTTTTACGAATGGAAGCTCTTTATTTTGCTCAAATAATTCTATGTACGAAAATGCGTCACGAAATAAATATGGATATCATCAGCTATTCAACTCTATACATCATTTTCAGTCTCTGCGCTTCATTCGCAGCGAAACCGAATTTCTCATAAAACGGTATCTTGTCCGGCATCGCACAGAGCTCGACAAATATATCGGTACCGCTCACACCGTTTTTATTGATGAACTCCAACAGCTCATTTATCATCATACGTCCTATACCTTTTCTCTGATACTCAGGTCTCACGATAACGTCCTTGATGTAGTAATCAAGTCCCATATCTCCTATCATTCTCGCCATAGCAACTATCCTGCTGCCATCAAAAACAGATACACGGAAAAGTGTGTGTTCCATAGCAAGCTTGGTCTGTTCAAGAGAAGGTCCCTGTCCCCATACGCTTTCCCACAAGGATATAAACTCCTCTGCAGTCAGTTCATTGTGTTTTATAGTCAGTGTACTCAATTTATTTCACCTTTCAGATAGATACCAGCAAACAAATATAGAAGAATACTGATATAAAGATATGCGGTTTGCACTTTGAAAGTGCTTCGAGCAGATTTAACTGTTTTGAAACCATCCTGTAGGCAACTCCAAAGATGACTGGCAGGAATATTGCCACAGGTGAAAAAGGTCCCGGTATACCTGAACGCATAGAGGCAATAAACAAGAAAAATGAAAGTGACTCCAGCAAAGCAAGTTCCAGTCCAAATCCCGATGTGCCTGCTCCGGACTTGTGTGTCTTCCCTGCGCTGGCAGCGGCAAACACATTGGCTATCTTTTCCTCTGCTTCCTCACGGGTAAGTTCCTGTTCAGCAAGCTTAGAAATATCCAACGAATCCTCGATATTCACTTCATCAGCCTTATTCTTACCTCGTAACATAGATAGTGTCTCACGCGAAAAAAGCCCGGCAGGCTCTTTCTCAGATTCACCTGCAAAGTATGCACGTTCAGCAGCTTCGTAATAAGCTCTGTCATAATCCTCAGCAGACTTGCCCTCAGTCTTTTTACTGTGCTTTGGCTGAGTCTTTGCAGCAGCAAGCATTTCTGCGACTTTGTCTTCAGCTTCCTGACGGCTCAGCTTAAGTTCCGTTCCGGTTAAAATGTCGTTTATCTCATTATTCTCAGACTTTTTCTGCATTTTCTCATCCTTTCCAAGCACGGTCAATTTACAAAAATAAACTATTATTATCAGCATTATACATCAGAAGAATGCTTTTGTCAATATCGGCACTGTGTCGATACACCTCTATTTCGCATATCATATGACGTGCGGATAAACATATCGCACGTTCTTACAAACGAAAGGAGGAACTATCATGAAACTTGATCTGTTCGACGATATGAACGGATTTATTCTCCGCGAAAGAGAGAATTCTCTTTCCAACAGCGAGAAATATAAACCTCTCACCGATACAGTCTCACGCTTTCCTGCACGAACTCCGCTTGCTATGGCATATGTCCCATTCCAGGAATGGGGAGAAGTCTATGACGACGATGATGCTATAAGCTACGGAACGCTCTTCCCTGACCTCAAACTTCCATTCAGCAAAGGAGGTCCTGTGAAATGAACGAAAGAGAGATACTACTCAAAAAGATTAGGAAATACGATTTTGCTCTTAAGGAGCTCAATCTCTATCTTGACACTCACCCATACTGTCGTCGTGCGCTGAGTCTTTTCAAAAACTACAAGAAACTCCGCAGCGACTGCATTAATGAGTTCACTTCAAAATACGGGCCGCTCAGACCGGAAGACAACGATGATTATCAGCACTGGAACTGGATCGACGATCTGTGGCCGTGGGAAAGGAGCTAAGCTATGTGGCAGTATGAGAAAAAACTTCAGTATCCCATTAACATCAAAACACCGAATGCAAAACTTGCTAAGATAATTGTTTCTCAACTCGGCGGTCCGGACGGTGAACTGGCCGCTTCGCTCCGTTATCTCAATCAGCGTTATGCTATGCCATATGCTGAAGTGAAAGGGCTTCTTACTGATATCGGCACCGAGGAATGTGCTCATTAATGATATATGTAATAAAATAGCCCCTCCGAGGTTATTCCTCAGAGGGGATTCTTATTGCACGCTAATTGGTGTATTGGTTGAAGATTGGTTGAAGATTGGTTGAAGATTGGTTGAAGTTCAACACCAAAGGTCGCTCAGAGCCTTGGCCATCGCAGCTGTGGTCTTCGGGCCGATGATGCCGTCTACAGCTCCGCAGTCGTATCCGTGAGCGTTGAGCGCTTTCTGCACAGCTTTGATATCCGGTTCTGCTGATTTCTCACCGGGGAACTTAGTACCACGCTGAAATGTCTTGATGAAGTCATTACCAGTAGTTTCATTTCCAAACCAGTGATCATTGGAATACGGCTCGGAGTCTCTTGTATCAACGTGACAACTGTCCGGAAGCATCAGACCGATACCACCGAAGCCTATGCGCTCAGCTACCTCAGCTATGTCCTGAGAAGTATAGTAAGTGCCGTCCTGCTTCTGAACTCTGATGTCTGCTGCGATTCCGCAGCGGTGAGCGTCTGTCTTCTTCCCGTATGGATTGCTTTCACATCTATAACCAGAATTTACGTAGATTGCCTTAGCGTTCATGTAGCTGTGCATCTTTTCAAGTCTATCAATGAGTAGCTTGCTCATTGTTATGGACTTTCCGCAGCACTTGCAAGCAAACTCTGAACTATCAAAATGTGTTGAAAGTTTCATTCTTTTCCTCCTTCACCTCCGGCAGGCCTTTGATACTCGTTAGTATAGACAGGATGCCTGCCAGGAGCGATGTGCTAACTATATATATCCAGTCTACATCGGATATAACCTTCGCTGTACCTATGCCGGCGAGCGCTGCCTGAGCAACAGTCTTCGCGGCTCTGATGCCTGCGGCTCTGAGCCATCTCTTACCTCTTCTTGTCAGTTTCATTTTCACCCTTCTTTCTGCTGCGGATCAGAGCACAGCCGAGAACCGCACCGGCGCCGGCTATAACTCCGAGAACAGACTTAGCTTTTTTTCTCCAGTATCTTACTATTGTTATTTCCTGTCCCATTAATTCACCTCATTCCCATTTCCGATTACTGCTATATTGGTGCCGCTTTCGTCTTGTTTCACGTTTACTTCTTCCACATACTCAAACTGGTCGATAAATCGTTGTGTCTTTACTAAGCAGAGTATTAACAGCGTGAAGCATACCACTGCCATACAAACTGCTATGATAGTTATTACCATTGCTTTGTTGAGGGCCTTATCAAATCTTTTAGCAGCCATCACATACCGCTGCTGCCATTCCTTGCTGCATTCTGCGCACCTATTCATAGTTCTTTACCTCGCTATCAGAGTATCACAGAGCCTATCACCGTAGCTGCTGTGCCGATAGCCGCAGTCAAAGTCACCCATTGCAGCTTCAGACTGAATTCTTGTTTTGACTCGATCGATGCCTGGGTAATCGAGATCTCTTTGATCTCTTCCTCTGTACGCTGATGTCTCGTAGCGCAATCGTCTTTCTGAACGTAGCGGCTATCGAGATACTCGAGTATCTCTTTGCTGATTGTTTCCATGATTTACCTCCTTTACATATCGAGTGCGTCTTCGGTGTCTATTGTTGCTGGTGGTACACTTCTCTGTTGAACTGTACCACCTTCAAGCGCAAGGATGCGCTCATAAAGCTCTTGATATGACGGCCTGAAAGGCTGATGTGCCTGCGAGACCTTCCATGCAGCTTGCTTGCAGACCATAGGTTTGAATGTTGCTGTCCCCTCGAACGCTGCCATGACTAACATATTTATGTAGATGCTTGAATTCGTCCCTTTGTCAGGAAGAACAACGCCCTCACCTGTATCAGATACTCGATAATCGTCGCCGCGAAGAGCTCGCAGAGAGTACGTGCTATCTCCACCTCCCTCAGGGCATCCACTTAATACGTAATTACCGTTGCACCAATCATCAATGTATAGCGAACCTGTATCGATTCGCAGGTTACACGACGAATCAACTGTCGATGTTGCTGTTCGTTCGACTGTTATTGTGAAGTCGCTATTTAACGTATACTCAACGCCGTTTGACGCGTATGTAGATCCGTGGCTGTTATTTGTTCCGATTTCCGAAAACGATATGACATTCTTCGCTCCTGAGTCAACGAGTTCTGCAAGAGCTGTTCTGTCTTCACCTTCATTTGTCTCATTCGCCTTCATTTGTTCGTCAATTGTCTTCATATTTTCTGTTATGATCGACATATTGAACTTGTCCGCAGGATCCTCCTGCATTCCTAAATTATAGTTGTCGGTGTATGTTGTCGACATTATTCGCCCTCCAATTCTGCGATAGTGCGCTTTTCAAGTTCCGAAATAACGAATAGCTCCATCGAACCGATATTACTGCTCATTATTCTCGTATTGCTGTCGTACTGTTCCTGTTGCAGCGCATTGATAGCCTTGTCTGTTGCCGAGCTTCCTGAGCTGACTGTTTCAGCCATATATGCCTTGCGTGTGATAGCATTCTTGAAGTTACCTATCTGTATTTCTGCTGTTCGCTGTGCAACAACATCATAGGTTTTCGATATAATCTCCAAGTTAGAGTAGTAGATATCGAGCTCCTTGTGATATACGGTTATCTTGTCGCCGACCTCGAAGCTGTCAAGCTCCAGGAACTGCTTGTACTTCTCAACCTCGGAAAGATTAGCGAATCTGACTGTTATGTTCACTCGGCTCTGCTTGTGATCGTCGAAGTATGCCTGAGCATCAGAGTGGAACTGTGCCACATCCTCTGTCTCATACGAGAAATAAGCATATCCATAAATGTGATGCGGTATATCATCGCTCGGAACATTCGGATTCCTTATCTCGTATGTGTTTCCGAAGTTGTCGGCAGCTTCCAGTATAGTGATTAGCTCGGTGTCGTCTTCCTCGAAGTCTATTTCCGTAAGGTTATAGCTGTATTCGATGATTCCTGAGCTCCTGCTGTTCTCCATTTCTGAATTGAGCGAGAAGTAGTCATTATCACGGTAGAGTTTTCCGCCCCATCTGTTGACGAAGCACTGATCCTCGCCGAGAAGCGCTGCTATCAGATTGACGTTCTCATAGTACGCTGTTGACTTCCGCTGTATATTCGAGCTGTATGTGAAGTCAAATAACAGCGGTATACCTCCGTACCATCCGTGCGTGAAGAGCCACGCAAGAGCTTCATTGCCTTTCAGCTGTGTCGGGCGGCAGTCCTGGATAAGATAACGCTGGAGGTCGTAGAATTTATGCTGAGCTACCGCTACTATGCGATAGTTGCCCTCGCTGTCCATCCTACGTGCTGCCTGCCGGATACGGAATATCTGAAATGTCAGCTCACCGTGATATATAATCGGGATCTTGACCTGTGCCTGCTTCCTCAGATATGTATACTTCTGATACTTGTCACAGTACGCCTCGAAGGTCGCCTCATACGTTCCGTTTTCCTCGTGATAAATCTCGCAGGATATCGGCTCGATGATAGCATATCCGTTTCCGTCGAAATCCTTTTCCCTGCTCCCGTATACGTGAATAAGCGGACGCGAAGGCTGTATTGTCATCGGAGGCGGTATATACTGCGACAGACCTATCATCAAAGGTACGTAAGGCATTCCGTTGTTGATATCAGGATCTATGCGCCACATTGTAAGAGGACTGTCGCCGATGAAAGGCTGTTCAGGTAATGCTATGAATTCATCGTTAGTAAGCTCGCCGTCCTGAATTATCCAAGCCATACTCTCACCTCATGTCTGAATCGGGAAGCCCTGGGAGCTGAGCCAGTTTGCATCCTTAAGTTGTTCGGTAGTTCCGGGCGTTAGTTTTGACGGAATAGTTACGCCTGACGCTACTTTGTCACTGTTAATCATCAGGTGCTGCGGTGTTCCGCTATCCCATACAACTCTGTTTACGTAACAATCGATAATACTGTCACCGACAAAATAACTACTACTTATCCTCTGCATCTGTAACCGATTAATTCTGCCTGTCAGATAGCTGTTGTCTAATTGGAGGTATCCGCTGCCCTGATTACCTGGTATTATTACATTGATAGCGCAACGTTTGTATAGCGCATAGTCTAACATAGCTCCATCAGCCTCCACATTAAAACTACACTGATCAAAATATGCATATCTCCCTATCCACGAAAAATACGGAGTATTGTTGCCAATACCCACGACCTTACCCGAAAACCGACATAATCTGAACAAAGTTGTACCGGAAGAGGGCGAATTCACCGTTCCTATAAAAAATCCGTTGGAAAGCTCTCCGCGGCAATTTATAAAATCAAGACATTGCTTTAGACTAGTGCCGGTCTCAAAGCACTTATCAGAGCCACGATATGATGCGTTCTTGATAGTTGCGCCTCTGCCGTTGATATGCCCTTTCAGGGTTATTGCACTTTCTATGCCACCCGGATAATAATCATTCATATCAAATACAAATGTGTTTTCGTAATATGTTGATATTTCTGATGTTTTCGGGTTTTGAACCACACTACCGTCCTCAAGCAGATAGACCTTGCGAACTTTGACTTCTGTGTCGCTGGTAGGAGTTAGTGTGACTGGAAAATCAACATAAACGCTGTCAGAAGTAGTGCAGCTTAACACCTCGGCCCACGTCTCAGGCTTATAAGGATCCTGTGCTGTTCCTGAACCTGTCATTATAACCACCTCTCATTGATTGTTACTGTTACTTTGGAAATGTTGTCACCTGAGTATCGCATATAGTTCATACCGTCGTGTAGCAACGGCAGGTCAAGCGAGCTGAAATTCATGATATTCACCATCTTGCCCGTCATATCAAGGTAATATATCAGGTATAGCCCGCAGTCTACATATATCGTGAAGCCGTTCGTGATAACTGCATCCGGTACACCTATTATCAGATCTGCACCGTTGGTATTGATAATGACATTCTGTGCCGGTGATGTAGGATCCCTGGAAGAAAGCTCCGTATATAGTCTAAGTATCTCCGAAGCGTCGGCAGCGCTGAGAACGCCGTCGTTGTCCATATCGGCAGCCTCAAACTGCTCCGGTGTGAATGTCGGTGCCTGTCCTGACGATATCCTGACATATTCGTTCATAACAAGAGAAGCATCATCAGCGGTTATTTTCCCGTCGAAGTCAACGTCGCCCTTGAGTATCGTAGCAGATGCAGGCGTTATCTCAATCGCTATGATAGGTGCTGAATATACGCTCGATGTGTTTTCAACTTCCGTATATCTCATGCCTGATGCAATTTCTACCTCCGTCGGTTCGACTGCATACGCAAACGGAAAGCAATCAAATGTTATCGGGAGCTCCGCGGTGCTTAGTGCTACGCCCTGAGGTATAAGTGGTTCAACTCTTGCATTCATATACTCTCCTAATGCAGTTGAAAGTATCAATGTTCCCTCACCAGTTAAGGAGCTGTATATCAGCGGTATCTTTGAGCAATCGGAAATAACCGCATTTATCGTTATGCTTTCATTGACATACGTACCGTTAGGGTTCTTGATGATTTCCGGCCTGCCGGGGATGTTAATCTCCTCTACCTGCTCCGCCCAGGAGGGACGGAAAGGAGTCTTAGTGATAATCAGACCTAAGTCTCGGCTATCTATGCCGTTGAATATGAAATGGCTCACGCCTGTGCTCTCCCCTTTCCGAAGTTATTACTCTTTGAAAGCTGCCCGAGTTTCTCAGACAGTCTCCTAACATCGTAGTCGTTGCTGATTGTCGCCGACACGTTAAACGTCTGATAATAGTTCTCAACGCTTCCGCTCTCGGCGGCTCTGTTCGATGCCGTGCGGCTTAACGGCGTAACCTTTACACCGCCATTCATTACCTGAAGGAGCTCCGGACCAGCTTCGGCAACGATACCGGCCTTTCCTATTCCGAGGAAGTTACCTGTCGCATTCTTGCTTATCCCGTTTCCATACAGTCCCTGATCGTGCAGACGGGCATCATAAGCACTATTAATGTTGTGCTGTATCAGATCGTTATTATCATACAGATACTGCGTAGCATATGCGCTGAAGTTCTTACCGAAGAGCTCACCAAGAGATATACCCTTTTCCTCAGCCCATTTCGCCATCTTTGCATCACTCGGGTTCATTTCATCGAGTCCCTTCTGCACTTCCTTGGCGAATTCAGCATCGTACTTCTCGCCGACCTTAAAACCGGACTCTTCTGCCCAGGCGAGCAGAGCCTTAATGTCGTACCCGCCTTTAATCTGCTCACGAATGACTGCTTTGAAGTCCATATTCTTTCCGAAAACATCGGTTATCTTGATACCTGAGTCTCTCGCCCACGTTGTCAGTGCAGATATATCATAACCCTTATTGAGCTGTGTCTGCACCACGTTCCCGAAGTCTTTCTTGAATACGTCTCCGACCTTAATACCTGACTGATGCGCCCACTTTGAAAGGGATGTGATATCATATCCCTTGTCCATCATTTCCTGAACGCTGGTCGAGAAATTCTCTGCGAATGTCTTACCGAGGTCAATACCGGTCAGAGAACCGGACTCAAATGTCTCTTGCAGAGCAAGGAGAGCTTCATCAACTGCATACTGACTATCGCTCTTGATAGCAAGCTCGAAGTCACCCTTTGTCTTCTCTACGAGCCTCTTAAATGCTTCTGTGCGCTTCTCAATGTCTGTCTCGTTCTTTACCGCATACTTGTCCGCGTCTATCGGATCCCACAGTATACTGCTGACGCTCTTATAGTCTCCGGTCTCAAATGCCTTCTCAGCTTCGTTGAGCCTCGACTGATAATCAATTGCACGCTGATAATTGGCCTGGCTCGTATTCATCTGCAATCTATGCTCAGAGCGCTCCGCGAGAGCTGTCTGCCACTCTCTATAAAGATCCCTCCTGTTCTTATCCTCGTGCATTCCCTCGGCAACCATGCCGGCGATATTCTCACTCTTAGGATTCAACAGGTCCGCTTCTGTAAGGTTGAGCTTGTCTCCGTACTGCTCTATTATCTTACGAGCTGCATTCCTTACCGCTTCATCTGCTAAGTTGTAGTTCGCATATGCGGTCTCATAGCTTGTTCGTGATTCTGCCTGAGCCTTAGCATACTCGGAAGACTGTGCGATATAGCTATCGAGGTAAGCGGCTGCTTTCTTCTTGGCTATGAGGTTCTCTACCTCTTCGCCCATCTTCTTATACTGATCTATCTGATTTCCGGTCATTGTATATTCTGTTCCGAGAGCTGTATTCAGCTCGCCGAGAATATACTCTGCACGTTTCTTGTCTGCTTCCTTTACTTTTCCTGTCGAGTCGGTAAGGCTGTCGAGTTCCTTCCACAGGTCCTCGGTGCGCTTCATTTCATTGTTTGTTGCTTCTGCCGACTCGTAGTATTGATCGTTAAGCTCTCCGAGGCTCTCGCGCACGTCTTTAATAGCCTTCCTTTCGTCAGAAAACTTTTCCGCCGCTTCCTCAGTGAATGACTTGACTTCTTTTGTTGAGTCGATATAATCGGCCATGTATGCAGTAAGCATAACGACCGCTGTACCAACAGCAGCATACGGTGTAGCGTTCATAGCTATATTCATAGCTTTAATGCTCTTAGTAACATCATCGACTTTCTTTGCAATCTTGTACGCTGCTATTGCTGAAAGCGTTCCGATAATCGCCGGTTTCAGCGTTTTCACTACGTCGATAACATCCGGGCCATACTTACCCACTAATTTCAAGCCGTCTATTGCCGTACCAAACACTTTGCTCAGACCGCTTTCGATGCTTGGCATATGTTTAGTAAGATACTGCACGCCTTTTCTGATCTCAGGGTTGAGCTCCTTTGCCAGTGATATTTTTAAGCCGTCAACTGCGCTGTCAAGAAGCACCATATCGCCCTGGAGATTGTCGAGCATCGTATGAGACATATTCTTTGCCGCACCGTCTGACTCTTCCATTGCTTTCGTAAGCTTGTTGAAGTCTTCGTCGGAAGAATTGATGATAGCGAGCATTCCGCTCATTGCTTCCTGTCCGAATATAGCAGAAGCAGCTTGTGTCTGCTGTGCTTCGTCGAGGTTTCCGAGCTTCTCCCTCAGGATCTGCATCACATCGTTCAGAGACCTCATTTTTCCGTCTTCATCCGTCAGGAGTGTACTAATTTCTTTCTTAGTTTCGACCGTTCCTGCTTCTTCTTTGTGCAGGTTCTCTGTCGCATCACTCAGCTTTCGCCGTGCTTCTTCAAGCTTGGCTGCTGCTATCTGAGCTTTTTCTGATGATTCGCCCTCCTTAGAAACTGCCTTGTTGTAGTTCTCCTGAGCTTCCTGGAGAGAGATTGCCTTTGCTCTTACATCGTCCTGTGCCTTTTTCAGCTTTTCGCTGTCCACCGCCTTCGTCGTTTCAACGACGGTTAGACCGTACTGTTCCATAGCTGCGGTCATTTCCTTAGTCGGCTTTGATAGACGAGACAGTGACGATCTGAGCGCCGTTCCTGCCTGACTTCCCTTTATACCGCTATTAGCCATCAAGCTTATTGCAACAGCTGTATCTTTCATGTCGAAGCCGAGAGCTCCTGCGATAGGTGCAACATACTTGAATGTTTCGCCCATCATCTGAACATTGGTGTTAGCATTACTGCTTGCCGCTGCCATTACGTCTGCAAGCTTTCCAGCGTCCGCGGAAGAATAGCCCATAGCCGTGAGCGCATCCGTTACGATGTCCGATGTTGTCGCAAGGTCAGTTCCTGAAGCTGCCGCAAGGTCGAGAATGCCATCAATACCACTGAGCATATCCTCGGTTTTCCATCCGGCCATAGCCATATAGCCAAACGCCTCTGCTGCTTCCGATGCTGTGAACTTTGTTGTCGAGCCCATTTCTTCGGCTTTTTCTGTCAGCTTATCGAGCTCTGCCGAGGTTGCTCCTGAAATAGCGGCAACCTGTGACATACCGCCTTCAAACTCGGCTCCTGTTCTGATAATGTCAGCTGTGAAGTCTTTCATCTCGCCTGCGGCATATCTTACACCGTCAGCAACGAGATCAGCAAGAGCGCCCTTTAATACTGTGAATCCACCCTTGGCAGCTCCGTCAGCCTGTTCTCCCGCTTCTTCGGTCTTATCTCCGAGGTCCTTGACCTCAACGGCTGAATCTCCTGACTCTTTTCCAAGAGCATCGATTTTTTCATTTGCCTCTTTTAGGTCATTCTCGTACTTCTGAACAGCAGAACGAGCATATTCGACTTCACGCTTGAAAGATCGATACTGCTCTTCATCTATCTTGTGGTCTTCAAATGCCTTGCTTACCTGCTCCTGAGCATCTTCAAGGAGCTTGAGTTTTTCCTTACTGCCGGTAAGTGCATCGTTGAGGACTTTCTGCTTCTGAGACCATAGTTCGGCGGAATCTTTGGCAACGTTAAGAGCACGGTCTATTTCCTTTATCTCTTTTGCGGCTTTCTTACTGTTGCTTTCAACGTTCTTCAGCGCCGTGTCAAGTCCCTGATAATCGGCTCCGACTTTGATCTGCAAGCCCTTTATTTTGTTGGCCATGCTTCACCTCCTCATTTTATTTGACTTCTCAGCGCCGCCCTATCCGGTTCAGACCGGCTATGATTATAGGCGCTTGTAAGGTATTCCCTTCCTGTTTCTCCCTTTCTTTCGCAGTTCCATACGACTGCATCGTGCAAGTAACCCCAATACTCGAATATGTCCAGCGCCCACACTTCACCGAAGTTGAGACGGGTATAATCGGAAACTACTTTCATATCACTTGAAGCATTCTCGTATTCATAAGCCTTATTATCACTTTCACTCGGACAATAAGGCGTTATGAGTTTGGGTTGGCGCTTCTTTCGTTCTCTATCCAGGACGGAAGTTCACGCATAAAACGCCTGAAGTCGTCGGTTGTGAAGTTATCTATGATATATTCTTCTGTTATCTCGATGTTTTCATCGTTCCTATTGCAGATATGAGCTACTGCTCCGAATAACTGTGCATCGTTTTCAGCCGTCCTGAGTTCCTTGTAGTACATACGAAGTGTAGGCGGCATGATGTTCAATGTAACTCCATTATCAAGTGTGAATTTGAATCTTCTCATACGTGCTCCTTTGCAAAGAAAGGCGGGCAAAACGCCCGCCGATATCATTTCTTTGATTTACTTTCTGCCTTGATAAGAGGAATGCCGCGGATGTTCTTACCGCTTGCGAGTTCCTCGATGCGCTCGTGTGTCGGCTTGAGTCCCTTGCGAGGATATGTGTCACCCACCTTGTAAGGATAGTTCTTATCCTGCAAGTCCTCGAAGTAAACTGTAACCTTATACATTAGGCACCAGCTCCTGTGACAGTCACTACGCAGGTGTCAGTATAAGTTACGCCACCGGATGTCATAGATGCTGTGATAGCAACTGTTCCGGCTGCTACACCTGTTACAGTGCCATTGCTTACAGTTGCTTCATCTGCATTGTCTGAGGCCCATGTAACAGTCTGACCGGTAGGAGCTGTTGTTGCTGTCAGCAAAATTGTCGAGCCAACTGCTACCGTAGCCTTATGCGAGCTAATTGAGATACCAACTACATCATCCTCGTCAAGAACGATAAGTCTACCATCATCGAAAGGCTCTGCGGCGATGTTAGGTGTGATTGTAGTCTCCTGACCGGGTTTGTAAGCAGCAGCGAAGCCGTTCACATTCTTACCGATGAAGGTATATCGCACATCACCCTTGACCTTATCCTTATGTACAGCACGAACAAGATAAACCTTGTTGTCCATGTTCGCAGCACCGCCGATAACCGTGCGCCTTCTTGTACCTGTGATAGTTGCCTCGGCAGTAGGTACAAGCTTCACGATTGTGTCACCGTTCCAAGTGATAAGACCGAAGCTGATTGATGCAGCATCCTCGGTCATTTCGTTACGAGCAGCCTTACCGTCATCAGACTTGGCATTGTAGTAGGTCGTAGTATATGTGACCTCGCCGCCGTCCTTAGTTCTGCCGATGAAGTTAGCCTCTGTCTCGATAGCATTATCGGCAGGGATGTCCGAAACTGCTGTGCCGGTAAACTCGGTCATAAAGATATCAACCGAACCCATGGCGATTCTGTTCTTTTCCTGTCTCATTGTTATTCCTCCTCTATAAACTGAGTTGTATCGAAAGAAAATGTTGTCATAAACATTTTCTCGTCGCTTAAAAATGTATCCGTTGTTTTCTCGATCTCCCGATCTCGGAAGAGACTTTCAATCTGTCGTTCAAGTGACGGTTGCTTCTCTTCGGTGTAGAACTCGATATTGATTGTTACATCTCGATATAGGTTATAGTGATCCGCGCCCTTGATTTCTGTGCCAGCCTCATAATAGACCACAAACGGCAGATCCTGAGGTGCCTTGAAACACATATATGCAACCGGTATCTTGAGTGTATCGAGCTTTGATTTGATTTCACTTAGTTCCATTGGCTATTTCCTCCAGCAGCTTATCCACTTTCTTATCAGTCTGTTCATTGACGATGCTGATATGTGGTATAGCTTTCGCTCTTCCTCCACCTCTGGACGCGTGACCGTACTCGAGCAAGTGTGTCAATTTGTAGCTTCTGCCTTTTACATGAACTGTCATATCTATACGACCGCGCTCCTTATCGACTCGATAGGTCCAGTTACGGCGATATGCTCCTTTCGCAGTCTTCTTATTCTTGCCCTTGTATACAGGTGCAATCTTCTTGATTTCTACGACTGATTCCTCACCGATCTTTTTCAGACCTGCTTCCAGTTCGCGCTTCGTCTCTTCTACGAATTCCTCGCAGGCTCCGACAAGAGCACTCACTAAAGCCTCAGGAGTTGCGATGATCTCATTATGATTGCTGCTCATTATCTCACGCCCTTATTTCTGACTTCTGCTCGTATAACTATCTGTCGGTGCTGTTCGTTGACATCATCAATACTCTTGATGTCGTAGTACCGCCCGTTATACAGTATCCTCATTTCTGATGTCAGCTTATCGGCTATTGTACGCGAATAACGCATCTTGAAAACATAGTCCTGTTCGGAGTTCACCTGTGCGGCCGCGTAGTATTCCTGACTCTTAGCCGTGGTTATTTCAGTCCACGGATTGAAAAGAGTTGTCCAGGTCTCCTTATCGTTGCCGATAGCGTCCTGTGTTTCCGTTAAGGACTGTATCTCTATTTTCTTCGTATACGCCATACTATCACCCTACATGATTAACCGCATACATACTGAGTATCGTTTTCACGGTCGGCGAAAGCTGCCTGTGTGAGCTGATAGTATAGTCTCGGTTCGTGAACATATCATTGACGAGTACGCACATAGCTGTTGTAAGATCTTCATGCTCGTCAAGCTCTGCGTCTGTCAATCCGGTATATCCTTTGATATACGCTTTCGCTGCCGGTATCAGAAGATCCTCGACAATATCGTCACTGTCCTCGTCCGAGATACCTGTGAAATCCTTTACGATTTCAGCTGTTAATTCGCTTATCTTCATGCTTACGCCGCCTTTCTGTGTTTAAGCGGACAGGTTATCCCTGCCCGCTCTAATATTATCAGGACTTGACCTTCAGAACTGCAAGCTTCTGCTCGTCTGTTACCTGAGAGTCGAACTCGAACCAAGCATCAATTCCGATAGCGTGCTGAGTGTGATATGCCTCACGGAGCACCTCAATGCCGATATCCTCACGGAAGTTTACAGAGAGACCGCTGTAATCGCCATAGAGAATAGCGAGCTTGTTTGCGCCAATCTCGTCCATGTTATCAGAGAGATATACAGGCTTACCGAGCAGCGAGAAGGGGAATTCAGCTGTTACATCAGGCTGAATAAGAGGTCTTGAATCTCCGTCCTTGAGCTGCTTGATTGCTGTGAAAGTTGCTGATGTCATTGTCCAGCAAGCATTCTTCTGATACTTCTGCTTTACAGCTGCCTGAACAGCAATAAGATCATCAAGGCCGATTACGCCCGAAGTGCCAGTTGTAACAACATTCGATGTCTTTGTAGCGCCCTGAGCTGCGCTGGAACCGGAACCCTTGAGGAGCTCCTGCTCGAGGAACTGTGCGACCTTCTCAGCTATCTTATTGATAACGAACTGTGTTACGTTGATTGCAGAGCTGTTGATTACGCTCTTACCGATAAGCACGAGGGCTCCTGCAAGGTAGCCGCCGAGATCTACTGATGTAAACTTACCGCTGTCAGCTGTGAGAGGTGTGAACTCTGTCGCATATGCAACCGTTACGTCGTGTGTGCTGTTTGCCTTGGTCCACTTAGGAATCTTGAGATTGCCCTTTTCGTGGTAAACCTCAGCGCCTGCAAGGATAGGACACATATCAACAGCAGCGTCAATGATGCGCTTGGCGATTGATGTAGGTACAGTAGACGCACCATTTGTCCAGTCAATGTTCTGCTCACCGGCTCTCATTTCTGTAACCTTGCCATTGATGAAGTCAGTGAACGCTCTCTCTTCGAGCTGCTCCTGTGTGAGCTGCTCAGCCTTAGGAGTTGTCTCAGGAGCCTTGAGCTCTGTGATGCCCTTAGCTCTCTCCTCAGCCTTGATTGTAGCATCAAGGGACTTGATCTCGTTCTCAAGAGTATCGAACTGCTTCTGCTCGTCCTCTGAGAATGCTCTCTCTTCTGTCTTAACCTTGTTGAGCAGTGCCTCAAGCTCTGCCTTCTTCTGTGCTCTCTTCTCAAAAAGCTTTTTCATGATAAATCCTCCATTTCATTAACGTGAATTAATATAAAAGCATTTGTCCCCGTTTCTCACCGGTTTCAAATGCTTCTCAACGTGATTTTTGTGCAGTCAACTGCACTCGGCGCTTAGAGCGCTTTCAGTCTGTTTTCGTACTCGGTATAATCAGGCTTATTGACTATTACCAGTTCGGGCTCAACGTCAAGCGCACGCTGCTCGATGTAAGTATCTTCGCCTGCTCGGCACTCAACTGATGTTGCAGCATAGCAAGGAACCTTATCTTTGATAAGCGAGATATGGTCAAGGTCTAAGTGATTGACGTGCCGTACTGGCAGTTCATCTTCGCCTCTGCTTTCCATTTCGTCCTGAACATTGTACATTCCGAAGCTCCAGCCTCTCAGCTTACCTTTGCGAGCCATCTCAACGACTGTCTCGTCAGTGATAAGTACATCGGCGTGAAGGCCGATAGCGTCCTCCTTGAGTGTGAGTGTGCCGTCTGAGGTCCTTGCATAAGCATGACCGGCATCATGATCGAGCTGAACGGTAATATCGCCGTTCTTCTTGATCGCTTCCGCGAAAGCTCTTTCTTCGATTGTCTCGATAACCTTTCCTCTCGGTGTGATTACCGGGCGCGAATGCTTGCCTGTGACGTTGACGTAGCCGTTTATATGTACTCCGTCGCCTCTTACTTCAATACGCATTTTTTCAACTCCTTTCTGCGTTTGGGTATAAAAATAGCACTTGCAAGGGACATTTATGTCCTTAGCAAATGCTTATCCTTCTGTATTCTCTTCTGTATCGTCTGCCTGATCGTCGGCAGGCTCCGACTCGGGTTCTGTTACTGCAAGAACAGCAGCGTTTGATGTGGCGCTGTTGCTGTCACCGTCTGTTACTACGCAATGATATGATTTCTCATTATCAGCTGCCGCAGTAGTGAACGTATACGACGCTGAAGTCGCGCCCGATATATCTGTCCATGTAGTGCCGTCAGAGGAGCTCTGCCACTTGTATGTCAGCTCATAGCCGCTTGCAGCGACCGTGAATGTTACTTCATCGCCCGCGATTGCTTCCGCATTCTCAGGCTGCTGTGTTATCTGTATCGTCTTGGCGTGTGTAGTCTGATTTATCCACACTCCTGAGCTATTGAGACGGTATTCTGTTCCGGTGCTTACATCAATCGCAGACGAACCAAGAGCCCCTTGTGTGTTTCCGACTACTCCGCCAGCTGGCAGATCTTCAGCACTATCAATGTACATATCCATTATTGCACTGCCACCGGCAGCTAAGTGAATGGTCTTGTATACCTGTATCACTATATCACTTCCTTTCAGGTATAAAAATAGCGCCTGCTGCCGACATCAATGTCGGTCGCAAACGCTTTTTGCTGTATTCAGGTGTGCAGTTGACTGCACAAATGGGTATAAGAAAACCGCCTAATCACTCAGACGGTAATCTGTTTTTATTCTGTTCGATAAGGTCATAGATGTAATCGGGAAGAGTACCGTTTTTCCACTGTTCACGGTGCTCAATGAGTGTTCTATGATTGCAGCCTAATTTATCGGGATATTCTTTCTGAAATCCATCATTAAACCAACCGCAAACAGGACAAAGATCGTAATCGTCTCGTTCCTCGAAATAAAATTGCCCACAAACAGGACATTTCAATTCCTCGTCCATTATTTTACCCCCTCTTTCCCTTTCCAGTAATTAAAATAATCAATTCCTTCCGTTGGCTTAAATAAAGTTCTAAGACCTTTATTCACATCTGCCTTTACATAGTCATTTTTCTTGACATCATAACGGCAGATAAAGCCTTCTTTAGTTTTATAACCAAGAATCTTTTTACCGTCAGCAGCACTTTCGGCAAGTTCAACACCACGCTTTTCATAATGCTCTTTGGTTGTTATACCGTCATTCTTGTATTCATCGGCGTGTGTTCTGCCGTTCTGCCAGTGGTTATTCAGCTTCTGCTTACTGGGAAAGCCTTTGACTTTGAGCTCATTTTCACCAGTTGCAGATACATCTTCCGGTTTAATTATATCAGATTTTTCAGATTTGTCAACACCTTTCGCAGAGCCGCCTCCGCTGACACTTTTACTGCCTTTCATCTTCCCGTCAGGGCCTTGAATATACTGCCGTTTCCCTCTTAACTCAGCTCTTTCTTCTCCGGTAAGAAGGTTCTTGCTCTGACCGGTGTTAGGTGTATAGACCTCCATTGTCTCAGGGTTGAGAAGAACGTCCTGGAGCCCGAGTTTAATGAAGTTAAAGCCGAGCGGTTCATAGTCCTCTTCACGGCGTATTTCATCTACCTGAAGAATGTTATTCCGGACAGCGACCTCGTAAGCGTCGTAACGCTCCTTCATATCACCTCGTGTGAGCTCCTTTGTGTCAAATGCCCAGTAGTAACCCTGCTCCTTTTCATATTCAAGCAAGAGCACGTTATCAAGCTCTGTCTCAATCTGATTGAGAACTGATATCACTGCCGCGATAAACTTCTTGTTATCGTCAGGTGTAGCCCCACCGTCAATTACAGTATGAGGGAACCCGAAGAGCTTGCAGATCTCTATACTGTTCGTCTTCTTGTTCTCGTTCATCTGAAGCTCGGCAGCAGTTGAGGATATAGCCTCGAAGTCTACACCGTCATTAAGCACGCAGAGCTTGTCACGACTTCGCTCATTATCATATACCTCACGATAGCCTGCTTTGATTGAAGCAATAGCGGCATCTGATAGACGATTCTTAGCCTTGAGAAATCCGGGCTTGCATCCGCCGTTCGAGTTCATCATGTTCTCGAGTTTCAAAGCGTTCCACGCTGCTGAGAGGATAGCCGAGGCTTCCTCCTGGAGCGTGATGTTCGTATACCCGTCTCGCGTCTTACGCAGGAGCTTCAGGAACTGAAAATCATAGTAGTTCTGTGCATTTATCTGCACTCTGTACGCCTTGAAAATCGGATCACTATTGTACAGAAGACTAATGTTCCGGCTGTCTACATAGTGCAGACTCTGAACATCCAAGCCGTTACTGTTGACATATATCCAAGCTCCACTGCCAAGATAATAGTCCTCAATAGCTGCTTTCCACATATCTACCGTGCTGAGCGTGTCGCCGGTATCACCGTTAAGCAGTTTCAATCGAGGATCGTCAAAGATTTCTTCGACCTGCTCCTCATTCTTCCGGTATAGCTTAACCGGCAGGCGTGAAATTGTTTCGCCTATCTTGTTGATGCAAGCTGATACGGTAGGAATGCTCATTGCAGCTTCCCGCGTAAGCTCTCCTGATATGCCGAAGAACGTCAGAATCGTAGTTTCTGCACTCGCCTGACCGGTATCGGCTCGTATTTCTTGCTTTTTCTTGCGTCTGAAAAGTCCTATGCTGACCACATCCTTTCATATTACCTGGCAACCGAAGTCACCGTCCATACTGTCAAGCACATTCACTTGTAACAGGTATAGAGCATTTATCAAGGAAACGACCATATCAACCTTTCCGGCTGATTTCTTCTTGTTGACATACAAGTTGAGGTTCGTGTCCCTTGTGCATCGAGCGTTTTGAAAATTGATCTCAAGCATTTGATTTTCCTCATAGCGGAACTTCTTGCTGAGAATATCCTCTTTCAGTAGCTTTGTCGGACGGTGAAGAACGCTTGAATGCTGCTTGATTTCAACGCACTCGATGGGCTCTTCTCCGCTTTCGAGCTTCTGCACAGTAGATATAGCATTGTAACGGTCGAAGCCTAACTGCACGACCTCTACGCCGTATTTTTCCGGCAGTTCCTGAATAAATCGCTCAATGAAGCCATAGTCAATGATCTCGTCACCGCAGGCGAAGCACTCGCCGCGCTCATTCAGCTTCTTGTAATCTACTTTTTCACGCTGCGACTTCTCTTCCAGTCTATCAGCAGGAATGAAGCCCCATACTTTGCCGACGATCTCGCCGGTATCAGGATCATATGTTACCATTGCAACGCTGGTATTATCATCAGTCTGCGAAAGGTCAAGTCCTATGAATACGCGACGGCCACTCCAGTATCCTGCATCCTTAGGAACTGCACAGAGCTTAACCTTTGTTATCTCTACAAATCCCTCAACTCCGAGTCCCTTATAGAGGATGTTCATATGCTTGCACAGGAAGTTTTCGCGCTTGTTCTCATAAAGTATAGCCTTCTTGCGCTTCTTGACGAGATTCTTGAAAAGATACTCATGAGAGACAGCTACCGGGTTCGCTTGATATAAAGCAATATCTGAGGTCTTCCAAGCGTCTCCGGTTTTATATTCGTCGTCTGGCTCGTAGAGCAACGCGAATACTCTTTCATCATCGAGTAGCCCGTCAATCGCTTTCTTTGCCGTGTCGATTTCCTCGGTCATAGCATTATTGTCGTTCGGGTAGAGCGTCGAAATGATGATACCGAGCTTTTCCTGGAGCATTATCTGAGAAGAACGCATCGCTTCAATTGGATAATTGTCCATTGCTCCGCATTCATCGGCAAGGAACATATTCGCCAGTCTGCCGTCCAAACGGTCGTTTGAGTATGCGAGAGGCGTATATTCACTCTCTGTCAGCTTGCACCTTACCTCCTTGCGGAGCAGCTTGAAGATCTTCTCGTCTGCCAGGCAGGGGCTTGATTTGATTATCTTCTTGATAGCGACCTGTAATTCACTGGAGAGCGGAAGGTCAGGAGCTACGGAGAAAAAACGACTGAATTTCGGCTCAGTCAGCAAGCCTATGATAAAGATAACCGCAGACGTGAATGTCTTGAAGTTTTTACGGGCAATTTCCAGCAGACCGGTCTCATAGAATCGTCTGTTATCCTCAGAAGACTTCGTGCAGTAGAGTGCATATATGAACGTCAGAGCATAGTCTTCAAGGCCTATCAGCATCGAGCAGCCGAGATCAGGATGCATTATCAGCTTGAGGAGCTTCGTGATTTTCTTCCAGCGCTTCTCGCAGACATATGCTTCCTTGTTCTTGCCGTCTGCTATCTCAACCCATAGCACGCACTGTCGCTTGACATATCGTCCGACTTGGTTATTGTCAGGACCTGCGCACCATAGTGCATACTTGTACGCACGGCTGTCTTTTACTATGTCAATTGCTGTCAGCTCCTTTCGGGTATAAGAAAACCGCTTGACCTATATCAAGCGGTTTCTATTCTTCATCGTCGAGAAGAGCCTTAATAAGAGGGTTCTCCTCTTTGGCCTGCAAGTTCAGATTTCCCATCTTCGCACGGCTCTGAGGGCTCAAGCAGAGCTCATTACAGCACCGGAAGAAAGATTTCGTATATCTGTCCTTTGCCTGGAGCAGCTTGTCACTGATTATCAGCTCAGGCTCCTGATTGATCTTGCTCTCGATCTCCTGCATACGGTCAAGTGCTATGCAGCACTCACTTAGTACGTAGACATCGAGGTTTCCAAGAATACCTGCTCCTTCAAGCTCCTTAACGATAAACTTGAAGGTCTTCTTCTGCGTCGGCGTGAGGTACTTAGGAGGCTTCAGCTTGTCGGATTTCCCTTTCAGCTTTTCCTCGGTGCCGAGCTTCGCTTCCATCTCGGTTTTCGTAAGGTGCTTAGCAGTTGTCTTCGCAGACATCGCAGGTCTCGCCATGCTTTCACCTCTTTCATTTAGGGAAAATTTTATGTTCAGAGGGGCGCGTCGTTGGAGAGACACACTCTTATTTAATAAAATTACCCTCCGGGGGGATGCTTTAACAAAATTTCTTTGAGAGTTTCAGCAGAAATCGTTCCGTTTTCTGCCATTTCGTGATGAAATCTGCATAAAGTTATTAGGTTTTCATCGTCCAGTCGTAAATCCCAATTAGTTTTTAACGGCTGTATATGATGCACTGAAAGATCTTCATTATTCAGCTTCCTTGTCGTCCCTTTGAGATTATTAAGACAGGCGACACAAAGGTACTTGTCTCGCCGCATTATATACTCTCTTTTTTGCTTCCAGTCATACGACCAGCGGAATAGGTCCTCTTTCCCGCCTCGGCTCTTGAATGCCTCAGCTTTCTTCTCGCATTGATAATCTCTGCTGTGGATCTTTCCGCAGTAAGGACAAGCTCGCTTCATACTTTCCAAACTCTCTATGATAACATACTAACACATCAGAGTAGGCATTTCAAGGCATTAACTGACATAGTTTTTCGATTGCCTGTTTCTGCTTCTGCCTTACTGTTCGAGGAGCGTAGTTCATAAGCTCCGCAGTCTGCTCGATAGTATTATATAATAAAAACCGGTGTGTCAGGACGGTCTCGAAATCGTCGTCCTTTAGCAGTGCGATCTTCTGCTGAATCTCTAAGAGGACATCAGCTGCATATACTCTCTGCACTTGTGCCTGTTGTTCAAGCTCTGCGAGCCTCAGCAAAGCACTCTCTGTGCTGTTATTATTGCTGTCGGACTTCCCCTTGAGGTTTCCGTCCGAAGATCTCGAAAGCCCTTGTGCTCTTTCTCGTGTCTGAGCTATGAGCATATTCAGGGCGGCTATCTTCTTATCGGCGTAGAACGCACGATTCAGAAAGGCTTTCATTTCTTTACTTGTCTTCGTGCGTTCTCGCCTCCTCCTGTATGGTTGCAGAGACTGGACTTGAACCAGCGACCTTCGGGGTATGAACCCGACGAGCTACCTACTGCTCCACTCTGCCAGTTTTGCGGGCACTATTGCACCCGCAGGCAAGGATTTCCGAAATAAGATGTTGAAGTGTGAAGCGCAAGGCGGAGGCTTACGCAGAGTTCTGCATACCGCTCAGAGCTCTGCGTGAAGGTAGCCTACTGTTATTCCGCCTGCCTTCTATGTTTACTATATAGCATTTCACAGAGTTATACAAGATTATTTCAGGTGTTAAGAGGTAGTATTTTGAAAATTATTTTGAAATTTCTTTTCAAATGCCTCTAAAGCCTTCTTGTGCAACCCTTCGCGAACATTCTTCACACTTCTCATACCGAGTGCTGCTGTCACATCTTCCCAGCTCTTGCCTCTGATGTAGAACTCTGTCAGGAGCGTCGATAAACGATTGTCCTTTATCTGCTGTATCTCGTCACGGATCCTGAGCTTCAATTCTTTGTAAGTTCTTATGCTGGCCGCGATCCTGTCCCGGAGCTCTTCGGCGTACTCGGTGTCTTCTTCCGCCTGGCTATCATTGAGCTCACCTTCAAGGGACCTTATGCGCAAGTCAATGTTCTTCACCTGTTCGAGGTATTCTTCAGCATTCATCGTCAAGCTCTCCCTTCTCAGCAACCTTGCATTTAATCTTTGTTCGATACTTGCAGTTCGTACAGTTGCCTTTTCTGCGATTGATCTCGACAGCGTGATTCCTTGTCTCGAAGAATTCCTCTTCCGTCTTTCTGAACTTGCATCCTGATACGCTGGCCGATGCCTTATTACATTTCTGATTCAGTATTGCACATCCATTGCTGTGCAGCTCTGAATAAAATACACACGTTCCTGACATATACTTCAACTTCCTTTCGTTGCCGTCACTGGCATTTCGAGATAACCCTCGATTAGTTCCTTTGCTTCCTCGAAGGAATAGCACACCGCTGTCAGATGCCCTGCGCATCTAAGAGCTGTCAGCCATTTCTTCTGATTCTCCGTAGGCTTGTTCGGTTTTACTTTCATTTCGATGTACAATCCGATAAATCCGCCGTGAGCTGTCGGCAGGCAGATATCCGGAACGCCTGACTTCAAACCGGTCTCTTTCATTCTTGCACCGGTTCTTATGCTTCGTCGTCCCTCGTTCGGCACGTGATACATCAATTCAAGTTCGGGGTACTGCCCTTTGACGTACTCTGCCCAGGCAAATAAGACTGCCTGTTCATCCTCTTCTTTTTTCTGCTGCAAAATTCTGCCTCCTTCCGATAGTACCTGGCATGGATGTACACGCCACCGTTCGTGTCGTTGAATACTACGCTTGCCGCTGCAAGGAAGTATCCTTCGTGTAGTTTCTCATACTCAGCTCTGCACTCGACATCCGCTGCGAGTTCAAGGATCTTACGCTTTGAAGCTGCGTCTCTTGATACCGGCTGAGGATCGATAAGATTCTGAGAGCGAGTATACTTTTTCTTTCCTGATACTTCCCTTGCCTGTTTCATCATGTAGCTTGCAAGAGAAGCGACTCCATTTTCATCGAACTGAAGGATGTCAGTTCCTACGATTCCATTGCCCCATAACTGGACGAGATCTTTCAATGGCATATCATTCATGATAAGATGATGATGATATCTTCCGAGCTTCTTTCCCTTCTCGGTGATAGCTATGTACTTCAACTCAGACATTCCGTTCCTGTCTCTGAATCTCTTAACTCTTCTCAGGAAGTTTCTGAGTTCTCTTGCTGCTGCTTCATCATCTACCGGATGATGATCCTGTGAATATGTCAGCTCGACTTTCAGATCATTGCTCGTAAAGTTCGCATTAGCGAGTCTGATTATCTTGTTCTGCGATGCTAACTCATTCAGCTTCTGCTTTCCTTCAGGTGTCGGCTTTGACTTCTTTCTTCTTCCAGTTCCCTGCTTATACACCGGGTATATGTTTGCTTCGAGGTAGTCTCCGCACTTGTAGTAAGTTTCTCTATAACAACATCTCATTTTCATCTTCTCCCGTGGTCGTAACTTTAGACTACATTACGAGGTCTTAAATGCCAGCATCAGGCACTTGCTTTTTACTATTATAATAGTATAGGTTGGCGGCTGCTTATCCGGCAGCCGCTTCACTCTTCTGTTTGGCAGCGTGTTCGAGAGCTGCCATTTTCATGTTCCAATATCCCCGAGCTGAATCAATCGTCAGGTGCGGAGTGCTTATTTCACCGCCGCACTTTTCACATTTAATAGTGATCTTCATATCATCGCTCCTGATATAGCGGAATTTTCTACCCTTACAGTGGAAACAAGGTTTCATTTCATCACTCCTCTACCGAAGCTACCCATTCATCCCACGCTGCACGAGCATCCTCGGCCGTGTCGAATATCGCTTCTCCTGTTCCTGGTATGTAGGTCTCACAAGGTTCTATTTTGAGTCCGAATGCAAGAGCGCATTCTTCACAATAGACGAACCATTTACCGTTCGCGTCCTGATGCCGCTCCGGGCGACTTCCGCATATACAGTAGTCAAGCGGTTTGCTCACCGTTTTCGCCCCCTTTCGCAACTGCGCTTATGATCTGCTGCTTTTTTGACTCCTATCTTTGTAGCTAAGATGAAATCTCGCTCGGCATACTCAGCTACTTTCTTTGCCTTGAGTGCTGCGAGCTCTGCTTTGAACTTCTTGTACTGCTCACATATGCTATGACAGCCAATGACTCTCTCTTGGCATTCCTTACAAGGTGGAAGGATCCTACTCATTTTCGCTGCCTCCTTTAAGAATCAGATACGCAATACCTCCAAAGCATACTACTGCTATTCCGATACTAATAATAAGGTCAGCCATAGTATTCACCTCGTAATATCATTTCTTCTGCTATGATACTCATAGTACAGCAGGTGTCTTTATGCTCCTTATTGCATATACACGCACAGCACTTCTGCCGTGCTACAATAAATATATCAAGTGTTGTTTTCATCGCCTTTCCTCCTTATTGGTAGAAGATTGGTAGTAAGATTGATGTTTCTGCTAATTACTACCAATCCATAAAATCTAATTTTATTGTTTCTCGATTTCTTCAAGAACATCCTTTAACACGTATATAAAATCATTGTAGCAATCACGCATAATTGCTTGTTTTGTAGCCTCTTTATTAGCAGTATCTCTGTTACGCTCATAGCTGCGGATTTCACGTTCTATCATCTCTTTTATATCGCCCATTTTCACCCTTCCTTATCTCATAATTTGCAAGCTGGCGTTTTTTCCATGCTTTCTCTTCCTCGATGTGTTCTTTTATCATCTTAGTAAGTTTGAGAAGCATTTCCTCTGTTTCACGCTGAGCCATTCTGTCAAAGCGTTCCCACATTTCAGGAGTTGTGATAATTTCCTCTGAACCTTGATTATAGTGATATAAGAACAACTCCTCTACTTGGTACGTCCTCGCAACGCCACCCAGATAATCATTCCATATCAAGCCCCGAGCAGTAATATGAACGTTAATAGCTGCTCCGTGTCTTTTTGAAATAGGAGCCTCGATGAGGTAACAGTTAATCATTCCGGGAATAACTGAACGCACCTTCTCGTTCAGTATCTCTTCCATGCGGTCAAGGATCTCAAATCTGTTCATCTGTCTCGCCTCCGATCAGCTCCGGATTGTCGTAGATGTTGCCGATTACCTGCCATTTATCACTATCAAAATCTTCGAGCCATTCACAATTACCGTGACTTATACCTTTTACAGTTGATTTTGGGTTTTTGTGCGTATACAACCCGGCACCACAGCACCCCTCATCGAACCATACAACTTCGGCAAAATAATTGTATTCTCCTTCTGAACAGTACGGATATTCGTCTCCTTGAAGAATATCGCCATCAAAGATCTTTACGCCGTTTTTATCAGTGAGGCCAGTGAACTGCCCGATGGTGCTTGACCTGATAAAATGACTACTATTGCTCTCGTCAGGATTTCGCGCCGGTGTGTGTATCATGCTGGCGCTACCTGCTGCATCAGGCAGACGGACATAATAGCCATATGCCCACTCGCCGTTATCTTCACGCTTGGCTCTGAATAATATCTCTCTCATTTCCACACTCCTGTTTCATTTCACGTTGAATTTCTTCCTCGGTCATTTCAGCTAGTCGTCTGTATTCTTCATCAAGGAACTTGATTGCTTTCTTATATGTTGCACTCTCAAAGCCTTTTGTCGTAAGCCCAAAGCCGTTGATAGGAGGGTGAGATTCGTCAAAGTCTGTTAAACCGTTCTCGGTGTATATCTCATATGCAGGGAATCCACACGTTGTGCGCTCTACCAATCCAAGCTTTTTAAGGATAGACAGTTCCTTGCTTATGCGGTACTTCGTATAGCCAAGAGCCTGCATAAGAATGCGTGTAGGCGTTACGTTGGCTGCATCTTGATAGTCGGTAGCATAAAAACAGAGCTTTGCGAATATCCTTCTGCCCTCTTCGCTATCAACACCGTCCTCTTTTGCTGTCTCAGTAAGGGCGGCTATTTTTTCTTCATATGTCATTCTGCTCACCGTCCTTTTTCTTTATATCTTTTAATTCTTGCATTACTAATATATCAGCGCCTGTAAGTTCAATTAGCCATTCCGGTATTGTTAAAACGAAAATTAACAGAAAAAAATATCTAATCTTCTTCATTTTTCCGTTCCTTTATAAGCTGCTGTAATACATCATCAGCTGCGTTAATATGCGCAGGACAGTCTTCACATTGTGGAGCTGTACCGTCGCCCCAGTCATCAGTCCAGCCATAGCAGAAGTAATAGCCTACTCCGTCAATGGTGAACTCTCTTGACGGCTTCCCTCTGCCAAGTGGATGCTTGCAAGCTCCAACACCTGCAATTTTTTTCTTGAACTCACTCATTTTTCACGCCGTCCTCTCCAATCAGAGCGAGGGCTTCGGCTTCGTGTTTCCAATGACAGCGATTATCGTGGTCACAGCAGCATTCATCACAGTGCGCTTCATAGCAATCAACGTAATAGTTTATATCCTCAACCGCCGCTTTCAGGAGTCGCTTGTACTCTGCTATCTGAGCATTATAACCTTCCTTGCACTCAGGAATACACATCTCATAACTCGGACAAACGCCGTAAACTCTGCGCCATTGTTTCAGTTCCGTCAGCCATTCCGCAAACTGTCTGCAACGTTCTGCATGACGGTCTGACTGAGGATTGCCCCCAATCTTTTCTGCATCTTCTTCGCAGATTTTAATTGCTTCATCAAGTGTCATTTTTCAGTCCGCCACCTCATGATATACCGTTGTTTCGTTTTCAAGGAGCTTCTCAAGCTCTGTTTCCCACCGGTACTTATACTCAGGATAAGGGCGATGTACTTCAGACCTTGCGAGCGCAAGTACATCTTTCAGTTTCCTGCTCTCGTCTTCATAGAGAGCGATCTGACGTTTCCCATTATCAGCCTGCTCCTGTATCTCCTTGAGCTCACCCTCGAGCTCTTTAACGTATGCTGCGAGCTGAGGCTCTGTATACAATTTACCATTGATCTGCATATGATTTTCCTCCTTATTCGTAATAATCTTCAGTTCCGAAGGTACTCAAGACCTTCTCTTTCCGTTCCTGTTCGTTCTCATACTCTGCGAGTTTGATATATCGCAGGTCGTCTATCGCTGGCTTAACGCCCTTAGCCATTAGCCCCTCGGCGTTATCCCGAAGGGCTTCGGCTACTCTACGATCAGTCAGTCTCTCCATCGTCTTCCTCTGATTCCGCCGGGACTCCTACGCAAGGATCTATCTGCATAAGAGCTGCCTTGCAAGCTGAAAGGATTTCAAGAGCTTTCCGAAGGAAGAGCTCTCTGTCTTCCGGCTCCGATGTTTTGACAAACTCAATGAGTCCAGTCATTTCTTTGTAAGCGCTGGCAAGCATCTGTTTGAAGCTGCTCTTGTCTGTGCTCTCTGCCGGTTTCGCCGTTGCTCTCTGAAGCTCCGAGGTCTTGGCTTCCAGCTCCTTCTTTACTGCTGCGAGCTCTTTCTCTGCCTTGTTCTTGGCTTCCTGAGCTTCTTGCAGTTCCTTTTCTGTCGCCTTCTGAGCTTTCTTTGTCTCTGCGAGTTCTTTCTCTACCTTCTTGTCAGGTACTTCCTTGATAACTTCTTTCGTCTGAATCTCTACGTCTTTCGGTTCTTTTTCAAGTGCATCGATCTTGTCCTGTTGCTCTATGCACCGTCTGCGGTAGTCTTCAAGTTCCTTTTCAAGCTCCTCTCTGCCTTTGGCGGCGTTCTTCAGCTCGGTATTCTCTTCCTCTAACATCGAGAGCTGTTCTCCCTGCTGCTTGCACTTAGCGAGAGCTTCTTCAAGTTCCTTCGATGTCATATCCGAAACGTCCTCGTTCTCCATTACCTCTGCGCGGTCCTCAGGGTTGGCCGCTGCCAGGAGTGCAAGCTTTGTGATCCCGAGCTGTGCATTCGACTGCACAAACTCTTCTCCGAGCTTTTCATAGACTGATATGTACTGATACGCCTGTCGGCGCTTTATCTGAAACTCCTTCTCGGCATAGTCCTCAAATTCAGCATAGCCGAGTGAGGTATAAAGCTTGTCTATCTTCATCGTGCGCAAATCCTTACCAATCATGCAGACAGCGTTCACCGCTGCCCTGCCGTTGCTCTTGATGCGCTCTGTTATCATTACTGCTCTCGCTGTGGCCGGGAGCATATCTTCGTTTGTTATGATCTCATTCATAATAATTCTCCTTTACGCGGCTTTGACTTTAGCTTTAGTCTTTGCTTTGGTCTGCTGCCTTTTCTTCCTTGCTTCTTTTTCTTTAGCCTTTCGCCGGTTCTCCTTGACTACTGCAAGATACTCGGTATATCTGCGCTCGAACTCGATAATTGTATCCGGTTTCGGGTTGTGAGCGAGATTGTTCCTATATCCGCGGCACTGTGCTATCTCGAGGTCATTGGAGACTTCCATAGTATAGTATGGCTTTCCGGGATGTCCGAGCGCCCTAAGGAACATGATTGTTAGCTTGCCCTTGGCATGACGGTCAGCATATCCCCCGACACAATGACTTAGCTCTGCGCCCTCTCTCGCTATATCCTTGACTGTTCTCGGAAGATATAGAGCGAGTCCGAGTTCCATATCAACGCACTCAAGGTCTTTTCGCTTGATGTCACTTTCCTGAAGCTCGTCATTCATATGAGCGTCTCTTATGCCTTCGAGGATGTGCTGCGTTCTCTCGTGTAACGTGAATAAGTCCTTCGGCATTATCACGGACTCTGACTGCATATCGTACTTGAGCTCAATGCAGTCCCGGAGATAATCGCGCCAGCATATGAGGAAAAATGCTGAGCCTTCACTATTCCGCCGCTTGAGCGTATAGTCCATTATCTTCTTTGTTGTCAGGTTTGTTATTTCCTGTACCTCTTTGATGTATCTTTCACAGCTGTGAAATTCATCATAATACTTAACTGTCTCTGTTGGTGTTTTGCCTTCAAAGGTGTTCTTACGAAAATGGATGTAGTCTCTGTATAGTATCCCGTCACCGTTTGAAAGATACTTGAGCTCGGCCTTATGAAGCTTGACGATCTTCTTCAGGTCGTTGCTTCTCCAGTTGAGACGGATCCCGTGCAGGTTCTTAGTGACATACTCTTCGGCTACTTGATATAATCCCCCACGCATAAGGTATTCCAGCTGAGGATGCTCTGCATATCTGCATAGCCACTCTATGTATAGTGATGGCAGGTTCTCGGAATCTTTGAAAAGATACTTCAGGAAGCTGCGCGAAACTGCTTCGTGATTGATAAGCGTATAAGTGTCGTCTCGATACCCGAAACAGCCCATCGAGAAATTCGGCTCTGTGGCCTTCCCCTTTTTCGGTACCCATGTATAGCGCCGCTCAAACTGATCCCATACGCAGCGGTACTGCACAGCTCTGCCGGGTTCGAGCTCATACCTTGTAACGGTATACCAGTCGAGAACCGGCTGGAGCTCGTTCTCTTCATCCTCGAATTTCTGACTAACCTTGATGCACTCAATGTGCATCCTGTCACCTGCTCCTTCAAATACGGCAAAGTTTTTCGTGTAGTAGTATGTTGATCTTCCGTAGTTCATCTGCCTGTATTCAACCGGTGCGCGGCAGTGCGTACAGTAACCAAACTTCTTATGCTTGTAGTGCTTCGGGCTGTTGATATCATCTTCGTAGCGTTCGTGACAGGCTGTGCAATAGCAGTCCGTCACCTTGCTGTTGTGCTCGTCTCCGATGTATTCTCCGAAAACTCCGATACCAGGTGAGCGGATTCCTCTGCGGTAGAAAACGAAGTGCGGCATATACCGGTCAATCTCTTCGAGATGCGCGGCGACGTTTACGAATCCTTCCATGGCGATCACCTCAGAAGTCAAGAAGATCATCGAGTGAGACGCTCAACGTCTTATTCTCGGTCATTGTAATATCAGGAGCGGCGCCGTTGTTTCCGCTAAGGTCAATGTTCATCACGAAATTAACCGTTGCAGTAGAGAAGTAGAACTTCACGGCACGGCGGTAGACCTCAATATCGGAAATACTGTTTCCAATGCCTTTGACAACATCGTTGAGACATTCCTGGAACGTCTTTCCACTCTGTTCTATCGCCTGCTCAAATTCAGGCTCCTGCTCGCAGAAGCTTTTCAGAGCTATTGCGGTATCAATAGCGATTGCTTCCTGCTTCTTTCCTTTTATATCGGTAGTCTTGAAATATGTCTCTTTGTTCATGAAATCCCTGCTTTCTTAATTTCTGTGCAGTCAACTGCACAACTCGATATCCTTGGCGAGGACTGTCACCTCAGACCGTCCGCAAAGGTCGGCAAGAGTAGCAGTCTCTATTATCTTCCCCGTCCGGTCCTCTTTCCGGAAGCCTATTCCGATTATCTTCGCATACTGAGCTCCCTTGAAGAACACTGGACTGTCATTGATGAATGCTTCTTTAAGCTCTTTTGATGTCATATCTGCTCTCTCCGGCTTTTCTTGTTGTATCAAGATACTTGAGCTCCGATTCGGTATAGTTCTCATGATCTCCGGTCCAGCGGTCGAAGCCGTTTTCTTCGAGCCTGTCCCTCAGTCTGATCTCGAAAGGACGGAGCGCATACCCTGTGAAGTAGTTCCACGCTTCAATAGCGTTCGTGAACTTCTTCTCTTCCTGTGGTGTTGTTACGGTAGCTTCACCGGCGACCTCGTCGCACTCAAAAAGGACTCCGCCTATCTTATAATTAATCATTCGACCACCTCCAGCACATCTCTTGTTATCGCTATCAGACTATTGCCTGTGACGTTTCTCTTCACAGTATAGTCTCTTTCCTCGTCTCTGAACCATGTTATATATACGTATTCTTCTCCGGTCGGTGTCACGCGGTATTCGGCCGTGAGAATATTGCTGTCAATTGCTTTCAGGAGATCCCGAAGCTCGTGCCGCACAAAGCATTCTTTCTCTCGCTGAACGTCTGTCATACCTCCACCCCCTCGCAGCTTATTGCTTCGTTGATGTCTGTAAGCATATAAGCATACTTACTAAGCATTTCGTCAATGTCTTCAATCTCTGCGATGCACTCTCTACGGCGTTCGATAAGCTGATGTACTTTTCTTCCGAATGCGTCTATCAGCTCCGTATCCTCGAAGATGTTCTCGTGAAGTATTATGAGGTCAATATCCTTGAAGCCCTGCTGCTTATCGGCAGCGTTCTCCTTCGGCTTGCTGCTCTCTGTCTTCTTGCTCTTCTTTTCTTTGCTGTAAAGAGCTTCCTGCATCTTCTCGGCTACTTCAACTTTTGCCGCCTGCTTCTTGTCTGTGGGGGTCTCCGCTTTCTTCTCGGCCTTGGCTCCTTCCAGCTTCAGCCTATGCCTCAGACCGTTGAAGTTCCGATTATCTACGCCGTTAGCTACTAAGATGCCAATAATGCGTTCTACCGGGCAGGCATTCAGCTCTGAAAGGATAATCACCTGATCTCCTTTATCCTTAGCCTGCCGATATCTTACGCAGATCTCTTCGTTTGTCATTGGTAATTCCACTATCTGTTCACTTCCTTCCATAACTGCTCACGGTTCAGACGCATCGTTCTACGCTTGTCCACCTGCATGTACGCAGGCTTTCTATACTTCTCGCGGCGCTTCTGTGTGCTCCACTCGGTATACTCAGCGTGCAGCCTCCTGCCCTCCCCGATCACATACTCTATGCAGATTGCAAGGACTAAGGCTGCCAGTATCAACGCTATCTTATACGCGGTGTCATACATACTGCTCTCCTTTCCGTGCAGTCAACTGCACAATGTCGTCTTCGTGTTTTGCTACCAGTTCATCCCAGTCATAGCCGCGTTCTACGGTGACATGATAATGAAAACGTCTCAGTGCTGCTCGCATCCTCTTTTCGTATTCCGCTTGTTCTTCCGGTGTACGCTTCGGAATGTGGACCGTGATATGTGCCTTGTCTGTATCGTAATTCACGATGCGCTCGGTCTCAGTCTCGGTTTCCTGCCAGTTCCTGATGTCGTTTTTCATAATATCACCTCTTTCTATGCTATGCTCTATGGGTTGTACCGGTTGCCGGTATGTGCTATAATATTGGTGGTACACTGCACAAGGCACATTGTTCAGCTGATGCCTATCCCCTTTCAGAAAGGGGGTGTATATCTTCTTTTTCTTTGATCCTATATGGGAACTTGAAGCGCAGTTGGCAGAGGTGTCCAGCCAAATTCCAACTCGCGCTGAGTTAAAAGAATTGGTTATCGCTGCCGCAAACGGCGATAACTGATTCATCCATCTCTGAGAGTCGTTTGTGCCGACGGCTCTCTCTTATATCTTGTCAATAAACTTAGAGAGTCCTTCTATTGTCTTTTTAACTTCCTGAGCGCCGGATGCTAACTCATTCATTTTCCCTTGAAGCTCACCGATCGCGTCGTTTAATCTTCTTAGCTCCTCTTCAACTCCAGATGTATCAAGCTTTACAGGTATCGGTTTTATAACTGGCATTTCTCTCTCCTCCTCTCTCCTGTTGCCTCCTGCTCCGCTGTGTGGTATAATGTTTGCGGAGGGAGGTGACAAAATGAATATTAATGAGCTCAGTCAAAAGCTTGACAAAATAACGGATGATTTCGCTTCACAAATTAAAGCTGAATACCCCGAAAATTCACAAGTTCCCGCCAAAGAACAAGACATCGGGATTTTAGCACATGAAGTTCATGATACTTTGAGAGATTTCAAAGAAGCTATCATCGAATATCTGAAACAAGCCTAACATTTCATTCGCCGTCTGCATCTTCTTTGCAGGCGGTTTTTTCTTCCCCACGTATTTCTGTCAACGGATATACTCCGCTTACTTCTTTATAAAGCTCTCTTGTTAACTCTTGTATCCGTTCAAGCTTTTTCAGGTATTCTTCTTTCCCCTCAATTACTATTCTCATTCTTCCTTCACCTCGCTTTCTTCTTTTTTAGACTGCTTGCGTTTCCGCAAGTTCTTCGCTAAAAAAAATTCGATCAACATCCTCTTTTGTAAGACGCAACATTTCTTTCAGCTTCCTGAGTTCGGACAGAGTAAAGTCCGATTCTCCATTAATTTTTCGATATACCGTGGTTATATTAATGTTAAGTGCACTTGCTATATCTTCTTTGGATACGCCTGCTCTAATCTGAGCCACTTTGAATTCTATCGGATTCACTATATCACCTCCTTGCGTTTCCGCAAGTACATAATAACACACTTTTTTTCGTTTGTCAATACCTTTACGCAAGTTTTTTTCTAAATTCATTATTTCTACTTGCATTTTTGCAACACGCGTGTTATAATAATCTAAAAAAAGGAGGTAATGAAAGTGTTAGATTTAAAACAACGTAGATTAGAACTCTCCTTAACTATGCTCGATGTAGCGAAACTTGTCGGCGTTTCTGAATCGACAATTAGTAGATATGAAAGTGGAAATATAAGAAATATGCGAAGAGACAGAATAGAGAAGTATGCACGAGCTCTTCAGGTATCACCTTCTGACTTCCTTGATATTAATAGCGAGATAGAACTTCGCGCTACAGATGATATAGAAAATGAGACTCCGCCTATCGAGCCTGACATAGGGCGTTTGCATTGTAAAAGTTCTCCTCTTATCCTAACATCTTACGCAGACCTGCCAAAGGCACCCAAGGGCTCAGAGTCGCCAAAGAAACGGTCGGTTTTAGCTATGCTTGATACGCAACATACAGAATTTGATCGTTCTGTTTTCATTTGTTTGCCTCTAATTAAACGGATTTCTTTCAACATTGACTATTCAGATAAAGCTAATATAGATATTGCTGATTATTCTATCTCTACAAATCCTAAATCATATAGTTCGGAATATAATCATTTTTGGTTCGAGGTATCAGATGATAGCATGGAACCTGAATTGCATAAGCATGATAACGTTCTAATCGAAGAATCAACTAATATTGTGAATGAATGCCTTGCGCTGGTCTGCGTTGATAAAGAGGACGGCTCAATCAAGCGCATAAAAAATGAAAATAATGAAATAACTGTATCAAGTATTAACCCATACTATCCTCCGCGTGTCTTTAAAAATGATGATATAAAACGTGTGAAAATAATTGGTAAAGTAATAAAAGTCGAACGAAATATAAACTAAATCAAGGAGGGCTCTTCTATGAGCGATAAAGAAAAAATCAATAAACTGATATCTGAAGCAGATAAACTATTGAATGAGAATTGTACAATATATTCTACTGATTTTACTACTTGGAAAAATAACTGTATTATTTTTTTACAAAATAAATATGGCAAAGATAGTCCTGAATATGAATGTTTTAAGAAAATCAACTTCGCTCCTTTTGTTTTTCTTGATGAGGTGCCACAATACAAGTATATTCAATCCTGTCAAAAAGGTATTCAAGAAGCTAAAGGTATATTAGAAGGCCTTCTTGATTATATGCCTGAAGCCCAAATAAGCACCCCAAAATGTGATATGTCTAAAATATTTATTGTTCACGGCCATGATGAAGCCTTCAAGCTCAAAATAAAAGACTTTCTGACACAATTAGGGATAGAAGGGATAATACTTCACGATCAACCAAATGTGGGTAGAACTATTATAGAAAAAATAGAACACTTTGGGAAAGACGTAGGAGCTGCTATTATTCTATATACTCCTGATGATGAAGGAAGATCTAATAAAGAAACTGGTTATAAAAGCAGAGCAAGACAGAATGTCGTTTTTGAATCAGGCTTCTTTATAGGCTTTTTAGGCAGGGAAAAGGTTGCGCACGTTGTTGCCGACTCAAATATGGAAATCCCTGGCGATCTCAGCGGAGTAGTTTATGTTGATAAAGATAAATGGCAGTTTGACCTTGTTAGGGAACTAAAAGCCATGGGATTTCAGGTTGATGCAAATAAATTGATTTAACTTCCAAATCGTTGCAACAGCCATCTAAATCTTCCGCGTGAGGATAATTATCAAACTCCCCTGCTCAATGCAGGGGTTATTCTTAGAAAGGAGTAGCCTATGTATCTGATATACCTCAGGAAGTCGCGAGCTGACGGTGAGCATGAGACTGTTGAAGATGTACTGGCGAAGCATTACCGCATCTTGCAGGACTATGCTGTCAGCAAGCTCGGCGGAGCTATACCGGAAGAATACATATACCGGGAAATAGTATCCGGCGAAACTATCCAGGACCGTCCGGAAATGAAAAAAATCCTCGACCGTATTCAGGCCGAGGATATAACAGGCGTTCTTGTTGTTGATCCGCAGAGACTGAGCCGAGGCGACCTTTCAGACTGCGGCACTATTATCAGAGCGTTCCGGTATACCGATACTCTTATCATCACGCCGCCGAAGACATACGACCTTGCGGAGAAGTTCGACAGGAAGTTCTTTGAAATGGAACTGATGCGAGGCAATGACTACCTCGAATACATCAAAGAGATCATGAACCGCGGGCGCTTGGCTTCCGTGAATGAGGGTAACTTCATAGGATCCGTGCCGCCTTTCGGGTATGATAAGGTCAAGGTCGGAAAAGCATACACTCTCACACCGAACGCTGAAGCTGATACCGTGCGCCTCATGTTCGAGCTATGGACGAAAGAGGGCCTCGGCACTACTACTATCGCTAATCGCCTTAACGCTCTGCATATCAAACCGAGGAAGTCGGAGATATGGAGCAGCGCCAGCGTAAGAGATATGCTCAGAAATCCCGTATACATCGGAAAGATTCGCTGGAACTGGAGAAAAACTATCAAGAAGTATGAGGAAGGTATGCTCATATCGTCCCGCCCGAAGTCTAAGAAAGAAGACTGGATACTCGTAGACGGTAAGCATGAGCCGATCATATCTGAAGAACTGTTCAACGCTTCCCTTGCTAAGTTCGGTGCGGTGCCGAAGGTTAAGGCAGCATCCGGCTTGAACAATCCCTTTGCAGGAATACTCCGCTGTGCCTGCGGCAAACCTATGATATATCAGCCTCAGCGTGCGAGCTCTCCACGACTCCACTGCGCTTATCAGATGCGATGCGGTAATCGCTCGGCAACTTACTCCGAGGTCGAGGAGGAAATCATCAAGGCGCTTCGCAGCCTCTCGGCAGATCTGAGAGAAATACTGAAAGGCAATTCCGGTGAAGCACCGAAAGCTCATAAAGCTATCACCGCTAACTTACAGAAGGAACTCAACGCCCTGGAGACTCAGCAGGACCGTTTATATGAATTCTTAGAGCAAGGTGTCTACACGACTGAGGTATTCGTGAAACGTAATGCTGCGTTATCGCAGCGCCGTAAGGAATTGCAGGAAGCTATCGAGGAAGCTAAGGCTATGGAGATTACTGAGATAGACTACCAGCAGAGATATATCGCACTTCAAGAGGCTATCAAGGTGCTTGAAGATGAAGCGGCTTCAGCTGAAGAGAAGAACCGCCTGCTCCGTGTTGCTGTTAAGACTATCACCTATCGCCGAGAAACTGACATCCGTGATAAATGGCACCCTGTCCCCTTTTCTCTCGAAATATCGTTATTCTGATTTTTCCGCCTGTCGTATATATCATTGATGTGCAGAGGAGCTCGCCCATGTCGAGATGATCTCCGCTATTCTCTATCAGCTTACAAAAGACCTATCTATCGGGGAGATAAAGTCAAGCGGCTTCGACACTTATTTCGTTGATCACACAACAGGTATCTATCCTGTTGCCGCTTCAGGAACGCCGTTCACAGCAGCATACTTCCAGTCAAAGGGGGATATCATCACCGATCTCACCGAAAATATGGCTGCCGAACAGAAAGCGCGCACCACATATGACAATATTCTGCGACTTGCCGATGATCCGGACGTTCGTGATCCTATCCGTTTTCTCAGGCAAAGAGAGATAGTTCACTTCCAGCGTTTCGGTGAACCGTGTAGGTCAAGGTCACACAAAATGAGTATATAAATAATTGTTTTAGCATTTGTTTTTGTCTATATATCGAGATTTATTCGATTTCAGCAGACTATTTCAAGGCGTATTAATTATTAATATTAACATCAAAGTTCTTGTGAATATTAGATAATTTCAACACAAATATATTGTACAAGCATTACAAAACATACAGTCTATTTTGCTAAAAAAGCACATGAAAATGAGAGGGAAATCCGCCTTCTTCACAGCCAAATAATAGTGATTTTAGCACTCATAGAAAACACTGCTTTCATTTAAATACTGTTTATAAACTATGAGTTTATTTGGTGTTTACTTTTATGGTCATTATTTGTTATCAATTCGATTAAATCAATTCAAAAAAGAAATGTGGTCAAGGAATTCTTGACCACATAAATAAGATTCATAAATTGCTAACGCTACACATTAATATTTTACTGGTGAATATCGCTTATTGACTGTATTTGCCCATCAACAAGTTTAACTAGTTTTGTACCAAAAGTTGCAGCTTCAGCAGAATGAGTTACTTGAACAATGGTTTTGCCATATTTCTGATTAATATCACGGAATAGTTCCATTATTCTGAGACCTGTCTTAGAATCAAGGTTACCAATAGGTTCGTCTAAAAAAATTATATTTGGCTCAAAAACCAGTGCTCTTGCAATAGCAACTCTTTGCTGCTGACCACCAGAAAGCTCTCTTGGAGTAAGTTTTCTTTTATCCTCCATACCTATTATCTTAAGGCATTCATCTAACTTATCTTTATACTCGGATCTACTCTTTCCTGCTATCATAAGAGGAAGCGAAATATTATCTTCTACATTCAGGTTTGGGACAAGATTATAGAATTGGAAAACAAAACCTACCTCCTCATTTCGCAACTTACAAAGCTCATTATCCTTAAGCGTACTAAGATCAACATTATTTATCTTTACCGAACCTGTTGAAGGCTTATCTAATCCGCCTAACAAATAAAGAAGTGTAGACTTACCACCGCCAGAAGGTCCCATGATAGATACAAATTCGCCTTTCTCAATACTAATATTTATGTCCTTTAAAACATGTGCTGTTTCTTTTCCGTTCTGAAATGATCTGTTTACATTTGTTACTTCAATAATGCTCATTTAAATTTCCTCCATATTGATTATTCGTATTTTAGTTCTTTTACTACGTTTATTCTCTTACTGTTCTTCATTGTCGAAAGTGAAGCGATGAAAATTACTACTGCAAGAATAGCAGAATACATCGGAACTGAACTCCAATCAAAGGTAAGAGGTAATGGTAAATTCATAGTTATCATTACTTTGGCTATAAGTTTGTTAATAAGAATAGTAAATGGTATAGACAATGCTATACTAATAATAACGCAATACATATTCTCCACAAAAACAAGTCTCTTGCACTTATTTGCATTCATACCTATTGATGACATCACTGCAAATTCTTTTCGTCTCTGCTGGAAAGATATTGTAATATTATTAAAAATACCTATTGAAGCAACTATTAAAGCAATGACAGCAAACACGCCAAGTAGTGTTACTACTTGCTGATTGTTTTTGTTATTCAGTTCCATCATATCTTCATTAGATATATATGTCGCTCCAAGATCGGCAAGGAATACCTTAAAATCTTTTTCAGCAGATGCTTCATCACCAGTTATATTAAAATAAATGCTGGTAGCTTCTTTGATATTAAATTCTTTTCTTACGGTTTCAGTTTTTACAAAAATCGTTCTTCCATTATTGAATAGTTTTCCATCATATTTTCCTATTATTTTAAGCGGAATAGTTTTGCCATCAGCTTCAACTTCTAAAATATCTCCAATGTCTTTGTGCGTTTCTTTAGCAATATATTCTGTAACAATAACAGAATTATCATTAGACGTTGCTAATTCTTTAAAATATTTGTAATACTTATCAGACTTCAACTCAAGATATTCATTTAACTCTGCATATTTTAACGGATCAACTCCATCAATAACAATATTCTTATCACCAGCAAATCCCATTAAACTATATTCTGGCAAGATAAAATTCTTATCAACACAATCAAGAGAATTGAGTCTCTCAGTTATAATATCAGTTGTAGATTTATCTGAATTATTATCAATAATATTATTGATCTGATAATCAAAATTCAATTTCTCATATGCATCAACTACTCCTACTGTCATACTCTTTCCTATAGAAGCAATAAGTAGAACTGAAGAAAAAGAAACAACAAGAAGCGTAATATTTCCCCTTAAAAGCTTTGATGCCTTTACATTGTTGAAAGCAAGGAAACAGCTAGTATTATTTCTGAAAAACTTTGCAATCATAGCTGATAAAATCTTTAAAAATTTACGCAGGAGCATTATCATTCCTATAAATGCAGCCGCAGTTAATATCATACTAAGCTTAACTGTCCAATCAGCATCTATTAAGGCTCCAGCTATTGCAGATACAAGCAACGCTAAGCCAATAATAAAACGAATACTGCCTTTTTTATGCTTGACTTCCAATCTATTAAGTATAACATCCTTAACAGGCAGTTTTCTAACACTTCTTGCAGGTAAAAGAGCAGAAATAACTGACATTAACATTGCAAATATAAGACCTATGATTATAAGTTTAAAATCGATATTAAAGGTCATATATATACCATAATCTTTAAGCGGCGATGTCGCCCTTGCTATTACATAAAGAATAGCTTCGCCGAGAGCAATGCCAAATACAGCTCCAAATAACGAATAAAGGAAACTCTCACAAAGTAGTATATGTTCTATCTTTTTTCTCGTAGCTCCTTGGCTCATAAATGTACCAATAACCGTCATACGCTCATTGATTATAAGCTTAAATGCGCCATGTATAATAATGCAACATATTATGCATACTATCGCAAACATTAAATAGAATGTTGTAACTGTAGACTGAGTCATTTCCTTAGCAGAAGAAAGATCTGTAAGACTCTTTGCTTTCACTCTTTCATTAACATCATTAAATTTATCAGCCGCTTTTACAGAATCACTCCCTGATGCAACTGCAGTCATATAGTTATATCTACCACCAGAATTTAGAATAGTTTCCATGTAGTCATATGGAACTATTAACGTAAATTCTTCTTTAGAATCAGCATAAAAACTTCCATTCGGTGCACAAATCGCATTGATTTTATAAGAATGCTTCTCTCCACCTATTGCAACATCTATTGTATCGCCAATTTTTACGTCACGTTCTTTAGCTGTTCGGTCGGATATTGCGCATACAGGATCTGAAGATACATCAGGCATACTTCCCTCCTGAATATACTTACTACAATCCTTTTTTCCTGCAAAATAAACATAGGATATCTTTTCATTCTCATTAATTACACCAACAGCATTCAACTGTCCTTCTAATTCCGTAAGACCAGTTGGATCAAAATCTTTTTCTGAGAAGAAAACGTCGTCAGTATTAGAAGAAATACCAACCTCTTTACCGTCAGCAACATTCTTCAAAGTGTCTTCGTATCCATTTAGAATAACGTCAACAGCGCCAAGACTAAATACAAATAGTGCGGTACTTACTGTAATTGAGAATAGCAAAAGCAAAAATCTGCCTTTTTTCTCTGTCATGTTCTTAAATATATACTTCAAAAAAACTTTCAAAATTAGACCTCCTGTTATTTATAGTTTGTTATAGTGGTAATTATTGTGCTTGCTAATTATACAACATCTGTAATAATGCGTCAATGTTTCAACTTTTTAGAGTGTTGATTTACTAATTCGTATTCAACTCATTACTAGTTTTAATCTAAATCATAAGGTAATTGAACTCATTATTAGAAATACATAACGTAAAAATATAATTCAAATCATTATACGTCCCGCATATCTTGTATTAGTTTTTCGTCAATTGAAAACAATGAAGATATTTTTTTCTTTAAAGAATCTTCATCTGAATAAACTATAGGAAGTTCAACCCTAATCTGATTGTTATTCATAAGTAAAAAGAAGAGCGAACTATATTTTTCAATTTTTCTTATTGATACCATATCTTTCTCAACACTTAAATCAGAGCGCATATTCTGAATATTAATTACAGGCACCATTTTTAAGTGTTCCAATAAAACATCATCCTCCAATCTATCCAAAATATCAGGAATATTCATATCTTTACTTTGATACATACTGATATTCCTCATTAATTGTTCAATACTCTTATGATTTTCATAAACGCCAGCAATATTTGATAGAAACATACCAAGTGTCTGATAGTCAGAACTTGTTCTGTCATTATGTATAAATACAAAAGGAATAGCCATTTTATCCTGTTCGAATAATTCGTCAGGCATCATATCACTTATTTTATCCATAAACCAGTAAAAAACATCCGTATTTATCTTTTCGATTTCTTCTTTATTACAAATCTTATTTACTGTAACTATTGCATATTTATGCATATCAGAACTAAGAAAATTATAATAATTAGATACTGATTTATGAATTTTCTTAAAATTATATATGCCATTATCATTAACTATAGTACTTTTGTGCTTTATAACATTACTAAAGTTACTACTAGGTAAATATTTGTTCTTATTACCATTTAAAATATTTAGAAACAATTCTGGTATGATTGAACACGACATATAATCAGAAACTGCATGATCAAAAAGAAAATAAACATTCAAATTCTGAGCATTAATAGATTCGACAAATACTCTTGACAGAAGACTTTCTTCATATAAGCACATTTGCTTATATGTAATGTATAGTGAAGCTCTCCATTTATCATAATCAATATTATTAATAATCGGAAATTTAGCTTCTGAATACGCATATACCTTCATCATATCAATACTTTTATTATATGTAGTTCTGAATACTTCTTGTGTTCTTACCATCTCATTCAAAGCAGTAATAACCTCTTCAAGAGATTTATTAGTAATAGAAAGTTTGGTTTCACAAATATTGTTAGTTGATTGTAAAAACATTTTCTGTGACTTTAAAGGAGCATAAGTATCAATCACCTCATTATGAATAATTGATTCTATATAATCTGCAGCAATATTCTCACATTTATATTCACTATTATTATTCTTTATATCGTAGTATGCAAATATTGACTCTGAGCAAATTACAGCCTTAGAATTCTCTATAGTCAAATAATCAATTGAAGTTTTTCTCTCATGCTCAAAAAAATACTCCGTAAGTTGCTCCACACTACTTTTAAATGTATTTTTCAGCTGATCTGCAAATCTTTGACCAAATCGACTAAACACATCAAAACGTAGCTTATTTTCGGCAACACCTCCATTAATCAAATTATTATCTTCATATTTATTTTCAGAAGAAACATCTTCTCCTGTAGTGTATTCATTTATGAAGCTTGTCCTGTTTTCGCTGAAATCTCCAAGGTAGTTGAAGCAGATATCAGGCATCGTCTCATGCTCGACATATCCAAAGCCCATTCCCATATTCGGTACACTTCTTACTGTGTCCTTAGCATTGATTATGGACCTTTCATTGTCTTCACTGCACTCCAGGGATACTGCATACACGTTTGTGAACCAACCTACTGTACGGTCTATTGAGATAGGTTCGTGTATTTCTTCGCGTCCGTGTCCTTCCAGCTTTATTGCTACATTCTTCTGTCCGGTCACTCTTCCGACTGCTCTTGCAAGTCCAGCAAGAAGTACCTCATCTATCTTTGCACCAAATGCATTGCTGCTCTTGGTAAGAAGTCTTTCGGTTATTTCTTGGCTGAACTCAACAACTGCAAATCCGCATTTTTCTGCGTATTTGCCTGTAACTCTTCCTTCTGCCATCTTTGCATTAGACTTCTTCCAGTACTCCTTTTCCTTGCTTCCAAGCCGCTCTCCGTATTCCTTGAGCTTCTTACTCCACTCAATGAACGATGCTGTCTTCTCAGGAAGTTTTACTTCTTTTCCTTCTTTAAGCTGGCTTACTGCTGTTTCAAAGTCTTCCTGCAATATTCTCCATGATACGCCGTCGACTGCAAGGTGATGGATACAGAACATCATCTGTTTTGTATCTCCAAGCTCGAATACTGCGATCTTTACAATAGGTCCGTTTTCAAGATCTATACTTGACTGTATTTCTGTACACTTTTCCTCAACTGCCCTATGCTTATCAGCTTCATTTCTGTAATCAAATTCATAGAAGTCACAGAGCTTGCTCTCTGCTATCGGCAGTATTTCAAGTATATTTCCTCTGTACACCGCTCTCAGAACATCATGATGCTTTACAAGCTCTTCTATAGCCCTACGTATTACATCATTTGCTATTCCATCAACAGGGAACATCATTGACTGATTGAAGTGTCCAGGTTTTGAAAGGTTCCATTCACCAAAGCTCTTGATAATAGGTGTACTTTCTACAATACCACTTACTTCTCCCTGTTCATACTTCTGATTGTCAGTTACAATCTTTAAAGCAATAGCTATCTTCTCTGCTGTTCTTCCAGTCATTATGTCCTTTATAATTGTTGAATACCCTACGTTTCTCAGTTTTGATATAATTCGGATTGCCTTGATAGAGTCTCCTCCCAGTTCAAAGAAGCTGTCCTTTACTCCGACCCTTTCAACGTTAAGTATCTCGCTGAATGCCTGGCATACTGCTGCCTCTGCTTCATTTCTCGGAGCTACATATTCTCTTGTCACTATTGCCTCTATTTCGGGAAGCGCTCTCTTGTCTATCTTTCCGTTCTTTGTTACGGGCAGTTCTTCAAGCTGCATCAAATATGCAGGCATCATGTACTCGGGCAGGTTTTCTCTGAGCCTATCCCTTACCTCGGATACGCTCACTTCATTATCACTTGTGTAATATGCGTAGATTGCCTTTTCTCCAGTACTGTCTGCCCTTGCTATTACGGCGCAATCCTTGATTTTTTCGATCTCACGGATTCGACTCTCAATTTCTCCAAGCTCGATTCTGAATCCTCTTATCTTTACCTGTTCGTCTATTCTTCCAAGATACTCGATATTTCCGTCAGGCAGCCATCTTGCAAGGTCTCCTGTTCTGTACATTCTGCCCTCACCAAACGGATTCTTCACGAACTTTTCTGCCGTGAGTTCCGGTCTGTTAAGATAGCCTCGTGCAAGGCCGTCTCCGGATATGCAAAGTTCTCCGGGTACTCCAATTCCGCAGAGTGTATCTCCATTCAACATATATATCTTGCTATTGGACATTGGCTTTCCTATCGGGATATTTGCCGGCACTTCTGTTCCGTGCTCATACTCCCAATGTGTTGCAAGAACTGTATTTTCAGTTGGTCCGTATGCATTGATGTATCTGCAGTTTTCCTTGACATGTTTTACTACATCACTATCAGATGCTGATCCTCCTGTCGTCATTACTCTGAATGTATCAATATCTGTCTGTCTGAAATACTGCGGAGGAAGAAGTGTAAGTGTTACATTATTCTCGCTTACATACTTCTCAAACGCTGCTGTATCCGTAATTGTATCATGCAAAACAAGTACAAGGGTTGCTCCGCAATACAGGGCGAGTGTCATTTCCCATACCGATGCATCGAAAATGTAGTTTGCAAACTGGAGAACATTATCATTCTCTGTGACTTCGTACAGATTTTCAAGATAATCCTGCATTGCCACTACGCCGTGATGTTCCAGCATTACGCCCTTAGGCTTTCCAGTAGTTCCTGATGTATAGATACAATATGCAAGATCTGAAGGCTTATTGACGTGTTCCGGATCTTCTTCACTGTAATTCCACACATTGCTATCCGAAAGGTCAATTATGCTGATATTTTCAGGAATATTCATCTTTTCCGTTGTATAGACAACTGCTGACTTGGCTGCACAGTCCTCGAGCATATATCTTATTCTGTCCTCCGGATATGTAGGATCTATCGGAACGTATGCTCCTCCTGCCTTGATGATTCCGTAAATACCGGCTATCATTTCAATGCTTCTGTCTGCGATAATTGCTACAAAGTCATCCGGCTTTACTCCAAATTCTCTCAGCTTATGTGCTAGGCTGTTTGCTCTTGCATTCAGTTCTGCATATGTGAGTTTCTTGTCTTCAAATACAAGCGCAATATTATCCGGAGTCTTTTTCACCTGTTCTTCAAATAACTCTACAACTGTCTTGTCTCTTGAATAGTCTGTCTCTGTTGCGTTGAAGTCATTCAGAATGAGCTGCTTTTCGGATTCTGTTGCCATCTCGATATTGCAGAGCTTCTGTTCAGAATCAGCTGTTACTGCACCAAGTGTCTCCTCAAAGTGCTTTAATATCCTTTCTGCTGTTTCTGACTTGAAAAGATCTGTACAGTACTCAAAGCTTACTACAAATCCGTCCTTGGTCTTTGCAATGTTGAATGTCATATCGAACTTAGCGATCGTACCATCTGATTCTGACACTTCTGTTCCGCTGCTTCCTAATCTGAAATCTACATTCTCATTATTCTGCAATGCAAGCATTACATCAAAGATAGGATTCCTTGACATATCTCGCTGTACATCTACTGCTTCAACGAGCTCTTCAAACGGATACTCCTGGTTCTCATATGCTTTCAGGCAGGTATTCTTTATCTCTTCAAGGAATTCTCTGAATGTCTTGTTTTTCTCAGGCTTTCCTCTCATTGCAAGAGTATTTACGAACATTCCCAGCATTCCTTCGGTATCTCTGTGGGTTCTTCCGCTGATCGGTGAACCTATCACGATATCTTCCTGTCTGCTGTACTTGCTCAGTGTTATCATTGCTACTGAAAGGAATACCATGTATTCTGTTGCGCCTGTCTTCTTTACAAGTTCCTTGATCGCCTCGCTAAGTTTTTCATTAAGCTCACAGCTTATTGTTCTTCCTGCATAGCTCTGCTCCTGCGGTCTCGGGAAGTCTGTCGGCATATCAAGCACAGGTATCTCGTCATCAAACTGACTCTTCCAGTACTCTGCTTGTCCGCTCAGATCTCTTGTTTGCATCCATTCGCTGTAGTCCTTGAACTGGTGTGTAAGCGGTTCAAGTTTCTCTCCGTTGTACAGTGACATAAGCTCTGTTGCGAACGTATTCATGCTCATTCCGTCTCCCACGATATGATGCATATCGAACATCATCAGGTGATATTCTCCCTTGTTCACAAGCTTTACTCTTACCAGTCTTCCGCTTGCAAGATCAAATGGTTTAAGGAACTCTGTCATCAGCTTTTCATCTGATTCGTTGCTTGTAACGTACTCAAAATCTGCTTCCACATGGTCAAGTATCTTCTGTACAGGTTCTCCGTCTACCATCAGGAATACTGTTCTCAGTATCTCATGTCGGTCTGTCATTGCCTGTAGTGCATCTTTAAGTTTCTCAGGATACACTTTTCCTAGAAGCTTGAAATTTCCCGGCATATTATATGTTATTGCTTTCGGCTGCATCAGCTGGATAAGGTATGTTCTCTTCTGGGCTGAGGACATTGCATAGTATTCCTTTTCCTCTGCCTTCGGGATCGGTACATACTCTTCGCTTTCTCCGCCTGCAAGTACTGCAAGCTGTTCTACTGTCGGATGTGCGAATACTTCCTTCAGTGCTATTCTTGTTCCTGTTTCTGCTTCGATTCTGTTTACAAGTCTTGTTGCTCTCAGTGAATGTCCTCCAAGTTCAAAGAAACTGTCCTTTACTCCGACCTGTTCTACACTGAGGATTTCTGAGAATATCTCACAGATCTTCGCCTCAATTTCATTTCTCGGTGCTACATACTCTCTTGCTGCTCTTGCTTCGATCTCAGGTAATGCTCTCTTGTCGATCTTTCCGTTCTTTGTTACAGGAAGTTCTTCAAGCTGCATCATATATGCAGGCACCATATATTCGGGCATATTCTCTGCAAGTTTGCTGCGTATTTCTGTTATCTCTACCTTCTCTGTTCCGGTATAGTATGCATATATCGCCTTATCTCCTGTATTATCAGGTTTTACGATAACTACACAGTCCTTGATATTCTCAATGTCACGTATCCTTGTTTCTATCTCTCCGAGCTCAATTCTGAATCCGTGGATCTTTACCTGTTCGTCTATTCTTCCAAGGAACTCGATATTTCCGTCTGAAAGCCATCTTACAAGGTCTCCCGAACGGTACATCTTTCCTTCACCAAAAGGATTCTTTACAAACTTTTCTGCATTCAGCTCAGGTCTGTTAAGATATCCTCTTGCCACACCGTCTCCTGCTATGCAAAGTTCACCGGGCACTCCGATTCCACAGAGTTCATTTCCGTTAAGTACGTACATCTGTGTATTGGATATCGGCTTTCCGATAGGTGTCTTATCCACCTTTTCCTTTATGATGTAGTGTGCTGCGAATGTTGTTGTCTCAGTCGGTCCGTAGACATTTCTGAAATCCACATCTGTATTCTGGCTTCTAAGCATTTCCACATGACGTTCTGATGTTGCTTCTCCGCCGAACATAAGGTGTTTCAGGCTGTTGAAGATAGTCTTGTCTTCACCTATGAACTGATTGAACAGTGCTGTTGTTATGAACAGAGTATTCACCTTATTCTCAATCAGATACTTCTTGAATGTTGCTGCATTGAGCATATTTTCCTTGCTGATAAGGTGCAGTGTGCCTCCGTTGAGTGCTGCTCCCCATACCTCAAATGTTGAGGCATCGAACATCAGCTGTCCTGTCTGCAGGATGACACTTTCCACATTAAGCTCTGTATAGTCGCAGTTCATTACAAGCTTCACAACATTGTGATGTTCAACTACAACTCCCTTGGGCTTTCCTGTTGTACCGGATGTATAGATACAATATATTGCATCTTCCGGCTTATTAACTGTTTCTGGATCACTGCTGTTTCCGTTCCATACTTTTTCATCTGAAAGGTCGATAACAGTAAGATCAGCAGGAATATTCAATGGCTCATCTGTGAATTTCAGAACCACCTTTGCAGCACTGTCTTCAAGCATGAACGCTATTCTGTCTTCCGGATATGTAGGATCTATCGGCAGATATGCTCCGCCTGCCTTTATGATACCGTAGATTCCTTCGATTATTTCAATGCTCTTATCAGCGATAATTGCTACGAAATCATCTGGCTTGACTCCAAGCTCTCTCAGCCTATGTGCAAGACTGTTTGCCTTTGCATTCAGTTCTGCATATGTGAGTTTCTCATCTTCAAACACAAGTGCTGTGTTATCAGGTGTTTTCTTTACCTGTTCTTCAAACAGCTCTACTACTGTCTTGTCTCTCGGATATTCTGTTGCTGTTGCGTTGAAGGCGTTCAGGATGAGCTGCTTCTCGGATTCTGTTGCCATCTCGATACTGCAGAGCTTCTGTTCAGAATCAGCTGTTACTTCACCAAGTATCTTCTCAAAGTGATTTAATATCCTTTCTGCTGTTTCTGCCTTGAACAAGTCTGTACAGTACTCAAAGCTTATTACAAATCCATCCTTGGTCTTTGCTATGTTGAATGTCATATCGAACTTAGCGATCGTGCCTGATATTCCTGTTCCTTCTGTTTCACTATCTCCAAGCTTAACATCTACATTCTCATTGTTCTGCAATGCAAGCATTACATCAAAGATAGGATTTCTTGACATATCTCGCTGTACATCTACTGCTTCTACAAGCTCTTCAAACGGATACTCCTGGTTCTCATACGCTTTCAGGCAGGTATTCTTTATCTCTTCAAGGAATTCTCTGAATGTCTTGTCCTTTTCAGGCTTTCCTCTCATTGCGAGAGTATTTACGAACATTCCCAGCATTCCTTCAGTATCTCTGTGGGTTCTTCCGCTGATCGGTGAACCTATTACGATATCTTCCTGTCTGCTGTACTTGCTCAGTGTTACCATTGCTGCTGCAAGGAATACCATGTATTCTGTTGTGCCGGTCTTCTTTACAAGTTCCTTGATCTTCTCGCTGAGTTTTTCATTAAGCTCACAGTTTATTGTTCTTCCTGCATAGCTCTGCTCCTGCGGTCTCGGGAAGTCTAAAGGCATATCAAGCACAGGTATCTCGTCATCAAACTGTCTCTTCCAGTACTCTGCCTGTCCGCTCAGATCTCTTGTCTGCATCCACTCGCTGTAGTCCTTGAACTGATGTGTAAGCGGTTCAAGCTTTTCTCCGTTGTACAGTGCCATAAGCTCTGTTGCAAACGTATTCATGCTCATTCCGTCTCCGACGATATGATGCATATCGAACATCATAAGATGATATTCTCCCTTGTTTACAAGCTTTACCCTTACAAGTCTTCCGCTTGCAAGATCAAATGGTTTAAGGAACTCTGTCATCAGTTCTTCATCTGATTCACTGCTTGTTGCATACTCAAAATCAGCTTCTACATGATCAAGTATCTTCTGTACAGGTTCTCCTTCTACCATCAGGAATACTGTTCTCAGTATCTCATGTCTGTTTGTCATTGCCTGCAGTGCTTCTCTCATTGCGTCAGGACGCACTTCGCCTGTAAGCTTCAGATTTGCAGGCATGTTGTATGTCACTGCTTCTGTATCCATCTGCTGGATAAGGTATGTTCTCTTCTGGGCTGAGGACATTGCATAGTATTCCTTTTCCTCTGCCTTCGGGATCGGTACATACTCTTCGCTTTCACCGCCTGCAAGTACTGCTAGCTGTTCTACTGTCGGATGTGCGAATACTTCCTTCAGTGCTATTCTTGTTCCTGTTTCTGCTTCGATTCTGTTTACAAGTCTTGTTGCTCTCAGTGAATGTCCTCCAAGTTCAAAGAAACTGTCCTTTACTCCGACCTGTTCTACACTGAGGATTTCTGAGAATATCTCACAGATCTTCGCCTCAATTTCATTTCTCGGTGCTACATACTCTCTTGCTGCTCTTGCTTCGATCTCAGGTAATGCTCTCTTGTCGATCTTTCCGTTCTTTGTTACAGGAAGTTCTTCAAGCTGCATCATATATGCAGGCACCATATATTCGGGCATATTCTCTGCAAGTTTGCTGCGTATTTCTGTTATCTCTACCTTCTCTGTTCCGGTATAGTATGCATATATCGCCTTATCTCCTGTATTATCAGGTTTTACGATAACTACACAGTCCTTGATATTCTCAATGTCACGTATCCTTGTTTCTATCTCTCCGAGCTCAATTCTGAATCCGTGGATCTTTACCTGTTCGTCTATTCTTCCAAGGAACTCGATATTTCCGTCTGAAAGCCATCTTACAAGGTCTCCCGAACGGTACATCTTTCCTTCACCAAAAGGATTCTTTACAAACTTTTCTGCATTCAGCTCAGGTCTGTTAAGATATCCTCTTGCCACACCGTCTCCTGCTATGCAAAGTTCACCGGGCACTCCGATTCCACAGAGTTCATTTCCGTTAAGTACGTACATCTGTGTATTGGATATCGGCTTTCCGATAGGTGTCTTATCCACCTTTTCCTTTATGATGTAGTGTGCTGCGAATGTTGTTGTCTCAGTCGGTCCGTAGACATTTCTGAAATCCACATCTGTATTCTGGCTTCTAAGCATTTCCACATGACGTTCTGATGTTGCTTCTCCGCCGAACATAAGGTGTTTCAGGCTGTTGAAGATAGTCTTGTCTTCACCTATGAACTGATTGAACAGTGCTGTTGTTATGAACAGAGTATTCACCTTATTCTCAATCAGATACTTCTTGAATGTTGCTGCATTGAGCATATTTTCCTTGCTGATAAGGTGCAGTGTGCCTCCGTTGAGTGCTGCTCCCCATACCTCAAATGTTGAGGCATCGAACATCAGCTGTCCTGTCTGTAGGATGACACTTTCCACATTAAGCTCTGTATAGTCGCAGTTCATTACAAGCTTCACAACATTGTGATGTTCAACTACAACTCCCTTGGGCTTTCCAGTAGTTCCAGATGTATAGATACAATATATTGCATCTTCCGGCTTATTGACTGTTTCAGGATCACTGCTGTTTCCGTTCCATACTTTTTCGTCTGAAAGGTCTATCACAGTAAGATCAGCAGGAATATTCAATGGCTCATCTGTGAATTTCAGAACTACCTTTGCAGCACTGTCTTCAAGCATGAACGCTATTCTGTCTTCCGGATATGTAGGATCTATCGGCAGATATGCTCCGCCTGCCTTTATGATACCATAAATTCCTTCGATTATTTCAATGCTCTTGTCAGCGATAATTGCAACGAAGTCATCTGCCTTCACTCCAAGCTCTCTCAGGCTATGTGCAAGGCTGTTTGCTCTTGCATTCAGTTCTGCATATGTGAGCTTTCTATCCTCAAACACAAGTGCAATATTTTCCGGAGTCTTCTTCACCTGTTCTTCAAACAGTTCTACTACTGTCTTGTCTCTCGGATATTCTGTTGCTGTTGCGTTGAAGTCATTCAGAATCAGCTGCTTCTCGGCTTCTGTTACTGTTTCAAGCTCACATACCTTAGCATCTGGCTTATCCGCCATCTCTTCGCAGATCTTTTTAAGCCTTTCAAGTAAAAGCTGAATTTCAGATTGTATGAATTTATGAGGTTCATACAATAATTTGAAACCAAGTTTACCGTCATCTTCAAATCCGGATAATGTAATTCCATAATTAGTTTCTTCGCGTCCGCCGACAAAGCTAATCGTGCTATCCTCCTGACTTTCTTCTGGGGATGTTGAACTGATGTTCTCAAAAACATACAATACCTTAATTAAATCTCCGCCCTGTGGTGTTAATGATTGTACCTCTGCCAAAGAACAAAAATCATAGTTGGTACTTTCTGTTCCTTTTTTATGCTGCTTAACAATTAATTCTTCAACAGTATCATTCTGATCAGATTTAACTCTCAACGGAATAGTATTAACGAAAAGACCTACAACATTCTCAATACCATTTATAGGTACATTTCGTCCCGAAACTACTTTTCCGAATACGACATCGTTACTTCTGCAATATTTCTGAAGCATTATTCCTACTGCAGTCTCAGCTACAGTGTTTATAGTTGTCTCGTTTCTTTCGGCGATAGCTCTTAAAGTATTGGTAGTATCTTTATCAATTTCAATTCTTAATTCAGCATTGGAAACATCCGTCGGAAGCGGAGCTTTCAAGGGCTTAATATCACAATTATTATCATAATCAGACAGTTCATTCGCCCAGTACTCCATTGCTTTTTCTTTATCTATTGTGTCAAGCCATTTTATATAATCTCCATATCGTGGCTCAGAAGCTTTTTCAGATTCTATATCATTAATTATTGAAGTTTCTGTTTTGCCTCCAAGAAGTTCTTCATAATAAGTGAAAAACTTCTCATATATAGTCATGGTACACCAACCATCAACAATAATATGATGGCTGGTAAATACCATTCTATATAAATCATCACGTATTTTTATAACTTTGATTCTTAAAAGAGTGTCTTTAACAAGATCAAAGCCTCTTTTAATATCTTCGTTTAATATCTTATTGATAAGTTTCTCTTTATCAGAAATATCATTTGAAATATCAACATAACTGTACTCAGGTGAACGCTCACGAAGAACTATCTGTCTTGGTTTTTTTAGTTTCTCATACGCAAATGCAGTTCTCAAAGCATCATATCTTAGTGTTACAAGATTAGCTGCCTTTCTGAACATTTCTTCATTCAGTTCTTTTGCTTCAAATATTTCCTGAACAACATATTCTGAGGATGCTGTTCCCATTAAACTGTGGAACAGCATACCCTCCTGAAGCGGCGTCAAAGAATATATATTTTCTATTTTGTTATTAACTACTGCCATTTTATCCTCCGGTTTACTTAGTCAAATAGTGCATTTAACATATCGAGTTCTGAATCATCAATATCATTATCGATCAAGTCTGAAACTGTCTGAGCAGCATTATTTGTACCATCACAGAACGCTGCAAGTTCATTCACACTGGTAACAAATTCTTCCTTCAACTTGTTAATGAACTCAGCACTGATCCTGCCCTCATTTCCAAGCAACGACATTCTTAATTCACCGTCAGTTATACCGCCGTTAACAATTATTACTTCTGACATCTTATTCTCTGAAGATATATCTTCTCCAGAAGCATATTCACTTGTCTCGCCTGAGAATTCACCAAGATAGTTAAAGCAAATATCCGGAACAGAATCATGCTCAACATAAGCATAGCCCATTCCCATATTGGGTACATTTCTCACTGTATCCTTTGCATTGATTATTGCGTTATCATTATTCTCACTGCATTCAAGTGATATTGGATATTCATTTGTGAACCAGCCGACTGTTCGATCTATAAGGATAGGTTCGTGTATCTCTTCACGTCCGTGTCCCTCAAGAGTTACTGATAATCTCTTCTGTCCGGTAATTCTGCTGATTGCTCTCGCAAGTCCTGCAAGAAGAACTTCATCTATCTTTGCTCCGTATGCATTACTGCTCTTAGTGAGAAGTTTTTCTGTAGTTTCCTTGGTAAACTCAGCTACTGCACAGCCTCCATCTCCAGCGTACTTTTTTGAAATATTTCCTTCTGTGATCTTTGAATTGACCTTTGTCCAGTATTCTCTTTCGTTGCTTCCGAGCTTTTCACCATATTCCTTGAGTTTTCGGCTCCATTCAATGAATGATGCTGTTTTCTCAGGAAGTACCACTTCTTCTCCTCTGCGTATCTGCTCTGATGCTATTTCAAAGTCTTCGCTCAGGATTCTCCATGATACACCGTCAACTGCTAAATGGTGAATACAGAACATCATCTGCTTTGTGCTTCCAAGCTCAAATACTGCTATCTTAACAAGCGGTCCGTTCTCAAGATCAATACTCGACTGAATCTCAGTACACTTCTCCTCTACAGCAGTATGCTTATCAAATCCATTACTGTAATCAAACTCATAGAAATCAAACAGCTTGCTTTCTGCAATCGGTAATACAATAAGCTCATTATTCCTGAATACTGATCTGAGAATATCGTGATGTTTTACTATCTCTTCGATAGTCTTCCTTATCACTTCATTATCCAGTCCATCAACTGTAAACATCATTGACTGGTTGTAATGCTCAGGTCTTGCATACTTCATATCAATAAATTCTTTAATAATCGGCGTGGTTTCAACCTTTCCGCTCACTTCACACTGTTCATATATAAGCTTTTCGCTCTTCATGGAAAGTGCTATCTTCTCAGGCTGTTTACCGTTCATTATGTCCTTTACTGTTGCTGTATATCCAAAATTTCTGAGCTTTGAGATCACGCGTATAGCCTTGATTGAATCTCCACCGAGTTCAAAGAAGTTATCCTGTATGCCAACTTTTTCAACACCAAGTATCTCAGTGAATGCCTGACAGATAGCTTCTTCTGCTTCATTTCTCGGTGCTACATATTCTCTTGTCGCTCTTGCTTCGATCTCGGGAAGTGCTCTCTTATCAAGCTTTCCGTTCTTAGTTACAGGTATAGCTTCGATCTGCATCATATATGCCGGTACCATATATTCGGGTAGTGTCTCGGCAAGCTGGTCTCTGACAGAATTAACTTCTATCTCTGTTTCACTTGTGTAATATGCGTAGATAGCCTTGTCTCCTGTGCTGTCTGCTCTTGCTATTACTGCACAGTCCTTGATATTATCTATCTCTCGGATTCTGCTTTCAATTTCTCCAAGCTCGATTCTGAATCCTCTTATCTTTACCTGTTCATCTATTCTTCCTAGGTATTCGATATTTCCGTCAGAGAGCCATCTTGCAAGGTCGCCGGAACGATACATTCTGCCTTCACTGAATGGATTCTTCACAAATTTCTCTGCTGTTAGCTCAGGTCTGTTAAGATAGCCTCTTGCAAGTCCATCTCCGGTTATACAAAGTTCACCTGGTACTCCGATTCCACAAAGAAGATCACCGCTGAGCATATACACATTGGTATGACAGGAAGGTTCTCCGATGACAACTCTCTCTGTATCGCTCTTGATCTCACTGTATGTCGTATTTACTGTTGCTTCTGTCGGTCCATATGAGTTTATTACCTTTATTCCATTTGCGGCTATCTTTCTCAGTACATCAAGCTCTGCTG
>JAEEVL010000004.1 GCA_016290875.1 Ruminococcus sp.
TATATCTCTTTTGCTATGGCAGTTTTCCGGGTTATTATGTATTTTCCCTGAGTATATTTCATAGCTACCTCCTGTACGCAAATATTTCCTGTATATTATACCATAAATTCAAAAAAATAGCAACAGGCGCAATAAAAAAAGCTCTCATCCGTATCACGTTTTAATGTCAGAAGTGATTTCCCGACATTATCAGCAAGCAAAATCCGTTGCTTTCTCTCATTTTTCATCAGAAAAAGCTGCTCGTAATACGGACTTATTTGCATTTTCAGTCGAAAACTCATATAGTCTTTAAGATAATGCAGAAACTTTCCGCTGTAATTATCTTCTGAACAGGCATAGAATCTATACATAGCCTTTTATGGAGGTAACTATGAAAAAAATTTCAATCCTGCCGCTTATTCTTATACTTACGTTGATAATTCCGATGAGAGCTGACAGCAGCGACAACGGCAGCATAACATATTCGGTAATAGACGGCAAGGTCACGGTGACCGGTTTCAGCGGAGAACCGGAAGAACTCATTATACCGCAGTATATCGAAAACTTCCCCGTTACCGAGATACGTGACAACGCTTTCTGCCGCTGCACCACATTAAGAAACATTACGCTCCCCAATACATTAAGAGAGATAGGTCATCACGCCTTTTTCGGATGCATATCTCTCGAACGCATAACACTTCCCCAACAAACCGAAAAACTCGGTATGGGATGTTTTGAAGGCTGCACTTCACTGAAAGAAGCACACCTTTCGGATAGTCTTATCATTCTCCCCGACTCATGTTTCAGAAGCTGCACCTCTCTCAAAAGTATCGTTATTTCACAGAACACAACAGAGATAGAGAAATTCTGTTTCTGCGGATGCAGTTCTCTTGAATATGTTTCGCTCAACGGCAAGCTCAAGACAATCGGACTCGGCTCATTTTATATGTGTGATGCTATGAATAACATCTATATACCGCCGTTTGTAACATCAATCGGCAGCGAAGCTCTCGGATACGGCGAGGGCGGTATAAAACTTCCGATGAAAATTACGGGCAGCGGCGATTCTGCCGCCGAGGACTATGCTTCTACAAATGATATTGATTTTTCTGATGCTCCGGAAACAGCCGCAACATTCGTTCCTGCAAAAACGAATAACGCTCCTGTTGGACTTCCTCCTGCACTTGCAGCTTCCGGCGGACTGTTTTTCATACTTACCGCATTACTTGCACTCAGGCAGTATCTTCGCTCACGGAAATAACTCTTAACGTCTGATACCTACCGGATGCGCGTCGCCTATTTCCTTTGGATTGAACATACCAAGTCGCTTATCCTGCATTATGACCGCATGGCATACCGCACCATAGCCATACCTGCGGCGTATCGAATCCACAGCGCGGTTTATACTGTCTCTGCGCTCATCGCGCTTTACCTCTCCCCACAGATCAAGCTGAATTTCTTCGCTGTAAGGCACAAGATCAGATGCGCATACTGTCAGACTTCTTGCAGTCGAAGAAGTGCCGCAAATACTCCTGAAAAGCTCCAGCGCTTTTTCAGCTATGCGTGAGCTGTCGGATATATTGCAGCTGAAATGCCCCTGTTTACAGATGTGATCGAGCTTTTTATCCCTTACGTTTATAGAGACGGTACGGCAGCAAAGTCCGTGTTTTCGCAGCTGAGCAGCTACATTTTCGCTGAGAGCATATATCAGTATCCGAACATCATTCTCGTTTTCAAGATCACGATACGGTGTATGTCCGCTGCTGACTGATTTCGGTGGTGTTTTCTCGTCATAACGCATAACGCGTGAATCATCGAGTCCGGCAGCATATTTCCAGAGCTCAGGTCCGAATTTTCCGAGCCAGCTGCGAAGCACATCAGGACCTGTTTCGGCTATCTCACCTATCGTAAATACTCCGTGACTACGCAGGCTTTTAAGCATAGCTCTGCCGACTCCGAGCATATCCTCCGCCGGAAGCCCCCATACCTTTTCACGGAAATTGTCCTCGTCTATCACGGTAACAGCATCCGGTTTTTTTAAATCCGAACCGAGCTTCGCAAAGATCTTGTTAAAGCTGACTCCGACAGATACCGTAAGACCATAGGCACTTTTCACACGACAGCGTATCTCTTCTGCGATAGTATATGCATCCTTACGGTTGCCGGTAACATCAAGCCAACATTCGTCTATACCAAAGCTCTCGAGCAGATCGGTATACTCGAAGCAAATCCCCTTGAACAGCTTAGAGAACTTGTTATACCGCTCAAAATGCGGCTCAACTGTTATAAGACCGGGACACTTTGCCATAGCCTGCCATATCGTATCACCGGTCTTTATGCCGAACTTTTTTGCAAGCTCGTTTTTAGCAAGAACAATACCGTGTCTGTCCTGCTTGCTGCCGGCTACGGCGCAAGGTACCGTCCTGAGCGAAGGATCATAGATGCTTTCAACTGATGCAAAAAAATTATTGCAGTCAACGTGAAGTATGCTGCGTTTCATATAAGTCACCTCGATGCGAATATTAGTTCCGAATAAACGTTCTGCCATTATTATAGCACATACATTCGATTTTGTCAAGACGCTTATTTCAGTTATTCTTCCTCGCTGCTTTTTTCACCGCGCCTGTTGCTATTTTTTCATATATATGGTATAATTAATAAGATATTGCTCAAAGCACTACAATCATTATACTACCCGGAATGTCAGGAGGTATACCGTGAAACCAGCTTTACTTGTCATTGATATGCAAAACGACTACCTTTACGAAAAAAGAAAGCCGAAGTTCTCATATGATACTCCGGCTCTTGTTGCGTCTGTCAACAAACTGATACACAAATATCACGATGACGGATGTGACGTTATATACATACGCCACATCATACAGAATCTCCCGACTAACCGTCTGCTTTTCGGATTTTCGATAGCTAGCACAGAGGGTGCTGAGCTGTACAGCGGTCTGGATATTGTTTCGGACTTCTGCTTCGACAAGCTGTTCGGTGATGCACTCACTAATAAGGAACTTCTCGCTATGGTTCAGAAGAAAGGTTACGACACCCTCCACATCTGCGGTCTTGATGAATGCGGCTGTGTGGCTTCAACTGCTCTCGGAGCTTCCAAAAGAGGATTCTGTGCTAAGATAATCCGAAATGGTACAACTTCGGTATTTCCCGATAAAAAGATAGAAAAAGTCCGCAAAAAACTCGAAAAAGCCGGCGTCACTTTCATTGACGTCCTTTAAAGATCAAACTCAAAGGAAGATAATATGCTTGCAAGCCTTACAAACATAAACAAATTCTATAACGGAAACCAGGTTCTCAACAACGTTTCCCTTACTATCGACGAAAGTGATAAGATAGGTCTCGTTGGCAACAACGGATGCGGTAAATCCACACTGCTGAAGATACTCACAGGTTCGGTCGAGCCTGACCGCTTCACTGAAAAGGACGGTATAATTTCACTCGCAGCAAAAACCACTATCGGCTATCTCGAACAGATGGGCGGTCTCGACTCAGAAAGCACCGTCATCGAGGAGATGCGCAAGGTCTTTGAACCTATCCACCGCGCTATCGACCGTCTTCGTGAAATAGAGATCGAGATAGAAATGGGCGACAACTCCGCAGCTGACGAGTATCAGCAGCTTTCCTCATGGATCGAAGCCAATGACGGATACAACACCGACGTAAAAATACGCACCATCCTCAACGGTATGGGCTTCACAGAAAATGAGCTCAACCGTACTGTTTCCGGATTCAGCGGCGGTGAAAAGACTCGTCTTTGCATATCAAAGCTCCTCCTCGAGGAGCCTAATCTGCTCATTCTTGACGAGCCGACCAACCACCTTGACTTCAAGACGATAATGTGGCTCGAAGACTACCTCCGCACCTACCGCGGAGCAGTTCTCATCGTATCACATGACCGATACTTCCTCGACCGTCTCTGCACTTCAATCTGCGAGATAGAACGCGGTACTCTCACACGCTATCGCGGAAACTACTCCGCTTTCGTAAGACTTCGCGAGGAGAACGATGCCCGCCGTGAGAAAGAATACGAAATGCAGCAGAAGCAGATAGCAAAAATGGAAGACTATGTTGCAAGAAATCTCGTCCGTGCTTCAACGACAAAAATGGCTCAGAGCCGCCGCCGTCAGCTCGAAAAGATAGAACGCATCGAAAAGCCTTTTCACGACACAAAATCAGCGAAGATACACTTCACATATGCAGCAGAGCCGCCTATCGACGTACTCAAGGTCAACAACATCGACATTTCCGTAGGCGAAGGCACCAAGCGCAAGACCTTACTCGACGGTGTAAGCTTTGAAGTCCGCCGCGGCGAAAAAATAGGCATCATCGGTGACAACGGAATAGGAAAATCCACTCTGCTGAGAATAATACAGGAACAGCTCCCCCACTCCGGAACAGTTCGCTGGAACTCAAATATTAAAATATCATATTTTGAACAGGAAAGCACTCAGCTAAACCGAGAACTTACCGTTATGGAAGAACTCCACAGCCGCTATCCGTCTCTCTCCGACCTTGAAGTCAGAAATCTCCTCGCACAGGTAAGACTTGTCGGTGAAAACGTCTTCAAGGAGACAGGCGTAATAAGCGGCGGCGAGCGTGCAAAGCTATGCTTTGCTATAATGATGCAGGAACACGGTAACGTCCTTATCCTCGATGAGCCTACGAACCACCTTGACCTTTCCTCAAAGGAAGCTATCGAGGAAGCTCTCGAAGAATACACAGGAACAATAATCTTTGTATCGCACGACCGCTATCTGCTCAGCAAGATAGCCGACCGTCTGATTGAACTAACAGCCGATGGTTATCGCTGCCATAACTACGGTTTCAACAAATATCTCGACGTACTCCGTGAGGAACAGGCTGAGGAAAAACGTATCGCTGATGCTGAAAAACAGCAGAAGGCATACGAAGCCGCAAAGGAAAAGTCCGGAAAGGCTTACCGCAGCAAACAGCAGAGAAGTGCAGATGCCGCCCGTAAAAACGAGATGCGCCGCATCGAAAAGGAAATAGACGATTTACAGGCACAGATAGACGCTCTGACAGAGGAGATAGCCAAAGAAGAAGTATACAGCGACTATGAGCTCATGAACCAGAAATGCTCTGAGATAGATCAGCTAAAACAAAAAATCGACGAGGATCTTGAACTGCTCATAGAACTCGACAGCTGAATATAGTATCATGTACGTATTTACCGTTAAGGAGCCTTCTTCCGAAAGCTCCTTAACGGTAAATACGTATTTTGTTTTATGCTATGCGTTCAACTTCATAGCCCATTTCCTTGAGAAGATCATCAACGCCCTTATCGCCGGCATAGTGAGCACTTCCTACCATAAACAGGTACTTTTTACCCTCCTTGAGGTATTCGGAAGCCTTTTCAGCCATACCCTTATTGCGGTCAAAAAGCATCTTGTTGTTGAAGTCCTCCTGATCGTCTTTCAGATCATCAGGAACTACGCTGTTGTCAGTGAACATCTCAACGAAACAGTCGATATCGCCGGTTGCCCACTTATCATACATAAACTTGAACTGTTCGTTCGTTAATTCAGGATCTGTTGCCTCAGGTGTGTAGTTCTTTATCACATAGTCAGCAAGCTCATCACTGTAAGCAGTAAGAGCTCCGACCTGTATCTCCAAAGTCTCAATGTTTTCGACTGTTTTTCCGTCAGCTTTGCACTTATCGGCAAAATATGTCTCAAATCCGGCAGCAGTAATGCCTTCAACCTTTGAATCAGCTGCGCTCTGAAGAAGATCTATCCACGCACCCGGTTTGTAATTATCATAGAGAGGATTATACGCATTGGCATCCTCGAGTATCTTCCTGCCATTTTCATACGCTTCCTTGGAGATGTGATCGGTTATCTTGGTACCGTCAGTATACATCATATAAGATGCGACTTTCTTCATCTCCTCCATATCGCCCATAAGATTTGACATATCATACTCTACAGCTACGCCTTCACATTCATCATATGCCTTGAGGATATAGTCAGGAAGAGTGACATAATTCAGGTCAATAACATGAATAGTGCCGAGAAGGTCGAGGGAGTTTCCTGTAGCAGGATCGGTAACTCTCCACATTGCCGGTTCAGGTGTAGTATCGGTAATGTAATCCCTCAGCGATGGAGCTTTAGTGCTCTCTTCTGTTGCTTCTGTTGATGCAGTAGTTTCTTCTGTTTCAGTTTCTGTCTCGATTGCCGGTTTAGTTGTTTTAGCTTTGTGAGGTCTGCTCTCTGACGAATAAACGTATTCTTCACAGGAGAACGACGAACAGCAGAGGACAACAGCTGCAAGCAGCATTGTTATTTTTCTGATTTTCATATATCCCATTATCCTATCATTTTACAATTGTTTTATCAGTCCATAGCCTTCTTGACAGCAGCCATGAGCTCATCGTAAGTCTCGAAAGCAGGAAGCTCAGGATTGTCAGCCTTGATCTGATCTGTGCTTCTGAAAAGGAAGCCAGCCTTGCTTGCCTTTATCATTGCGAGGTCGTTGTAGCTGTCACCGCTTGCGATAGTCTCAAATCCGATGGACTGAAGAGCCTTTACAGTTGTGAGCTTGGACTGTTCACAACGCATTTTGAAGCCTGTGATCTCGCCGCTGGGAGCAACTTCAAGAGAGTTACAGAAGATAGTCGGCCAACCGAGCTTCTTCATAAGAGGAGCTGCAAATTCAGAGAATGTATCGCTGATGATGATCACCTGACAGATAGAGCGGAGCTCGTCGAGAAACTCCTTTGCGCCGGGCATAGGATCGATCTTTGCGATAGTGTCCTGGATCTCCTTGAGACCGAGGCCGTGCTCCTTGAGGATACCGAGACGCCACTTCATAAGCTTGTCGTAGTCGGGCTCGTCACGGGTAGTCTTTTTGAGTTCAGGAATACCGCTTGCTTCAGCAAAAGCGATCCAGATTTCGGGTACGAGTACACCTTCAAGGTCGAGACAGGTGATATACATAAATAATTCCTCCAGAAAATAGAATTAGGTAAGATTGTCTTACTTTTAACATTATACATCATTTGTGTGATTTTGTAAAGGGCTATGCAGAAAAAAGCAGACCGGACAGCGCTAAACCGTCCGGCCTGTTATATTTTTGTCTCTGATTCCTTATCTGGGCATGAATACAAGTCTCTTGATAAGTATCACATCAAAAACATTTACTATATTATCGCCTGTCACATCACAGGAATTATCATATGCACCTCTTCCGAGCACTACTCTGATACAGCTGATAACGTCCGCTATGCTGACTTCGCCGTCGTGGTTGACGTCGCCTTCTTCATATACAGGAGCAGTTGTTTCCGGCTCGGTGAGTGTTGTCTCAGATTCAGTGGTTGTGGCTTCTGTTGTTGTTTCAGTAACGGTAGTAGTTGTCTGCTCTGCCGTAGTCTCTGACTCGGTAGTGATGATCACAGTTGTAGTTTCAACTGTGGTAGTTGTTTCTTCTGATGTAGTTGTGAGCTCTGTAGTTTCAGGCTCTGTTGTAGTCTCCGGCTCGGTAACTGTGGTAGTTGTCTCAGGTTCAGAAGTTGTAGTTTCCGAAGTAGTAGTCGAAGTCGCTGTGGTCGTAGTTGTTGTAGTGGTGGTAGTTGTTTCGGTTGTAGTTGTTGTTGTCTCAGAAACGGTAGTTGAAGCATAATATGAAGTATCAAAATCATTCTCTGAAAGTGCAGGATAGATAAGTTTTGTTATACCATAATCAGAATCCGGAGAATGTTTGCCGTTGTTCTTTGAACCCTTCAGGAAGTATCTGTAATATACGTCGATACCATAATCACCGTCATAGTCGTCCCACGTAACGTCCACGCTGTACCACTTGCCGTCCTCCATCTGAACATAGTTCCACATATGGCCGGCATTTGTAGCAGCATCGTAGTTTCCGAAAACACATACACAAGGTATATCGAGACGGTCACAGAGGAGCTTGAAGCCCTTTGCATAACCCTCACAGACTACCGGCGGTGCAACAAGAGCACCGATAGGTGAAGACATAAACTCATAGCTGAGAGAATTGTCATACTGTGTAAACAGAGCTATCTCATCGTGCATCTCCTTTAACATATTGTAGCGGTTGTCCTGTTCAGGAAGCATACGCTCAACCGCCTGTTCGAGCTGCTCACGGTAAGAGTTGATGTTGTCCAGAGCTTCATTCACATCAGTTTGGAATGAACCAAAAGCATCATAGCAGTCATAGTAGATATATGCTCTGTCAATAGAGAGCGTATACGGTGCGGAACCGTTCATCTGTTCCCAGTAGCTGTGTTTTACAAAACTTACACCGGCAGAAGTGCTTCCTGCGCTGATCTTGGAAGGATCTATCCAGAAGAGCTCCGGTATATCAAGGAATGCGGAGTCCATACCCGGCTTGATACCTGACCATATAGCGTCATAGAAAGCTTCCTGTTCATCACTGGTAAGAGAACTGAGTCTTCCGTGTTCCACTTCGCAGGTAACGGGAGTGTCAAACGCGATAACGATACTGCCTATGCTGCCGACATCACCTGTACTCGGCGCGATAAGATCTGCAAATCTGTCATAGACCTTAGCGTTGTTGCTGTCGAGATAGTCCCGATAGCGGTAAGCACCGTCATTGTTGTTGATAAGCACCTGGGGAGAAGTCGGTACTGACGAGATCAGAGCGTCCACGTCGTCATAGTCCATGGTCATTTCAGTGAATTCGTCGGCTCCCTGTTCATTGCCGAGAAGATCCGATATCATTCTGCTGACGATTCCGTTCTGCTGCACAGGAGCTTCCTCAGCAGCAGAAACCGGAACAGGCATTCCGTTCGCACCAATTGCTGCCGTAAACACACAAGTTAAAAAAATTGAGAATACTTTTTTCATATGGATTCCTCCGTTTCAAAAAATAATATTCCCTATCCCCTGATATATATCTATATTCGGTATTCATATATCTACCGTTACTATAATTATATTATAACAAGTTATACTGTAAATGTCAATAACTTTTGATAACTTTTGTTAATATCAAACAATGAGCAGTAACTTTTTCCGGTGCTTTTAACAAGGATCCCGGCGTATATAGCCTTAAAATGCCGAAAACGCCAAAATATTGGCTTTTCCCCGTGTAATATTTGTTATATTGTCACTTGCAAAACTCCTGACGCTATGCTATACTTTTACTTGGCAAAAATTTATCATACAATCACATATGTTTGAAAGGTGAGGTCAATAAATGAATTTATCTCAGATGAACAAAGAGCAGCTGATCAGCTTCAAGAACGAGACTGAGGCTCTCTACAACGATTTTAAGGCACAAGGTCTTTGTCTTAATATGTCAAGAGGTAATCCCTGCAAGGAGCAGCTCGAGCTCAGCGTTGATATGCTCAAGGTATTTGATGACGGCGAGTTCACAACACAGAGCGGCATAGATGTCCGTAATTACGGTACTCTCGACGGTATCCCTGAGGCTAAGGCTTTCTTCTCTGAGATGATCGGCGTTAATGAAGATGAAATAATCGTCTTCGGCAACTCAAGCCTTAACGCTATGTACTTCTCCATTCAGCTTGCTTATAATAAAGGTATCCTCGGCGAGAAACCCTGGTCACAGTACGACAAGGTAAAGTTCCTCTGTCCTGTTCCCGGCTATGACAGACACTTCAAGGTTACCGAGTTCTTCGGTATCGAGATGATAAATGTTCCTATGACTTCCGAAGGTCCTGACATGGATATGGTCGAGAAGCTCGTAGCCGAGGACGAGACTATCAAGGGTATCTGGTGTGTTCCGCAGTATTCAAATCCCGAGGGTGTCTGTTACAGCGACGAGACTGTAAAGCGTTTTGCAGCTCTCAAGCCGGCAGCAAAGGACTTCCGTATCTTCTGGGACAATGCTTACTGTATCCATCACCTCACAGATTCTCCCAAGCCCATTCTTAATCTTCTCGCAGAAGCAAAGAAGGTCGGTAACGAGAATATCGTTTACACATTCGGTTCAACTTCAAAGGTAACATTCCCTGGTGCAGGCGTTGCAGTAATGGGTGCAAGCCGCGAGAATATCCAGTACCTCACCAAAGCTCTCGGTATCAGCATAATCGGTTACGATAAGATGAACCAGCTCCGTCACATCAAATTCTTTGGTACATTCAAAAATATGTGTGAGCATATGAAAAAGCATATGGCAATAATCGCTCCAAAATTCCAGATGGTATGTGATTCTCTCGAGTCTGAGATTGCTCCTCTCGGTATCGGAACATGGACAGACCCCAAGGGCGGTTACTTCATCTCATTTAATTCACTTCCCGGATGTGCAAAGAGAATAGTTCAGCTCTGCGCAGAAGCCGGTGTTACACTCACAGGCGCAGGTGCAACTTTCCCCTACGGTGTAGATCCCGAAGATAAGAACATCCGTCTCGCACCTACATTCCCGCCTATCGAAGATCTCAAGAAGGCAGCTTACCTCTTCACTATCTGCGTTAAGCTCGCAAGCGCTGAAAAGCTCCTTTCCGAGATGTAATATACTTATGTATATAAGAGGACGTTCGCGTCCTCTTTTTTGCATATATTTCCCTAACAAACCCGACACCCGTTTTCACACAGCTGTCATATATGTGAAAAATCTTACACAAAACGTTTCACAAAACTTTACATTCACAGCAAATTCATTTCACATAGCACGGGTATACTATAACCATAGTCTGAAGGACAGCTTCAGAAAAAACAACTTGATAAAAAGGAACGTGAGTATCATGATGGACAATTACAACAATTACGAAAACGACAACCGCGAGTTCAGAACAGACTCAAATATAAATAATAAAAAAAGCAAGAAGCGCATCGCAGCACTGATGACTGCAAACCTTATGGCAATGGCTTTAGTTTCAGCCGGTACAGTAGGCATCTACAGTGCTGTCAACAAGAACGATTCAGAGACTAAAGTCGTTACAGAGTATGTTGAGAAAGCAAACGCAACAAACCTCAACGCTTCACCTATGGGACTTATCGACCAGCTCGCTGAAAACGATTCAGCGCTTTCAACAGAAGATGTTGTAAAGAAGCTTCTTCCCTCAGTTGTAGGTATCAAATCAGAATTTGAGATCAAATCCCAGCAGACAAATTACGATGACTTCTTTGGCTTCGGTTTCGGATACGGCGGACAGCAGAACGATACACCTTCAACTCAGATAGCTACCGGAACAGGTACAGGCGTTATCATCTCTGAGGACGGCTACATCGTAACAAACGCTCACGTCATTTATGACAACGAGCACGGCGGCGGTCTTTCCAAAAATATAACAGTCAGCGTCAACGATGATGATACTTATGATGCAGAAGTTATCGGCTACGATACTGACAGCGATATCGCAGTCCTCAAAATAAAGGCTGACGACCTTACAGCTGCTGAATTCGGTGACAGTGACGCTCTACAGCTCGGCGAGTCAGTTATCGCAATCGGAAACCCCCTTGGTTTCGAGCTCAAAAACACAGTAACAGTCGGTGTCATCTCCGGCAAGGACAGAAATATCTCAGTTAACGACGAGTCACTCAATCTTCTGCAGACAGATGCTGCTATCAACGCAGGCAACTCCGGCGGTCCTCTCATAGACAAGCAGGGCAAGGTCATAGGTATCAACTCTTCCAAGATGTCCTCATCTTACTCTGAGGCTTCTATTGACAACATCGGATTTGCTATTCCCTCAAATGATGTTGCAAGAATAGTCAAGGACCTCATAGACAACGGACATATCACAAGCAAGTGCAAGCTCGGTATCAGCTGCCGTGACGTTGATGAAGCTATGGCAAGTGCATATAATCTCCCTGTCGGCGTATACGTTATTAAGGTAAACGAGGACAGCGCTGCTGAGGAGGCTGGTCTTTGCTACGGCGACATCATCACAGCTATCGACGGTGTAGAGGTCAAGAGCGTTGCACAGCTCAATAATCAGAAGAATAAGCACGAAGCCGGCGATACTGTTGAGCTCACTATCACAAGAAGCGGTAAAGAACAGAAGATAAAGCTCACTCTTGATGAAGCCGACGAAGAAGAAATAACTTCAGAAGCAGCTGACGAAGAAGAAACTGAAGAAGAGACAACTCAGAGAAAGCGCCGTTTACCCAACATGTTTGATTGACAGATCTTAATTTGCATTCGTGATTCCTTCCTTAATATAGATCCTCTCTTTTAATAACGCACCCTCCCATTAAAAGTGAGTAATATTTCCTTTCCTGAAAGCGGCAGCCTGAATGGCTGTCGCTTTTCTTTAACTTATTCAAGTCCGGCTGCATATAATGGAATGTACCCTGTTCAGGCTGTACTGCACAGTCCCGGTCAGGGAGGGATACTATTGTCAGTATGTATTGTGGAAATGCCCTCTTACACCTATGCGGTCAAAGGAGAAAAGCTGCTGAGAGCAAGAGGGTATCCCTGTGAAATAAACCGAAAAGAACGTCCCGGAGGCGGCGGCTGCGGATTCTCACTCGTAATCAAAAGAAACTATCCCGAAGCCATTGGCGTGCTCCGGGCATACTCTGTACCTTACACTAATATCCGGGAAGGAGGCGACTGAAATGCCTGTGAATTTTGACAACGCAGCGACTACCTTCCCGAAACCTGAAAGTGTTCGCCGTGCTGCTTCAGCAGCTGTTGCACAGCTTGGCGGAAACGCCGGACGAGGCGGACATTCTCTGTCTATGAAGAGCTCTGCGGCTGTCTATTCTGCACGGGAGACTATCGCTGACTTTTTCGGAGCACAACCTGAAAACGTAGTATTCACACTCAACTGCACCCACGCGCTGAATATGGCTATACAGGGCATTATGAGTGATGGTGGTCATATGATAATAAGCTGCCTGGAACACAATTCATCAACGCGGCCCGCCGCAACTCTCGCCTCATCGGGAAAAATCTCTCTTTCTGTCGCTGACGTATATCCGGACGATGATATGACCGTCGAGAGCTTCCGGCAGTTGATAAGAGACGATACAAAAGCGATAGTCTGTACGCTCGCAAGCAATGTCACAGGTCAGATACTTCCGTGGAAACGTATCGGCAAGCTATGCCAGAAAAACGACATATGCTTCATCGCAGACGGAGCTCAGGCTTGCGGCATAGTTGATGTCAGAATGAGCGACGGCATAAACATACTATGCACAGCCGGTCATAAAGGTCTCTACGGACTCACAGGCACAGGTCTTCTTATCAGCGATGGCAAATACACTATAAAGCCTATTATACAGGGCGGTACAGGAACCTCCTCTGCCGATCTGTCTCAGCCCGTTCTGCTCCCGGAAGCTCTCGAGAGCGGAACTCTCAATATCCCCGGCATTATGTCACTCAAAGCAGGAGTGGAATTTGTAAGCAAGATCGGCACTGAAAAGATATACCGTCACGAAAATGCGGTTTGCAGCCGATTTATCAGCGAAACAGAACGTTTGCCCGGAGTCAGGATATACCGTGACATTTCAGCTCAGTACGTTCCTATCGTTTCATTTTCGATAGACGGCATATCACCAGAAGCAGCGACGGCAAAGCTTTCCGAAGCCGGTTACTGCCTGAGAGCTGGCTACCATTGTGCAGCACTCGCACACAATTATCTTGGTACAGAAAACGGCACTATCCGCTTTGCTCCGTCGATTTTCAGTCGTGAAAGCGATGCAGCTGCTCTTGCAGGAGAAATAAAGAAGTTATTAACAAAATAAAAAAATTTCTCGAAAACTATTGAAATTATCTGAATTTGTGGTACAATATTAATATGAGGGATTGTGCAGTCAGCCATGAGGGAGTTCTCCCTCACTACATAAAGATAACGTACTGCCTCCCTGTTTCTCACGGCAGCATACTATGCGCCGATTTCCATATGTGTAGATCCAAAGGAACAGAGAAAGGAAGTGAACCCGAATGTCGCTGCATGATATTAAAGATGCATTTTTAAGTATAATCAGTACACTCAAGTTTATCGACATAATCGACGTAGCGATCCTCGCTTACGTTATTTACATATTATTAAAGCTTATACGCGAAACAAGAGCCGGTCAGCTCGTAAAAGGTATTGTTCTGCTTGTTGCAGGATACTTTATAAGCGAATTTCTCAACCTTAACACAGTTTCGTACCTTTTAAAACAGATACTCGACAACGGTCTTATCGCTATGATAATCCTCTTCCAGCCTGAACTGCGAAGAGTCCTTGAAAAAGCCGGACGAACCAAGTTCGGTGTCAGAATGTTCGGTATAGGTCAGAGCGCTGATGAAGCTGAACAGATGTGGGAACCTGCTATCGAAGCTATTTGTGATTCCTGCGTTGAACTTTCCGCTTCTCTCACCGGTGCGCTGATAGTCGTTGAGCGTCAGGTAAGACTCGGCGAACAGATTGAAACAGGTACTATACTCAATGCCACACCGAGCAAAGAAGTCTTCGGAAACATATTCTACCCCAAGACACCTCTTCACGACGGAGCAGTTATAATCCGCGACGGCGTTATACTTGCTGCTGCCTGCTTCCTGCCTAAGCCGCAGAAAGATGAGCAGATAAACAAGCGACTCGGTTCACGTCACAGAGCTGCTATCGGTATGAGCGAGAACTCGGATGCTATCGTTATCGTCGTTTCAGAGGAGACAGGTCAGATATCTGTTGCAATGAACGGCGTTCTTACAAGAGACTATACCCGTGAAAAGCTCAAAAATCTTCTCGACAGCGAGATCTACGACCAGAAATCTGAGCTTTCCATTCCCGGCAAGGATCTCTTCTCCTCTCATTCTGAAAGGAGGAAAAAGGATTGAAAGTTTTAAAATCTCTAAAGGCAAAAGTGCTCAGAGGTGCTCAGAACAACCTTTCACTTGCCATATACTCGATCATAATAGCTATACTGCTGTGGTTCGTCATTTCGATGACATTCTACCCGTCAGTACCTAAGACTATTGAAAATGTCGCGCTCAGCCTTGACATAAGCGGTACGCCAGCTGCGGACAGCGGTCTCAGCGTTATCGACTGCGATGTCGAGACAGTAAAAGTCAGACTGAAGGGCAGCCGTACACAGGTCGGAAATATGAATTCCGACAGCCTTACTGCCTATATCGACGCTTCAAACGTCACTTCGACCGGTAAGAAAACGCTCTCTATAAAAGTCAAGGGCAGCAGCAATATCAACTATGAGATCGATTCGATCACTCCTGCGACTGCTACTGTATTCATCGACAAATATGAAACGCGTGAATTCAAGATAAAGCCGAAGATACCCAATATCAACCTTGCAGAAGACAAGATAATCGACTACGATGAAATGACCTGTGAACCTGATGTTATTAATATTACAGGTCCTTCCGCAAAGCTCGATCAGATTTCCACGGAAAACGGCTGTTTCGCAGTCTCAGAAAACTCCGAAACACTCAATGCATCATACACTCTTCAGAATGACAAAATAGAGCTCTACGGCGAAGACGGCTCGACGATCAATCAGGACAATATAACTTTCGACAAGTCTACGTTCCTGATGAAGATACCCGTCCTCACGCAGAAAACTGCTTCACTCAGCGTTGCGCTTAGCAATGCACCTGATAACTTCGATACTGAATGGCTCATGAGCCGCTTGTCTCTCTCTCCTGACACTATTACAATAGCTTCAGGAAGCGCACAGGCAGAGCTTCCCGACAAGATCGACATAGGAAGCATTAAGCTCAGCGAGATAGGTCCAGGATTCTCGACATCATTTGATGTAAACTCAACTATATCAAAATCGAAATACGGACTTAAAAACCAGAGCGGCATAAGCAGCGTTGATGTGAAATTTGATGATACCGATCTCGACACGAAAGACCTGTACATCTCAAATATAGGTATCAGGAACAAGCCTTCATCGAACTATGATTACAGCGTCTCAACGTCAAGTATCAGGATAACCGTTGTTGGCCCCAAGGATACGCTCGACGAGCTGACAGCAAACGACTTTGAAGCCGTTGCAGACCTGCTCGAAAACGAAACAGCTAAATCCTCGGATTCAAATTCAATGGTATTCTCAGCAGACGTTACAGTAAACTGCTCAGACCACAACAGAGTATGGGCAATAACTAAGTCCAAGGTCCAGATAGTGAAGACTCCGAAGGAAACTACCTCAGAAAACTCAGATAATCAGTAATCCATTATGCAGCCGGCAGCTAAACCGGCTGCTTTTTTGTGCACTTACTATACGCATAGTAATATTCAAATTGAAATATACAATATTGCACATTTTACGACTGATGATTTGCCATAATTTCGGATAATCTCACAAATGTTCACAAAATGTTAACATATTCCGGAGTGTAAAGTGATATAATATTATTATGCACTTTACGGATGAAATCTATTTTCTATTTCTGCTGTTTTCAACGTATGTTGCATACAGTTTTCCTACAAACAACAAACTTCCATTGAAAACTCCCGGTCCTTTCCTTTATGCCGGGAGTTTTCATATACAGACAATTATCGGGACTGCCATTAAGACAGTCCCGATATCTATATCAAAGCAGCCGTCCGGAAACACCTTATGTCCTGAAGCTGTTCACGGGCATCATACCACTCCGGACGGCGCTTCCTTATTGCTGCTTACTTTATTTTATGCTGAAATCCGCGAAAGGTACAAAGAAATTTCTTACAATCTCCCTTTCAAGAAATATTATTGTCATTTTTGTCAGAATTATGTAACTCCTTTAAATATTTGCGTAAGCAAAACTACGCCAAAATGTATCAGAGCTGAAAACTTACTGTTATTGCATTTATCGGTTATATACGCTATAATAGGATCATAGGATAAAACAAAGCATAACAAACCACTTCTCCAAGATGCTCCCAATACCTCCGGAGCATCGGATGCAGCCACCGGTCCGCACACTGCCGGTGCTGCTTTACACACACCTTTCAGATAAAAGAGAGCCGGCAGCCAATAGGCTGCCGGCTTTCGTGTTATTCATTATCATTCTTATTCTTTTGAAGGAAAAACATCATTCCGCTGAAAGGCGGTATATTCAGTTTGATCTTATCACCGTCATATGTATAGTCGCTCTTGCCGTCAGCAGTCCTGCCGCTGAATCTCTGCCAGTCAGAATCAAGCAGGAGCTTTATATCATAGCCATCGCCTACCGTCAACGAATAATCAGACTGATACCAGTCAGAGAAGTTGAGCACTGCTAATATATCGCCGTCAGCACTCTTACGCCTTATCGCGTACATACAACGCATAGCCGAATTACAGTCATCCCAGCAGAAATTAGTAGGATCAAAATCGTAATGAAGCGCGTTATATTTCAGGTAGATATTATTGAGTTCACGGATATACTCACGGAAAGAATCGTGTATCGGATATTTCAGCATATCCCAGTCCTGCTGTCTCTTCTCGTTCCACTCTCGGAGCTGTGCAAATTCACTGCCCATAAAGTTGAGTTTCTTTCCCGGGTGAGCTATCATATACATATACAAGGCTTTCGCCTGTGGAAACTTATCCGGATACTGACCGTTCATCTTCTGAGCAATAGTAGCTTTTCCGTGGACTACCTCGTCATGCGAAAGCGGCAGTATGAATTTCTCGTTATAGAAATACAGCATCGAAAACGTCAGCTTGTGATAGTCTCTTGTACGATACATAGGAGCACTCTGGAAATATTCAAGCGTATCGTGCATCCAACCAAGATCCCACTTATAGTCAAATCCGAGTCCGCCTTCAAAAACAGGAGCTGTCACCTTAGGATAAGATGAAGAATCCTCAGCAGCGATTATTGCCGAGGGGTGGCGTTCTTTCAGTTCGCTGTTCATAGATTTCAGAAATCCGATAGCTTTAAGATTCTCACCGCGTCCCTCTTCACCGTTCCAGTATATCATATTTCGGATAGCATCCATACGAAGTCCGTCAAAGTGGTAAACACTCAGCCAGTAGTTTGCAGCAGACTGTATAAAGCTCTGCACTTCGCCCTTGGAGTGGATGAAATTTCTGCTTCCCCACTCGTTATAGCCGATATCATCCGTCGGATGCTCATAGAGCTTTGTACCGTCGTATTCAGTAAGTCCGTAGTGATCGACAGCAAAATGCACAGGCACGAAATCAACTATGACGCCAATGCCGCGGCTATGGCACTTATCAACGAGTTCCATTAGCTGCTTCGGAGTTCCGTATCTTGATGTAGGAGCGAAGAAGCCTGTCGCCTGATAGCCCCAAGACTCGTCACAAGGGTGTTCACCGAGGGGCATCAGCTCTATGAAGTTATAGCCATATTCACAGACGTAATCAACAAGTTCGTCGGCTATCTCAGAATAGCTGTACCAGCCTTCCTCATCTTCGTCTGATTTTTTCTTCCATGAACCGAGGTGGACTTCATAGATATTCATAGGTTCACTGCGATGGTCGGTACGCTTTTCGAGCCATTCCTTATCAGTAAACTCAAAACCGCTCAAACTTCTGACAACAGAACACGTACCGGGACGGAGCTCTGCTCCGAACGCATACGGATCAGCGTGATCAATGAAATTGCCGTTCTTATCATAAATACGATATTTGTACCGCATTCCCTCTCCGGCCTGCGGGAGTTCCAATTCGTATGACCTGCCGTCGATGATCTGTTCCATAGGCAGTTCTTTCCAGTCGCTGAGGTCACATATCAGCGATACTTTTGAAGCATTAGGCGCATATGTTCTGAAAACAACACCGCCGTCAGTAATATGAGCACCGTAGAACTCATAAGCCTCAAATTCATAGCCCTTATAAAACTTCAGAATGTCCAAATCATCAACTCCAGTCATATATCAGCTGTAATTCTTTGCCAGTCTGTAATCAACTGCACCGGTAAAAGGATCAAAGAAAATGTCCTCATTATCCTTATCAGCTACAAGATATGAATTCTTATAGAATACCGGAACAAAGCCGTTTTTATCAAGTATAGCCTGTTCGGCTACCGTACATCTCTCTGCTGTTTCAGAAACTGATGTACATTTCAGTATCTCAGCAAAGTGATTCACACCATCATAAGCTGATTTAAGGCGCTCATCACTTTCAAAATTCCTGAAAACCGAATAAGCCGAGCTCATCTCGCCTTTCAGAGGATAAAGTGCAAGTGAAAAGTCATGCTCGTCAAGTCTGCGGTAGAACTCCTCTTCAGAAACGTCTTCGATGCCGATATACACACCAAGAACATCCTGCCAGTTCTGAGTTACAAGATGGAGATACGAAGAATTCACCGTATCCGCGCATACCATTATTTTAGCATTTTCGATAGATCCCACACCAAGCTCATTCTTTGCTTTTAATATCAGGTTCTTTGCCTTTTCGGGATCGTAGGAACTGAGCACCCTGTCAGACGAGATCTCTCTGTAACTGCGTCCCGCAAGTCTTGCAGCCGGAGGTATTATACCGTATGCAGGCTGTATATCATCGCTGAGTTCGTCAGCGAGCTTATCTCTGTCTATCGAGAGAGCAACTGCATTTCTGAGTGCAGAGCTTTTAAAGTAGCCGTTCTTATCGTTGAAAACAAGTCCGAGTGTAGTGGCACTCTTGCTCGTAATAGAGTATTTCTTAGTGCTGTCAGAACCGCTGGACGTTGTGAAGCATTCTATCTCATCGTCCTTGAAGCATTGACGGACACCGTCCTCATCATTCTGAATAGTAAAGCTGAGATATGACGGTATAACTTCATAGTCAAGGTTCATATTAACATCGTTTCTGCGCATATAGAGGATGTTGTGATGGCCATAGGGATCAAACATCCACTGGCGCATATAGAATGCACCGTTTGACATAACAGACTTATCATTGAGCCCGTAAGTGCCCTTTGTAGACTCAAAGAACTCCTTGTTGCACGGATAGGATGGTGCAGCAGCAAGCAGACTTAGAAATTCCGACGAAGGATAGTCGAGCTTGATCTCAAGGGTGTATTTGTCCTTAGCAGTAACTCCGGCGTCTGTAGCTTTTTTCTGTCCTCCGATGATCATACTTCCGCCCTGTATACAGGAATAATAGGCAGAATAAGGTGACTGCATCTGCGGATCGAGCACTCTTTGTAGTGCAAAAACGTAATCATCAGCAGTTACCGGAAAGTATTCGCTCTTCTCGATAATGTCGTTGCCGTTTTTGTCAATGAACCAGTAGTTGTCCTTGCGAAGAGCAAACGTATAGGTCAGTCCGTCATCGGAAACAGTATATTTTTCAGCGTTGCAGCAGCTTATATTACCGCTGTCGTCTGTCTTCATCAGACCGCTGTACATATTCTTTATTACTGTATTTGAGGAAGCATCGCTTGCATACTGAGGATCGAGACTCTTGGGATTTCCCTGAAGAGGAGCATCATACATATGCCCTGAGCCGTCTCCCCTGTCCTTGCTCCCGCATCCGGCAGCAGCCGATGCCAGAAGTACAGCACACAGCATTATGGGTAGTTTTCTCACTGTTATCTCCTTTTTTTCCATATATCGAATACGTCCCCCTTGCGGGGGACGAAAGTTTTTAGTTTAAGCTGACAGTTACGATAAAGCCGTCAGAGTTATTGCCGGAAACTGTATATGTCTTGTTCTGCGGCACGGGAACGTCGGTATTGCCCTCAGCGGATGCTGATACATAGTATACCTGATAGTAAGCCTGTCCGGCTGTTATCTCAAGAGGTTCTGTGTTAGTATATGTCTTGAGCTTCTCAATATACTCTTCAAAGCATAGACCGTTCTGCTTCATATATACAGCGTGAGGCTTGCCAACATAACGGTAAGTCTGTGTTCTCGGGTGCTCACCGGTAATATCTTCCTTGCCCTCAGGGAATCTAACGATAAAGCCGTACTCAGCAGCATTTTCGTCAAGCCATGCATAATCACCTCTGGGTGAGTAGTATCCGGAACTTGAACCGTCCTTCGGGAATACTCCGAGATCGAATGTCCTTGCTGTGTGATAATCAGAACAGCCGCCCCTGAAACTTGAATAGCCGCCGTTGTACTTATCATTCTGCTCCTCAAGTGTACGGTAACCGCCGATAACTGTGAGGTCAGTATTCTTCTTAGCTTCATAGAAGCCCTTCATCCAGTTGTCAAGGCTTGCAAGAGTTTCCTTGTCGAGCTTGATAACGTAATCTGCTACGTTGTAGTATTCATTTCCTCTGTTATTGTAGAGAGTAAGCGCATCTGTATCGCCTTCCTTGAACTTGTACTCATGATTTGAGTTTACAAGAACGAGATTTCCTCTGTAAACGTCGTCTCTTGTGTGGCTCTCAACTACGTATTCGGAAGCAGACGGCTTAATATCGTCAATTGAAGTTATAACGAGTGAATCTGTCTGCTTGCTTGTATCAAGGTTATCAACTATTGATGACTGTGGAGCTGTTGAGCTCATTGTAGATGCGGATGTGTCGCTTGTATCCGACTTTTTATCATCCTTTGAACAGCTCTTTACACATGAAGTAAGTATTACTATAAGAACAACTAAGACAAGTGCTGCTGCAACAAGTCTGTCGTATCTTATCTTGTATCTTTTGGCGGACTGCCTCCTGCGGTTTCGTCGCTGGCTGCCGTTACTCATAAAATCTATCTCTCCTTAGAATATTTGCATACTGCGTTAATTATTAAATATGGTGATATTACACCAATCTTATTTATTATAGCACATATTACTGCAAATGTAAAGAGTTTTGGCGAATTTTTATAGTTCCGGCTCGTTGATACGGTTACGGTATTCAGTCGGAGTGCAGCCTTTGTGCTGCTTGAACTGGCGCATAAAGTACGAATCACTCTCATAACCGCACTGTTCTGCGATCTCACTGACTGACATATCCGTATTTGCAAGAAGATCAGCAGCACAGAAAAGCCGGCTCTCAATAACGTCCTGGCGGCACGTCACTCCGAATGCCGCAAGATAAAGCCTGTGGAAATACGTCCGGCTTATGCCCATTTCCTCAGCAAGAGCCTCCGTTTCCCAGCTTCCTGTTGGATCTTCATATATGGACTCTCGGATAGCTTTGAGCTCTGCATATCGCGGAACACGTTTTTCATCAGACTTTTCGTCGTCTTCCGAAAATCCGCCAACAGCAAGCAGGATAAGTCTCATCGCAAGCTCTGAAAATTCCGGAAGTTCCTTTCCTTTTCGAACCGACTGAGCTTTAAGGCACCTTAGTATACCTGTGATCACGAAATCGTCGCTGATACTAACGGGTTCACCGTAAACTATACCGAGTGAGGTGAGATACTGTTTCTCCGAAGCGTTAAGACGAAAAGCCACCGAATCATACCTTATCGGCTGACCGTCGGTACTCTTTATATCACTTTCAAAACCTGCTGAAATGAACAATGCTGAACAGCCGCTCATGGTAACAGCTTTGGCACCGCTTCCAATAGTTACCGGCGATCTGAATAAATAAAATGCCGTTCCCGAACCGAGTTCACCGCTTATAGACTCCTTGCGGCAGCCTATTCGTATCTTGTTTATCTTCACACTCTCACCTCTTTCTTTTTACCTATTATAACACATTCCCCCTCTAAAATCAACGCATTCCCGCAGAGACAAAAAAGAAGCGGACCGAAGTCCGCTTCTTTCATATTGCAACGATTATATCTCGTTAACCTTTCTTTCAACATAAGTTGTATGGAGAACCTCATGAGCCTTGTGGCTGCCGGGCTTCTCGAAGAATTCCTCATAGATCTTCTTGATAGCCGGATTCTCATGAGACTGACGGAGAGGCATATCCTTGTCGATGTTGTAAAGAACCTTAGCTCTCTCAGCTCTGATGTCAACGAAGTTTCTAACGCCCATAGGAACCTGAGGCTGACCGCCGCCGTTTACACAACCGCCGGGACAAGCCATGATCTCGATGAACTGAGCCTTGCAGCTACCGTCTCTGATGCTGTCGAGAACCTTTCTTGCATTAGCAAGTCCGCTTGCAACTTCAACATTAACGTCAAGATCGCCAACCTTGTAAGTAGCTTCCTTGATTCCGTCTGTACCGCGAACCTCAGGAATATCGATGAGAGTACCGCCTGTAAGTGTGTTGTAAGCTGTTCTGAGAGCAGCCTCCATAACACCGCCGGTAGCACCGAAGATAACTGCAGCACCAGTAGAAAGTCCGAGAGGCTCGTCAAACTTCTCATCAGGAAGTGAATTGAAGAGGATACCAGCACGCTCGATCATTCTGCCAAGCTCACGAGTTGTAAGAGCATAGTCAACATCAGGAACACCTGCAGCGCTCTGATCAGGTCTGCCGATCTCGAACTTCTTAGCTGTACATGGCATGATGGATACCATAACGATGTTCTTAGGATCAAGTCCCATCTTCTCAGCATAGTATGTCTTAGCTGTTGCGCCGAACATCTGCTGAGGTGACTTACAGGATGAAAGGTGGGGAAGAAGATCAGGATAATAGTGCTCACAGAACTTAACCCAACCAGGTGAGCAAGATGTGATGAGCGGGAGAACGCCGCCGTTCTGTACACGCTCGATGAACTCGTTAGCTTCTTCCATGATAGTAAGGTCAGCAGCAAAATCTGTATCAAATACCTTGTCGAAGCCGAGGCGTCTGAGAGCAGCTGCCATCTTGCCTTCAACATTTGTTCCGATAGGATTGCCGAAGCACTCACCGAGACCTGCACGTACAGCAGGAGCTGTCTGAACGAGAACTGTCTTCTCAGGATCAGCGATAGCTGTGAGAACTTCCTGTGTATAATCCTTCTCGGAGAGAGCTCCTACAGGACATACTGCGATACACTGACCACATGATACACAGCTTGTTTCGCCGAGTCCCATATCGAATGCAGAACCAATATATGTCTTGAATCCTCTCTCGTTAGCGCCGATTACACCGATGCCCTGTGTCTTAGCACATACAGCTGTACATCTGCGGCAGAGGATACACTTGTTGTTGTCACGATACATATGAGCAGCAGAATTATCTACCTCATACTCGTTCTTTACGCCGTCGAATACTGAAGCGTCTTCTACGCCGTAGTCCTTAGCGAGCTTCTGGAGCTCACAGTTGCCGCTTCTTACGCAGGAGAGGCACTTTCTGTCATGTGTGGAAAGAATGAGCTCGAGAGTCTTCTTTCTTGAAGAGATAACCTTGGGTGAGCTTGTGAGGATCTCCATGTTGTTTGAACAGGGGTATACACAACCTGCTACGAGACGGAAACCTCTTCCCTCATTTACCTCAGTAACGCAGATACGGCAGGCACCGATCTCGTTGATCTCTTTCATATAGCAAAGTGTAGGAATTTCAAAGCCAGCCATGTGAGCAGCCTCAAGAACAGTAGTGCCCTTAGGTACTTCTAATTCTACACCGTTGATTTTAACAGTTATTTTTTCCATTACTATTCCTCCGCTTACTTCTTGATGATTGCCTTGAACTTACATGTTGCGATACAAGCGCCGCACTTCACGCACTTATTTGTGTCGATCTCCATTGCAGCGAGCTTCTTGCCGGGTGCGATGTAGTCTGTTCTTGTGATAGCGGAAGCAGGACACTGCTTAGCACACATACCGCAGCCGATACAGCTGTCCTTGATGATCTCAAAGCTGAGAAGATCCTTACATACGCCTGCAGGACACTTCTTGTCAACAACGTGTGCGATGTACTCGTCCTTGAAACATCTGAGTGTAGAGAGAACAGGGTTAGGAGCTGTCTGACCAAGTCCGCAGAGGGAGTTAGCCTTGATGTGATAAGCGAGTTCTTCGAGCTTGTCGAGGTCCTCAAGAGTTCCCTTACCCTTAGTGATCTTGTCGAGGATCTCCCACATTCTCTTTGTACCGATACGGCAGGGAGTACACTTACCGCATGACTCGTCAACTGTAAATTCGAGGAAGAACTTAGCGATATCAACCATACAGTTATCCTCGTCCATAACGATAAGTCCACCTGAACCCATCATTGAACCGATGCTGATGAGGTTATCATAGTCGATCGGGATATCGAACTGGTCAGCAGGGATACATCCGCCGGAAGGTCCGCCTGTCTGAGCAGCCTTGAACTTCTTGCCGTTCGGGATACCGCCGCCGATTTCCTCGATAACTTCACGGAGAGTTGTACCCATAGGAACTTCTACGAGACCAGTATTCTTGATCTTACCGCCGAGAGCGAATACCTTAGTACCCTTGGACTTCTCGGTACCCATAGATGCGAACCATTGTGCACCGTTGAGGATGATCTGAGGAATGTTAGCGTATGTCTCAACATTGTTGAGGATAGTAGGCTTCTGGAAGAGACCTTTTTCTGCAGGGAAAGGAGGTCTCGGACGGGGCTCACCGCGGTTGCCCTCGATAGAAGTCATAAGAGCAGTCTCCTCACCGCAAACGAATGCGCCTGCGCCGAGACGAAGGTCGATGTCGAAACTGAAGTCAGTGCCGAAGATGTTCTGACCGAGCATACCAGCCTCACGAGCCTGCTTGATAGCGATATTAAGACGCTCAACAGCGATCGGGTACTCTGCACGAACGTAGATGTAACCCTGCTTAGCGCCGATAGCGTAACCTGCGATAGTCATAGCCTCAAGTACAACGTGGGGATCGCCCTCGAGAACGGAACGGTCCATGAATGCGCCTGGGTCACCCTCGTCAGCGTTACAGCATACATACTTCATGTCTGCATCGGGAACGATGTTTCTTGCGAGCTTCCACTTCATACCTGTGGGGAATCCGCCGCCGCCTCTTCCGCGGAGACCGGAATCGAGGATAGTCTGGATAACATCCTCAGGAGTCATAGTTGTGAGGACCTTACCGAGAGCCTCATAACCCTGTCTGCCTATGTACTCGTTGATGTTCTCGGGATTGATAACGCCGCAGTTTCTGAGAGCAACACGGTGCTGTTTCTTATAGAATGATGTATCGTCAAGTGACTTGATCTCGTCACCAACTACAGTCTCCTCATAGAGGAACTCCTTAACAGGGTTGCCGCCAATGAGATGCTCATCAACGATACGCGGGATCTCCTCAACCTTAACGCGTGAGTAGAATGAACCCTCGGGATAAACGATCATGATAGGACCTCTCTCGCAGAGACCGAAACAACCGGTCTTTACGATCTGAACCTTATCTTTGAGTCCCTTTTCAGCGAATTCCTTCTCGAGTTCCTCAATGATCTTGGGAGAACCGGAAGAAGTACAGCCTGTACCGCCGCACACGAGAACGTGTCTTTCATATTTTGAAGAAGCATCGCCGTGTGTTCTGAGAGCTACCTCACCAGCCATGCTGTCTCTGATAACCTTGAGTTCTTCAAGAGTTTTCATAAATTAACCTCCTAAGTGATATTATGTTTGATCAAGCGTATTTTGCAAGGATCGTCTCTACGTCATCAACAGTAAGACGTCCGTAAACATCTTCGTTTACTGTGAGAACGGGAGCAAGACCGCAAGCGCCTATGCAGCGGCAAGCGTCGAGTGAGAACTTACCGTCTGCTGTGCATTCGCCGCCGCCGATACCGAGCTTCTCCTGGAGCTTGTTGTAAATATCACCGGAGCCTTTAACGTAGCAAGCAGTTCCGAGACAGACAGAAATAGTATATTCACCCTTCGGGTAGAGCGAGAACTGAGCGTAGAAAGTAACAACGCCGTAGATCTTCTCCAGCGGGATACCTGTTTTGTCAGAGATGATTGTCTGTACCTCGATGGGAAGATAGCCGTAGATCTCCTGAGCCTTCTGGAGAATCGGCATAAGTGCGCCCTTATCGTTCTTCTTCTCTTCGATTACCTTGAGAAGCTGTGCCTCCTGTTCAGGAGTACCCTTGAAGGGAACAGTTGATTTAGCTGAATTCATTAAATGAACCTCCTTGTATTTAGCTGTGAAAAATGTAACAATGAGCCTTATGACAAGACACAAGACAACGTGAGTATATTACATCTCACATATCTTAATGTATTATAGCATATATAAAAGAAAATTTCCATATCTTATTTGACCTAAATAACTATACCATTTTTGTCGAATTTGCACAGTTTTCACATACAGGCTTTTTGCACACTAACAATAATGGGCTAACCGCGGTTAACAAAACTCCTGTTTTGTTTCTTAAACGCAACAGCATAGCGATATTCCACATAATAAAAAGGACTATCACGTTGACTATCCCAAAACTTTATGTTATAATAAAATAAAAATCATTATAAAAGATATACAAGGAGGCAGACTACAAATGTATGACACAAGCATATACGCCCAGCATCTGAACTCGCTGAAGAAGTGCCGCAAACGGTATACGGTAATATTCTTCTATTCAATAATAGCCAGCCTTATGCTGTTGATCTACGGTTTTCTGAATCTAATAAGCATAAGTCCTGACTTAATGCTAAAAAAAATTACCGACGATCCAAACAAACTGATGTCACCCAACTATTTCGTGCTCTTCGTTGACTCACTGATAGTTGCTCCCCTCGCACTTTTCTTCGGAGTAAGAATTTCAGTCAGCCAGCACGACCTATCGGCAATCTTCAACATCTCGCTGCTCACAGGCAATCTGATACTGTTCTTTGTTAAAAGGGACTGGGATTTCTTCCACCGCGTACCGCTGTCTTTCGGCGTCTATACAGTATTCAGTCTTGCAGGCATATTCTTTTCGATACTTGGACTTACAACCAATTTCCAGTATCATTGGCTTGAGGAACAAGACGGATTCCCCTATTTTAATGAACATCTCGCAGAGTATGAGATGTATGGAAAGAACTGGGACAAGTACAATCCTTACATCGCAGAGAGCGAACGCCGCAAGAAAACTGCACAGGATCACATGGACGAGCTCCCTCAGCTCTCCCCTGAACAGCTAAATAAGCTTCAAAGCAATTCTGCAAAAGATTAAATCATAACTTACGTATATTAGTTTATAGTCTCTGTATACTGTACAGAGACTATTTTAATTTCAAATACATATTTACAAAAAATTCACATTTCAGATTGTTCAGATTTCATTGACAAATATATATTATTATTGTATATTTAGTTTATAGTGTGATCCTGCGCTGCACCGCAGGATATGGACATATCCGCCGACGTTGTGCACTGCGTCTGCGGTTCGATCATGACAGTATTCATATCATTTCATCACGGAGGTTTAACATTATGATCCCTAATGATCCTGCAATTCTTCTGAGTTACATAAACACCAAGCTCAGAGACGATTTTTCTGACCTTGACGAACTCTGCAAGAGCCTTTGTGTCTCCAGACAGACTATAGAAAGCAAACTGTCTTCGATCGGCTATGTTTACGACCAATCAAAAAACTGTTTCCGCTGAAGCGGAACAAAGACAGGTGCTTGCGCACCGATGGGAGGGAAAAATGAAACAATTCACCCAAAGGGCTGTTTCTTCTCTGCTCACAGCAGCTATCGCTCTGTGTTCTTTCACAGTTGCCCCCGCAAATGCAGCAGACGAATCAACTGAGCCCAAAGAAGTAACAGTAACCTTCGACTGTTCCGGCGAGGGCATCGCTCTTGCACCGGATGAAGAAGGAAACATCCCCGAAGGCATTGACGGTTTTACAGACAAACCAGGCTCATCATACACTCTTCCTGAGCAGAAACTCGAAAAAGCCGGCTACAGCTTTGAAGGCTGGACTTTCGACGGTGTAAAGGGTTATCAGCCAGGTATGGTAATACAGCTTCCCGAAGAAGACGCTGTTCTCAAACCGGTATTCTGTTTTGAAGACTATGATGATTCCTACAAACTCAATTATACAGTAGAGATAGACGGAAAGTTACTCGGAAAGGGCGAAAAGCCTTCTTCTTTCTATGCTCCTCCGGGCAAAATAGTCAAGGTATCGACTATGAGCTGTGAACGTGAGGGCTACTATCAGAAAGGCTGGTATCTCGAAGACGGAACCGAGTTCTATCACGGCGAATACATCATTATGCCTGATCATGATGTTGAATTCACACCTATCTGGAAAAAATACGTCATCATCAACTACGTTGTAGGCGACGTTGACCGTGTAAACGGTGCTAAAAAGGCAGACTTCGAGAAGCTTGAAGGCGGCAGCATCGAGCTTCAGAAGAGTGACCGCTTCTCCAGAAACGGCTTCAAGATCACAGGCTGGCTTTGCAGTCTTGACAATCAGGTATATCTTCCCGAGCAGACTTTTACTGTTCCCGGCGTAGACATAGACATGACAGCCGTATGGACACCGATAACCTACAATATAGTATTCAATCCCGGCACAGGCTCAGCCGACATCCAGAGAATAAAGGGTACTACTGATACTACTATCATTCTTCCTGAATGCACCGCTGTTAAGAGCGGATATAAGTTCGACGGCTGGAAATTCAACAATGTAGTTTATCAGCCTGGTGACGAGTACTTTATCGAAGGTGTTATGCCCGGACTTGGCTATGCTTTCACAGCTGTATGGTCAAAGGACAACGGCGAAGTAACTACAACTACTACTGTTGCTACTACGACCACCACAACTACAACTGCTTTTGAATCAACTACTACAACAGAGGAGACCTGTGTTACAGATAACTGCTCAACCTTCTATGATGATGTCTCAACAACAATTCCTGATAATTATTACTACTCCGTAGAAGCATTCGACAAGGAGTCTGGCGAGCCTGTTTACGGCGAGGAGATCAGTTGTGTATTCAATCAGGAATATGTTCAGGGCGAAGTTACAATATATACCGGACCGGTAGTAAGCTGCACACCTACCAAGGACCAGCCTGGCATCATAAGCTTTAAAGAAGCATTAGGAGCGTCAAGACTCTATCTTTCAGACTTCAGAACTGACTATCAGTCTCCTTATGAGGCCAACGACAATGATGTCAAGATCGAGGGTAACGATTACAACAAAAATCTCAGCGTAAAGGTCTTCCTCACAAAGCGCCCCGACCTCAGGGTAAGATTTTTCGATGAACTTACCGGCTACCCGATGAAGAGCGTTACAGTAAGTCTCGTAAAGATGAACAAAGACGGAACACCAGGTACAATTGTTGACAATATCAATATGACAGACAATTATATCTATGACGCTTATGATCTTGATAAGACTGCTACTTACACGATAATCTGCAATTCAAAGGGTGAAGCAATCAGTCCCAGATCAAAGCTCCCGATCAAATTTACCGAAAGCGAACCTTATCAGTACATCGACGTTTACATCCAGCCGTGGTTCTACAAAGCCGGCGATGCTAACTGCGACGGTAATGTAAATATTGCAGACGCAGTTCTCGTTATGCAGGTCGCAACCAACCCTGACAAATACGCACAAGGCAAGTCCGATTACAGCATTTCCGAAATGGGAGAAGTAAACGCTGACGTTGACGGTAAGAAAGGTCTTACCAATGCCGATGCACTTCTAATTCAAAAATTCAAACTCGGACTTATAGATTCATTCCGCGAATAAAAAAGCAAAGGACGGCTCAAAGCCGTCCTTCTTTTTTATATAATGCCAAGTCCTTCAAGCAGCAGCTTTGTTCCTATAAGTATCAGGATAACACCGCCTGCTATCTCCGCCTTGTTCTCATATTTGCTGCCGAATCTCTTTCCGATAACAACTCCCGCAAGCGAAAGTGCAAATGTAACAACACCGATTGAAGTCACAGAGAAGAATAGATTTACTTCCTCAGCCGCAAATACAATACCGACCGCAAGAGCATCGATGCTCGTTGCAATCGCCAATACGAAAAGTTCACCTATTTTCAGCCGATATTCACTCTCGGCTTCATCATCATCTTCAGTAAGAGCTTCAAATATCATCTTTCCGCCGATTATACCCAGAAGTCCGAATGCTACCCAATGACTTACAGATGTTATATACTCTGCAAACCGACTGCCGAGAAAGTAGCCTATAAGTGGCATTCCGGCCTGGAATACACCAAAAAACAGAGCTGTTACAAAAGCTCCTTTATAATCAAGCCGCTTCATACTCAGTCCCTTACAGACAGAGACCGAAAATGCGTCCATAGCCAGACCTACGGACAGAAGCAGTAATTCTGTTATTCCCATAAAAACACCTCAGCTTTATATTATACATTATATAAAGTCTGTGGTCAAGTTATTCGAGTTTTAGAGTCATAACAAAATCATCCATAACGAAGCCGCTGCCAATGTCGGTAACAACAAGTTCAGAGACTTCAAATCCGCGCTTTTCGTAAACAGCTATCGCCTGGTCGTTGTGCTTGTTCACAGTGAGGTAGACAGAGTTTTTGCCAAGTGCTTCAGCTTCTTCGGCAACTCTGTCAAGCATTAACGAAGCGATCCCCTTTCCGCGCTTATCACTTCTCAGATATAGCTTGCTAAGGAAGAGCCTATCGTCTTTCTCAGGTTTTATTCCAATATAACCGCACAGGTCTTCATCATCGTATACAGCAAGATATTCATACCCCTGTTCCTCGACCTGCCTGCACATCGCATCGAGCGACTGGAACTTCTCCACCATATAGTCTATCTGAGCCTCTGTGATAATACACGGAAAATACTCATGCCATATCTCGTCAGCAAGCTCAGCGACTTTTCTCAGCTCGGGAAGATACTTGACTTTCTTGATTTCAACTGCCATAATTTTCTCCATAAAACAGCGGAGGACGCATAACATACATCCTCCGCACAGTTATCATTCTTCTTCAGGCATTTCCCAGTTGTGGTAAACGTTCTGAACGTCGTCATTATCCTCAAGGTGTTCAAGGAGGAGATTCATCTTCTTGATGTGCTCCTCGTCTGTGAGGGTAGTATAGTTTGCAGGGATCATCTCAGTCTCAGCAGAAAGAACCTTGTAGCCCTTGCTTGTGAGTCCCTCGCGGAGAGCGTGAACGTTCTCGGGAGCGCACTCGATCTCTACTGTCTCCTCGTTGATGTCGAAATCATCGCCGCCTAACTCAAATACATCGTCCATTACAGCGTCTTCGTCAAGACCTGTGTTCTCGAGAACAACGATGCCCTTCTGACTGAACATAAAGGATACACAGCCGATAGTGCCAAGGTTGCCGCCGAACTTATCGAAGTAGTGACGAACTTCACCGGCTGTTCTGTTTCTGTTGTCTGTAAGGCACTCTACGATAACAGCAACGCCGTTAGGACCGTATCCCTCATATGTGATGTTCTCATAGTTGTTCTTGTCCTCACCGCCGGCAGCCTTCTTGATAACTCTCTCGATATTATCGTTGGGTACGTTGTTAGCCTTAGCCTTAGCGATAAGATCACGGAGCTTGCTGTTGTTGTTCGGATCAGGACCGCCCTCACGTACAACGACTGTGATCTCACGGCCGATCTTTGTGAAGATCTTACCCTTTACAGCATCGGTTGCTTCCTTCTTACGCTTGATATTATTCCATTTTGAATGACCTGACATTGTTTAACACTCCTATCTGATTATTATTCGTTTATCTATTTCACTTTCATCAGGCGGCTGAAATATCCCTGTAAACTTTTCCTCGAGACCTTTGTCAACGAAATAAGCGCTGACTTTTCCGTTTTTCACCGATTCATTTCTCTCAGCTATACGCTGCTTCCATAGTTCATCGGTTATATCGAGGTAATGCAGTTCACAGCTGATACCGTGCTGCCTGTAAAAACTTCTTGCATATTCTCTCTCGGATCTTGTCCAGAAGCCCCAGTCGAGTATAACATCCGTACCTGCCGCAGCTATTTCCAGTGACTTTCCGTATAAGTAGTCCTGTATGCGGCGGACGTATTCATCCAGCATATCGCCGGCTTCATTTCTAAATACTGCGAGCGTTATCTCGTCCACCGAAAGTATCACAGCACCGGTTTCGTCGGCGAGACTGCGTGCATATGTGGACTTGCCGCTGCACAGTTTTCCGCAGGTCATAATGACCTTAGCCATTATCATTACCCTCCTGCGCCATAATCATGTCAAAGAGTTCTCTGATACGCTCCTGCTGTCCGGTAAGGAAAAGAAAACCGAACAGTGCCTCGACCGCTGTTGCACGTCGATACTGAACTGCCGCAGCGTGCTTTGGAACTGTGTTTCCGGTAGCGTTTCTGCCGCGTTTGAGTACACCGAGTTCGCGTTCGCTCAGAACTTCCGAAATAGTTTCATAGGCATCTGACTGAAATTCCGCACATACCAGCTTTACCTTTGCGGAATGAAGCTTTGCTACCGGCATATTAGCCTGTCTCAAAAGATACTCCCTAACAAGCGTATCGTAGACGCTGTCGCCGAGAAAGGCAAGCGTGAGCGGACTGTAACAATTTGCCTCGCGCTCTGATAAATACTTTCTGTCCATATCAATATACGAAGTCGAACTCGAAGCCTTCGAGGTTTACAGTGTCGCCCTCCTGGACGCCCATTTCTTCGAGCTTTGCAATGATACCGCAGTTTATGAGCACTCTCTGGAAATACTGGAGCGATGAATAGTCATCGGGATCAACAGTACGCATAATAGGCTGTATCCACGGAGCTTCGACATAGTAAACTCCGTCCTCCACTGTGATCTCGAATTTCTTTCCGACTCCGAGCATATCATCGAGCTCTTCCTGCGGGATAGGCTCTGCTTCATACTCCTTAATGGGAGGAAGTGTGTCGAGTACCTCCGAGACCTTCCATATAAGGTCAGAAGTCCCCTGTGTAGTTGCAGCAGAGATACAGAAGAAGGGCAGTCCCCTTGCCTCTATATAGCTGCGGAACGTTTCTATCTGCTCCTCGGTAGCCATATCCGACTTGTTTGCAGCCACGATCTGCGGACGCTGTGCAAGTTCCTCGTTAAATGTGGCGAGCTCGCGATTTATGACCTCGAAATCCTCTCTCGGATCGCGGCCTTCAACGCCCGAAACGTCCACTACATGAACGATAAGACGGCAGCGTTCAACGTGTCTCAGGAACTCATGACCGAGTCCGACACCTTCGCCTGCGCCCTCGATAAGTCCGGGAATATCCGCCATAACGAAGGATTTCTCCTCGTCAACTCTTACAACTCCGAGCACGGGAGTAAGAGTCGTGAAGTGATAGTTTGCTATCTTTGGCTTAGCTGCGCTGACAACTGATATGAGAGTAGATTTTCCGACATTAGGATAACCTACAAGGCCTACGTCTGCGAGGAGCTTGAGCTCAAGAGTTACCTCAAAAGCTTCTCCAGGGTAACCCGGCTTTGCGAAACGCGGTATCTGTCTTGTAGAGGTAGCAAAGTGAACATTGCCCTTGCCGCCCTGACCGCCTCTTGCTATGACTTTAGGCTCATCAGTTGACATATCTGCCATTATTCTGCCTGTTGCAGCGTCACGTACAATAGTTCCGCGCGGTACCTTGACGATCAGCGGAGGAGCGCTCTTACCGGTACAGTTTCTTCCGGCACCGTTCTGACCTCTTTCAGCAACATACTTTCTCTTATATCTGAAATCAATAAGAGTCGAGAAATTGTCATCGACCTGAAAAACAACATCTCCGCCTCTTCCGCCGTCACCGCCGTCGGGACCGCCGGCTGCAACATATTTTTCACGGTGGAACGATACAGCTCCGTCGCCGCCGTCACCGGCTTTAATTTTTATTTTCGCCTGATCAACGAACATTTTCCGACCTCCTGCTGATACTTCTTAAAGAAAAATCCCAAGCGTGAGCTCGGGATTTATTGTCATTAATGCGTGCTTACTGCTCGATCTCGTAAACTGAGACCTTCTTGCGGTCACGGCCGTAGCGCTCGAACTTTACCTTACCGCTTACAGTTGCGAATAAAGTATCGTCTGAACCGATACCTACGCCCTCACCGGGATGGATGTGTGTACCTCTCTGACGAACGAGGATATTGCCAGCCTTTACGAACTGACCGTCAGCTCTCTTGACACCGAGTCTCTTAGCCTCAGAGTCACGTCCGTTCTTAGTAGAACCAACACCCTTTTTATGAGCGAAGAACTGCATACTGATCTTAAACATACTTACACCTCCGAAATAGTGATATTGATTGTGTCGGGATACTCTTCAAGTACAGCCTCTAAGTGCTGTTTCAGCCGGAACAGGAAGCGTGAAGGTTTGTCCCCTTCCGCGGCCTTACATCTTATGATGTTGTCGCCGACTTCGACCTCAGGAGAACAGCCGAATTCATCGAGCAGATTTACTGTAAGCTGAACAGCTGACGAAACAGCTGCACAGGCGACATCACTGCCGCTTTCAGCAAGACCTGCGTGTCCGCTCAGTTCAAATCCTGAGAGAGCACCCTTTGATCCATAGAATCTTGCACGGATCATGCCTTGATAGATTCGATCTTTACCTGAGTGTAAGGCTGTCTGTGACCCTGCTTCTTCTTCTCGCCCTTCTTAGGCTTGTAAGTGAAAACAGTAATCTTCTTAGCCTTGCCGTTCTTGATGACCTTAGCAGAAACTGCTGCACCGTCAACATAAGGTGTACCGATCTTGATACCATCGTCAGCTCCGAGAGCAACTACCTTGTCAAAAGTAACTGTCTCATCAGCCTCAGCTGCGAGCTTCTCGATGAAGATGATGTCTCCCTCGTTTACCTGATACTGCTTTCCGCCAGTTTCAATAACTGCGTACATATTGTGGCACCTGCCTTTTCAATAAACTCGCTGCGACGGGGTGTACATGAGTACAGCTTGAACGCCCGTTTACAAGCGGCAATAATATTTTATCACAACAGCGTACGTTTGTCAAGCGTTTTTTACGATTTTTCGTAAAAAAATGAATATCCTATTGCACAGCTGAACTTTATATGTTATAATTTTAAAAAACGAGGAGGGATAGCTTTGAAAAAAATTGTTTCGTATCTCCTGACATTCCTTTGTATTATTCCGCTAATCACGCTGACATCATGCAAAAATTACAATAAACCTCTGTCAATCAATAGAATAGAAACTATTATACAAAGGCGGTATGATACAAAGGTATATTTTCTGTCTGATAATACCGATGACGATCACAAAGGCAATATATGGTTCAAAGACAAAAGCGGTTTTAAATTTAAGATCGAATGTGACTATACTGTATGCGACTGGGATTTCCTGAACAGAAAAACTTATACAGCCTATGAATACTATATACCTGCATATTACAATGCGCACCCTGAGCTATTTGAGATATTCAGCGAAGACGGACACAGGTTTGAAATAAACGAAAAAGGAGAGCACATCCTCTACTTCAACAGCTATTACGAACTCGATGAGCTTGCAGAATTCGCCTGTAACTGTGCTGACAAGATAAGTATTACAAATCACAGAATCACAGCTAAGTCGGCTCACGGACTATGGGACAGAGACTTTAATCTCTATTTTGAGCCAGCAGATATCGGCTACGAATGGAACGGATTTATGCGAATGACTATCCCAAATAATTTCTATACTCCCGAAACTCTTGCAGAGCATTTAAAAGAGTATTACGTTCATCAGCTTATCTGGAACAATGATAAAGAACATCTAGCAGAGGTCCCGAACGATATTATAAAGAAATACTCATAAACAAAAGCCTGAGCATGACGCTCAGGCTCTTATCATTTTACCATACCTTATAATCAGGAACGTTTATCTTATAGGAAGTACCGGGAACAAAGAGGTCGGCAGGCTTGATCTCCTGACCATTCTCCTTAGCCTGATTTACAGCTTTTGTCAATTCACGGAAAGCAACGCTGTTAGTAACGATCCTTGTAACATCCTCCTGGGGCGGCTTTGAGTTGAAATACTCAAGAACTGCCTGCTGGAGATAGAAATACGAACGGAGCTGTGACTTCTTGAACTCTATCTGAGTTGTATCTTCGCCCTCACCCTCCATAAGGAAGAGGCTGTCGCCTTCTCTGAAACCGAGAGTGAGCTTTGCGAATATCTCAGGAATGAATATTCTGATCTCAGCAGCAAGGCCCTTATCGCCTGTGATCTCCTCGACCTTGGCAGACATAGCTTCGTAATCCTCACGGCTGTTTATCTTTACCATTCTTGTGATAGCTTCCTTGGCAGCTTCCATAACTGTATCCTTTTTGAAAGGACACTGATCGTCTTCACGCTGTACAAAGATAGCATACTGCTTCTCACAGATGAAGTTTTCAGACTTATCCCAGGAATCAACATATGCCTCGAAGTACTTGTTGAGCTCGGAGCATACAGAACCGTTTACACGAACCTCTATCATTCTTTTGCCGTTGAATCTTGCGAGGTATACTCTTATCCAGTAGTACTTTTTGGAACCGAGGTACTTAGCTATCTCGTCCTTGATAAGAGCCATAAGCATAACAGGCTCCTTATCCTTAACGCCGATACGTACTACTGACTGGCAGTACATATCGAAGTCATAGTGCTGTCTGAGGAAATCAACAGAGAAGTGGATTGGGTGCTTCTTTGTAATAGACATATCGATAGGATGCCATACGCCTGCAAAGAATATATCAGCAGCCATCTGAGCAGTTTCCTCGTCAAATCTTCCCTGTGCGTCAACAGGATCGATAAGCGGCTCATCGAAGTCGTCGTTCTTGACAACGAATATTACCTGCGCGAGCTTGAGGTCGTCCTTCTCCTCAGTTCTTCCTATCTGAACATCGATAGTAAAGCCCTTGGGCATGATGATACAGTCATCGTAAAGTGTTCCCTTGAGTTTTTCGTTAAGCTTTTCAAGCACGAGCTGCTTGAGTCCCTCTCCTGTATTTACTTCTTCCTGCTCAGCAGGCTTATTATCTTTTTTCTTAAAAAATGCCACTTAGATCAAACTCCTTAATTATAATTTTAACACGTCGGCAAATATTACAGCCGAAACAAACAGTATATACATTATACCACAGTTTTTTGTAAATTGCAACAAATACTTCAAAAAAATTTGCTGCAGTCCTGTGCATACCGTTAAAACAGCATCTTTTTCTTTATTTTACAAGTCTTACGGCAGCCCAGCCTTCCTTGACATTTGCCTCCGGTGAGCTGAAACCTGCTGATTCAAGCGCAGATACTACCTCATCCATGCGCTCCTCTATGATACCGGAAACTATGAGGATACCGCCGTCCTTCAGACATTCGGCAAAGAAGTCCTTCATAGCTATGAGTACATCGGCAACTATATTCGCTGTGATTATGTCATATGTATCCTTGATCTCAACGGCAAGCTTTTCATCGCTGAGGACATTTCCGTAGTATGTCTTGTAGAGTGCAGGATCTATATTGTTCTTCTCTGCATTCTCAGCAGCAGTAGCAGCTGCATTCTCGTCAATATCAACAGCCACAGCACTTCCTGCTCCGAGAAGCATAGCACCAATCGAAAGGATACCGCTTCCGCAGCCCATATCAAGGAGCTTGTCGCCCTTGTTAAGACTCTTTTCAAGCAGTTCAAGACAAAGTCTCGTTGTATGGTGCTGACCTGTACCGAAGCTCGATGCCGGATCTATCTCAAGTATCAGTCTGCCGTCATCACCGGAGTATTCCTCCCATGAAGGCTTGATAACGAGCTTCTCGCCGACTTTAAGAGGCTTGAAATACTGTTTCCAGTTATTTGCCCAGTCCTCCTCACGTATGCTCGAGAGCTCAGCTTCGAGTCTGCCGTATTCACAATTTGTATCGGCTGATTTCATTTCAGCGAGCATTGCTCTGATAGCAGAAAGCATATCAGCGCCCTGCGAATTTGAGGGCAGATATACTGTTACGCAGGTCTCACAATGTGAGAGTCCCATAAGATCGTCATCAATGTAATCCCACTGACCGTTCTTGTTTTCAAGGAACTCGTTGAAATCCTCCGCGTCCTGTATGGCAAAACCCTTTATGCCGATGTCTGTGAGGCGTGAGCAGAGAAGCTCGATGCCGGCTGTTGCTGTGTAGATATTAACTTCAGTCCATTCCATTTAAGTTTACTCCTTGGGAAATAGCAATTTTAATAATTCTGTTACGTCTCCGCTGTCAACTGTATCGTCACCGTTCACATCAGCAGCTTTCAGCTCGCTGGTACGAAGCGAAGAGATACCGTCCGGGAGCTCTGACCTCTTTTTTAAATACTCATTGAGCAGAGCAAGATCATACTTGTCAACTGTACCGTTACCGTCAATGTCACCTTTCAGACGCGATGTATCCGGACTGACCGGAGTCAGTTCGCTGATATCCACCCAGCCGAGTCCCTTACCGTCCGAAGTGGCTATTCTTCCGTATTCGTTATATACAGCGTAAATAAATACACTTTCTCCGCTGTTTAGCGAGTAATCCGACGGCTTATCCTTGACCGAGTCATATACAGGCACCTCCGAATCACCGTTATAGCTGTACTCGACCGGATCAATAGCAGTACCGGTAGCAGTTGTAGCAGCCGTTGTAGTGACAGTGGTGGTAGTGGTGGTAGTGGTTGTAGTTGTTGTAGTTGTTGTATTGGTTGTGGTAGTAGTTGTTGTTGTCTTCTGTGTAGTCGTAGTTGCAGCAGTTGTCTGTCTTGGAGCTATATCCTTCTTCACGGCATCAACTAGCAGTCCGCCTGACTTGGCAGGAGTCTTTGCGCCCTTGAGCACCCAGTACTCATTGTTGCCGTAAACGCCGTATTCATTGAACACAGAAGCTGATTTATACGGTGCAGGATCCATCATGTACAGATCGTTACCGTTTGCAGCATATATGTACACCCAGTGATAGCCGTTGACATTGAGTATAACGTGCATACCGCTGTCGAGGAACGATTTCACCTCAGACACTATGCCGCTTCTTGTCGTGCTTGTGAGATGTGAATCTCTTACAAACGTGACCGTAGGTATGATGTCATTTATCATATTCCAGTTAGCTATACATCCGTATAACAGACCATTGCGCTCACGGTATGCCCTGCACAGCACGCCGGGATCAAACTGATCTGCACTGCTTATACCCATGTTCTTTGCAGCAGCAGAATCGATCGAGCCGGAATGCATAGCCATCATCGCAAGCGATGTTATAAGGCATCCGGAAGAGCCAAGTGTTTCACCGCCCATGTCGCTCGAAGACCATCTCGGATCCGTCTGCTTCCATTTGGTGTAATCCTCCTTGGCATAGGATTCATGATTAGGTCTGTAAGAAAACATCACAGCAGAAAGCATCATAAAAGCAGCTATTATAACGCTAATGATGCTTCTGTTAGTTTTTGAATGCATAATGACTAACCTCCTCACGACTTAGTTCTAAATATCTTCCTCTGTTTCTTTTTTAGCTCTATAAGAGCCTGGTAAGCGGCAGTATAATCTGCCAGTACCTTTTCGCGGGCATTATCATTGAGTTCCACACCGCCGTAAGCCGCCGCATCGAACAGAGCAGCAGTCGTTGATATATCGACTCCGCAGCGTTCCATAACAGCTGCCGTGACTTCGCCTGCCGTGCACACTTTTCCGAGTCCGTACAAGCGGCATATCCTTCTCATTACCGCGATAGCTGCTTCAGAAGGTCTGCGCTTGCGGTTCACACGTAAAAATACACGGTCAATGATGTACGGTGAGCAGATATAGATCAGCAGAGCGAAAAGAGCGATAACAAGTATCACGATACCAGCCGTTGAAAGCTTATGAGTTGCGTTTCCTCTTTCTACTTCTTCCTGTATCTCGCCTGATGTTATGGTAGGCTCAAATGATACCCAGCCGAAGCCCTTGATGTAGAGTTCAGGATAACCATGCGAATCCTTTGCTGTGATAGCGTACTGTCCCTTATATTTACCGGAATTCTGCCTGTTCTGCATATTGTAGCCTTCGCAGAATCTCGCAGGGATGCCGGAAGCTCTTGCAAGCATTACCATAGCGGTAGCATATTCATAGCAGACTCCGCGGTGTGTAACGAACAGGAAATTCTCGACATTCTCTCCCTCAGTCTTCACATAGCTGAGGTCATAGATATAGTCATTGTTAAAGAAATACATCTCAAGCGCTTTCGCCTTATCGTAGTCTGTAGTCTTGCCCTTTGTTATTTCATCAGCAAGCTCTTTTATCTTGACTTTTTTGTCATAATCAAGCTCATATTCTTCTGCGCTGTCATACTCTGAACGCTCATTTTTAAGTCTCCGGCGGCACGCTGAACACTTACTGTAAGTAGCATCATCGTCATCCTCAAACATATTGTCTTCAAGGATAACGATCGCCTCAGAAAGAAGTTCCTTGTAATCCGTCTTGTCCAGAATATCGATAACAGCCTTGTTCTCGGGATTCGTAAAGTAAGTGTCTGCACTGTACTCAAATCTGAAGCCGTCTTCGTATTTGATAGAATCGTCGGCAGCGACCACGCCCGTCGGGATATACGAATATTTTCCCTCATGAGACGCCGCAGTAAATGTCTGAGCAAACTGCGGAACAGGAACACGGTCACCTGTCTCGAATACAGATATAAGACCTAATTCCCTGACCTCAGGCTTTTCAAGCTCCTTGCCTGCGTACTTTTCAAGCCCGTACTTCTTCGCAAAACTGCTGTCGAGCGAAGCAACATACAGTATCGCGTCAACTGTTGCGCCTGTTTCTGCAATATCCAACGGGAGACGCTGATTTTCGAGTGTAGTCTCCGAATCGCGCTTGTATGCACTCCAGGAATCAAAGTCATAATCATACTCGGAAAACGTCCTTGTCTTGAACCTAAGACCTTCCGTTGCATCTGCCACATAAAGCAGCGTATCACTGCTGATGTTTCTGAACTGGCTTCCGTTTGTGCTTCCTCTGAAACCGCTGAGTGAAGCAACGAGTCTGTCGGTAAAACGCTCGGCAGCGATGAAGTTTTCTATTGCCTCACGGTTTTCTTTGACTACCGGCTTAGGCATGATAGAAGCGACTATCGTCATTATTACAAGGAACACGCCGGACGAAGTGAGGATGTCCCTCTGCTTCACTATCACAACGCTGCCTGTGTGATGAAGCTGACGGCAGTATACCATTACTGCTATGTAGCTCGCCGCAAGCATGATTATGAAAATGACCGGCATCTTCTCGTATTCCTTACCGTAAATGAGAAATGGGATTATAAATATGAGAAATCCCATGAATATACGGTATCTTATCCGCGTGAAGTAGTATATGACCGAAGCCATAAAAAAGCTGAACAGCGCGAACGTCAGCCACGAATACCAGATATTGTAGTCAAGGGCAAGCTGAGGCGTGATAAACCACAGTCCGTAGCTTATGTTCTTTGTCTTGAGGACCTCTTCATAGTAGTCCCAGCCGCGCCGTCCGAAATGCACCGCCGCAAGATAAAACAAGTATCCTGCGAAGAGATAAAGCACTCCGCCGATCAGTTTCCGCTTGTTCATAAAATCGAACAGCCTGAACAGTACATACGTTACCACGTACGATGCGACCACAAACTGCAGCATTGACTTGTCATAATAGTGGTACATGAGCACCGACATTATCAGCGTAGTATACAGCAGTATCGGATCGAGCATAGTTCTTATCAGGAACTGAGCTGCGGGTGTCAGCGTTTTTTCATTTTTCTGCATATTTTATACCATTTTAAAAGATTCGTCCTCATCGAGATACCACATCGGCAGTCCCGTGAGGTTCGTACTCTCAGCACTTACTCCGAGGATGCTTGAGCACTCCTTGTCAAGCTTTTCAGTTATCGCAGCAAGCTCAGCGCCGGCATCAGTAGTAGCTATAAGGCACGCGCACGCAGAACTGCTGTCAGGAGCGATCTCGATCCTTCTTGCCTCTTTGACCTTTACGGCAAGCACTTTCAGCAGGAGCTGTGCCGGGTAATCAGGATTGTCAACTGTCTCAACGGTGATAGAACCGTCGCTTGCGTAATACATAAATGTGCAGGCTATCCCCTGCTTAACAAGGACTCCGATGAGTCCGAAAACAGCACTAAGTATCTTCTCCTCGGTAATTACAGCATACGCCGGATCTGCTTCCTTTTTCCTGTAAAGATCGAGGACAATCAGCGGCTGAACTGCCGAAGCAGCTTCGTCGAGCCTTACCATCAGCTTGTCGCGCTTTGAGGAGAGCTTCCAGTTGATACGTTTGAGCGGATCGCCCTGAACGTACTCTCTGTGCTCACAGCCCGGAGCTGTATTTGCCGAAAACAGCATCGAAGTGTCATTGTCTTCATCGTCATCAGTAGTCATAACAATATCTGCTATGCTCCTGAAAAGCTGTGACGAAGCCTTTATCTCCGGGATCTGCGGAACTACTCCGACAGAAACTGCTTCCGGCAGGCCTTTTTTCAGTTTGAACCTGATAAAACCGAGAAATCCGCAGGAGTACGCAGCCTTTACCTCAATGCTTCCGTTGCCGCCTGTTTTAGCCCTTACAGAGAACGTGAACTCAGCTCTTTCGTCCGAGAACATCGAAAGACGGTAAGTCTTTCCGGCATCATCGAATACCTCTGAAGCATACGGCACGATCTCAATTATCGGAAGCGGAAGGCGTCCTTCTCTTTCAACGATTACACGCACTTTAAGGTCACTGCCTTTATTCACATACGCGTCGCAGCTCACCTTTATATTCAGCCTGTTCCTGCCGTGAACGGCAAATACCAGCGATACAACAGGTGCAAACACCAGGAATGCAGCCAGTATCATGCCCATCTCGCCGTCAAAGCTGGTCGTATATACGAATACTACAAGGGCAACTGCAAGAACGCTCAGTATAGTCTGTATTAATTTCTTCATCATCTCATAGCCGGAACATCGCAGGTCTTGAGCAGATTTGTGATATACTCCTCATTGCTGCCGAACATACTCTTTCCCTGCGGTGACATAATGATCCTGTGTGCAAGGACAGATACTGCGACATTCTTAACGTCATCGGGAGTAACATACTCCCTGTCGTAGATATATGCGAAAGCCTTTGCAGCCTTGTAAAGAGCTATACTTCCGCGTGGACTGATTCCGAGAACGGTATTTCTGTCCTGACGGGTTGAAGCCACAAGTCTTACGATGTATTCCTTTACCTGATCGGTAACGCGGATATTCTTTACGTCCTCCTGCATAGCTATGACATCATCCGTAGATATGGCAGGAGCTTCGATATTTCTGATAGGATTGTACATCTCTGTACGCTCGAGGATCTTTGTTTCTTCCTCAAAAGTAGGATAACCCATAGAGAGTTTCATAAAGAAACGGTCCATCTGTGCTTCCGGCAGATGGAAGGTACCATAAGTCTCAACAGGGTTCTGGGTAGCCATAACGAGGAACGGTTTCGGAAGAACGTGAGTCTCACCGTCGAGACTTATCTGTCTCTCCTCCATAGCTTCAAGAAGTGCCGACTGTATCTTCGGCGAAGCACGGTTGATCTCATCGGCAAGCAGGAAGTTGCAGATAAGCACGCCCTCACGGTATTCAAACTCGCCTGTCTTCTGCATATACATCGTAAAGCCTACGATATCTGACGGCATAACATCCGGTGTAAGCTGGATACGGTTGAATTTTCCGCCGATAGAACGAGAAAGCGCGGTAATGAGCTGAGTCTTTCCGACACCCGGAACATCCTCCAGAAGAACATGTCCGTCACATAGAAGAGCAGCAATAAGCTTTATAACTGTATCGTCCTTACCAACGATTACTTTTCCGATAGAAGCTACTAATTTTTCCGTGTTTTTATTCATAAGGTTACCTCATTGAAAAGTTTAAGGGGATACCTGCACCCCATTGTTGTAATTATACCATATTTTTACTGCTCCTGCAAGTGTAATATCTGTGAAATATACAAAGCGGCTTTTGTAGATATTTTACAAAAGCCGCAGTCTAATTTGAACAAATTGTTACAAAAATAAAAACAGCTCCCACGAATGGGAGCCGTTATGATAAATTACTTGATCATCTTAGCAACTTCGTCAGCGAGGTTGTCTTCCTTCTTCTCAACGCCTTCGCCGCGCTCGTAACGGATAACGTCTGTTACCTTGATAGCGCCGCCGAGCTTCTTAGCCTCAGCATCAACATAGCCCTGAACTGAGAGCTTGTCGTCCTTTACGAATGCCTGCTCGAGGAGGCAGTTTTCGCTGTAGTACTTGCCTACCTTGCCCTCAACGATCTTTGCACGAACCTGCTCGGGCTTGGAAGCCATCTTAGGATCCTCAGCCATCTGAGCCATCATGATCTCCTTCTCCTTCTCAATAACCTCAGCAGGAACCTGCTCACGGCAGAGGTAAGGAGCATTAAGAGCAGCAGACTGCATTGCTACATCCTTACCGATAGCAGCAACCTGGTCAGCAGCGAGATCTGTATCCATCTTTACGAGAACGCCGATGCTTCCGCCGTTGTGGATGTAGGAAGCAAGCTTACCCTCGAGTCTTACGAAACGACGGATAACGATGTTCTCACGAATCTTCATGCCAGCAAGTTCTGTAAGAACTTCGCCTACTGTTGCGGAACCGCCGCTGATTGTCTCAGCCTTGAGAGCCTCAACGTCAGCAGGATTCTTCTCAATGATTGTATTAGCAACGTTTGCAACGAAATTTCTGATATCGTCTGTGTTAGCAGCGAAGTCAGTCTCTGTGTTTACTTCGAGGAGAACGCCGACATTGCCGTTTACAACAGCTGTTACAACGCCCTCAGCAGCAGCTCTGCCGCTCTTCTTAGCCTGTGTAGCGAGACCTTTTTCTCTGAGGAACTCGATAGCCTTGTCCATATCGCCATCGTTAGCCTCGAGAGCCTTCTTACAGTCCATCATACCAACGCCTGTGGACTTCATAAGTTCTTTTATTTCTGCAACGGAAACCTTTCCCATTGTAATTACCTCCTAAATAATATTTTTTCGTATAAATCATTGTAGGGGACGACGTCCTCGACGTCCCTAACTTAAATTAACGGGCTGTCGGGGACGCCAGCCCCCTACGAATATTGTTCTTGATTATTCAGCGTCTGCCTCAGCAGTTTCCTCTGCAGGAGCCTCCTGAGTCTCAGCGTCGCCGCCCTGTCTGCCTTCGATAACAGCGTTAGCGATTGTGCCAGCGATGAGCTTTACAGCTCTGATAGCGTCATCGTTACCGGGGATAACGTAATCAACTTCGTCAGGATCGCAGTTTGTGTCAACGATTGCAACGATCGGGATGTTGAGCTTCTTAGCCTCAGCAACAGCGATCTTTTCCTTGCGGGGGTCAACGATGAAGAGTGCAGCGGGGAGCTTCTTCATGTTCTTGATACCGCCGAGGAACTTTTCGAGCTTCTCTATCTCAAGGTTGAGCTTAACAACTTCCTTCTTGGGGAGAAGAGCAAATGTGCCGTCTTCTTCCATAGTGTGGAGCTGCTCAAGTCTTCTGATTCTTGTCTGGATTGTCTTGAAGTTTGTGAGCATACCGCCGAGCCATCTTGCGTTTACATAGTGTGCGCCGGCTCTTGTAGCCTCTTCCTTAACAGAATCGCCAGCCTGCTTCTTTGTACCTACAAAGAGAACTTCGCCGCCCTGAGCTGCGATGTCGCGAACGAACATGTAAGCCTCTTCGAGCTTCTTGACTGTCTTCTGAAGGTCGATGATGTAAATGCCGTTTCTTTCTGTGAAAATGTACGGTGCCATTTTCGGGTTCCATCTTCTTGTCTGGTGACCAAAGTGTACGCCAGCCTCAAGAAGCTGCTTCATTGATACTACTCCCATTGTGTAGTCCTCCTTAAATTGGTTAAATTATCCTCCGCCGGACTTAGCTCACGGACAACGCTGAACGCTCAGCGCACCGATCCGTAAAAACCCAGCGTGCGAATTGCCTTAATATTATAGCATATTTCTCCTGTGATTGCAAGAGTTTATCCATTGTGCATTCCAACAGACTTTACAAATCGTCACCGTGTTTTTTTGTCGCAGCTGACAGTTCGGGCGTTACACTCCGCCTTATCAGCACAACGTCACTGCCGACTACCTTTATATCGCCGCACGGTATGACGACATCGTCCTCTTTCCCGAATATCCCGAGCACGCGCGTTCTGCCGTATATCACAAGTTCCGTAACCTGCGAGCTTGCAAGGTCTATCCGCACATCGTCTATGTACCCGAGCCTGTCACCGTTCGCTATGTCGATGACCTCTTTACGGCGCAGCTCTTCAAGACTGCTTATCACAAAAAATCACCTCTGCACAACTGTTTTAAACAGTATATGCAGAGGGACATAGCCTGAATTATTACTTTTTACTGTTATTCTCCTGAGAACCATTCTGTCCGTCTTCTTCGTCATCGTCATCTTTCTTGCCTAATGCGACTGAGATAACGCCGAGAAGGACCATTACACCGATAGCTATAACAGCTATTGAAATGAGCTTCTTTGCCGGGAAATCATCACCGGTAGCTGCTGCTGCGTCCATAAGAGCCATAAGTTCGTACAAAATATTCAACCTCCCGTAATGTTGCGCGTATATGCGCTGCTTTTTCTTTAATATATTAGCACAACGGACAGGTTTTGTCAACCTTTTAGCTCAAATACCGAGTTTTGACTTTCGCGCTCCACTATTATAAAAGAAAAGCGGAGCATATGCTCCGCTCTGTATCAGAATCTGAAATCGCGCTTTCCGTCGTTCTTTATCTCGCTGAGATATTCGATTGCTCTTGCACGGCGCTTTTCGTCGGGAACGTTCTGTATCTCTCTTGCGATAAGAGCTTCGCCGACAGCCTTTGTCTCGGGAGAAGCATAGTCTGTCAGGTACTCCTGGAGAGTCATAAGTGCATTCGGGTGGCAGCAGTTCTGTATCTGTCCCACCTTGCAGAGCGCCATGAAACGGTCACCGGTACGGCCTTCACGATAGCAGGCGGTACAGAATGACGGGATATAGCCGAGGTCCATGAGCCACTTTACAACTTCGTCGAGCGAACGCTGGTCTGATACATCGAACTGCTCTGTGTCGTGAGGTCTCTCCTCAGGCGTGTAACCTGCGTAACCGCCGACTGAAGTTCTTGAGCCGCCGGAGATCTGTGATACACCGAGTCCAAGTACCTTTTTGCGGCACTCCTCACTCTCACGGGTGGAGATTATCATTCCTGTGTAAGGAACTGCTATACGGATGCAGGCAACTATCTTTGCAAATGTATCATCGTCTATTCCGTTGTCAAATGCGTCAAGGTCAATGTCGGAAGCCCTTCTCAGACGCGGAACACTTATAGTATGAGGTCCTACACCGTGAACAGCTTCAAGGTGCTCAGCGTGCATTAGGACACCTGCGAATTCATAGCGGTACTTGTCAAGTCCGAAGAGAACACCAAGTCCTACATCGTCGATACCGCCGTCCATAGCTCTGTCCATAGCCTCGGTATGGTAAGCATAGTCGTGCTTTGGTCCTGCCGGATGGAGCTGTTCATAACTCTCCTTGTGGTAAGTCTCCTGGAAGAGGATATATGTGCCTATACCTGCTTCCTTGAGCTTGCGGTAGTTCTCTACGGTAGTAGCCGCGATGTTTACGTTTACACGGCGGATAGCACCGTTCTTGTGCTTTATGGAATAAATAGTATTTATACATTCAAGGATGTACTCTATCGGATTGTTTACCGGATCCTCACCTGCTTCAATAGCAAGTCTCTTGTGTCCCATGTCCTGAAGGGCGATTACCTCATCGCGTACCTCATCCTGAGTAAGCTTCTTACGCGGTATCTCCTTGTTCTGGAAGTGATAAGGACAGTAAACGCACTTGTTTACGCAGTAGTTAGAAAGATAGAGCGGCGCAAACATTACTATTCTGTCGCCGTAGAAAGCTTCCTTTATCTCGCGTGCAAGAGCGTATATCTTTTCAATAACTTCCGGATCATCACAGGCAAGGAGAACGCTTGCTTCCCTGTGTGAAAGTCCTGCACACTCAACTCCCCTGCCGGTCTTTTTAGGTCTTGCCTTCTCAAGTATCTCATCTATCAGCTTATGATCGTTCTTGTGCTCGTCAGCATATTTCAGAGTTTCAAGGATCTCCTCATCATTGATAAAATCCTCAGCCTTAAGCGATTTCACATCATACATATAAGTATATCTCCTTTATTATTTTGCTTTACAGGACAGTTTTTCGGCTTCAAGTCTGAAAACCGCCGTACCTTTCAGCTGCTGTTCTGAATAATCCCATTTATCTTTGCCTGTTGTCTGCTTCATCAAGCAGTTCAGGGCTTTGATCTTTTCATCGTTGTCATTTATAATATGCAGTCTGCCTGTGCCGATAACGCTCATAAACTTTGCAGAGTGGCCACAAGCTGTATCAGCCGGTATCAGACTGTATCTGCCGTCTATCTCAAAGCCGGTACTTGGTGAAGTTTCAGCAAGCTCAAACTTTCTTCCAGCCGGTGCTCCATGGAAATAAAAGGTATACTTTCCGTTATTTACAGAGTAACCGTAATTTACCGGTACTATATACACCTCACCGCTGTCATAGAAGCCAACGCGCATTATCTTTTCACCTGCGATGAAATCTTCGATAACCTCAGCGTCAGTTACTTCCCTGTCATTTCTTCTCATGTGAGCCTCATTTCTTGGATATGGCAGCCTTAACGGAAACTCCGCTTATCTGCCCGAGTCTGCCGGTGAGACTGCTTATCACATCAGGTTCAGCATCGAGGGCAACAGAAATGAGCGAAATACCGCGTTCCTTGTAAGGTATACCCATTCTGCCGATTATAATATCACTGTATTCGTGAAGAATTGCATTGACTTCGACTGCTGCTTCCGGCTCGTCGATAACTATCGCCGCAACGGCTATACGTTTTTCGTTCATATTATCTCCTCCGGACAATAAAAAACCGTCCGCGGACAAACGGACGGAGCTATACCCTGCTATTCAAGTATTAACTGCCGTCCGATAACAGAGTTTTCACCCTGCTGTCCGAAAACACATTGTTACATTTCAGCCAAACACAGAATAAATCCTGTCTTCCGCCGTTAATATTATAACATTCCCCGTCAGACGTGTCAATCTAAAAAAGTTAGTTTATACTAATAGAAATACTTTTATATATCACGCTATATCGCATCGTCTATCAAAACTTTTTAAATTATACAGTTTTTTTCAAAAATGACTGGACAAATCCGTAACGCTGTGATATAATAGTCTTTAGATATATTATTTGAGGTGATTTAATTGGGAATTCTATCCATTTTTAAAAGCGGAAACTACTTTGATAAGAATATTGCTCCCAAGTGCGATTATTGCCTTAACGGTAAACGTGCAAGAGACGGAAATAAGGTACTCTGTCAGAAAAGAGGTCTCGTAAACTCTGATTATTCATGCAGCAAGTTCGTTTATTCTCCTCTCAAGAGAATACCTGTTAAGCAGCTCAACTTCGTAGGAAGTCTTGCTGATGAGGATATCTACAGCGAGTCAGCCGGCGAGCGCGCTGAAAAGGAAGCTCTTATAAAAGCAGAGGAAGAAGCTGCTAAAGCCGAGCGTCTCAGCAAGGAAGCTGCTCAGCATATGGAGGCTAAGGAAAAAGCCGACAGAGAACGTGCTGAACGTGAAGCAGCTGCTAAGGCTGAAGCTGAAAGAGAAGCCGCTGAAAAGGCTGCTGAGGAAGCTAAGGCCGCTGAAGAAGAAACTGCTGATAAAGACAAAAAATCAGAGAATAATAAAGAAGCTAAAGACTCCAAAGATAAAAAGGACGAAAAAGCTCCCGAAGAAACCAAGGCTGATAAGCCCGAAGAAAAAGCTGCACAGAACTAACTCGTATCCAAAGTTACAATTCTGTACTATGTGCAGGATTGTAACTTTCATTTTGCTGATGCGGTGAAATCAGCAGACACGTTAGATTCGTTCGAGATGCGTCATTGGTCTATAAAACTGTCCCTGTCGGCAGTCTGATCCGACAGAAAAATTGAATATGCGGGTGTGGTGAAATTGGCAGACACGTTAGATTTAGGTTCTAATACCGAGAGGTGTGCAGGTTCAAGTCCTGTCACCCGCACCAGATTGATTGCAATTATTACATCTCTTGTTACTGTGTTTTGCGTATTACTGGCGATTGCATTAAAAATATATATTATTCCGATCATCAAGTATAACAAGGCTATACAACTGTACAAATCAGAAAATTATGATGAAGCAATTTCTGCTTTTTCAGAGCTGAATGGTTTTAAAGACAGCAAAGCACAAATCGAAAACTGCTATATAAAAAAACTAGGTGAAGAAAAGTATAACTATATCCAGAATATCAAAATCGGTGACACATATACATTCGGTTCATACGAACAGGATAACGATATATCGAACGGTAAAGAGCCTATTGAGTGGACTGTGCTTGATAAAGATGGAATGACGCTGCTTTTGATTAGTAAATATTGTCTTGACCACCAGTATTTCACATCATACAGCCCACAAATGCGTACATGGGAAACTTGTACCCTGCGCACTTGGTTGAACGAGACATTTTTCAATGATGCTTTTACTTCTGAGGAGCAGCGCAGAATAATTGATTCTACTGTTCCAGCAGATGATAATCCTTACTTTATCTCAACTTCACAAGGTAATGACACAAAAGATAAAATTTTCATTTTGAGCATTAAAGAAGCTGCCGAATATTTCAGTTCTGATGATGCTCGCAAATGTCAAGGAACTACATATTGTTACGCTAAAGGTACAGTTAAGTCAGAAAAAAATGATAATTGCTGGTGGTGGCTTAGAACGCTCTGCGACACAACCGCAATTGTTGCCGTAGTTGACGCTGATGGTCCAATTCAATATGGCGGTACACACGGCGGCGATCATTTTCTTGCCACTGGTAACGCTGTTCGTCCGGCTTTGAGAATTGAATTGGGATTTTAAATTAAATACTATAAATCTTTTAGCCGCAGTATCACTCCTGCGGCTATATTTATTGCAGCAAGTCGTATTGCGGACAGGCTTGCGTATCTTCGGCTATTTTTGCATTAATACCACAGGCAGACCATACGCTTCCGGCACATTTAGATATTGGTAGTAAAAGTAGTATTTTCAGTGTAAGGTTTCAAACTTTCTTAGTCTCGCGAAAAGGTTACACCAACTTTACTACTTTTACTACCTTTTTTGTCCAGCACTCTGAGATTCCGCCGGTATATAGCCTTTTGTCACGTCATGCCGGCACAAATGTAGATTTTGTAGATTTTCGGTGTAAGGTTTTAAACTTTCTTAGGTTCGCGAAAAGGTTACACCGGTTTTCTACATTTTCTATATTAATTAATAAGCCGCAGATATCAGAGTATCTCTTCAAGCTCTCTGAGCCATATATTTGCAGAAGCGTCACTTGGCATACGCCAGTCGCCGCGCGGAGACATCGTAACTGTACCGACCTTGGGTCCGTCAGGCAGGCACGAACGCTTGAACTGCTGTGAGAAGAAGCGCCTGTAAAATGTTTTCAGCCACTTCATTATCACTTCTTTTGTGTATTCATCTTTAAATGCAATGCAGGCTATGCGGAATATCTTTGACGGAGAATAACCGTATCTCAGCATATAGTACATGAAGAAATCGTGGAGTTCATACGGTCCGACAATATCCTCTGTTTTCTGAGATATAGTACCATCGTTCTCAGGTGGGAGAAGTTCGGGACTTACCGGCGTATCGAGTATATCGAGCAGAGCGCTTTTCAGATTACCGTCCGAGGTATCTGCTTCATAGCTGACCAGCCAGCGCACAAGTGTCTTTGGTATTGAAGCGTTGACAGCATACATTGACATATGGTCGCCGTTATAAGTCGCCCAACCGAGAGCAAGTTCAGACAAGTCACCTGTGCCGATAACGATACCGCCGAGCTGATTAGCCTTGTCCATGAGAACCTGAGTGCGCTCTCTTGCCTGAGAGTTTTCATAGGTCACATCATGTATATCGGGAGACTGACCGATATCCGCAAAATGCTGCATAACGCTGTTTCGTATATCAGTTTCCGTAAGAGTAGTTCCGTATGCTTCCGCAAGCGTGCAGGCGTTGTTATAGGTCCTGTCCGTTGTTCCGAAGCACGGCATAGTTACCGTGTGTATGCCGCGCCTGTCAAGTCCCAGCATATCAAATGCGTGGACAGCAACAATAAGTGCAAGTGTCGAGTCGAGGCCGCCGGAGAGTCCGAGGACGACGTTCTTGCAGCCTATATGGCGCAGTCTTGTCATAAGACCTACAGCCTGCATAGTGAGTATCTCCTCACACCTGCTGTCGAGCATTTTCTTGTCAGACGGTACGAAAGGCGTTTTCGGGAAATGTCTTTCAAGTCCCGTTTCTTCGATTTCAAGGCTGAAATAAGCGTTTTTAATGCTCTGTGAAACATTGAAAGTATTCATTCTCCTGCGTTCGTATATAAGCTTTTTTATGTCCGTATCCGCAATGAGAATTCCCTTTGAAAACAGCTTGGATTCTGCAATAACAGAGCCGTTCTCAGCAATTATATCATGTCCGGCAAAGACCATATCCTGCGTAGATTCACCGATACCCGAATCTGCATAGGCATAGGTGCAGGCAAGAGAGCCTGATCGTGCTTTTACGAGAGTTCTGCGGTAGTCTGCTTTTCCTATCACCTCGTCGCTTGCGGATAAATTGAATATGATAACTGCTCCCGACTTTGCAAGCTGTTCCGAGGGCGAAGAAGTTACCCACATATCCTCACATATCTCGATACCGAATGTCAGCTCCGGAAGTTCCTGACAGGTGAAGACAGTATCTTCAAGGTGAACTGAATACTCATCATCCAGCAGTATATCCGCACAAACTCCGTCAGCGGCTGTGAAGTGTCTTGCTTCATAAAATTCGCTGTAATTCGGGATATTCTTCTTTGCCACAGCACCGACTGCCGTTCCCTTATTGATGACAACAGCGCAGTTGCAGAGTTTACCGCATACGACAAGCGGTACGCCAACTATCGAAACAATGTCAAGATTTTCTGTTTCTTTGATTATCCTTGCGGTTTCTTTTTTGGCTGCGTTTAAAAGTGCATCCTGCAAAAACAGGTCGCCACAGGTATATCCTGTTACGGAAAGCTCAGGGAAGCAGACTATTTTAACGCCCTTATCGTGGACTTCCGTTATCATCTCTATAATCCTGTCAGCATTATATACGCAGTCGGCAACTCTGACATCAGGTGTTGCACAGGCTATCTTTATGAATCCGTCTTTCATATTTACCTCCAAAAAGACAAAAAAGGACACTGAATCATCAGCGTCCTTGCTTTAACAACGTTATTATATACCCATTCATTGATTTTGTCAAGCGGATACTTGACAAATCTTATCTGCCGTGATATAATGCAGGTAAAGAGCAACGGCGCTTCTCGTTTTCGGGGAGCGCCGCTTTGTATCAGGAGACTTTTATGGAGCAGATACGGTATAAATGGACAGACGGCAGCAATGAAGATTTTCAGCGTTTCTACCTGGCAACAGAGGAATTCTACAGCAGTATAGTCGGCGGTGAAAAGAACAGGAAAGGTTTTATCCCTTACAATATTTCTCAGAACATCGGCACAGTTATTATAGCGTATATCGGAGATACCGCAGTTGGCTGTGCAGGTTTGAAGTCCTATTCAGCTTTTGAAGCAGAGATAAAGCGCGTATGGGTAGAACCTCAGTACCGCCGCAGGCATATTGCCGCTGATATGATGCAGATGATCGAGAATAAAGCAAAAGAACAGCATTTCACAAGAACTATTCTCCAAACACGCGAAGCAATGACAGAAGCAGTATCGCTCTATGAAAAACTCGGATATAACCGCATAGATAACTATCCGCCCTATGACAAGCTTGAAGGCGCGGTATGCTATGCGAAAGAGCTGTAAATCCCAGGTGCAAATGCGAGCTGTACAATGACATCAAGAATGAACATCTGCTAATAACTATTTAAAGCAAAGGCGCTTATCCGTATGGGTAGGCGCTTTAATATTGGAGTGAACACCTTGAAACATACATTTCCGCCCATAGGAGCAAGAATTATTAAATCCGCAATAGCTGTTGCATTATGTATGCTTATATATTACCTGAGAACTCTGCTGCCGGTCGGCAACGGAATACCCTTTTACGGTGCATTAGCGGCTTTGTGGTGTATGCAGCAGTACAACGACACAACAAAGACCAACGCAGTCCAGCGTTCTGTGGGAACACTTATCGGTGCCGCATACGGACTTGTGTTTCTGCTGCTGTTTAAGCTGATAGATGTTACCATCCCGATGATAGTTTATATTTCTGCAAGTGCAGTGATAATACCTGTGATATATACAACTGTTGTTCTGAACAAGCGCAACGCTTCGTTTTTCTCATGCGTAGTATTCCTCAGTATTGCACTGACACACTCATTCGACAGCAATCCATATATTTTCGTGCTGAACAGAGTTATTGATACCTTTATTGGAATAATTATCGGTGTAACAGTCAACGATTTCCGTCTGCCGATAAAACACGATACTGATAATCTATATGTAAGCGGAATTGACGATGTACTTGTTTCCGCAGGACATTCCGCCGCATACAGTAAGGTGGAGCTGAACAGGCTTATACGCAGCGGTGTGAAATTCACCATATCAACTGTCCGCACACCTGCTGTGCTTATGGACATAATGAAAGGTGTGGAATTGCAGCTGCCTGTTATCGTTATGGACGGAGCTGCTCTTTATGACGTTAAGGAGAAGCAATACCTTGAAACGGTCTATCTCCCCACAGATGTATCGTCTGAAGCAGAAAAGATAATCGCGGAATGCGGCTTGCACTGCTTCGTGAACGTAATGCTTGATTCAACTCTGCTTATATACTACGGTGAGTTCAGAAACAGCGCTGAACAGGAACTTTTCGAGTCTTTCAGACATTCGCCTTACAGGAATTACATCAGCTCGGAATACCGCAGAAATGACGATACTGAACGTGTGCTGTATCTGACTGTGCTTGCCGACAGGATGAGAGTTTTCACAGTTGAAGGCAGATTGCGGAAACAGCTTGGAGAACGTGTGCGGATAAGTATATCCGAATCAGAATTTGAATGCTTTATGTATCTGAAAGTGTTTTCTCCGCAGGCTTCAAAGCAGAATATGATGAAGAAGCTCAGAGAGTATGCAAATGCGGAGGATGTCATCACTTTTGGAAGCATCAAAGGGCAGTATGACGTCTATATCAACGACGGCGGCGGAAACGGTACTGTAAAACGGCTTAAAAAGATATGTCACATAAACGGACTTGATTTTAAAGAGTAATATAAAAAATTATTGTCAGACTATTGACAAACGTGAAAAGCTATGATATGATGTAAGTGTAATAAAACAAGCAAGGGCGCTTATCCGCATGGATAGGCGCCTTTTTTGTTTGTCAATGATTGGAGTGATAATAATGACACAGCAGAATATTGAACAATTTACAAAGCCGGTAGGCAATGCAAATGAGATAAACGAGCTTCTAAGACGTTACGGTGTAAAATTCGGCATATACAAAAACGGTGTTTTCAACGAGCAATTCTTTCCTTTTGATCCTATACCCCGAGTCATATCTTCAGAGGATTTCAAAAGCATTGAAAAGGGACTTGTTCAGCGTGTGAATGCACTGAATGAGTTCCTTTTTGATATTTATCACGATAAAAATATCGTAAAGGACGGCGTTATCCCCGAGAACTTCATTTACATCTCAAAGGGTTATCTTGCACAGTGCGAGGGCATAACTCCAAAAAACAGGATATACAGCCATATTTCCGGGATAGATCTTGTTCAGGCTAAAGACGGCGAATGGTACATACTGGAGGACAACCTGCGTATACCGTCCGGTGCTTCATATCCGCTTATCGCCCGTGAGCTTACGAGAATTGCAGCTCCAGATGCTTTTTCTGAAAACGAGATCGTCGATAACCGCAACTACGCAAAGCTGCTCAAAGAGACAATGGACTATGCAAACTGCGGCGGTGTAAGCGCGATACTCACCCCGGGACGATACAATGCTGCTTACTTTGAACATTCCTATCTTGCGGAGCATACAGGCTCGGTGCTTGTTCAGAATGACGAGCTTTTCGTCGAAGACAATATCCTCTATCACAGAACATATTCCGGCGGCAAAACAAGGATAGGAGTGCTGTACAGGCGTATCGCAGACGAGTATCTTGATCCGCTGAATTTCCTGCCCGAATCTCTTATAGGCATACCGAATCTTATGGAGGCTTACCGAAGCGGAAATGTTGGTATAATCAACGCTCCGGGAAACGGAGTTGCCGACGATAAGGGTATCTACTATTTCGTACCCAAGATGATAAAGTATTACCTCGGTGAAGAGCCCATACTGAAAAATGCTCCGACCTATCTTCCATTCTATGATAACGATATGAAGTACGTTATGGATAATCTCGGGAAGCTCGTTATCAAGGACGTCGCAGAGGCAGGCGGCTACGGAGTTGTATTCGGCAGTGACCTTACAAAAGAAAAACTGGAGGAATTCCGTAAGACTATAATCGCCGAACCGAGACGCTTCATCGCACAGGAGGTCATTGACTTCCTTGACCTGCCGATACTTAACAACGGCGAAACAGTTATGCGAAAGGCTGACCTTAGAGCGTTTGTGCTGTCGGGCGAAACGACAAAGGTATGGGCTTCTGGACTTACACGTTTTTCACGCAATCCTGATTCATTCGTGGTCAATTCATCGCAGGGAGGCGGATTTAAAGATACCTGGGTACTCAAAACGAGTACATAGAACTGAAAGGAGAATTTATGTCAACTATCTCAAAAGAACACAGCGACCGCCTTTTCTGGCTTGGGCGCTATGCGGAAAGATTTTTCATCACGCTCAGGTCACTTGACAAGCTATATGACAAAATGATAGACGACAAACAAGGCTACAAGGAGTATCTTTCATACTTCGGACTTGCTGATAAATACTCAGACAGCAAGGATTTCATACACAGCTTTCTGTATGATGAAAGCAATCCCAATTCTGCTGCATTCTGCCTTGAAAGAGCATACGACAACGGTATAGTTCTGCGTGAGGAGATATCCACCAAAACGCTTTCCTTTCTGCAAATGGCTAAGGATACGCTCACGAATTCACAGAGCAAGGCAAATATAAGATTATCGCTCCTGCCCTTGAAAGATATACTGTACAGCTTCTGGGGCAGCGTGAACGAGCACATCTACGACGACGAGATACGCAATATCATCTATATCGGTAAAACACTTGAACGCCTTGATATGTATATGCGAATGAAGTATCCCTTTGCTGATGTAGAAAAGGAATTCATCAGACTTTGCAAGAATCTTCACCGTGTTCCAAAAGGAACTCCGTACCGCTATAACACAAATTATCTTTGCACTGTCGTTGAAGTGCTCGGCACACAAAATGATTATGAGCTTTATTCTGATAAGGCGATAAAAAGCCTTGAACACCTGTTTGAACCAATGGAGGTGTCATTATGAAAACGCTTAATTTCAGCTTCTCCACGAAGCTTACATTTGACGATTACGTCCACGATCACAGCTTTGCGCTGAGGATAATCCCGCCCGATACTGAATCTCAGAAAATCATTTCATGCAGTCTTAATATCTCGCCCTCTGTTATTACAAAGCAGACCGTTGACGCTTTCGGCAACAACGTCACAGCCGGATATATCCACAGCGACCACCGTTTTCTTGATTTTGACATCAAGGGAACAGCTGAGGTAGATTCCTCAAAGCATAATATATTTCTCATGCCCTGCTACCTGTACCAGTCAGAATATACCAATCCTGACGATGAACTGAAAGAGTTCTATTCAGAGCTTAAAGATAACTGCACCGGTAAACCTTCCGACAGAGCTGTATATTTCAGCGATATTCTGTCCGACCTTATCGAGTACAAAAAAGGCGTTACCACAACTTCGACAACTGCCGCTGAAGCTTTTGCAATGAGGGCGGGAGTATGCCAGGATTTCTCACATATCCTCATATCTCTGCTGCGTATGGACGGCATCCCCGCCCGCTATATTGCAGGACTTGCTTTCTGTGACGGCGAAACTCATTCGTGGGTGGAATACTGGACAGGCGATCACTGGGAGGGCATTGATCCAGCAAATAACTGTCCCGTGAACGATGATTACCTCGTTATTTCAATGGGACGTGATTTCCGTGACTGTGCTATTGACAGGGGTGTGATGTTCGGAAGATATACACAACAGCTGCAGTTAGTACGCTCGGTCCTCACATAAAAGGGCGGACGCTATCCGCCCGAAAGGAGTGAAATCAATGATTGAAACAATAGCAACTGCGGCTCTCGCGGTCAATGAAAATCTTAATATTCAGAAGCGGCGTATCCAGAACGGCAAGTCAAAAAAGCGTCTCAGCCTGGTCACAGGAACTCACGGTGATGAACTTGAGGGACAGTATCTTGCGTACATTGTCGGCTCTTGTCTTGACGAACACATTGACTGTCTTGACGGCATTGTTGACATTTATCCTGCGCTCAATCCTATGGGTATAGACTCTATAACACGCGGAGTCCCCATGTTCGACCTTGATATGAACCGTGTCTTCCCCGGCTCTAAGGACGGCACTATGATAGAAATGCTCTGCTCGATGATAGTGGATGATATTGCAGGCTCCGACGTTTGCGTGGACGTTCATTCAAGCAATATATTCCTGCAGGAGATTCCGCAGATAAGAATGAGCGTACCTACTGCACCTGTACTTCTCCCCTATGCCAAAATGATGAATGTTGATTTTATATGGATCCACGATGCCGCAACGGTTCTTGAATCAACGCTTGCACATACTCTCAATACACGCGGCACGAAAACTCTTGTTGTGGAAATGGGCGTAGGTATGCGTATTACTAAGGAATACTGCCGGCAGCTTTTTGACGGTATCTTCAATCTGCTGAAAGAGCTTGGTATGTGGAGCGGCGAGACTGCTCCTGTGCGTGAACCGACAGTTTCCGAGGGACGCGAGGTAGGCTTTGTAAATTCCGACGCGGCAGGCATTTTTGTGCCCTGCGTCAGATTTGGTGATATAGTAGATAAAGGTACACATATCGGTGATGTAGTCGATCCGCTGTCATCCAAAATAGTAGAAAAAGTGAACGCTGTATGTGACGGAATGATATTCACTCTGCGTGAGTATCCCGTTGTGTACGGCGGTTCGCTGCTTGCAAGGATATTGCAGCCTGCCGCAGGAGGTGCTGAGAAATGAAAAAGAAGATATTGTATTCACTGAGATCTCCGTACCGCGAGCAGCTTGATGTTATTGGTTTCAGATTCGGTCACGGCAGGAAATCAGCGGCTATCGTTGGTGCAATGCGCGGAAACGAAGTTCAGCAGATGTGCGTTTGCAGCCGCATGATACAGGAACTGAAAAAGCTGGAAGCAAAGGGACTTATTGCAGAGGACCACGAGATAATGGTCATTCCCTGCGCAAACTACTACTCTATGAATATCGGCAAGCGTTTCTGGGCAATGGACAACACCGACATCAACCGAATGTTCCCCGGTTACTGGCAGGGTGAGACTACACAGCGTATCGCAGACGGTGTTTTTTCCAAGATACAGGGTTATGAGTACGGCATACAGCTTGCAAGCTTCTATCAGCAGGGCAACTTCCTCCCTCACGTTAAAATGATGGATACCGGATTTGCTTCGCCGGAGCTTATGAAGGATTTCGGACTGCAATTCGGCATAATCCGCAAGCCAAGGCCTTACGACACGACTACTCTCAACTACAACTGGCAGGTATGGGAGACAAAAGCGTTCTCAGTGTACGCTAATGCAACTGATGTTATTGATGAAAACGCAGCAGACGAAGCAGTTTACGCTATTTTGCGCTTTCTCGACAAGCAAGGGATAATAACTGCGAACACTCCGCCCGGCTACATCACCAAACTTATAGATGAAAGCAAAACAAAGCAGATACGTTCCGAAGCGGCTGGTATTTTCAAGAGCTGCATCGAGATAGGCAAGCGTGTTGAGCGCGGCGATATCCTCGGAACAATATCCGATCCGTTTGAAGGAGAAATTATTTCAGAGATCAGAAGCACAGTTTCGGGGACTGTATATTTTGAGTATTTTGCACCGCTGATAAACTCAAATACAGTGTGCTTCAAGATAATAAAATAGGAGAATCAGAATGAAAAAAGAGTTTTCACAGACCAAAACAGTAATATCTCCTGACGGAAAAACTGTGACAACAATGACGGTCAGCGGCAGCAGTGAAAAAACCAAAAACACTTCAACTGTAATGACTTCATTTACTGCGTCCACCACGACAACTTCCAACATAACTGTAACTACAACAAAGAGCGAGGACTGAAAAAATGATATCTTTAAATGATTACTTATTTTCGGGAAATACGGTGCTGAAAATACTGCACCAGTATTCCAATGACCTTAGAAACAGTGCAAAGTCAACACACAACAGCATTGACCTTGCACACTCAAATTTTCTTATTCAGATAATAGAACTTCTTGAACATAACGACTTCCTTACCTCACAGTCTCAGAGGATAAAGGAGTTTTACAAATACATGACAAGAGAATATCCGTTTTTAGCCTTCACCTTCAAGGGACGCATAAAGTCCCTGATACGCGCAGAGGAGAAGTTCAACGGGTATATCCTTGAATTCATCTACAAGTATTACAAGAAAAACAGGAAGTTTCCCTCAGAAGCAGAAATAAAAAGCAAGCTGATATGCTTCCGCGACCTTATCGCATACCGCATAGTTATTTCAATGCCAACTTGTCACATCAAAAACGGCGAATCAAGAAGTGAAGTAGAGCAGAAGTACCTCTATGAGATAGCGGACGTTCTGCCCGAGTTCCTTGAAGAAAGAGGATTTACAGCAGAGCTTTCCGGCTTCACCGAGGAGAGATATTCCGACAGACTGAAAGAAGCTGTCAGACCGTATTACCGCGACTATGTTTCAACTCCGCGCAGTACAGGATATCAGTCTCTGCATATAACTTTTTACGACAATCTTGCACGCTGCTATACTGAATTGCAGCTCCGCACAAAGGAAATGGACGACTTCGCAGAAATAGGCGATGCCAATCATTTCGGCTATGAGAAATTGCAGGAAGCACGCCGTACAAAGCGCGATGAGATACCTATGGGCGAATGCGTTTATTTTGATGAAGCATACGAACGTCTTACCAAATTGCAGGAGCTTGAACTTGCAGACTTAGATGTGAATATGTTCAGCGCCATAAATAATCAGCTCATAAACGACGGCTGCGGACTTTTCAGAGGCCGTCAGATTTTGCCTTTTGAACACTTATCGCGTTTTCAGAACGACCTTATTGATTAGCAGTGCCTGATGACGGCTGAAGATTTTGTAGATTTTCAGTGTAAGGTTTCAAAGTTTCTTAGGTTCGCGAAAAGGTTACACCAGTTTTCTACATTTCTATATCAGTCTCTGATTCAGTAAATTAGAAAGAATTAAAAAAGCACACAGCAGTTCGTGACAGACCGCTGTGTGAATATGCTTTATTAATCACCGAAAAATATGATATCCAATGCTGAAAATCCACTACAAACTATAGAAAAATACTATATCCGCGCTACTTGAAATAATCGGCGGTCAATGCTATACTTATTAAACAGGTAGGAATACACTTCACATATCCGCACTTGCAAGAAAAACGATGTATGCAGCATATCCGCCGTCGATATTATAGACATCATATCCCCTGTCCTCGAGTATCTCAGCAACTTCGGCGCTAAGATCGCCGGTACGGCAAAGAACGTAGACAGGCTTGTCTTTCGGCAGTTTTGACAGTCCTGTCGATATCTCGTCAAACGGGACATTTACAGAACCCTTGAGACCTTTCAGCTGGAACTCTTCCCTGCTGCGTATATCAAGAAGGAATACCTTATTCGTATCAAGACTGCATATTTCTGATGCGTTTATACTTTTCATATCAATTTCCTTTCAGGAGGTAAAAATGGCTTTAACAGACGAACAGCTCGAACGCTATTCGAGACACATAACATTAAAAGAGATAGGTGTAAGAGGACAGAAAAAACTCCTTGCAGCAAGAGTCCTTATCATAGGCGCAGGCGGTCTCGGCGCACCTGCCGCGATGTATCTTGCTGCCGCAGGAGTAGGCACTATCGGCATCGCAGACTGCGACAATGTGGAGCTTTCAAACCTGCAAAGGCAGATAATACACACGACTGCTGACGTCGGCAAAACGAAGGTACAGTCCGCTGCTGAGACTATAAAGGCACTCAATCCCGATGTTGAAGTCATAACCTATCACGAATATGTCAGCAGCAAGAATATCGCCGATATGATAGCTGATTACGATTTTATAATCGACGGTGCGGACAACTTCCCCACGAAGTTCCTGATAAACGATGCCTGTGTTCTTGGACATAAGCCTTTCTGTCACGCCGGTATACTGCGCTTTGAGGGACAGCTTATGACATATGTACCCGGTAAGGGACCATGCTACCGCTGTATATTTGATGCTCCGCCGCCGAAGGATGCAGTACCGAGCTGCCGTGAAGCCGGAGTTATAGGCGCTATGGCAGGCATAATAGGCTCTATGCAGGCTCTTGAAGCCGTGAAGTTCATCGCCGGACAGGGAGAACTTCTCACCGGAAATATGCTCATATTCGACGGACTGAAAATGAACTGGCGCAAGGTAAAACTGCCTGAGCTGGTTTCGACTTGCCCGATATGCGGCGATAAACCGTCCATTACTGAGCTTTTCGACGAGGAACAGCCTGCTTGCTCACTCAAAAAGTGATTAGAGCTCTTATTAACATAATAATTCAATAGTTATAATAAGATTATATAACCGCTAAAAGAAATTGTCAATAGCCAATATACAGAAAGCCTATTGACAAAGTATGCTTATTATAGTATAATATAAACATAGTATTTCAGTATGTATTGGTGGAGGTGTTTGTTATGCAGTCAGATATGTGTAAGATGAATAATTGTATAACGCGCCCCGCGCTTTCTGTATTATAGGAATTTACTGCCTGTAAGAAAACAGTCTGCCGCGGAGGCAGACTATTCTTATTTACAGGGGTGATAATATGAAAAGGATCGAAGTAATATCTCTTGACAGAATAGGTCTGGTAGGCGAAATAACCAATGTCATCAGACGCCTTAACGGTAACATAATCTCTCATACAGCTAATGTGGTGACTGACGAAAACAACACCCTCGTTTCACATTTTACTGCCGATATCCGCTTTGAGACCGACTCGGAAAACGAGACTGTTTCACGAAGGCTTCGCAGGATAAAAAATGTACAGCAGGTAAGAATAACAGATCTTTGAGGTGAAAATATGGCTGCAAGCAAATATTATTACAGTGGAAAATTCGGCATAGAACGTGAAACTCTCCGTGTGGATAAGCACGGCAGACTTGCACAGACCGCTCATCCTTTCGGCAACGATGAGCATATCACAAGAGACTTCTGTGAAAATCAGATCGAGCTCGTGACACCTGTATGCCACAGCGTTGATGAAGCTGTTAATGCACTGGCTGAGCTTGACAAAAAAGCAAGAGAAGTCCTTGCACAAAACGGCGAACAGATCTGGCTCTACAGCAATCCTCCCCACTTTGACAGCGAGGACGATATACCTATTGCAGATTTTACTGGTGACCATTCCTCCAAACGGGCTTACCGTGAAGTTCTTCAGCAGAAATACGGCAAGAAGCTCATGCTGTTTTCAGGTATACACTTCAACTTCTCATTTGCTGAAGAGTTTATACGCGAGTTGAATACAAACAACGAGGATTTTCACAGCTTCCGCGACAGGCTTTATCTCAGACTTTATAAGCAGCTTATGACACACAGCTGGCTTCTTGTTCTGCTGACCGCTGCAAGTCCTTACTATGACGCTTCACTTGACAAGGACGGCAAAAGCGGTATAATTATAAGTGAATATTCATCACTGCGAAACAGCAAACGCGGCTACTGGAACAAATTCCTGCCAATACTCGACCACAGGGATCTCAAGACCTTTACCGGCAGTATCAAAAAGCATATCATAACTGGTTCACTTTATTCTGCAAGCGAGCTATACCTGCCGATACGTCTGAAACCCAAGGGTATCAACACCCTCGAGAACCTTGCCGCATACGGAGTCGATCACATCGAGCTTAGAATGTTCGACCTCAACCCGTCAGCACCGCTTGGCATAGACGGCAGAGACCTCAAATTCGCCCATCTGCTAATACTTTATCTGCTCTCACAGCCGGACTTCGACTTCACACCTGAACTGCAGGAAAAAGCTGTGAAAGAGCATAAAAATGCCGCTCTCATCGAACCTGAAACCAAGCTTCTTGAGCGCGGAAAAGATATTCTTGAAAACATGGAGGAGCATTTCGCTGACAATTCAGATGCACTTGAGATAATAGCATTTGAAAAAGAGAAAATATTCAGCAGAAACCGTTTCAGAGACTCTCTTGTTTCGGCTTCTGCCAGGTAATACACAACATCAACAGAACAGGACGGCGGTGGTATCAATGTGCGAGCTTCTCGGCTTCACTTCAGAAAGGAATACGGATATATCCGAATATCTGAGGACTTTCTTTTCTCACAGCATCAAAAATCCTCACGGATGGGGAATGATGTATGAAAACGGAGGAAGGATAATTCTCAAAGAGCCTGTCTGCGCCAGTGAGAGCAGCTTCCTCGGCGATATGATAGATAGCTTTCCGCCTCAGAAGAACTGTCTCGCACATATAAGATTTGCAACCGTCGGTTCGATAAATGAGAACAACTGCCACCCGTTCACCGGTACAGATATATCCGGCAGAGAGTGGACTCTCATACATAACGGTACTATCTTCAACGGCAGGCACAAGCACCGCTACTCTGCCGCTCAGCAGGGAGATACGGACTCTGAGCGTTTATTCCTGTCGCTCCTTGACAATTTGAATGAGAATATTGCAAGAGCAGTCCCGAATGAAAGAGAACGCTTCGAGATAGTGAACAACTTCATAGTTGAGAACGCTCCGAGAAACAAGCTAAACCTGATGATATATGACGGCGAGCTTTTGTACGTCCATAAAAATCTGAAAAACACACTTTGCTTCAAGCGTCTTGAAGACGGCATTATCTTCGCTACAAAGCCGCTTGATAACGGTGTGTGGATACCTTTCCCGATGGCGCAGGTAATTGCCTACAAGAACGGTCATGAAGTCCACCGCGGCGACAGACATAAAGGCGCATTCGTTCCTACTCTTGAATACATAACTGCTATGGATGCAATGTACATCTGAGGTGAATAATGAAATATAATTTTTACGGCTGGGAAACAGCACAGGTCTCCCCTGTCAGCAACGAATACAAAGGCATAGATTCTCCGCACAAGCTGTATGACGCGCTTACTGATATATGGTGTGAGTACACCTGCGCTCCGCGTCTGCGCGAAAAGTGGAGCAAGGATAACGTCACTCTCGGACAATGCTCGATAACCGCATTTTTAGCGCAGGATATATTCGGCGGAAAGGTTTTTGGCATTCTCCGTCCCGGCGGAAATTACCATTGTTACAACGTTATCGGAGATGTGGTCTTTGACCTCACAAGCGAACAATTCGGCGATGAAAAACTGGACTATACGGATAATCTGGAGCAGTTCAGAGAGGTACACTTCTCTAAGGCAGAAAAGCTCGAACGCTATGAGTATCTCAGATCCAAACTGAAAGAAGTATCGGAGGAATAATATGACCACCAGCGAACTCAGACAAGCTGTTATTTCAGACGATGAAATGTCCTTCTCCCGAAACGGCAGGGATTACCTTCTTTACGGCTGGGACCAGTGCGACGGCTATGTGCTCAGCCTCGAATGCGACGGCGAGCTCATATGGCAGTCAGCCCCCAAGTCAAAAGCTTTATGTATCGAAGAATTTCTCGGTTATTATTCTGAGCTGTAATTGATACTAATGGGTGGATACGTTTTTCATTATTCTCACCGGCAGAACATACGCTTCCGGCGCAGTTGGATATTTATAGTAAAATAGTATTTTCAGTGTAAGGTTTTAAAGTTTCTTAGGTTCGCGAAAAGGTTACACCAATTTTACTATTTTTACTATCTTTTGCCCAGCACTCTGAGATTTCGCCGGTATATAGCCTTTTGCGCGTCAGAACCGGCACAATGTGCATTTTGTGCATTTTCAGTGTAAGGTTTAAAACTTTCTTAGTCTCGCGAAAAGGTTACACCAACTTTGCACATTTTGCACACAGATCGATTTTAGCGCACCAGCCTTTTCTATACCTGTCTGAAATAATAGTTGATAACAATCAAAAAGCTTTCAATGATCTCGTAGTTGACATTCTGACTAAATTATGATACACTATGCATAGAATAATTACAAGAGGTGTGTTTTAATATGGGTTTGTTCAGCAAGTTATTTTCAAAGAAAGAGAAAAAAACTGAGGAGCCGAAAGAAGAGAAGATTTTCTTCGATGATGAATACTGCAGATTTTATTATATAAACAATCCGAACTGCGAAGAATTCGGCTATGAGGGCGAGATCGAGCCGGAAAGCTCATCCGGCAGAACCGAAGCGCTTGGCATATATATCGATACTGATTCTCCCGAAACGACTGAGGCTGCTAAATGCCATGCCATGTTCAGGGAAACTATGGCGGACATTGATCGTTTCACCTTTGATGCAAAAAAGAGAGTCTCTGATTTCTTCCTTCTGGATCCCGGATATAACGGGCATCAAAGCTCCGGACAGCAGCTCATGGACAGTATGCGTATCTTCGACATGGAATTTTTCAGAAACGGCAGTATAATTCTGCTCATTGATTTTCCCGGAGAGCACGGCGTTTACGCATCAGATATACATCTGACCATTAATGCAGACGGAAGCAGAGAAATAGACTTCAAAGACTACAACAACGAAAAGCACAGGCATACGTGCTGAATTGAAAATCAAGGCTGATGCAGAGTTATTCGCACCAGCCTTTTCTATACCTGTTTGCAATAATATTCAGCTGCACTTTGACCAAATGCTCCCGGACAAAGTAAAAAACAACGGCTCCTGTTTTATGTACAGAAGCCGAAGCATTTATCAGTATTTCAGATCAGAAATTCTTTGAAGCATAGTCAACCCATCTGCTGTCCTTTGAAAGAGCTCCTCCATTGAGGAAAGCAGCCTTTGCAGTCTTGTCGTTCTTAAGGAAAGCGTTGAACCACTTAACAGCGTATTCAGAGAAGATAGTAGCCTGATAGCCGTCAACAGGACCAAAATGTGTAACATTCTTTACACTTGCATATACAGCAGGTGACTTGCAGCCTGTGTAAGAATTCTTTACCCATGAAGATGATACGATCTCATCTTCAGTAGCAGTCACAAAGAAAGTCGGAACGGTCAGCTTGCTTGCTTCATATCTGAGCTGACAGCCCTGTATATCGAATACACAGTCAATCTTGGAATTGAGTCTTGCAGCATTAACTGCGCTCATTCCGCCCTGAGAGTGTCCTGCTGAACCGATATGCTCAGCATCGACCTTGTTGTAGAAAATGCTTTTTTTGTCCTTGCTCTCGTTAATGATGAAGTCAACTGATGCAGACTCTGTTACACCTGTTCCGCAGAATCTGTCGTCATTTGCTACTACGATGTATCCGCCTGCTGCGATCTGGCTGAGGAGTTCCTCATAGAAGTCCCATGAAGCAAATGTACCGTTGCCCCATACTACCACAGGATACTTCTTGTTGGATGTAGTCATATCCTTAGGGTAAAATACAACGTGATCGATAAGCAGACCGTCATCATATTTTGCCAGGCTTACTGTGCTGCTCACACTTGTTACGGAATAAGGCTGATATGCAGCATTTGCAGAACTGAGATTTGCTGCAAGAGTAGGTGTTGCGATAAGTGCTGCTGCCATGATGGATGCAATTTTTCTTTTCATATTACGACCTCCGGTTCGTTATTTAGTAGATTGTTTAGGTTAATTTATAATATTAACACTTTATTATTGTATCATATACTTATATATTTTGTCAATAGTTTTAGAATGATTTTAAATTTAAGAAGTAGTTATAGTTCACATATATAAATAATGATCGACCGCAGGTGTTCCCTGCGGCTTTGATGTTACTGTTTGTTTTTCATCCGGGAAGTATAATCATCAAGCAGCTTTTTGTTTCCCATATTCATACTGCCGAACTCTTTCAGACAGCATATCACTTCGCTGCATTTTCGCATTATATCGATCGCCTTATGCACGCTCTCATCGCTTACCGGCTCGAAAGCCTTTTCGGTAACGAGCTCCGCCGCAAGACTGCTGGCAACAGGATATTCTATGTCATTCTCATGTATGATACCGGCTGCAAAAGGTATACCCTGACGCTGGAGACGGCGGTAGGTATCGACCGCACTGCCGCCTCCGCCGATTACGAAGACCTCCGGCTCGCCTGTTATCTTCCTTGCCTCTGCCGTACCGAACGCTGTCAGGAACGAACCGCTGTCTATACCGTAGAGCCTGCTGATATAGTCCCCCGAGAACACCTCCTCGGGAGTACCCGTCCTGTCGGCTCTGCCGTCCTTTATGCAGAGTATCTTGTCAGAAAAGCGCTGTGCGAGATCAAGCTCATGGAGAGTCTGAACGACTGCTATGTTCCTGCTTCGTGCAAGCTCCTTCAGCGTATTGAGGAGCTTCAGCTTATTGTTTATGTCAAGGAACGAAGTCGGCTCATCGAGGAGAAGCACTTCCGGCTGCTGTGCGATCGCACGGGCAAGCATCACCGTCTGGCGCTGTCCGTCGCTGATATGCCTTATATCGGTATCGGCAAGGTAAACAGTCCCGGTGAGCTCCATAGCTTCACGGACTATCCTCCTGTCATCGTCTGAGAGCAGTCCGAGCCTTCCGGTATACGGATAGCGTCCCGTTGAGACTATGTCCTCACAGGTCATTCTTTCCGCCGTTATCCTCTCGGTAAGGCACACGGAAACATTCTTAGCTATGTCCTGTGCACTCATTCCGGAAACAGGTGTGCCGCTGATATTCACGCTTCCGGAGATTACCGGGAGCTGTGCGGCTATGCTTTTGAGTATGGTGGATTTGCCTGCGCCGTTCGGTCCGATGACCGTGAGTATCTCTCCCCTGCCGACTTCAAATTCAAGTCCGCTAACGACAACTTTTTTTCCGTAGCCGACGGAAAGATTTTCAGAATTCAGAACAGTACCGTTCATTTACGCACTTCCTTTCTGACTTCTTCGGCTCAGCATAGCCATTATCACCACAGGCGCTCCGAAGACCGCCGTAACGGTGCTTATACTCAGCTCTACCGGTGCAAAGAGCATTCTTGCGATAAGGTCGCAGACAAGACAGAAGACCGCTCCGCCGATGAACGAAGCCGGTATTATGATTATGGGTTTTGCAGTCCCGAAGGCTGTCTTCACAAGGTGCGGAACAGCTATCCCCACGAACGATACAGGTCCCGCAAATGCCGTAACACAGGCAGACAGGATACTTGAAAGAAGTATCAGCGCCGCACGGAAGAGTTTAAGGTCAACACCCATATTTTTCGCGTAGCTCTCACCGAGCTGATAGGCTCCCATAGGCTTTGAGAGCATGAATGCCGCCGCTGACGCTGCCAGTACGATGACGGCTATGACCTTCACATTGTCCATATCTATGCCGGAAAAGCTGCCCATAGACCAGTTGTGGAGATTGACGATGTTCGCATCGTCCGCAAAGGTCACGGCAAGCTCCGTGAGCGCCGAACAGATATAGCCTATCATCACTCCGGCTATGATGAGCTGTGCCATGTTTTTCACCCTGCCCGAGAGCAGAAGTATCGCTCCCATAGAAAGCATCGAACCGACAAATGCCGCTCCGACCATTTCGGCAGAATTCAGCAGTATGCCGTACTTCATCGTGAGCATCATCGAAAGCGCCACCGTGAGCTTTGCACCCGAGGAGATACCGAGGACATACGGTCCGGCTATCGGGTTGCTGAAAAAGCTCTGCAATAAGAATCCCGATACGGAGAGCGCTCCTCCGAGAAGAGCGGCTGCAAGCGCCCTCGGAAGGCGGATGTTTCTGACTATCGTTGAAGCGGAAGTACTGCTTCCGTTTCCGGTCAGAGCATTTAATACTTCACTTACCGACAGCTTTGCGCTTCCCGTAACAAGCTCAAGCACAAAAAACACAGCAGCGAGCATCACAAGTACAGCATAGCATAAAGTCCAGCGTATCGCTCTTTTTCTGCTCATATCACACCTCAGTCAAGTTTGTGCAGGTAAGTCAGCTCCCTGCTTCCTGCTTTGTCCGTAAAAATACTGTTAAGGTCGCATATCATATCTGCGGCACCCGTGGTCTGCTGGAACATATTCTGTCCCGTACACCAGACATTTCCCTCTTTCACAGCCCTGAAATCCGCAAGCACGCTGCATTTTTCAATGAGCTGTTCCGTACTGTATATCTCGCCGTCTATCGTGCTGTTGTATATGAGTATATCCGCATCATGAGCAAGCTCGTAGAAGGTCTCGGTCTGAATGTTCATCGTTGACAGGGCATTGTCGTCCACATTGAGGTCATCAGCGGAAAAGATGTACTTTCCGCCTGCAAGGTCTATCATCTTTGCAACATAATCCGCCGGCTTCCTTATGCTGATATAGCCGTTGGACGTTACATAGAAGAAAGCCGCTGTCCTGCGTTCGCTGTCGGGGATATCGGGTACTGACAGCTCCTCGAAGCTCTTTATCTTATCGTTGAACAGCTTCTCAGCCGAGTCGTAGTCGCCTGTTATGAGTCCGTACAGCTTCATCCACTCCATTCTGCCGAGCGGATGTGTCTCATAGCTCGAACGCTCCGTCATTACCGGTATGCCGAAAGACTCTATCTGCTCCTTTACCTTCGGGGTATGGTATATCATGGTAGACTCCAGCGCAAGTCCGCAGTTCTCAGCAACGAGCGTCTCGTAGTCAGGCGAGCTGTATTTGCCGATATATTCTATATCCCCGGACTTCACCGCGTCCCTCACAGCAGGAAGGCTCCAGCTGTCGGCATTCGTTGAGGTCATAGTCACCAGGCTCAGCCTGCCTATGCCGTCAAAAAGGTCCATGGCAGAAGTTGCGGCAACGTAGATATTCTCTACCGGCTGTTTTATCACAGTCATGCCTCCGGTATCCTCCGGAACGCTCACGTCCTCGGGCACTATCAGGAACTTGTCTCCGTTTATATCCACAACAGAACATCCGTTCTTGCAGTAGTCAACGCTGAACTGCTCTGCATACTTCAGCTCCATCGAGCCTGTTACAGCAAGGTCGGCTGTTGTGTCCTTCTTTTCACAGCCTGTGACGAACAGCAGTCCTGCTGCGGTCACAAGCGTGATGAAACGGCTTATCCGCATTTCTTTACAGTCGATGAGTCGAAGTACAGCGTATAGTCTATCATGTGCGGCTCGCTCATCGCGGTTGTCTCGGCACCGACTGGCATTTTGAAGTCAAAGCCGGTGACCGGTACATCAAATACCGCATGACCGTCTGCGATAACAGGAGCATACTCAGTTTCCTGAACGACCATTTTGTCGTATTTGTCGCTGCTCCATACTATCTCAGCGGAAGCTCCGCCGTCCTTTACCGTGAGCTTCGCCGGGGACTGTACGGATGCTCTGCCCGAACCGCCCTCGAGTGTTACTTCTACTGTATATTCGCCATTCTCAAGTCCGAGGTCAGCCGCAGAGGTGTATCTGCTGCCGCTGAAAGCTTCATCAGGAAGAGAGTCTGCACGGAAAACAAGCTGTCTGCCGTACCATTCCTGCTTCTTGGCGCTGAGTGCAGCACATTCCGTGACCTGGTCAAGAGCTTCCACAGGCACTGTGAATACCGACTGTCCGCTCTCATTCTCTGTATAGGTGATGCGCTCTGACTCCCCGGAAGCCTTTGCCTCGTCCTCTGTTCCCATAAACAGGGCATCATAGGACTTGCTGCCGATGATGATGTCAGCAGTCATATCCGTACCGCTCACATGGAGGATACAGTCAGCTATCTTGAACATTGAGGAGCTTGAATCAACATTTATGTGGTAGTCTCCGGGTTTGAGAGAGTCTGCCGTGACAGCTTTCATACCTTCGTATCCGACTTCGTTCTGAGGAGCTGTTTCGTGCTCGGTCGATGCAGCGGAGGAGCTCTCCCCTTCTGTCGCGGAAACGGCTTCTGATGTGGCCTCCGTTGACGGAGCCGCCGCTGTTGTTGTTTCCTTTGATGATGATGAGCTTCCCGAACCGCATGATGTGAGTGCAAGAGCGGTCAGGAGCGATAGTGCGATGATAGTCTTTTTCATATTTACCTCTGTATAATAAAATTTCAGGCGAACAGCTGTATCCAGAGTTGTCCGCCTGTATGTGTTGTCCGCCTGTGTGTGCCGGTATTACTTCATGGAATCGATAGCCTTCTGAGCGTGTTCAACGTAGAGCTTTCTGATCTCCTCGTTCTCGCCGAGACCTCTGAGAAGGCACTCAACGTCATAGCCCTCGGCAATGAATGCAGACTTCCATGAGTCCTCTTCGTCGCCTGCCATATCGTTGTTTGCGTGGTCACCTGCAACTACCATGAGCGGCTCGAGAACTACCTTTTCGTATCCGCCTTCCTTTACCTTAGCGAGTACGTCCTCAAGAGAAGGCTCTGCCTCAACTGTGCCTACGAAGTAATTCTTGTGTCCGTCAGCTGTGAGGAGCTCCTGCATCTTTGCGTAAACGCCGTTGGACTCAGCCTCTGTACCGTGTCCCATGAAGCAGATAGCTGTCTTTCCGTCATCGTAATCCTTGGTCCAGTCAACGATAGCGTTCTCAACGCGCTTAAAATCGTCATCGCTTGTGAGAAGCGGCTCACCGATGGCAACGTGCTCAAAAGCGTCTGAATAGCCTGCTATCTCCTTTACGACGTCGTTGTACTCAAGGCCGTTCATAAGGTGAGTGGGCTGTACAACAAGGTTCTTGACGTTGTTCTTTACGGCTCTGTCGAGTGCTTCCTTTACATCGTCGATATGTATATTGTCGCGGCGCTCAACATGGTCGATGATGATGTTTGCTGTGAATCCGCGGCGTACTGAGTAATCGGAGAATGCGTCCTCGAGTGACTGCTCGATAGCGCCTATTGTAAGACGGCGGCTGTCGTTGAAGCTTGTACCGAAGCTGAGCACGAGAAGCTCATTGTCGCCGATGTTGTCCTCGTTGCGGACCTTGTCGAGCTTGGCATCGCCTGTATCGTAGTTCTCTTCGTCCTCTTCCTCTGCCTCGGAAGAAGCCTCTGCTGATGCTGTAACAGACTCTGATGCAGCTGTTGTATCAGTTGTCTCTGCTGTCTCAGTGCTTTCAGCTGTACCGGATGCCTGTGTTGTGGATGCTGTGCTCTTTGAAGAGCTGTCTGAGTTTCCGCAGGCTGTGAATGATGCAGTTACGACTGCAAGTCCCATTATGAGTGCGATTGTCTTTTTCATATATCTTATCCTTTCTGATAAGGCAAAGACCGTTTCTGCGCAATAAAAAAAGCCCTGCACAGGCAGAGGGCATCGCAAACAGACTCTCAGCCGAGAGCCTGACTATCAGTACGATCAATACCTCGTGACCTGACCTTTCGGTCGTGTACCAGCAAACGGCAGGTTTCCTGACTTATGCATCGACACGCTGTACAGCCTTCCCGATCGCTCAGTGGCATACAGTACATCACTCCGCAATTACAGTGACGAGATCGTGCAGGAACTTCACCTGCTTCCCTTTTACCCTCCTGCAACAGCCCGGCTGTCGGAGGCACCGCCCGCTTTATTCAGTTTCTGTCCGAAGACATTACATATTATAGCACCGTTATACGACAATTTCAAGTCTGCGTGATACTTTTATACATTCGCTACAACCGCACTTCACTTTTTGAAGCCTTTTTTGTCGTCAAGCATATAAAGCAGAGCGTTGCAGACAGCCGCAGCGACGGTGCTTCCGCCTTTTCTGCCTCTTGCCGCTATGCACGGTATCCCCGACGCTATGAGCATTTCCTTTGACTGTACGACATTGACGAACCCCACCGGTGCGCCGATAACGAGCTCCGGCACGAACGTACCTGCTGATATGTGGTCACACAGCCGCACAAGTGCAGTAGGAGCGTTACCTACCGCGTATATCACCGGTCTGCCGAGCCTTGCAGCTTTGTCCACGGAAGCCGCCGCCCTTGTGGTACCGTCCGCTTTAGCCGCCTGAGCGATGTCCTCATCAGCCATAAAGCACATACACTCACAGCCGTGACGTGCGAGAGCGGCCTTGTTTATGCCGGCTTTAGCCATATTGGTATCGGTGACTATGAGCGCTCCCCTGCCGAGAGCTGCAAGCGCTTTATCCATCACTCCCGGCGAAAAATAGAGGTTCTCAGCATAGTCAAAATCAGCCGTGGTATGTATAGCACGTATCACGACCGGCTTTATATCCGGCGGTATCTCTGTTTCAAGCTCGCTTTCTATTATCTCAAAGCTGCGCTTTTCTATGTCCGCCGGCAGTACATATTCCAGCTTCATACGCCCTCCTCAATGATACGGTAAATAAGCTCCATATCGAGATTCTTTCTTACATTCTCCGCAAGTATATCGAGCTGTGCTTCCCTGTAAAGCCGCCTGTCGATGACCTCGCCTGTATATTCAAGTCCCTTTCTGCGGTAAAGCTCACGGATAAGCCTTCCGGACACGTCTGCGCTGTCGAAGATACCGTGGACATAGCACCCTGCGGCATTCCCCTCAAAGCAGCCTCCGCAGTCCGTGAGAGGTCTGCCGTCACTTTCGGTTACGCCCATGTGTACCTCATATCCGTAGAACTCAGCTCCCGAAAGGAACGAGAAAAAGCCGTCGATACCGCAGAATCTTCCGCTCACCTGAGACTGGTGCTTCTCACTGCTGAACACGGTATCGCATCTGAGCAGAGAGAGTCCTCTGACGCTTCCGCCGCATTCGCTGCCATCGGGATCGGAGATAGTTCTGCCCATCATCTGATAGCCGCCGCATATCCCGAACACCGGAGTTCCGGCGCTGTTAAGGCGCTTCACCGCATCAGCAAGGCCGCTCTCCGTCAGCCATACCATATCGGCGACAGTGCTTTTAGTACCAGGGATTATGAGCATATCCGGCTGTCCTAGTTCACCCGGCTTTGATACATAGCGCACCGAAACGCCGTCGTACTGACTGAATACATCAAGATCAGTGAAATTGGATATCTTCGGCAGACGTATCACGGCAATGTCTGCCACGCCGTCCCTGCCTTTCATTGACAGCTTCCCGGAAAGGCTGTCCTCGTCCTCGATATCGCAGTTCACATACGGGACTACTCCTGCGACTGTTTTGCCGGAACGCTTTTCAAGTATGTCTGTACCGTCCTTAAACAGCGTTATATCGCCGCGGAATTTATTCACCACGAGTCCCTTTACAAGGTCGGCTTCGTCCTTTTCAAGAAGCTCCAGCGTGCCTATGAGCTGCGCGAAAACGCCTCCGCGGTCAATATCTCCGACAAGGAGCACCGGCGACTTAACGAGCTTTGCAAGCCCCATATTCACGATGTCGTCAGCCTTGAGGTTCAGCTCAACGGGACTCCCTGCGCCCTCTATGACGATAATATCGTGCCTGTCCGCAAGCGTTTCATAAGCCGAAACGATGTCCGGTATGAGCTCCTTCTTATAGCGGAAATAATCAGCCGCACGCATATTCCCGCGGACTTTTCCGTTGACGATGACCTGTGAGCCAACGTCCGTGGTGGGCTTCAGCAGTATCGGGTTCATCAGCGCAGAAGGCTCTATGCCGGCGGCTTCCGCCTGGAGCGCCTGCGCCCTGCCTATCTCAGCACCATCCGGAGTGATAAACGAATTAAGTGCCATATTCTGCGATTTGAACGGTGCCGCAGAGTATCCGTCCTGCCGGAATATCCTGCAAAGAGCCGCTGTCAGGAAGCTCTTCCCGACATTTGACATAGTGCCCTGGAGCATTATACTTTTAGCCATTAAGGCACCTCCTCAGTGCTTCGGTGAGCAGTATATTTTCTTCGTGAGTCCTTACTGCGATACGGTAGTACCCATCCGTCAGTCCGCTGAAACCCGAGCAGTCACGGATAAGGATATTCTGAGCTAGCAGCATTTCAGCAAGGTTAGTTCTGCTTCTGAACAGTATGAAATTCGCCGCGCTCTCATACGCATTTACGCCCATATCCGCAAGCTCACCGAGAAGGAAACCGCGTTCATCAGCCACATATCCGGCTGTTCTTTCAAGGTATCCCTTCTCTTCAAGTGCAGCGATACCGGCGCTCTGAGCAATGGAGGAAACGCTCCAGAACTGTCCGCTGTCACGTACCCTGTCAGCAAGCTCAGTACTGCCGAATACTGCGTATCCGAGCCTTATACCCGGCACAGCATATATCTTGGTGAAAGCCTTCAGTATGACAGTCGTTTCATTGATGAATTTCCGCATACTGTATTCCGCTCCGTTTCTGACGAAGTCAAGAAAGCACTCATCACAGACAAGTATCACGCCGTTCTCACGGCACTTATCCGAGAGCTTATGCAGTACCTCAGGAGCTGTGAGAAGTCCGGTCGGGTTGTTCGGAGTGCATACAAAACAGATGTCATATGAGCTGTCTGGCCTGGAAGCGAACTCTTCCGTCAGTTCAAAGCCGTTATCACAGCTGAGCTGATACTCTGTTGTCTCACAGCCAACTTCTGCAAGAGCACGACTGTATTCCGTGAATGACGGCGCACACACAAGAGCCTTCTTCGGCTTGATCGCGTGGACGATGCGGAATATCAGATCGTCAGCGCCATTACCGCAGACAATGCTATCTTCGCTTATATTCTCTTTAGCAGCTATTTTCCTGATAAGCTCTGTGCAGTACGGATCAGGGTATTTTTCAATGTACGGTATGCTTGCTGATATAGCTTTTTTTACGCTATCAGGAATACCAAGAGGATTTATATTCGCTGAAAAATCGAGGACATTCTCAAGCTGTTCAATGTTGCCGCCGTGCTGCTGTATCATAGTATCCCCCCAAATATCACCGCTCTGAATGCCGCCGAGATAATGAGCATACTGACGGAAGCTCCGTACATAAGGCGGTTTGCACGGCGTATATCTTCCGTTTCTATCGGGCGGTCATCATCACCGATATACGGCTTTTTATGCAGCTTTCCGAAGTACCACGCATCACCTGCGAGCCGGACGTGAAGAGCTCCGGCGCAGGCAGACTCCGTCTGTGCTGAATTCGGGCTTGCGTGGTTCCTGCGGTCACGCTTCCATACGCGGAGAGCGTTCCGTCCGTCGAGTCTGAAAAGCGGCGCCGTAAAAGCGATAAGCAGAGCTGTCAGCCTTGAGGGAATATAGTTCAGAACATCGTCGAGCTTCGCCGCAAATCTGCCTATATCCACATATTTTTCGTCCTTGTAACCTATCATCGAATCCATTGTGTTCACAGACTTATAGAAGAATGCGCCGACTGCGCCTCCTATCCCCATATAGAACAGGGGTGCTGTAACGCCGTCGGAAGTATTCTCTGCGACCGTTTCTACTGCCGCACGAATTATCCCGTCACGGTCAAGGACTGCCGTGTCGCGTCCGACTATCATAGAAACAGCCTTCCGCGCAGCTTCGGTGTCGCCGGACTCTGCTGCCTTGCAGACCTTCATACTTTCACTGCAAAGACATCTTGCGGCGAGCATATAGCAGCACAGCACGGTTTCGGCTGCAATGCCCATAAATACGTTCACACGGTAGCAGACTACGAGAAGCACAAGCGGCATGAGCGTTGAAAGCAGGATAACAGTCAGCGCAAGCAGAGTCCCTCCGAGCCTCAGCGCTCTCATATGCTTCCGCACAAACTTTTCAAGTCCTCCGATAAGCCGTCCTATGAGCTTTATCGGGTGCGGGATACTGTACGGATCACCTACGATACAATCAAGCATAAACCCAAGTATCATCGGCAGAACAGGTATCAGATACTTCATATTCTCTCCGTGATAGTCAATTCCGAACCATTCCAGCTGCATATGTAGCCGTGACCGTTTTCACAGTGCCAGCTGAAATAATCCATTCTCGGCACGGCATATTTTTCAAGGACTGACATTATCGGTCCGCCGTGGAGTATAAAAAACAAGGACCTGCATCCGCTGTTTTCGGCTATTATCTTATCAAATGCCCTCACGCACCGCTTACGGAACTCATCAGGCGCTTCACCGTGCGGAAACGGCAGTTTGCCGCCGCTGTCTATCCAGTCCTGATATTCCGAATTGCCGTTGAGGTCATTGTAGTTTTTACCCTCAAAATCTCCGAAATCGCACTCTCTCAGGTCCTGACAGACAGTTATTTCCTGCGTCGGGAATAACAGCTGAGCCGTCTGTATACAGCGTTTCATCGGACTGCATATGAGCTTTTCGCACTGAGGATAGTGCATCTGTTTCAGTTCAGCTATCCCCTCTCCGCACAGAGGTCCGTCAGTCGAGCCAATGTAGCGTTTTTCAAGATTTCCGGCAGTATGGCCGTGACGTATAAAAACTATCTTCATTCAGCTTACCTCCTTGATAATTACCGGTATTCCGCAAACCATACGTATGACTTTTTCAGAGCACGCCGCAATTATACAGCCGCAGCGGCCGGCATTCTCGCGCCACACCCGTTCACTCTTTTCCATGGGAACGATACCGCAGCCGATCTCGTCAATTATGATTATCACTTCTTTATTAGTACGGCAGAGCTCCTGCGTGAAGCTTATACATTCATCGCCGAGCCGCCTTACAAGTTCATGGTAATTCGTGATGCACCGCGCAGTTCTGAGCGTTTCAACAGCGCATACCGCACCGTCAGAGATGTCATTTTCAGCAAGTCCCAGTTTCTCCGTAACATAGGCTGTCTTGCCCTGATATGCACCGCCTGTTACCATTATCATAATGCCATTATCCTTTCCGAAAAGACTATCGCTGCAAGCATCGCTATCTCGCAGACCTGTAAAAACCAACCGCACAGATCACCGGTTATCCCTCCGAAATCGCGGTAGGCTGTGTACCTGTGATAAGCAAGCACAAGAAGTGCTGCCGCAAGCGCTGAAGCGCCCTCAACAGGCAATATGAAAATCATTGCCGTACAGCTCAGCAGCATAAACACAGCCTGCATAATGAGTGTCAATCTTTTATGTGCCGGACGCACAAAGCTCTGAAGCGTTCCGCCGCTTTTAGCAGATTTGAATGTTACCGCAGTAAATCCGCTGAGTGCCCTTGAAAGCACATATCCGCAGGCGACCACCTCTGCCACACGAATTGAAGTTACCCGTGAGAAAAGCGCTGTCTGAATGATAAGATACAGGCACAGTTTTATAACTGCAAAAGAGCCTATATGCGGATCGTTCATTATTTCAAGGCGCTTTTCCCTGTCAGCATAAGACGCTCTTGCATCGTTCACATCACAGAAGCCGTCAAGGTGTATGCCTCCGGTCACAAGTACAGGTATGAATACGGCTCCCGCCGCAAAGACAAACTGTCCTGCTGCAAGTTCATCACATATATAACGCCAAAGGATAAGCAATCCGCCGATGACGGCGCCCACCAAAGGAAAGAATCCCAGCGCATACCGGCGGTTCTCCTCTTTCCACTCGACCTTTGGCACTGGAACGCGCGAATACATCAGAAAAGCCGAACACAGTGATCTCAGCATGGCAATTCTCCTTTCAGCACGATCGGTATACCATATACGCACTCAACTACATTATCGGCAAATCCGGCAATACGGCTGTTTATCGCACCGAGTGACCTTATGTAGCCGGCGGTTTCCTCAGAATAGCTGATACCGTCGCTGCCGACCTGATTCGTAACTATAACAAGCTCTGAAACTCTGTCGGAAAGACGTTTTATGCCGCTGATTATCTTGTCAGTCGGATCACAGACAACTTCGCCGGAGAACATCTCATTCGCACAGAGATTGCCCATGCATTCCAGCAGCACAGCGCAGTCGGCAGGGAGCTGTATCTCTCCTATATCTGTATATTTCTCGACAGTTTCAAAGCCCTTTCCCTCACGCATTTCCCTGTGGCGCTCAATGGCTTCAGCTGCGTCGGCCCCGAAAGGCTGCATAGTGGCGATATAGATCTTCCTGCCCGGGAATTTTTCGAGTATCCTCTCGGCTAAGCTCGATTTACCGCACTTTGAGCCGCCTGTTATGAGAGTGGTCATTTCAGTTCAACATACCTTTCTATATTCGTTTCGTCAAATCTGTGTGAATTATTGTAAAGCGCCAAAGCTCCGTCAAGAAGCGGCACAAGCATTACTCCGCCTGTTCCCTCGCCGAGCCGCAGTCCTGCATTTATCGGTGCTCTCAGTCCGCAATAAGCAAGAAGTCCCTCGCCGGCAGGTTCTCCGGAACAGTGGCTCGCAAGCATATACTCAGCGCAGGCCGGCTCGAAAGTGCAGGCTATCGCCGCCGCTGCTGCCGAAATAACGCCGTCTATCACTACCGGCACACGGTAATATGCTCCCCCGAGAAATAGTCCGGTCATTGCAGCTATCTCAGCTCCGCCTATCTTTTGGAGAAGCTCTGTCGGCTTGTCCGCTGAAGGCTGATTCACCTCAATTGCACGGCGTACAGCACTTATCTTACGCTGAAGTCCGTCTGTGGAAAGTCCTGCCCCTCTACCCGTGACTCTTTCGGGCGGCAGACCAAGCAGCACCGATGCTATGGCTGCGGCAGATGTGGTATTCCCTATGCCCATCTCGCCCGTAATTATGAGCTTTGTACCCTTTGGGGCAAGCTCTCCTGCTATGTCAATTCCGGTGACTATCGCAGATTCTGTTTCTGCCGCAGTCATAGCGCTCCCGACAGCTATATTGTGTGTTCCGTAAACTGCTTTCCGCCTGATGAGCTTTTCGCAGTCAACGTCCCGAGCTATGCCTGCATCGACTGCCATTACCTTAATACCAAAGGCATCGGCTATCGCATTGACGTTAGAACGTCCCTCTGCTATCGCCTTAGCGCACTCTGCCGTGACTTCCTGTCCGCACTGGGTGACTCTCTCGCAGACCACGCCGTGATCACCGCACATGATCACAGCAGTCCGCTCAGATATATCCACATCAGGAGTTCCCTGTACCGCAGCTATCTTCTGCACCATTTCTTCAAGCATTCCGAAACTGCCAAGCGGTTTCGCAACGCTGTCCCAGCGCTGTTTTGCCGCAGTATATGCTGATCTGTCAGCCGGTACTATATGTTTTATCCTATCCATTTCTCTCACCGTACCTGATGCAGTTTTTAACGAATCTCTCCGCAGCAGCAATGTCGGAATAGAAATAGAGATGCGGAAATCCTGCATATAATGTGCCGCTCACATGACAGCACTCCCACTTTCTGCCGTCGCTCTTCTCAGCTGTGAAGCCGTCTCCGCAGGCTGTGCTGTCCCAGTAGTGGAACTCATGCGCTTTTATGCTTTCATCTTTTTTGCAAAGCATACTATCAGTTTTGGCAGTCAAAGTAATATAACCAAATCTCTGTAATCTGTCCGTCGGAAAAACTCTCCCGTTTATCACTCCCGCCATAGGATAAGAAACGCCGTTCTTACCAGTAAGCTCGTCGTGCAAATACATGAAGCCGCCGCATTCCGCTATTGTCGGCATACCGCCGGATATGCACTTTTTCACGCTTTCGCGCATTGACTTGTTCGCTGACAGCTCTCCGGCATAGAGTTCCGGATAACCTCCGCTGAGTATCAGTCCGTCAGCTTCCGGCACTTCGCTGTCTGTAAGCGGTGAGAAGTATCTTACCGTGCAGCCCATTTTTTCGAGGAGCTCGATATTTTCCCGATAAATGAAGCAGAATGCGCTGTCTCTTGCAACGGCTATGGTAGTTTTTTCTGTAAATTTTGGGATGCTCATTATCTCATACTCAGGCAAAGAAACGTCACAGCTATTTATCAGTTTATCAAGGTCGATGTACTTTTCAGCGAGCTCACCGAGACGGCTGAGTTTCGTCTGTATATCCGCTATCTCATCGGCAGTTACAAGTCCGAGATGGCGGCTCTCGATAGTAACATCGCACTTGGGCAGACAGCCGAAATACTCAGTATCAAGTTCACGGCAAAGCCTTTCAGCAAGCGGGATAAGCTTTTCCGGAAGACGGTCAAAAATGAAACCTGCTATGCGGTTAGGCCGGTATCCGAGAAATCCGCTCATCACCGCTCCGACAGAGTCGCTCATGCCCTTGCAGTCAATGACGATGACCGCCGGAGTTTCTGTCAGCTCAGACAGCGAATGAGCACTCCCGGATGTACCGTCGTAGAATCCCATTACACCTTCTATAACTGATATATCGCTCTTGCTGCCGTACTCGCCCAGCAGGTTCAGAAGCGTGTTCCTGTCACAGAAGAAGCTGTCAAGATTATGCGAGCTTACGCCTATGACCTTTCTGTGGAACATCGGATCTATGTAGTCCGGACCGCACTTGAATGCTGTCACATTCAGTCCTCTCTTTTTCAGAGCGGCAAGTATAGCACAGGTCACAGTAGTCTTGCCGCAACCGCTTTTAGTTCCGCCAATTATTATTCTCCTCATGATGCACTCCCGCTTATGATGAATACCGGATTCTGCGCCTGAAGCATTGTATGCGAACCGAGCTTTTTTGTGCGTGTCACGGATATTTGTAGCACTTCCGGAGTATTTCCGTACTTCTCAAAGCAGCTCACAGCGTCATGGAGAGTTTCCAGCGAAACTGCGGTAACGACTATGTCAGCATCAGGATTCTTAGAGCGGACAGTTTCAAAAATGCTTTCCATATTTCCTGAACTTCCGCCGATAAAGACCTTATCTGGTGCCGAGATATCCGAAAGGATTACCGGACATTCACCAACAGCTGCTTTTACATTGTCGCAGCCGTATCTGCGTGAATTCACGTCTGTAAGTGCAGCCGCTTCATCCTTTTTGTCAAAGGCATACACAGCTCCGTCAGGACAGCGGTATGCCGCCTCAACAGACACTGAACCCGTTCCGCAGCCGATGTCCCACACAACTGAATCAGCGCATATATCCAGCTTTGAAACAGCTATGCAGCGTACTTCGGATTTTGTCATAGGTATCTCGCCGCGTGTGAACTCTTCGTCCTTTACAGCTGACGGGATATGGCGCAGATAAGCCTTGTTTTCGGTTATCATCACCGACAGCTTCGGGAACTCTGCTTCAGACAATTCTTCTGCGTTTCCTGAAATTATCCGTTCCTCCGCAGACGCAAGCCCCGAACCGATATACACCTTCACGCCGCCGAGTCCGTATTCACAGAGCCTCCTGCATACATCAGCAGCACTCATTTCGCCGCCGAGAAGGAAGAAACAGTATTCGTTCATTTTCACGTTTACAGCAATACTTGAATCTCTTCCATGCAGAGTGATGAACTTCATTTTCTCATAAGGAACACCTGCTTTACTGCAAAAATATGAGACTGACGAGATACCTGCGATAACACTCACATCATGGTCTTTTAGCAGCGGCAGGAGTTTTCTTGCACCGCTGAAAAATCCGCAGTCACCTGACATAAGAACAGCCGCTGTTTCGTGATCTGAACAGCTTATCTTTGATGCTATATCAGCAGGTTTGTAACTTACAAACAGCTCTTTGCCAAGCTTTTCAAAAGGCTTCAGAATGCGCTCTGCGCCTATAAGGAGTCCGGCTTCTCCGATAGCTTTTTCAGCTTCATTTGTAAGTGTATTACCGCCGTCCATACCGGTACCGACTATGTAAACTTTCATTGTTTCTGTTCCTCTTCAATCATCTTGATTATTTCGTCAAAACTATATCCGTTCTCCGGCGGTCTGACAAGCGTTATCATTTCAGCGCCGCACTGCCGCGCAGCTTCCGCCTTTTCAGGGTAGCCGCCCGTTGCTCCGCTCTCCTTTGTGAGGAGTATCACAGCACCGCTTTCACGCAGGTGCTCAACATTCTGTTCAACAGTGAACGGACCTTTTTCAAGTATTACTTTCGCCTCATCATAACCGAGTTCACGGCATTGTTCAAGTATATCAGCAGACGGAAGAACTCTGACATATATGCGCTCTCTGAAATCTTTCACCCCAGTCAGTGCCGCAAGAGATTTACTGCCAAGAGTACTGAGGACTTTTCCTGTCGTTGAATTGAGCATTGTTATGAGTTCATCCATATCGCGGACAGTTTTTCCATATGATACAGAACTTCTGCGTATAAGCCGGAGATACTCTGTCCCTGTTTCAGAACAGGCGCGGCGTATGTTCTCAGTCGCTTCGACCGCATATGGATGAGTTGCGTCTACAACAACTGAATATCCTGAGTTAATAAGGCGTATCATCTGCCCTTTGTCAAGCCTTCCGCACAAGACTTTCACTCCGTCAGGAAGAAGTGACGCTCCGTAATCTGTTGCAACCGAAACATCGGCACTTATGCCTTTAGCTGCACAGTACTCCGCTAGTTCACGTCCCTCGGTCGTTCCGCCGAATATGAGGAGCCTATACATTACGGTAGCCTCTCGGCGTGACCATCCTGCCGGCTGTTATTTTAGTTTCTGAGTTGCCGATATATACAGTTGTGAACATATCCACAGCAGTTTCACGGAGTTCTGCAAGTGTCAGAACACAGCTTTCCTGCCCCTCACGCCCGATATTTCTCACATAGCCGCAGACAGTTTCTCCGGAACGGTATCGAAGTATGATGTCACAGGCTTTTTTCAGATAGTCGGAACGGTTTCTCGAAGACGGATTATAGAGTACTATGACCATATCACATTCCGCCGCACATTCAAGACGCTTCTGTATCTTTTCCGCAGGTGTAAGAAGATCAGAAAGGCTTATAACAGCAAAATCGCTCGTCAGCGGTGAACCCAGTACAGCTCCTCCGCTGAACGCCGCTGTCACGCCCGGAACAACTTCTATCACTGTACCCGGAAAGTTCACGCTGAGCTCGTATGCAAGGCCTGCCATACCGTATAGCTCCGGATCTCCGCTGCATATAAGTGAAACCGTCTTGTCAGCAGCTTCTTTGAGTGCTCTTTCAACTCTCTCGCACTCCTGACGCATTCCCGTTGAAACGTATTTTTTATCAGGGAAATGCTCTTTCAATATCTCGGTATATTTTGTATAGCCAACGATAAGATCGCTGGTGAGTATAGCCTGTTCTGCGGCAAGCGTCATACCGTCACGGTTGCCTGCCCCCATACCGACAACATAAAGCATTATAGCATCTTCCTTTCAAAATCAAGTGTGAGCGGTATCTCCGCTGCCGCAGCTGTAACTCCGTCAAGTGCAGTTTTCCTGAGTACAAGTTCACCGCCGCTTAGCCTTACAGCACTTCTTTCACATACGTTATCAGTACCGGTAACGCTTTTCACGTAATCCGATGACGTAAATTCACCTCTGACCGACATAAGCTCCTGTGCGGTATAAACCGTCAGCTTCATGCCGTATTTTTCACAGAAACCGAGCAGTCCCTGTTCATCAGCTTTAAGGTCTATCGTCGCGGCAGCTGTCACCCTTTCGGGAGCTATGCCTGCACTGCTGAGTGCTGACATGACCGCACGTTCGATAGTTCCGGACGGAGTACCGCGCCTGCAGCCTATCCCAAGAACGATATTCTTCGGAACAAGTTTCAGCGTGACCGGAAAAGGCGTTTTGTTTCCGCAGCCAACGTACAGTCCTGTACGGCAGTCAGCGGACAGAGAAAGATCATCCGGCAGTCCTGTATATTCATAATCACTCGCAAAGCCTGCCTTTTCGCCGTCAAGAACCGCAACAGCAACAGCTTTCGCTGCTGCCATATCAGTGATGATAAGGCCGTTTGCAGCTGCAAAGCTGTCCGGTGAAAAACGTCCTCCTGTGTCAGTAGCAGTAGTTATGACTGCCTGTGCTCCGATAAGCCCGGCAAGTCGTTCAGCGAGAGCATTTGCTCCACCGATATGTCCGGAAAGAACCGGTATAACGAATTTGCCGCAGTCGTCGGTCACTATCACAGCCGGATCAGTCGTTTTTGAGCACAGATGCGGTGCTGCAGCACGGACTGCTATACCGCAAGCACATACAAATACAAGTGCGTCATACTTCCTGAAAATACCGGAAACAAGTCCGCTGAGGCTGTCAAAGCTCTGCGAATCTTCATCGGAATGGCTGTGGAAGCAATAGCGTTCAGTTTCGGTAAAAACAGCTTTTTCTGCAATAAGAGCCGAGAGCTTTCTACCGTTTTCAGTCAGCGAAATAATTGCCGCTTTCATTGTTCTTTAGCCTTTCTGAACTCAGTTTCAAAGTCTGCTGAATAAAGTTTTGAGAGTGAGCGCACGTCACCGAGAAAATGTCCTACTGTTATCAGAGCCGTCTTGTTTATGCAGTTTTCTCTTGCAGTCCGCGCGAGAGAAGAAACAGTACAGCGGCAGACTTTTTCGTCCTGCCAGGTTGCCTTGTATACTATCGCCGCAGGAGTATCCGGACTGTATCCGCCTTTTATCAGCCTGTCAGAAAGCTCATCCAGCATACCTGTACTGAGGAATATCACCATTGTCGCATTATGAGCGGCAAGGCTTTCTATACTTTCCCTTTCCGGCACAGGTGTACGCCCTGCCAGCCGTGTAAGGATAACTGTCTGCGATACGTCAGGGAGAGTATATTCGGCTTTCAGAGCAGCTGCCGCTCCGCAGAATGAACTCACTCCCGGACACACATCATAAGCGATGCCAAGGGCATCAAGCCGTTCCATCTGCTCACGTATCGCGCCGTAAATGCACGGATCGCCTGTGTGAAGGCGAACGGTAGTCCTGCCACTTTTCTCAGCTTTCTCCATAACACCTATAACTTCATCAAGTGTCATAACAGCGCTGTTGTGTATATCACAATCAGCACGCGCATATTCAAGCAATTCCGAATTAACGAGAGAACCGGCATATATTATAACATCAGCTGTTTCAAGGAGCTTTTTTCCTCTCAGTGTGATAAGATCAGCGGCTCCGCTGCCTGCACCAACAAAATGTACCATTTCATTCCTCCAAAGCCATTTTCAGTATCTCATCAGCATATTCTGTTTTCAGAAGCAGATCGTTCTTGTATGAGAATATGACAGCACCGACCTTTGCTTCGCCTTTGGCTCTTGCCTGCAAATAGGTATGTATCCGCTGAGTCAGAACATCAAGCGTTCCCAGCGCTGAACCGTTCTCATACAGTATGTCGAGTGCCGCATCAGCTGTCGCACAATCCTTGATACTGCAAAGTACTGAATTGTCAGCACCTGCAATTGCTCCACAGGCGATGAGAGTTTCCATTCTTCCGTCAGCATAAGACGAATGCGTGTTCATTATTCCGGAACCTAGCTTCACCATTTTGCCTATATGACCGTATATCAGTATATTTTCAAAACCGAGGGTTATACCGATATCTATCGCGTCACCGATGAAGTTGCTGCACATAACACAAAGTTCATTAAGCTGAGGATGTTTCTCGGCTATAAAGCGTTCGCTGTAATTTCCGACTGTGAGTATGAGGTTCTTACGTCCTTCTTCCTTGCGGATATTTGCTTCGGTCCGGATAGTTTCAACTATTGCCGAAGTACTCATAGGTTCGACGATACCAGTAGTTCCTATCACGGAAATACCTCCGACTATACCTATTCGGGGATTAAAAGTCTTTGCTGCAAGTTCCTCACCTGCCGGGATAGATATAACGACACGGAAACCGCCGTGATATTCGTGCATTTCAGCAACTGCCTGCAATGCCTGTGTTATCATTTTACGCGGAACCGAATTTATTGCAGATTCACCGACCGGCTGATCAAGGCCTGCTTTTGTAACAGTTCCAACACCTTTTCCGCCAAGTATCTCAACGCCTTTTTCAGCGAAAGAGACTTCCGCACAGATCTCAATACCGTTTGTCACGTCAGGATCATCGCCGCTGTCTTTAATGACTCCACAGAGGACCTTTTCGTTGGTCATTTCACAGCGTTCAACGTCAAGATGAAGTCTTATGCCCTTTGGCGTAAGTATCTCCGTTTTGCTGACGGCTTGTTGTGTTAGAAGAGCTTCACCTGCTGCCTGAGCGGCTGCCGCAGCGCAGGTACCGGTAGTATATCCGCAGCGCAGCTTTTTTGTACCGTTGTAAATGTAATTATCCTCCATGCCGTCACCTCACACGATAAATTATGTTTATATTTTACCATATTGCACGCATTTAGTCAATGATAAATATGTATTAAGGCAATAAAAAACCGCAGGGAGTTCCTGCGGTTTTCTTATTTTCTGAATTTCCAGTTACCAGTATCACAGTTTTACTGTTCTTTCCACTGGCTGTAATACATCTCTGCATAGACCTTTCCGCGGCGAAGCAATTCATCGTGTGTACCGCTCTCGACAACATTTCCGTCCTTCATTACTATTATCACATCAGCATTTACTATGGTTGAAAGACGGTGTGCGATAATAAATGAAGTTCGTCCTACGCTCAGTTCATCCATGGACTGCTGTATCTTTTGTTCAAGAATAACGTCTACGGAACTCGTCGCTTCATCGAGAATAAGCATTTTCTTATCAGCTATCATTGCACGTGCAATAGATATCTGCTGCTTCTGTCCCTGAGACAAGCCGGAGTTCTCATTGATGATGCTGTCATAACCGTCAGGCATCATCGAGATAAGATGGCTTATACCGACAGCCTGGCAGACTTCATCAAGTCTTTCATCACTGACGTTCTGCGTAGATAAAACAAGATTCTCGCGGATAGTGCCGTTAAATATCAGCGTATCCTGCGGTACGATCGCAAACTGGTTTCTTAATTCTTCACGCGAAACTTCGCTTACCGGTATGCCGTCTATCATAATGCTTCCGCTGTTAATTTCATAGAATCTCAGCAGCAGATTGATAAGAGTAGTTTTTCCTGCACCGGTCTGTCCGACGATCGCAACTTTCTGACCGCTTTTGACATCAAGTGAGAAGTCTTTGATTATCATACGTTTTTCAGGTTCATATCCGAACTGAACGTTCTTGAACTCAACATTGCCCTCAATGTTGTCAAGCTTTGTTGTCTTATCAGCTTCAGAAGGCATTTCTTCGATCTCAAGGAATTCAAATATTCTGTCAGAAGTTGCCAGCACATTCTGCACCTGTTCCGTACTTGAGCCTATCTTGGATATCGGGTCCTGAAAGCTCGACAGATAGAGCATAAACGAAGCTATCAGGCCGTATGATATCTTTCCTTTTGCAATAAGCATCGCGCCTACAACACATATCGAAATATAGCCAAGATTGTTTACCAGTGTAGTAATTGGTATCATCAAAGCGTTAAAGCAGAAGGTCTTGAAGTTGACCTTTCTCATTTCTTCATTTAGTTCATCAAAACGCTCTCTGTCCATCTGCTTTCCGTTGAATGTCTTTACAACTATCATACCGCTGAAGGATTCTTCAACATGGTCGTTGATCTTTCCAAGTGTTTCCTGCTGTTTAACAAAGTATTTCTGACTCTTTGACATTACAAGAGCTAAAAATATAAAGCCAATAACAGCTGAAGCAATAACAGAAAGAGTCAATACAACATTCTTTATCAGCATCATTATAAACGTGCCTAAAAGCAGAACTATCGCCGGTATCAGCTCTACAACTATTGAGGAGAAAGACTGGCTCAGCTTGCTTACATCATTGGTTATTATCGAAAGGATATTTCCTGTGTCAAGCGACGAAAGCTTTGCCATTGAAAGTACCTGACGCTTTTTTTCTATATCATTTCTAAGCTGACATATCAGTTTCTGCTTCAGCGAAGATAAAAGTATTCCCTGAGCAGATGCCAATACAAGGTAAACTGCATATATGATAAGTATCTTGCAGGTTATTCTCTTTATTTCGGACAGCGAAGCTTCTCCTACTATACTGTCTCTTATCAGGTCAACAACATCTGAAACTTTTGTAGCGCCCCATATCATCATGAACGAAGCTATACACGCCATAGTTACAGCTATACCCATCATCGGGAGATATTTTTTAGAGTATTTAACAAGTTTCAGTGTTGGCTTCAGGAGCATCTTTTTGTTTTTTTCTGCTGATCCTTCATTTACGGCAATCTGTGTGTCACTCAATATCTTCACCCCGTTTCATCTGAATATCAGCAAATTTCTTGTATTGCTCACAGCTTTCCATCAATTCTTCATGGGTTCCGCTTCCAACTATAATACCATCGTCAAGAACCAGTATCTTATCCGCATCAACTATTGTAGATGTTCTCTGCGATACTATGATCTTTATTTTATCATTGTATTCGTTTTTCAGATTGTTTCTGATAGTCTTGTCGGTCTTGTAATCGACAGCTGAAAACGAATCATCAAATACCATTACATCAGGTTCTTTATAGATAGCTCTTGCTATTGACATTCGCTGTTTCTGACCGCCGGAGAAATTATCACCTCTATGCAGAACTCTGCTGTCGATGCCGTCAGGCAAATCACCAAGGAAGCCATCAACTGCAGATATACGGCATACATTTTCAAATTTGCTCTTCTCTGCTTTTTCGCAGCCGTACGCAATGTTGGTGCCGATAGTTCCCTTGAACAGGAAGCCTTTCTGCGGCACATAACCTATCCTTCTGTACAGGTCATCAGTAACATAGTTTTTAATACTCTCACCGTTTATAAGAATCTCTCCGCCCGCAGCGTCATAAAACCTCATGAGAGCATTTATCAATGTAGTCTTTCCGCATCCGGTAGAACCGGTTATGGCAAGTGTTTCGCCCCTTTTCAGTTTAAAGTTTATACTGCTTAAAGCATTATCTTTTGTACCCGGATATCTGAAATCAACATTTCTGAATTCGATAGTATCAATGCTTTCGATACGCTTGTTACCATCTACAACAGTATTTTCAGAATCAAGAACTTCTGATATTCTGTTTGCAGATACGATGGCCTTGGGCAGAAATATAAATACAACTATCATCATTACAAGCGAAGTAATGATCTGGATAGCATAGGTTGAAAACACAAGCATATTTGAGAATAATACAAGTTTTTCTTCACCATATGCGTCATTAATGGCGCTTGCACCAAGAAGGTAAATTAGAACAGTCAGAACATTCATTACGACCGTTACTATTGTATTGATAACGATAACAACTGTATCTGTAAATTGCTCTGTTTTAGTGAGTTTGAGATTCCTTGCTTCAAACTCTTCAGCACGCTTGTCCTCATAATTGAACGATCTGATAGTATATGTTCCGTTGTAGTTCTCTCTTGCAACACTATTTACATCATCAGTAAGCTTTTGCAGAGATATGAACTTTTTATATATCATTATCAGACCGGCAATACAGATAACCAGTATAAATACAATTGCAATTCCTGTGAGCATACTCCAGTCATGATTCTGATTGCGTATCTTTCGGATTGCCATGCCAGCCATTATAGGAGCTTTAAACAGCACTATCATTCCCAGTATCATAGCGAGCTCGATATTTACAATATCATTGGTAGCTCTTGTGATAAGGCTCGGGATAGAAAACTTGTTCATCTCATTCATGGACATATCCTGGCATTTATAATAAAAATCTTTTCTTATAGTTGCTGAAAGATCCGATGTAATCTTAGCTACTAAAAATGATGATATGAGTACCGCAGATATACCTGCAAAAGTATATATAAGCATTTCGCCGCCCGTTCTCAAGATCTTACCCATATCGTCATTTCCCATCTGAACATACATTGTAAGTTCAGACATCTTGTCAGGAATCTTAAGGTCAAAATGAACTTCCAACGCCGTAAATAAGACGGTAAATAAAGTCAGTACAAGACCTCTCGCTCCCATTCTCTTGAATACATTTATCATCAATACTCTCCTTTAATATGTGCTCTGCTGGCAGCTATATATACGCAGGTAGCAGAACGCACTCAAAGCCCTGCTAAAAATATAGCAGAGCCTGAGCTTAAATTATTCCGTAACAAGATCCTTGATCTCTACGCTTTTGACCTTTCTCGAAATGATATATGCAAATACAAAGAAGCAGAAACAAATTGAAATTACTGGTATCAGTATCATAGTTGCCGTAAAGCCAAACGGGAATTCAGTTATCTCCAGAGAACTTAAAATAAGAAGAATAAATCTTCCTGATAGAAGCAGACTGATCATAACGCCTAAAACTGAACCAAGTACAGCAACTATCAAGAAACGCAACGCAAACTGCAAACGAAGGTCATTTGATCTGAAGCCTACGGACTTATATATTCCAATATCTATTTTTTCCTGAATAAAGGCTTTTTTACACACCATTGAAACTGTTATAAATGCGAACAGAACAGCAAAAATGGAGATCGATAAACGAATGCCGTTCAAAGCTGTATCTATTATTTCTCCTCCTATTTCAGCATCGCATTTAGCTTCAAGACGCTCACCATATTTCTGCTTGATAGCTTCAGCTACTTCATCTCCTTTTTCAGGATTTCTGAGATTGTAATTAGCTTGGTCTATATTATTGATATCAAGTTTTTTAGCACCGTCCAGGTTCATTGCTGCAAAAAAAGTATTCTTGCAGAATCCAGATATGACGTACTCAGAATTTTTTCCCATATAAGAAACTACAACCTTATCGCCGACTTTAGGAGAATACTCATCAACATACCCATCACTGACTATTACCTCATTGCTATTCTGAGGCATTCTTCCTTTATATACAGGAATATCGACTTCATTCTTATAAACCATAAGGTTTACAGGATTGCCTTCGATTGATGCTGTTTTTTCAGCCATATAGTATTTCTTCTCAATAGGTGTACCTTCTTCAACAACTCTGTCTATCTCTTCAAGCAATTCATCAGTCGGAGCATCATCTTTAAAATCTATGCTAAGCTCATAATATACGCCATTCAGATTTTCAAGTGTTGTTTTAGAAGACAACGAATTTGCAAATCCCATTATCGTTATCAAAAAGAAAACAAGACAAGACGAAACAATAATAGAAGCAACATATCTTCTCTTACAAGATGTAAACTGTCTGAACGCGAGACTTAAAGAAAGATTCTTCTTTGAGATAGGTACATTAAGTGCAGAATCAAAGTAAACAGATTCGCTGTTGCCCGTTATTGCACGAACAGGAGAAACCTTACCTACCTTTCTTGTCACCACCATTATGAATAATGCAGATGCTGCAATTATAGCAAATATCAGTAAAAAGCTTTTTCCCAGTGATATATCACATGAACTCAGGACACTTGTCAGCGGTTGGAATATTCTGCCAAACACCTTCATAAACGGTATAACAAGTAAAATTCCTAATACAAATCCTATAATCTCAGCAATTATATTCTGAAGCACATACAAAGATTTGATTTGACCGTTATTAAATCCCTGAGACTTCATGATTCCAAGATCGGTATAATTCATTTCTATGCTCGTAGAAACGCTGTTGCCCATTATTACCATAACAACAATGATCAGGATAACAATAAATGCAACCATAAAACTCATTATTATGTCAGGAATAGCTGTGTTCAGAAGAATAGCTGAACTCTTTTTCATTGACATAATAGAATAGTCAATTACGCTTGATTCTTTGTTTATTTCAGACTGAAATTCAGAATCTGTATAAGAGCTGCTTTCAGATTTATATATATTCAAATATACTGCTTTTCCAAGTACATCGTCATTTCCTTTTGCACTCTCTGCTTTTTCTATCATATCAGCAAGATCTTCATCGCTGACATATACTATTTTTGAAGGAAGTGCTGACATACCATATATTGGATCTTCAACAAATCCTTTTACCTTAAGGTCATAATTCTGACCGGCAACACTCATGTTCAATGTATCACCAATATCAAAGTGCATGAGTGAACCTGCTCCAAGAGGAACGTATATCTCGCCTTTTTCCAAAGACTCAGGTGACTTAATATAGCCAGTTATATTCTCTTTGAACACCTTGATACTGTCACTGTCAAATGAACGCATAAGCCATGGTACTTGACTTTCCTCATCTTCAAAAGTCGCTTTGTCACAGAAAACGCCCTCTGTGACAGTAACATGGTCGACATTCTTATTGTTTTTGATAAGACCGAGCATTTCTTCGGTAAGGTCCTCTTCTTTTAATGCAGCTGTTATCTCACCGGCGCCTATACTGTCATATGCTTTGCTTATACTTTTCTCACAATTATCCTTAATACTCATTGTAGTCGTAAATGCAAGAATGACTATGACCATAAGAATAATAATGCTTGTAAAAGAACCTTTTCCATGTCTGATATTTGATTTAAGTATGGTAAAAATTGCCATGTTCGCACCTCACCATCCCATTGAATTCAGCCAAGAGCTGACCTGTTTTTCGCGCTTACTCTCTTCTTCAGGAAGATACTCAGATAATTTAAGATCTCCTACAACTTTTCCGTCCTCAATATACACTACACGCGAAGCTCTGAGCGCAGCACGCATATCATGAGTAACCATTATTATGCTCTGTCCTTCTCTGTTAAGATCGGTAAGCAAATCAAGAACTTCTGTTGTGTTCTTTCTGTTAAGAGCTCCTGTAGGCTCATCTGCAAACAATAATCCAGGTTCATTGATAATTGATCTTGCTATCGCACAGCGCTGCTGCTGTCCGCCGGATACCTGAGAAGGAAGATGCGTCATTACCTCTCCCAACCCCATTCTTTTAAGTAGCATCTCTGCGCGCTTTTTTACATCGGCAGTGCTTTTCTCTTTATTGAGATACCCAGGAACTGCAACGTTCTCAAAAAGTGTAAGATTGCTTATAAGATGCATCTGCTGGAATATAAAACCGAAATCTTGGTGTCTCAGCTCTGCGAGCTTTTTCTCGCTCATTGATGCTATATTTTCTCCCTTATAGAATACTTCTCCTCCTGTCGGGCGATCCATGCCGCTGAGTGAATACAGCATAGTTGATTTACCGGACCCCGAAGCTCCCATGACAATCGTAAAATCACCTTCATAAAATTCAACGTCAACATTTGTAATAACATGAGTCTGTACTCCATTGTGAGCAAAGCTCTTACAAAGTCCTTTCGCAGAAAGAATTGCTTTTTTCATATATCTTCTCCTTGTCTATATATGCTATTACCATTAGTGTTTTTTATTATTGTTTCTTGCTATAATTATTATACTATGCTTTATATTAAGAAGTACTTAATTTATTGCTTTCTTATTGGAATAATTACGACTGCTTCACAGCCAGCGCTGCGATTTTTAATTTCAATGTTTCCACCCATTTTTTCAGTCAGATATTTCACTATGTACAGTCCTAAACCGGTACCTTCCGAAGCACTGCTATTCTGACCGCGGTAAAACTTATCAAATATAAACGGTATATCTTCATCCGGTATTCCCGGTCCGTAGTCCCTTATGTGTATCTCAGCGTTTCCTTTTTTTGCCGTAACTGAGACATCAATTTCTGTATCTGCATATTTTTGTGAATTTCCTATGAGATTTCCGATTATTTGTGCAAGTCTTCCCTGATCAGCTTTGATCCATACAGTAAAATCAGGCTTATGATAGTTAATAGCTTTATTTCCGGCAGCAAAATCCACAAGCGTCTTTTCTGTAAATTCACAAAGTTCAAATTCAGAATTCTTTATGCTTAGTCTGTCAAGATCAGTCAAAGAATGCAAAACAAGATCATCGACACACTTCTTTAAATCATCACATTTTTTCATTATAACCGAATAATACTTCTGCCTTTTTTCAGGAGAAGCTGCCAGTCCGGATTCAAGACCTTCTGCATAAGCTCTGATAGATGCAACAGGAGTTTTTATATCATGAGAAAGAGCAGCTATAACAGTCTTATTGTCGGTTATCGCCTTTTGCTCATTCGTTCTCGCTCTCGAGATCTCCTGACGCATTTTGTCAAATGCCCATATGAAATGACTAAAGTACGCTGACCGTTCAAGTTTAAGAGGTGTATCATAATTACCGTAAGAGATTTCTTCAACGCACTCCTGCATCTTTTTGAACGGTTTCAGTATTGCTGTATATATGTATCCGAACAGCAAAAGTATAATTATGAGCATCATACAGCATTGGATGATGTTATTTCTGTACTCATAAAGTTCATCATAATTGTCAAGTTCATAGACCGCTTCTTTGATCTGTTCGATATTCTCATCAGCCGCATCACGATTACCGGAATCATACAACTGCTGAACTTCGCAAAGATCCAAAACAATATTCAGTCTTTCATTATCTTTATTCGCTCGCTTGCTCCGCTGAAATGCAATAGGATACAAAAAAACGAATATAACGAGGAATGCAAATATCAAACCAACACTGAACAGTTTCTTATTCATTCTGTTACCTCCAGCATATATCCGACTTTGTAAATCGTTTTGATATATTTCGGAGATGACGGATCATCTTCAAGCTTTGTCCTGAGCCATCTTATATGTACAGTGAGCGTCGAATTCTCGACTTCAGCATATTCACCCCAGACATCATCGAGGATCTTTTCCTTAGGGATAGCTTTATTCTTATTCTGGATAAGATAGGCAAGAAGATCAAATTCTCGCATACTCAAGGCAACTTCACTGCCGCACCGTGTTACTGTCCTTGTGGAAGTATTAACACGAACATTCCCAAATACGAATACATTTTCATCTTCGTAGCCATATGTTCTTCTTATCAGCGCATTAACTCTGGATAACAGTTCTTTAAGTGAAAATGGCTTAGTAAGATAATCATCTCCGCCTATATCAAGTCCTGTTATCTTATCAGGCTCATTAACACGAGCACTGATAAATATAATCGGCATCTTTGAAACTTCACGTATTTTAGTACAAAGTTCAAAACCAGTAGCATCCGGTAGATTAACATCTAGCAGTATCAGATGGTATTCGTCATTTTTTAAAAGTCCCATAGCTTCAAAGCAGTCTGAAGCACACTCAACATAGTAACCATTGTTTTCAAGCATATCAGAGATCACAAAAGAAAGATCTTCGTCATCATCTATAACAAGTATTTTGCGCATAGTATTCTCCTTAAATATAATGTCGTGTTTCTCAGGCAAGATAGGCCTTGCCTGAGAAAACAGCGAATTATAATATCTGATAAAAAATCTATCAGTCTCTCTAATTATACTTGTTTTATTCACAAAATGTCAATAGTTTGAAACAAATAATTCAAAACATATATCAATCATAAAGTTCCTCAATATTTTTCAGCTTTTCTTCAACGTATGATTTTACATCTGTATCATCGTTCATATAGACAGGCAATGTAATGATAATATCGTCTCCAATAACATCAAAACTGAGACTTGCTGACTGATAGAACCCGTCATTTTCCTCAGACTCTTCTACAGTTATTGTTTTTTCTAAATTAACTCCACATTCGCCAAGTTCACCATCAAAAATCCCTCTATTGTTAAAAATGTATATTGAAGTTTCAGGAGAATAACATAAATTATAAAAGCTTTCATCATTTAGTTTAGCAGGCACAGATTTATCTGAATTAAGAAGTGAAGTTCCGCCTATAATCTTGCGTTCTTTAACGCTGTACATAGCCGGAAGAATACTCAGTTTGATACCTGTCATATTCTCATCAACATCAGAACGTCCATGATACAGAATAATGAATGGTATATATCCGATATTCTCAACAACTGGATTAACCTTTAAAAGCAACTCAAAAGTTTTTTCCATTGAAAGCGACTTAAAGTTTTCTTTTTTATCGCCCGGCACGTCAAGTTTCACATAAGCAAGCGCCGATTTTTTCATATTATTCTTTAACAAATTTAATAATTTGGTGCTTTTTCTAATAAAATCATTGCATATATGCTCGACTTCATTATTGTCACATCTATTGTTTTTCAAACTTGAAACATATTCTGAATACTTGTATACTTCATCGAGCGATTTATTCATAATATGAGCATTAAGTCTTTTGCACAGAATAATTGCTGAAAACATATCCCATATGCCATGACTTGCATATGTACAAATAATATGTTTTCCATCGTTCTTCTTAATAACTGCTATAAAAGATTGTAGTTTGCAAGAACCCAACAAAAGATTACTGTTTGTTAATGCCGGCAAGCTTTCAATCAAACCAGGAACGTTTTCTTGCTCATAATATGGAATAAACCAATCATTGTTATATGAACATTCATATGCAATATGTACATCCTGATCATAACAAGTTCTTAGAACGCTCTGCTCTTTGATAACTTTTTTTAGCGCAATCAACAGATCCTCTTTTGATACATCAGTCTCAACTTCATAACAAACTTTTATAACCTGAGTTGCTTCATATGTATAAAAATACTTTTGCATAAAAGTCGGAGAATATCTGACATCAACTTTACTCAAATCCACATTCGTTTTGTATCTGATAATATCATCACATAGAATAGCTTCCGCTTTAGCCATTCTCTCCGAATTATCTTCCTGAGAAATATCTGTCAATTTAACCTTATCATTCGGATTTGCAGAAGCAGATATATCAAGACCAAGTGTGCCGGAATTGTGATTAGATATTACATGTGCTATTTTTTCAGGAGTTTTAGCACATAGAACATCTTTAATAGTTATAGTAAAGCCGTTATTATTAAGATTGGATACAACTCTAATAGCCTTGAGCGAATCTCCTCCCAGTTCAAAGAAGCTGTCCTTTACTCCGACTGTCTCAACACTCAGTATCTCTGAGAATATCTCACAGATCTTCTCCTCAATTTCATTTCTCGGAGCAACGTATTCTCTTGTTGCTCTTGCTTCGATCTCAGGAAGGGCTCTCTTGTCAAGCTTTCCGTTTCTTGTTACAGGTATGGACTCTATCTGCATCATATATGCTGGTACCATATATTCGGGCAGGCTTTCGCTGAGCCTATCCCTTATCTCAGATACGCTCACTTCTTTATCACTTGTGTAATATGCATATATCGCCTTATCTCCCGTGCTGTCTGCTCTTGCTATTACTGCACAGTCCTTAATGTTTTCGATTTCACGGATTCGACTCTCAATTTCTCCAAGCTCAATTCTGAATCCTCTTATCTTTACCTGTTCGTCTATTCTTCCAAGGAACTCGATATTTCCGTCTGAAAGCCATCTTGCAAGGTCTCCTGAACGGTACATTCTGCCTTCACCGAATGGATTCTTTACAAACTTCTCTGCTGTGAGTTCCGGTCTGTTAAGATAGCCTCTTGCAAGTCCGTCTCCGGTTATGCAAAGTTCGCCAGGCACTCCAATTCCGCAAAGCAGATCTCCACTGAGAATGTAGATCTTGTTATTTGCTACCGGCTTTCCGAGGTCAAGATTCTTACGCTCTCTGAGTTCACCTACTGTCGCCTGCTTTGTTGTAACAACATGAGATTCTGTCGGTCCGTAGTGATTGTGCATCTTCATATCAGATGCCTTTTCACATTCAAGAAGTGTATTTGACACCTTGAATGCTTCACCTGCAAGAATCGCATTCTTGATATTTGCTGCCAGTTTATCTGTCTCTTCGATGGAAAGCATATCAAAATATGACGGTGTCGCAAACATTGTTGTTATCTTATTCTCGTCAACTATTCTCATGCATGTTCCTGCATCCTGCTTTTCATCAAGTGTTATGATATATCCTGTTCCTCCGCAAAGCAAGGTACTGAAATATTCCTGTACTGATACATCAAATCCGCAGTTTGTTGCAAAAAGTGTCTTCTCGAATGTTTCGCTTCCCATTGTACGGTATTCGTCACATATGAGATTTACAATTGTTCTGTGAAGCTGCATTACACCCTTAGGCTTACCTGTTGTTCCTGATGTATAGATGCAGTAAAGCAGATCATCAGGCTTGTTTATGATCTCTAAGTTTTCAGCAGAAACATCCTGATTTCCATTAACACTGAGGTCTATCACAGGTACTCCGGAAGGAATATTTACTGTCTCTGCGGTGTTCTTAACTATTGCCTTAGCACCGCTGTCCTCAAGTATATAGCTTATTCTTTCCTCAGGATATGTTGGATCTATCGGCACATATGCTGCTCCGGACTTTACTACGCCCATTATACCGATCACCATATCTGCATTTCTGTCAGAAATAACCGCCACACAATCGTTAGCTTCTATACCATACGCTCTGAGTTTTCTAGCTATTATATTTGCCCTGCTGTTAAGTTCAGCATATGTCAGCTTTTTATCCTTGAATACAAGCGCAGTCTTATCAGGTGTATTCTTTGCCTGTTCTTCAAACAGCTCTACTACTGTCTTCTCTCTCGGATATTCTGTCTCTGTTGCGTTAAAGTTGTTCAGGATAAGCTGCTTCTCAGCTTCTGTAACTGTATCAAGTTCACTTACCTTACTGTCAGGCTTATTTGCCATCTCTTCGCAGATCTTTACAAGTCTGTCAAGTACTGTTTCTATCTCTGATTCACAATACTTGTTTGGATCGTACATCAACTTAAACCCGAGTACTCCGTCATCTTCAAACCCAGAAATAGTTATACCATAGTTTGTCTGCTCCCTCATCTTTTCAAGTACAACTGTACCATCATTCAGACTTTCTTCACTTTCTTCAAGTCCTGAATTGTAGTTTTCAAAAACATAGATGATCTTTATGAGACCATTACCCTGTACAGTTCTGCTCTGTATATCAGCAAGAGAATAATAATCATAGTTTGTACTCTCATTGCTCTGCTCCTGCTGTGCAGCTATAAGAGATTCAACTGTTGTATCCTTTTCAACTGTCATACGAACAGGTATAGTATTTACAAAAAGGCCTACTATACTCTCGATACCGGGTATATCTGCATTTCTACCTGAAACGACCTTACCAAATACAACATCATTATTGCCGGAACAGATCCTTAACAGCATTCCAACTGCTGTTTCTGCTATTGTATTTATAGTACATCCGTTTTTCTCAGCTATCTTATGAAGCTTTGAAGAAGCTTCAGCACCTACCATTATTGACTTTTCCTGTACTTGTTTATCAGTCTTTTCAAGCTTACCGACAGGTGTTATATCACAATCGCTGTCGTATCCTGAAAGCAGTTCATTCCAATATGACGCAGTTTTTTCTTTGTCCTGTGATTTAAGCCACTTGATATAATCGCTGTAATCGCTGCTGTATTCTTTTTCATTGCTTATCTCATTGGCAATACTGTCCTGTGTTTCGCCATTTGCAAGTCTGTCGTAATAATCAAAGAATTTCTCGAATATTATAGCGTTACACCAACCGTCAACGATTATATGGTGCACTGTAAAGACAAGCTTGCTTCTGTCCTCAGACATCTTGATATATGAACATCTCAGAAGAGGATCATTCATAAGGTCAAAGCCTTTTTTTACATCTTCATCGAGAATTCCCTCAACAGTTGCTTCCTTTTCTTCATCTGCTACCAAGGAAAGATCATAATAAGCATAGCCGAGAACACGCTCGCGCAATACGACCTGATACAGGTCATTTGCACCCTCATAGACAAATGCTGTTCTGAGTGCAGCAAATCGGCTGGAAACAAGCTGCTCTGCCTTTTTGATTATCGAACTGTCGAGCTTGCTTTTTACATCATATACTGCCTGTGTAATATATGCTGAAGTGTCAGGATCCTTCAGATAGTGAAAGAGCATTCCCTCCTGGAGCGGTGATAGAGTATATACGTCTTCGATTTTACTGTTAATTACTGCCATTATCAATTTCTCCTTATCTAAACAATGAATTCAGAAAAACAATATCAACTTCGCTTATATTCTTCTCAGAAAGATCTGATACTGTCTTTTCCTCTCTGACATTTCCATCGCAATAATCTGCCATTTCTTCAATTATTCTTACAAATTCATCCGCCAGATCATCTATGAATCCTGTACCAAAATCAGTTGTATTGCTGACGATATCAAAACTCATCTTTCCATTTTTTATCATACCATCGATAGCTATTTTTGCATCAACATTTTCTTTTGCAACCATCGGTCCGCAGGAATACTCATCATCAACAATATTTCCAAAATCCCCAAGATAATTGAAACATATATCAGGTTCGTCCGTATGTTCAACATAACCATAGCCCATACCTTTCTCCGGTACAGCTCTCAGAGTGTCTTTAGCGTTTATGATAGCCTGATCGTTCTCTTCATAGCATTCAAGGCTGACTGCATACATATTCGTAAACCATCCGACCGTTCTGTCAACAGATATCGGCTGATGAATATCTTCTCTGCCGTGTCCCTCAAGCTTGACGGATACTCTGTCCTGACCTGTAAGTTCACCAACTGCTCTTGCTAATCCTGCCAGAAGTACTTCATCTATCTTTGCACCGTTGACATTAGAGCTCTTTGTAGCAAGTATTTCTGTTATTTTTTCGTCAAATGATACTCTTGTTTTCCCTGGTACACTTCCGGAGTATTCTCCATTGATATGACCATCAGCTATATCTTCAGCAACATTCTTCCAGTAGCTGATATCACTTTCGGACAGTTTCTTTCCATACTCATTTAGTTTCTTGCTCCACTCAATAAATGAAGATGTCTTTTCAGGAAGCGCAACTTCCTGTCCATTCTTTATCTGCTCAGCTGCACTTTCAAAGTCTTCCTGTATTATTCTCCATGACACACCGTCAACTGAAAGATGGTGGATACAGAACATCATCTGTTTTGTCTTCCCAAGCTCAAATGCCGCTATCTTAACAATTGGCCCATTTTCGAGATCGATACTTGCCTGAATTTCCGAACACTTATCTTCTACTGCCTTGTGCTTATCCGATTCATTACTGTAATCGAACTCATAGAAATCAAACAGTCTGCTCTCAGCTGTAGGTAGCACAATAAGCTCTTTATTTCTCAAAATGGCTCTGAGCATATCGTGATGCTTTACTATCTGTTCAACAGCTTGTTTTATAGTACTGTTATCAATTCCTGTCACATCAAATATTGCAGCCTGATTGTAGTATCCCGGAATCTTATAATCAGCATTTATGAAATCTCTGATAATCGGTGTTGGTTCAACCTTTCCCGTCACCTCACCCTGTTCACATACAAGTTTATTTTCATCAGTTTTCACCGACAAAGCAATCTTTTCAGCAGTTTTTCCGCTCATTATATTCTTGACATTAGTAGTATAGCCCAAATTTCTCAGTTTTGAAATTATGCGTATTGCCTTGATAGAATCTCCGCCTATCTCAAAGAAATTATCCTGAATTCCGACTTTCTCAACACCAAGTATCTCGCTGAATGCCTGACAGATAGCTTCTTCTGCTTTGTTTCTCGGAGCTACATACTCTCGTGTTGCTGCAGCTTCTATCACAGGAAGTGCTTTTTTATCAAGTTTTCCGTTCTTTGTTACCGGAATAGCATCTATCTGCATCATATACGCAGGCACCATGTACTCAGGAATAGACTCTGTGAGCTTGTCCCTGACATCGTTTACTTTTATTTCTGTTTCGCTTGTGTAGTACGCATATATAGCCTTATCTCCGTTTGCATCATCTCTTGCTATTACTGCACAGTCCTTGATATTCTCAATTTCGCGAATACGACTCTCAATCTCTCCAAGTTCGATTCTGAATCCTCTTATCTTTACCTGTTCATCTATTCTTCCTAGGTATTCGATATTTCCGTCAGGGAGCCATCTTGCAAGGTCGCCGGAACGATACATTCTGCCTTCACTGAATGGATTCTTCACAAATTTCTCTGCTGTTAGCTCAGGTCTGTTAAGATAGCCTCTTGCAAGTCCGTCTCCGGTTATACAAAGTTCACCTGGTACTCCGATTCCGCAAAGCAGATCTCCACTGAGCATATATACATTTGTATGGCATGACGGTTCTCCGATAACAACTCTCTCTGTATCGCTCTTGATCTCACTGTATGTCGTATTTACTGTTGCTTCTGTCGGTCCATATGAGTTTATTACCTTTATTCCATTTGCGGCTATCTTTCTCAGTACATCAAGCTCTGCTGCTTCTCCTCCCGAATCAAGAACCCTTAGATCAGACATACTGCATATATCAAGTTCTCTAATTACCTTAGGCGTAAGTGATGCTACTGTAATCTTTTCAGACTTCATGTACTTCTCAAGTTCAGCCATGTTATATCTCATTTCTGTTGATACAACATACAGTGCTGCTCCGTTGAGCATTGCACCGAATATATCGCCGACTGACTGATCAAAACAGTAGCTTGCAAACTGGAGCATTCTGTCCTTTGAAGACATTTCAAAGACTTGCTCATACGACTTTATGAGTCCTATAAGACCTGTATTTTCAAGTATTACGCCCTTCGGCTTTCCTGTTGTTCCTGATGTATAGATACAGTAAACAATGTTATTCGATTTGTTTACTATCTCAGGATTTCTACTGTTACCGTTCCATACTGTTTCATCTGAAAGTTCGATAGCAGTTATTCCTTCAGGTAGAGTTATTGCTTCATTCGTGTACTTCAGCACTACCTTTGCAGCACTGTCTTCAAGCATGAATGCTATTCTGTCCTCAGGATATGTAGGATCTATCGGCAGATATGCTCCTCCTGACTTGATAACACCATATATGCCTCCTATCATCTCAAGACTTCTGTCTGTGATAATTGCTACAAAATCATCTGGCTTTACTCCAAGTTCTCTCAGCTTATATGCAAGGCTGTTTGCTCTTGCATTGAGTTCTGCATATGTGAGTTTCTTATCCTCAAATACGACTGCTGTATTATCAGGAGTTTGCTTAACCTGTTCCTCAAAAAGCTCTGATATTGTCTTGTCTCTCGGATACTCTGTCTCTGCTGCATTGAAGACGTTAAGTATAGCGTTCTTGTCGGCTTCTGTGATGAACTCAATATCACGAAGTTTGCGATCAGGCTCTGTCACGAACTGCTCGATTATCTTAAGAACGCTCTCATGAAGTCCCTTTACAAATTCCGTTGGATACTGTTTGTATGGGAAATCATACTCAAACAGGAACGAATCATTATTCCGTCTCTCACTTACTGAGACAAACAATGAATCAACGTGAGCGTTTCCCTTCCAGTCTAATTCATATCCTCTTTCTGCCGCCTCAGCAAGTGAAAAGTTCTGATAAGTAACACCAAAGTCAAGCAAACCTTCTTTGACATTGCAATTCTGCTGAAGAAGTCCGTATGTATAGCGATGATGCTTTAGGAACTTCATTTCAGACTTTTTTACATAACACACAAATTCACTTACTGTCATATTATCATCAACATTCATAATAAGCGGAAGCGTAGTAATAAACATGCCTATCGCACTTTTTTCCTTAGCTCTTCTGTTATGAAGTGTCAAAGCCAGAGATGTGCTCTTACTCGCCGTATATTTAGCCTTTAGAAGACCATACACACCATAAAAGAAGCAAGGCAGACTGATATCATTATTACTGCAAAACTTCTTGACAGATGATGTGATTTCATCAGAAATTACAGTAACAAAACGTTCTCCGACAATATCATCAGTCTCATTTTCAACTCTTAATTCCTGACCATCATAATCATCTATCATTTCCTGCCAGTACTCAGTATCACGCACAAAAGACTTGGAAGAAAGATATTTCTTTTCATTTTCAAGCCATTCAGAATAATCGTAATCTTCTGTATCTTCGTAATCATTGCCTAGCTTTTTCTCAATAGCGTAAGCTACCATATCGTCAAATTTGTAAGTACCGACAGCATCAGAAAGAAGATGATGAATATTAGAATACAACGCCCATGTATCTTCATCTTTAATGCGTACAATATATATTTTTAACAGCGGAATATCGTATCCGAACACACATTCATTCAGTTTATTAGCTATCCATTTATTGTACTCTTCCATATTTTTCAATTCAACAAGTGGATACTTACATTCTCTAAATTCACAGACATACATCTTAGCAGCACCGGTTTCATCCGTGCATATCTGAGTTCTCATTACTGAGGATGCCTTTATTACATCATTAACACTGTCATTTATAATTTCATAGCTAACATTCTTTTGGAAAACAATATCGCTGCTGTTATTGTTTACACTCGTTTCCGGATAATAGAGTTCTCTTTTAAAAATTTCTTTCTGAGCTAATGATAAATCTAGAAGCATATTCGTATTCCTTACCTTTCTGTTTTATTATAACAAAAAATGCTATAAGAAAATAAAGCATCAAGACATTACAATACAGTAAGCCTGCTTTGATTTTCTTATAGCATTTTTATAATTCTATAAAATACAACTTTTTATATCGTTAAAAATGAGCAATGAAAATGCGTCAATCAACTTGATATGAATTAATGTCACTTTACTCCGAAAGTTATTCTGAATCAATAGATCTTTTAAAATGGACTTAGATTGATATGTATTTATAACTGATGATATGTGTGTTGCTGTATTATATGAAAATATGCTGAGTAAAAATCTTTGTAGCATTCTATTGCTTATAGTAGTAATTCTTTTTATACGTTATTAAATATGTTGTTAAGTACTTCTTAATAACTTTTGTTTTATAATATAGTTGTTGTATGATTCATAACACTCTTGAACGTTTTTTACGTAAACTAACAGTATGAATCTGCACAAAAATATTGATAAAGGCATCAATTACTATCTTATAAGCAATCAATTTGAACGCTTTTCCAAGATAGAATACATATTTCAGCCTTTTCACAATTTTTTCAAAATGAACCGAATAATGTCCGATAGGAGCAGTATCCGCGTTCCTGTCACCTCCTGACTACACTTTTATAATACTTAAAGCCCGTGAGTATAACTCAAAAAGATCAGAGAATCTTCTTTCAAAAATTTCTGATCAATTATGGGTAAAAAATAGATAGTATTAAAACAACTGGAAAGAGTGTAGTAGGTTTAAAGGGTGAGACTGTTTTGTGAATAAAGGTTGATGTATAACTATCTTGGCTTATAATTAAAATACAGGGAGTAGAACAAAAAAAATTATAACTATCCGTTGTTTATTATACCATTCGGAACTTGTTTTGTCAACGAATCACACTAAAAATCTTCACCAAATCTTATATAAATATATTATAGCTTAAATTATGAATTGCCTCACTTAAATCTATTTTTGCTATAAATATTGCGTTATAAAGCATTTGTTCAATATCACAAACAAATAATATAACCAACAACCCAAAACGATTCGTATAAGATTTACTATTCTTTCGCTATCCAATTCTCTCCTATAATCTAAAAAAGAGCAGGGCTTTTAAAGCTCTGCTCTTTTTTTGTCCGTTGATTGTTCAACCAATTCTCTAAACACTAATAATTACTTCATGTTAATCTGAATATAAGTGCTTCATACAAGTCCTGTCACAAGCTTTTCTGCGTCCTCTGCCGATAACGGTCTTCCCCAAATAAAGCCCTGTATATAGTCACAGCCGATACTGCGCAGAGCTTCTATCTGTTCTGTGTCCTCGACACCTTCTGAGATAACATCAAGTCCCATAATATGCCCCATTGATATCATGGCAGCAACATACTGCTTCGAGGATTCATTCACATTTATCTTGTCAATAAATGACTTGTCTATCTTCAAAAGGTCCGCCGGTATCTTACTAAGGTAGCTAAGCGACGAGTATCCGGTACCGAAATCATCTATTGCAAGCTTTACGCCCATATCGTTGAGTCTGTTTATGCAATCAAGTGCTTTATCAGCAGAATCCAGCAGTATAGACTCCGTGATCTCTATCTCCAGCTGCTCGGGAGCGATACCGCTGCTTGCTATCAGATCACATATCTCCTCAACAAAGCCGTTCTTCATAATATGCCGTACCGAAGCATTAAGGCTGAGCGTCAGTTTCAGGTCAGTTTTTTTCAGGAGACTGCTGAAAAATCCAACTGCCTTCTTGAATACCATACTGTCGACCTTATCGATAAGTCCGACTTTTTCTGCAATAGGTATGAACTCACCCGGCGAAATAAAACTTCCGTCTGCATCTTTCATACGGGCAAGTGCTTCAAATCCGCGAAGATTGTGCTCCATATCGTACTGTGGCTGAAGATTGAAGTATATCGTGTCATTTTCAAGAGCAGCTCTTATCTTGTTCTCTACCTCAAGAGTACGCTCATTTTTGAGGATACCGGAGACAAATCTGAGAATATGATCACTGCTTTTAGCTTTCTTTATCTCATTCATCGCCGCACTTGCATATGAAATGAGGGAGTCAGCTGTTTCGGCATCAGTAGGATATTCAGCATAGCCAAAGCTTGCTGTCACATACAGATCATAGCCGTCAACAGTCATATTTTCGCTGAGTACATCTACGTACTTGCTGATAGTGTACTTCAGGACTTCTTCGGTTGGATATTCCCATATAACAAGCATGAATTCATCGCCGTTTATGCGTGTTATGAATTTGGATGCAGTTCTGTCTTGGGCATGAGACAGCTCTTTCCAGCGCCTTGATATTTCTTTCAGAACCTGATTGCCTGCATCAAGTCCGAAAGTATCATTAATGCTTTTGAAATTGTTCAGGTCAATATATACTGCGGCAAACTTCTCTTTGCTCTCAATGAGGTCCGAAATATAATCTGTACAGGCAGAGCGGTTCGGCAAGCCTGTCAGAGCATCTGTATAGCTCATGTGTCTCAGTCGCTTCATCGCATTATAACGCGCTATATGTGATGAAACAAAGAATGTCGTGAGTTCAAGAGTCTCCTTGATACGCATTGTGTTATTCGTATCAAAATTAGTTGCCCATATATAGCCGAGAAATTCCGAACCCTGACGAAGAGGAAACAACACCACGCTCACTACTCCGGCTTCAACAAGAGTTTGGTACCATGGATTATTTATGCGGCTGTAATACTCCATATCAGCCTTATCCTGTATTATAATGCAGTCGCCCTCTTTGCCTATCATATTTCTCCAGGAAGCGGCTATTTCATAAAAGTTTGCAAACTCTGTAACTCGCTTGAGTGAACTGTTTTCCTTGAAATCAGTGGCGAGAATAGAGTAGTTCTCTTCTCTCTCGTTAAGAAGAAGCACCGTACAGCATTCAGCCTTGCATATCTGACGTATCTCAGAGATATAACGCCTTCCATTGCGTCTCTGAGATTGGTAGCTCTGTGAAGCTTGATACAGGTCTTGAGAACGTCAGTCGAGGTCTGTGCGCTGTGGACAGTATTAAGGATATTATCTGCACTTCTGCTTGGAGTAGCCGTATATGTGCAGTAATACTTGTTTCCTTCTTCGTATGCCATTGGTATAACATATATATCAAACCACATATCAACAGAATTCAGATGAACATATGTATGCACCTCTTCCTTCTGTATCGCAGCACGATAGCACACATCTTCAAAACTGCGGGTTTTCGGGAAATATTTATAGTATAACGAGCTCGGTACAAATGTAGTCGTTTCGCCGGGTGAAAGCGCTGCTGTACCGTCCTTGATACGGATGTCTATCATATCAATGTATTTCTGATTACAGGCAGCAAGACAAATGTCTCCATATCCTCCGTCAGCTGTTTTTTCGACAGATACGATACAAGTCGGAGAAAAAAAGGTATCAACAAATTGCTTCAGATCCATATTTACTCCTTTCTGCGGTTATCAGGTAATTTATCTCCAAAAGCCGCAATGCGCAGCAAGTTAATTTCATAGAACAAGTCTGTTACATAGTATATAATTATACAATTTTATTATATATCTATTATCTTTAAAATGCAATAGATAAACTTTTAATACTATTTGTACAAACTATTAAAAGTGATATATGGATGGTCGCCAAACAGTTGAAATTAAAAATATTATATGATATAATAAGCAGTGGCACTGTCATACAAGAGTATTCAGCTGCCAAATCGCATGATATTCGGAGAAAATCAATGAAAAAGAATAAAATAAAAAAAGCCAGTCACAACTCTTTCAGAGTCATAAGTCTCGGCTTCATAATACTGATACTTACCGGAGCCCTTCTGCTCATGCTTCCGATAGCGTCAAAGGGACGTACTGTCACGCCATTCAAGGATACGCTATTCACAGCCATATCGGCTTCATGCGTTACCGGACTTGTTGTCAAAGATACCGCGACTCACTGGTCATATTTTGGTCAGGCGATAATACTAACCCTTATTCAGATAGGCGGTATGGGCGTTATCACTATCGGACTGATGTTCACAAGGCTGTCCGGCAAAAAGATAGGATTGGGATTCCGCGGTATGATGCAGGATTCTATCTCTGCCCCACAGGTCGGCGGTATCTTAAGTCTGACAAAGTTCATTCTGAAGACTACCGCTATCATAGAGCTTACCGGAGCCGCTCTTCTCTATCCCGTGTTCTGCCGGGATTTCGGCGCAGTTAAGGGCATATGGTACTCGCTGTTCCACTCGGTATCTGCTTTCTGTAACGCCGGATTTGACCTTATGGGAGTTCGCGAACCGTTTTCATCAATGACGAGCTACGGCGGGAACATCTACGTAAATATCATTCTGATGCTGCTAATCATAACCGGCGGTATCGGTTTCCTGACATGGGACGATATAGTCCAGCACAGGCACCATTTCAAAAAATACCGTTTGCAGACAAAAATAGTCCTTACAGCATCGGGGCTGCTGATACTTCTGCCGGCATTGTTCTTCTTTTTTGCGGAATATTCAAACGAACCTATCAAGGAACGCATACTTCATTCTTTCTTCCAGTCCGTAACTGCACGAACAGCCGGCTTCAATACAGCTGACCTGTCTGTGATGCGTGAGCCTTCCGCTGCTCTTATGACCGTCCTTATGCTAATCGGCGGCTGTTCCGGTTCAACGGCAGGCGGTATGAAAACATCTACCGTAGCCGTGCTGTTCCTTGCAGCTCTGAGCGTTTTCCGCCGCAAAAACGACGTAGAATGCTTCAATCGGCGTATCTCGCCCGACACTCTGCGTACCGCAGGCGCGATACTCTTTATGTACATAACGCTTTCGATGTCAACAGGCGTAGCTATCTGCCTGATAGAATCGCTTCCGCTAACGAGCTGTATGTTTGAAACTGGCTCGGCTCTCGGAACAGCAGGCGTAACGCTCGGAATCACTACATCACTTTCACTTCCGTCACATATCATACTCATGGTACTGATGTTTGCAGGCCGTGTCGGCGGTCTTACGCTGATATATGCCGCTTTCGGCTCAAACGCCGAAATATCAAGACTTCCGCAGGAAAAGATAACTGTCGGTTGATCGCTAATAAAGGAGAATTATTATGAAATCAGTTTTAATAGTTGGCGCAGGCCAGTTCGGAATACATATCGCTAAACGTATGGCAAATCTCCGCTGCGAGATAATGGCTGTTGACAGCGAAGAGGAGCGTATCAACGCTATACTCCCCTATGCTACAAACGCTCAGATCGGTGACAGCACAAATGCGGACTTTATGAGTTCGCTCGGCATTCCGGATTACGATGTATGTATCGTCACGATCAGCGACAGCTTCCAGGATTCACTCGAAACAACAGCTCTCCTCAAAGAGCTCGGTGCCCGCAAGGTCATTTCACGAGCACAGAACGACGTACAAGAAAAATTCCTGCTTCGCAATGGCGCTGACGAAACAGTATACCCCGAAAAACAGACTGCCATAAGACTCGCGACCAAAGAAGCCTCTGATGACATTCTCGATGTTTTCCAGCTCGACCGCAACATCAACATCTATGAGGTCCGCGTTCCTAAGGCGTGGAACAACAGATCTATCGCTGAACTCGACATACGTAAAAAGCACAATCTCAATATCATCGCAGTCCGTGTCGGTGACCAGCTCGTTCTCCCGACACCTGATATGATTCTAAGCACCGATGATGCTATTCTACTTCTCGGCAATATGAAGGATATACAAAAAGCATTCTGACAGTATAAAATAAAGCGCTGCTTTGATAGCAGCGCTTCTTTTATTATCATCAGTTTATTACTGATACTTTGCCTTGTCCATCTCACGGATAGCAGCACGGCGGATCTTGCCGCTGCCGACTGTCTTGGGAAGCTCAGGAACGAACTCAACGACACGGGGGTACTTGTAAGGAGCAGTACGATTCTTTACATATTCCTTTATCTCCTTGACAAGCTCTTCGGAACCTTCTGTTCCCTTTGTCAGAACGATAGTAGCCTTTACTACCTGTCCGCGAATCTCATCCGGTACGCCGGTTACAGCACATTCAAGCACATAAGGAAGTTCCATAAGTACGCTCTCGATCTCGAACGGTCCGATACGGTAGCCTGAGGACTTGATAACATCATCCACTCTGCCGACATACCAGAAGTAACCGTCTTCGTCTACCCATGCAGTATCGCCTGTATGGTAGTAGCCGTCACGCCATGTCTCAGCTGTGTTCTCCTCATCGCCGTAGTAGCATAGTGCAAGTCCGGGAACACCGTATCCGGGAGCATTGCTGTCTTTGAGCTTTACGCAGATCTCACCGGTCTCACCGACACCTGCGGGAGTGCCGTCAGGGAGAAGAACCTGTACATCATACTGAGGATTGGGTTTGCCCATGCTTCCGGGCTTAGGCTCCATGCCAACAACGTTTGCGATAGTAAGAGTTGTCTCAGTCTGACCGAAACCTTCCATGAGCTTAATACCGGTTGCCTTATAGAACTGGTGGAATACCTCGGGATTGAGAGCCTCACCTGCGATGCAGGCATATTTCAGTGATGAAAGGTCATACTTTGAAAGGTCTTCCTTGATGAAGAAACGGTACATTGTAGGAGGTGCGCAGAATGAAGTGATATTGTACTTCTTGAACATCGGGAGGATATCGTCTGCGTGGAAGCGATCGAAGTCGTATACGAATACTGCTGCTTCATTCATCCACTGACCGTAGAGCTTACCCCAGAGAGCTTTTCCCCAACCGGTGTCAGAAATTGTGAAGTGCAGACCGTTCGGATCAGCGTTCTGCCAGTAACGTGCAGTTACATAGTGACCGAGCGGATACTGATAGCTGTGGAGAACGAGCTTAGGATTGCCTGATGTACCTGAGCTGAAGAAGATAAGCATAGGATCTGTACCACAGGGAGTATCAGCAGTACGCTCAAAGTGTGTGCTGTATGCGGGAAGTTCCTCGTTGAAGTCGTGCCACCCTTCACGCTGACCGTTCACGATGATCTTTGTCTTCAGCGAAGGAGATACAGCACAAGCCTTGTCTACTTCCTCTGTGATCTCGCCGTCGGCAGAACAAACTATCGCCGATACTTCAGCTGAATTGAAACGATACTCAAAATCATGCTCCTTGAGCATATTTGATGCAGGAATAACAAGAGCACCGATGCGGTGGAGTGCGATTATCGAGAACCAGAACTGATAGTGGCGCTTCAGGACGAGCATTACGCGGTCGCCCTTCTTGATACCGAGCGACTTAAAATAATTTGCTGTCTGACATGAATAGCGCTTTATGTCCTTGAATGTGAAAGTACGCTCGTTATGGTTTACATCAACATATATCATAGCTGTCTTGTCAGGACATTTCTCAGCCATTGCATCAACAATATCGTATGCAAAGTTGAACTTGTCCTGATTTTCAAAATGTACGCCGCTGAGCACACCCTCTTCATTTGTTTCGCAGGAAACGAACTTATCTGCAACAGGGTGAAGAAGACCAGCCTTGTCAACATTTGTGAGGTGATGCTCTGCGATGTGCTCCTTATACTCAGCCATGCCGGTTGTACCGCGCGGAGCCATAACGAAAGCATAGATCTCACAGTCCTCGCCGCCGAGAGCAACTTCATCATGAGGCATGGAACTGTCATAGTAGATACAGTCGCCTTCGTGAAGTATCTCTGTGTGTGAACCGACTGTCATACGGAGAGTACCCTTGATAACGATATCCATCTCCTGACCTGCGTGGCTCGACATATGGAGCGGTTCGGAAAGAGCTTCCTCAGAGTAAGGGATAACTACGTGGAAAGGCTCAACTGTCTTGTTCTTGAATCTTGAAGCAAGGCGATTGTATGCGAAACCCTTTCTGCGGACGATCGGTACTCCCTCGCCCTTTCTTGTGATAGTATAGCCGCTGAGCTCAGGGCTGCTTCCTTCCATGAGGTCTGTTATTTCAACATTGAATTTATTTGCACACTTGTATATAAAGGTAAAGCTGAAATCCAGTTCGCCGGACTCAAACTTCTTGTATTCGTCTACTGAATAGCCTGTGACTGCAGCCATTTCTTCAACAGATATGGCGAGATCTTCACGCAGACGTGAAATTCGCTCTGCGACCTCTCTGATTCGCTCGTCTGCATTCTGCAAATTCAAATTTCCGCTCATAACAATCGCTCCTTATCATAAAAATAAAAAACTCGTCTCAAAGAACTTATCTTTGAGACGAGTATCAAATACTTGATTACCCGCGGTACCACTCAAATTGTGCCGCTATTGCGTAACACCACTTCAGGTTCCGACAAACCCTATTCATTGACGCAGAATCACGGGAACGCTTACTGACGAATTTCAGCATTCCAGCTCAGAAGGGATACATAGTATTGCTTGACACCGGCTCACACCTGCCGCCGGCTCTCTGAAGACATTGGCAACCCTACACTTGGCTTCCTCATAGCTTATGTTTTGGATTATATCACATTAAAACCCATTTGTCAACCCCTTTTTCAAAATTTTCTGAGTTAATTATTTGATATGTCACCAATCGCATAAGGAAAAAGAAGAAACTATCGCACAGCCTCAAACCACTGATATTTCGGTTTATTGAACATTTTGAGTTTTAAATCAACTTTGTTTTTATACAAAAAACAGAATGGCAGAAAAAATCATTGACAAAGAAAATGGATGTGTATATAATAAGAAACTGAAAATAATTATCATTTTCGTTTTAAATCAAGAAAAGTGAGGTGAGCGGATATGTCAAAAAACAGAAGCAGAGTTCTTTCATGGATAGTTCTTATCGTTTTTAGTTTTGTTATATTCAGCTCATCTTTATTCATCATAGCACACGCCGGTCACGACTGTACAGGTGACGATTGCTCTGTCTGCATGGAGCTCTCTGAATGCCACAAGACTCTTAACTCATTTGCTGCACCTGCCGGCGGTATGTTACAGCTCGCTCTCGTTCTTATCATTGCAGCTGTTATCACAAAAACGCTCATAAAGCCGTGCTATGACCATATAACTCTTATATCTTTGAAGGTTGAACTTCTCAATTGAATATTGACTGCATTTCCATTAGGGCGTATTCTGCCTGAGTGTCGTCAGGCTCACTATGCCATTTTGCATGGGACCAAGGTGTATTGTTAAGAGCTTTTGCGCCTTTATGACGGTACACCGCGATTCGTTATGCTCTCAATATTTGATCTGGAGGTTCAATTTTTTATGTTCACAAAACATATTGGTATTATTTCCCTCACTTTAGCGATGGCTGCTTCTGTTATGACAGGCTGTGGATCGGATAAAAGCAGCAGTTCTGAGAAAGCAGCTGTCGTTACTTCTTTTTCTACTGAGGCGAACAACACAACAACAAATAACAATTCAAGCTCTGAAAAATTCAGCGTAGTATGCACTATCTTCCCTGAATATGACTGGGTAAAGGAAATACTCGGAAGCCACGCTGACAACGCCGAGCTCACATATCTTCTCGACAACGGAGTCGATCTTCACAGCTACCAGCCTACTGCTGATGACATTATGAAAATTTCCACCTGTGACCTGTTCGTTTATGTCGGCGGCGAATCCGATGAATGGGTTGAGGACGCACTCGCAGAAGCTACCAACAAGGATATGAAGGTAATTAACCTTATGGATGTCCTCGGTGATTCCGCTAAGGTGGAAGAACTCAAAGAGGGTATGCAGGGTGAAGAACATGAGCATGATCACGACGAAGACGAACACGAAGATGAACACGATCATGAGCATGTAGATGAAGAAGAGGAAGAAGAATACGATGAACACGTATGGCTCTCTCTGAAAAACGCCAAAGTCCTCTGTACTGAGATAGAAAAGAACATCGAAGCTATCGATCCTGCAAACGCTTCTGACTACAAGGAAAACCTTGACAGCTACACAGCAAAGCTCGATGAACTTGACAACAACATCAAAAAGGCTGTTGATTCATCTTCTGTAAAAACTCTCGTATTCGGTGACAGATTCCCCTTCCGCTACTTCACAGACGATTACGGTCTTGATTACTATGCAGCTTTCATCGGTTGCTCCGCTGAGACAGAAGCAAGCTTTGAGACTATCGCATTCCTTTCCGGAAAGGTAAAGGACCTCGACTGCAAGACTATATTCACTCTTGAAAATTCAGACAAGTCCATCGCCGATACTATCATCAGCACTTCAGGCAAGGACGTTGAAATAGCTGAACTCAATTCACTCCAGTCAGTATCTCAGGACGAGATAAGCGAAGGTGCTTCATATCTCTCACTTATGCAGAAGAACTGCGACGTCCTCAGCGAAGCTCTCAAGTGAGGTGCGCCATGTCTGAGAAAAAGATCCCCGTAGTCCTTATAACAGGCTATCTTGGCTCAGGAAAAACTACTCTTATGCAGAATCTGCTTAAACAGGAACAGCGCAAGATAGCGCTAATAGTCAACGACATGGGCAGCGTCAACATAGACGCTGCTCTCATCAATAAAAACCGTGACCGTATCTCTTCTGTTGAAATGGTCGAGCTTCAGAACGGCTGTATATGCTGCACTCTCCGTGACGAGTTCATAGCTGAGATAGAGCGCATCTCTCAGCTCCCCGGTATCGAAGCCGTTTTCGTAGAGGCTTCCGGAATTAGCGAGCCTTCCAATATCGCCGCTTCGTTCGTGGTATACACAGAGGACAATCCTGGCACAAATGTATACCTCAGTTCCGTAGTATCAGTAGTTGATGCCGACCGTATCTACCGTGAATTTCTCCGTGAACTCTCTATGGAGAACGATACTGAGGAAGGCGACATCATAAATCTTATCATAGATCAGATCGAGTTCTGCAATCTCGTTATACTCAATAAGACCGATCTTCTCAGCAAAGAACAGATAACCGAAGTTACAAAGGCTATCCGCGATATACAGTCCGAAGCTGAGATAATCCCCTGCATAAACAGTGAAGTAGATACTGATAAGATACTTCACGGCAAGGAATTCGATTATCATTCAGTCCTTGCTTCATCATCGGTACAGCGCGCACTCAACAACAACGAGCCTGGTGATAAAGAGGCGTGCATGGATGAATACGGCATAACCTCATTCGTTTTTGAGGAAGTCCGCCCCTTTGACCGTGACAAGTTCATGGATTTTGTGGACGAATACCCTGCGGAGCTTATCCGCACAAAGGGATATGTATGGTTCGCCGATGACGATGTACATATACAGCTCTTTGAACAAGCCGGCAGAAATGCAAGTGTTACTGAGCTGAACGAATGGCTCGCTTCCTGTCCGCAGGAAGAGCTCGACGTGATGTTCGAGAATTATCCCGATCTCAAAGACGACTGGGATGAAAAATACGGTGACCGTATAAATCAGCTGGTATTCATCGGAAAAGGCTACAAAAAGGCAGATATTCTTGCAAAGCTGAATGCCTGCCTTGCAACTGCCTGAAAGATGGATCTGTGTGCAGGAGTTGTTTGCCGCTCCTGCACTTTTAATGAACGGAGGAAGAAAAATGTCTGCGCAGATGATTTGCAGCAACGCCTCTCTCGGCTATGAGGGCGGCATAGTTGCGGAAAAACTTGATTTTACTATCAACAAAGGTGACTATCTATGTATCCTTGGCGAAAACGGTTCGGGAAAAAGCACTCTGATAAAAGCTATACTCGGACTCAAACCGCAGGTAAGCGGTGAGATAAAATGGTGCGGCGATGTCAAAAAGAATGAAGTCGGTTATCTTCCGCAGCAGACTGTCGTGCAGAAGGATTTTCCTGCATCTGTGCGCGAGATAGTACGTTCCGGCTGCCTTGCAAAGTGCGGTCTTCGTCCGTTCTATAACAAAGCTGAAAAAGAGCTTGCCGAGAGCACAATGAAGCAGCTTGAGATATCAGGGCTTGCAAAGCGCTGTTACCGTGAACTCTCAGGCGGTCAGCAGCAGAGAGTCCTTCTCGCAAGAGCTCTGTGTGCAACACGAAAGATGCTCCTCCTCGACGAGCCTGTGACAGGTCTCGATCCGAAGGCTCAGCTGGAGCTGTATGAACTCATAGCCAAGCTGAACCGTGAGGGCATAACTATCATTATGGTATCACACGATATAGTTTCAGCTGTAAAATACGCATCGCATATACTGCATATCGGCGGCAGGAAACAGCTCTTCTTCGGCAAAAAGGAAGACTATGTCAGGAGCGCTACCGGAAAACTCTTTATAGGATCGGAGATGATGGAAAATGAGTAATTATGAAAAGTTACAGTACTACTTTGAATTCTCATACGTGCGCTATGCTTTCATAGTCGGCATATTGATAGCACTCTGTTCCTCTCTGCTCGGCGTAACGCTCGTGCTGAAACGCTTTTCTTTCATAGGCGACGGGCTTTCACACGTTGCATTCGGTGCTATGTCCCTTGCCACAACACTGCCGGTAATGATAAAGAAATATGCTCTTGAATGGACCGGTGAGAATAAGCTCAGTCCGCGTATGCAGAGCGTAGTAAAGTGGTTTGCTGAACTTAATGATATGTATATCGTTCTTCCGGTCACACTGATATGTGCGATTCTTCTCCTGCGAACCGGTCAGAATACCAAAATAAAAGGTGACGCAGCTGTTGCCATGATCTCGGTAGGTTCTCTTGCGATAGGTTACCTCCTGATGAACCGATACCCCTCAAGAGCAAATATCTCCGGAGATGTGTGCAGTACGTTGTTTGGTTCCACTTCGATCATCACTCTGAAAACCGAAGATGTAAGGCTCTGCATAATCATGTCTGTCGTCGTTATCCTAACTTACATACTGTTCTATAACAAAATATTCGCTGTGACCTTTGATGAGAATTTCATCAGAGCTTCCGGTGTAAAGGCAAATGCCTACAACCTCCTTATAGCCGTTGTTACAGCTCTAATTATCGTTCTCGCGATGAATCTCGTCGGTTCACTCCTTATATCTGCGCTCATCATCTTCCCTGCCCTTTCAGCGATGAGAGTGTTCAAGAGTTTCCGTGCAGTAATAATATGTTCAGCTGTCATATCCGTACTGTGTGCGGCATTCGGTATAATATATTCGATACTCTACTCAACGCCTGTCGGTTCGACCATTGTTGCGGCTGACCTGGTAGTATTCCTGCTGTTCTCAGTTATCTCAGCAATTGCCGGAAGAAGAAAGGCAGGCTAAGAATGAGCACCAAAGCTATACCGATATATCTTTTTCTCGGCTTTCTCGAAGGCGGAAAAACTACTTTTATTCAGAAGACGATAGCTGACAAGAAATTCGGAAACGGCGAAAACATTTTGCTTATCCTCTGCGAGGAAGGATTGGAAGAATACGACTTCTCACAGTTCAGTGACAAGAACGTATCGCTTCATGTTCTTGAAGAGCGCTCCGACCTTGATGAACAGATACTGTCAAAAATGGCTGAGGACTCTGATGCTGACATAATAGTTATCGAATACAACGGTATGTGGCATCTTACAGACCTGCTTCTGAACAAACCTGACAACTGGAAGGTATTTCAGACCGTATTCATTGCAGATGCTTCAAGCTTTTCCGCATACGATCAGAGTTTCAAGAGCCTTGTCATCGACAAACTGAACGTATGTGACGTTGTAGTGTTCAACCGCTATGCCAACCGTGCAGATGTCAACGAGCTGCATAAGGCTGTCAGATCGGTGAACAGGAGAGCCGAGATATACTATGAAGCAGATAACGGTATGATGATAGTTGATGACATCGAAGATCCCCTGCCTTTCAACATCGAAGCACCTGTAATTGTAATAAAGGACAGCGACTTTGCCGTTTGGTACGGAGATATAATGAACGACGCAGCGAAGTATCACGGCAAGACCGTCAGATTCAAAGCCATGATAACTTCCAGGCCGGAACTGCCGGAAAATGTTTTTGCCGTAGGGCGCTTCATAATAACGTGCTGTGAAGAAGATATGCAGTTCTGCTGGTTTGTCGCTCTCTATAACCGCTATTATCCTGTACAGGGTGAAAAATGGGCAGCTGTAACTGCTGATATAACCGTTCAGCACCACGAGACAGAAAACATAAACATTCCGCTTCTAAAGATAACTGATCTCTGCGAATGCGATCCACCCGAACCGAAAACAGCAACTTTTTCATAATTATTCAGGAGGTATAATATGAAAACTATAAGTATCATTTCAGCTCTGACATTATCCGCAATGCTTTTCACAGGCTGCGGAAGCACTTCTTCTGAAGGTTCATCAAAAAACAGCTCTGACATTTATGCAACGCTTGAAGTCTCAGAGCCGCAGTCCAATACCGGCAGTGAACTTCCGGATACCAGCAGCGGCGATATAGATATAGACCTCACTCAGATGGATTCCAATATGATATATGCTCAGGTTGCTGATATGGTAAATAACAGCGATGATTACATGGGCAAAAAAGTCAAGGTCACCGGGCAGTTCAGCTATTATCAGGAGACTGACGGCCGCGAGTTCTTTGCAGTTCTTGTAAACGATGCGACTGCCTGCTGTTCTCAGGGAATAGAATTCGTTCTTCCTGGTGAACACAAATATCCCGACGATTATCCATCAGTTGGCACTAATATAACTGTCATCGGTGATTTCAACTATTACAAGGAAGATGATTACTATACCTATGTACAGCTTCTTAATGCAGAAATGGAAGTTGACAAATCTTTATCGTGGAACTAACATAAAAATGTCCGGGAGGCAGAATCCCGGACTTTTTATTATAATTCAGTATTGCGTACAGTTCATATCTCCGTTATCTCAAAGCGGCTGAATACTGTCTCATTAACGTATTCCTTTTTCAGCTCTGTAAGCTCCTTGTAGTGCGGAGTTTCCATATGTATCTTTACCGCTTCAGCAGAGCTCCATATCTCTATCAAAAGGAGTTCATTCTCGTTATCAGGACTGAAATAGTATTCGTACTTCTCATTTTCTTCCTCTGCACGCGCGAAATCAGCAATTCCTCTTCTGATTATCTCATTGTAGAATTCGGCTCTCTTGCCGTCTTTTATATAGTAATGAACTTCAACAAGTCTCTTCATATTCTTTCTCCTTTACACTAATTCCATAAGATATGCCCTGCATGGAGCTCCGTCACATCCTCCGAGCTCAAGAGGAGCAGCACTCAGGAAATACTTTCCCTCATGAACATCTGTAAGAACTACTCCCTCAAGCAGCACGATCTCAGCTCCGAGCAGTATCAGATGAACTTCCTTCGGTGCGTCCTCTGGTCCGACTGTCTGACTCTCGTTGCCGAGAAGCTTTATTCCTGCTTCAGCGAAAACAAACGCAGCATCTGCGGTCACTACTGCTCTGCCGGCTATGAGTATTCGTTCAGCTGCACCGGCTTTCCTTGCTTTTTCCATTATTCTTATTGCATCTGCTGACGTAACATCACCGGTATGACGAACTATAAAGCACTCACCTACAAACGGTTCAAGTCCCATCTGATCAATGGTTTTTCCGTTGTCTATGAAGTGAAACGGCGCATCAACATGAGTTCCATTATGAGCACACATTGAAAAATCAGTAAGGTTGCACACGTCACCGTTTTTTATGCTCTGAGTCTGTTTCCTGACCGGCTTAGGATCGCCCGGGAACACGTTACAATCGAAGACTTCCTGTGATATATCTATTATCCTGTTCATTTTATCAACCCATTCCTGTTCAGTTCATCAGAACACGTTCTGAAAATGTCCTAAAATGATCGTCGGCACAAGTTCTGTGTTATATATTATAACATAGTTCATTCAGCAAATCAATATGTTTTACAAAAAGATGTAACAGAAAAACAGCCCTTTCACTGTCGAAAAGGCTGTCAGAGGTCCATTTAATGTATTTCTGAGGAGGTTTATACATCTAATGATAAGCTAAATATTGTTACCTATGCAACATCGTCCTGTGCTGCACATTCGGTCTGTTCCCCTCACGATGGAGCGGAGCATACCAAGCACATAGGATATTCTGTTTTCCATTTTACCGCTCCTTTCGTTTGGTATGTCTATATTATAACACCGGAAAAGCCTTTTGTCCAATGCGAAAAAACGATAGAAACATATAGCTTCAGTCTATACCTCGGACATAAAAACAGCGTCCCTTCCGGAACGCTGCATTATATCAGTAATTCAGTCTGTCCACTGTATAGCCTTCAAGAACTTCGAGCATATCCTCTGCGACTGCTTTTGCGCCTTCGAGGTCGTGCTCGAGGTAATTTCCGCACTCCTTACGCTCAGAACCGGGGATCTTTCCGCTGAACTTAGCTACAAAACGGAAGCTCTCCTGTACCAGCTTTATAGCATTCTCGTAAGATACACTGTCACGTAGTATCAGGTAAAAACCTGTTCTGCATCCCATAGGTCCGACATAGATAACGCTGTCGGTATATTCACTGTTGCGTGCGTAAGTTGCAAACAGATGCTCAAAGGTGTGAAGAGCGCCGTTGGTGAGGAAGTCTCCGCCGTTTGGTTTCTTCATTCGTATATCATAGGTAACTGCATCGCCGTCTATACGCGAAATATACATTCCCTTTTCGAGCTTGTCATGGTCAACTGTAAAGCTTGCTATCTTATCCATATCATTACTCCTTCGGCATTTTCTTCCTGATGTCGTTAAGACGCTCAAGAGCATTTTCGAGAGTCTCGTTCTTCTTTGCATAATGGAATCTTATATAGCGGTTCTCAGGCTCCTTGAAGAAGCTCGAACCCGGAACAGCTCCTACGCCGACATACTCAGCCAGTTTCTCGCAGAACACAAGATCGCTCTTATAGCCGAACTCGGAAATATCAAGGAGTATATAGTATGCGCCCTCCGGTACAGTATGCTGTATGCCTATGCGGTCAAGTCCTTTCAGGAAGAGATCACGCTTTTCTGTGTACTTGTCCTGGAGCCATTTGTAGTAATCATCACCGAAGCGAAGTCCGGTAACGGCTGCTTCCTGGAGCGGTGCTGCTGCTCCGACTGTAAGGAAATCATGCACCTTCTTGACTGTATCTATAATGTGAGGCGGCGCTATAACATAGCCGAGTCGCCAGCCTGTGATAGAATAGGTCTTTGACAGCGATGAGCAAGAGATAGTTCTCTCCCACATATCAGGCAGACTTGCAAAATAGATGTGCTTATGCGGAGCGTAAACGATATGCTCATATACCTCGTCCGTGATAACAAAAGTATCATACTTCTTTGCAAGGTCAGCGATTATCTTTAGTTCATCCAGTGTGAAGACCTTACCGCAGGGATTGGACGGGTTACAGAGGATAAGAGCCTTCGGGTGCTGTTTGAACGCTGCTTCGAGCACATCAGGATCAAAGCTGAATGCCGGAGGTATGAGCGGAACATATATCGGCTCTGCTCCAGAAAGTATGGTATCTGCACCATAGTTCTCATAGAACGGCGAGAATACTATGACCTTGTCACCGGGATTTGTAACAGACATCATAGCTGCCATCATTGCTTCTGTACTTCCGCAGGTGACTACTATCTCGCCGTTAGGGTCAATTGGACGTCCCATGAGACGGGACTGCTTCTCAGCAAGTGCTTCACGGAAGTTCTGTGCGCCCCATGTGATGGAATACTGGTGAAAATCCTCGCGTGTAACCTCTGCAAGACGGTTGAGGATAGCTTTAGGCGGCTCAAAGTCCGGGAACCCCTGAGAGAGATTCACAGCGCCGTATTTATTTGATATTCTCGTCATACGTCTTATGACGGAATCCGTAAAAGTAGCTGTTCTGTTTGAAAGCTCTGGCATAATTTTCCTCCTGAATCAGAAAAAGTATAGGGGCTGGCGTACCCGACAGCCCTCATTATGTATCACAGGACGTCGAGGACGCCGTCCCCTACGGTTTTGTAGTGTTTATATTATATCACTATCAGATAGAGTAGTCAATCTTTCTTTCGTCGATAACTCTTCTTGACTTGTGCTCGGAACGTGTATTCAGTCCGCCGTCGGGGTGAACTATTACCTTTGCAGGCTTAACACCGGTACGAGCCTTGAGTGCTGCACTGATCTGCTCTGCAACCTCATCATCGCTCTTAGTGTTATCAGCAGTCTTTTCTATCTCAACTGCATACTTGTTTGTGAAATCCTTCTCGAAGATACGGATGAGATACTCACCGGTTATACCGCTCTGCTCACGAATAACAGCTTCGATATCACTCGGGAATACGTTAACAGCTGAAACGATGAACATATCATCCTTTCTGCCGAGGATATGTATTCTTCCGTGTGTACGTCCGCACTTGCAGGGTGTGATGTCGATGCGTCCGATGTCGCCTGTCTTGAATCTGATGAGCGGACGAGCGTGCTTTCTGAGAGTTGTGAACACGAGCTCACCTGTCTGACCGGGCTCAAGAACTTCGCCTGTGTGAATATCTACTGTTTCAACGAGAATGTGGTTCTCAGCGATGTGAAGACCGTCGTGGTATTCGCACTGTGCAGCGCAGGCACCGAAAATATCAGACAGACCGTAGAAGTCATATACCTCAGCGCCCCAAAGGTCTTCGATAGCCTTTCTTGTAGCGTCGATAGAACCGCCAAGCTCACCTGCAACGATGATCTTCTTGATATTGAAATCCTTTTTCGGATCATATCCTGCCTTAACTGCCTTCTCACCGAGCTGCCAAGCGTAGGAAGGTGAAGTCCAGATAACAGTAGGCTGATATGTCTTAAGGATGAAGAGGAGTCTCTCGCTCGGGAGAGTACCGCCCCAGATACATAATGCACCAAGGTTCTGTGCACCGATTACGTCAGGTCCGCCAACGTAGAGTGAGAAGTTGAGGGCGTGAACGTAACGGTCATTCGGTCTCATACCGATCTGCCAGAACCAGCGGCTCTCTGTATCCTGGAACTCATCGAAGTCCTTCTTGGTGAATGGGCTCATTGTCGGAACACCTGTTGAACCTGATGATGTTGAAATGAATACAACTTCCTCCTCCGGAACTGCTGCAAGTTCGCCAAGGAAAGACCCTACGCCCTGTGTATCACGCTGTGTCTTCTTGTTGATGAAGGGGAACTTCTCAATGTCCTTGAGTGTCTTGATGTCCTCGGGCTTGACTCCTGCTTCATCGAATGAACGCTTGTAGTAAGGTGCATTGTCGTATGCAAACTTTACGATCTCCTTGAGATCCTCAAGCTGTCTCTTTTCCAATTCCGCACGGGGAAGAGTCTCAAGCTCTTCATTCCAGAATTTGTTATTGATATCTCTGCTCATTGTATTTATCCTCCGTATTCATATATTTCATATTTGTTTGGTATGTTTATATTATACATCCTCTTTTCGGATTTGTCCAATACCAAAGGATTATGATGAGTTATAAGCTATTCTTATAACTCGAAAGTCCTGTTTATATATTCCCACTTCTTGTCGCGGGAAGCTGTTATTATCTGTATATCGTCATCTGTAAGGTGCTTGAAACGTCCCTGCTTTTTCAGATATGCTTCAACACTTGAAAACTCCTTAGGCTTGTAGTTGAGCTTGAATGTGCCGTTTTCATACTCAGCAAGATACCACAGTCCGCTCTCGACTACTTCCTTCGCAATCTCGACAGTCTGATCCGGAGCTACGCCCCAGCCTGTCGGACACGGTGCAATAACGTGGATGTACTTTGTTCCCTTTATCTGTGAAGCTTTCTTCACCTTTGCGATAAAATCAGGGATATTGCCGATGCTCGCAGTTGCTGCATAGGGAATATCGTGTGCAGCAGCTATCTCGAACATATTCTTCTTGTTGTGGAGATTTCCGTGTATATTTGAGCCGGCAGGAGTCGTTGTTGTCTTTGCACCGAAAGGTGTAAGACCGCTCTTCTGTATACCGGTGTTCATATATGCTTCGTTGTCGTAGCAGATGTAGATGATGTTGTCATTGCGGTCAATAGCGCCTGAAAGCGCCTGTATGCCGATATCGGCAGTACCGCCGTCACCTGCGAAGCCAACGGCTGTGAAGTCCTTGAATCCTCTTGCACGTAGACCTGCCTCAACGCCTGTGAGCATAGAAGCTGTTCCTGCAAAGGTGGAGATTATCGAGTTGTTTGAGAAGCACAGCTGCGGGAAATTAAAGCCTACCGCAGACATACAGCCTGCCGGAAGAACTGACACTGCATTCGGACCGAGGACTTTGAGCGCTGCTCTTACTGCGAGACTTCCGCCGCAGCCTGCACAAGCCTTGTGTCCGTAGAAAAACTCCTCACGGGAAATACTCTCTGCGACCTTATTTGCCATTGTCCTCACCTCCTATGCCTATGAAATTGACACTGTCTGTTCCGTTGATAATGTCATTATAGATATTTTCTATATCTCCGGCAGAAATGTTTCTTCCGCCAAGTCCGCCGATGAAATTGTATCCGCTAACATTCACACCAGCCTTTTTCAGGGCTGAGTTGACATTTGTGAATACTGTTCCTTCATTTCCGAAGCTGATGTCCTTTTCAAGAACCGCATATGCCTTTGCATTACGGAGAACTTCAGCTATCTCTGCATTCGGGAAAGGTCTCATATAGCGTATACGCACAACGCCAGCCTTAACTCCGCTCTCACGAAGCTTATCTGCTGTCTCGCGGCAGAGACCTGCAATACTTCCAAGCGTAACGATGATGTATTCAGCATCATCTGTGCGGTATTTCTCGATAAGTCCACTGTACTCTCTGCCGAATATCTCAGCAAATTCCTTTTCGGTTTCGTTTATGACATCTCTTGCAGCAAGGATACCTTCATGCTCCTTGAACTTGAATATGTAGTTCGTGTCAGGGCCGGCTGAGAAAGCCATATTCTTCGGGTTATCAAAATCTATGCGGTTATCAGTCTCATATGCAGGCAGGAACTTGTCTGCCTGTTCACGCTCGGGGATATCGACTGTCTCATATGTATGTGTGAGAACAAAGCCGTCGAGATTAGCCATATACGGCGTTGAAACTCTCTTGTCCTCTGCTATTTTATAGCTCATGAGCGCAAGATCAAGAGCTTCCTGTGCATTCTCCGCATAAGCCTGTATCCAGCCGCTGTCGAGCTGTGAAAGACTGTCTCTCTGATCACCGTAGATGTTCCACGGAAGAGCTGTGGAACGGTCGGCATTCATCATAACTATCGGAAAACGTCCGCCCGATGCATAGTAGAGACATTCTGCCATATAAAGCAGTCCCTGTGATGAAGTTGCCGTGAAAGCTCTTGCGCCTGCGGCACTTGCACCTATTGCACATGAGAGAGCAGAATGCTCTGATTCAACGTGTACGTATTCAGCACTGAGACTGCCGTCCTCCACCATTTCTGAGAGTCGCTCAACAACTATGGTCTGAGGAGTTATAGGATAAGCTGATATGACCTGCGGACACGCAAGGCGTATGCCCTCAGCAAATGCTTCGTTGCCTGATAAGAATTTCTTGCTCATTTGCGCTCCGCCTCCATTTCTATCGCACCTATTCTGCATATTTTAGCACATATTCCACAGCCTTTGCAGAAATCGTAATCTATTACAGCCTTTCCTTCGGCTATTGAGATAACTCCGTCCGGACAGTAAAGATAACACTGCTCACAGCCGACGCATTTGTTTGTACTGATAACTGGTCTGATGCTGCGCCAGCCGCTGTTCACGGTAGTGAGATATCCGGCTTCAAACGATGTATTTTCAGGGACTTCGTCAAATGTGAAGTCCTTCTTTTCTCTTACGTAAGGTCTCACTTTGCCACCTCCTGAACAGCCTTCTGAAGAGCGTTGATATTACGCTCCTGTATCTTACTGGGCATATATCCCTTGATAGCTGCGACTGCATTTTCAACAGTTACTATTCCAGAAATACCTACCAGCAGACCAAGCATTATCGTGTTTGCAGTAGGAAGTCTGAATTCAGCTGCTATGCTGTCTGCATCAAATGTAAGAGCACCGTCGATCTCCTTTTTGGAGTTGACTATTATCTTTCCCGTGCTTTTCAGAAGTCCTCTGAGCTGTGGAGTATACAGCGTATCATCAATGATAACGATGTAATCAGCCTTTTCGGTCTGACTCCTGTCAGCGACCGGCTTTGTATCGAGTTTAGTGAACGCTCTTACTGGAGCACCGCGGCGTTCAGGACCGAACGACGGAAAAGCAAGTGCATATTTGTTATCGTCATCTATGGTATGAGCTGCACCAAGCAGCTTTGCGGCTGTAAATGCTCCCTGACCTCCGCGTCCAAGCCAGAGTATCTCTTTAAGCTCTGTATTGTTACTATTCGCCATAGCAATTCTCCTATCAATTTGGTATGAATTAATTATACCCCTGTTTTCGATATATGTCCAATACGAAAGTGCTATCCTCAGTTATAGATATCATCTATAATCAATCGAATAATCCTGTGCTGAAATAGCGGTCTCCACGGTCAGGGAAAACTGTTACGATATTGCCCTTCGCACCGCTCCTGACCAGCTTGAGTACAGCTGCCATAGCCGCACCTGATGATGAACCGGCTATGATGCCCTCAGTCTTTGCAAGGAGACGGGCAGTCTCAAAAGCTTCCTCGTCGTTTACCTTGATAACGGAGTCAACAAGCTTCATGTCCATTGTCTCAGCTATGAAGTCATTACCGATGCCTTCAATATTGTAGTCTGAGTGCTCACCGCCGCCCATTGTCGAGCCGACAGGATCAGCAAGTATTCCCTTTGCAGAAGGAACTCTTTCCTTGATATAGCGTAGTATTCCGGTATATGTTCCACCGCTGCCTGCACCTGCCACAACATAGTCTATCTTACCGTCAAGATCCTCATATATCTCTCTGCCGGTAGTCTCATAGTGAGCGAGCGGATTGCTCTGATTCTTGAACTGCTCCAGTGAGATAGAGCCGGGGATCTGTGACTTTATCTCCTCTGCCTTTCTGACCGCTCCGAGCATTCCCTCCTCACGGGGAGTGTTCACTACTTCCGCACCGAGAGCACGGAGAAGCGATTGCTTCTCAGTCGAGAATTTTGTAGGCACTACAAATATTATCTTATATCCGCGGTTGAGTGCGGCAAACGCTATTCCAAGACCTGTATTTCCGGCAGTAGCTTCGACGATAGTGCCCCCCTTGCTGAGAAGTCCGCGCTTCTCAGCGTCATTTATCATATAAAGACCAGTACGGTCCTTAACGCTTCCGGACGGATTGTAGAGTTCCAGCTTTGCGAAGATGTTCACACCGTCCTCAGAAACTGTATTTCCGAGTCTCACCAGCGGAGTATTGCCGATAAGCGCCTGCATTGAATCATAGTATCTCATAATCGTTCCCTCACTTGATCTCAGCTTTTTCGATAGCCTGTGCTATATCTGCAAGAATATCCTCGATATTCTCGATACCGGTCGATAGACGGATCAGACCGTCTGTAATGCCGACCTTCTTGCGAATGTCAGCAGGAATAGATGCGTGAGTCATAGTTGCAGGGTGGCATACGAGCGACTCAACACCGCCAAGGCTCTCAGCGAGAGAAACAAGCTCAAGGCTCTCAAAGAATACGCGGATATCATAATTCTCATGAAGCTCAAATGATATCATAACACCGCCGTTCTTAGCCTGTCTGCGGTTTACTGCAAAACCCTGTGCGCTTTCGAGACCGGGATAGTATACATTTTTTACGGCCTTATGAGTGCTGAGAAATTCAGCAGCCTTTTCAGCATTGTAAACGTGTCTGTCCATACGTACAGCAAGAGTCTTGATACCCCTGATAAGCAGGAACGAATCAAACGGTCCGAGGACTCCTCCGGTGGAATTCTGAATGAAAGCTATCTTCTCGGCAAGTTCTTTTGAATTCACAACTGCAAGTCCGGAAACAACGTCGCTGTGTCCTCCGAGGTACTTTGTAGCGCTGTGAACAACTATATCAGCACCGAGCTCAAGCGGCTTCTGAAGATATGGAGTCATAAACGTATTATCAACGATAACAAGAAGTCCGTGCTTGTGTGAAACCTCAGCAACTGCCTTTATGTCTGTAACAGTCATGAGAGGATTTGCAGGGCTCTCGATGATGACAGCCTTGACGTCTTCAGTTATCTGACTCTCAAAAACGCTGAGATCTGTTGTATCAGCGATAGTATAGTTTATTGAGAAATGATCGAATACCTTATCGAGGAGACGGAATGTTCCGCCGTAAACATTGCTGGAAATTAGAACTCTGTCACCGCTGTGGAGCAGACTGAGAACTGCTGTAAGAGCTGCCATACCGGAAGCAAATGCAAATCCGGCTACACCGCCCTCAAGCTCAGCGATGAGAGCTTCAAGAGCCTCACGGGTGGGATTGCCTGTGCGCGAATACTCATAGCCGCGCATCTTTCCAAGGCCGTCCTGCTTATATGTTGAAGTCTGATATATCGGGATATTAACAGCGCCTGTGCGTTCATCAATGGAGATACCTCCGTGGATAAGTGCTGTTTCTGTATTCTTGAATGTACTCATGATAATTCTCCTTTGTAAATATGTCCCTATAGGGATACTGATGTTTTATTCATAGTCATAGCCTGCGGTGTAGGTCGCCGATATCAGGCTGACGTTTTCAAATGCTTTCAAGCCGTCCTGTCTGCCGTCAAAGTATTCTCTCTGAACTTTTTCGGGCGGCATATATGTGTCTATCTGGAAACCGAGCGAGTAGAGCGCACGGGAAACTTCGTTGTAATCAAATCCACCGCGCATGACCTCGCCGAGTGCTTCTGTTATCTCTTCAAGTTTAGCAACTCTTCTCGGGAAGTCGCCTGTTTTTATTGGGTAATCAAAGACAAGCTCGCTGCCGAGTGCCGAAAGCTCCGACATCTGTCTGAGCGTATCCGTGAACACGTCAAGAGTGAGATAATAGGAAACTCCGAGTATGCTGAAGAAAGTCTTCTTTTCTGGATCAAAGCCGGCTGCAATGAGTTTGTCGCACATTCGCTCCTTCTCAAAGTCAACAGATACATAGTGAACATTTTTGCGGATATTCCATTCAAGCTCCCTGATCTTATCAAGCTTGTAGCGCTGCGTATCGGGGTGGTCTATCTCGAATATCTCGATGTTTTCATTGTCATTTCTGAATGCGAACGTATCAGAACCTGCACCGCATATCACGTACTGTATCTTATCGTTTTCAGCAGCAAAATCAGCAAGTCTGCTCTCATTGAAGTGTATGCGCGAGAGTGGTATGGGAGCAAAGTATTCGCTGATGATCTCTTCAGTATCCTCACGTGAAAAGTGCTGTGAACCGTCGAGTCCTTCGCTTATCAGCTCATAAATACTGCTGTATTCTTCCTTGCCGAGCATATCGTAGGCAAGGTAATCGTCATAAATCTTCTGACGTGCTGTGTTCGAGTGCCATGCTCTCACAAAAGCACATATCTTAGCGGTTACGCTTTCTCTTTCATCGACCATGATTTCCTCCGTAAAAATAAAAAATGCGCAGAATGCAAAACGCATACTACGCACACGAATAAACTCTTTGATGTTCAGTTACAGGCGCAACATCGCTGAGCATAAGCACGCAGGACACGTTCATTTATAGTACAACACATACAACAACACATCATATAGTTTCTCATGTTCAGCTCTCCTTTTTTAAAATTCATTGTATTCCTATCGGAACTATATGCATTATAGCACACATAGCATAGTTTGTCAATAGGTAAAGTATATATTCGGCAAATGTTATAGAATTTTTTTAGTATCAATACTAATATTATCCTTTTTGACATTCAGGATAATATGTGCTATAATATATGTACGGGAGGAAGTGTATTTATGTTCTGGAGTAAAATCGCATTTGTATATGACCTGTTTGAGAATGTTTACAACAGCAAAGTCTACCGCAATACCGGCAGATACGTTGCAGCTGAGATAAACGCAGATGACCGTGTGCTCGAATGTGCCTGCGGTACCGGAGCAATAAGCGTCCACATAGCACCTGTCTGCAAGAGTCTAACTGCAACCGATATGGCAGACGGTATGCTCAGACAGACTTCTAAAAAGACACGCAAATTCAAAAACGTCAAAGTCAGAAGAGCCGATATGACTTCCCTGAAATGCAAAGACAGTTATTTTGACAAAGTCGTTGCCGGAAACGTCATACATCTTCTCGATGATCCCGAAACAGCCGTCCGTGAACTTGTACGTGTGTGTAAACCAGGAGGGAAGATCATAATACCTACCTATATCAATTTTACGAGGGAAGGCAAAACAAGCCTTGCTGTGAAGTTCATACACGCTATCGGCGCCGATTTCAAGCGTCAGTTTGACCTTGATTCATACAAGAAATTCTTTTCGGATGCCGGATATGAAAATGTCAGCTTTCACGTTGTCGAAGGCAGGATGCCCTGCGCCGTTGCCGTTATCACCAAATAATCAAAGCCAAAGAACATACCGAAAAATGTTCTTTGGCTTTTTGCTTTATATAAAATATTCATCTTTTCCACTTTAAAAGGCGGTTCTGGATAGTGTTGAACAGGAATGTTACACCTATTACCACAAAACCGATAACGAGAAGACCTGTTATTGTTCTTGTATAGTCACCGAAATCAGAATAGTTCTTTACGTAATATCCCATGCCGTCCTTTGCGTTGATCATCTCAGCCGATGTGAGAAGAATGAACGAAACGCTGAGTCCCTGATTGCAGCCGAGGAATATCTGCTGTAATGATGCGGGAAGTATTACTCTGAAAAGCATTTCCAGCTTGCCGACGTTCAACACCTTTGCAGAATCGATTATCCTCTTGTCAACTCCGAGCACTCCGCTCATAGTACCTGCAAAAACAGGCCAGAATGTTGCAAGGAAGATAACGAATACTGACACTGATTTAAGTGTGGGAAGAAGTGCGATACCGTAAGGAATATAAACGATCGGAGGTATCGAGCTGAAAAATTTGGTGATGTAAGTAGCTGCGCTGCCGAGTCTTGCGCTCCAGCCGATAAAGAGTCCGAGCGGTACAGCAACTGCAACTGCAAGGAAGAAGCCCTTGATAATGGTCTGAAGGGAGCTCTTGACATTTACGAATATCTTATCCCTGTCTTCCACGAACTGATGGATAACTCTGCCGGGTGCCGGAAAAAGCTGAGGATTGAGGTAGTCGTATTTAGCTGTAGCCAGTGACCACGCTCCGAGCAATATGAATATGAAGCCTGCAACGTCAACGAGCAGTGCAAGGCTCTCTTCTTTTTTGATGAGCGCAGAAGCTGCAAGTACAATTACTTCAGCACCAACTGCAAATGTAACAAGATAACTTGTGTACACCGGATTTGTAGATCTGTCCGGAAGCAGCTGCGTGAGAAGAAGCACGATGAACAGCAGATGTGCTACGCGAAGGTAACGTTTTCTGATCGTCATAGTACTACCTCCTCTCCGCCGATACGCTCAGCAATATCATTGTAGAGAAGTGAGAGCAGCTTATTTCTGAATCTTCCGTATTCTTCTGTCTTAACAAGCTCTGAGCGGCTTCTCGGACGCTCGAACGGAACATTCACTATCTCATTCACAGTACCGGGATGTGCTGTGAGAACTACTATCTTGTCAGAAAGCAGGATAGCTTCGTCAATGTCGTGAGTAACGAAGACAACTGTCTTGCGTTCTTCGCTGCCGTCACCTTCCCAGAGTTTAAGAAGAAGTTCCTGGAGGATAACGCGGTTCTTTGCGTCGATAGCACTGAACGGCTCATCCATGAGAAGTATCTCTGTATTCATAGCAAGTGCTCTAGCGATAGCTGCACGCTGCTGCATACCGCCTGAAAGCTGTGAGGGATACTTGCTTCCAAAACCGGAAAGACCTACCTTTGTAAGGAATTCGTCAGCGATCTTTGCACGCTCGCTGCGCTTAACGTCGTGGCGTGACTGCTTGATACCGAATTCTATATTTTTCTTTGTTGTCATCCACGGGAAGAGTGAGTAGTGCTGGAACACTACTCCCCTTTCTGTACCTGTGCCGTGAAGTTCTTTTCCGTCGATCTGAACTGATCCTCCTGCGGGAGCATAAAGTCCCTCGAGGACGCTCAGGAGAGTTGACTTGCCGCAGCCGCTTGCGCCGATAACGCTCACAAACTCTCCCTTGCCTACGCCGAATGAAACATCGTGAAGTGCATTGAAGCTCTTCTTGTTCTCAATGTAGTTTACTGTCAGATTTTTTATCTCGATCTTATTCGTAGTCATCAAAATGCTCCTTCAATGATTTATATACCGTATCAGAAGGTTCCTCAGCTAAGATGCTCTCAAGAGCCTTCTTGTAGATGTCTGTGTTGTAATGGGGTTCAATATCGTAATCTTCTGTATATCCGAGCTCAACGATTGTATCCTTGAGTGTAACTGTACCCTTCTTGTCGGGATCGGGGCTTGATACGCTGTATCCGCCGTAAACCTCTGTCTCGATGAAGTCCTCGTCTATATCGATATACTTCTTTACATCCTTGACTGTACCTTCGTGGTCGTTCTGTGTGAAGCGGTAAGCCTTGATGAATGCTCTTTCGAGAGCTGCATAAGTATTCGGGTTATCGTTGAGTGCTGATGTAGTTGCGACCTGACGGCAGCAAGGCTGATTTTCAAGAGCCTTTTCATGTGCGCAGTAGTAAACTACCTTGTAGCCCTGTGACTTAGCAAGTGAAGCATAGGGTGAATAAACAGAAGCTGCGTCGATAGACTTGTTCATGAGAGCTGCATAAGCGTCCTTCTGGCTGTCGAAGTAAACGATATTTACCTCATCATCGCCTTCGCCGATCTTGATATTGGCATTCTTGAGAAGTATCTGAAGCTCTGCATCCTGAACGCTGTTCTTAACGGAAGCAACATTTCTGCCCTTGAGTATCTCAACACCGAGCTCGTCCTCGTCTGCATACTCAGACTTGATAACGTATCCGTGACCGTTTGTCATAGCGCCGCCGAATACTGAAATGTCGTGTCCCTGGCTCTGGAATGTGAGTGTCGGTACAGAACCGATGAAAGCAGCATCGAGCTTGCTAGCTTCGAGGCCGTTCACAAGTTCAGAAGCACTTGAGAACTGTGTGAGAGTAACGTCAAGTCCCTCTTCCTCAAAGAAGCCTTCCTCCTCAGCAACAAAAGCAAGGAGATGAGCTGTGGAGTTAAGATAGCCGATGCTGATACTGCTCTTTTCAGGCTCTCCGATTGCAGCAGCAGGAACCTTATCACCTCCGCAGCAGTCAACCGGTTCGGAAGAACAGCAGTCCCCTGTGCCGCCCTCGCAGCAGTCCTTTGTTGTAGCTTCATCGGATGAAGCAGCCTGTGTGTCAGCCTTTGTTGTTTTCTCTGAGCTTGATCTTGAACTATTGAGAGCACCGCATCCTGTGAGAAGGGATAAGGAAGCGAGTACGGAAACTATCTTAATCTCGTTATTCATAATAATCATTACCTTTCAATTTACAAATTATCAATTCTATTTTTTATTCTCGATTTTTTCTATCCACACCTATTTAAGATATTCAGCGAATGATCAGCAACATCGCATTCGCTCCGAATCAATGAACTGTCTGTAATTTTTCATTCTTTATCACTCCTGTTTTCTTTGATGTACTAATCATATCATACCTATAGGCATTTGTCCAATACGAAAGGATTATCATTGCTTATAGCAAAAAGCTATATCCATCACAATTTGCCGAAATACCACTATCTGTGAAATTAAACGTCAAAACGCACAAAGAAAATTTCTTCTGATTGTGCAGTCTGATAAATTTTTGATACAGATATTGACTTGGAGCTAACTCAAAGGTGTATAATGTTATCACACGATACAGGAGGTGATAAACTCTGACTATTAAAGAAGTATGCAGCCGATTCAATGTCAGTCCCGATACGCTCAGATATTATGAGCGCGTTGGAGTTATCCCGGAAGTACACCGCACAGCCGGCGGTATACGCGATTACACTGACGATGACATAAAATGGGTGGAAACTGCCACCTGCTTCAGAAGCGCCGGTATGCCGATAGAGCTTCTGATAGAATATGTCAGGCTTTTCCGTGAGGGCGACCATACTATCAGAGAACGCTGCGAACTGCTCAAAGAAGCCCGTGAGCGCATCCTTGCAGAGCGAAGGAAGTTTGATGAGGCTCTCGAAAAAATGGACTATAAGATAAGTGTATACGAAAAGGCAGTCGAGACAGGTGTGCTTGACTGGGACAAACACGCCTGCTGTTGCTGCAGCAAGACTAAGGAGTAAATATATGTATATCGAAAAAATCAATTCACCTGCTGACATAAAAAAACTTAACATTGAACAGCTTACTGTACTCGCATCAGAGATCAGAAAAGGTCTGCTGAACCGTCTTTCCAAACGCGGCGGTCACTTCGGGCCTAATTTCGGATTCGTAGAAGCAACTATCGCTCTGCATTACGTTTTCGACTCGCCTAAGGACAAATTCGTATTCGATGTATCACATCAGTGCTACACGCATAAAATACTCACAGGACGCAGAGACGCTTTCTTCGACGATGAGCATTTCGGAGATATTTCCGGCTATACCAATCCTGAGGAGAGTGAACACGATTTCTTCAATGTAGGGCATACATCCACATCAGTGAGCCTTGCGAGCGGCCTTGTAAAAGCAAGAGACCTCAAAGGCGAAACCGGCAACATAGTAGCGATAATCGGAGACGGCTCACTCAGCGGCGGCGAAGCTCTCGAGGGCATTGACTTTGCCGCAGAGCTCGGTACCAACTTTATAATAATAGTAAACGACAACGATATGTCTATCGCCGAAAACCACGGCGGTCTCTACAAGAATCTGAAAGCTCTCCGGGATTCCAGCGGTAAATGCGAATGCAACCTCTTCAAAGCTATGGGACTGGACTACACCTATGTTCCTGACGGCAACGATATTGCAGGACTTATCGCTGCTTTCAAAAAAGTCAAGGACACCGATCACCCGATAGTCGTTCACATCAGCACTCTCAAAGGCAAGGGATTTGAACCTGCTGAGGCCAACAAAGAGGACTGGCACTGGCATATGCCGTTTGATCCTGCGACCGGTAAAGTCCTCTGGGGCGACAGCGGCGAAAATTACAGCGATATGACGTGCGGCTATCTTATGAAGAAAATGAAAGCAGACAAGAGCGTTGTAACGATAACAGCGGCAGTTCCTACAAATATCGGTTTCACTGAAGACAAGCGAAAGGAAGCCGGAAAGCAGTTCGTTGATGTCGGTATCGCCGAAGAACACGCGATAGCTATGGCTTCAGGCATAGCCAAAGCTGGCGGCAAACCGGTATTCGCAACTCATTCCAGCTTTATACAGAGGACATACGACCAGATCTCACAGGACCTTTGTATCAACAGCAATCCTGCCACTCTGCTCGTCAATACTGCGTCTGTTTACGGAATGCACGATATAACACATCTTGGCATATTCGATATACCGATGATGTCCAACATACCTAACCTTGTATACCTTGCTCCGACAAACTGCGAGGAATACTTCGCTATGCTCGACTGGAGCATTGAACAGGACAGATACCCTGTTGCTATAAGGATACCGTGCAACGGAGTAATCCACTCTGACGAGCCTGCTGACACCGATTACAGCGAACTGAACAAATACAAGATAACTCAGCAGGGTGAAAAGATCGCTGTCATCGCTCTCGGAGACTTCTATCAGATAGGCGAAGAGCTTTCCAAACTCATTTCAGAGAAGACCGGTACAGCTCCTACACTTATAAATCCGCGTTATATCACAGGCCTAGATACTGAACTTCTCGAGCAGCTGAAAGAAAAGCATTCAGTGATAGTTACGCTCGAGGACGGTATACTCGACGGCGGTTTTGGTGAAAAGATAGCGCGTTACTACGGTCCGAGCGATATGAAGGTTTACTGCTACGGACTAAAGAAAGAGTTCATTGACAGATATTCTGTTGATGATATATTAAAAGCAAACCACATCACACCTGCACAGATCTACAAAGAAATTATGTAAGGAGAATCTAATCATGGAAGCAATCGAAAACCTCATCACAAGAAGAAGCATCAGAAAATTCAAATCAGATATGGTACCGAAAGAGATCATCGAAAAGATCATCGAAGCCGGAACCTATGCTCCTACCGGTATGAACCGCCAGTCACCGATAATAATCGCTGTAACTAACAAAGAGCTGCGTGACCGCCTTTCCGCACAGAATGCTCAGGTCATGGGCGTAAATACCGATCCGTTCTATAATGCTCCGGTCGTCCTTATCGTACTTGCTGACAAGGATATGTTCACATATCTCTATGACGGAACTCTCGTTATGTCAAACCTTATGAACGCCGCACACGCTTACGGTATCTCAAGCTGCTGGATCCATCGTGCAAAGGAAGAATTTGAGTCCGAAGAAGGAAAATCACTTCTCAAGAGTCTCGGCATCGAAGGCAACTACGAAGGCATCGGACACTGTATTCTTGGCTATGCCGACTGTGAAGAACCCACAGCTGCTCCGAGAAAAGACAACTACGTATACTGGGTAGAATAATATCATTCAAGTAAAGGGGGCGCTTTAAAAGCGCCCCTGCATTTTTCTGATATACTTTGTATTAAAACTCTGTATTCTTACACTCAAAAGCGCTGCTCTCACAGCAGCGCTTTGTTATACTGTCACGCATTTGCCGCAACAGATTTCATTTCACGTTTTTTCTCATACATACGGCTGTCGGCAAGGCGCTCAGCATTTTCGGGATTCTGCTCTGAGCAGTCATATTCAGCCATACCATATGCTATCGAAAGGTGAACAGGAGGATCTTCGCGGTCGTTGTATTCCTGCTGAATGCGTATGAATTCAGCAAGTCCTGCGCTGTAATCCGCTTTACAGGTATCATTATCAAGTATAGCGAAGAACTCATCACCGCCCACACGGTATATTTTGCCATAGTTTCCGAAGCTCGACTTTATGACGTTTGCAGCACCTATGATATGGCGGTCGCCCTCTGCATGACCGTAAACATCATTCACGCGCTTCAGGTTATTAACATCGAAGTGTACAAACACACACTTTCCGCTTCGGCGCTCCATAAGCTGTTTCTCATGTTCAACAAAAGCAGTACGGCTGCCTGTATCAGTAAGCGAGTCCTTCATCGCAAGAGTGTGCATAAGCTCCGCCTTGCTTGAACGTATCTGTATCTCTATGATATGCCTGTACTCATAGACCGCAAGTATAGAGGCAAAGATAATAAGTCCGATAACAGTAAGGTAGGCAGTTCCGTTCGTATCCTCCACATAGTACATGACCATATCGAGTATTCCGGAGATCATAAGTATCGTAAGAGCACTTATTAGGTAAGCACTCTTTCTGCGGTCGATCTTGCTTTGCTTCATAGAAACAGCTACGATATAGATTATAAGACATACACCTGTTGCAATTATGATATGAGTCACTATAAGCATATCGTAATAATCTACTGTTCCGGTAAGTACGAGCATAAGTGTAACAAGCGTATTTACTGCACTTGCGAACACAAGTGCGATAACAGCCTTGTTGCGCCGGTTTTTAGTATACGCAGCGACAAACAGCAATACCGGGATAGGCAGCACAGCAAGGGACAGATACTCTATTACTCTCAACATAGCCACATTCTGTACAAGGATACGCATCACCATAGTCTGAGAACCTATCCATGTACTTACCACCATAGTTATAGCACCAAGGCATACAGGCTCTATCATACTGCCTCGGAATTTATCCTCTACCATACCAACTACAAACAGAAGCAGTCCAAACAGGAAAGTCATAACGCACAATCCGAACTTGATACCGGATTTTCCTCTGACATCATTGAGAAAGTCTTTGGAATTCTCAAGGTAAGCTTCATCGCAGCCGCTCGTACCGTCATCTCTTAAAGAAGAAGCCTCTATCTTCAGCTGTCGGACATCAGAAAATGAAGGCAGATTTATAACGTGCAGAGCTTCACCGTAGCACTTTCCATAAATACCACCAAGCTCCGGAATATAGGAGTAGATAATCTTTTCGTCAAGCAACACAGTAAAGGATATATTATGCGTGACAAGGCACAGTTCCCTGCCGCCGGTACGCTTGCCGTCTATCTGTCGGATAAAAGTCAGATCATCGGTATCACTGTCAAAAGAATGATACAGTGAGAGCTCCTCACCGTTCTCATCAGTCCATCCGGTCAGGTAATCATCGGAGGAATTAAAACTGCTTCCGCCGACATGGAGCTCAATGAGATTTGCCATCATAAGAAGGACGATCATCAGTACGCCGGCAAAAGTCACAAGTGTCAACTGTATTTTCCGCATACTCACATCCTCCTTTTCAGAATTTTATATTTCAGCAGTATAAAGCGATTATTCCACAAATGCTGTTATACATATTATACATTATTTACCAATTAATGTCAATTGATATATTATGAACAACACTAAAAACAATACTTACAAATCTTTAGCTGAAGCTGTCAGAAAAAATGATTTACGCTCCGTTTTCAATATGATCCCGGACTCTGACCGCCGATGAATAACAAAAGCCGCAGCTGTACAGCCTGCGGCTTCTGTTATTTATAATAAGAATACATGAGGCAGCAACTCACGCATCACTTATTCATTATTAAGTTTCTGACTTGTGTCAGACTAAATATTTATAATTTATATCATTATAACACATTCAGAGCATTATTCAATGTATAATTTGTAAACTAATTATACATCAAGTTTATGCATTAACAATGATACAAGCTGTATACAGATTTCATTGTAAAGAGCATTTTCTTGCTGAATTGCCGCCGATTTATTACGCTATGTTATAACGAATATATAAAAAGACAGCAAAACAGGGCAGGATATTCCTCCTGCCCTATCCAATATCCCCTGAACATCAGGCATATTCAAGCATAACTGCTTCAGCTTCCTCCGGCGGCATAGGACGTCCCCAGATATACCCCTGGATAAAGTCACAGCCGATTGAACGGAGAGTTTCAAGCTGCTCCTGATCTTCAACACCTTCTGATATTACATCAAAATTCATAATATGTCCGATAGAGATTATTGCCGCAACATACTGCTTTGAAGAATCGCTCGCATTCATCTTGTCGATGAACGACTTGTCTATCTTCAGCAGATTAGCCGGGAAGTTATTGAGATAACTCAGGGACGAATAGCCTGTACCGAAATCGTCAATAGCTATCTTTATCCCCATATGCTTGATCTCTTTGATACACTCGAGAGCCTTTTCCGCCGAATCTATCATTATAGACTCGGTTATCTCTATCTCAAGCTGCGAAGCCGGTACTCCGCTCTTTCTGATGATGTCTCTTACCTCGTCGAGGAAGTCGTTCTTCATCAGATGTCTCACTGATATATTCACGCTTAGCGTTATATCAGAGTTTGCTTTTCTCAGGAGCTGACCAAAGAACTGAGCCGACTTTCTGAAAACAGCTCCATCGACCTTATCAACAAGACCTACTTTTTCTGCTATTGGGATAAATTCGCCGGGACTTATGTTTTTGCCATCTGAATCCTTCATTCGTGCAAGAGCTTCAAATCCGCGCAGCTTGTGTGAAAGATCAAACTGCGGCTGGAGATGGAAGTATACGGTATCGTCCTCAAGAGCTTTTCTGAGCTTCTGTTCTATCTCAAGTGAACGTCCCACCTTAATTAGATCACTTGAGAAACGCATGATGTGGTTGCTGCTGTTCTGACGCTTGACCTCACTCATAGCAGCATCAGAGGACTTGAACAGAATGTCGATAGTATTGCCGTCTTCCGGATAAGAAGCATATCCGAAGCTTGCTGTGATATAAAGGTCGCAGTCATCAATCGTCATTACCTTTGTGAGAACAGTATCATACTGCATGACAGTTTTTCTGACTTTATCCACAGAGTCGTAATTGCGTATGATAAGTGCAAATTCATCACCTGCGACACGTGTTATAAAATCCAACGTGCCTGAGAGACCTCTGTCAGCGATCTCCTTCCACCTTGAAGCAATCTCTTTAAGTACCTTGTTGCCTGCATTGAATCCCATAGTATCGTTGATACTCTTGAAGTTATTCACATCTATAGATACTACCGTGAATTTCTCACCGTGCTTTATGAGATCACTGATAAGTGCTGAACATGCAAATCTGTTTGGGAGCCCTGTCAGTATATCAGTAGTTGCCTGATCACGGAGCTTTTCCTGATACTTGTCCATTTTATCGTTGTTCACATATAGAGCTATCACAGCGATAAGCGTAAAAATATCGGTGAACAGACCGGGCAGACTGGAAAGATTATTCCTCCTTATTACTCCTATCAATATCATTGGTATCTGTATTAATAACGCAATGATCGCTGTATGAAAGCCTCGCTTGCCATAATATACGACCATGAATATGATACATATATTGGACAGAGCTGAAAAAACTCCTGCAAAAGTATTTACCGAGAGCGAATTGCTGCCGATATTTATTTCCGAAGTTGCTCTTGCAGTCGTAGTAACGATAATAGTCGTTGCAATATACAGAACCAGAAGAACTAAATATCCGGTTAGTGTCGCATTACTTTTCGGAGAAAGACTGTTCAGCGTCTTTTCTATGATCCGGCTGTTCGGGCGTTCACCCTTTTCTTTTTTCATACTTCCCACCATCCTTAGTTTTCAAAGAAACGTCAGTCTGTATTTTCGCCTCAGATACAGACCGGCGCAGCCATCAGATTACAGGTAGTATAATCTGTGCAAATATCCCCTTTCAGTCCTCACGAATCAACGATATATCTTACAGTTATTATAGCACAACGTCACAAAAAAATCAATGAACTAAATATTAACTTTCTATAAAATATACAATATGTTGTATAATATTTCTTGATATCAGATACTGTTTTTTATATTTGACATATTGATTGTAACTATTGACAACATACAGGATATATGCTATAATTATCGCAGAATGAGTCTTATAGGATCATTCACAGGCACAATGCCATAATAATTATTCAAGGAGATCTTTGTTTGAAGAATAACACCAATAAGGAGATAGCAGCGTAAACGGGAAGGTTTGCGAATACTGTCTCACACAAGCCTCCCGTGTCTTGTCAACAAATTCAGGAGGAAATAAAAAATGAATAAAAAGGACTATATCATCCGTTTGGAAACAAAAAACGACTATCATACAGTAGAAAATATCGCCCGTGAGGCTTTCTGGAACCTCAGCGTTCCCGGCTGCTGCGAACACTATTTCATGCACGTTCTCAGACAACACGAAGCATTTATACCCGAACTCGACTACGTCATCGAGGTAGACGGCAAGGTAATCGGCTCTGTTATGTACTCTGAGTCAAAGCTCGTCGATGAGAACGGCACGGAAAAGACCGTACTCACAATGGGACCTATCTGCATTCACCCCGATCACAAGCGTCAGGGTTACGGCAAGGCTCTGCTCGAGTACACATTTGACAAGGCTCGCGAGATGGGTTACGATGCCGTAATAAACTTCGGCAACCCGGACAATTACGTCGCACGCGGCTATAAGAGCTGCTTCAAGTACAATGTATGCTTTGAAGGCGATGTCTATCCGGCTCCCCTGCTTGTAAAGGAACTTAAAGAAGGCACATTCGACGGCAGAAAGTGGTTCTATTATCCGAACGACGCTGACGCTCCGTGCAATGACGAAGCCGCTGTCGATGAATACGACAAGAAGTTCCAGCCGCCCAAGGTAAAGGAATGGCAGCCAAGTCAGGAAGAATTCTACATACATAGTCACTCAGTAATAGTTGATAAACGGTAATACCAGCCGGCAGCTTTTTAGCTGCCGGCTTTTTTGTGTACTGATGACCTCTGAAAAAATTTTTGAAAAGGGTATTGACAAGTGTGTATATACAGTGTATAATGTGTATATCGAATATACACATTATGGTGATCACTATGGATATTATTATTTCTAATTCATCCGGCGAGGCTATCTATGAGCAGATAGTCTCCCAGATCAAGGCACAGATAATGAGCGGTCAGCTTTCGGAAGGGGACGCCCTGCCGTCAATGCGTGCACTTGCTCAGTCTCTGCGTATCAGCGTTATTACTACAAAACGCGCCTATGAGGAGCTCGAACGCGATGGCTTCATCATTTCCCAGACCGGCAAAGGCAGCTTCGTAAAGGGGCAGAACCGCGAGCTCGTCAGGGAGGAATACCTGCGTCAGACAGAACAACTCATCGCACAGGCGTGCGACAAAGCGCGTACAGGCGGTATTACCGTCGAAGAGATACACGAGCTTGTCGACATCATCTACAACGGCGAGTGATGCAGAACGCTCGACCAAGGAGGAATCATTATGGCAGCATACGAAAATGCTATCGAAATAAAAGATCTCACCAAGCATTTTGACGGCTTCACCCTTGACAATATCAGCTTTACCGTTCCCAAAGGCAGCATTATGGGCTTTATCGGACAGAACGGCGCCGGCAAGTCGACTACTATAAATTCTCTGCTCGGCATAATAAAACCTGATTCCGGCGAAATGAAAATGCTCGGCATGGACGCTGTCAAGGATGAAGTCACAATAAAGCGTGACATATCGGCAGTCTTTGACGAACTCCCCTTTCACGAACAGCTCAACGCGAGAATGCTCAGCAAGATGCTCTCGCATATATACAGCACATGGAACAACGAGACATTCTTCGGCTATCTGAAGCGTTTTTCGCTGCCGGAGAAGAAAAAGTTCGCCAAGTTCTCAAAGGGCATGAAGATGAAGCTGCAGATCGCAGCCGCGCTTTCACACAGCGCAAAGCTCCTTATAATGGATGAGGCTACAACAGGCCTTGATCCGGTAGTCCGCAGCGAAATACTCGACATATTTATGGAGTATCTCCAGGACGAGAACAACTCTATCCTCATGTCGTCACACATCACCTCCGACCTTGAAAAAATAGCCGACAGCGTTACCTTTATCGACAAAGGAAAGATACTCATAAGCGGCTACAAGGACGATATACTCGACTCACACGGCATTATGAAATGCACAAAGGAAGATTATGCCGCAGTCAGCCGTGATGACTTTATCTCAGCCCGTGTTACGGAATTCGGAGCAGAACTTCTCGTCAGCGACAAGAATGCCTGCAATAAAAAATACTCCGGTGCTGTCATAGACAACGCCACCCTCGACGACATAATGGTTTACTATGTCAACCGCGAGAAGAAGGAGTGGAAATAAATGAAAGGTCTCATGTACAAGGAGCTTTTCCTCTCTAAAAAATACCGCGTTATCACACTCAGTGTCTATTTAATTATGCTCGTTATGTGCATACTGGTGAAAATATCTTCCGTCTGCGGAAATATCGCCAATATGGAAGGCAAAAATATGCTGCTGAATACTATCTTCATAGTAATGGGACTTGCACTTCCGGCAGTCCTCTGCGGAACTTGCTTCACGTCACAGATACTCAACGACGAAAAATGCCGCTTCCGCCAGTATTCTCACACTCTGCCGCTCACCGAGAAGCAGATAGTAGGTTCGCTCTACATTTTCAACCTAATTATGTTCGGCATATATCTGCTTGCAGGCTGGCTGAACTACTTCCTCGCCTGCGCAGTATTCGACAGAAATGTTGATCTGAAATACCTGCTTTACATATTCATTATCGGTATAATGAGTTTCACGGCTTTCTGCTTTAATTCGTCCAACTCCTATCGTTTCCGCAGTGCAAAGATATGCACAGCGATAATCGTCTCTGTCTGTATCATAGCCTACCTCGGTATCGGATTCGGTTTTATATGTCTTATGAACCATTACTTCAAGAAGCGCGGCTATGATATGTTCTCAGATGACAGTGATAAAGAAGTCCCTGACGCACTGATGGTAGATTTCGGTGAAGACTTTAGTAAATGTCTCCGCTGGACAGGAACGCATTTCTGGTGGCTGATAGTTCTTGCAGTCGCCGCCCTGGTATTCTTTTCATTCCGCAGGAGCGTCCGTGCTCTCGAAAGGAGGGGGAACTGATGTTAGGTCTTATCTACAAGGACATTCGCACAAATCTGAAATGGCTCCTAACTGCTTTTGGCGTTGTCCTGTTTTACAATGTTATCATGTTCCTGTCAAACTATAAAACCCACGACATGGATTTTATAGGTATGAGGGGATTATATCTGCTTCTCTACTGCTCAGTTTTCTTTACAGTCGGAGCATTCTCGCTGAACTTCATACAAACAGACGAACGCAAAAAATGGGGATATTACGTTACTTCTCTCCCGGGCGGCATTGCAAAGCAGGTCATAGCAAAGTATATCTTCGTAGCCGGAACCCTTATGGCAACTTTCGCCATGTGCTACATTCAGAACTTCATAGTCTGCCAGGTCAACGATGAGGCAGTAAGCATAAGCGGAGTTCTGATGATACTTCTGAGCATAATGCTTATAATTCTTTCGTTCGAGCTGCCCTGTGCTATTGCCTTCGGAACCAAGAACGGCGCCTATGTCAAAACCGGCATCTTCGTGGGACTCATTCTCTTTGCCGCAATATATCTGATGTTCGGTGATATTTCATTTCTTGGGAGCGAAGAAGAATTCACGGAGAAATTCTTCGATACGCTCGGCAAATTGAGCAAGACAGCGAACGGCTTGAAGGCTGTCGCTGTCAGCATACCTGTCTACTGCCTGTCCTGTTTCATCTCGGCAAAGCTGTACATCAGCGGTATCGAGAGAATGGAAAAATAACACGCTCACTATTTTTATTATACTATTTCTGAAAGCCATACCGGAGCAGCTGCTCTGTATGGCTTTTCTGCTAATTAAAGGTTTAACCTAAATTTAACACAGAGTATATTGAATTTTCACTAATTGCGTGATATACTTAAATAGCATTCAGCCGGTATACGAGCTGATACCTCTCACCTTCTGCCCTCTGTCTGCTTCTGAATACACTGTTATTTCAGCAAGTTTTGGGACGAAAAACATAAAATTCCGCAATATTTTTGTATCATCAAATGCAGTTTGCCGTTATAATAGTATTATCATCAAGAAGGACGTGGTAACGATAGTTAAGGACTCTTTCGGTAAAAAACTAACCACTCTCGTGATACCTATAGCTTTCCAGCAGTTTATGACGGCTCTCGTGAGTGCTTCCGACGCTTTTATGCTTGGCTTCCTGAGCCAGGATTCCATGTCTGCCGTTTCACTCGCAGGACAGGTGATGTTCGTATACTCACTGTTCATATTCGGTATCACAGCCGGAACGTCGATATTCGCCGCACAGTATTACGGAAAAGGCGACAAGTCGGCAGTAGAGAGGATACTCGGTATATCTCTCGATTTCTCATTGATAGTTTCAGCGGTTTTCACCTTTATATCGATCAGCTTCCCGAATCTGCTCATGAGGATATTCACCTCAGATAGCGAACTCATATCGCTCGGTGCCGGGTATCTGCGTATAGTCGGAGTTACACATCTGCTTCTCGGAGTCTCGCAGATATGGCTGACGGTAATGAAAAACTGCGGTCAGGCAACTCACAGTGCCGTTATCAGTGCAGCCTCAATGGGACTGAACATCATTCTTAACGCTCTGCTGATATACGGACTGCATATGGGTATAGCCGGTGCAGCAACTGCAACGGTCATCTCAAAGGTCGTTGAGCTCATATGGGCTATCGCAGTTATGTTCAAGAACAACGACATTATGATAAGGCTGAAAAATGTTCTCAACCCCGATCATATACTCCTCGGCGATTACATAAAGGCAGCTGCTCCGGTACTCGGAAATATGCTGATGTGGGGCTGCGGCTTCACTATGTACTCGGTTATCATGGGACACATGAGCGGTGATGCAGTTGCAGCAAATTCCATCGCCAATATCGTTAAACAGCTGCTTATCTGCATCTGTACCGGTATCGCCAACGGCGGTTCGATAATGGTCGGAAACGAGCTCGGCAGAGGCAATCTTGCCCTTGCAAAAGAATACGGCGCAAGACTTTGCAAGATAGCGATAATCAGCGGTTTCATCACAGGCGGAGTAATACTGCTGACCATACCTGCTCTCGGTCTTATCCCCACACTCACCCCCACAGCAAGACACTACCTCAGATATATGCTGGTGGTATGCTCTTACTACGTTGTCGGAAAAGCCGTGAATATGACCACCATCGCCGGTATATTCTGTTCCGGCGGAGATTCAAGATTCGGATTCATATGCGATTCTATAACAATGTGGGCAGTAACAGTCCCGATAGGACTTTTCGCAGCTTTCGTGCTGAAGCTTCCGGTACTGACAGTATATACCCTCATCAACATCGACGAGATCATCAAGCTTCCAGCCGTTTACCGGCACTACAAAAAATACTACTGGGTTCGTGACCTCACTCGCGAAGCCGCATAGATAAAAACAGCTGTATCATCACAGATACAGCTGTTTTTTTGTTTTATCACAAATTTTCAGTTACAGATACTATTTTATGCACTCCTCTGCCCTGCGCCGCGCATATCTCTGGAGCGCGTCCATATCCGCTGAATTTATATCATAGAACTCTGTTTTTCCCGAATGGCAGTCGTAAACGCTCAGCGCAGAGCTGTACGCAAAGAAAACTATATCGTACTTCTCGGCACTTTCAGCCTGAACATCTCTTACAACATCAGACCAGTACATCTCCGTCACCGGTATCGGCAGAGCGTCCATGACCATTACCAGACCGAGTCTGCGGAACCCTTTTTTGCGGTAACTGCTGAGTTTGCGGAGCTTCTTGGTAAATATCCTCTCTATCGCTGACAGCTCGTCGTCCGAATCCACAGACGGCAGTATATAGTAGCTGTCTCCGGGAGTAGCTCCCCTTTGTTCAGCCTTTTCACGGTAACGCTTGTCACCTGTCTTCCAGTAGTGCAGACAATCTCCGACGATAGCCATATTGTTATTTATAGCGATCTCTGTGACCTCTATGCCTATTGACCTGTCCTCTGCCTGGAGGTCGGGCGCATCACATACAGTCAGGCTGTCGTATTCATCGAAGCAGTATCTCAGCACAGCAAGGGCAAAGTGCTCTGTATAGTATTTCATATCCTCCGCTCTGAGCGGAGAGGCAAAGCGGCTGTTTCTTATCTCGTCTGATAGCTCGATACTCATTGCTGCACCTCCTCCGGCTTTTTTCTAATTATACCACAGAGGTGCTTTCAAGTCAATCGAGTTACAAGCTGACCGTTCTTGTGGCTATCTTTTCACGAAATCGAACATCGTGCTCCACAAACAGCATAGTCGGCTGATATGTCAGTATGAGTTCTTCTATCTGCATACGCGAGAAAACGTCGATATAGTTGAGCGGTTCGTCCCATATGTAGAGATGTGCCGGAGTTATCAGGCTTGCCGCTATAATGACCTTTTTCTTCTGTCCCTCTGAGAAATCCTCCATTTTTTTCGAGAACTGCTCCCTTTCAAAACCAAGCTGGCGCAGGACGGTACACAGCAGACTTCTGTCGAGGCCACGCTCTTCACAGAGTTCATATACGCTTCCGCCTAGTCCGGAAGTATCCTGATCAATATAGGATATTATCAGTCCGGAAGCAGTCTCGAATGTTCCGCTCTCTGCGAACTCAGCCGGCTGACACTCAATACCTGCGCTGCGCAGAACGGACTTGATAAGCGTTGACTTACCGCAGCCGTTCTCACCGTGAAGAGCTATACGCTCGCCCTGTTCCACCATCATAGTCAGACCGTCCAGCACAGCTTTCTCCGCGTCTGCGTACCGGAAGCTGTAATCGCGTATATTCACAAGTGTATTCTTGTAGTGTTTCAGCGGTGAGAGCTTCAGATCAGGCTGACGCTCAAGATCCTGGAGCAATCCCTCTTTTTCGCTTATCTCGCGGTCGATGCGGTTTTCGAGGTTCATCACTCTGCTCTGCATCTTCTTGGTCTTCGCCCCGATGAAAGCCCTGGTACTGATACAGCGGTCGTGCTCCTTGACCGGATCAAAGCCTATCTTGGTGCGTTCGTTCTTGTCTGCCCAGTCAGCAGCTCTCTTCGCTGCCTGCCGCAGCTTCTTTATCTCTTTCTTGTGCTTTTCGTTTTCAGCAAGAGCAAAGCTGTCACGGCGCTGTTTGTTCTCCCACCAAACGGAGAAATTTCCATTCTGTACATCAATCGTCCTTCGGTTCAGAACAAGTACATGATCGATACAGGCATCAAGCAGATCTCTGTCATGCGATACCAGTATAAAGCCTTTTTTCGCTGCAAGATACTCTTTCACGTTGTCACGCGATCCCATATCAAGATGATTGGTAGGTTCGTCGATGAGCAGAAAGTCGTTCTCGCCCGAAAACAGCACTGCAAGCAGAACTTTTGTCCGCTCGCCGTGACTGAGCGTATCAAATCGCCGGTAGAGGAGTTCCGCATCCGCACCAAGCTGACTCAGCTCGCATATAACACGCCATTCCTCGCAGTCAGGGCGAAGTTCATCAAGGAATTCCGAAGCACAGCGCTTCATCTGTTCAGCCGTGATCTCATACGGAAAGTAACCGAAATGCACCGACGCACTGATAGAGCCCTGATAGGTGTATTTCCCGAGCAGAAGATTCAGAAAAGTCGTCTTTCCCTTGCCGTTTCTGCCTATAAAGCCAAGTTTCCAGTTCGTATCTATTGAGAAAGAAGCATTCTCGAAGATATTATCGAAGCTCCCCTCGTAGTAAAATGTAAGTCCGTTAACACTTATCTGTGACATATACATCCCTCCTGTCAGTTTCCACGGCACCGCACAAAAAAACGGAGCCGCCCGTTGCCAGACAGTTCCGTTATGTATCTATGACCTCAGTATAAACTGATAAAGGGCATACAAAGCCGCCGAAGTAATTAGCGCACAAAAAAGAGAGGTCATGAGAACATAAACCACTTTTGGCAACATGATAAAGCAGTACACAAAATGCAGACTGCCGGTAATTATTCATGTGATCAAAAGTAGGTTATCTTCTCATCTTCTCGCCTCTCTCTGCAATAATTTTCTATATTATAGCACAACGCTCACGGCTTGTCAAGAACTTTTTTCAGCAGCCGCTGCGTTTATTCAAAGCCCATCGCTTTCTTTACGATGAGCATTTTATCATTGCCGATAAGCTCACCAAGAAGTACAAATGCGACTTCCGGAGCTGTCTGAGGACACCATGAAGTTATGACGTTCTCCGTTTTCACAACAGGTTCATTGACTACCACCGCTTCGAATGCGGCAAGCTGCTTTTGCCTTTGCCCGTCGTTAAGATGATAAGTCGTAGCTCTCCTGCCTTTCAGTATTCCGCTGTGTGCAAGCGCAAGTGCGCCGACACACACAGACGCGATCATTTTATGCCCGGAGTTGAACTCCCTGATGAGATCAACGACTTCATCAGAATAAGCTTCCTCATAGAAGCCGAACTCCTCAAAACCGCCCGGCACAGCCAAAGCATCATAATCATCAGCACATATATCCTTCAGCAGCACATCAACACTCATAGGAACACCAAATGTACTCACGACCGTTTTCTGCATACCGCAGGTAACTACTTCTACATCATTGTCGTAGGAAGTGCCTGCCCAGCCGAATACATCGATGAAAGCGCTTGCTTCCATTGTCTCAAAGCCTTTTGCAAGAAATAGCAATACCTTCATTTTTATGCTCCTTACTATCAGCGTTCATATACACAGAAACGCAGTCTGAGTTCCGGACGTTCATCACAGCTGACGAGGTGAAAGCACTCCGGCAGCTCCGGGAAATATACATCTCCCTCGTATTCATCGTAAAGCTCGGTGAGGTATACTCTTTTCGCAAGTGCAAGTCCCTGTTCGTAGACAGCCGCACCTCCGCAGAGAAATATGCCTTTCAGCGGCTTGCGGAGCGCATATCTTTCAGCTATGGCAACAGCCTCCGTCAGACTTCTGGCAGTACGAAGCATTTTTCCGCTGTACATCTTACTTCCGGAAATAACGATATTCAGCCTTCCAGGAAGAGGTCTGCCAATGCTGTCATATGTTTTTCTGCCCATAATAACAGCACCGCCGGTCGTAAGAGCCTTGAAGTAAGCTCTGTCCTCCGGAATATCCCACGGAATTGAACCGCCGCTTCCGATGACACGGTTCTTCGCAGCAGCCGCAATTATGCTTATCACTTCTTCTCCAGCTTTTCAAGAAGCTGCATCATTGTCAGTCCCAGCACGGGATGGCGGTAATAGGGAGCGAGTTCCGCAGCCGGTTTCAGTACAAAGGTGCGGTTCTGCATATCGGGGTGCGGAACGATAAGGTCGGGATCGGAAATAATATCCTCATCATAGAGTATCAGGTCGAGATCGAGAGTTCTCGGTCCCCAGTGTATCTCGCGTGTGCGGTGTGCAGACTTTTCAACTTCCTGCATGAATTCAAGCAGTCCGTGAGGTGAGAGCATAGTCTCGCAGAGCACTGCACCGTTCAGGAAGTCATCCTGCTTGGTATAGCCGTACGGTTTTGTAACGATAAGCTCAGAACAGCGGACGTTCCTTATCTGAGGGCAGGCGCAGAGCTGCTCCACCGCACCTGTGATATATCCTCTGCTGTCTCCGACATTCGAGCCGAGAGCTATAAGAGCTCTGTGCCAGCCGCGGTGTATCTTCACAGAAACAGAAGCAAAATCCATTTCGATAGGAGCTTCCGGCTTTCTTATTTCTATGTCCACAGCTCTGACAGCCGGGAATTCGCGCAGAACAGCTTCGGCAGCAGTCTGTGCGGCAGTTTCAATAAGGCGGTATACGTTGTCGGTCATAACTCTTTCAAGAAGAGCGCAGACCTTGCTGTAATCAACGGAACAGGAGAGCTCGTCCAGCATACCGGCTTTTTCGGTATCTGTATACAGAACAGCATTCAGATAGAAGTTCTGACCGTTGATGTTTTCGTGTTCAAAAACGCCGTGATGAGCGAATATTTTCAGCTCGTCTATACAGATCTTATCCACGTTTGTACCCTTTCATAATAGCCTGAGTCATTTTAATGGCACGGAGGTTCTCCTTTACATCGTGAACTCTTACAAAAGCCGCTCCGCGCATAACGCCGATAACGGTAGTAGCAACAGTTCCCTCCATTCTCTCACTGCTGGGCAGGTCAAGCGTAAGACCGATGACCGACTTGCGTGATGTTCCGAGAAGAACCGGACAGCCAAGGTCGTTCAGCATATCCATACGGTCGATAGCTTCGAGGTTGTTCTCGTAGGACTTAGCAAAACCTACACCGGGATCGAGTATTATCTTACTGCGTTCGATACCTGCTTTATCAGCTATGCTCAGCGTAATGCGTAGATCATCGAGAAGATCGTCCATAAACACTTTATAATCCATATTGTCCCTGTTGTGCATGAGACAGCACGGCAGACCGCTTTCCGCGATGAACTCTGCCATTTCGCCGTTATCGTGTCTTAGTCCGCACACATCATTGATGAGATCGGCACCGGCTTCTACCGCCGCAGCTGCAACCCTGTGCTTATATGAGTCTATGGACACAGGAATATCAAAATTCTTCTTGACAGCTTCGATAACGGGAGCTGTTCTCGATATCTCCTCTTCGTCACTGATACGTGTGAATCCAGGGCGTGTTGATTCGCCGCCGATGTCTATTATATCAGCTCCCTCAGAGATCATTTCTTCCGCATGGCGAAGAGCCTTGTCGAGGGTATTGAACTTTCCTCCGTCTGAAAACGAGTCCGGAGTAACATTGAGTATACCCATAACATAGCAGTTATTCTCTGTATCAAAATTTCTGTTGCCTATTATCAAAACTTACACCTCTATGTCAAGATTTTTCTTATCGTCCGGCCAGTTGCATTTCTCACGCGCAGAACAGTCGAAGCACATCCTCGACTTTTTGTCTGCGGCACAGAATATCCTTCCGAGCTCGTCACCGGCTCTTGTAATATCCCTGTGAGAGGCGATAAGACGTATTATCTTTGCTTTCATGTCTTCGGGGCAGTCAACTTCGCTGAGTATACAGTCTGCCAGAGCCTGTCCTGCAATATCGTGCGGGATGCCCATAGTTATCTCCTGAGTCCTGCCGATGTCATGGAGCAATGCCGCCGAGTACACAAGGTCGCGGTCAGCTCTTACGCCCATTTCCCTGCACATATGCATAGTGATACGCGCCACGCTGAGGAAATGTTCCATATCGTGACGGCAGAATTCTCTGTCAGCTTCGAGCACAGCCAGCTTGCTGAGCTGCTCGGTGTAGCTTCTGTTTTTAATTATCCTGTTGGTTATCTCGAGTTCCATTTTACCCCTTCTCCTGAAATAACAATACTTACATATTATACCATATAGTTATAAAAATAGCAACAGTAATATTTCATGACAACAAAATGAACAAACCCCGGAACTGCGTCCCGGGGCAAGAATACAAAATCTGCGGCTGATATGATCAAAGTCAGCCTTTCATCGAGAATTGTTATCCTCAGCTTTCATCATTTTTACTTCTTCTATTGAACGCTTAACGCCCTTCTCACAGAAGGTATACAGCAAAACTATGATCAGCGATAGAACAAGAGATTTAAAGTATATCTTGGGCACTATCTCATACATATGCCTGAATCTTAACAGGAATTTCGGATATTCATATTTTTTGTTAAAAGCACCGTAATACTTAAGATCATACCCATACGATATCAGGTAGGTCAGCAGAGTAGTCTGTGCAAGAACAGACAGGACTTTCGTTACCGCCTTTGACTTTATCGTTATATCAAACAGCAGCAGAAATACCATTGCCGAGAGTATAAACACAAAGTAGTTATCATATGCGAATAAATATCCTGAATGGAAAAGATGCTCATCATTCCTGTAAGAATCGAGATACAGCTTTCTTGTCATGATTGCAAGACACACAGCAAACACACTGAAGAATATCAGTTTATTCCGCAGAGTTCTCTTCGGAGGATACTCGCGTATGTAACATCCGAGGAAGTAATAAGCTATCGGAAACACGCGCTTCATATAAGTAGGCAGGAGCTGTATCTGTCTGTCGGGATCTCTTCCTATGTAAAGCGACGGTCCTGCTACAAACAGAAGGAACACAGTCACAAGAAGTATCGTATGCTGTTTTCTTCCTTCGAGGTTATTGAACATAACATTAAGGAACGGTATCAGCATGAACATAATAAGATACATCTTCACATACCAGGCATTATCGCAAAGTGAGAATTCCAGCACACCTTTCAGCAGATCCCAGTTATCAGGATCCCAGCCTAAATCTTTTCTGTATTTCAGACAGGAGAAACTTCCGATCAGATAGAAGACCAGTATTTTTATAAGCGCACTGTAATACTTTGCCGACAGCGTTTTGTTCTTCATAAGATAACCTGTAGTTATCATAAACAGAGGGACAGCTGTATAGCCGATCCACAGAACGATCATCGGCGGTATATAACCTTTGTTGTCAATAGGAATCGAAGTATAGAATGCCGTATTCAGATAGAAATGCGTCACTATTACAAATATAGCTGCCATTATCTTGATAATATCGATTCCGCAGCTTCGCTTAGGCAATGCAGGAACAGCTGCCTGTACTGCTTCAGGTGTACTGATCTTTTCTTTACTATCAGCTTTTGATTTATTGGTCTGCTTTTTATTTTTACCGACTGAATTTTCCTTAGTATTCTGCTTTTTCTTGTCCATAAGCATCTCCTTGTATAATTTTGAATAATTCTGATACAATTAATTATATCACGTAGTTAATAAAATTTCAATCGTCTGATTAACCAAATATAAACAAAAAACATCCGTACCCATTAGGATACGGACGTAATGTTATCAGTTACTGTCCTTCGTGGAAGAATGAAGGAAGTGCATCGTAGATGTAGTGTCTTACATAGCCCCAATAGTGATCCTTGCCCTGAGCAACGAGGTAATAGAAGTTGCCTTCAGAGAAGTCTGATGTGTACTTGAAGCGCTTTGTATCAGACTTGAGTGTATTGCAAAGACCGGAAAGGTTGTTGTATGCAATATCAGTTGAACCTGTTGCAGCGAATACGAAGTACTCATTGGTCTTGAAGCCAAACTTGTCGATAGCGTTCTGGATACCCTCTGCGCCAGCCCAGCAGTGACCTGAGAGCGGCATATAGTATGCACAGATATCAAGGTTGTTGATGAGCATATTCCAGGTCGAACCGCCGCCCATTGAGAATCCGCCGTATGCACGGTGGTATCTTGAAGCCTTGAGATCTGACTCTGATGTAGAGTTTGCGTATGTGGAATACTTACCCTCAACGTAAGGGATTATAGACTTGCGCATCTCGTCCCATACAGTTCCTGCACCCATATTATTGTCGTTTGCAGGGCAGCCGTTGAATGTAGGAGTTACAACGATCATAGGCTCAAGCTCGCCGTTTGCAATCATGTGGTCGAGCATATTAGCGATATGAGTTGAATTGTCATAGAAACAGGTCTTCTCATTCTCTCCGCCGCCGTGCATGAGGTAGAATACATTGTACTTCTTGCTTGAGTCATAGCCGTTGGGAAGGTAAACGTACATTGTCTTGTTTCCGTTTATTCCGTTGTAGTTCTCCTGAACTATCTTACCAGCCTTGTCGCTGCTCATTGCGTCAAAGTACTCGCCGGGAGCTTCCTTATAGGAAACTGCTGAATTGTATACGTATTGAGACTTCGGAGGAATATAAACCTCGAATTCCTTTATTCTGCCAAGTACGAAGTTTGAGATCTGAACGAGGTCAGCTGTTTCGATCTTGCCGTTCTTGTCAACGTCAGCTGCGAGCTTTGCAGCACTGTCTGTGTAGCCGTTTATAAGGCCGCGTCTTGCAAGGATAACGTCAAATACATCGATTCTGCCGTCGAAGTTGATATCGCCGTAAACGAGCTTTGTCTCAGACGGTCCGTCGATCTTGGTTCCCTTTACAGCAACGATAGCCTCGTCAATGTAGAAGTTGTCCGAGCCCTTCTCTGTCTCAACGTAAAGTATGAAGTCGGAAGCGCCTGCAGGAAGTGTATAGTTTGTATTTGCGAGCTGTACGTACTTTCCGGCAACAGTTGTACCGTTAGCGATGTGTCCGTACTGAGTTTCTCCGGCAGAATCCTTGTACTGAACGGAGAGCATCATATTAGTTGAATCTGATGTGCTGTCGAGCACGAGAGCATTTACGCTGAAGCTGTAAGTCTCTCCAGCCTTGAAGGTGTAAGGATCGAGAACCTTCTGAGCGCCGTTCCAGTTAGAAGCTCTGTCCTGAACGAGGAGTGCCTCTGTGCCTGCATAGGGCTGTCTGCCGCTTGCAGTAACTGTTGCAGAACCTCTGCCTTCCCAGTCACCAAGACCATTCTCGAATGTGTCGTGGATGTAGTAGCCGTTAGCGTCAGGCTCCTGAGGTCCGGGTGTAGTAGGTGTCTCTTCTGATGAAGTAGGAACCTCAACGCCGTCGCTCTCGAGAGTTACAATATAAGTAGAAACACTCTTTGAAGGGAGCTGAGAGTAGAATGAAGAACCGTTTGCCTCCATGCCCTTTGTTGCTGCGAGGTTCTCGCTGCCGGATGTTCTGAAACGATCAACATTCTTGATGTTTCTTCCGCTTACGTTGAACTGCTGTGTAACTTCACTGCTGCCCTTGTTGATAGCAACGATCTCGATCTGTGTATCGCTGTGCTTGTAAGCAGAAACGAGGATATCTGTATTAGGCTGCTCTGTTGCGTCAATGCGGACATCGCCCGGACGGATGTACTTAGAGAACTGACCGAAAATATATCCGCGCTTTGAAATTGAGTGTGTTGACTCATAGATGATACTGTAATTACGACGGAGCGGCCATACAACGTAAGCCTGCATACCGCCGACAACGAGTGCATCGTGAATATTTACAGCCTGTTCAAGGTTATCAGGCCACTTATTAGCATCAACGCTGCTGTCCGGAACATAAACCTCAGTCATCCAGAGCTTCTTGCCGCAGGTTTCAAGAGCCGGGAAGTCCATCTTGCTTCTGGGTGTGCCGTAGAAGTGAGTTCCGAATAAGTCACAGTTTGCAAAAGCTTTGGGGTTATTAAGGATCTTCGTGTAGTAGTCCTTACCGTTGCCCCATGCGCCATACTGGAATGATTCAGGCGACATAAGCCTTGTGCTTGTGATCCTGTCGCCGTAGTTAGCGATGAAGTCAGTAGTCTCATCAGGTGACCATGCTGTCCATTCCTTAGCGTAGTCCGGCTCATTCTGAACTGAAACGGAATAGAGATCAACGCCGTTGTTCTTCATATACTCACCGAAGCTGTTAAGGTGATCAGCATAAGCGCCATAATTTTTCTTTGGCAGATGGAGCTTGCCTCCGTAAGCAGAGCCGTTTTCAGCGAGGTTTGACGGCGGCTCCCAGGGCGATGCAAAGACGGTGATACCGTTCTTGGTAGCATACTGGGCAGTAGGAAGAGCTTTGCTCCACTGGCTCTTATCGGGATTTACGAAGATACGAAGGATAGAACAGCCGAGCTGTCCGTCACCGTTTCCGAAAGCGAGCTTTCGGTCAGCATCAGTAAGGTCGCCGTACCACTCGGGATGATTGATGCCGCCGAAGCCGTCAATAGACTGATAAACCTTATTTGTGTTGATAGTACAAGCACCAGCAGCATTTGCATCGAGTGTGTCGGACTTTGACGAACGAAAAGCAGCTGATGTTGAGATAAGCATTGTACCTGCGATCACTCCGGCAAGAGCGGATCGTAACCTGCTTGTAAACTTCATTGTAGGATACCCCCTTATAATATTTATGCTTGCATATTTGAATTTATGCTTTGCATATGCGAGAACCTATATTCTGCCTCAAAAGGGCAGAATTCCCATTCATTCTTTATTCATTATATATTAATAATTTCTACCTGTAAACCCACAATGTGAATATAAGGTGGACAAATAAAAGAAAAATATGACCGAATCTGTTGACATATGTGGAATTATATTCTATAATAAGCATACAGAGATATAGAAATAATCAATTAAATATTTTTCGGAGGCATTACTATGTTCAGACCAGTCCGACCGATACTGGGAGTTATGGCAGCACAGGCACACAGTATCGAGCAGCGGCAGATCCTCGGGGGGATTATCGGACAGGCACAGCAGTTAGGTTACGATACCGCCGTGTTTTCCAACGTGTTCAATCCGAATGTCCTTGACGAAAAACTGCTATGTGAAAATCAGATCTACGAACTTGTACTCTCAGACTCAATAAGCGGTCTGATCATTATCGTTGAATCGTTCGTAAATGAAATTCTCAAGCAGAAGATCGCAGAGCTGATAAAGCTCAAGAATATGGTGCCGATAATTCTGGCAGGAACCTACCAGAAGGAATTCGACCAGCCGGGCGTGCTGTTCATCAATACCGATGACCGCAACGACTTCATAGACATAACCTCACATCTTATCGAAGTCCACGGCTGCACAGACATTGATATGCTCACAGGCCACGACCACATAGAGGTATCACATCAGAGAGCGGACGGTTACCGTCAGGCACTCAGGGACCACGGCATAGAGGTGGATGAGAGCAAAATATACTTCGGTGATTTCTGGATGAACTCAGGCCAGGAGCTCGCTCAGAAGTACATCAGCGGCGAAGTTCATATGCCGCAGGCCGTGATCTGCGGAAACGACTATATGGCTTACGGTATCCTCGATGAATTCGCACGGAACGGCATTTCCGTACCTGATCAGATCATCGTCATGGGGTATGAGTATATCAACAAGCGCACAATGTACACTCCCCTTCTGACGACATACCGACGCAGCCGTTCTGCTCTCGGAAGAGCCGCTGTACGTATGCTGCACAACAAGCTGAATGCAGGCACATTCGGCGATTTTCAGCCGCCGGGAGGTTCTATCGTACTCGGTGACAGCTGTCCATGCGGCTGCTGCCGTGAACAGTACCTCAAAGAGCTTGACGCCCTCAAATTCAAGATCAATTTTGAAATATGGAATCTGTTCAGCTCACTTGACCAGGATCTCACAAACAGCCGTAATCTCGAAGAATTCACCACAACTCTCGGGAAACATCACTGGCTCGTCAGAGATGCAAACAACATTTTTCTCTGTCTGAACGCAGACTGGTATGATTCTGAGCTGCGCAATTCCGACAATGTGATCTGCCGTACAATCGTCCCCTGGGAGAATAACGATACCTTTGAGATAAACCGTCTTGACTTCCCTGCCATCTTCGCAAAGCACAATGAACCTGCTGTATATTACTTTGCGCCGCTTTTCTTCAATGATAAATACTTCGGCTCTGCCGTGATACGCTACGACACACCTGACACCTACGATGATATCTTCCGCAACTGGATAAAGACTGTCTGCAACAGTCTTGAGTTCCTGCGGATGAAAAATGATATACAATATCTCAGCAAGTGTCAGAACCTTTCCTCACAGCGTGACACCCTCACGGGTATGTACAATGACAACGGTATGGAAAAGGCTTACCGTTCGGCAACTCCGCGCAGCGGCAAGGAACTCTGTCTCGTTATGCTGAAGATATGCCTCTTCGACGAGACTGTGTCCGAGATTGAAAGTGACAGGCGCATAAACGCCGTCCTCGACGCGGCTAAAGCAGTAGGCAAATTCTGCGGAAACCACGACATTTCCGCTATGATAAACCCAAACACATTCGTTTGTCTCGTCCAGAGCACAGCCGAACCCGACATCCTTGCAGACTGTCTCAGCTCGATACTTCTCCAGCACAGGAAGTACACAGACAGCTTCGGCACGGATTCGTTCGTGTGTACGTCTGAAAAATGCGGTGACGACAGTTACCGTGACGTTCTCGGACGCTGCAGCGAAAAGGCAGAAAAACTGGTACTTGAACTATCAGACAGACGTCTCTCCAACCACTACCGTGAGATGGCAGATATGCGGAACTATATTTTCACAGAGCCGGAATCAACTTTTGATACCCACACTCTCCACGAGCGTTTTTCCGGAAGTACAGGCTATTTCCGCAGCGTATACAAGCAATGCTTCGGTTCGAGCTTCCATAAAGACTGCATAAACGCCCGTGTCGCAAAGGCAAAATACCAGCTTGTAACGAGCACTCTGAGCATTATGGAGATCTCAGAGAAGTGCGGTTACCTTGACAGTAAATACTTCCTGCGCCAGTTCAATTCCTCTGTCGGCATGACTCCGGTGAAGTACCGCAGTCTCCTGAACGGCTGATGCAGGTTCATACATACATTATAAAGGAGTTAAGCAGTAATGATCTCATTCAACATACCGCCCTTCACAGGCGATGAACTTGAATATATTAAACAGTCAGTGTTCTCACACAAGATATCCGGAGACGGAAAATTCACCAAACTCTGCACAGAATGGCTCGAAAAGCGTTTCGGCGCACAGAAGCTCCTGCTTACAACGAGCTGTACCAGCGCACTTGATATGTCAGCGATACTCAGCAGCTTCAAGCCAGGAGACGAAGTCATACTTCCGAGCTACACATTTTCGAGCACGGCAACTTCCATGGTGCTTGGCGGTGCGAATCTTGTCTTCTCCGACATACGCCCCGATACGATGAATCTTGACGAGAACAAGATAGAAGCCGCAATAACCGAGCATACACGCGCTATCGTAGCAGTACACTACGCAGGTGTAGCCTGTGAGATGGATGCTATCATGGACATAGCGCGCCGCTATAACCTCCTTGTCATCGAGGACGCAGCTCAGGGCGTTATGAGCAGCTACAAGGGCCGTCCGCTCGGAACTATCGGAGATTTCGGCTGCTATTCCTTCCATGAGACCAAGAACTACTCCATGGGAGAAGGCGGAGCTATACTCGTCAACAACGAAGCTTACATGGAACGCGCAGAGATACTCCGTGAAAAAGGAACTAACCGTTCCAAGTTCTTCCGCGGCGAGGTAGACAAGTACACATGGGTAGACTTCGGAGACAGCTACCTTGCAAGTGACATAAACGCCGCTTACCTCTATGCACAGCTCATGCACGCCGATGAGATATACGACGACCGCATGACTACATACAACGACTACCTCGAAGCTTTCTCACCCCTTGAAAAAAAGGGACGCATCGAGCTCCAGAAGATACCGGACTACTGCGTCCACAATGCGCATATGTTCTATATAAAGCTCCGCGACCTTGAAGAACGTACACGCTTCATCGCTCACATGAAGAGCAACGGAGTATGTGCGGTATTCCACTATGTACCGCTCCACTCTGCTCCTGCCGGAAGAAAGTTTGGACGCTTCAACGGCATCGACGAATTCACTACCCGTGAGAGCGACCGTCTCGTCAGACTTCCTATGTATTTCGGACTTACAGCTGAAGACAGAGCAAAGGTCATTGACGTTGCGCTTGACTTCTTCAAATGACGAGGACTAATATGAAGAAAAAGAGCATCACGGCGTTCATCGCCCTTCATTCAATGGTCGCACTCTACTCGATCTGCGGCATATTCTCAAAAAAGGCTGCACAGTACAGCTTTATGAGTCTCAGGTTCTGCCTGTTCTACGCGCTTATGATAATGATACTGTTCATATATGCGATAGGCTGGCAGCAGGTCATAAAGCATATCGAACTGACAGCAGCATACTCTGCAAAGGCTGCGGCTGTTATATGGGGAGTATTATGGGGAATGCTGTTCTTCCATGAAAAGCTGACTCTTCTGCGTGTTATCGGGATAATTCTGGTCTCTGCCGGTCTGATAGTCTATTTCAGCAAGGGCAGCAGCGGCGAGGAGGAAAGCTCATGATAAACGGCTGGCAGATACTTCTCGGCACCTTCATCAGCTCTGTATCACAGGTAATGCTGAAGAAGTCCGCATCAAAGCAATATCCCTCACGTATAAAGGAATATCTCAATCCGCTCGTCATAACAGCGTATGCGATGTTTTTCGGAGCTACACTGCTGTCGATACTCGCATACAGAACAGCCGACCTGGCTGTCGGTGCTGTCTTTGAGACGAGCGGCTACATTTACATCACAGTCTTCGGACTGATCTTTTTCGGTGAAAAGCCCACAAAGCGGAAACTTGCTGCTCTCGGGCTCATAATCGCCGGAACAGTTATATTTACTCTCGGTTAAGGAGACAATAATGGAACGTATCAAACGCAATAAAGAGTACATCATAGCTCCGCTTGCGGCACTCGCTGTACTCTTTGTCATATTCATAATAAAAGGTGTATTCCCTTTTGGAGACGGAAATATCGCTTACTACGATATGGGAGCGCAATACATACCGGGATACACTCATACTCATGACTTTCTGCATGGAAAAGCTCCGCTGTTCTTCGACTGGTACAACGGTGCTTCGTGCGATTTTCTTGCAAACTATGTCACATACGGTCTAAACCCGATGAATATATTCCTCCTGTTTGTCAGCAGGGACAATATACTCCAGGCAATGAGCATATTCCTTGCATTAAAGCTCATGCTGTCGTCATTCACTATGTCATTCTACATGAAAAAGACCTACGCTCCCGGCACAGCTGTGAACGTAGCTCTGTCGCTGATGTACACATACTGCGGCTTTATGCTCCAGAACTATGTGAACATCTTCTTCCTCGACCTGCTGATACTATTCCCTTTGCTCATGCTTAATCTGAAAGCTCTGCTGAATGAGGGAAAAGTTCTCGGCTACACGATAGTGACCTTCCTGTGTTTCTGCATAAGCAGCTACCTCAGCGAAATGACCTATATCTTCGTAATACTCTACGCATTCGGATATATGGTCCTGCTTTCAGACGACAAGGCAAAAAGCCGCAAAGCCGCTGCACAGCTCGGAGTTTTCACAGCTGTGGCATTCATCGCAGCTGCTTTCATGGTAATACCCGGCGCACTAAGGCTGACCGAATCTCCGAGAGCCGGCTACAGCCATTCTCTCAGTGAGATGCTCACTATCAGAACAGGCGACTTCGACTATCAAAAGCGCTTTATGCTCTTCGGCTGTGAAGCCGGAATAGCCGCTCTGCTCGCATACATTATCCGCACAGTCAAAGACAAGAAAAAGCCCGACAAGCATAGTATATTCTTCATTTATATGCTTGTTCTGCTTATAATACCTATCATCAGCGAAGGCTCAAACCTGATGTGGCACATGGGTTCTTATGCACACTTCCCCTATCGTTTCGGCTATATACTTGCGTTTGTATCCTGTGACATCGCAGCACACTTCATCAGCACACGCAAGAGCGACAAACCGCTGTTCAAGGTCGAAAAGAAGAAGCTCAGGAGCGTTTTGGAGTATTCCTCTATCATTCTTGCAGCTGCCTCACTGATAATAATGATCGTTATGTCTCTCCAGATGAAGGACAGCGGCATAGAAGACACGGAGACTTACGTTCTTCACAAGTATCTATTCATATCGTCTGTTGCTTCATGCTTTATACTATTTGCATTCTGCGAGAAAAAATTCCGTTCGATAATGCTTCTTTCGCTCGCTGTGGGACAGGCGCTGACAAGCAGTTACGCACTGATAGCTCCCACTCCCGATGATAAAGCCTTTTCGCTCTCAGCACTTGATCTGAAAAAGAATTCCGGCATTGACGACAAGCTCTCACGTATCAAGCCGCTGAACATGATGGACACATACATGAACATCTCACTCCTTTCCGGAGTTCCCGGCCTCGGTGACTGGACTCTCAACATCTCCAAGGATTACCTGGAGCAAATGAAAGCTTTAGGCTACAACAACAACTATACGTACACACTTGATTCCGGCGGAACAGCCTTCACCGACGCATTGCTCAACATCAAAAAAACATACAGCCGTTTTGATGACAGTAGTCCCCTGTACTCCCTTGACCATGATGCCAAGTATTTTCATATTTATGACTGCAATTATACGATACCTTTCGGCATACTTGCAGGAAAGGATCTGACCGACCTCGACAGTCACGACAGCGAAGATACTTTCAGCTATCAGAACCGTCTCTACAAGGCTCTTTCAGGTGACAGTGAAGACCTCTTCAAGGTAATCCCGTACTCCGAGATAGTAACTTCCGATGAAAATGAAATGAGCAATAATATGATAATGCCATATCATTATTCCGGAGAGCTGAAAATCGACAAAAACTCTGCTCTTTATATCTACACACAGTCCACAGGCGACATATTCGCTGTAAATATAAACGGTGAGCCGGCAAAGATGCCCTATGAAAATAAGGAAGACAACAACGTCTATCCGGGCGCTAATCTGAACGGCTGTGCATTGCTCGGAACTTTTGACAACGAGACTCTGAGCATATCTGTCAACTCAAAGAACATCGAGACAGATGAGCTCATCATCGGCGTGATGGACATAGAAAAACTCGCAGCTCTCTGCAAGTCGCTTGAAGAAGCTCCCCACGCCTTCGATGTGAGCGCCGGCGGCTATGAGCTTTCGCTGAAGGTAAATGATCCCGGCGGAAAATACGTGTTCCTGCCGATAGAGTACAACAAGAACTGGCGTGCAGAAATAAACGGCAGCAAGACAGAGATAACTCCTGTCCTCGGCGGAGCTTTCACAGCTATCAAACTCGGTAATGAAGACGCTGAGATAAAGCTGAAATACGTTCCATACAGCTTCTGGATATGCGTGATAATAAGTGCAGTCGGATTTATCATGTTCGCGGTGCTTATGCTTCTCAGGAAGAAAAACATGGACATCTGCAATGTCAAGGCTTTCAACGCTGTGGCATACGTGTGCTTCTGGGCAGCATCTGTCGGCGTACTCATAGTAATATTCGCAGCACCGGTTATCGGAAACATAATCTCGCTGTTCTGAAACAAAACTCAATATAAATAAACAAGGGCGCACAAAACTGTGCGCCCGAACTTTTTATCTGTGTGGTATAACTTGCGGTGACACCGGAAGTTCCACCGTAAACTCTGTCCCATTGCCGGGAGTGCTTTCGCAGCGTATCTCACCGCCATGGTAGATGACGCCGTGCTTTACGATAGAAAGTCCGAGACCGGTACCGTTCACCTTTCGCGAACGGCTCTTGTCAACGCGGTAGAAGCGTTCAAATATACGGCCTATGGACTGCTGCGGTATGCCGACACCGTTGTCCGTTACCGTTATCAGGACTTTTTGGGGGATATGTGAGAGCTTCACCTCGACGAAGCCGCCTTCTACGCCGTATTTTATAGCGTTGTCGCAGAGATTGTATATTATCTCATCGAGGATCGTGCGGCAGCCGTTATAGACCACGCGTTCACCCGAAACCGAAGCCGTGATGTTCTTCTTTTCGGCATTAGGTCCAAGTCTGCGGACTACCTCTTCGGCAAGCTCATACAAGTCAACGTTCTCCTTCGCTGCCGGAACGGAGTTCTCATCGAGCTTGGAGAGCGCAACTATATCGTTTATCAGTGTGATTAGTCGTTCAGCTTCGCGTCGGATATTCTCACCGAGAGTCTGAACATCGCCGGGCTTGACCATACCGTTTGACAGCAGGTCTGAGAAGCCGTAAATAGTCGTAAGCGGCGTTTTCAGCTCATGGGAAACATTCGATGTGAACTCACGGCGCATCGTTTCAAGCTGATGCTTTTCTGTAACGTCCATAATCAAGACAACTACACCGTGTATTACATTTGAACTGTATGCAGGGCTTGCGATGACCTCACGGTCACCGTCCGGAGTATTAAGCACCATTTCTGCGTGTTTTCCTCCGGCAGCGTCATGAAGACATCTGCGGAACGAATCGGAGTTGTTGAGGTTAAAGACAGTCTTCCCCTCTTCTGGTTCGCCCTCTGCTCCGAGAAGACTGACAGCACCGGAATTGCAGCTGAGAATATTCAGCCTTGTGTCGGTAACTATAATTCCTTCAGACATACTCTCTGTTATCTGTTCAAACTGTTCACGGCTGCGGCGGAGCTCATACATCTGATTCGAGATGCGGATATTCTGGTCGTTAAGCTTTACGAGCAGAGGAGACAGCTCCGGGAGCGATTTGTCTATTTTCGGATTTTCGAGGTCGAGGTTGTTCAGCGGTTTAAGTATACGGCTCGACACAAGATGTGCTAAGATGAGTGCAGCGAGTGCAAGAAAAACAAAGCTTATCATCAGCGAGCGAACGATGTCCCTGACCTGCTTTTTAAGCGAGATCTGAACATCAGAAACGTAGATGACAGTTCCGTCACGGAGCTTTAATGAATACTCAAGTGACGCGGTAGCAGTTCTGAACGAATACTCAGACGATCTGTATTCGCCGAAATACTTTGCTTCAAGGAAAAGTCTTTCCTTTGAATAATCCCTTGTTGTTTTCTTGTATGAATCGAATATTACTGAGCCGTTTTTATCTATCCATGTAACGTGCAGATCACCGATAGATGTCGTACTGAAATAGGTAATGCCGGATGTTTCAGCGCCTCTGCCGATCAGCTGCGCTTCCTTTATCATTTCGTCCTGAAGTCGTGTTGCAAAATAGCGGTTGAGAACGATCGAGAGAACAAAAGCAGTTATCATTACGAATACAGTCGACACAATGATGATACTGTCGAGGATGCGCTTAGTCAACCGTCAGTCCTCCGATCTTGTAGCCGACACCTCTTGCCGTTGCGATTATGTCACCGTATTCACCGAGCTTTGAGCGGAGAGTCCTGATATGCACATCTACTGTGCGGCTCTCTCCCGAGAAATCATAGCCCCATACCTTGCTGAGCAGTTCGTCTCGTGTAAGGACCTTTCCTTCGCTTCTCACAAGAAGGAGAAGAAGTTCATATTCCTTCTTGGTAAGTGATACCGATGTACCGTCCACAAGAACTTCTCTGCGCGACGGGTAGATAGCTATGCTGCCGACTTTAAGGCACTCTTCCGGATCGGGAAGAGTTCTTCTCAGAAGAGCCTTTATTCGCGATATAAGTTCGAGTGTTCCGAACGGCTTGGCGATATAATCGTCAGCGCCGGCGTCCAGTCCCACAACCTTGTCATATTCCGTGTCCTTGGCAGTGAGCATTATCACGGGCATAGACGCAGTATCAGAATTGTTCCGGAGCTTGCTGAGCACCGAAAGTCCGTCCTCTTCAGGGAGCATTATATCGAGCAGTACCAGGTCGGGCATTTCGTTTGCAAGAGCTTCCCAGAAAAGCGAAGGCTTCTCAAAGCCCTCAGCATCCAGACCTGCGCTTCCCAGAGCATAGAGAACATAACTGCGTATGCCGTCATCATCTTCAAGCAGATAAATCATTTGTTTCACCTACTATAATAATATTTGGTCGTATAAATCCATGACAAGCCAGCCATGGTTTACACGCACTTGTTACTTAAGCTATAATGAAAGCAGTGATTGGACTAACGTGTTTCACCTAGGGGCA
>JAEEVL010000066.1 GCA_016290875.1 Ruminococcus sp.
TTGATGCCAACGGAAAAGCCGACATAACCGATCTCACTCTTATCTCACTTTACAACATCGGCGATCGTGATTTTTCCAAAGCAGAACTTATTTTTGCTGACCTTGATAAAGACGGAAAAGTAACTCTCGCCGACCTTGCAACCCTCAGAATGGTCCTTGTGTATGCCGTTTGAAGAACCGCAACTGCACGGACTCGAAACCGCACCTTGCCGGACTTAGAACCGCACCCTTGCCGGAACGTTGACCGCATTTATTCGAAGCCTGTATAATTTTCATAGCACACAGAAATGTGTGACTTTAATACAGGAGGTTCGGATATGACGAACTATCGAAAAATTCTAGAGCTTCATTCACAGGGTTACAGTCAAAGGAGTATTGAATCCTCAGTAAGAAGTTCGCACCAGACAGTAAGGGCGGTGCTTGACCGAGCAGCGGAGCTAAACATCACATGGCCACTTGATGACGATGTGACCAACGAAATTCTGCACGAGCTGTTTTACGGCAAACACATCAGCAATCCTTCAACTTATGCTGTGATTGATTACGACTACATTCACAAGGAACTCTCAAAGAAAGGCGTTACTCTCACGCTTCTTTGGCAGGAATACTGCGAACGTGCCTATGCCAACGGTGAAACGCCTTACATGAGCACGCAGTTTGGCGATAAATACCGCCGCTGGGCTCGTATCACAAAGGCGACAATGCGTGTTACCCATAAGCCCGGAGATGTTATGCAAGTGGATTGGGCTGGCGGTACAATACCGTACTTTGACAGTGTTACAGGTGAGGAGCACAAGACATATCTGTTCGTAGCTGCTCTTCCGTGCAGCAGTTATCTGTACGTTGAAGCTTGCACCGATATGAAGCAGGAAAACTGGCTGATGTGCCATGTCCACGCTTATGAGTATTTCGGTGGCGTGACAAGAGTGCTTGTTCCAGATAACCTGAAAACCGGCGTTACTGCTAACACTCGCTATGAAACTCAGCTGAATGAAAGCTATCGTGAACTCGCCGAGTATTACGGCACAGCTATCGTTCCTGCACGTGTTCGCAAGCCGCAGGATAAAGGACTTGTTGAACGCTCGGTAGGTTTCTCGACAACTTGGATAACAGCCGCTTTGCGTGAATGTAAGTTCTTCTCGTTTGCAGAAGTAAAAGATGCTGTTGCTGAAAGGCTTGAATTTATCAACACCAAGCCATTTCAGAAACGTCCTGGGTGTCGCCGAGAAGCATATCTCGCAGAAGAAAAGGAATTTATGCTGCCGCTTCCAAAACGTCCTTATGCTCCTTCTGTATGGAAACAGCAGACAGTTGGTAATGATTATCTAATTTCGGACGGTGCAAACAAATACTCCGTACCGTTCGACCTTATCGGTGAGCAAGTTCAGATCCGTCTGACCAAAGAGTTGGTCGAAGTGTATTTCAAAGGCAGCCGTATAACATCGCATAAGCGTCTTGGAAAGTACAGTGTTCAGCCAGTTGTGAAACCTGAGCACATGCCTATTAATCATCGTGAATATTTGAATTACAATGGCGACGAATTCAAGACGTGGGCATCGACTATCGGTACCTCAACTGAGAAAGTTGTGAACTATTTTCTTTCATCGGGCAGCATTCCTGAACAGGGATACAAAGCTTGTGTGAGCCTTACTAAGCTCGGTAAGCGCTATGGCAAGAAAAAACTTGAAGCCGCCTGTGAACGTATGCTGGCGTTTTCTTCTTCTCCGTCGATACGCACAATAACAACGCTCATGAAAAACAGCAGCAAACCGAACAGTTCTGCTGAATCGGGTGATAACAGTAACAAGTACGGAATCACTCGAGGCGCTGCCTACTGGAGAAAGGTGGGTGGTGACAAATGATCAACAGCACGATAGAACGCTTGAGAGCCATGAAAATGAATGCACTCGCAAGCGAATTAGAACGACAGCTTGAAGATGCAGACAGCTACAATCAGCTCGGATTTGAAGACCGTCTTACCCTGCTGATAGATTCCGAATGGAACCGCAGACAGAATAACAAGCTCGACAGATATATCAAAAATGCCCGTTTCTCAGATGCAAATGCAACTATCGAGGGTATTGAATACATCGAGGACAGACATCTTGACAAGGGGAAAATGCTTCGTTTTGCCACCTGTAACTACATCGATGAGGGCAGACATATTATCCTCAAGGGCGCATCAGGAAACGGTAAAACCTACATTGCCTGTGCTCTCGGCAACGCTGCCTGCCGTAAGTTCAAAACTGTTCGTTACATAAGGCTGCCCGAGCTTCTGGATGAGCTTTCTATTGCGAAAGCAAATGGGGAATTTGCCAAGGTAATCAAGACATACAAAAAGGTGGACTTACTGATACTTGACGAGTGGCTTATCCGCAAGCTGACTCCAAATGATGCATACAACCTTCTTGAAATCATTGAGACACGTATTGAACGTTCGATGATATTCTGCACTCAGTATCACGCTGAGGGTTGGTATGAGCGAATTAATCCTGATCCCGAAAACGACAGTCCAATATCTGATGCAATAATCGACAGGATAATCAACACTGCGTATACGTTGATGATCGATGGCGAGGTCTCCATGAGAAAGCGTCATGGACTTCCGGAAGGAGCTGAGCCATGATGGAAAACTATTGTGCTTTCAGCAAGGATCATAAATGCCTGAAATGGGAGGATTATGAGCTCACCCGTCACGAACTTGAAGAAGCCGATAATCTGTGTCACGGTAACTGGATAGAAATTCAGAAACTACATGACTACATTGATATTCTCACCAATCTTCTCAATGAAAATGGTATAGACTATCCTGATATCTAATTGAATTGATTTCTTAACTGCACTCTTGACCGGATTCACTTGCTCAGTGCTCCGGAAAAGGGTGCTCTAAATCGCGTCGTCAATACCTGTTCTGAATTATCGGTACAGATGCACTGCATAGCGGAGAATCATATACAGTGCGGTCACGATAGCGGCAAGGGTGCGGTTTTGTAACCGTTAGAATGCGGTTCTAAGTCCGTGCAGCTGCGGTTTCGCTTCCGGTATATACAACAGTTCGCCTGCGTTCTGCCATGGG
>JAEEVL010000067.1 GCA_016290875.1 Ruminococcus sp.
CGAGCCAATGCTTACGCTTTCACCCATTCGCCCGTCATCGACCGAGAGCCTGCAATACAGAGCTGCTTTTTTAGGCTGTTTGTTTTTCATTAAAACTCCTTTCTCAGCCGTGCAGCAGATCCTTACACGGACAGTATACCACATCTCCGCTCAGGAATCCAGTGTGCACAGCTGATTTCGTAGGACTGCACAAAAAACATTTTCCGACTTTTACATCGACTCGCTCTCGGTCTGCTTTGCATCAAAGGCAGGCTTTTCATACCCCCTTTCGAGCTGTCGGAGCATTAATTCTCCGAGTGACTCTTCAGCTCTTTTCCTGCCAAGGAAAGCAGACCAAACACGATAGGTGACACCGTCAACAGTACAGTCGTGATGCAATACGGACTGTACCTCGGGATCTTCACTGCAATGAGTCTTTTCAAGGTTTATGCTCATACATCCGCCTCCTCTAAAACTATTCAATTCAAATTCACAGGTACAAAATCTGATCGTACCGTCTTTGCTGAGCCTGCGTGTTACCAGCCCAGACTTTTTGAGCATCCCTTGCGAGGCCTACTCGGTTTTTTATCACTCCTCTCACAGCGGCAATTATGCTGCTCAGACGCCTCCCATATCTCCCTAATCATAGCCTTTATCTGGCTTTTTCCTCAAAAAAGACGCCTGCTTTTTTGAAATTCCCAAGGAAAGACGCCTCTGCTTACGTCAAAGCAAATGCCGAAGAATCGGCGGGCACTGCCCGTCCGATGTGGAATGGCGGGCGCAAATGACGCCAGCCTTTAACCTGCAAACTGGAAAGGGGCACGGGTTCTCCCGTTTCAGCGGCAAACGGAACGCCGTTTGCTATGCTTGCCGGTCTTGCGGACCGACTTCCGTACCCCCCAACTATTTCGTTTTTCCGATACCTGTATTATCCCCACACTCGCTCCACGTTGCGCGACAATCGCGTTCAACGCGAGCGGTGGAGTAACTATACTATTTTCCTTTTGAGGACGGCAAACTCGGGGCTTTCTGCGCGTGTTTCAGATAACCGCTCCTTATACGCTGCTGTCACAGATGTTATAGCTGAAGAAAAAAGCCGCTTACTTGATTTATAATTATCATGTAATATATATCTTCCTTCTTAGCTATAATAATATAATATTATCTTGTATACTTAATATATAAGCCTATGACATCATGACACAGCCCCTATGACAATTCAACTTTTGAACTGCAACGCCAGCTCTGCGTCGCGGAGCTTGTTTTCGTCCATATCATAGTTCAGGAATGCGACCTCGTAAGAGTTCTCGACCTGACGACCGTTGTCAGCATAGTTGTTGTGTATGCGAATGATATCCTTCTGCGCAAGTGTTTTCAGTGAGCGCTCAACGTTGCTCACCGACATAGCAGTATCTCTTGCGATACCTGTGCGGCTTATTGACGCACTTTTCTTTTCACTGTCGTAGTAGCAGAGTAAGTCCATCACCACCTTGAACTCGGCAGGCGTAGTGATGTTGAGATACTCAAGCGGAGAGTTGACGCCGTTAGAGTATGCTGTGCAGTTGATCACGTTCATATTTTTCATCTACATCTTCCTTTCGCGTTTCGAGTTTTTACTTGTGATGTCAAGAGCTGTCCGGACGTCTTAACTGCATTCAGTATACACCAGTCCTTGACAGAAGTCAATAGATGTTGTATAATAACTCTATCGCTGTCAATCTATAATCTATTTTTATGAACAAATTTTAAACTTTTATTTTGTGCCTTTGCATATCGCATTTCTCGATATATTGAGCTGAGATATTGTTTCGAAACAAATCGAACACTATTTCTGAAAGGAGCCGCCATGTTTGAGATAGAAGCACACTACCATGACAGAAAAATTTACTTGTCCGACGGAAGAGTTTATCCGCTCGGAGAGATACTTCTGCGCTATTTTTCAATGAATTCAACTACACTTGGTGAGCTGTATGACGTATGCGAGCGCGCAAAGTCAGAGCTGAACATCAGTTCCTTATACTGTCCTGCTGATATAGGTGAGCGTGCACAGGAAATTGAAATGATATACGATAGTATCATGGATATTGCAAAGTCACTTCCGCCATATGACACAAAACATTTCAGACACGGTCTGCTTAGAAACTTGTTCGCGTACTACAACGACATCTTTGACGAACCATTTTACGAAGACTCTGAATTTGATTCCGACGATTACAACGAACACTTTGTCAACGCAGAGAGCACTCCTGTGTCTTATGAGGAAATGTATATCACAGAAGATTTGAATGAGCTGCGAGCACTTGACGATTATGACTTCGACAGCAAGAAAGTTTTCAGCAACTATGAGAACAGAAAAGACGCCGCCGACTTCACAACCTGTATCGAACAGATGACAAACGAGTTCGCGGAATTTGTTTCCGACCTTATACGAGTTAGGAATGTTTTTATGCCATTTGCAGACAAGCTCTGCGACCATAACAACTATCCGTCCAATCAAAAGGTGATTGAAGTCTTTCAGCAATTCACGGAGAAGTGTTATTCAGAATCGCATTTCAATCTTGTATCAAGCGGCAGTATGTGCTTGGGACACACACTTCTTGACACGAAAAAAGGTCCCATACTCTGTGAGACTTATCGTTTCACATCGCTGGGAGCCTTTCTGTATTTTGAGTTGTTCAAGTGCATCGAGGAAAAGTTCATGCCTGTCAAGTGCCGCAACTGCGGTCGCTGGTTCATCATGAAGCATACAACGTTTTCGCACTACTGCAAGCGCTTAATAAGCAGTAATCCACCGAAGTCATGCCGTGACAATGCTATGCGTCACAACTTCAAAGAAAAGATAAAGAATGATCCGGTCTGGGAGATATACAACCGAGCCTATAAGCAGCACTACGCTCGCTTCATGAAAAAGAAAATGAGCAAATCCGAGTTTGCCGAGTGGGGAGAGTATGCCATTCAGCTGCGGCAGAAGGCTGCGGACGGTGAGTTGGATATTGAAGAGTATCAGAGGTTGATCAGGATATAAATAATCCGAGTAT
>JAEEVL010000068.1 GCA_016290875.1 Ruminococcus sp.
TGACCAGAAGAAGCTGCCTTGCACCGGGCTTGCCATGATTTCTGAGCCAGCGATAATAGCCTGATTCGCTGATTTTCAGAAATTTGCATATTGCTTTCGCTCCATACTTGCTGCGAAACTCATTGACGAACAGGTGACGTTCGCTGGTCTTTACTTCTTCCGGTCTTTTGCGAAAAAACCGAGTGCGTCCTTGAGAATATCATTTGCTTTGCGAAGCTCGGCATTTTCACGCTCGAGCTCCGTAATACGCAGTTTTGCTTCATCGTCGGTCATCTGATACTTTTTAGCTTTTGCAGCGGCATTTCGCTTTGTGCGCCAGTCTGAGAGTGTGTAATACTGGATACCTAACTGCTGAGCAGCTTTTTTCAGTCCGATTTCATCCGAGAGCTTTAATGCTTCTTCTTTAAATTCTTTACTGTACTTCATAGTCGTTTTCCCTTCCTGGTTTTCATTGTTCTTATTCTACCAGATTTTTGGGTGTTTGTCGACTGCTCTTTCAGTATAACACTTCAGTCTGTCTTGATTGTAAAATCTGATATACTCATCAACAGAATCCTTAAAATGTCTTTCTGAGGTGTAATCTTTTCGGTACAGTTCCTCGACTTTCATGTTTTTGAAAAATGATTCACAAACGGAATTGTCATATGGAATCCCAGGTTTTGAAAATGATTGAATGACATTCAACGATTTCAAATACCCTGTAAATGCAGTCGAGACATAGTTGCTTCCATTATCAGAATGAAAAATCAGTCCGTTTTGAGGATTACGTTCAGCGTATGCTTCTTTCAGTACTCTGACCCCTCTACAGGCCGAACTATGAAGTTGGAGGAATCTTCCAGCTCAATTTAATATACGTATAGTATTATTTAAGGAAAATATTGACAAATCAGATGCTTTGTGATAAAATATTGATACGTGTGTATATAATTCATTAATATATCTGTTTTATTATATGCGTAAAACTAAATCTCAGGAGGGTGAAACAATGTTTTTTTCTAAACACAGTCCCAGAAAACTGAAAAAAGCAGTGTCATTGTTTCTCGGCTCTGTATTGGTGCTGAATACCGCCGCTATGGTAAGGATAAAAGCGAATGGTGTTTCAGCTGCTGACGCGAAATCTATGCGCGATGATATCATCAAAAAAGCCGCAGCTTATTTAAGCTCGCAGGAAAACGATGATAACAGCTACGGCGACAGCAGACTCATCAATGATACTACAGAAGCTCTTATCGGTTTGAGAGCTGCCGGAAAAAACTACAATGAAAACAGCGAAAAATGGCTGACGGATAATATATCGTTCGATAATAACGATATGGTAGCGAGACTTTCAGCTGCTACGTTAAATCTCGAATATCTCAGCAAGCTCAAAGGCAGACAGAATGAAAACGGAGGTTTCGGACTCTACAGCGGATACTCAAGCGATGTACTTGATACTGTACTCGTTCTTGAAGCCGTAAATGATACCGGATATTCCGATAGCGAGGTCTCAGGCGAGGATATGTGCAAATATCTTCTTACAGCCGCAAATGCTGACGGAGGCTACTCCTATTCGCCTGCAAGCGGAAGTGATGATATCCTCACTGCAATGGTAGTTTATAACGTGGACAGATTATTCGCTGCAAATGACTTCAATATGTCGTTTCTCAACGCTCAGCTTACATACCTTGAAGAAAACGTATCCGACAGCTATGAGGACAGCGATATCAAGAAAACTCTCTACAAGTATCTTGCAATGGAGGCTGCGGAAGAGGAAATAGACTCTATCGACCTGCTCAATGAACTCAGCAAGGCTGAAAAGAGTAACGGAAGCTTTGCCGATGATATCGAGACTACCTCTGTTGCAATAAGACTTCTCAAATCGCTCGACCTTGAAAATAAGCTCAGCATAACTGATTTTGATACAACTTTAAGTCAGACTGATGCTGTCAGCAACAGTTCAAATACTGTTACAGCAACCTCTGTTATCGGCTACTCGAGCAATTTCGATGCCGAGCTTGATGTAAAGCTTTCACTCTACAGCGGTGATACAGTTGTTTATGAAAACACTGTAAAGGCACAGTGTTCTGCCAATGATACGAGCATCACCGTGGATTCAGGCGAATTCACTATCGCAGAGCCCGACGGTTCTGAGGTCTATGTTATTGCAGAGCTGTACAACGGCAATAAGCTTGTAGGAACTCAGAGAATAGACATCGACATCACTGCATTCACGCCCGAATATTCAACTGATATAACAGATCTCTCTGTCGAGCTTGATACATATTCAGTTCCGTTAGGCTCTTCAGAAGAAGTCGGAATAAACTATGACCTTCTCTATGCTACTAACATCGAATATGACGTAACAATGAAAACTGTTGTCACATACGATGGCAAGGTAGCAGCTTCGGATACTGAGGACGCTGTTCTCACTCCTGACAGAAGCTCTTTGAAAAAAACTCCGCTCAAATTTGTTCCCGATAAAGCCGGTATTTATAATGTAAAGGTGAGCTGTATCGACAAAGGCGAGGAAATATTCAGCAGAGAAGCAAGCCTCGAAGTGATAGAGCCGCCGGTCATTGAAGAAAAGCAGTCAGAAGAGGAAAAAACTCAGTTTGAGGTAACATGGTTCGGACCTCTTATCAGTGATTACGTTGTTTATGCCGGAAATGAATCTGAGATAAATGCAGGTGCGAGCCTCAATTATTTCTCAAACGATGTATGGAACGGCAAAATAGAAATTAACGTCATGAAAAAGGACGAGCTCATCACTGAGACCGCTTTCGACGTCGAGCTTGAAAAGGGTGAGATAACTGTCAATCCCAACAACGGTCTGCCGGAATATCCCATATACAAAAGCGGCGATAAGCTTTCGTTCACTGTAAAGGATACAGGCGAGTACATCGTTAATGCAAAGCTCCTTGATACAGAAGGAAACGTCCTCAAAGAGGGCAAGGCAACTCTCAAAGTCATCGACAGACCCGTTCAGGA
>JAEEVL010000069.1 GCA_016290875.1 Ruminococcus sp.
GCACTCGCGATATAAACAGTCTTTTTAAGCACTCGAGTTTTTGTGCTTAAAACTGCTGTTTGTAACTTTTAAGTGTGTAGAAATGCTGTCACTCGTTAAAAAGTCCGAAAAATAGAGAAAAATCGCACTAGTCAAAAATTGCGATTAAGGGATAGGGTTGAGTGCTTAGAAATGTTTTAATACTCAAAACAGCTTGAATTGTGCTTCACCCCCCAAGCAGGGAATGGAGGAAATGACATTATGGAAGAATATGGAATGAACAATAACAACTACTCAGACGGCCATGAAATGAAACAGCATTTTCAGCGTTTTGCTAAACAGCTTTCCGACTGGTACTGCGATGGAAAGACACCCGGGCTTGCCAGTCAGGACACTCGCTTTACACTGGAACTGCAAAAACAGAAACTCCAGTCACTTGGACTGGATATGCAGATACAGTTCAGGAAACCGGACGCGGACAATGGAAGCACAGGGGTGCTAACCTACGGCGACAGTGTCTTTGAAAATTTCATCATTGGCGCAAGCAAGCACATCACCACGAAAATCAGCAATTCCCAGAAGGAGATCTTCAGCAGCGATGCTGAGGGCGGGCTGACCATTATAATGCAGAATCCCAAACAGGGCGGCGTTCCGTCCCCGGAGACAGCGATGTGCTGTCCGAACTGCGGAGCGCCGTCTACTCTCGGTAAGCTCGAATCCGGCTGTGAATTCTGTAACACGAAATTCCTCATGGATGAACTGTATCCGAAAGTCATGCATTTCTTCATTAATGAGGACATCAAGGATATCTTTGACACGAAGCAGCTCAAAAAATACATCGTTGGCTTTACCATTTTCTTTATGGCAATTGGCATTGTGTCCATGCTGTCCCACTCCTTAACAGGAGAACGGGACAGTTTCGAGAGTATGATCAACGATGCAGCCGCTATATTGGGAAGCATTATTCCCGGTGCTATGTTTGGTGCCGGTGCGTGGTTCGTTGTAAATAGTATCCGTTCATTAATGCTGATGGGTAAGAACGCCCGCGGCGGAAGTAAAATGATGAGATCCCTGATATTCTGTAATAAAATGCATACGCTTGATCCTACGTTTTCAATAGAATACTTCCGTGACAAGTCCATGTCTCTTCTGAAGCTCATGCTTTACAGCCAGGATCCGCAGGAATTGACCATCTGCCAGTGCAACAAGCGTATCCCGGAAAAGCTGCGTGAGATCGTGGATATTACCTACTTTAATTCCGGCGTGGATAAATACAGCATCAGGAACGGTATCTGCGATGTTTCGCTCACGTTTTATACCGACAGCCTGCACTACCGCGGCGGTAAAATCCTCCGCGAGTCCGACAGGATCCACATAAGTCTGCGGAAAATTATCAAAAAGCCGACCGATCTTGGCTTTTCTGTCATGGCTGTAACCTGTCCGTCCTGCAGTGCAAGTTTCGATGCGGCAAAGGTCAAAGTCTGCCCGTTCTGCGGCAGCACCTATCCGCTTGAGGAAAATGAATGGGTTGTGACGGATATCTGTATTTGAGCAGATAGATTTGATATCAGAAATAACAAATAACAATTAAGTAACCCCAAACGATAAGCAGAATCAAATTCTAAAATTATATGGGAGGCTCAATATAGGGCTTTTCCTTTTTACTGTCGAAGAAGAACAACTCCCCCCGTACCACACAGTGATACGGGGGGGACTCATTTATGCATCGACTTTAGTCAGCTAATATCAGATAACTATTTCAATCACGGTATTAACGACTTAGACTCCGTCGGGTTCAAAGTTAGAATTATTTTACAGGCTTTCTTTTACCTGTTATGCTTTCGACCTCAAGGGCATATACAAGCGTTCTCGGTATCGCCGCCGTGCTGAACGGCATATCTTTTCCGTCATGATAATGTGCCATGAGCAGTTTCAGGGCAGGCAGTTTTTCTTCTTTCGGCAGGATACGGATATGCCCTTTGCCGATCACGCTTTCGTATGCCATTGTGCAGTAGCCCTTATCCTCAAAGTATTGCAGCTCATGCTTGCAGTCCATTTCAAATGATGCTCTGTTATCCTTTTGGATAAGCCCGACCTTATAGCCCTCCAAAGCACTATGAAAATAGAGCGTGATCTTATCTCCGTTCACCGCCATACCGAAATTCAGCGGCAGAATGTACGGAAAGCCGTCATCATTCATAGCCAGTCTGCATACATCGCAGTTTTTCATGATCTCTATGATCTCGCTGAGATCGGTCACTTCACGGTCTTTTCTTCTCATAAGCCGAAAATCCTCATATCCTCGTCAACGGTTGTAATTCCTGCAATGCCAAAGCTGTCCACAAGAACCTTTGCTACATTCGGAGACAGGAACGCTGGCAGAGTCGGTCCGAGGTGAATATTCTTCACTCCGAGATACAGCAGAGCAAGGAGTACGATGACTGCTTTCTGCTCATACCAAGCGATATTATAAACAATAGGCAGATCATTCACATCATCAAGCCCGAATACCTCTTTCAGTTTCAGGGCGATCAGCGCCAAAGAATAAGAATCATTACACTGTCCTGCATCAAGCACTCTGGGAATACCGCCGATGTCGCCTAAGTCGAGCTTGTTATACTTGTACTTCGCACAGCCTGCGGTGAGAATAACTGTATCTTTTGGCAGCTTCTCAGCAAATTCCTGATAGTAGCTTCTGGACTTCGCTCTGCCGTCACAGCCTGCCATGACTACGAATTTGCGGATAGCCCCCGATTTTACAGCTTCTACAACTGTATCGGCAAGTGCAAATACCTGTTCATGGGCAAAGCCGCCGATAATAGAGCCGGTTTCGATCTCGGTAGGCGGAGGACATTTCTTAGCCTGTTCGATGATCGGCGAGAAATCCTTTACTTCGCCGTAGGGTGCGTCAATATGCTTACAGCCCGGATAGCCTGCGGCACCTGTTGTCC
>JAEEVL010000070.1 GCA_016290875.1 Ruminococcus sp.
ACTCTCGAGCTCATGATGCTCAACAGCTATAAGCAGGAAGCTGTCTTCAAGCATTACTACGGCTTCGGCAGCGAAAAGGGCTGCTCAGAGGACGAGCTCAAAGACTACTTTGACGACAACTTTGCACGAGTTAAGTACATTTCCATAAGTCTTCTTGATGCTGAAGGAAACAAGGTTACTGACGACGAGCAGAGAACTCTCCGCAAAAAGGCTGAGGATTATGCAAAGCAGATAAATGAAAAGTCCAGCGGACTCGATAAGATGCTCGAGGTCGATGCAGCTCAGAAGGATTACGATGAGTACAAGGAATCACAGACTACAACAGCTTCTGATCTGGCTCCTTCTGTGGAAACTACCACAACAGCCGTTACAACATCGGAAGAGACAACATCATCTGCTGAAACTGCAACAACTACCGATCCTTACGCAAACGAGCAACTCATTCAGAAGAACACAACAACGACCAAGGACGAATCCGCTATAGAAGTCGGCACAACAACTACAACAGCAGAAGACCCGACAACTACAGACGATTACAAGTTCAAGGAGTTCCTCTTCAACACTATCGAGAAGAACAAGGCTACTGTATACGATTACAGCGAGGATACTATATATGTAGTTATCCGCGGCGATCTCCGCGAGCGTCTTACAAAGGAAGACTTATGGAGCGACGACTATATCACAAATCTCCAGAAAATGAGATATACCGATGATTTCGTTGACTTCCTCAAGGAAAAGGCTGAAAAGCTCGAGATTGAGAAGAACAAGGCTGCTTACAGAAGATATGATCCTTTCAAGAAACTTGTTCTTGAAGCTAATGAAAAGTAAAACTAATAAAAGAAAAAGGACATCGTAAGATGTCCTTTTTTAATGGGGGAGAGGAGTTTATTCAAACTCGTAATCTCCCTCGTATTTGTTTTTGAACTCGGTGTATATCTCCTCGAGAAGAGCTTCGTTGTCAACGGCTATAAAGTCGTCGTACTCAGGGTCTTCAGCAGGAACAACTTCAAGGATTACAATGCCGTCGTCCTCTTCGTCAAAGGGGAGAAGTACAGCGTAGTCATGTTCCTTATATGTAACGAAATCCAGTATCTCAAACGAGACGTCGTTACCATCGTCATCTGTGAGAGTTATGTAGTTTTCGTTTTCTTCGAGCTCTTCGTTATTGTTTTCGATAATATCACTCATGGGATAGCCTCCTTAAAATAGTATAATATAATTATACATATTTTTACAGAAAAGTCAATCATATAATGTGTTATTTTTTTATCAATATAGAATAGGGGAGCAATCATTCTATTTTTCGCCGTTTTTTTCAGATTTTACATTGGCAAGAGGATTGTTCTCGACCGCATTCCGCACGTTTTCATCGCTGAGATGAGTGTATATTTCTGTTGTGGAGGTGTTAGCGTGTCCGAGTATCTCCCTCAGCGTCAGAATATCTGCATCGCCGTACTGATACATGAGCGTTGCGGCTGTATGACGCAGTTTATGAGTTGTTATACCTTTGCCGTCAAGACCTGCGGCTTGCAGTGTATTTTCGACTATCTGCTGAACACGCCGCTTGGAGATTCGCTTATTTTGATTGCTTATAAAAAGAGCAGGCTCTTCAGCAGCTTTTTTGTTGTCGCGTCGGATAGCAAGATACTTTTCGAGCGCGTCAACACAGGCTTTATTAAGGTATATCATACGCTCTTTATTTCCTTTACCGAGCACCTTCATACGCCACTCGGTAAAGTCGATGTCAGAGATATTAATACCAACAAGCTCACTCAGACGCATTCCACAGTTCAGGAAAAGAGTTATTATACAGTAATCACGCACGGAATCAGAGCTGTCAGATGCGGCAAGAAGCTTAAGACTGTCGTCGAGAGAAAGAAATTTTGGCAGACTCTTTTTCGGCGTCGGGACTTCTATATCCTTGGTCGGATCTTCACTGAATACGTGTGCAACTTTTGTCTGATATTTGAAAAAACTCCTTAAAGCCGAAAGCTTTCTGTATCGTGCGCGGTCAGCGTTATGACGTTCATCAGCAGTATAGAATATGAAATTATAGATATCCGACACAGTTACTTTTCTGAGTTCAGACTCAGTCATTCCTGATATATCGACAGATTCAATCTCGTCACAGTTATCATGATGCATATTACAGTAGTATTTGAGAAAAAGACGCGTATCAAGGTAGTATTCCTCAATTGTACGCTCAGATAGCATTTTCACTACCTTAATATGAACAAGATAATTATTCAGAAACTCCGGATTGGAGCTGTTATTGTAATTCTTCATATCAGTTCCGTATCAATGATCCATTCAAGTACACGGGCTTCTCGCTCGATAAGAGCTTCATCGTAGCCATAATGCTCATGCATGCGATTGACTTTTATAGCGTCTATAGGGTCAACATAACATAACGTAAAGCCTTCGTCAAGCTCATACTCGTCAAGCGACTGCGACTGTAGGTCGGATTCAACTTCACAGAGGTAGTAAAAGTTTTCCTGCTCGAAAATCGTATCCTGAGCATAAGAGCTCAGCTGTATACGCAGCACAGAGCCGAACTCCTTAACTGTATCAGGGATAATAGTCAGACCGGTTTCTTCACTGACTTCGCGTACAAGTGTCTGAATATGAGCTTCATTATTTTCGATTCCGCCGCCCGGAAACTTATAGTAATCGAATTTTTTGCTGTAGACCATGGCAACTTTGCCTTCACTTATTA
>JAEEVL010000071.1 GCA_016290875.1 Ruminococcus sp.
ATATTATCAACCAGCATTGTAGTATTGCCGCTGTCGTAAATGCGTACCTCCATCTGATGCTGAGTTCCGAGCTGAGTCTCGAACAGCCAGCCAAAGTCGGGGTCATTTATCTTGTATTCCTTATCACCGACTGTTACTACCGGAACACCGTTTACAAGGTATGCCGGTACGTCTATGAGCCTGTCATAGTGGCTCATAACATCTCTGTCAGACGCATGAGCCGGCTTGTATGAAAGAATGACAGGCTTGCCGTAGAGCTCTGAAACAGGCGCAGTCATAATGGTTTCACCGTCAACGCCAATAGATATCTTGTCTTTATCGCTGTCCTTGATGAAGGAATAGCGCTCATCTGCACTTATTGTGATGTAAGGAAGTGATGATGGGAGATACTTTTCATTATCAGAAGGAACTATCTCTCTGTTGTAGCACGGAACTTCCTTCGGAAGCTCTATAGCAGTGCTGTTTTCATAGTGAGCCTTATTGAACTCGTTTATATCAGAAATGAGCTTAGTCTCCTCAGCTGTGTATTCAGCCTCGACATTTACTATCTTGTTCTCAACCTTCTTAAAGCTCGGGTCAAGCTGTACCCAGACCTTATCTCCGGCATTGTTTCCGGCTCCACGGTAATCGGTATATGGGACATAAGCCTCGACCCATGTACGGGTCATCATATAGCCTGTGACCTTGCCGTTATCCTTTATGCGCTTTGCATTTCTGAAACCTGTTCCGATGAAACGTCCGGCAGTATTCTCGTCTGCTGCGCCGGTAATATCTATAGCCTGCTGAGCAGTTATACGAACTGTTCCGGTAACAAATCTTGCGGGAATGCCCTTTGCTCGTAAAAGAGCTATGAGCAATGATGCCTGATCTATATCGTTTCCGCCTTGCTGAGCGAGAGTTATTACAGCCCCCTTCTTCGAGCCGTAATATGTCTCCATTTTGATGTTGTCCTTAACATATCTGTATATGCTGTTTACATCTCCAAGTCCTTCTGCAAGACCAACTATCACGGGCTCCATATCAGCAGAGCATTCAAGCTTGAGGTCATTATCAGTCGGAGCGGGAGAGTTTATATTAACACTTTGAGTTATATGTTCATCAGCCACGGATTCAATATCCTTTGCAGCCGTCTCTGTATTCGGTGCAGCATCAGAAGTAAACTGATCCTTCGGTTCAATGATATTACTGCTTATTACTGCGACATTCTTTTCGATATCAACGCCGTTTCTGATTTCTGCGAGAGCCTTCACAGTCTCTGCATACTTTACATCAAACTCGTTCTCATAGTCTTCCTGACGCGCCTTTATATCATCGCTTGCCCAGCTTTCGATATCATCGCTATACTCTGCGACCTTATTTTTAGCAGAATCCATTTCCTTCTGTATCAGATCACAAACAGAATTTATCTCATTGTTATTATTCTCTTCGCAGGCATATGTAAGTCTCTCAATTATCGGCTCAGTCTGCACTGCGGGAACTATCTCGGCATTTACCTCTTTTTTCACAACAGGCTGTGCCGTAATGTTCTCCTGGCTCTTATATATAACAGAGAGGTACGGTGTTAGCGCCGAAAGCAAAAAGGCTGCTGCTGTGATGAATGCAGCTCTTTTCAATCTATTATTCATTTTCACTGTCTCCTTTTTTTCTTAACGCAATGAGTCCCGCAATGCTGAGAATGCTTATCAGCCACATATATGCAGGGATACCGCTGTCGCCGGTCTTGGGAGAATCGGTCTTTGCGGAAGTTGACTTTGCAGTAGTCGCAGATGACGAAGCTGTTGTAGTTGTTGAAGTTTCAGCTGCTGATGTAGTTGTTTCAGCAGGAGCTGATGTTACAGTTGTTGTGACGATCTCTGATTCTTTTTCAAATCCGGCAAAGTCAAGGTCTTTTTTAGCTTCGTTGTATTCAACGCTGAGAACTGCTGAATACTTTCCGGCATAGCTCTTGTCAATATCAAATGAAGTTTTGCCGGTGAATGTCTCTCCGGAATTAATTGAAACCGTATCGCTGTATTCGTACACAAGTTCAGTTGAATCAGCCTTGTAGACCTTCACGGTAACAAGCGCATTTTCAGCATTCTGGTCGCCGGAGTTGCTCACTGTGAAATCAGCAGAAGCCTTTCCGCCGGAAGGAGTGAGGTCAAGCTTGCCGGTAAAAATGGGGTCACTCTTGACAGTGATGTTTGCGGTATCGTTTGATACTTCCATATCGCCCTGCATAACTGAAGCGCTTATCTGATATTTTCCACCCGGAAGTTTTTTGGGAGCGATAGCATCTGAATGCTCAAATGCTCCGTCAGGAACAATAACTCCGATATCATGGCTGAATGAAGCAACCTCCTTATTATTGCTGTCGAATACCTTTACATTGAGAACGAGGTCGTTTTCAGTCATAGCCTTACTGCTGTTGGTGACATTACCAATGAGGTTTATGGGGTCACCGTATGAATAGGTCTTTTTGTTGCTGGTGATATAGTTCACTATGCTCTTTTCATTTGCTATCTTGAATCCTGATTCAGCAGAAGAGATTATCTCATTGTCCTTGTACCAGTTGATAACCGCCTTGTATCTGCCGTCAGTTTCAGCAGGAATGCTCCATTCAGCATTGCTTTCAAGAGTCTCATTTGCTGTGAGTACCTGTTCGCTGACGTTTGTGAGTTCAGCAGTTTTATTGTTGAATTCGTCGTATATTTCTATTT
>JAEEVL010000022.1 GCA_016290875.1 Ruminococcus sp.
CAGGGAGTGAATTGGATCACAAGGTTAAAGAAGGAAATCCTGATACGCCTTTATATCAGATGAACTGATATGCGAATATTGAGAAAGAGGTGATTTTTGCCCCTGAGAATAGTATAGCAGGATAAAGATTATCAGGGTAATAGCACTTGCCGCACCGATCGAAAGAGTCTTGCATATCTCTTCTGCTGTCGGTTCGCCGAAGCACTGTTCGAGGATAGCTGTTACAACGACTATGATAAGACCGGAGGTCAGTATAGTGTGTATCGAGCCTTTATAAGCCAGTTTCAGTGCATCAAGCCTGTCGTTATGCTTTCGGGCGTCACGGTAGTAGTTGCTGAACAGGATACCGTAGTCGATAGTCGAACCCATAAGAATACATTGTACTATGAGGAGCGCAATGTAGTTTATGCTGTATCCCTGGAAGCCGACTGTTGTTACGGTAATATATACGCCGCACTGAACGAGAAGAACAAGTATTGCCGGAACAACTGCCGAGCGGAAAGTAATGACTACAACGACGAAGATAGCGATAGCTGCCAGCAGAGTTATCTGGAGAAGTTCCTTGTCAAATGACTGGCTCATTTCATAGTTCATCGCAGAAGAACCGATAAGGTGGTATTCTCCTGAGAAGTCGCTGCACTTATCATTGAGGTCGGAATAGAATTCTTCGGTCTCCTCACCGTCTTCGGGAACTGTTACTGTGAGGATAAGACGGGAATACTTGTCGCCTCTGAGCTGCTTTACTCCCTCGTTGAGTTCAGCGGCTTTCTGCTGAATACCGGACTTTGTGTCTTCATCGATAAGAGAACTGAACACTTCGTCGTTTACGAATGTATCGCTGAGGTAGTTCATAAGCTGTTCGAGAGACATTGTCTTAGTAGTATCCGGAGAAATATTTGCATCGTGATAGAGGAAGAGGAGTGAAGCTGTATTCTTGTTGAAATCCTTTGACATACATGAGAACAGCGCTGTCATTTCCTCAGGTGTGAATTTCTTTTCTGTCAGCACCGCATTCATCATTTCTGAGAGACCGTTGATCATATTGCGGTCTTCCTCAGAGAAGCCGGAAGACATTTCTTCGTTGGTAAGTACGCCGTTTGTGAGGAACTGCATAAAGCCTTCGGCAGACATTCTGAACTTGCTGTCTGCGGCTGCAACATCGCTGAAAAGCATGAGCTGATATGCTTTTTTTGTCTCCATGCCCATAACGGCGGCGAGAGCGGAAGCGTCCATTTTTTTATCTGCAACAGCAGCGTCCATAATGCTCTTGAGCGCACTTAATTTCTGAGCGACTTCAGGAGCGGCAGCTGAATTGCTTATGAGTACATCAGTAATATCATAAACAGAAGCTTTATCTGTTTCACTGCCGTATTTTGCAGCAGCGAGCTGTTTTGCTGTTTCGGTGTCGATGCCGAGATACTTTGCAGTTTCTTCAACAGGTATCATTGCTGTGACTTTTTCCTTGTCAGCGAAGAAAATCAGTTGTCCGAGCTGTTCTTTGCTGTCGGCGTCCTGCATATCCTCGGGAAGTCTTGAGAGTACGCGGACGAATTCGCTTAATGTGAGCGGTGAAGCTTCAACGCCTTCCTGCTGCATGAAATAGTAGAGGAAGAGCTTCTGACAATCGGCTGGTTCCATTCCGAAAACGCCTGACATTTCAGCGGCAGTAACCGGTGTGCGGAGTTTTTGGGGACTTGAAAGAGCTTTCATAGTATCAGCGTGTTCTCTCATTTCATCGTTGATATATGAGCTGAATGATTCGCTTGTCATAACGTCCTCAGCCATGAAACGCATGAATTCACCGGGGGTTATGCTGCCGGCCTCACCACCGTAATATTTGAAGTACAGCACATTCAGAAGATTCTCGTCAAGGGTAAAACCACTGTTCTGTTCGGTATTGCCTGAGTTTTCGGACATACTGTTCATAGCGTGTACCATTTCTGCGGTAGGGTACTGTTTGGCGATAGAATTTGTGTAGGTAGTAGCGCTCAGCACATCGTCGCGTTTTATCAGATCGTCAGCAATAGCATTGACCTTTTCATCGTCCTGATTTTCATAGAGCATAACGACAGTGCTGTGTGTCGGGAATATCTCTGTGATAGGATCGGGACCTGCATTCGAGAAGGATATGTCAGTTCTCTGCTGGAGCACATAAGCTGCTCCGAATATAGCAATGAAGCAGAGAGTGAGCGGAAGTCTGAATTTGTTGCAGAATTTGGCGATACCGCCTGTCGGGATGTCAGGCGCACGCTTTGAAGTTTTTTCGATAAGGCGCGAGAACAGCATTATGAATCCCGGAAGAACAAGGAATACGCACAGAACGCTGATGAATACTCCCTTTGCGAGTACAACGCCCATATCGAAACCAATCTTGAAGCTCATGAATACAAGTGCCAGAAGTCCTACAACGGTAGTGAGTGAGCTGCTTGAGATAGAAGAGAAAGCTCCGGCAACAGCTGCTTTCATTGCTTCTTTCTTGTCGGGATTTTTTTCGAGTTCCTGACGGTAGCGGCTTGACAGAATAATGGAGTAGTCCATTGAGAGTGCGAGCTGGAGGACCGCCGCAACTGAAAATGTATTCTGTGAGATAGAGCCGAGTATGATATTTGTTCCGAGATTGATAACGATGGCTATGCCTATCATTATAAGGAACAGGACAGGCTCTACCCATGATTCGCTCATTATAAGGAGAATGATCGCAAGCAGGGTGACTGCTGTTATAGCTACCCATGTTGGCAGACCGGAAGAACTTCCGCTGTCGTTCTTGTACTTCATATCATTCTGATGGAAGTGCTTTTCGAGAGTGTGCTCGATGGATACCTCCTCAGAAGTGCCGTAGTCGCAGTTGGTATGCAGGATGTATTTTGTGTAGCCGTCCTTGTTGAAGTCCTTGCTGTCTGCCTGGTAGTCAACACTGGTGACGTGTTCGATACCGGCAAGCTTAGACTTCATTTCGGCTTTTTCGTCATCAGCGAGGTCTTTGAACATCACTCGGATGGTGTAGTCCTCTTTAGCCTCCGGGAATTCCTCCTTCATAATGTCCATACCGATCTTCATTGATGAATCATCCGGAAGGTATTTTGACATATCGGTATTTACACCGACTTTAGGCATGAGCATAGCACAAATTCCCGCGATCATTATTACTGTCACCATTAAAATGTTCCTTTTTTCGACAATAAAATTCGCTATTTTTTTCAAATTTTAACTCTCCCTTGACATCTTATGTTTAATATGATACAATAATACCACCATTGAGGTGTAAAGTCAACCAACTGTTTGTTTCACTTTGATGTGTGATTTTAAAAATTCGCTGTAATTGTTGCAAAGTCAACAATTTGTATGTATTTGTTGAGGTGAATCATGGAAAATCAGCGTGTAAGATTAACTAAAAAGATGCTCAAGAACGCTCTTGTTCAGCTTATGGAGTCGAAACCGTTAGAAAAGATAACAATTTATGAGCTGTGTGCAAAAGCAGAGATAAACCGTACTACCTTCTATAAATATTACGGGAGCCAGTACGACCTGCTTGATGATATAAAGGCTGATTTCCTCCACGAACTGGAAATTAGTCTGCATGATGACCCTCCGCCGGTAGGATTGCAGAATATCCTTACATATATCCTCACGCATCGCCTGTCTTGCATGGCACTACTGCATACAGCACCGTACGACGGATTTCTTGAGAGCGTTTTGTCGTTGTCGCCGGTGATGCGGCAGATGGACGAAACAATAGAACCGGGCTATTCTGAATATCAGAGGGAATATGTGAAGAAGTATATGATATTCGGCGCATATTCGATAATAAGAGAATGGTTGCTCTCGGAACATCCCGAGGCACCCGAGGATATAGCAAGGCTGATATCCGGAATATCGGCAAGGATCGCAGCATCCGCTGACCATACGCTTTGTTGAGTGACAGATGCGATAAACATCTAAATTCTTCATAGAATGTTCACAAATCACTTTGATAGATATGTTATAATAAAACATACAATTTTACGAACTCCGTTTTTCAGCCTGTAAAACAGGATATGTTCATAACTGCTTATGATGTTTGGTTGACTTTGTTAGCAAAACAGGGTATAATGATACTATCAGTTTGCAGTATTTTGAATGCTTCTGAAACAGGAGTAAATGAGCGGCGCTTAATGCCGTTGATCAGGATGGATAATGAAGAAAATGATAACTAACAGGTATAAATTAGCAGACAAAGTAATCGAAGTCAACTCGCTATACAAGCAAGTACACGATTACTGCAAGGACTATACAACAAGCGAGCCGGCAGATTTTTCAGTCACTATTACGCCGGAGGATATAATAGCAGAAAAGAAAAAGTCTGATTCCGAGTACGCTTATGAGGGACTTCCGGCACCGAATTTTTCAGATGCTCTTCTGGAAGAAACAGCAGTATACCGTAAGATAGCGGAAAAGATGCCGGAGTTTGATACATTTGTGTTTCATGGCTCTGTCATAGCTGTTGACGGGAAAGGCTTTCTGTTTACGGCGAAGTCCGGTACAGGAAAGTCAACTCACACAAGGCTGTGGCGTGAATATTTCGGCGCCAAGGCTGTTATGGTCAATGACGACAAGCCGATGCTGAAAGTGACTGACAGCGAAGTTATCGCTTATGGTACGCCGTACAATGGCAAGCATAATCTCGGCGAGAATATCGCAGTTCCGTTGAAAGCTATATGCATACTCACTCGCGGCGAGAAGAACAGCATCGTCAGCATTGACAGATCCGAAGCTTATTCAATGCTTTTGCAGCAGGTATACCGTCCGCAGGATCCTTTGCAAATGGTAAAAACCTTAAAGCTTGTGGATAAAATGGCAGAAAATGTCGAGCTGTACAGGCTCGCCTGCAATATGGATATTGAAGCGGCAGAAGTCGCTTATAATGGAATGAAAGGATAATTATTATGAAAATCAACAGCGCATTTTTAACTCACGATGACGGCGATCAGAAGCTCCTCGTTTCTACCGGAGCAAGCAAGTTCTCAGGACTCGTCCGCAGCAACGAGACTGCTGGCTTTATTATAGGCTGTCTTGAAAAAGAGACAACTGAGGCAGAGATAGTTGCAAAGATGCAGAAAAAGTATGACGGCCCTAAGGATGTTATGGAGCGCGACGTCAGGAAGATAATAGATCAGCTCAGAAAAATCGGAGCTATTGATGAATAAATCAACTTTCGAGGACCAGCTTGCCAAAAACGGCAAGCTCATATATACGAACAAGGGCGACAGTATGATGCCGCTCATAAAGCAGGACAGAGACTTGCTCATAATCAAGCCTGTTCAGGGCAGACTTAAAAAGTATGATGTACCGCTTTACAGACGTGACAGCGGACAGTATGTCCTGCACAGGATACTAAAGGTGCGCAGCAGGGATTACGTTATCTGCGGCGATAACCGCTGGACGAAGGAGTACGGCATACAGGACAGGCATATCATTGGCGTCCTGACTGCGGTTGTCCGCAACGGCAGGGAGATATCCGTGAATGACTGGAAGTACAAGGCTTATGTACATTTATGGTGTGATCTTTTCCCTGTTCGTGCATTTACGCTTCATGTGATAAATAAGCTCAAGCGGACTATAAGGCGGTAGATTCATGGGCAATAATAAAAGAACCATAGGTAAGAAGATCAAGCGCAAATACATAGGAGCGTCAATGAGAATCACGCATTTTTTCGACGGAAGAAAAGACAAGAAGATATGCGGCTGTTCTCTTGTTAAATATGTACCTTCGCTTTATAGGGAAACAATGGGCGCAACAGGAAGCGAAGCAACCTGTTATTGGGCGCTTGATAAGATATTTGAGGGAGAATCATTCGATAAGAACGATTCTTTTATTGATGTTGGCTGTGGTAAGGGCAGAGTTCTTGCGTATATGCAAAGCAAAGGCTATCCCTGTTCAATGACAGGAATAGAACTCAACTCTGATGTCGCCGCTTATGCACAGAAGTGGGCTGAAAAGTACGATAACATCACGATACTAAACGGCAATGCTTTTGAGCTTGATTACAATGAATATACCGTGCTTTTTATGGGCAGACCTTTTGAAACCGAGACCTTTTACCGGTTTATAGATCAGCTTGAAGAAAAACTGACACATAAGATCAGACTTTTCTATTGGTGGGATACACAGAGCGGCGCTTATCTTGAAGAAAGAAAGGGCTGGACTCAGAAACGGCGTGACTGGATATTCAAGAGTCACGGTCTGTATATGTATCGCTGCCCTCAACGCTATACAATATGGGAATATACGCCTGATGAAAAATAATGCAGTAAAATGGCTATATGCCGTTACCGGAAAGAAAAAATGGAATATCCTCTGGCTCATGATAGTGCAGGCTCTGTACGGTGCGAGCGGAGTTGTATATGCACTGCTTCTGAGGAACATCGTTGATAATGCTGTTGGCGGTGACCGAAGCGGCTTCAGGTTCTATGTTCTGCTGATAATACTTCTTGTTCTTGCACAGGTCGCAATGAGAGCGATCATACGCTGGCTGGAGGAACTTTCGCGTTCCTCTCTTGAAAATCTTTTCAAGCAGCGTCTGCTCAATAACATCCTCACCAAAGATTTCGGAACTGTCAGTGCAGTCCACTCCGGCGAGTGGCTGAACCGCCTTACGAATGATACGGTAGTTGTTGCACAGAACAGCGTTGAGATACTTCCGGGACTTGCCGGTATGGTCGTCAAGATGGTAAGTGCGATGGCTATGATGATAGTTCTGGATTATCGCTTTGCACTTGTAATGATGCCGGTAGGTATCGTTTTGTTTTTCTCGACTTATGGTTTCCGCAAGGTGCTGAAAAGGCTTCATAAGAATATACAGGAGCGTGACGGAAAGCTCCGCGTGTACTTGCAGGAGCGCCTCGGCAGTATGATGATGATACGTTCATTTGCTGCCGAAGAGCAGACCGAAGCAGAGGCTATCGATAAGATGTCCGACCACAAACAGACACGAATGAAGCGCGTTCGTTTTTCCAACTTCTGCAATATCTGTTTCCAGACAGGTATGCAGGGAATGTATGTTGGCGGTGTGATCTACTGCGGCTACGGTATCCTTACAGGAGCGATAAGCTACGGAACGCTTACGGCTATAACGCAGCTCATTTCGCAGATACAGTCGCCGTTTGCAAATATTACAGGATATCTGCCCAAGTTCTATGCCATGACGGCAAGTGCTGAGCGTCTTATGGAGATAGAAGAATTCGAGAACGACAGCGATGTTCAGCCTATGGATATTGATGAAACTCTTGACTACTACCGCAATGATTTCTCAGCTATGGGACTCGAAAATGCTGAGTTCGCATACTATCCGTCCAGCGACAGCGTTCGTCAGCTGAACAAAGATACTATGCCTGTTGTTCTCAGCAACATCAGCGTTGAGATACAAAAAGGACAATATGTCGCATTCACAGGTCACAGCGGCTGCGGAAAATCTACTGTTCTAAAGCTGCTAATGTGCATATACAAGCTTGACGGCGGTCATCGCTATATAACTGACAGGAACGGGAATACAGAGGAACTTTCAGCTAAGTTCCACCGTCTGTTCGCATATGTTCCGCAGGGCAATCAGCTTATGTCGGGAACTATACGTGATGTAGTATGCTTTGCCGACAAGGAAGGACTGCATGACGATGAGCGTATCAATAATGCACTGAAAATAGCCTGCGCGGACGAGTTTGTAAGCGAGCTCGATGACGGTACAGACACGATCCTCGGTGAACGCGGAACAGGTCTTTCTGAGGGACAGATGCAGCGCATAGCTATCGCAAGAGCGGTATACTCAAAGTGTCCCATACTGCTGCTTGATGAAGCTACGAGCGCTCTCGATGAAGCTACCGAGCGGAAAGTTCTTGAAAACCTCAAGAATATGACCGACAAAACAGTCGTGATAGTTACTCACCGACCTGCGGCACTTGATATATGCGACAGGATAATGCAATTTACCGAAAACGGAGTGATAGAAAATGGAAAAAAGTGAATTCCGTAAAAATGCGTCTGATATGATATATCTTACAATATGCTCTTTGAAAGGGGAGACTCCAAGACCGAAGCGTGTTGCAAAGCTTGATCTGCCGATGCTGTTTGAAGTGTGCCAGAAGCATATACTCACAGCTTGTGTGGCATATGCGCTGGAGTCTGCCGGTATCAGGGATAAAGACTTCATACAGGCAAAGGAAAAAGCTGTACGCAAGAATATCCTTCTTGATTCTGAACGTACAAAGATACTTCGCAGACTTGAGGAAGAAAAGATATGGTATTTGCCGCTGAAAGGCTCTTTGCTCCATCACTGGTATCCGAAGCTCGGTATGCGTCAGATGTCGGATAACGACATACTCTTTGACAAAGCCAGGCGCTCTCACGTAAAAGAGCTGATGACTGAATTGGGATTCGCTTGTGAGCATTATGGTTTAGGAAATGAAGACGCATATTTTAAAGAGCCTGTCTGCAACTTTGAGATGCATCAGGAACTCTTTTCGATTACACATACCGGTAACCTCTACGAATACTACCAAGATGTCAAAGAACACCTTATCCCTGACGATGACAGTGACTACGGCTATCATTTCAGCAACGAAGACTTCTATATCTTTATGATGGCGCATGAGTACAAGCACTTTGCAGGCGGCGGAACCGGTGTCCGTTCGCTTGTTGACACGTATGTGTTCCTTGACGTGTTTGAAGATCTGCTCGACTGGGACTACATCACCGCAGAGCTCGAAAAGCTCGACATAGCTGATTTTGAGCGCAATAACCGCGAACTTGCACTGAAGATTTTCAGTTTGGGACAGCTCACATATGAGGATAAAAAGCTCCTTGACTACTACGTGATGTCGGGAACATACGGAACAACAAGCAATTTCGTGAGCCACCGCATCGAAGAAGAAGGCGGCGGTTCTAAGTTCAGGTATGTCTTTGCACGTTTGTTCCCTCCTATGAAACTCTACAAAACATGGTATCCGTGGGCATACAGGCACAAGTATCTTTTACCTGTGGCGTGGGTATTCAGGCTTGTGAGAGGTGCAACAGTCCGGAGAAAGAAATTCGGCTGTGAGCTCAGAGAACTCAGCAAATAACATTAACTAAAAGGGCAGCTTCGGCTGCCTTTTTCTCTGTCAGAATGTCAATATTTTGCCGAAAACACCTTTGTTTCCGCTTGGTTAACGCAGAATAGATTATTCATATTTTATTTACACCCAGTATATTCCAACTTAATTTATCAATTTGTAATATCCTGCCATTTTGGACTCAGGTTGTTAAAAACTTATCTTATACTGCCAAAAATATACTGCCGTTGTAACTCGGGCAATAGTATACAGACTGGAAAATAAAACTGAAATAATTAATTGTAAGTTCACATTTTGTTCACATACTTGGTTGAACAATGTGATATAATAATGCCATACGATAATCATATGCAGCAAAATATGGTTATTGTAACTTAAAGGATGGGGTTGGCGCATATGTTTGGTTACAGGATGAACAATTTAATATCTTCGTATCCAGACATATGCGTCATATATGCCCTTATGACTGAAAATGAGAATACAGCGTACTCTATTGGACAGTAAGACCGGTGGAGTGCGCTTTTATGCTTACTGGTAATGATCGGTGCGGCAACCGATTTTTATAAATTTTTTCTCAATTTCTTAAAGGAGGAACGAGCATATGAAAAAATCAAAGAATAACACATGGAAGCGTATAGCAGCAGGAGCGCTTTCAGTAGCTCTTGTAGCAGGCGCATTACCTGCGAACGTAGGAGGCCTTCTGACAGGAGGCGACGGCATTGTTGCACACGCAACACCCGGCGTTTCTGAGAACTGGACTTTAACTATGGCTGAAGACAACGACATTATGGATGGTGAAAATCACGTTGGCTATTCAGCTATTTCCAATGCTGAGAACAATGTCATAACATTCTCTGATTTCGAGGGACATCTGCGTTCAGGCGGAACTGAAGGTCATGAAAGCGGCAGACCTGACGGCTATTGCTGGGTTGGCGTTTGGGCTGAGGTACCTGCAGACGTTATTGCAGTAATGGATGGCGACGAAGAAGTTACTATACCTAATGACCGCAAAATTTCTCAGTGGTTCGGATTTAACGCTGATTCTGTAATTAATGCGCTTCAAAATACTGAGACTCCCGGTGTTATTACAAGAACATGGAATCTTAAAGTGAAAAAGACAGCAGGCGGAGACTACGTTGATGCTCCTGTTACTGTAAATATAAATGTTAATAACATTACTATCCTTCCTAAGGATCAGAATAACAGCATTGAGAACGTGCTTTTTAAGAATACACCTATTTTCCAGGTATTTAACGGTCAGATAATCCAGAACTACACCAATTCACGTACTTATTCCTATGATGACCTCGCATATGGTACAGTTCTTAAACCCGGTGATATCATAACAATACCCGAGAATGTTAAAATCATGAACGTTTTGGAGGATGCTCCTGCAACGTCAACTGAAACTTCTCTTATGCTTGTAAGAGTAACGTATGATGGTTTGTACTTTGTAGATTCTGAATATAATTATTATGCCGGATATGAGCTTGAAGATAATGCTGTCGGCACATTAGTATATACTGGTAAAGATGAAGAGCAGGGCACTGTTTGGTTATCTTTTGCCGCTAACAAGAATCATGCACTCGGCGATATTGATTTAGATGAACTGAAAAATGGCGATACAATTGACGGTGAAATATATGTATCTGTAGAAGATTATACAGATTACAACATTTATCGACTCAACCTTGTTCCTGGTTGCACAAGAGCGTATACTATTGTTGATAATACTCCTATGACTTATAACTTCGGTGACCCTATTTATAGTAGTGTGGCCGAAAGCATAACAGTCACAAGAGAAAAAGCAGCTCTCCAGCTCGGTGATGACTTTGCTGCACCTGAGCTTGCAGCTGGTCTTACATACAACGGACAAGCTCAAAACCTCATTGGTGTTGCTGGCATGATCAATCCTGCTCGTGAAGCAGAAGGCGTAACGCTTGAAGGCGACGATGCAACTGCAGAATTCAATTATGCAGTTCTTGATAAAGATGAGCTTGCCACAGCAATGCAGGCATATATAGCTACATTACAGCTTTCTCCGCAAGATTCAGAATATTGGTATAATACATTCGAGCCATTCATAACCGGTAAAAAGACACTGGAGGAGCTCAATCTTACTCCTGAACAGCAGGCATTTGCAAACGACGCATTTGATTATATCATTGCTGAATATCCTGCAACTTCAACATCTGAGACAGATGCCGGCGATTACTATGTATTCGGCAAGCTCGATGTTGACGATGATGCAGAAGATTTCTACTATGCAGATTCAGCTGCATTCTACATCGGCAAGGCGACTATCGCTAAGGCTAACCTCGCTCAGGCAGACTACATAGCACCTGTTGGCGGAGACGTTAACTTCACAGGTGAACAGGTAGCTCTTATTGCTGATGCTAACAAGGGTTCAGTAGCTCTCATTGATCTTCAGGACGTGTCAAAGGGCACGAAGGGTACTCTTGAATACAGAAACGGCGCATGGATAGAGGGCAACGATATAAATCTTAACAACAGTATACCTGCTGTAGGCACTATCTTAAAGCCTACCGGTGAAGACGGAATTAATTTCAACATTGGTAATAAGTCCATTGAAATTGAGGGCGATAATGGACTGTGTGAATTTTATGGTTCCTTAGAAGTACTCTTGTATAATGGTAGGATAGAACTTAGTAATGGTTCTGAGAATGCTGGATGGAGTCTTAGTGAGCGTGACGCTATTAAAATAACTGGTGTTATTGGAGATACACTGTATGCTGAGTTTGTAAATACAGCTACCCTCCCCGAAGATGAATGGTCAACAACTGTTCCTACCGCTGTTGACGAGGGCGATTACGCAGTAGCATGGCGTATCAAGGGCTCAGCTAACTATAACGATGTTGCACCGCAGACTGTTTCTGCAACTATCAAAAAGGCTGAGGTGAACTTTACACTTGTTAACCTTGCTGATGCTGTTGTAGTTCCGGTTGATGAACAAGAAACACTTAATTTTGAAAATAATGTATATACGCTTATTGGTACAAAGAAGTATAAGATATATACAAATAAGACTATTGCAAACCGTGTTGTCAGAACGGAGTCAAATACTAAGCTCTTTACAGAGTTAAAGTTCTCAACTGAGAATGATGCTGAGTATAATAACAATACTTATGGATACTGCTACACTATTACTGTTCCCGCACTTCCTCTTGAAAACGGCTATGTATTATCACATACCAATAATTTCGAAGGTGATAACCCTGATGCAGCCAAGAGCAAGCTTTATGTCAGTGAAGACAATGAAGCAGGCGAATTAGTTGCAGAGCTCAAGGGTAAAGGAACATATTACTATGGTGATAAGCCTTCTTTAGACGACGTTGAGTTTACACAAGCCGGCGCAGCATATAAGGGCAGTATCGTACAGGTTAATGACATCTACTTCATGAAGGACGGCAGCATAGTTAAGAACGATGCTCTCCAGGTAGGCGTAACATACGAAATGACAGCTTATGTTACTGTTGATAAGAGCGGTGCTGTTGAAATTGATCCTGAAACAGGTAAAGAGATCAACGATAAGAGTGCATACTACCTCAAGAGAGACGTGACTCTCGCAGAGCGTCCGCTTTACCTCTGTGACGCATATCTTGTTGACGAAGGCAAGGACTTCGAGAATGCTGACTTCAACGCAGAGCAGCCTGAAAGCGCTACTAACAAGAAGTACAACGCAACAAAGCTCGATGTTGTTCAGGATAGAGACGCAACCGGAGCACCTATCGAGGGCAAGTATCACGTAGAAGTACCTGCTGGTACATTCACATATGACGGCAAGGAGAAGGCTCCCGTTATCAAGCTTGTTAACCCCGGCAACGGTGATATCCTCACAGCAAAGAACTTTGCTGTTAAGGAAGGCAATACAGGCTTCAAGGGAACAAATGCAGGCAGCTATACATTCGGTCTCGAAGCACTTCCGAGCACAGAAGCAACAGCTGATACAGAAGCATTTGTAAACAACTACGTTGAGGAACTCACAGTAAACTGGCAGATCAAGAAGGCAGTGGTAAATGCTGATGCAATCGATGCTAAGGCTATCGACAACATCGTTTACGATGCAGAAAAACTGAAGACAGCTGACGACTTCACATTCGCAGCTAAGATGACAGAGGGCGAGAATCCTCAGCCTGTTGATCCTAAGGCAGCAGCACTTCTTGCTGATCCTGCAACAGCTATCTCTGAGCCTACATTTGGATATACTCCTGATAATACAGAGACCTTGGGTGCCGCGGCTGCTGGAATATCAATGCAGCAGAGCAATTATGACTGGGCTATGGATGATGGCGATGAAGCAACAGCTGCTGGTGCACTTAACATAATAGAAACAGAGATACTTCCGTTAATTGCTAATAAGTATATTGGCGGTGGATGGGGATTCTTGCAGCAGAGTTCTGAATACTTCAAATACAAGATTTCTTACAATGGAGCAGAAGAGTTCGCTCCTTATCAGATATTCACCGAGGGCACAGAGCTTAAATACCTCGCATCTGAAGATGATGTTGAGCCGATAGTACTCGCAACTCTTGAAGACGGTGAGTTCTTCCAGTTAACATCTGCAACTTTGGATTCAGATGGTGAGGTAGCTACTATCCATTACGCAATAACAAAGACAGTGCCTACTACTGACGGTAAGTCAGCTGGCTTACACAAGGCAACATTCACTATCACAAACCCGAACTATGAGGATATTACCATCAAGGACGTTGACGCACTTATTGCAAAACGTAAGGTAACTATCACTCCTTCTGAAGAGAATAACCGTGTATACGGCTATGAGGACGTCCTGCCATCTTACGATAATGACGTATATAACCCCGGCCGTGTTCTCCAGAACGAGCTCAAGGGTGACTTTGAATTAGCTAAGACCAAGACAGATGGAGACAAGACTGTCCTCGTTGGCAAGACTGGTCTTATCGAGAGCGATGCAGCACAGCTTGACATGAATACAGAGCAGGCTCTCCAGGCAATGGCTCCGGCTGTTACAATGTTCCTCACAATCGGTAAGGAAAAGGATACAACCAACAAGCTCAATCCTGGCTCAAACGATATGTTCAACTTTGAAACATTCGTCAACGATGCTGGTACATATGAGTACGTCATCAGAACACCTGAAGAGATCAACGCTCAGCTCGATGCTTGGGAACAGGCTATCGGCGGTGATGCACAGCAGATTGCATACTGTGAAGAGATAAGAAGACTCATTAATACAATTACAGCTAACTATGAGTATGTTCTTCCTGAGGACAGCGTATTCACACTCGAGAAGGCACCTCTCACAAAGGACCTCTTCACTCTTGATGAAGGAACTCAGGAAGTGTTAGAATTTGAGCTCGTGAATGGTATACCGACATACGTATTTAACGGCAGTGAGTTCCTTGCACCTGAGTATATAGCTGATGATACAACATTCGGTGATACAGAAACCAAGAAGCTCAATGAATGGGATTACATAAAGGGCGGCTACACCAAGGCAGCTCTTCCGGGTGATTATTACAAGGTTGAGTTCCTTGCAACTCCTGACGGTAACTACAAGAATGCCGATGCAGATCAGCCGTGGGTAATTGAAGCTAACGACGGATACAGCGCATCTGTTTATGTAAGATCAAACAAGACATACGACGGCAAGGCAGTAACTCCTACAATGACATACTACTTTGACGGCAGACGTATCAGCGGTAATGATGTTCCTAAGAGCTTCAAGACAACTTACACTTACTACAAGAACACCCAGACAGATAATGATGGTGTTTTTCTGGGTGAAGATTACATTTCATATATCAAGGCAAATATGACAAAGCTTGACGAAGCTCCTAAGGATGCAGGCGATTACTATGTAATTGCAACAACAACTGCTAAGGGCTACGAGATAGAAGATTCATATGCTCACTTCCATATTAATCGTGTTCGCGTTCACGTAACACCTTCTGTAACAAGCAAGCAGTTTGGCGAAGCTGATCCTAAGATCACATTTACAACTGACCTCGAAAAACAGGTAGTTGCAGGCGATACAGTTAAGTTCAAAAAGGAAGTTACTGAGCTTGTAATAGGCGGTTACACAGATGAGACTAAGATCACTGATGAAAACCCGACAGGACTTGTTGAATATGACGGAAGCGTAAGCGACAAGTGGACTTACGATCTTAACGGTCTTGAACTTGATAACCCCAACTACACATTTAGTCTTTCAACAGAGAACTTCACAGTAACTGCTCACGAGCTTACTGATGAAAACATCAGAGCTACGAAGATATGTGTAGCTGAAGAGAACGGCTTTGCTGATCCTAGCAATTACATTGAAGTATTCATAACAGTAGGCGGCGAGGATAAGATCCTTACACCTGGTACTGATTATGAGTTTACATCCAATGTACAGACTCAGGAGAACGGCAGCTACAAGGTTCAGATCAAGGGTATCGGCAACTACGCTGGCTTTGCTGAGGCAGATGTTGATGTAATAGGTGATATTTCCAACCTCGAAGCTGAGGATATTTCTAAGCTCTATACTATTACTGAAGCAGCTCCTGAAGTTGCTATCAACGGTACAAGACACTTAATCGGTGCTCAAGTTCGTTGGAATGGTAAAGTGGTTCAGGATGGATTAACAGTTGAAGAATATGGTATTATCTTCAGCCGTGACGGTTCCGTAACTGATATCAGCGAACTTACATATGAGGCTTCAAGCACTGATACAACTAAGTCAATTGTACGTTTGGAAGGAAACAACGGTAGGAACATCGTCGATTATGGCAAGGGTGTAATTGCAGTTGGTTATGCTAAGCTCAAGGATGCAGCAGGTAATGAATTAATTGCTTACAGTAAGAATATTGGCTGCAATACATATGTTTGCACTGAGTTTGCTCCTGAAGCTAAAACAAATGGTACTCTTAAGGGTGTTCAGGTTCGTTACAAGGGCGAGATTTATGATACTAAGAACTATTCTGTTAAGGAATATGGTCTTATCTACTCTAAGGCAGCCGGAAGAACTGCTGCAGATCTTACATTAGAAGCAGTTGACGCTAATGACGATATAAATATGATAGTTGGTGCTAATGGTCAAATTTTCACTGATGAGGGAAATGGTGTTGTAGCTGTTGGCTATATGATCATTCAGAATAAAGCAGGTGATACAGCATACGTTTACACCAATGATCTTGGCGGCAAGTATGACGAACTTGTTCAGCAATAAGAATTATTTGGTAATAATCGAGTGAATAACACCCGATTCATTACATAGATCGATCTATTATGATACGGAGGTGTTTAAGGAATGTCAAAGTATGTAGAAGCAGAACTCGAGATCATTGCATTCGATGCAGAAGATGTTATCACAACATCACCTACAGTATGCAATCCTGATGAGTGTTCTGGTCACGGTGGTTGGACATAATTAGTGTCCGATAGGGTAAAGGCTGTGCGGTTTTTTAGCTGCACAGCCTTATCTCAGTTATATAAAAAGGAGAATTATGAATATAATTAAAGCAGGCGACAATAGAGTCGCAAAGATAATAAACAGAAAAAAACTGAGCTCTGAGGCGAAATATCGCCTTTCGCTTTTTACATATATCTATTCGGTGAATGACAGATATCTTATTTATAACACTTTAACATCTGAAGTTACAGAGCTTACTGAAAATGAATGGAATGCTGTTCAGAAGATAAAAAAAGAACCTGTAAGCTATGATTTCATAAAAGAAAACGGACTTGAAGAGCTTGCTGTGACACGCTACATCGTTGAAACCGATTATGACGATGTGAAACAGTATCAGCAGACAGTATTTCTTCTGAAAACAATGGCAGGAAATAAAAAAGGACTCAGTAGTTATACTATTTTTCCGACAACGGGCTGTAACGCAAGATGTATTTACTGTTATGAGGAAGGATATACGGTAAAAACAATGACAACAGAAACAGCTGACCGTCTTGTTGAATACATCTGTGAAACAAAGCATGATGATACTGTTAATCTGCGATGGTTCGGCGGTGAACCTCTTGCAAATTCAAGGATAATAAGTCATATTTGCAATGCACTTAAAGAGCGTGGAGTATCTTATAAATCGAATATGGTAACAAACGCAAGTCTCATGACTCGAGAACTTGCACACGAAGCAAAAGAACTCTGGAATCTTAAAAAAGTTCAGGTATCGCTTGACGGTGCAAGAGAAGACTATGCTCTGCGAAAGAATTACTATGATCCCATTAAGCACAATTACGATATTGTTATGAAAGCTGTACACTATCTTGCTAATGAGGGGATAAAGGTAAATCTGCGCGTTAATGTGGATTTTGATAATATAGCAAGGATACCTGATTTTTTGCATGAGATCAAAGCAGAGTTCGGCGACATGGAAAATATAAGACTTTATATAGCGCCTTTGTTTCAGGAGGAACATGATGAACGCTGCCTTGAGCTATATAAGGAGATATTCAGACTGACTGATTATCAAAAGAAGATAGATGTCGCAAGAAATATAATCGGAGCGCATGATAGCGTTCATATCCGCACCAATTACTGTATGGCTGACGTTGTGGATAAATGTGTTGTAATAACTCCTGAAGGTGTTTTCAACAATTGCGAACATCTCCCCGAAAAACAGACATGGGGTAATATCTTTGACGGAGTAACTAATAAGGCAGAGCTTGACGAACTGAAGAAGCCAATGCCTGTAGATGAAAAATGTGCAAAGTGTCCATTCCTGCCGGAGTGTACGCCTTTTTATAAAAATGGCTGTCCGTGTTGGTTTGAACAGTGTTATGAATTCCGTTGTCTGAAAACTGAGTTTAAGCTGCGCAACCTTTTAGAGGGCGCTGATACCGAAACAGACAACGAAGACGAAGAACTATAAGAAAGGGATATAAACGAGTTACGGTAGTATATATCTGTTGCTATTTGACTATTTTCTCCTTTTTAATGTCAAATACACAAAAGAATCGGGAGCAGTTCAGTAAAGCTGTTCCCGATGTTTTATTATCAGCTCCGTGTGCAAAATGTGCAAAGTTGGTGTAAGCTTTTCACGAAGCTAAGAAAGTTTAGAACCTTACACTGAAAATGCACAAAATGCACATTCATGCCGGTTGTGACACGCAAAAGGCTATATACCGGCGAATTCTTAGAGTGCTGTGCAAAATGTGCAATTTGTAGTAAAGTTGGTGTAACCTTTTCGCGAGACTAAGAAAGTTTGAAACCTTACACTGAAAATACTACTTTTACTACCAATATCTAAATGTGCCGAAGTGCATGTTCTGCGGGCGGCATTATTTCAACTCCGTCATGCTTTTCAGACCTATCGCAAGCGTTGAAGCGTTATGGAGAAGCGCGGAAGTTGCAGGCGGAAGTACACCGAGAACCCCCAGTCCTATGAGACCGCCGTTGAAGCCGATTATAGTACGATAGTTCCAGCTGATACGGGACATAAGGGCGTTGCTCAGACGTTTCAGCTCCACAAGAGCATAAAGATCATCGGCTGCAATGGTTATATCTGCTATTTCGCGGGCAATTGCAGCTCCTGTGCTTATAGCGATACCGGCATCGGCTTCGCTCAGGGCAGGGGAATCGTTCACACCATCGCCGATCATTACCACCTTGCGTCCTGCTTCGTGTTCAGCGCGTATGAATGCTGCCTTATCCTCGGGAAGAACCTCTGCGTGATACTCGTCAACTCCGACTTTTTCTGCAACAGCCTTTGCCGTGCGTTCGTTGTCACCGGTCATCATAACAACTCTTGATATACCGCATTCGTGAAGCTTCTGAACAACATCGGCGGCTTCGTCACGGAGCGGATCTTCGATACATATTACAGCAGCGACTTCATTTCCGATAGCAAGATACAGATGTGAATACTCCTTGGGGAGATGTCGGAAAATGCGCTCGTCAGGGGGAGTACAGTTTTCGTCCTCGATAATGAAATGGTGACTGCCGATAAGAACGCGCTTGCCCTCCACCGTACTTGAAATACCGTGAGCAACAACGTACTCGACCTTGGAGTGGAACTCCTCATGCACAAGCCCTCTCTTCTCAGCTTCGGCAACAACTGCATTTGCTATGGAGTGTGGATAATGCTCTTCAAGGCAGGCTGCGAGACGAAGCATTTCGTTCTCGTCACGTCCGCCGAATGTTATGACCTCAGCAACTCTCGGACTTGAATGTGTAAGAGTTCCTGTCTTGTCGAAAACTATGGTGTCAGCTTCAGCAACTGCCTCCATGAAGCGTCCGCCCTTGACTGTTATACCGGCACGGCTGCAGTCACGCATTGCGGAAAGCACGGATATTGGCATTGCCAGTTTCAGAGCGCAGGAGAAGTCCACCATAAGTATGGACAGCGCCTTTGTGACGTTGCGTGTGAGAAGCCATGTGAGCAGAGTTCCTCCAAGGCTCCACGGAACGAGTCTGTCTGCAAGATGTGAAGCCCTGTCCTCAGCGGCAGACTTCATCTTCTCGGACTCTTCAATCATCTTCACTATGCGGTCGTAACGTCCGCCGCCTGCGGTATTCTCAACACAGACAGTACATTCGCCGTCCTCTACGACTGTACCTGCATAGACATAGGCACCTTCGGATTTGTGTACAGGCACGGATTCACCGGTCATTGAAGCCTGATTGACCATAGCATCTCCGGAAACGACTTTTCCGTCAAGAGGTATCATTGAGCCTGTTCTGACGATCATCAGATCGCCTTTGCGGACTTCATTCACGGGCACAAGGATTTCCTGTCCGTCGGTTGTTTTAGTCCAGACCTGTTCAACGCCGAGGGACATTGTTCTCGCAAGGTCATCAATGGATTTCCTGTGCGTCCACTCATCGAGAATATCTCCCACATTCAGCAGGAACATTACCGAACCTGCTGTTCCGAAGTCGCCGCGTGCCATTGAAACGCCTATGGCAGTAGCGTCAAGGACAGCGACTTCGAGTTTGCCTTGCAGAAGACATTTCAGTCCGCGAAATATATACTTTGCCGCTCTGAAAACGGCTATGATGTTTCTTATCGGCTGAGGGATGACAAGCTTGTTCACAAAGCGCTTCATAACAACGCCGGCAAGCTTGTTCTCATACTGACGGTTAAGCTCTCTGCCGGTCTGCTCCGGAACAAGAGCCGTGTTCTGCTCGTCATCGAACGAAAAGCGCGAGAGTTTCTGAATTATCTCATCTCTCGGACAGGTGTATGCTATGACTATATCGCAGGTGCGGTCGAATACCTGTATTCTCTTTACTCCGACAATGGCAGACAGTGAATATTCTGCGATATCAGCCTGTTTCAGCGTCATACGGCTTATGCAGAACCGTACACGCATTCGTCCCTTGGATTCGTGTAATATCTTGCATTTCATAATATATCCTCCTATAAAAACAGGCCGCCAATGCGACCTGTTCCGGTTTAGTCTTCACTTGTATCTGCGATCTCTTCGGACAAATCAGAGATAAGAGCTTCCTCTTCCTTCAAGGCTCTCTGCTCGTTTATCTCCTTTGCATCGGCAAGAATGTCGTCACAGTTCTCGCGGACTGTTGTAACTGTCTGCATAACATCAGTTTTAGCACGAAGCACTGCCGCAGTTGCGTGTGTGTAGCACTTCTTCGCATCCTTGCTTGAAAGAACGCGGATACCGGCTGTTCCGAAAAGTACGCCGCCTGCAAAAACTCCTACCTTTTTCCAGGGAATGTCTGTAAATCTCATATTATCACCTCAGTTATAAAGTCGAAATTACGGTTTCGTTATACTAATGATACAATATTTACAGTAATTTTTCCGCTCCAAAAAGTTCAAAACAGATATACTGTGCTAATAACGCATTATAGCTGTCTGGCGGTGCTTATCAGGAGCTGCTGAGCGTTTATGCTCCATTCGGAAATGTGAGTTCCTGTGAAGTGAAGAAAATTCCCGTTTTTTCACATACAAAAGACTTGAATTGCTGCACGGAATGTGGTATACTGTATACATAAGTTTGTGTATACTAACTTATATCTAAAGGAAGGGATAAGTTATCGGCGTACCACAGCAGATAACGTTATCTTGTGGAAAGGGAAATGAACAGAGAAATATACACAGGAATCATCATACCATTTATAGGTACATCGCTTGGCGCAGGCTGTGTGTTCTTTATGAAGCATAGTCTGAGCAGAAATATCCAAAGAGCACTGACAGGCTTTGCCGCAGGCGTTATGACAGCCGCTTCGATATGGAGCCTTATTATCCCTGCTATGGATATGTCAGAGAGCATGGGAAAGCTCGCTTTTCTGCCTGCTGCAGCAGGATTCTGGGGAGGCGTACTGTTCCTTTTGCTGCTCGACAGTCTGATACCGCATCTGCATATGAATTCCGATAAAGCAGAGGGCTTGCCCTCAAAGCTGGCGCGGACAACGATGATGGTACTTGCGGTCACCCTTCATAATATCCCCGAGGGAATGGCAGTAGGTATAGTCTATGCAGGCTTTATGACGGATTCGGCAGATATGACCGCAGGCGGCGCGTTGGCGCTTTCCCTTGGAATAGCGATACAGAACTTTCCGGAAGGAGCGATAATATCTATGCCGCTTCATGCAGAGGGAAACAGCAAAGGCAAAGCATTTGCAGGCGGCGTGCTGTCAGGTGCAGTCGAACCGATAGGAGCGCTTCTCACTATACTTTTTGCGAGTCAGCTGCTGCCGATAATGCCGTATCTGCTCAGCTTTGCGGCAGGTGCCATGATATTTGTTGTGGTCGAGGAACTCATACCCGAAATGTCAGAGGGCGAACATTCAAACATCGGCGTTATACTGTTTTCTGTCGGATTTACGCTGATGATGATACTGGATGTTGCGCTGGGTTAAAGGCAGGCAGCTTGTGTTTTCACTGTTATTTGAAAGGAGGTGTTTGTGATGTGCTGGTTAGCAGCTTTACTTCGTAAGCTCTTTAGTTAATGAATAGCTTGTCACATTCAGGCAAGCTGTCGGGTGACAGTTGTGACAAAAGCCTGTATACCGGTCAATCAGCGATAAGTGTAGAAAATGTAGAAAACTGGTGTAAGCTTTTCGCGAGACTAAGAAAGTTTTAAACCTTACACTGAAAATCTACAAAATCCACATCGCCGGTATAAGAACAAAGGCAGAGGTTGAAATCCCTCTGCCTTATTTTTTATATTACTGTTGCTTTGTCACACAAAGATAGAAGCTATGTGATACACAATGCAGGAGAGCATAAGCGCATTGCCTACATAGAACAGAGCTATCTTTACTGTCCATTTTAACGAGTGAGATTCCTTGTAGGTCGTGGAAAGAGCCATGATACAGGGAATATTGAATGTAGTTGCGAACATGAATGCGAGTGCTTCGGCAGGATTAATGCTGTTGGACATAGCCGAACCGAGCATATCTGTATCCGTGCCTGAAGTCTTGGAGAAGAAAGTTGCGTCAAGAAGTGAACTGTCTCCCATGAATACAGCATTCAGCGTACCGAGAACAGCTTCCTTTGCAAATGCACCGCTGACGAAAGCCATGAAGGTCTGCCAGCCCATTCCGAAGAACTTGGTAACAGGCTCGATAGCAGTACCAAGACGGTACAGCAGACTGTTGTCCACATTGCCGTCCTTGCTGAATGACAGAACGTAAAAGAGTACAGAAACAAGAGTAACAGTTCCCATTGCTCTTTTGAAGATGTCCCATGCCTTTAAAAATGCTTCCTTGAAGATGTGCTTCCAATGAGCCTTGTGATAGGGCGGGAGCTCCATTATCATACCGCTTCTTGTTTCCTTGGGTGAGAGCTTCTTGCTGAACACCTTTGAAACTATTATCATTGTAACGACTACATATGCAAGGATACCAAGGCATACGAGCATAGTCTGCCACCAGGTGAAGAACATTCCCGATATGACCGGAACGATAGACCATATAGAAGCGCAGGGGATAGCCCATACGATAGACATTGCCAGCATTCTTTGTCCCCAGTTGTCCATTACTCTTGTACCGCAGGCACCGCCGATAGTACAGCCGAAGCCCATAAGCATCGGGCAGATAGCTTTGCCCTGCAGTCCGAGCTTTGAGAGCAGACCGTCGAACTGATATGCAGCACGGGCAAGGAAACCTGTTTCCTCAAGATAGCCGAATACGACATTGACGCCAAGCACGAAGCTCGCCATGGATATGGTAAAATACAGCACGTTAGGTATCATCGTGCTGAATATCGAAACAATCCACGGGTGAACGTTCCAGCCTGTCAGCAGTTTATCAACAGGATCGTGCAGGATAGTCGGTATCATCTGACCTATAGCTCCGAAAGGTATCATAATGAGCATAGCCACAAGGAACGCAAGGAGAACTACTCCTATACTGATGACCTTGCCGAGAACAGGTCTTGTCATGAGGCGGTCGAATTTAGACATCTTATAGACTGTATTCTCAGTCTTTGTGACATCAGCGATAAGGCTGCTTACCCACTCAAACTTTACCTTGCTGTCCGTCCTTACGTCAACTTGCTGCAAAGGCGCCGGAACTGCCAGTTTATGTGGAGTTTTCAGCTCATCGGCTATCAGCTTTTTCAGCTTGTCATAGTCCTTGGAATCCGTCGCATTGAACGGCAGGACAGGTATTCCGAGCTTCTTTTCTAGCTTCTTGTGATCTATCTTTTTGCCCATTCCGTCTGCCACGTCCATCATATTGAGAACGAGCAGAGCCGGTTTGTCGAGTCTTGAAAACTCCGCAAGCATAAACATACTTCTCTCGAGCTGTGAAGCGTCCACAAGGACAACGATAAGCTCGCTTTTTCCGGACTTGATATAATCCGTAGTGATGATCTCCTCATCAGAATTTCCTGAGAGGCCGTAGCTTCCCGGCAGGTCGGTAACGGAGAACTTTGTGCCGTTATAGGTATAGCTTCCCTCGTTCTTTTCGACGGTTTTACCTGCCCAGTTGCCGACGTGCTGACGTGAACCGGTGAGGTTATTATAGATAGTGGACTTGCCGGAGTTAGGCTGTCCCAGTAAAGCTATGCTGCTCATCTCTTGTCCACCTCTATTCTTTCCGCATCTGTTCTGTTCAGAGCGATAAGGGTTTCCCTGAGGTATATCAGCACAGGCATCTTCTTATCATTTCTGACGGTCTGAAACAGCGTTCCCTCCGTTATTCCGATAGATGTGATACGGTTCATGAAATGGTCGTCACCTTTGACGGACCTTATACATCCCTGCATATCCGCAGTTGTTTCCGTAAGCTTCATTTCTTTCCTCCAACTTTATCATCTTGATGTTTAACCGGTGTACAGCCGCTGCATCCGGAGCAGCCTGAACACCCACAGCCGCAGCCTTTACCCGATCTTTTTGCTTTGAGCTTGCTTCTGATAATAAGAAACACTATCACGGCAAGTCCAAGCAACAGTATAACAGACATGATATTTTCAGCAAGCCATGTCATACTCTCAACCTCCAATTAGCTAAAGCTAACCTGCGTACAAATTTATAGCGGCTTTTCAGCCGTTTTCTCTGATATGTTTCACTTCTTTGCTATTACAGTTATCCACGGCTTTGAAGAGTGATGAGCCGCCTTTACTTCTGAAAATCCTGCCGATCTCAGAGCAGCTGTTATCTCGGCAGCAGTATAGCAGTGCATACCGTCGATTATGGACTCAAACTTCTTGCTGGTCTTGTCTGTGCCGTCTGATTCGTTGCATATAAGAAAATATCCGCCCTCTTTCAGTATGCCTGCGACCTGCGAAAAACAATTCTCCAGTCCCGGCCAGAAGTAGATAGTTTCGAAGGCTGTAACAAGTCCGAAACTGTCTTTTTCAAGCGGCAGCTTTGATACGTCGCCCTGCAAGACTCTGCACCTGCCTGCACTAATCATTGCCTGATTGTACTCCTTTGCCTTCTGTACGGAAAGCGAGGAGTAGTCCATGGCGGTAACAGACGCATGAGGATATTTCTTCAGAAGCTCACCTGCATTTCTGCCTGCACCGCAGCCGAGGTCGGCTGCCTTCTGCGGTGAGAGCTCCGGCAGATGCTCAAAGCCCCAGTCAGCCAGCTTTGCGTGGCCTGAGTTCATTCCCGAGAGCATCATCTTTCCCAGAGTGCCTTCGGGTTTTCTTGTCTGATTAAAAAACTTCTTCATCAGTCCCATAGTAATTCTCCCTCCTGATAGATGTCAGCTAAGTTGTTAGCATCACTAAACAATATTATAGTCTATATTGCCTGCGTGTCAATCCTTTTGGAAATAGTTTGGCATTTTCGCTTGAATATCAGCAAAAAAGCGTTAGTATTTGTTAGTTTATACAAACATTTATAATTCCGTTGACTTTGCCAAAGTCCAATGATATAATAAATTCGTTAGGTTAACCTAACGCGAATAAATCATTAAGCAGGCTCCCTTCGTGAATCGGGGAATAGAGCGAATTCCTTGCATAAAAGAGCCTGCTGACGCCAATAATGTGTTAAGTCACATTAAATATATATCATAGGAGAATATTATGGACTATTTAGAAATTGAAAAAGTCGTTGGACGCGAGATACTTGACTCCCGCGGAAATCCTACCGTTGAGGCTGAGATAACTCTTGCTGACGGTACTGTTGCAAGAGGTACTGCTCCCAGCGGTGCTTCTACCGGTGAATTTGAGGCTCTTGAGCTCCGCGACGGCGGTGAGCGCTACCTCGGAAAAGGCGTGACAAAGGCTGTTGAAAATATCAACACTGTCATCGCTGAAACTATCACAGGTATGGACGCTTCCGACATCTACGCTATCGACGCAGCTATGATCAAGGCTGACGGCACAAAGGATAAGTCAAAGCTCGGCGCAAATGCTATCCTCGCTGTTTCTATTGCCTGTGCAAGAGCAGCTGCTGCTTCACTCGACATCCCGCTTTACAGATTCCTCGGCGGTATTCAGGGCACAAAGCTTCCCGTTCCGATGATGAACATTCTCAACGGCGGTGCTCATGCTGACAGTGCTGTTGACACACAGGAATTCATGATAATGCCTGTCGGTGCTCCTTCATTCAGCGAGGCTCTCCGTTGGTGTGCAGAGGTGTTCCACACACTCAAGAAGCTCATCAAGGATATGGGCGACGTTACTGCTGTCGGTGATGAGGGCGGCTTTGCTCCCAACAAGCTCACAAGCGACGAAGAAGCTATCGAAAAGATACTCGAAGCTGTCAAGGCTGCCGGATTTGAACCCGGTAAGGACTTCATGATAGCTATGGACGCTGCTTCCTCCGAGTGGAAGAGTGAAAAGGGCAAGGGCTTCTACAAGCAGCCCAAGTCCGGCAAGGAGTTCACTTCCGATGAGCTTATCGCTCACTGGGAAGCTCTCGTTGACAAGTACCCCATAATTTCTATCGAGGACGGTCTCGACGAGGAAGACTGGGAAGGCTGGCAGAAGATGACTGCTAAGATCGGTCATAAAGTCCAGCTCGTCGGCGACGACCTCTTCGTAACAAACACAGAGCGTCTTTCCAAGGGTATCGCTCTCGGCGCAGGCAACTCTATTCTCATCAAGCTCAATCAGATCGGCTCTGTATCCGAGACTCTCGAAGCTATCAAAATGGCTCACAAGGCTGGATATACAGCTATTTCTTCACACCGCTCCGGTGAGACTGCTGATACTACTATCGCTGACCTCGCAGTTGCTCTTAACACCTGCCAGATAAAGACCGGTGCGCCTTCACGTTCTGAGCGTGTGGCTAAGTACAATCAGCTCCTCCGTATCGAGGAGCAGCTGGGAGCTTCTGCCTGCTATCCGGGTATGGGCGCTTTCAACGTAAAAAAGTAATCCACCTCCCATAACATAAAACCTATTACGAGAAAACTCGCCTGTGTCTATGCAGGCGAGCTTTTCTTATTTTCGGCTGAATGTTCTCTGTCCCGTGTGCAAAATGTGAAAAACTGGTGTGACCTTTTCGCGAAGCTAAGAAAGTTTAGAACCTTACACTGAAAATATTCAAAATATCCAGCCGGGGAGGGAGTGGATTCCTCTGAACGGCATTCTACTTGGTCAATCTGCTGTTTTTCAAGCTGACAATAATATAATACTATTTGTTAGCCTTAGTTTACTCATTTTTCTTTAAATCTTAATTTGTTTTATTATACTAACATATATTGATTTCGACTTTACTTTTAATTTTGTTCAAATGGCAGATATGCATTGTCCGGTATTGACTTTGAAATACTGTGTTTGTATAATGATAAACGTGATAATCGTGTGATAAATGATAGCTGCAAACGGCAGTATATAAGTTTATTGCATCTGCTGTGTTTTATGGCAGATGTTTTTATTTTGCTAAGTGTTAGATTGCGCAAACAATGGAGGAAGATATGAGTAAGGAAATGATAAAGTTTGAACACGTATTTCGTTCATACGGTGAAGGCGAGAATATGTTCTACGCTGTAAAGGACGTGAATTTCGAGATCAATGAAGGTGAATTCGTTGTCATACTTGGTCAGTCAGGTGCAGGAAAATCTACTGTACTGAATATGATAGGCGGTATCGACAGTCCTACCAAGGGAAAGATAACTGTAAACGGCAAAGATATTACGGATTACAATGATTCGCAGATGTCTGATTACCGTGCTTATGAGATAGGCTTTGTGTTTCAGTTCTATAATCTGCTCACAGGTCTTACAGCATATGAAAATGTAAATCTTGTGAATGAGATAGTTGAAAAGCCACTTGATCCCGAAAAAATGCTTGAAGCAGTGGGACTGCTTGCTAAGAAAAAGAAGTTTCCCTCACAGATGTCGGGCGGAGAGCAGCAGAGAGTATCAATAGCGAGGGCGCTTGCCAAAAATCCGCCGATAATCCTGGGTGATGAACCTACCGGCGCACTGGATTCCGATACAGGAAAAAAGGTTCTGAAGCTGATGTATGATGTTTGTCGTGAGCATAACAAAACTCTTGTTATCGTTACACATAATGCGAATATTGCTCAGAGTGCAGATAAGGTAATCCGAATGAAAAATGCACAGGTACAGAGTATTGAGATAAATTCTGATCCGCTTCCTGTGGAGGAACTTGAATTATGATATTTCTGAAAAAACTTCTGCGTGATTCAAGAAAAAATCTTTTTCCTATTATTTCTATCGTATTTCTGTCATTTATGGCAGTTGCCTGCTTTACAGGCTTCACAAGCTCAAATATAGGCACTAAGAACGACAGAAAGAAATACCATGATGAGACTGCTCTTGCGGATTTCTGGATATACGGAAAATTTTCAGAGGAACAGCTTGCCACTCTATGTGACTGCCCTGAAATAGTCTCGGCTCAGCTGAGAAGGGAGATAGATACAACAGACAGCAGCAATAACAAGATATATCTGTATATCGAAAGTGAAAACAAGGTAAGCAAGCCGTATATCGTTGAGGGTGAAGAGTTCGATCCTGCCGCTGATAATGGCATATGGCTGAATTCACGCTATGCCGAGGAAAACGGTATATCAACCGGTGATGAATATACTCTGAAATATGAGGGCGTAAGCATTACACAGAAGATACGCGGACTTATTATGAGCCCTGAATATGAATACTACAAGGCTGATAATGATACCGAGCCTGATTTTTCAAATATCGGTTTTGCATATATACCGGTCAATGCGTTTTCGGTTGATGAATATAATGCGGTGAAGGGAAACATTTCTGAAAAAGGAATGGAAATGGATCAGCTTATACTGATCGCTGAAACTGATGATATCAATGAGATAAGAAAGCTTGCAGGCGAAAAACTCAGCGGTTCATTTGTGAGTGTCCTTGCAAGAGAGGATATACAGGGCATCAAAATGCTTGACGATGAGATAAAGCAGCATGAGATGTTTGCATATGTTTTCCCTGCGATATTTGTAGTTATCGCTCTGATGATAATTATAACCACGATGTCAAGGATAATAAATGAATCCCGTATGCAGATCGGTACTATGAAGGCTCTTGGCGTAAAGAAACGCAAGATAATGATGCAGTACCTGTATTTCAGCTTCTTGTTATCATTTACAGGATGCCTTTGCGGACTTATCGGCGGTCCGACTCTGTTCGGCTCGCTTATGGGCAAGTTTATGGCACTGACATTCACAATGCCTGAGTGGAGCTGCGGATACTCGGCAAGCTTTTATGTTGTTTCGGCGGCACTTGTTGTGATATGCGTTCTTGCAGCATATATGAGTTGCCGCAGGATAATCAATATGCCGACAAGGGATATCCTCTATCCCCGTGCTCCGAAAAAGGTGAAAAAGTGCATATTCGAGAGAATGCCATTCTGGGACAAGCTGAAATTCTCACTTCAGTACAATCTGCGTGATATGACGCGAAACAAAGTCAGAAACGGAACAGTTCTTGTGGGCATAGTCGGAAGTATGCTGCTTACAGCGTCAGCTCTTGGCTGTCTGGACACTCTTGACAATATGAAGAAGTGGAATTTCGATAAGATACAGCAATTCGAGTACCAGCTTACTTTCAGATCAGAAGCTGAACTTGCTGAAAAAGAAAGCGTGAGAGATGATCTTGACGGTGAACTGGTAATGATAAGCGGCATCGAACTCAAGTCCTCCGACACAAGTGAGAAGAGCTATAATGCCAATGTAACTGTTACAGAGGGAAAGGGGCTTTACAATATCACCGACGAGGATACAAAGGTTTATGAGCTGTCAGACGGCGAAGTTTCACTTACAAGTGTTCTTGCAGATAAAGCCGGTCTGAAAAAAGGCGACAGTTTTATGTGGAAAAAATACGGTGATGATAAATGGACTGAAAGCAAGGTCGGCAGTATAAGCAGAAGTATCGGCGTTCAGGGCATTTCAATGCTCAGAACGACTTATGAAGCCGGCGGAGGAGAATTTGATCCCTTTGTCTGCGTTACAGATGAGGATGCCGGGGAAAGAAGCTATGATTCTGTAACTGATATCGCATCAAAAGAAGATCTTGAAGAATCATGGGACAACGGATTGCAGATGTATTATGTAATAATCCTTTCTTTCGTCATTATGACGCTCGCGATACTGTTCATTGTGATCTATAATTCAGCTATTCTTTCATTCAATGAACGTCAGAAGGAGTTTGCAACGCTTAAAGTATGCGGTATCAAAAAGGGTGTGCTGAGAAAGATAATGACCGCTCAGAATATGTGGATGACAATGATAGGCTGTATAGTTGGAATGCCTTTCGGACGTATCGTTTTGAACTATATGTTCACATCAGGCGGTGACAGTCAGGACTTCGCAGTCGTAATTTACCTGAGGTCTTATCTGATCAGTTTTGCAGCAGTTGTTGTATGCTCTTATCTGATAAATCTTCTGTTCACAAGAACTCTAAGAAAGCTGAATATGGCTGAGTGTATGAAGGCAAATGAATAATAAGGTGGTTAATATGAAAAAGTATTCGATGATGAGTTTCCCTTTAAGCAAATTTCTTCCGCCGGTGCAGACAAATTACAGGTGTGTTCCTGAGATGTTTGTGCTTGTGTATGATTATCTTGGCAGGCTTGGAATGAAAGAGATGATAAGAATGATGAATCTTGCATTCAGTATCCCTCTTGAAGGCACGCTTGACACTGAACGTCTGGAGTGGAGCTTGCAGCAGCTTTTTGAGGATGAGCCTCTTTTAAGATCATATATCAGCAAGGAAAAAGGCGGCTATTATCTTGTTGAAAAAGATGATTACAGGTTTACACTTTCAATATCTGATGTTCCCGGAAAGAACCGCATTGATAAGATGAAAGCTGTTAAGGAAATGCTCATTGAGGATGCAAAATCTGATCTTAACTATTTTGATCCGGAATTTGAGCAGACACAGTTCAGGCTTCTGAAGCTGGATGACAATATGCACGTTCTGATGTTCCTCGGCTCTCATATTTTCTATGATTTTGGTGCTTTCACATCTATACTTGCAAGACTTATGAGGTATTACAACGGAACAGAAACTCCGGGTACAAGGCTTGCGACATTCGGAGATTTTATCGAGGAAGAAAATGCCTTTCTGAAAAGTGAAGCCGGAATAAAAGAGCTTGAATACTGGAAGAATGAGTTTGCAACTTACAAGAGAAAGCGTCTGCCGGCTGATAAGAAAAAAGCAGCTGTTTGGAAAGAAGAGGATTCGATAGCCTGTTTTGACAATGCACTCCTTGAACGTGTGGCAGAAAGAAACAAGACAAGTGTTTTCAATGTTATGATGCTTGCCGTACAGATGGCTTATGCAAAGCATACAGGTGATTATGATACAGCGTCAAATTACGTTATATCAAACCGTTCAGAGGAGAAATACAGAAATACAGCAGGAATGCTTATGCGTATACTCAGCAGCCGCATTGTTATGGATAATGATATGACGATAGCTGAACTTCAAAGAACGATGCGAAAGAAGATCGGTGAGGGCTACCTTAATCATCATGCTGCAGCTGATACTGTCTGCAATCTGCCGCTGCTGATAATTGACGAAAGCATGGGTGATATAGCCGGTGATCTTACATTTAACGGCAAGCTGATAGATTTTCAGGCGGATCTCAATACTCAGGCGATAATGAGACTGTGTCAGAAGGATACCATAATGGTAATGATCATGCCGGCAGGAGACAGGAAAACTGTCAATCTCATCGGCAGTACAAAGAAATACGGACATCATTACAGGAGCATACGTGACAATATTATGCTTGCAGTAAGATTTATGGAGCTCTACCCGGATAAGACTTTCGGTGAGTATATGAGAAGCGATATAAATATTGAAAATGTTGACCTTGCTGAGGACAGTGAGGGGATAGAGCTTATAGCGATCTGAATCAAGCAGCTGAGGTGGTATTATGGAGAGATATGATATAGCAGTTATAGGTATGAGCGGAAAGTTTTCCGGAGCAGCTGATCTTAAAGAGTTCCGGAAACTGCTTGACAGCAAGAGGTGTACAGTTTCAGAATTATCGGAAAAGCGTATGGGACTTATGAACGCTGACCGTGACAGGAAATATATGAAGTGTGGATATATCGAGGATGTTGATATGTTCGACAATGAGTTTTTCGGCATAACCAACCGTGAAGCAAGGCTTATGAGTCCTGAACAGAGAATGAGCATGGAACTCGTTGCAGATGCGATATACGATGCAGGATATTCTCTTGAAGGATTCAGAGGAGCGAACTGCGGTGTATTCGTTGCCGGCGGCGCAAGTGACTACAACAAATACATAAAGCGTCAGAGTTCCACTTCCATAATCGGAAGCGAACCGTATATGCTCAGCGGACGCATAGGCTATATGTTTGACCTCAGAGGCGAGAACATCACTATGAATTCAGGCTGTTCGTCTTCAATGGCAGCAATAAACACAGCCTGCGAAAAACTCCGTTTCGGCGATATTGATACAGCCGTTGTCGGAGGCGTTATAGTGTATGTTGAGCCGCTCGAAGCAGGGGACAATATGTATGACATACTTGGTATTATGTCGCCTGAATATGAGCTCCATGCCTTTGATGAGAAAGCTGATGGAACTGTTATAGGCGAGGGCGGCGGATATGTTCTGCTGAAACGTCTTGAAGATGCTGAAAGGGATCGCGACCATATTTACGGTATAATCAGGAGCTGCAATGTGAACAGCGACGGCGGAAGATGCAGCAGCGTGTCAATGCCGAGTACGGACGCTCAGAGAGATGTGGTCATCAATGCATGGAACGGTATAAACGTTTCTCAGCTGACTGAGATCGAAGCACACGGTATCGGAGCACTTCTTGGTGATGCAGTTGAGGTCGGCGGACTTACCGATGCAATAAAGAAGCATAATATCACAGATAAGAAATTGCCTGTAAGCTCGGTCAAATCAAATATCGGACATCTTGTAACTGCTTCGGGAATGTCCTCGTTCATCAAGGTAATGATGGGATATGAGAACTGCGAGACCTATCCCGTTGTCGGTATGGATAAGCTGAGCAATATGATACATATTGAAGATACAGGGCTTGAGATACTTCACGAAACAAAGCACTGGAATAAAAGCGATAAGCGTATGACCGGTATCAGCTCTTTCGGGCTCAGCGGCTGCAATGCGCATATCGTGGTTGAAAACAGACCTGTTACCGAGAAAAGCGACAGCGGTATCATGAGAGCATACAAGCTTTCGGCAAGGTCGGAGAATGCGCTGAAAGAAATGTGCAGCAGACTTGCGGCAGATATTTCCGAAAAAGGGTACAGCGCTGAGGATATTGCCTATACTCTGAATACAGGCCGTGATGATTTTGCGTTCAGAACGGTTATAAAGGCATCAGATAAGGCTGAGCTTTGCAAATCGCTTGAAGAAGAATCAAAATTTGGACATTCATCTGAGAAAACAGAATACAAGGTAGTATTTGCAGCCAAGAATGAGGGCGGAGATATTACATCTGACGCGATAACAGAGCAGTTCCCGGCAGTTTCGGAATTCGTATGCTCTGACATCGGCGATGACGCACTCAGAAGAAAGACGGCTCTTTACCGTTTTATCGAAAGCATTGGCATAAAGTGCAGCACAGCACTTGTAGATAAGGTCTCAAGAGCCGCACTTGATATTTCAGACGGTAAGATCACGGCAGATGAGCTTTCAAGCATAATTTCAGATAATCCTCAGAACAGCGACTATTCAGCTTACAGAGCACAGATAGAAAAGCTCGCGGCGAAGTCGAAGAATAAGCTGCTTGTAGTCGATCTTTCTGACGGCGGCGTACTCTGCGATATGGATAACGGCAGCAATATCACCGTTGTTAATGCTTCGTCGGCTGAGGGATTTGCTGAACTGATAAGGATATGGTACAGCGCAGGAAATGATATAAAATGGAATGAACTTTACAGGAATACAAATGCTGTAAAAGTTCCGCTGACGGGATACGCATTTGAGCGCAGACCGTTCTGGTTCAGGAACGATGAAGAACCTGCCAGGGAAGCCGTGCAGGAAAAGAAGATACAGAGCGTTATACTTTCGCCTCTTGCAAAGATGATACTCGCATCAAAGAACCTCAAAAAGATATTCTATATGGATTCAGAGGATATAAGCGATGTTGACCTTTCAGCCATGCCTTACGCATCTCCTGTATTTAAAAAGGCTTTTGTGCCCGAATCGGGCAACATAGATGCTGACTACAAGCTGGCGATGTACAGGACACTTGCTGAAAATGGCATAACACCCGATATAGTTATCGCCGATGAAATTTGCAGAGCTGAATACAGATACCTGCGCGGCTGGATAGACAGGGAGGAACTGCTTGATACCCTGGACAGCGCTTCTGTTTCAGCAGGCGGTATCAATACGGGAAAGCTTGAAGCAATACGTAAAGCCGCCGGAAACGGTGTAGCTGTTGTTTTTGATTTCAGTCATAACAGTGCGTTGAAGGAGAAACTTTCTGACAGCGGCATCATAGTTATGGAACTGTTTGAACCAAAGGATTTTGAAGCGGCTGTTTCACTTAATAAGGGCGCTGTAAGTGACGGCGAAGCTGATGAAGAAGAGGTTTCTTCTGTTGCTGCCATATCACAGACAGCAGCTGAAAAAAGAGTTATAGAGAAGACTCCCGAGCAGCTTGATGCGGAGAATTTCCTTGAAGAGGTATGGGGAAAACAGCTTGGTGTGAACGGCATATCACACACTGACAATTTCTTTGCACTTGGCGGTAATTCGCTTATCATGCAGGCTATGTCAGGCGTTATAAACGAGCATTTCAACAAAAGCTTTGATATATTTGAACTCTATGATAATGAGACTATAGAAAAACTGGCTGCGGTCATTCTTGCAGCGTAATGTGATTTTTCAGGAGGGTGAATTAAGTGCAGACTGCATCTTTGCTTGGAGAGGTTTCCAGAAAAACTGTTATTGACTATATATCTGAGAGCGCAGAAAAATACGGCGATCATACGGCTGTTACAGACAGAAAATCATCGCTTACATACAGTGAGCTTTCCGAAAAAATACCTGTTGCAGCAGGATATCTCAAAACTATCGGTATACAGCGCGGCGACAGAGTAATACTTGAAGCTGTATCTGATGCGGATTACGTTATAGTATATCTTGCGCTTCAATATGCAGGTGCTGTTACGGCACCTGTAGAAAGAGGAATAAAGCCTGAACTGCTCAGCTATCTTGCAGAAAAGACAGAAGCAAAGCTTTTCGTGTGCCATTCGGCACAGTCGGCAGATTCTGTAAAGGCAGTGTCCTATTCCGATATTGTAAAGGGCGCAGAAAGCTGGAATATTTCAGCAGAACGCTGCAAAAGAGATAATGATTCTCCAAGTGAGATCATATTTACCACAGGTACTACCGGCAAGCCAAAAGCCTGCTATCATACGATCAAGAACATTAGCGCCAACACCGATAATACGGTTGAGGGAATGAGTATGACGCACAGTGACCGCGTACTGATACCGCTTCCTCTTAATCACTCATTCGGTATGAGAGTTCTCAGGGCTGTATTTGAAGTCGGCGGAACTGCTGTGATACAGAGCGGTGCGGTGTTCTATGATGCTATAAAGAAAAGCATCGAGGATAACAGATGTACTGCTATGGTATGCGTTGCTGCAACTATGGAATCCATACTCCGTGAAGCCGGCGAGGAGGGCGTAAAGGCCGCCTTTTCCGGACTGAGATATATTGAATTCAGCGCCGGTGCTGCACCTGTGTATCTCCGTGAAAAGCTTACGGAACTGCTGCCGGATACGCACATTCACAATACATGGGGTTCCTCTGAGAGCGGCGGCTGTGTATTTATTGATGTGTCTGAAAGAAAGGACAAGATTACAGCTCTGGGAAGAAGCATCGGTGATACCATACTTGAGATATGGTCTGATGAAAAGAATGATTTCATAGACGGATACGGTCAGGAGAATACGGGCAGACTGGCAATATACGGTGATATGATATTCTCGGGTTACTGGAATCAGGAGGAGCTTTACAGCGATTCTGTCCGTGACGGCTGGCTTATAACAAAGGATATGGTATGGCGTGACAAGGACGGCTATTTCTATATGCTTGGACGCGCTGACGACATCATCAATGTCGGCGGTGAAAAGGTCGCTCCCTCTGAGATAGAGGAGATAGCTGTCAGTGTGGACGGACTCGGAGAATGCGCCTGCGTAGGTGTAAAGGACACTGAGGGCGTTCTCGGACAGATACCTGTTCTGTTCTACACCGAAAAGAACGGCAGAAAGGTCGATATTGAAGCATTAAAGGGCGAATTCGCAAGAAGGATCGGATTGATGAAAGCACCGAGACGTTTTGTTAAACTGGACGAGATACCACGGAATTATATGAAGAAAAAGGATTACAAGCTGCTTAAAAGTGAGATATGGAAAAAGTATGAGGTGAGAGCAAATGCCTGATGAACTTAACCGATGGCTCAATGTCATAAAGCGGAAAAATGACTGTAAGTTCAGGATATTCTGTCTGCCTTATGCAGGTTCGGGAGCATCGCTGTATTCAGTCTGGGAGAATTATTTCGGTGACGATGTGGAAATATGTGCAGTACAGCTTCCCGGAAGAGAAAACAGACGCAAAGAACCTCTTTGCAGTGATATAAACGAAATTGCTTCAAAGGTTGCAGGTGTGATAGCTTCGATGGCTGACAAGCCCTTTGCAGTTTTCGGATACAGCATGGGCGGCGTAATAGCTTACAGAACAGTTCTTGAACTTGAGAAAAAGCACGGCATATCTCCGAAAGTCCTGTTTATGGGAGCATCTTCCATATTCAGCGACAGAGAGGAAAAAGTAAGTGAACTGAAAGAGGATACACTTATATCTTACCTTATGTCCATAGGCGGAACGTCTGATGATACTTTTTCTTCGGAGCAATACCGCAAAGCATTTCTGCCGATAATCAGAAACGACTATCTGCTGCTCGAAAAAGCTGCCGGTATGTTTGAAAGAGTTGGCTGCCCGATAGTGTCATTTGCGTCGGAGGAAGACAAGGCTATGCCTTACAGGAATATCCGTCTGCTCAGATTTATGACAGATGACTGGACTGTACATAAGATGACAGGGAACCATTTCTTCATACATAATAAGCTGAGGAATATTACAGATATCATCAAAGAGACCATTGCTTGAAGGAGAATACTATGGTAAACTATACACTTCCGGATATACTTCTCACGCATCCGTTTCCGGAAAAGAAGATAATAACTGTTGATAAAAGTAACAACACGTCTGTCCTGACTTATGGTGAACTAAGAGAACAGGCAGCTGCCGCAGGAGCAGCGCTTCAGGGCATAATAAGCAAGGGCGGCAGAGTGATTATTTCAATAGCTGATACAGGAGAATTCATAAGGGCTTTCTGGTCGGTCATACTTGCAGGCGGAACTGCTGTTCCCGTCACTCCGCCCCTTGACGGAGTTTATTCAGACGAAAAGCAGGATGTTATAAAGCTTGGGAAGATAGCAAGGATAACCGGTGCTCCGCTGATACTTTGCGGTGATATGGAGTTTCCCTCTGTAAGCAGGCTTTTCCCTGATAAGAAAGTTATGAGGTTCAGCGAACTGGCTTCATCTGCTGTAAAGGGAACGTCCCCAGTGAATGATACAAAGCCGGATGACACAGCGCTTATCGTGTTTACATCAGGAAGTACAGGTGATCCTAAGGGAGCACCGCTGACTCACAGAAATGTAATTGCAGGAATGCTTTCCGACAACTCGTTCCTTGATTATAACGACAGCCATTCATTCCTTAACTGGTTCCCGCTTGAACACGTTGTACCGCTTATTATTTTCCACATTATGCCGCTTATGCTCGGCTCGGAGCAGGTACACATATCACCTGTAAATGTGCTTGCTGATATTACCTCGTGGCTTTCGGAACTTGACAGGTTCGGTACAAATGTAAGCTGGGCACCTAATTTCGCCTTTACTATGCTTCTTGAAGCAGAAAACAAGATTGCCGGTATGGACGTCTATCTTGATAAGATGTATGAGTTCATGAACGGCGGAGAGGCTATCAATGTATTAACGTCGCTGAAGTGTATGGAAATGCTCGGCGGCAAAGGTCTGCGTCAGAACGCTATGATACCGATATGGGGAATGTCCGAAGTGGCTGTGGGCATGACATTTACAAGAAAATTCGGCGAAAACCGTTACAGAAACTCGGTATCTGTCGGTGAAGTAACGAGCGGTTATGAGATACGCATTGTAAACGACGGAAAGACAGTAATCGATGATGATATCGAGGGAGATATCGAAGTACGCGGCGAGCCTGTTTTCTCGGGCTATATAAATTTCGACAACTCTCTCTGCTTCACATCTGACGGCTGGTTCAGGACAGGCGATATAGGTGTATGGAAGAACGGTGAGATAGTCATTTGCGGACGTTCTGCCGAAAATTTCATCCAGAACGGTGTGAATATATCCCTGCAGGAGATAACAGCTTTCATACAGGATGAGCTTTCACAGAAAGGTCTCAGTCTCACGTTAAGAGTCTATGCGGTAAAGAATAACGAGACACAGGCGGATGAACTTGTGGTGTTCTCAGAGCGTCCGGACGGCATTTCAGAGGATGAGGTGACAGACCTTATCCTTGAAAAACTGAGGATAAGATATTCGTTCGGTTTCAGATACATCGTGTACATTGAGCGGAGTGAATTTCCGAGGACACCTCTTGGAAAGATCGACAAAAAGGTGCTTTTGAGGAGATTTTCAGACGGTGAATACAATGTCCGTGATATGTTATCGGCTTCAGCGGACAGACATACTGATGAAGGGGAGCTTTCTGACGAACAGCGTATGATGATCTATATGTGGGCGGATAATCTTGGCGTAAAGATCTCTGAATTATCAGCAGACGACGCTTATTTCACAATAGGCGGAAACTCCGCAAAAGCAGCTGCGCTCATACCTAAGATCAACGAGATATTCAGGTGCAGCATAACAGCACAGGATCTGGTGAAATATAATTCTGTAAACGCACTTCTCGGCTTTATAGGTGTCGGAGATACAGAAAATGTAGAGGGTTCTGCGGAAGAAGAGGACGATTGTGAATTCATTGTACTCTGATATGTGCCGGACGTATATATTCCGTGACTTTGAAGCAATATCCGAAGAAGAACTCAGGAAGTGGTATAAACTGCTTCCTGAGAGTCGTTTTCATAAGGCTATGCAGTATAAGTTTTTCAGAGACAGACGTACAAGCGTACTTGCTTTTCTTTTACTGAGGATAGCTTTTTCTGAAACTACCGGTATCGTTGATATACCTGAGCTGAGAACAAATGCTTACGGAAAGCCGTATTTTCTTCCGGATACTGATATTTTCAGCCTTTCACACAGCAGCGGTGCGGTGATGTGTTCATATGGAAGCAGATGCGGCTGTGATATACAGGAGAACGAACCGGCAATAAAAACTGCTGCAGAAATGATCATGACACCGCAAGAAGTATCTGCCGCTTCTGATGATGTAACGGAATTTATGCGTATATGGACTTTCAAGGAAGCATACGGCAAGTACCTCGGGAAAGGTCTTAATCATAGCGCAGAGGAAGTATCTTTTGCAGGATTCGTCGGAAGAAACGGCATAAACAGAATGGATGATCTGTATATGTATTCCTGTGCAGATAATGAGATTGCTTATTGTGTTATATCAGACAAGACGCCGGAGATAATAATTCTTGATCGTAATGACTTCTGCAAGAGATGCAGCCGACTGAAAGGAGTGATCTGACAATGAAACTGTATACTGTAATATCTGAGGGCAGAGAAAAGGTAGCCGCTTTGTCAGACAGCGGACGTTTTTACTCCCTTGAAAACTCTGTCAGGGATATGAATGAACTTATAACCGGTCATTATGACACAGAAAAGATCATTTCTGAAGGAATATTGCTTGCTGATGACGGATACGAGATAATTTCTCCAATACCAGTACCGCTTCAGGACGTGATATGTATTGCAAAAAACTATTACTATCCGGGAGATATTAAGAATACAGAGACGGAAGAAGCAGTATATTTCTCTAAGAGAGTAAGCTTTGCCAATCATCACGGCGGAGCAGTACCGCTTTATGATATTTCATCTGCTTTTGATTATGAAACCGAACTTGGCATAATTCTGGCAGATGATGTGAAAGGTATTGTACCTGATGAAGTTCACAGCCATATATTCGGGTATACAATAATAAATGACCTTTCAGACAGGATACTGCAAAATACTCACAAGCAATGGTATTTCGGGAAAAGTCTTGACGGTTACACGTCGATTGGACCGTGCATTGTGACGGCTGATGAATTCGGAAGCGGATATCCCTTTCATATCATGACGTATGTGAACGGTGAACTCAGACAAGATGATTCAACGCAGAATATGATAAGAAGTAACGGTGAAATAGTTTCTGAATTATCAGAATATATGACACTGCGTGCAGGAACGGTTATCGCAACGGGAACTCCATGGGGCGCAGGAAAGGATATTTCTCCGCCTGAATACCTGAAAGACGGCGACATTGTTGAAAGTGTCATTGAGGGAATAGGCACGCTTAGAAACGTTGTAAAAGCATATAAAGCATAAGGGCAGCATCATTTGATACTGCCCTGTTTTGCATTAACATTGGTCTGTGTGCAAAATGTGCAAAGTTGGTGTGACCTTTTCGCGAGCCTAAGAAAGTTTAAAACCTTACACCGAAAATGCACAAAATGCACATTGTGCCGGTTCTGACACGAAAAAAGGCTATATACCGGCAAAATCATAAAGCACTGGACAAAATGTGAAATTTGTAGTAAAGTTGGTGTAACCTTTTCACGAACCTAAGAAAGTTTAAAACCTTACACTGAAAATACTACAAAATTCACAGCAGTCATCAGACCGAGGGACAAAAGGTAGCAAAATTGGTGTAACCTTTTAGCGAACCTAAGAAACTTTAAAACCTTACACTGAAAATACTATTTTACTATAAATATCCAACTGTGCCGGAAGCGTATGATTACTGCTGCCATCAATGGATATTCGGGTATGACCTTTTCACAAGACTAAAAAGCCCGGAGAAATATCCGGGCTTTAATGACTATATTTGGCTGTATCAGTTCTTCCAGCCTGTACTTACCGCACGTTTTGTGACCATATTAAAATAGATACCGCCCATATCCATAAGGCTCTTATGATCGCCCGATTCAGCTATCTGTCCGTCCTTGATGACCATGATGTTATCCGCACCGGCTATGGTATTGAGTCTGTGGGCAATGACAAGCAAGGTCTTACCTTTGCAGAGCTCTGAGATCGCCTGCTGGATATAGCTTTCGTTGTCAGCGTCAACACTTGCAGTCGCCTCGTCAAGAATAACTATCGGTGAATCTTTCAGGATACATCTTGCAATTGAGAGCCTTTGTGCCTGACCTCCCGAAAGTGAAGCTCCGCCCTCGCCGATAACAGTATCAAAGCCGTCGGGCAGTTCCATAATAAAATCATAGCACCGTGCCTTTTTTGCAGCTTCGATGACTTCTTCACGGCTCGCATCAGGTCTTCCGAGAGCGATATTATTGTAAACAGTATCCTGAAACAGATATACACGCTGAAATACCATGCTTATATTATCCATAAGCGTTGAAAGCGGCAGTTTTCTTATATCCGTTCCTCTCAGCATTATCCCGCCTGACTTTATATCCCAGAAACGGGGAAGGAGACTTGCGATAGTAGATTTGCCGCCGCCAGACGGTCCTACAAGAGCAGTCATAGTTCCTTTATCTGCGCTGAACGATATGTTTTTTAGCACATCTTTTTCATTGTAAGCAAAGGTCACGTTTTTGTATTCTATCTCAGGTGCATCACTATCCGTCAGCACTTGTGTACCGCTGTCATCAAGCTGTTTTTCATCAAAGACAGCCTCTATCCTGTCCATACAAGCACTCATTACGGTAAGCCTTGCCTCCTGGTCGTAGAAGGATTTTATCGGTACGAACAGGTCAAAAAGACAAAGAAGGATCCCAATGAAGAAGTTCAGTTCTATGAAATCTTTGGCGTATAAAAGTGATGAAACAGCGAGTATGAATGCCGTACCCAGTCCGTAGACAAGAAATACACCCATACTGAACGGCATATGCGCTTCCTCAAATCCGAGGTTCACACGGCAGTTGTTTTCAAAGCTTTTAGTGAGTTCCTTAGATTTGTCTCCAAGCAGATTGTAAGTCTTGATGATGCCGATGCCCTCTGTGAAATCGAGAACAGCCTGTGTCTGTATTTCGGAAGCGTCCTGACGCTGTCCTGAATGATAGAGGTCGCTTTTGACCATTCTTCTGCTTAAAAGTATCATGCAGCCAGTAACAGCAAGTGAAGCTATCCCAAGCCTCCAGTCAAAAAAGAACATGAATAATATCATTATCGCCTGAGAGAACAGATAGCTCATCATATCTGCAAGTACCATCATGCAGTTCTCTTCTATGAAGACCATATCCGTCGACAGGACAGAACTTATCTTGCCGATGTTGCCTTCGGTGAAATATCCCATTGGCAGACGGCGCAGATGTTCACCGAGCTTCATTCGCATATCAGCAAATATCATATAACCCGCCGCACTTTGCAGTCTGTCCGCAAAGTATTGCAGTATAGCCTGTATCACAACGCCGACAACAAGGGCTGCTGCAGCATATATGCAGGCTCTTTTTGTGACCGTTCCGTCAATAAAAGCCGTCACAATGAAATACATCAGGATTATCGGCATTTTCATAAATACGCCTTTCAGAAAGGATAAAAACATAGCGCCATAGATCCTGCCCTTGTATTTCCCTGAAACATTGAGAATTCGCTTTATCATACCTGTCATGCTCTCACCTCATTTCCGATAGTCCAGCTCGCTCTTGCTTCGCTGCTGTTCCAGAGTTTTTTGTACTCATCGCAGCTTTGCAGGAGCTTTTCGTGTGTATCTGCTGCTATAATATTTCCGTCTTTCATAACGCATATCTTATCTGCATTGACAATAGTCTGTAAGCGGTGAGCGATGACAAGTACAGTCTTACCCTTTATGATCTGAGCTATAGCCGAGTTCATCTTTTCCTCATTCTCAGGATCAATAAATGCTGTTGCTTCGTCAAGTACGATGACCGGAGCGTTTTTCAGTATCGCTCTCGCAAGGGATATACGCTGACGTTCGCCGCCGGACAGCTGTTTACCTCCGTCACCTGCCATTGTGTCAATACCCTTAGGCAGACGGGCAAGGAACTCTCCGCACTGAGCTTTTTCAGCAGCCGCCAGAACTTCTTCACGGCTTGCGTCGGGTTTGCCTATAAGAATGTTTTCATAAAGCGTTGTGTTGAATAAGAACTGCTCCTGTGAAACATAGGATATATTATCATTTAACGCTTCAATGCTCATATCAGCAATATCCTGACCGCCGAGCGTGATCGTTCCGCCGTTGATATCATAGTAATGAACAAGCAGCTTGGCAAGAGTTGATTTGCCGCTGCCTGATTCGCCGACCAGAGCCGTGAGCGTGCCTTCTCCAAGTTCAAGAGAAACGCCGTGCAGCACTTCCTGTTCCTTATAACCGAAATGAACGTCCTCGAATTTTACAACATGAGAATCACCCTTGAAATCTGCATTGTTTGTTTTCAGCGGTTCGCCGTCCATAGCCTTTTCTATCTCGTCTATCTTGTAATTGAGCTGAGGAAACTTTCCTGCGAAATTGAGTGCTTTAAGCAATGGCATACCAATCGCCAGCGACAGACAGAATACAAGGACCAAGTCCGCAAGAGTTGATGCACCGTTTATAACAAGAAGCGTTCCCACAGGAAGCATAACAAGAGCAACACATGGAAGTAACGCACTGTACAACGCCATCCAGGGCCAGCATATCTTGTACCAGTCGAGTGTGAAATCACGGTAGCTCTTTATGTCTTTTTCATAACGCTGATAGGACTCTCCGTCACGGCCGAATACTTTTACTACTTCCATTCCGTTGACGTACTCGATGATAGTTGCGTTCATTTTTGCAGAAGCAGTATAGTAATCATTCATCTTCTCCATACCGGACTTGAACATCATTCCCATAGCGAACATTCCAAGCGGCAGGGAACAGAGCGAAAGCAAAGCGAGTTTCCAGTCAGCAAAGAACATACAGATAATTGCAATAAGAGCCATTGAAAGATTGGCTATACCCTCCGGTATAGCGTGCGCAAGCAATAACTCGACCTGTTCAATATCATCGGTGAAGAGCTTTTTTATCTTACCGTTACCCATATCATGAATCGTACCAAGAGGCTGACGTTCCAGTTTTTTCTGTAATGATATGCGTATGTTTTTCAGTGTGTTGAATGCTGATATATGAGAGAATTTCAGTCCGAGAACATATATGGTAGCATATGCTAACTCAAATATAAAAATAAAAGCTATGTGACTTATGTAATAGCCTGCCGAGAGCTTTTCGCCCTCGAGCAGAGGCTTTATGATACGGTATACAAGAAAAAACGGTACAGCCGAAGCTATAAGCGCAATAAACATAGCCGCAAGCGCAGCATAGGTATATTTGATATATCCGCCCATGTAGGGCTTGATCTTTCTGAACACTATTTTTCTCCTCCTTCTAAAAGTATAACGTCCCGCCAGTTGAAGAATCTGCACATTATGCGGCAGTGCTCCTGTATTTTCTTCCATGACATTTTATGTATGAAAGGCTCACATACACAAGTCCAATACGATGAAATGAGAACATGAAATTCCTCGCGTGTGACATCTGACTTTGCAAGTCCGCGTCGTTTAGCTTCATCATAGAATTTCTCATAGGCGTAACTAAGCCTGGTAACAAATTCATGATTAAAGTTCTCGTATCTTGTTCCTGCCGCTTTATCAATAAGCAGAGTGAAGGTGATCCTGTTGTCATAAAGCAGCTTGAACATCGGAATAAAAGACTCATAGCTCATTGTCCAAGATTTTATGATGTCCTCGTCGCTGAGCGCAGAAAAATCAATATCAGACCTGCTGTCAACAAAATCGTTAAGCTCCGAAACTATGCCGCTGACAACAGCGCAGAAAAGTTCCTCTTTTCCCTTGTAGCGCTTATATAGCGCTCCTGTTGTAATATCAGCATTTTCGCATATAGTTTTGAGTTCAGCTTTTATAAATCCTTTTTTGTTGAATTCGGCTTCAGCGCTTGCGATCAATCTCGGATCAATACTTGTATCAGGCGTTGACATAAATACTCTCCTTTGATATTTGAATTATCGATAATCTGATTATCATTTTAGCATATACTAACACAAATGTCAATAGGGTAATTAAAGACTTTTTATTTAACAATTGCTGTCTATATCAATCAAGCAAATGAAAAATCTACATTTTTTCTTAAAGGGTATTGACAAATGCTTTTATACGTTATATAATACTAACTGTAAGTAAACAGTGTTCACTTACAGGAGTGGAGGGATGTAGAATGCCAAGAGATAAAACTGAAGCTCATAAAAGGATAATCAAGGCTGCAACGGTCGAGTTCCTTGAATATGGATTCGAGGGAGCTTCAATGAGGCGAATCGCGGAAAATTCAGGTATAACAGCGGGTGCTCTTTACAAGCACTTTAAAAACAAAGAGGATATGTTTTCGGCACTTGTTGAACCGACAATAAATGAATTGCTGCAGATATTTGATAAGATGCAGAAAGAATCTCTTGAACTGCTCCCAAAGGTCGGGATCAACGAAATATGGAAGGATTACGGCGGAGACGCAGCTCTGTTTATGAAGTTTATCTATGCTCATTTTTGTGCTTTTAAGCTGATAGTATGCTGTTCACACGGAACTAAGTATGAGAGCTTTATCCATGATGTTGCAATAATGGAGGAAAAGTCCACGACCATGTTCATTGAGAGAAGTAAAGAGCTTGGAATACAAATTAAAGATGTTCCGGACAGAGAGCTTCATTTGCTGGTCACCGCTAACGTGTCAGCCATATTTGAAGCGATCTTTCACGATTTTTCAGAAGCTGATGCAATACATTACGCTGATACGCTCGATGTATTTTTCTCAGCAGGCTGGAAGAGGATATTCGGCATTTGATGCCGAATGTTTTTTGGCATATAGTTAGCTAATGCTAATATAAATCAGGAGGTCAATTTATGAAAAAGCAACAACAAAAACGTTCAACACTGAGCTGGGTAGCTGAATTCGCAGGACAAAAGCGAACAAATTATGTACTCAGTGTCCTGCTTGCTATGATAAAAGTAGTTTGCGGAATAATGCCATACGTGTATATGGCTCATATTGTTGATAAGCTGCTGCAAATGAACGATGGAACACTTGATAAGGATATGAGCCTGCTTACCGCAGACATTGTTAAAATGGCTGTGTTCTGGCTGCTGTGCCGTATTTTTCATGCAATATCTACAACTCTATCTCACGCTGCTACTTTTGAAGTTCTTGCGAATATCCGTCGCCAGCTCACTGAAAAGCTGTCAAAACTGCCGCTTGGTTCAGTGCTGTCGCAGTCCAGCGGAACGTACAAGAACATCATCTGTGAGCGTGTAGATTCAATCGAAACAACACTTGCCCATATCATTCCCGAGGTACTGTCTAATGCATTCGTACCTGTCGCTCTGATCGCTTATATGATGACGATAAACTGGAAGCTGACGCTCATATCTTTGATATGCGTGCCTGTTGGAGCTGCATTCTTTATGCTTATGATGGTCGGCGGTCAGGAGAGCTACGAAAACACAGTCGTCAAAACAAAAAAGCTTAATGATACAGCTGTTGAGTACATCAATGGCATTGAAGTCATCAAGGCTTTCGGAAAATCAAAGACTTCCTATGAAAAATTCGTCATTGCGGCAAAAGAAGGTGCTGACTGCTTCATTGACTGGATGAGAAGATGCAATCTGTGGCAGAATATCTCACTGCTGATAATGCCGTATTTCCTGCTTGGACTGCTTCCTTTCGGTGCAAAGTTCTATATGGACGGCAGTGTTTCGGGCTCCGACTTTCTTATGCTGATAATTCTGTCCCTCGGTCTTGTTTCTCCGTTTATGACTATCGCTTCCTATTGGGACGGCGTATCAAAAATGGGAACTATTATAGGGGAGGCAACCGAAATACTTGAACGTGAAGAACTGAAACGTCCTGATACAATGACAGCTGAACCGAATGGTACAGATATTGTCCTCAACGACGTTCACTTCGGCTATAAGGACGAGGAGATACTGCACGGTATCAGCCTTTATATCCGTCAGGGGACTGTCAATGCACTTGTTGGTCCTTCCGGTTCGGGCAAATCGACAATAGCAAAGCTCATCGCCTCATTCTGGGACGTTGACAGCGGAAGTATCACCTTCGGCGGAGTAGATATCCGCAAGATACCGCTGAATCAGTACAATAACAATATTGCCTATGTATCGCAGGATAACTACCTCTTTGACGAGACGATAATGGATAATATACGAATGGGCAACCCGAACGCTTCCGATGAAGACGTTATCAACGCAGCAAAAGCCTGCGGCTGCCATGACTTTATAATGCAGCTCGAGCACGGCTATAACACAGTTGTCGGCGGTGCAGGCGGACATCTTTCCGGTGGTGAAAGACAGCGCATTTCCATTGCAAGAGCAATGCTGAAAAATGCTCCCGTCGTAATTCTTGATGAAGCAACTGCATACACTGATCCCGAAAACGAAGCACTTGTCCAGTCTTCTGTCGCAAAGCTTGTTCAGGGAAAAACTCTGCTCGTTATCGCACACAGACTTTCAACTATCGCTTCTGCTGATCAGATAATACTGATAAATAACGGAAAGTTAGAAGCTGTTGGAACACAGCAGGAACTTCTCAAAAAATCACCGCTGTACACACAGATGTGGAACGCACATATGGCAGTAAAGGAGGGAGCATAATGTTTACTACACTCAAACGCTTTTTTGAATTCTGTAACGCAGAGGACAGGAAAAAGCTTCACCTGGCGATAGGACTCGGCGTTGTCAGAGCGATATTTGCCGCACTCCGTATTACGGCTATTGGCGCAGTAGTAATGGGTATACTTGATGATAATATGTCAAATAAGAATATATGGCTCGCTGTTACGATACTTGCCGTATCGGTATTTGGACAGCTTTTCATCAATCTTAAAACTACTATGCTTCAGACAGAGGCAGGTTATCATTCATGCTCACACAAACGTATCGAAATTGCAGAGCATTTACGCTATCTGCCTATGGGATACTTCAACGATAACAGCCTCGGACATATCACAAGCGTAACAACAAACACTATGGAGGCGCTCTCAGATGTTGCGACAAGAGTCGTTATGCTCACTACACAGGGCATACTTACAACATTTGTCATCACAGCTTTTGTTTTCATCTTTGATTGGCGTATAGGACTTCTTCTGACAGCAGGCGTTGCCGTCTATGCTCTGATAAATGCAGCTATGCAGAAGAAAACACGCAAAGGCGCACCCATACAACAGAAAGCAAACAGAGAACTCGTAGCAGCTGTTATCGAATTCATTCAAGGTATCGCAGAGGTCAAGAATTATAATCTCGTGAGTGAACGTGCAAAAAAGCTTGAAAAAACGATCAAAGCAAAGCAGTACGGCGATACTCATCTTGAATTCGACGTTATCCCATTCATCACATTGCAGGAGATCGTCACGAAGCTGACAGGTGTTCTGATGTGTACTGCATCTGTGTATTTCTACATTAACGGCAGTATGTCGCTGCTCTACTGTATAATGATGATGATAAGCTCATTTATGGTTTATGAAAGCCTTGATGTTATGGCAGGATTTTCCGCACTCATACGCAGCGTAGGCGTTTGTGTTGATCAGGCAAGCGAAATACTCTCCATACCTGAAATAGATATAAACGGCGATGATATCAAACCTGCAAGCCATGATATAGAACTGAAAAATGTTACATTCGCATACGAAAACAGGACTATAATCAATGGCATTGACCTTAGAATTCCCGAACACACCACTACTGCAATTGTAGGTCCTTCCGGCGGAGGAAAGACAACACTCACAAATCTTATGGCTCGGTTCTGGGACGTACAAGGCGGAGAAGTATTGCTTGGCGGACAAAATGTCAAGAATTACAGCTTTGACAGTCTTATGAGAAATTTCAGCTTTGTGTTCCAGAGAGTGTATCTGTTCGAGGATACTATTGCAAACAAAATCCGCTTTGGAGATCCTGATGCTCCTATGGAAAAAGTCATTGAAGCTGCAAAAAAAGCTCGCTGCCACGACTTTATCATGAGTCTGCCTGACGGCTATGATACTGTTATCGGTGAAGGCGGTGCAAGTCTCTCAGGCGGTGAAAAACAGCGTATTTCCATTGCAAGAGCGATAATGAAGGACTCTCCGGTCATTATTCTCGATGAAGCGACTGCAAATGTAGATCCGGAAAATGAAGAAGAACTGACAAAGGCTATCGAGGAACTCACAAAGGAAAAAACTATCATAATGATAGCACACCGCCTGAAAACAGTCAAACACGCTGATCAGATAGTCGTAATCGACGGCGGCAGGATCGTTCAGCAGGGAAAACACGCTGAGCTTATGCAGCAGGACGGAATCTACCGCACCTTTGTTGAGGACAGGAAAAAGGCTGTGAGCTGGAAGCTGTAATAAGCGGTATATTCCGGCAGATACCTGCCCCGTATGAAAAATGTGAAAAACTGGTGTGACCTTTTCGCGAGACTAAGAAAGTCTGAAACCTTACACCAAAAATTCACAAAATTCACATTGTGCCGGTTCTGATACGAAAAAGGCCATATACCGCGAAATCTTAGAGTGCTGGAAAAAGGTAGCAAAGTTGGTGTAACCTTTTCACGAGGCTAAGAAACATTGAAACCTTACACTGAAAATGCTACCTTTACTACCAATATCTAAATGTGCCGGAAGTGAATAATCAATGCGGCAATTAGAGTCCTGGATAAAATGGATATTTTTGGTGTAACCTTTTCGCGAAGCTAAGAAAGTTTAGAACCTTACACTGATAATATCCAAAATATCCAGCCGGGGAGGAAGTGGATTCTGATGCGTAAAGGAAAAAGCCTCTGAATTTGACTGTTCAGAGGCTGAATAAAACTGAAGTTAATGATATTTTATAATGAAAGGTTAGTTATGAATGTTATAGTGATCAAGCAGTTCGTTCCAACTATGCACATTTAGTTCCTCAATACTGCTGACCTTTCCGGAGACGCCTATAGATTCATGTTTTTCCTGCGGTTGGTGCAAAAAAACAGTGTCAGGGCGTGTGCCGGAAAAAATGATTATATACTCCATATTTCTAAGTTGTGGATACTCGTTAAGGAGAATTGTTCCAAAGCCATTATCATCTTGTATTGTTCCATATAACGTATTTGGAGTATCATTGCTCCATTTATAAAATGCTGCTTCGCTGCGAATGTAACTTGCTAATGTATAAGTAGCTTCGACATTTGTTGAAAAAGAGTCTGATGTGGGCATTTCCTCTGTAGAAGAAAAGACAGCGGAACTGTTCATTGAGGAAGTGCTTTGATGATTGCAGCCGTCTATGAATGTAGTACATATGATCATACAACTAATCAGTAGAATTATTCGTTTCATATTATTGTTCCTTATGTAAATCGTTATCATTACTTTTGTTAAGAGGTTTTATTCTTGCAAACAACGAAACAACTTGGAATACACTGCAAACTCGTTGTTATTCGGAAATACTTCCGTAAGCGAAAGCAGAGTAAGCCGTTTATAAAAAGTAAGCGAGCCTGCGAGCGCCAACGTGGTTGGGCGCACAGGCTCTGTGCTGGCGCAGTGGGTGGGATTCGAACCCACGTCCCTCAAGGGGCATCATGATTTCGAGAAATTTTTTAACCTTCCCAATTGGTCACTTATCGTATTAAAAATACGCCGTTTTATCCCTCTTTTTCAAGCATTTTCACCCCATATTTGGAAATTTGCGAGAAAAGTGCGAGAAAACTGCGAGAAATTTCAGCCGACTAAATCGAAAAATGAAAGGAAAAAGCGACCATGAATAAGGAAGAAAAACGTAAAGAACTTGAAAGAATGCTCAGGAGATGTCCAGAGGTGCTATCACCGATAAAAGTGTCGAGATGGTCTCCGTTCGGAAAGAACAGAGTTTATGAAATGATACATACTGGAGAGCTTCGCTCCTTCGTCTATCAGGGCGGATACATAATCAGCAAGGACGACCTCATTGATTACCTGCTCGAGCACTGCGATGACGAGCCTGCACGTTCGATAAAGCGAGGCGGCAAGGATGAGTGATTACAGCTACCTGTACGATGAGTTCCCAGAAGTGATATCAGGAGAACAGCTGCGAAAGATACTTCATATCAGCAAGCGGAAATGTGCATGGCTGCTGAACAGCGGAGTTATCCCCTGCACTGACAGCTACCAAAGAACTCGCCGCTACTCAATAAATCTCGATGATGTTATCGACTACATTATAGCATCCGAGAACGCCGCTGTCAATGTTCAGCCGCTAAGACCACCCGAGAAATTCCGTGAACAGCTTATCGACGAATGGTTCGACGTACCTGACGTTCTGACCATATCCGATGTCGCAGGCATAACAGGCTACACTTCCAATGCCGTTGACCGTTGGATAGTGAAAGGCAGCTTACGCTCGGTAATAACCCAAACTGGAATAATCACTTGCCGTGAATGGCTCGCCGACTTCTACTGTGGCGATGGATATAATATCGTTAAAAAGGTCGATAAGCACAGGAAATTGCTTGATAAATTTTTATAATTCAAAAGCTTAAGGGGTTCGTAACACAGCTGCTCAAACAACATTTCTTACATCACTTTCGATAATATTAAATCTTCTGAATTCAGGTATAGCCTCTTTTTCGGCTATTCTTAACGGTTCATCTGATTTTAATACTTCACTGTTAAGCAGCACGCCTACTGGATATATGGGCTTTTCCAGTTTTCGTGTGCGAAGATCATTATACTTGGAACAAAGCGGTATTTCGTTAATTCTTGATAAATAATCGATCATAGCAAGTAGATAGAGAGCTTCGGGATACCAATGCTTATTATAAAGCTTGCGGACTTCATCGTTTTCCAATACATCTAAAAAAAAATCCAGATCACCTATATCTTTAACATGATGACAGGTATTACTTTTAAATATCTCAAAGGAACTTCGAACATCCTCTATCAACATGATAACGCCTCCTGTTCAATAATTCATTATGCCACGCTGTAAATGTCTCGTCAATTCCTATTGCGGTGACGGGTATAACATCGTTAAGAAGGTCGATAAGCACTAGGAATTGCTTAGAAAGCTTATATAAACCAAACGCTCAGGAAGTTCCTGAGCGTTTCATTTCGACAGTCCGTAAGTGCTATGCTCCATCGACCAAGCGACTAACATTCTCTATATCTTTCAATTTTCATTGTACGATTCAAATCTTGGCAAGAATACCGTTTTGAAGGATTTTCTCCAATGCTGACACTGCTGTATCGTATGAAACAGCTTCAAACAGCAACGGCACTGTTATTGTATCGTAATCCTCTTTATAGGTTTTCTTATCAATGACCTCTCGGAGAACTTCGGTCACGTTTGTTCCTGCCTGAACGGAAAGGCACATCTTATGCGGTCTACGTTCGTCTGCAACAGATTTGGCAAGGTCTTTCAATGTATCATCAACCGCAACAATCTCAGATAGTTTATAAATATCGTAGATATGCCGTGAATGTTCGGTAGTGTTATTCAGCAGATAATAATCTGCCAGAGCATACAGCTTGTCAAGCATCGTTCGCTCTGCTGTTTGTACGTTCAGCTCAAATGGCTGCAAGCTATATTGCTCGATGAAGCTGTCATAATCGTTTTCGTGAAGATATTGATAGACAAGACTATCTGCTTTCATTATTTTTGTTGGATATGTTCTTTGATATACCGCTGTCTCAACAATGAGCTGTTCTTTCAGATATGCAGCAGAAAGTGAAGAGGGATAGTCAATAATATACCGATTATAGTCTCGGCGGCTTTTGATCGTATCGGCATTTGTAAGCTCAAATTCTAAATCACTAATAATCTGTATTATATTCATTTTGAGCTGCTTTCGCTTCTTTTCAGGCGGTTTGACTTCTGACTGTAAATTAAGGTCGATATCCTCAGAAAAACGCTTGATGATATGGTAGCACTTTGATAGTGACGTACCGCCTTTGAAAACAATATCAGGCATGACATCAGTGATCTTTTTCAAAAAGAGCGTTACGAAATAATCCTTCTCAACAATCTCTGCTTTTACACCGAGATATTCAGAAGTCCGCAGGATAAGCTGTTCAAATGTATCTTTCTCATTATGCAACATAATAGATCACTCCGCTTTCAATGAGGTTTCGCATAGCCTTGTCGGGGAAAAAAGGTGCATATTTTGTCACAAGCTCTTGGGATATATTACTTTTCTTGATCCAATTTTTGATGACAGTTTTTCTCTCATCATCAAAATAACCTGATGAGGTACTGTTCATCATTTCAAGGAACTGTAGAACAAATATATTGTCATTATCTATCGTGACTCTTGACTTTCGCAAAATGACTTCTTGATTTCCTATTTTAACTCTGCGGAGCTTTGAGTTTTCGTTATTCGTTTGTATTTCTGGAATATTCGACATCTGCGTAGAAAGCCCAGCCTGCTGTAATGCAGTAATACCAGTATAGAAACCGATTCGCTTTCCTTTTTCGGATAAATACTTTCGCTCAATTATTCTATTCGGATTAAGAATACTGTTGCCAAACGGAGTTTTGACTGGGATATAATAGATACCACGTTCATATCGGATTATTTGACCATTGTCACACAGCTTTGCAAGCTCCTTTTTGAGCCAGATATCAGAATAATTCTCATAAGAAATATCCGACAAGAATATTGGCTCGTTTGGGCCAAATGATTCCAGAAGATAATCAAACAACATATTACACACCTCCCATATTGTTCTGAATGCATTATACCATATTCAACTCGATAAGTCAATAGAAATATATTTTTCGGAATAAAATCGAAATTTCACTCATTATTTGCGAAAAAGACCAATATTTGAAAATGTGTTATCATATGAGATGTTATATCATTACACTCATAGACATCAGAGCAAAAGAGGCTGTTAAAGCAGCACTTGAAAAAGCCAAAGTGTGTAGGAAGCCAATTGCTCGCTATGACATAGAAACCAAGAGAGCATATATTGAAAAGCGGACGGAAACAAAAAATTTTGAAGTTTGATGAGAAATCAATGTAAAAAACAACCGGTCTAAATTTGAGACCGGTTTTGTGTTTATATCAGAACTCTTTGATAAGTCCAAGCTTGAACTTCTGTATCAGTAGTGCATCTTCATTGCTAAGTCCGGCTTTTCCGTCAACGTCAGCGTTGATCTCGCCCTGAGCGGATATGCTGAATTCAGACTTGCCCTGTGCATATTTGTCAGGATTAGTAGCAACCTGCATAACGAGAACTGCATCTGCGATGTTTACTTTATAATCAAGATTGGCATCGCCATATAAATTGGAGACATTATCACCATAAGAACAAAATTGCTGATAGATATCGTGGAAACACTCGATCCCCCAACTGTTCCCTTGAAGAAAATCGTAATTATCAATACTCTTATACGATTTTTCCAGACGAACAAACGTCTCAAAATCGGCAACTATTTCAACCGGGACTTCAATTCTGTATTCATGGAGTTGAACAGGTATGTCGATTTCAGGATACCAGACACCATCGTGTAATGAAATATCCCATTTATCAGGATAACCGAACATATCAGCGGTAATCTCTTCGGATAACGGAGTATATCTATCAACGCCTAAAGTTAAATAAGGCACACATTCTCCACTCTTGAATCTTTTATATGCACCAAATTTCAAACCTTCGTAGTTGTCCCCAATATAGAAATCAGGAACTTGTCTTAGCAGTTTCTCAAACTTTATCTCATCCGGTACTTCATCATTGCCAAAATAGTATTCTGAGTAGTCATACAGTTCCAAGAACTCTTCATCGCTCATTTGCATGAGTTCGTTATATGTGTAGAACTTCTGAACATCTTCATCGCCCAGGAGAATACCCGAAGCCTTATCATAGATTATTTCATAGGAAGTGTAGGTTTTATCTATTAGGAAAGCCAATTCTGTCATACAGCCGCAAAATGTAAAATCACAGCCGTCTGAGAGCATTTTCTTTAATTCAGAGTAGATTTGAGAACGGTCGCTGATACCCGACAGATCAAAATTAAATGCGTAGTCGAAACCTTCACCCTGTGCAACATTATCATTGCTTTGATCATAAATAAGACCGAGTGAAGGATATTTTTCTTCGATCTCTTTTGGAGACAGATCTGAGCTGACAAACATCAAATGTGTAGAGTAATAATTTGCGGTGTCCTCATATATTTCGTAGCGATCGGTAATCTTTTCAACGCAGTTTTGAGAAGTGAGGAGTTTTGTGAGTGCATTGCGGTAGTCCTGATTAATTGCTTTAACAACGTAGGTAGTATCGCTGTTTTTCGCAATGACGGGTACATTCACATCAGAAGAATTTTCACTCTCTGACGCAGCAGCTTCTAAGAGTTCATTTATGGGGAGCTCCGAGCCGTTTGTCACGTTAATTATTGTATCCTTGTAATTGGTGTATACTATATGAAATTCTCCGGAGCTGTCAAGCAGGATCACAGTATCATTCATTTTATCACTAATCACAACATATTCACCTGCTATCTTGGCATAAACATCGGTAATGGTGACTTGTTCGTCGTTGTTTGCGTCGCCTTTATCAGACTCAGACGTTTCTTTGTATATTAACGGATCACTTAAAGGAAGATAATAATTAGGGTCGTCAAGGAAAATTCCCAGTATTTTTTCATTGGCTTCAGCAGCATTTATCTGCTCCTGATCAAGCGTACAGGTAAGCCAGCCTTTATTCTGGGTTTGGGATATGTCAGTGCCTATTTCATTAAGAATAGAATTGATATATTCGTTGTTAACTTCTTTAAGATACTTGGATTTTATTGCATAAAT
>JAEEVL010000072.1 GCA_016290875.1 Ruminococcus sp.
AAAAAGGCATTCCTGATATGTTTATCTCATCGCTCAGTATTACGAGCTCTTCGAGAGCAGAACACCCTCCGATCCCGCTGAATTCTCTTACGCTCGGCGGCAGAACGATGCTCTTCAATGCTGTGCAGTTCACGAGGAAATCGACCTTTTCTACCGAATTCGGAAGCGTTATCTTTTCGAGGACAGAACTTGATATTTTCGGGAAGTAATTCACATCTTCATCGAATATGATCTCTTTTACCGTCTCGTTTTCACTAAGTATATTCTGAATGCTTTTTGCGGTTATTTTGATCCCATCGACCTCAGAAGGTATGACAAGCACTTCTGCACTGCCGATATATTGCCAAAAAGCTGCTGTGACAGTGTCACTGTTCTTGTTAAAATATATTATCCAGTCTCCAACAGTTTTTCGTCCGCTGTACTGAGCAGCAGCTGCGTTTTCGTCATAATACTCTTCCGGAAGCTTAAAAGCGCTGTTTTGGAACGCTGTTTTTGAAACCACTATAATATCATCGTGAAATGTGACTTTTTGCAGCCTTGGTGTATTCTGAAAACAATAATCAGGGATAAAACTTACGTTTTTCGGGATATTCACCTCGGTAACAGAAGAATTGTTCAGAAAGATTCTTCTGATACTGGTGATAGAATCAGGCAGAGTGAGCTTACCGAGGTTTACTGCACTGCTGAATACATCGCTGTCAATTTCCTTGACCGGATATCCGCACACATTTCCCGGAACTGTTACATCGTACATTTCAATATTCTGTACAGCCGGTGCTGCGGTATCTTTTACGGCTCTTGTATCCGCTGACAATGGTGACGTTGTTACTTCTTCGAGAATATCCGGAGGATAACTTTGCTGTGTCACTTTTTTCAGCCAGCTTCCAACTGAAAGATAATCACCGGAGCTTGTCGAGTAATATCGGAATTCAAAATCTCCATAGTATATTTGTCCGATTTCTCTGTTTTTCAGCAGCCCGTCAGGCAGGATACAATCAGAATTCTCAGGTATAGTAAGTCTGCACCAGCTTTGACGCTTGTTTGAAAAAGCGTCAACGTCAATATTTGTTACCCTCAGTCCGTTTATCTCTGTAGGCAGCTCTATATTGAATTGGGTAGTATAGTCAGGATCGCCGTTGTACTTTATCAGTGTAACAGAGCCGTCAACGACCTCATATTCCCAGTCCTCAAACATCTGCGACTCAGCAATGGATACCATAGGCTTCTCAGTATATGGAATAATACCGCTTGTATAGCTTATCAATGTCAGACACGATGTCAGGACCGCAATTATTCTTTTCATTTTAATTTCCCCCTTTATTATTCACGAGCTCATTGATTATAGTAATCAAACATTCTTGTGAAATAATCTATAAATTCATCCTCGGCGAGACAGCAAAACCAATCCTCACCGCGGACTTCATCAGGTATCTTATCACTGACTTCATTTACAGGAATAGTATCCGGTTTGATAATATCATCGCTTGCTTTTGTGATGAATTGATCATAAAATGTCACATTACCATTTATTACCGGAAATACAGCTTTGTTAGTCATATTTATGTATGCATCGGCATAGTTTTCAGGGTGGAATGCAGTGTTCAGATAACCGTATGCAATCTCTCCTCCGAATTCACGCACAAGGAAGAAATATTCATTTCCTTTTCGCAGCAGAAATGTATCCTGATAACGATTTGTCACAGAAGCGTGGTAGTAGATTTTCAGATTCCGTTTGCTTACACTTCCATAATATACTTCGTCCACCCTGACATCAAGAACTGAAACTCTCGTTGATCGACCTTGCCCCATCGAGTCATTCCAGCTGACTGTATATTCAGTGATATCAGTTATAGTTCCTCTTACAAGATTTGTGTATTTTGCAGCTTGTTTAGGATCTGCAAGAATAAATCGCCCTCCGACGTCTGTTATAGTATCTCTTATCGGCGTAACGGTCCATGTAACGTTATTATACGGATTACCGCCTAAAGAATCTGTCGCTGTAGTAGATGTTGTCGGCGAATAGGTATGAGTGTCGCTTTGCCATGTCGGAGTTTCGGTAGATGGCTGAGTTGATACTGTTGTTCGCGGTTTTGTTGTTGTACGGATAGTTGTCGTCGAAGTCCGGCGGTGAGTTGTTTTTTTCGTTGTTGCCGCGGAAGTTCTGGAGGTCTTAGATGTTGTGCGCTTAGTTTTGGCTGTTGACACAGCAGAGGTCTTGGCAGTGGTTTTGGAGGACTTCTTTGTTGTTTTTACCGTGGTAGTTTTTCCGGTTTCAGAGCTCTTGGTTTTACTTGAAGCAACTGTTGTCTTGGTTTCGGTATGAGTATCACTTCCCGAACCGGCAGTTTCTTCCGCAGAGGTAGTTTTTTCGGTTTTGCCGGCAGAAGTGTCGAAGCCTGAGCTTTCCTGCGAAGGCGCAGTAACTGCTGAGGTCGTGGTATCGTTTGATTCGGTCACAAGATCTGATTGCTCGACCGGCGGCTTGGGAGGTTTCATGGCATTTGTGAAAATACCTACTGCGAGTACGACAGCAGCTCCGAGAGCTATTGCTGCACTTCGGCGTATAAATACAGCCTTGCGGCGTTTTTTCTCGATAAGCAGCTCAGCCTTTTCGTATGCGCGTTTTTCCTGCTCTTCATAGCTCCTCATACTCGAATCCCTCCTTTT
>JAEEVL010000023.1 GCA_016290875.1 Ruminococcus sp.
CTTCAGCGCTGCATCGTTCATCAGGTAAGAAATACGCTGAAATACGTCGGAGAGAAGAACAAGAAGGAATTCGCAAACGACCTTAAAACGATATATCATGCACCTTCCGAGGACGCTGCTCTTGAAGTCCTCGACCGTGTTACTGAAAAATGGGAGGATGACTATCCCAACGCTATGAAGAGCTGGTACAAGAACCGGGATGTAATATCGCCGATTTTAAGTTCTCTTCCGATGTAAGAAAGGTCATTTATACTACCAACGCTATTGAGAGCCTTAACAGCGGCTATCGCCGTCTGAACAAGCAGAGGAGTGTATTTCCGAGCGATACAGCGCTCCTGAAGGCTCTGTATCTTGCAACGCATGAGATAGCTAAGAAATGGACTATGCCGCTGCGAAACTGGGGTAAAGTCCTGGGCGAGCTGGAGATCATGTACCCCGACAGGCTCAGCTGAGGCGCTGGATATCAGCCTGATTCCATTCCGCTGCGCTCCATTCCAGCAGGCTGATATCCAAAGAACCTTGACCAATTGCAGTATCTATTGTATACTGTAAAAAAATCGGAGCGACTTTTTACAGTCACTCCAATAATAAAGTTTTTATCACAATTTTAGAATATACAGAGTTTTTTCGCAGAGCCGCAACTTTGATTTAGTCACCAGAAATTTGTATATATCATTTCGGATTGGTTTTTAGTACTTTTCACAAATTCTGAAAACACTAGAATCGGATCCTTTTTGTGCCACTAAAAATATAACCCCTTAGAGTGTTCATACTTTATGTTTTTAGTGTGTCTAATCTAAGGTGGGATTCAACTGGCATTTTAATACATATCATTACACTTCTCCGGTAAGTTGCATTACATAATTCTCCGATTAACTGTACACAGAGTTTTTCTCTTTATAGCCTGTCAGGAAAGATCTATGCTCCTGACTTTTTCTCTGATGGGCAGAACAAAAGGCGCTGATACTGATAGTTCATCAATTCTCATACGAAGAAATCTCTCCGTCAGAGATGTATCAGCTGCAAGTTCGCCGCATATGCCTATCCATACATTGTTGGCATGAGCATTTACAGCCGCCATTTCTATTAAGCGGAGTACTGCTTCGTGGTGAGTATCAACAAATCGCTCTATCTTGGAATTCTGTCTGTCACAGGCAAGGGTGTACTGTGTGAGGTCATTTGTACCCACACTAAAAAAGTCCACCATTGGCGCAAGTCTGTCGCTGATAATAGCTGCTGCCGGAGTTTCTATCATAATACCAACTTCGACCTTATCACTAAATGGCATGCCTTCCTCAGAAAGCTCTCGCTTGACCATATCACACATAGCAGGACATTCTGCAACTTCGTTCACGCTTGTTATCATAGGAAACATTATTCCAAGTTCACCAAATACAGATGCACGATAAAGTGCTCTCAACTGAGTACGGAAGACTTCAGGCCGTTCAAGGCATATCCTTACAGCTCTGAATCCCATCGCAGGATTGTCCTCATGTTCAAGACCAAAATAGTCTATCTGCTTATCTGCACCGATGTCAAGAGTGCGTATAATGACCTTCTTCCCTGCCATACTTTCAAGCACCTTGCGGTACGCAGTGAACTGCTGTTCCTCAGTCGGATAATCGTCACTTTCAAGATACAGAAATTCACTTCGGAATAGTCCTATTCCGCCTGCATCATTGGCAAGAATTGCTCCTATACCGTCCACTCCGCTGATGTTTGCGAATATGTTTATCCTGGTGCCGTCACGAGTAATATTATCCTTGCCTCTGAGCTGCTGAAGGAGATCCTTTCTGTGTGCGTCCTCCTGCTGTTTTGCTGTGTAAGCGGCAACCGTCTCTTCATCAGGATCAATAATGACTTCGCCTTTATGGCCGTCAACTATCATCATACAGCCATCGCTTATATCATTCAGAAATTCCTCTCCGACACATATTACTGCCGGGATATTCATATTTCTCGCAAGTATCGCCGTGTGCGAACTTGAAGAACCAAATGCCGTAACAAAGGCAAGTACATTTTCCTTATCGAACGATACAGTTTCACTCGGGGCAAGATCATCAGAGCAGATTATCATCCTGCTGTCCGACTCCGAGTCACTGTTCTCACCGTCACTCAGACAGGATATTATACGGTTGGAAATATCCTTGACATCAGCCGAACGCGCCTGCATATAATCATCATCCATACTCGAAAACATCGCTGCAAAATTGTCAGAAGTGACCGCAACTGCATACTCAGCATTCACCATCTGAGTTTCAATGATACTGCGGATAGAATCATTATAATCATCATCCTCTATCATCATCATATGGATCTCGAAAATCTGGGCATGAGTCTCTCCAACTTCTTTAAGAGCCTTTTCGTGTATGGCAGACAGCTGTTCGAGAGCCTTTGACTTCGCATTCTCTACACGCTCAAGCTCTGTTGCTGCATCGGTTATATGAGTGCGGCGGACACTTGCCTCCTGCCGCTTGAAAACAGAAACGCAGCCAATAGCTATCGCTCCGTAAACACCTTTGCCATGGAATAGTTTCATATCCGCCGCCTCCTTTTCAATTACAGATTTGTCTGCATGAATTCCTCAACAGCTTTTGCAGCTGCTTCCTCATCAGGACCTTCAACTGTAAAATTGACAGTATCTCCGCACTTTACGCCAAGTCCCATAAGCATCATCAGCTTAGTTACATCAACGCTCTTTCCATTCTTTTCTATCATTACTTTTGTACCCGTAAAGCCTTTGGCAAGCTTAGCCAGATTACCGGCCGGTCTTGCGTGGATACCAACTGAATCCTTAATAGTATAGCTGAAATTTTTCATAGACCATCTTCCTTTCAATGTCAGAAATATATTACCGAACGCTGTCGGTATTATCACTCATATCCGGATATGAGGCTATAGCCCCTGTCCTTTGTACGCTCCTTGAACAAAACTCATTAGAAAAGTCCAAACACTCTTTCAGAGTATTCTCCGGGATACTTTCAAGTTCATCGACAGTAATGCCGAGACTGTGGAGTTTCCACAGGAATGAACCTATAAAGCCATCTCCTGCACCGGTTGTATCGACTGCATTGACTTTTCTTCCCTCAGAAAAAACTCTGTATGTCTTCGTAAATGCATACGCTCCGCGGCTTCCGCAGGTGTATAGTACCATTTTTACATTCCCGGCAAACAGCTTCGGAAGCGCTTTATCAATATTGTCCTCGCCGGTAATAAAACCTATCTCCTCGTCCGAGACCTTAATTACATCCGCAAGAGGTATGAACTCTGTGACCGTTCGCCTTAGCTCTTCTTTGCTTTCCCAAAGCTGAAACCGCAGATTAGGATCAAAGCTGACAATAGCATTATTATCCCGTGCATAGGTTATGGCTGCTCTGTGAGCGTCACGCATTGGGAAGTCCCCCAAATCAACGCTGCAGAAATGAAGTGCAAATGCATCTTTGAAATACTCTGCCCTGACCTTTTCGTGGCTGCACAGCATATCCGCAGAAGGCTTGCGGTAGAATGAGAAAGTTCTGTTTCCGTCAGCTGCGAGACTTACGAAAGCAAGAGCAGTATTGGCTTTATCTGTAAGACTTATACAGCTCACATCGACACCGAAGTCACTAAGTTCATTCAGAATCTTATGACCAAACGGATCATCACCAAGCTGTGTAAGCAATCTTGAGTAACCGCCGAGCTTTGAATAGGCACCGCATACATTTGCAGGCGCACCGCCGAGCTTTGGCGAAAATGATGTCACTTCACCGAATTCGCAGCCATTCTTGTCCGGTATCATATCTATCAGCGCTTCACCGATAGCAACAAGGACTTCCTTATTCATCGCTGTGCACCTCCATGCCTCTCATTCTGTAAACTTTCCCGTCAATACTGTCAGAAGCAAGCCTTATCTCTGGTTCATCAGGATAAAAACGAGAAGACATCACCTTATTGCCGCAGTTAAGGTATATTTCAAGTGACGACATATCGGCTATAACTTCAATCTTTTCAAGTTTTTCTATCCTGACACGACGGACATCTCTTCCGCCGCCCGCTTTTTCATTTATAAATCTGAGAGTAAAGCTCCCGTCAGCATAAAGCATTTCCAGTATGCCCTCAAACCTCAGTTCAAAGCTCTCTGAAACAGCATCAGATTCAAAGAAGAACGGCAGCTCAGCAGTAATACTGCTTCCGCTTATAAGTCTGTCTCCTGTTTCTTCTCTGAGCGCGAGGTATTCTCTTGCCGGCCGCTGACAGATATTGCCGTCAACTGAAACTACAAGCTCTCGAGGCATAGTCAGACAATGCTGCCAGCCAAGTTCAGTCGTAGGGTTGGCATAAGGAATATCCCCTATTCCCATCCAGCCTATAAACAGGACTCTACCGTCCGGAGCAGTGAAGCTCTGCGATGCATAAAAATCAAAACCGTAGTCCCACTCCTCAAAGTCCTCAGGTTCACCGTCAAATCGAAAATATCCCGAGCTGTAAACATTCTGATGGCTGTATTCGCCGTGAACGAGTCCCTGCGGCGAAATACTCAGATACTTGTGCGTTCCTGCCTTTATAACATCAGGACATTCCCACATATATCCAAAATCCGGCACAAATACCGACTTTTCATACCGCCAGCTGATCAGATCATCAGAAGTATAAAACAGTACACAGCCTTTATCTTCGAGCGTCCTTGCACCGAGAACCATTTTGTATCTGCCGTTCTCTTCCCAAACTTTCGGATCACGCACATGACAGGAACAGAAATCCGGATAATCGCTGTTCCGCAGTAGAATGTGCTTTTCGCTCATATGAACTCCATCATTTGTAGTCACCATAATGACATTAGCACCTCTGCCTGAGGTCACATAATCGTGTTCGCCGTCCTCTTTAACATTACCGGTATAGAACAGATAAAGCACACCGTCACGCACAATGCCGCTGCCGGAGTAGACTCCGTCTTTGTCCTCAGGACAGTCGGGGCGTATCACCGCCCCTGTGAACTTCCAGTTTATAAGATCTTCCGACTGCCAGTGCCCCCAGCATTTGTCACCGCTGCCATAGGCACTTTCAGGTGAATACTGAAAAAACACATGATAAGCACCGTTAAAGAAGCTAAGTCCGTTAGGATCATTAAGCCATCCATTTTCCGGCTCTAAATGCAGTTTCTGTCTCCAGTTGTTCTTCATACGATCACGCCCTCTTTACAGCGATGAGCTTATCCAGGAAATCAACATTTCCGTCAGCTGCTTTCACAATCTCAGTGAATCCTTCAGTCTCAGTAATTATTACGGGAGTAACGCTCTGATAGCCTCTGCTCTCGATGAGTTCCTTGTCAAATGTGATAAGGGTCTGTCCTCTTGTGAAACGCTCACCTTCTGCTATATGTGCGGTGAACCCCTCGCCGCCGAGTTCAACTGTATTTATTCCTACATGAATGAGGAGTTCTATTCCACTATCAAGAGTAAGACCGATAGCATGGTTAGTATCAAAGAGAGTGCTGACCACACCGTCAGCAGGTGCGACTACTCTTCCCTCAACCGGAGCAACAGCAACACCCATTCCTAAGACGTCAGATGCGAATGTTTCATCAGGAACATCAGCCATAGCGATGACCTCACCTTTAAGGGGTGAATACACACTGTTATCATCAAATACTTTGTCTGTTTCTGATACTGAAGCTTCTGTTTTAGTTTTTTCAGAAGTCTCTGAAGTCTCATCAGGATCCTTGAACATAATATATGAAAGTACAAATGCAACTCCTGCCGATACTAACATAGTAAGCGTATAGCCTAAGAAGCTGTGTGTAGTTATGAGCATTCCGAACAAGCCTGTAACACCGTTAGCCGTTGCGTAAACACTTGTCAGGGAAGCTACTGCTGCACCGCAGGCACCGCCTATCATACCGGCTATGAACGGCTTTCCGTATCTTACATTCACACCAAAAATAGCGGGTTCTGTAATACCCATAAATGCTGAAAGTGAAGCCGGTATCGCAAGAGCTTTTGTTTTCTGCTTCTTAGTCTTGAAAGCTACTGCCAGTGCAGCTGCGCCTTGTGCAACATTTGCTGCTGTTGCAATAGGCATCCATGTATTTTTACCGTTATCTGCTATCATCGCAAGCTCAATAGCATTGTACATATGATGAACGCCTGCTACAACTGTCGGAGCGTAAACTCCGCCCATAATAAGCGAACCAATACCCAAAGGCATTTCGATGAGCCACTTTGCACCGTCGAGCACCCATGTCTCTAACTGTGAGAAAACTGGACCTATAGCAGTCATAGTCAGGAACGCTGTAACAAATACCGATACCAAAGGAGTAACAAACAGGTCTATTACTTCCGGTACTATTTTATGAAGCTTCCGTTCTATCTTCGACATTACATATACCGCTATAATTACCGGGATAACGTGTCCCTGATAGCCAGTGTTCTGTATATCCCATAAGCCGAACCACGACCATAGAGTTGTAGTTTCAGCACCTCCGCCGACGCTCCACGCGTTCACAAGATCAGGATGTATCATTATCATACCAATGACTGCACCGAGATATGTGTTGCCGCCGAATATCTTAGCAGCGCTGACAGCGATGAGAATAGGAAGAAATACCAGCGCAGCATTGGAAAAAATATTCATAAGATTGTAGATATAGTATTCTTCAATGCTTGGGAATGCCTGCTTCAGACCGCCAAGCAGACCGTTCAGCAGACCTGTAGCTACGATTGCCGGGATTATCGGAACAAAAATATCTCCAAGAGACTTTATCGCCCTCTTATAAACAGGTGACTTTGCCGCGGCAGCTGCCTTGACATCGTCTTTTGAAGCAGACTCTATGCCTGCAAGAGCGATAAATTCTTCATACACCTTGTTTACTGTACCTGTGCCAATGATTATCTGAAGCTGTCCGGCAGCCTCAAAAACACCTTTTACTCCTTCGATATTCTCGAGTTCCTTTATCCGGACGTTATTGTTATCAGCTATTACAAGCCTGAGACGAGTTGCGCAATGTGCAGCGCTCGCCAAGTTCTCCTTACCGCCTATAGCACTGAGAACTTCTGATGCACATTTGTTATAATCCATATGATCAGCTCCTTCTTACTGTGAATGGAAATCAAACATACGACACGCACATCCGGATTGTGGTATCGGTTTCATATCGTAATCATATTATAACACACAACATCGCAAAAATCTATTGACATTAAGCAAGAATATGAAATATCGAATATATTGGTTTCACACAGTTTCACATTTTCCGGTCGATTCACGCTCAATTATCTCATAGTCAAGCTGAAGCGTTCTGCCCACCGAACTTCCTCTTCTTATTTCAAGAAGGAGCATCTCCGCAGCTTCTACACCTGCCGTCTTATAGTGCAGATGAGCTGTTGTAAGCGGAGTATACGCCGCCTTTCCTATCTTTGTATCGCCTACTGAACTTATCATTATATCCTCCGGTATATGCAGACCTTTCTCCTTGCAGCATATCATCGCACCAATAGCGATATTATCAGTCGCACAGAAGATGCAGTCAGGAATATCTGTTCCTGAAAGGAGATGCTTTGCCTTTTCATATCCGGAATCTATATCAAATTTTGCAGTTTCGATAAACTTCTTCTGCACGGTCAGTCCAGCCTCTTTTACAGCCTTCTCAAAGCCTTCCCATCTTGCTTTGCCGGCTGCGGCATCGTCCATAGTAACTCCTATATATCCAGGTTTACGCCTTCCCTTTTCAAGCATGAGCTTTGTTAGCGAATATGAAGCACCTTTATCGTTATGGCATACGCAGTTGAAGCCGTTCATACGCTGTCCCACAATCACGACCGGCACGTGCATTTTATTAAGGACGCTTTTGTGCAACTCAGTCAGTTCAGTTGCAAGGAGTATTACTCCATCAACGCGGTTCTGCCTGAAAAGCTCGAGATAATCAAGTTCCTTGCGCGAATCGTTTGCCGTATTTACAAGAAGAAGCTGGTATTGCTCTGAATCAAGGACTTCGCTTATACCTTCCGTTACTCTTGCACAGCTCTCGCTTGAAAGCTTCGGCAATATAACTCCCACCAGCTTCGTCACACGCGTCCTGACTGAACGTGCTGATATATTAGGAGAATATCCTGTCTCCTCAATAGCCTTCTCAATCTTATTGCGTTTATCCTCACTCAGATATCCGTTGTTGAAATACCTGCTTGCCGCCGATTTTGATACTCCCGCTATTTTAGCAAATTCAGAAATATTCAATTAATATCCCTCCATTTCAATGCGGTATCGATTTCATATATTATATCACTAATCTCACACTGAATCAATCAGTTTATATTGATAACATATATGTTTTTACAATCTATCGAAATAACTTAAGTAAAACATCTTCAACTGTACAAAAAAGCTGCGCAGATATTCTGCGCAGCTTTTTGCTGATTATTTATTATTGGAACTAAATATGTATCAGAATCTATTACAGCAGTCTTGCGGCAAGGTTTCCGAGTGATTCAAGAAGCTGAGGTACAGATTTGCTTGCTAATGCAACACCAATCCAATCCCAGATACATACGATCTTAGTTTCGGTATCAGCCTTTCCGGGCTCTGCAATGGCTTTCGCTGTATCATATGCAGCACCAAGCACAGCCGAAGCCATAGATCCGGCATCTCCGCACAAGCTCAATACAAAGCCTGTAACACTCATAACTGTATCAAGTAGATTAACAAGAGTGAATATCTTGTAATCCTTCATTATCTCCTCGCCTTTTTCTGCATACTCAAAAATATAATCATAATTTGCATATCTCATTTCAAGTGCAGAAGAAAGAGCAAACGCAGCGCTGAAGCAGCCATGTACTCCGCTGATAAGAGATTTACCGTCACAACTGAATGTACCAACAAGTACATCCTTATACGCAGTAAGCAAGCTCATATCAGCTATTTCCCAGTTGAGCAGGAAGAGACTATTGTTCAACTCAAAGAGGTCTTCAAACTCCATTGATGAACCGCCGGCATTCCCGCCTGAGATCATATATGATGCTGAGCCAGTCTTGAGGTCTATAGCAATATATGCTGTACCTGTCCAGTCGCCTATTTTAAGTGTTTCGGGAACCAGTTCCACAAGAAGTCCCTGATTTACAAAGTTTCTGATGTCGTTCTTTGTATCATTTGTGATATTGCACTTAGCGAGAACTGCTTCTGCATTATTCTTGGTGAGATATTCAAATTCGATACCCTGTTTAGCTGCGATATCCATAACAGCTATTGTTGAGATGCAGGTCTGGCTTTCGTCGATAAGCTTCTCCCAGATATATCCCTCAAGATAGGATTCAGCATTTCCGCAGGTGTAATTGAATAAGTTTTCTTTGTCAGTATCACCGTCAAGGCTGATTGCAGCAACGCTGTTATATGCAACGTCGATATAGAATGAACCGAAGTCGAGTGAACTTGTAACTCCGAATATTTCGCTTCTTGCGAACTTGTAGCCGGTTATTGCAAGTGCAAGTCTTCTTGACTTAGCTATGTTCATTGTCTTCTCATAAAAATCTGACTGAGTATCGCAGAGCGCAAAATAATACTTACCGGCATAGTCAAGAAATGCTCCAAGTTCCTCTGAACTGCACATATTCTTGGGAGAGTAGTTCTCTCGCGCTTCATCCATTCTGAACTTTGCAGCTGTTGCATCGTCAGGTGTTATCCTCTGAAGATCAAGATTGATAGCATACATCGAACCGCTTACGATGTTATCGTTCATCATAGTTGTGCCGCCGCAGTTTGTGACGCTTGTAACCATCTGATGCGTAGTACCGTAACGTGTTTCAAATATCCAGCCGATGTCATCGTCTTCGATCTTATATTTCGTGCTGCCGACAGTAACGACAGGAACAACATTTACAAGGTATGCCGGAACTTTTACAAGATTATCATAATGATTGATTATCTGTCTGTCAGAATCGCTTGCGGGTTCATATGATACGATTATCGGCTGTCCGTAGATCTCTGAAACAGGTGCACTCATAAGGTGCTCACCGTCTATGTATATCGATATCTTGTCCTTATCGCTGTCCTTGATGAAATCGTAACGCTCATCAACGCTCAGTGTTGTATACGGAAGAGAAGACGGGATATATGTATCATTCTCAGCAATGATCTTTCTGTAATAAGTGTCGATAGTATCCGGCATTTCTGTTGCCTCACCGAGAGCGTTCTCCTCTTTGTACTCATTGACCATATCGATAAGTTTCTTATCGGTCTCAGTAAATTCAGACTCTACGGTTTCAGTAACTACTTCGACCTTCTTGAAGCTTGGATCAAGCTGTACCCATACTCCGTCACCGGACATATTTCCTGCGCCGCGGTAATCTGTATACGGGATATATGCCTCAACCCAGGTGTGCTCCATTTTGTAGCCAACGATAGTACCGTTGTTAGATACTCCCCTGACATTTCTATGACCTGTTGCAAGAACTCTTCCGACTGCGTTGACCTCGCTTGCACCGGTAAGATCTTTAGCCTGGTCATATGTTATATAGATCATACCTCTTACATATCTTGCAGGAATATCCTGTGATCTAAGCAGATTAACAAGGAGAGAAGCCTGATCTATATCATTTCCGCCAAACTGTGCCAGAGTGACAAGAGCGCCTTTCTTTGAGCCGCAATAGTCCTCGTTCATACAATGATCTTTAACAAAATGATAGATGCTGTTTACATCTTTAAGTCCGGCTGCCAAAGATGTAAGTAAATCAGGCATTTCGCCGAGGCCGTCATATTTAAGATCATCACTTGAAACCGGAGGTGACTGGATAGTAACGCCCTTATACTCACCCTCAAAAGGTATTACGTCAATATTACGTGCAGAAGATTCTATGCTCGGAGTTGCATCAGAGTAATGCGGCTCCTCGGGAACATAGATATTTGCCTTGACTGTTTCAAGATTCTTTTCTGTATCAATGCCGTTTTTGAGTTCTTCAAGAGCTGAAGACACCTGAACATACTTTACATTGACTTCACTTTCATATTTTGCCTGACGCTCCTTTATCTCGTCGTCAGCCCATGTGTTGATGTCCTCAGCGTAAGCCTGTATCTTACTCTTTTCAGACTCCATCTCATTAAGGATAGTATCGCAGACTGCTGATATCTTTGCAGGATCTTTCTGCTCGCAGGCATTGGCAAGCTGGGTGTAGAACGGCTCGTTCTGTTCAGCTGATACTACCTCAGCTGAGACATCCTTGACCGCAGCGACCTCAGATACAACGCTGTTGCCGCTGTAATCCTGATATGATGTTTTCTTTGGATAATTCAAAGTAATTGAACCGATAACAGCTGCAGCAGTCGCAAAAGATACAATTTTTGTTATCTTAATCATTTTCAATGCCTCCTCTTCGCCTTACTGCAATCAGACCTGCAATACTTGCAGCGCTGATAAGCCACATATATACCGGTATGCCGCCGTCACCGGTCTTGGGTGAATCAGCAATATCAGCAGATGTGGTAACTGTGGTCGTTGTTTCAGAGGAAGAAGCAGTTGTTTCCGGCACTTCTGCAGTCTCTGTCTCAACAGAAGTCTCTTCTTCATCAAAGCCGTCATAGTCAAGATCAGAAGCTTCTCCGTTGTATGTAACACTTATAACGCCTGAGTATTTTCCGATCTCAGGTACAGGAAGGTCAAATGCTGTATTGTTTTTATACGTTCCGCCTGCAACGATAGATACATTATCAGTAAATACATATACAGGTTCGGAAGCGTCATCCTTGTACACCTTAACGGTTACAGTAACATTTTCCGCATTGGCTGCACCGTTGTTCTTTACGATGAAGTCAGCTGTTCCCTTTCCGTCAGAAGATGTAAGGTCAAGAGTTCCGATAAAGAGTGTAACATCATTCTTTACAGTAAATTCTGCCTTGTCAGAGGATACCTCAAGAGTTCCCTGAGTAACTGAAGCTACTGCAGTATAGTTGCCGTCTTTTAGAGTTCCGGGAGCAATAGCATCTGAGAGTTCAGAATGACCTTCAGGTGAAAGAGCCCCTATCTCATGAGTGAATGAAGCTACTTCCTTGTTTTCCTGATCATATACTTTGATATTGAGTACAAGATCGTTTTCTGTCATAGCATCGCTGTTGTTGAATACATCGCTTGCAAGGTTTACAGGATCACTGCCGGAATAGTTCTTCTTGTCACTTGAGATGAGATTTGAAATGCTCTGCTCGTTAGCTATCTTAAAACCAGTCTCAGCTGCTGCGATTACAGTATCATTGTTTTTCCAACTGATCACAGCCTTATAGCGTCCGACAGTCTCTTGCGGAACTGCCCACTCAGCTGAGCTTTCAAGTTTTTCGGAAGGATTCAGCACCTGATCCGGAACAGATACCAGTTCAGCAGTCTTGTTATCGAATTCATCATATATCTCAATGCTCATATCAGCTGTTCTGCCGAAAGGAGCGGAGATAGTATCTGCATTGATCGCTACTGTATCACCATAAGAATAGAACTGCTTATCAGTGTCAATTCCGGTGATAAGATCATTTTCAGCGAAAGGCATAATATACTCTTCGCTTACATTGTTTGCATTGTCCACTGCAAAAATGTGTATGTACTGAGGTACAGTGAGATCCTCGGGCTCAACTGTAAGAGCTGCTTTACCTGATTTATCAGCAGGAACTACATCGAGGATATTTTCTCTGTTCTCATCATATTCAATTAGACTCGGATCAGGTTCTTTGCTTGGACTGAGCTTTACAACAAATCCTGCAAGATCACTGAATGCTTTGTGCTTTCTTACATTTGAAAGTATACTTTCAGAAATACTGTTCATAGGATTTGCAGTGATGTAGTATTCGTATTCGGTAGGATTATCAACAGACTTGACATTGATAACTGCCTTGCCGTCAGTATTATCTGATGAGATGAGCTGTGGCTTGTCAGGAGCGTCAATATCGTAGAACGAACCATCCTTTGCAGTTGTCTGCTGTGAGATCTGATAGAGATAGAACAAAGTATTCGCAAGTATCTTTCTCTCATCATCTGATGCCTGACCTGTGCTGTCACCGGTCTGTATCATACCGAGATTGTTCTTAGTGGAGAGATAGAAATTATCAAGTCCGCCTGTTACGGGATGCGGACGCTTTGTTGCGTTAAGTGTTATCCACTCGATCGCATCATCAAGATACTGTCCGGTTGAATGTGTGTTAGGAACTGTAAGATCTCCTCTTATTGTCCAGGGATAGTTTGTAAGAGTTCCTATCTTTACTACTGATACTGAAGTTGTTCTGTACCAGACTTCAGGACTCGGAGTTGCAACAAGAAGTCCTGCTTTTTCAGCCAGCTTATTGAACTTTCTGTGTTCAAGAGTATAGCCTGAACCGCCGCAGATAGTATCATGTCCGAAAAGCACGCCTCTGCCGCTGTCAATAAACTTTTCAGTTGCCTCTAAAGATACATCGTTAAGGTCATAACCGCTGTTACAGTCTGATGCACCGAAGAAGATAACATCGCACTTCCAGCTTCCGTCATCATTGTAGAGGTACTTATCAGGATCGCTGTTGAATGTTGAGATATGAACAGGCTCTATCTCAAAGATTCCCTTGCCTGCCGGCAGCTCAGTATCGCTAATGGTATTGTTCATCCAGTCAACAAGATAAGGTGATGCCGGGTATACATTCAGGACTCTGATGTGTTCCTCTTCGTTCCATATAGAACGCGGCTCCCACTTGCCACCGTTTGTTTTTCTGTTGAGCTGATAGCTGTAACTTTCGGCATCGTTGCTTATGTCGTTCCACCAGAGATCAACGGTGTTTTCTCTTTCTTCATCAACCTTGCTGTTGAGGATAAGATCCTGTACAGGCTTGTCAACGACGCGAAGTTTACGACTTCCTTCCTTAAGGAGCTCTCCGTTCTGATCGTAAAGCTTTGCATTAACAACATATTCGCCGACATTCTTTACTGTAAATGTCACCTGGTCGCCGCTCTTATAAACAGGATAGTTTGCTTTGCCCTCAAAATAAGTTTCAACGCCTTTTTCAAGCTCTACGTCAAAAGTTGTTGCAGTAACGGTTTCGTCGCCCTTCTTGACTTCAAGCTCTACCTTGCCGTTAAAGATGCCATTAGAAAAATAGTTTATCTCAGCTCCAGCGTTTATTTCAGTCTCATTTCCTGCATAAACATAATAATCGCTGAGAACAGGTCCGAACCATGTTATCTCGAACTTAGTTTCTTCGGACTCGTCCTTTTTCTCCTCGATAACGGGTGGATCTGTTATCTTAAGCTCAGCCGATCTTCTGCAGATCTCCTTGCCGCCGTCGAGACATATAACTGTTACAGTATATGTTCCGCCTGACGAAGTATCAGGTTCAAATGTTAAGGGATTGCCTGCAAGAACGTTCTTCTCCTGAACGAGAACAGCGTCCTCAACAACTGATTTCACCTGCTTGCCGTCCCTTGTGACGATAGTTTTCATCTGAACGGGATAATTCACATTCGTTGCATAAAGGAGCGAATACGAAACACCTACCTCTTTATCCTCTCCGGATAAGAGAGTATTCGCATCAAGTTCAACTGAAAGACCAGTTATCTCTGTAGAAGTTTTCGGTTCACTTGAAGTAATATTGATGTTTATCTTCTGAGATTTTACAAGCTTGGTTCCGTTATAGAGTTCTGCAAGAACGTAAACATCATCACCATCAGGCTCTGAAAGCTTTAATTCTCCTGCATCAATTGAAATACTGTTTTCACTTGCAAGGCATTTGACTTCTCTTGTATTCTCAGATACGAAATTCTTGCCGTTAAAAAGACGCAGCTTGAGCTCAAGTACTGCATCATAATTGCTTGTGTATCCGATCTCAGTCTGAGCAGTTATCGTACTTGATTTATCAGCACTAGCCTCAGTATCGCTGAGTTTTGTATCAAACGAAGTAACTGTAAGCTTATTTTCAAGATCAAGTTCACTGAGGAGTCTTATTGCAAGAGAAGTTGTGTGTATATCCTCCGCAAAGCTTCCGTCAGATTTCTCAGCCTTATCCAGGTCATTGACTACCTTAATCGGATCAATATCCTCATTCATAGCCTGCATTGCAAGATATTTGCAGATAGTGCTTTCAATACTGCTGTCATTGTAGCTCGTTTTGATGTTATCCTCAATATATGTGAGTGATGAAGTCAAAGGAGATGTATCAAAATTATGAGCATTCAAATATCTGCCCACATTATACACTACAATTGACGTTAATAGCGGATCGCTGTCTGTCGCAGCTGTGTATGAGTAGCCGCCATCGCTGTTCGCCGCATTCATCAGGTATACACATATCTTGTCGCCTGAAATCGTTGTTCCGTTATAACCGGTATCGTTTACAGCTTCGAGCATAAGAGCGGAGTCAAGCACATCACTCGCATACTCCGGATAAAGCCCGAATCCTCCGTCTTCATTCTGCTTGTTTTTCAGCAAGTCAAGGTCAGATGCTTTGCCGGTAGCGGCAGCGAGTCTCGCTGTCATATCGGTGTTGGTGAACGAAATATTGTCAGCAATCCATTCACCGCTGTCCTCATAGCCTGTTTTTCCAGCAATTCTGAGGGCGATAAGTGCTTCTGATGTGTCATTGACAAGCACGCTGTCACCAAAACTGTGATCTGCATTTTCTTTTGAATCAAGATATGCAGCAGCATTTTCAATGATCTCGGCGCGCAGAGCCTTAGCGTCTACCGTAGTAGCACTGCGTGTTTCGACACGTATCATTGCACACGTATTGACCGCCAGCACAGAACTGAAAAATACAGACAGAGCTTTCTTCTGCTTTTTCGTACTGCGTCTTGAAAGTTTCAAGTTTATCATTCCTCTCTAACAATTTTTTCATACAAACGTCCACCCGACGTTCAGAATAATTATATCATATAACTACAGTGCTGTCAAGGTAATTAGCCAAATGATTGCTCTGAGTCTTTGTGATTTTTATTTATTCAAACCTCTTTACAAACATCGCGTTTTCTGATATAATTATAATGATATTTTATGCGAAGGCATAGAAAAGAGGTAACGCTTTGGCAAACGAAAAGATCAGAAATTTCTGCATTATTGCACATATAGACCACGGTAAGTCCACACTTGCCGATCGTATTCTCGAAAAGACAGAGACTGTTGCTATCCGCGATATGGAGGATCAGCTTCTCGACAATATGGACATCGAACGCGAGCGCGGCATCACTATAAAAGCCCGTGCTGTACGTCTTAAATACACTGCTCAGGATGGCGAGGACTACATCTTCAACCTCATCGACACTCCCGGCCACGTTGACTTCAACTATGAAGTATCACGTTCACTCGCTGCCTGTGAAGGCGCTATACTCGTTGTTGACGCTTCTCAGGGTATCGAAGCTCAGACACTTGCCAACACATATCTTGCTATCGAGCACGACCTTGAAGTAGTTCCTGTTGTCAACAAGATAGACCTTCCTTCAGCTGATCCGGAAAGAGTCTGTGCCGAAGTGGAGAACGTTATAGGCATTCCTGCTATGGACGCTCCGCGCATCTCTGCGAAAATGGGTACGAATATCGAAGCAGTCCTCGAAAAGATCGTTACCGACATTCCTGCACCTAAGGGCGATCCAGAAAAGCCGCTAAAAGCTCTCATCTTTGACAGCTACTACGATTCCTACAAAGGCGTTATCATCTATGTCAGAGTCAAGGAAGGTACAGTCAGGGTCGGAGACAATATCCGTCTCATGGCTACCGGAGCTGTTTTCAATGTTGTTGAAGCCGGCTTTATGGATGCTTCCTCACTTGTGAACAACGGCTCACTCGAAGCAGGTGAAGTTGGATATATCGCAGCTTCTATAAAGAGTATCGGCGACACCAGAGTCGGTGATACAGTCACCAATGACGAGTGCCCCTGTGACGAACCTCTCCCCGGCTACCGCAAAGTCAATCCGATGGTATTCTCTGGTATATATCCTGCTGACGGAGCCAAGTACGGTGATCTCAGAGAAGCTCTTGAAAAACTCCAGCTCAACGATGCTTCCCTTTCATTTGAACCCGAAACCTCTATTGCACTCGGCTTCGGATTCCGCTGTGGTTTCCTCGGACTTCTCCACATGGAGATAATCCAGGAACGTCTTGAACGCGAATACAACCTCGACCTCATCACTACTGCACCGTCAGTTATCTACAAGGTTACTCTTACAAACGGCGAAATCCAGTATATCGACAACCCGACGAACTATCCTGATCCTGCGCTCATCCAGTGCGCCGAAGAGCCTATGGTAAAAGCAAGCATACTCTCCCCATCCGATTATGTCGGAAATATCATGGAGCTCTGTCAGGACAGACGAGGCAACTTCAAGGACATGAAATATCTTGATGATACCCGTGTCGAACTCCACTATGAGCTTCCGCTAAACGAGATAGTTTACGATTTCTTCGATGTTCTCAAATCAAGAACCAAGGGTTACGCTTCATTCGACTACGAAATGATGGGTTATCTGCCTTCAAAGCTTGTCAAGCTCGATATTCTCCTCAACGGCGATGTCGTGGACGCTCTTTCATTCATCGTCCATACCGACAAGGCCTACCCGAGGGCACGTAAGATAGCTGAAAAGCTCAAGGATAACATTCCGCGTCAGCTCTTTGAAGTACCGATACAGGCTGCTATCGGCGGCAAGATAATCGCCCGCGAGACCGTTAAAGCTATGCGTAAGGACGTTCTTGCGAAGTGCTACGGCGGTGATATATCACGTAAGAAGAAACTCCTTGAAAAGCAGAAGGAAGGTAAAAAACGTATGCGCCAGCTCGGTACGGTTGAAGTACCGCAGGAGGCCTTCATGAGTGTTCTGAAGCTCGACAGCTAACAGGAGGACTTTATGTTCAATTATGCTATTCTCGCCTTGGCTTCGCTGTTTTTCTTAGTATCCCTCATAACAGTGATCGCTGAGCCGCTCACCGGAAGAAATACCGCTCCCGGCCGCTTCTTCCGCTTTTTCAGGATAAGATGCCGCGATTTTTCGCTTATGAACCTCTGTGTAATCGCACCTGTTCTCCTCATATGGGGACTTGCAGTCGGTGATGACAATTTCCGGTTCTTATGGGCATTTATCGGCATTCTCCTGCTGACACTGATAATTCTTCACGCACAGGCAGTCTTCTGCCGCAGAAGGAAACGCAAAAAAGCCGCCAAGCTCGCTCTTGCACCGCTGACTCCGATACTTCCGGAGACAAATTCTTCTCCCAAGCTTCTGAAAGAACTCCCTGTACTTGAAACAACCTCCTCAGACTCTGCGCAACTGAGGAACAGAAAGGATAAATTATGAGTATTTACACCTGCCCATGCTGCGGCAAAAAAGGCTTCAATCCATACACTAAGGGTATGGCAGGCAAAATGAATTCAAAGGGACGCCCCTGCAAGCACTGCGGAAAGCGCTGCGTAAACGGCAAGGGAGCAACTATTTTCAACGCTATATTCAGCCTTATAGTTTTCATCTGCTTCGTTACTCTTTTCCTTATATCGCAGAACTACGACTTTCTCGCAAGACGAGAATTTCCACTGATGCTGCTTATGCTTCTCGCAGAATTTCTCGTTCCCCGTCTCGTCAACGCATTCTTCTTCAAAATGACTGAGGCGATCAGACGCGACTACTGATGAACGATCTCGGGATATACATCCACGTACCGTTCTGTGGCAGAAAATGTCCGTACTGCGACTTCTATTCAATCGCTTTCTCCCCCTCTGCCCTAAACGCATACACAGAAGCCGTTCTCCGCAACATCAAACACTATTCCGAACCGGAACGAACAGTATCAACTATCTATTTCGGCGGAGGCACCCCCTCCCTGTTGACTCCGGAGCAGCTTCAAAACATTGTAACATCTGTAAGGGATAATTTTGCTCTATCCGATGGCGCTGAGATAACCCTTGAAGCCAATCCAAACACTCTGACTCCTGAAAAGCTCTCAAAGCTTCTTGATGCAGGAATCAACAGACTATCGATAGGTATTCAGTCCCTGCTTGACGATGAACTAAAAATGCTGGGCAGGGCTCACACAGCTGAACGTGCAGAAAAAGCTGTCCGTGATGCAGCTGCTGCCGGATTCAGTAATATATCCTGCGACCTTATGATAGCTCTGCCGGAACAAACTCCTGAAAAATTGCGCCGCTCTGCCGAAAGGCTCGCTGCTTTACCGATACAGCACATATCAGCTTATATTCTCAAACCTGAGGACGGCACTCCGTTCGCAGGCAGTGATCTGCTTAAAGCGCTCCCTGACGATGAGCTCTCAGCCGCGCTTTACCTCGAAACCGTACAAATCATGGCAGAACACGGCTTCGCACAGTATGAGATATCGAACTTTGCCCGAAAAGGCTTCGAAAGCCGTCACAACTGCCGCTACTGGAAATGCCAGGACTATCTCGGTATAGGTCCTGCCGCTCATTCCTGCTATCAAGGCAAAAGATTTGCTGTTCCGCGCGATATAGAGCTTTTCTCTTCTTCCGCACAGCAGCCTGTCGAGATAACAGACGACGCTCCATACGGTTTTGAAGAAAAAGCAATGCTTGGTTTAAGGCTCACAGAAGGCATAGACCTGAGAGATTTTCCTGAGCACCGTGATTCAATAGAAAGAAAAGTCCCTGCGCTTGCAGAGGCCGGTTACATAAATTTCGACGGCAGCAAACTCTCCCTCACACCCGAGGGTTTCCTCGTTTCAAATGCCGTTATCGGTCAGCTAATTTTCTGACATCATTCCAGAAGCTCCTTTCGCATCTGCGCGAGGAGCTTTTTTTCGCGTCTTGACACTTGTACCTGCGTCATTCCAAGCGCTTTTGCAGTTTTCACCTGCGTCAGCTCTCGGAAGTATCGCAGTTCGAGAAGTGCTTTGTCGCGCGGTTCAAGTCTGCTCATTATCTGCCGCAAGGCAAGAACATCGACTATCCCCTCGTCAGGAGCTTCTGTCGGAATGTCTATCTGCCCCTCATTATCGTCGGAGGAAGTTAATGATAAGAGAGGCTGACAGACGCAGAGTGCTTCAGCAACATCAGCTTCACTCTCTCCCGAAAGTACGGATAATTCTGAAACAGTCGGTTCTCTGCCGCTGGTCTGACGAAATCTCTCGCAAATGCGCTGAATACGCACGGACAGTTCTTTAAGGCTACGGCTCACGCGAATGCTTCCGCCGTCTCTGAACAGCCGCTTGATCTCACCGAGTATCACAGGAACAGCATAAGTCGAGAAACACACACCGCGTTCTGTATCAAACGCTCTGACTGCTTTCATAAGTCCCACGCAGCCGGCTGAATACAGATCGTCGTACTCTATGCCGCGCCCACGAAACTTATTTGCACAAAGGTGAACAAGTCCGAGATTATCCTCCGCAGAGGGAGCTTTCATTTCAGCCAACATTCGGTGAAAGCCTCTTGCGCATAGTCACAGTCGTCCCCTTGCCGGGCATACTTCTTACTGTGAGCTTATCCATAAACGACTCCATGACCGAGAAGCCAAGTCCGGAACGCTCCTCCTCCGGAGCTGTCGTGTAAAGCGGTTCCATAGCCTTGTCCACGTCACTTATACCACAGCCTTTATCCTTTACCCTTATGTATATCTCACGGTCTCTGAGGAGCTTCACCGTTAGCTCGATATTGCCGCAAGTTCCTCTGTACGCGTGAACAACAGCATTCGTAACGGCTTCCGAAACAGCTGTACGTATATCCGAAAGCTCCTCTACCGTAGGATCTGTCTGTATCAGAAACGACGATACTACCGCCCTTGCCGCGCTCTCATTGACAGACAGCGAGGGCATTGTGAATTTTATTGAATTTATCACTTCCATAATTGCCTCCTTGAATCGTGACCGCTCAGGTCACTTTGACTATGCGCTCTATGCCGGACAGTTTCAGTACACGCCTGATATACGGCTGAGGATTTCTGACCTCAAGCATACCGCCGCATTCCTTCATCAGCTTGCTTCTCCCCATTATCAGACCTATCCCAGAGCTGTCCATAAACGTTATCTTCCCGAGATCTATCGCAAGCGAGCGCGGCTGAGCCGCAACTATGTAGCGGTCAATCTCCTCCCGGACTGCCCTTGCATTGTGATGATCTATCTCACCGCTCAGGACTGCAACAGCAGTGCCACGTTCAGATCTTATATCGACCTTCATTGTTTTACCTCCGTTCTTTTTGTCTGAGACTATATTACCACCACTTCTCTGAAAAAAAGGTCGTTTTCAGTCGGCAGACAAAAATTTTTCCGCTGTTTCCATATTGCCGGAAACACTTGAAAATATATCCGCCAGATGTTATAATAATAGAAATAATTCTTATAAGTCAGGTGAAGTTATGTCTAAACAATTCTGGAAAGGCAGCGCTCTTCTCGCTCCTGTTCCTGCTGCTCTTGTTTCATGCGGCACAGTCGAAAAGCCTAATGTCCTCACGATTGGCTGGACAGGTATAGTCTGCACCCGTCCTGCTATGACCTATATATCTGTCCGCCCGGAGCGTTTTTCGCACGACATCATCAAAAACAGCGGTGAATTCGTCATTAATCTTACAACTTCCGCTATGTGTCGCACTACTGACTTCTGTGGAGTAAAAAGCGGCAAAAACACTGATAAATTCAAAGTGTGCGGACTTCACGCCGTACCTGCACATGAAGTCAGCGCTCCGCTTATAGAAGAGTGTCCGATAAGCCTCGAATGCCGCGTAACTGAGTCAAAGCTCCTCGGTTCGCATACCATGTTCCTTGCAGAGATAGTTGGCATCGACGCCGATGAACGCTTTATCGACAGCAAGGGCAAGCTCAACCTCCAGCAATGCGGTCTGATGGCTTACGCTCACGGAGAATACTTCGCCCTTGGCAGAAAGCTCGGCGACTTCGGTTTCTCTGTCCGTAAAAAGAAAAAGAACCACCCTCAGCCACCGAAAAAAGCTCTTGCTAAGAAGTAATATCGCTGATGTAGCTTTTAAGCTCGCTCTCGCTCGAAAAAGCTATCCCTCCGGCAAGCTGACTGCGATCAAGCTCCGGCATAAGTGAAATGTCAGCATCTATATACATATATGGTTCACTGTGACCTGTCCGGAATACGCCTATCCTGCCGTAATACTCCCTGACTGTATACGGCGGGACAGGCTTATTGCTTTCTATCGCCGCTGCCTTTCTCTCAACACGCATCTCATGATTGCTTCTCCCGAGAGAGCATATTACAAGAACACCGGAAGCTGAAAACGCTGTGAAGATGATCATAAACATCTTCCAGCCTGTTTTTTTATCCATAAAGCACCTCCTCTGTTGCCGAATTGTCTTATTTATTATCTCCGGATTTTCCCATATTATACAATTTGACGGTTTTACAAAAAACGCTTAACATCCGCATCAAAATGTGATATAATGTAAGTTGTATAATTATCTGAAAAATCTTTGAAAGGAGCTGCGCCGTTCATATACGAACGGTACCCTTGCACATGAACGATAATAACTTTGAGATGCCGCACAAGAACCCCGATCCGACACCACGCCGCGACAACGGCAGCCGCAATGCATATCCGGATCAGCCAAACGGTATGACGCCGCCTTACCGCCCCGTCAGGACCGCTCCAAGACTGCCCAAAAAGAAAAAGAACAAGTTCCTCGTGATACTTAAGAAGCTGTTTGCCGTGGTCGCTACCACAATGCTTTCGCTTCTTCTAGTAATAATAATCACGAGCACCATCGTAGCCACTGCACTGACGGTTTATGTCCTCGACTTTATGGATGACTCAACGAGCGTAACGCTCCAGGACCTCGAAGCCGGAAGTGACACCTACTTCTATACAACGGATATAGATGAAAACGGTAATGAAAAGCTCAGCGTTATCCACCGTGTAAAAACCGACGTTCAGCGTATACCGGTATCCATTGACAAGGTACCGCAGCACGTCCGTGACGCTTTCGTTTATACGGAGGACGAGCGTTTCTACACCCACGACGGTGTTGACTACAAGCGTACATTCTCCGCATTCGTAAATATGTTCATGCATATCTACGATACCGAACAGGGTGGTTCAACCATCACCCAGCAGCTCATCAAGAACGTCACCGGTGACGATGAGCACTCCCCTCAGCGTAAGATACGAGAGATATTCAGTGCTATGCAGCTCGAAAAGTCCTACACAAAGGACGAGATCCTCGAAGAGTATCTCAACTACATCGGCTTCGGCGGCGCTGTAAACGGTATCCAGCTTGCTTCACTGACATACTTTGGAAAGAATGTTGACCAGCTCACTACTCCGGAAGCTGCCGTACTCGCAGCTATCCCGAAAAGCCCTGAGGAATACGGTCCGTTCACTGACTATGACAACACCTACGGTGAACACGTCAGCGGCAGAGATGTAAACCGTGAACGTCAGAAATATGTTCTCTACAAGCTCTACGAAAATGGTGCTATCACATACGATCAGTATCAGGAGTACAGAAATGCTCCCATAATCTATGCTGACTCCGATGAATACAAAGCTCTCCATCCCGAGACAACAGCAGAAGAGCTCATCGATAAGGATAAGGCTTACTCATGGGAAGTTGATGCCGTTTATCACGAATTCTTCAGAATAATGAAGGAGCTTTACGATATAGACGACGATCAGGAAGCCCTCAAGCGCATCAATAAGGGCGGCTATAAGGTATATACCACTATTGACCACAAGATGCAGGAATATGTATCGAACAAGTTCCTCGATCTCGCCAACCTCGTGGATGTTAACTACGTAACAAGACATGTCGATAACGACGGTGACGGCGAAGCTGAGGAATACAAGCCTCACGTAGCCTTCGTTGCGCTCAACTACGACGGTACTGTCCGCGCTATTGTCGGACAGTGGGGCGAAAAGAAAGACTCGCTCATTACCAACTACGCAGACTATGAGCCGCGTCCGGTTGGTTCAACTATCAAACCTGTCGCAGGTTACGGCTGTGCTATCGAAAACAACAAAGTACACTGGGGTACGATACTTCAGGATAAAGCGCCTTACGTCATCGATGGAAAACCATGGCCTGACAACTACGACGGCGCACCGAAAGGCGGTTCACATCCCCTATACTACTTCCTCCAGAACTCTGTTAATACCGTTTCCGCTCAGCTCGTTAAGATGTGCGGTGAGGAAACAGTATACAAATTCTGTACAGAGAAGCTGGGACTGAGAATGGATCCGGATCACGATATGAGTCCGTCTCCTCTTTCAATCGGTCAGCTCCGCCACGGTCTTACACTTGAAAATCTTGTAAACGCATATATACCATACGGAAATGAGGGTATTTACAGCGAAGCCCACATCATTACAAAGATCGAAGATGCAAACAATCAGGTAATCTACACTAATGACGGCAATGCCCGTGAAGCTATGTCCCCTGAATCAGCATGGGTAATGAACCGCTTGATGAAGACGGTTGTTGACGGCGGTACTGCTTCACGCTTAAAGCTCAATAATAAGGTAGTTGTCGGTAAGACAGGTACTACCGAAAACTGGTGGGACCTTGCTTTCGTCGGACTTACAAGAGACTTCGTAAGCGGCGTTACTATCGGTTATGACAAGAATATTGACGGAATGCAGCTTCCGCACGACCTCAACTCTCCTCTGCTCTGGTACAGGATAATCGGTGAATACGCCGATACAGAGTTTACAGATACCGGCAAAGACTTTGATCCGGTAAAAACAGTTATCGAAGCTCCTATGTGTTCTTCAACCGGTATGATCGCAGGTCAGGGTTGTCCTCGCGGTTCAATAGGCTATTGGAAGCCTGATAACGCTCCAACCTGCAACGGCGGTCACTATGTTGCACCTGCTGAAGGTGAAGGCGGAGACAGTAATGGTGGCGGCGAAGCCGGAGACAACGAAGGCGGTGGCGATGCTGGCGGAAATGCCGATGGCGGTGACGCTGGCGGAAACGCTGGCGGCGGCGATGCTGGTGGAAACGCTGGTGGCGGTGGCGCAGGCGGAAATGCCGGCGGCGGTGACGCTGTTGTAAACGCAGGCGGCGGTGACGCTGGCGGAAACGAATAATTAAGGTGATATTTTGAACGATACAATGAGATTATGCTGTCCATGCCACTTTGGTCTGGAAAGCGTACTAAAATATGAGATCATGAAGATCGGCGGCACTGATCTTAAAGTCAGCGACGGAAAGATCAGTTTCACCGGTGACGCAAACGTTCTCGCAAGGGCTAATCTCTGCCTTTCAACGGCAGAGAGAGTCCTTATCGAATTAATAGAATTCAGAGCAGAGTCCTTCGAGGAACTCTTCCAGGGTGTCAAGGCTATAGAGCTTGAGCGCTATATTGCTCCGACAGATGCTTTTCCGGTCAAGGGATATTCGCTGAACTCTGCACTTCACAGTGTTCCTGACTGCCAGTCTATCATTAAAAAGGCTGCTGTTGAACGTCTCAAATCTAAGTACGGCATAAGCTGGTTCGATGAGACCGGTCCTGCTGTACAGATAAAGTTCAGCATACTCAAGGACATAGTTACTATCTATCTCGATACGAGCGGCACAGGTCTCCACAAGCGCGGTTACAGACGCAATTCCAATGCTGCTCCTATCAAGGAAACTCTCGCGGCAGGTATTATAGACCTCGCAAGAGTTCATCCCGAATCAGTCGTATGCGATCCATTCTGCGGAAGCGGTACTATTCTTATTGAGTCTGCCCTCAGAGCACTCCGAATAGCTCCCGGTATCAACAGAAGATTCGCTGCTGAGAAGTGGTCCTGCTTCAAGCCTGAGATATGGCGCGAAGAACGCAGCCGTGCTATCGAAAACGTTGACAGGACTGCTGAATTCCACGCTATCGGCTTCGATATCGACGATGCAGCTGTTGCACTCGCACTCGACAATGCTCACAAAGCCGGTATCAAATCAAGGGTTACAATCGAACAGGCTGATATATCTTCATTCGTTCAGCCGGAGAATTCGATCGTTATATGCAATCCCCCGTATGGTGAAAGACTTCTCGAGCTCCGCGAAGCCGAAGACATCTACAAGAAAATGGGCAGAGTCCTTGGAAAGGGAGGCAGCAAACAGTCCTACATCATCTCCCCACACGAACAGTTTGAGCAGTTCTTCGGCGAAAAGGCACGCAAGAGGCGCAAACTCTACAATGGCATGATTAAGTGTCAGCTCTATATGTACTTTTAGGTGTGATCTATGGATATTATCATTATCGCAATAGGCATCGTACTAATTATACTAATGATACTGCTGCTCCTCTCGTCAAAGAGGAACAGCAGTGCTTCTATTAACGAAGAACTCAAAAAGTTCGCCGAAATCATACACAAGGAAAATGAAGCTGCTGACCGTCAGCTTCGCTCCGAGATAACCTCTAACGTACAGCTGAGCGTCAGAAATCTCGGCGATGTGCTCGGAAGCAATCAGAAAGCTGCCGGTGAAGCAGTTAATGCTCAGCTCGCAGTCCTCGAAAACCGCTTCAAGACTCTTGAGAGCCACAACGAAGAAAAGCTCGAAGCGATAAGACTGAATATGTCGAGACACCTTGCAAATATGCAGGATGAAAACACCAAAAAGCTTGATGCGATACAGTCAACCGTAAACGAAAAGCTCGATAATAAGATGAACGAGTCATTCAGACTCGTAAGTGAAAGACTTGAACAGGTCTACAAAGGACTTGGTGAGATGCAGTCTATCGCTTCCGGAGTAGGTGACCTCAAAAAAGTGCTCTCAAACGTAAAAACACGCGGTATACTCGGCGAGATACAGCTTGGTGCGATTCTTGAGGATATACTCGCTCCGGAACAGTACGAACGAGAGATACCAACTATCCCCGGCAGCGCTAACCACGTTGAATTTGCAGTTCGTCTCCCTGGCGGAGATGACGGCAAATGTGTATATCTTCCAATAGACTCAAAGTTCCCGGGAGATACCTACACAGCACTCCAGGACGCTTATGATTCAGGCGATACAGAAGCTATCGCCGATGCAAAGAAGCAGCTCGCAGCTGTTGTCAAAAAATGTGCAAAGGATATCAGGGAAAAATACGTTGAACCACCTTTTACTACAAATTTTGGCATAATGTTCCTGCCATTCGAGGGACTCTACTCCGAAGTTGTCAACAGCGGTCTGATAGAAGTGCTCCAGCACGACTATAACATCAACGTTACCGGACCTTCAACAATGGCAGCTATGCTGAATTCGCTTCAGATGGGATTCCGTACCCTTGCTATCCAGAAAAAGAGCAACCAGGTATGGGAGATACTCGGTGCAGTTAAAACCGAATTTCTCACATTCAGCAAGGTTCTCGAAGATACTCAGAAGCACATCAAAAAAGTCGATGACGATCTCGAAAAGCTCGTCGGAGTCCGCACACGTCAGATCAACCGTAAACTCAGCAAGATCGAAGCTGCTGATTATCCGGAAGATCTCATATCCGAAGAATAACAAAAAGCTCCGTTCACCGGAGCTTTAATTATAATGTATTATGAAGATTTGTATAAAACAAAAAATACTGCACTTTCTCTTTCCGACACGCTGTCCTGTCTGCGGAGAATTCATCTATCCTGAGGAACTCTTCTGCGATGAGTGCAGCAAAAAGATCTCACATTTTACCGGAGAATTTTCTGTTCCTGCCGCTGAAAGCTATACAGCAGCTTTCGTATACGACAAGAATATCTCTCCGGCTGTTATACTGCTTAAAAAAGGCATATGTGGAAATGCTGACCGCGCCCTTGCTTTGCCGCTCGCTGAAAAACTCAAAAAGATCAGTACAGCTGATTCCGTTGACCTTATACTGCCGGTTCCTATGCACAAAAAAGCTCAGTGTGAACGCGGCTACAATCAGGCAGAACTGATAGCAAAGATAATCGGCAGAGAGCTTAGAATACCTGTCGTATCTGACTGCGTGGTAAAAGTCCGCCGAACGGCTGCTCAGAAGGAACTTGACCGCATACACAGACGCACAAATCTAAAAGGTGCTTTCAGTGTACTCAGGCCTGAACTCATACGCGGCAAGTCTGTTCTACTCATCGACGACATATGCACGACCGGCAGCACCCTCACAGAGCTTGCAGAAGTGCTTCGCAAAAACGGAGCGAAAAAGGTATTTTGTGCGACTGCGTGCAAAACTCCTCTCAAGCCCAAAACTGATAACACTAATACATAAAAAAGGACGCGATGGCGTCCTTTCTCTATAAAGCTGTATATTTCTTTATTCCCACAGACCACGCCCTCGCTCAGCAGTCAATACACGGTAATAATTTATAAGCGATAACTATACGAGTATACACTATCGGGACGTAACAATAAATAGCGGAATCGAACCGCCTGCGCTGTCCATACGCAACCTAAGGTCCTTTTTATGACAAAGGTAAACCTTGTATTCGCCCTGCTGAACTACACCTTAATACATTACATAAGCTCAGTTGTCCAGTTGAGCGATTGTATCATGTTATCAGTCTCACGGAGCTCTCTTGAAAGGCGGTCTATCTCTTTTTGGAGCTTTTTGACATCTACAGTGCTGACAAGTTTTATCTCTGTCATACGTGCGCGCTTACCTGTCTGACTTGCGTTAAAAACAAGCTCCTTGTAAGCAGTTATTTTAAGCTTCAAGGCGTCTTTTTTAGCGATAAGCTGCGTAATGCTCTGCCCGTTGCTCTCAACAAGGCAGTTTGTGCGGTTGATACGCTCCATCAGCTCACGGAGACGCTCTATTGCTGAATCAAGCTCTTTCAGAAGCTCTTTAGGCTCTTCCGCCGGCTTTTCATTCTCCTGCACTATCGAATTTGAATTAAGTCTGACTTTAAGATTTTCAATATCACGGTTAAGGTCTGCTCTCTCCTGTAATGCTTCTGCAAGTTTCATTGTACCGCTCCTTTTCAATAAATCAGCTGTCACATATCAGCTTTTGGTTTTCAAGAATATTTTAACATTTTTATTCGCAGTTGTCAAGGCGATTGCAGTGTTTACGTATTGCAACAGGATTTGACATTTTCTGTTTTTTGCGCTATAATATTCTTTGTTATTCAGGAGGTATTAAGAATGAACAAGGATATATATGAAAACTACGAGATTATTGATGCTCACGCACACATCTTCCCGGAGAAGATCGCAGAAGTTGCAACCGTGAGCATAGGCGAATTCTATGACATACCAATGAAAGGCTGCGGCAGCAGCGAAAAGCTGATAGAAAGCGGCAAAAAGATCGGCGTTTCACGCTATCTTGTCTGTTCCACAGCAACAACGGCTCATCAGATAAGTGCAATAAATAGTTTTATCAGCGAAGAATGCAAGCTTCACCCTGAATTTTACGGATTCGGTACTACACACACACATTCAGCTGATCTCGACGCAGATGTTGAACAGATGCTCTCTCTCGGTCTTCACGGTGTGAAGCTCCACCCGGATTTTCAGAAATTCAACGCTGATTCTCCGGAAGCTTACAAGATATATGAGCGTATTGAAGGAAAGCTCCCTCTCCTTATACACTGTGGCGACAACAGATATGACTTCTCAGCTCCGCAGCGTATTGCAAACATCCACAAAGATTTCCCCAAGCTGAAGATACTCGCAGCTCACCTCGGCGGATACCAGCGCTGGAACGACGCTGAAAAGCTCCTGACTCCTGACGATTATCTCAGATTCGACATCAGCAGCTCAATGGCGTTTATGACACCGGAAAGAGCCGGCGAACTCATTCATAAATACGGCAGTGAAAACTGCTTCTTCGGTGTTGACTTCCCTATGTGGACACATGAGGAAGAGCTCGAGCGTTTCTTCGCTATCGGTCTCACAGAAAAAGAGAACCGTATGATACTCGCCGAGAACTTCAAGAATTTCCTCGGAATATAAAAAACAGCCGCACATCAAAGTGCGGCTTTATTTATGTGTATCAGAGTCTTCCGCGGAAATCCTCATAGCCAAATCTTCGCAGTTCGGTTACATCTCCGTTCTCTTTAAGAAGCAGTATTGCCGGAAGCGGCATACCGTTAAAGGTATTGTTCTTGACCATTGAATATATCGCCATATCGCCGAATATCAGCTTATCGCCCATTTTGAGCGGCTCATCGAACGAATATTCACCGATCGAATCACCTGCAAGACAGGTCTGAGAGCCAAGACGGTAGGAATATGCCTTCTCGCCGGATTCTTCTGAATCCATAAGTGGCGGACGGTAGGGCATTTCCAGTACATCAGGCATATGACAAGCCGCAGATGTGTCAAGAATAGCTATCGGCATATCGTTCTCGGTCAGGTCAAGCACCTCGGTAACAAGGTACCCTGCATTGAGCGCTATCGCTTCACCGGGTTCGAGGTAGACTTCGAGTCCGTATTTCTCCTGCATACGACGGATACAGCGTTCAAGGCACGGTATATCATAATCTGCACGGGTAATGTGATGACCGCCGCCGAAGTTTATCCACTCCATACCGGCAAGAACATCACCAAATCTCTCTTCAACAGCGTCAAGCGTTCTTTCAAGGTCATCGGAATTCTGCTCACAGAGCGTATGGAAATGAAGTCCTGTAACGCCACGCAGATCATTGGCGCGGAAATTCTTTCTCGTTATGCCAAGTCTTGACTTAGGCGAACACGGATCGTAAATATCGTGTCCCTCCTGAGTAGAAAACTCCGGATTTATGCGAAGACCTATCTTCTTTCCGGCAGCAAGCACACGGTCACGGTACTTATCGAGCTGCGTGAAGGAATTGAAGATGATATGTCCACAAAGAGAACAAATCTCATCTATCTCACTCTCGCGGTAAGCAGCCGAGAATACATGGTTTTCCTTTCCCATTTCCTCAGCACCAAGCTTTGCTTCATAAAGTCCGCTGCAAGCTGTTCCGGCAAGATACTCACCTATCATCAGATAAAGATGATAACAGGAAAATGCTTTCTGTGCGAGAAGTATCCTTGCACCTGTACGTTCCTGAACTCCGCGGAGTATTTCAAGATTTGCCCTTAACTTAGCTTCATCTATAACATAGCAAGGCGTTTTCAGTCCTTTTAAAATATCCTTTTTCTCGTTCATCAGACAAATTTAACCGCTGTGCCGTAAGCAACTACTTCAGCAGCTCCCTGTGCAATCTCTGAGGAAACATATCTGAAACCTACGACAGCATCAGCCCCCATACTCTGTGCCTGAGCTATCATTCTCTGTCTTGCGATACCTCTTGCTTCATTCATCATCTCTGTGTAGCCTTTAATTTCGCCGCCGACAAGGTTCTTAAGTCCAGCCATAAAGTCTCTGCCGAAATTCTTTGTCTGTACGGTAGCGCCCTCAGCCAGGCCGATAACTTCAATGTTTTTTCCTGAAACGTAGTCTGTTGTTGCAATGATCATATAGTTCAACCTTTCCTTTTATATTATTTTCCGCAGGCAGCAAATGCCGCCTGCGGTCATGAGCGTTATTATCAGTCTACGAGAGTAGGCTCGAAGTCCTCTTCCCACGGAAGTCCCCACTTATTGAGAGCTTCCATAAACGGATCGGGATCAAATTCCTCTATGTTGTATACGCCGGCTTTTTTCCATGTACCGGTCATTATCATCATAGCACCGATCATTGCGGGAACACCTGTTGTATAAGAGATGGCCTGTGAGCCAACTTCCTTATAGCACTCCTGATGATCGCAGATGTTGTAGAGGTAGTAGTTCTTTTCCTTGCCGTCTTTCTTACCTCGGAAAATACAGCCGATGTTTGTCTTTCCGACTGTTCTCGGACCGAGTGATGCAGGATCAGGAAGTACAGCCTTAAGAAACTGGAGCGGAACGATCTCCTTGCCCTCATACATGATAGGTTCGATAGAAGTCATACCAACATTCTCAAGGCACTTGAGATGTGTGAGGTAGCTCTGACCGAATGTCATAAAGAAACGGATACGCTTGATGCCTTTGATGTTGAGTGCGAGTGATTCAAGCTCCTCATGGTGAAGGAGGTACATATCCTTTTCGCCGACACCCTTGAAGTTATATACACGCTTGATCTCCATAGGCTCAGTCTCAACCCACTTGCCGTCCTCGATGTAGCTGCCCTTTGCAGATACCTCACGGATATTTATCTCAGGGTTGAAATTTGTAGCGAACGGATAGCCGTGATCGCCGCCATTGCAGTCAAGAATATCGATGTAATTTATCTCATCAAACTGGTGCTTCATAGCGTAAGCTGAGAAAACGCCGGTAACACCGGGATCGAAACCGCTTCCGAGAAGAGCTGTTATGCCAGCCTTTTCAAATCTCTCACGGTATGCCCACTGCCACTTGTACTCAAACTTAGCTGTATCGAGCGGCTCATAGTTTGCTGTATCCACATAGTGAGTCTTGGTTGCAAGACAAGCATCCATTATTGTGAGATCCTGATAAGGAAGTGCAAGGTTGAGGACAACATCCGGCTTGTAGCTGTTGATAAGAGCGATAAGCTCGTCAACATTATCTGCATTCACCTGTGCAGTCTCGATGACAGTTTTTGTTGTGGGCTGGAGCTTTTCCTTGAGCGCGTCGCACTTTGACTTTGTACGGCTTGCGATCATTATTCCCTCAAAAACCTCGCTGTTCTGACAGCACTTGTGGATAGCAACGGAAGCAACTCCTCCGCATCCGATTATCATACATTTTCCCATTTAATTTATACCTCCTTAGAATTCATAAGCATCTTTTTTCTTATAGCATATTACAAATACCGCAACGGCAAATAATACTGATGTAAAAGACATCAGTCCGAAAAGCCGTGCGTATGTACCGTCTTTTACTTCTTCTGTTCGGGCAGCCTCAAGAGTACTGTCCTTGTCTATGTCTGAGTCCTTCATCACTTTATCGTAATTGGTGTCCCAATGCTTTTCGTAAGCAACTTTTACTCTGTCTCCGATCTTGTCAGTCGAACTGCGCGGAATGTAAAACTCCATATTCTGACCGCCGGCAAATGTCACATCAACTGTACATACACGGTAAAGATCAAGCAGAGTCAACGCTTTGCAATTAGTGCCGTTGAGCGTTTTAAACTCCTTTATCGGAACTTCGGTTACTGTATATCTGTCAGGCTCGTTCTTATAATCCTCATAGTCTTTGTTCACCCAGTTCTTACCAAGCGAAGCATTCGCTCCGGCAAAGATACCGGTAACAAGCGCTATCAAAAGTGCTGAGACAAACAGCACTTTTTCTATCTTGCTTTTGAATATTTTCCCCATTGTTTTTCCCTGTATCATTCTGTATCATGACATAGCAAGAAGCATTTCGCGGATTATCTTGCAGGCAACTGCTGTTGACACTCCGCTCTGATCATATACAGGACTCAGCTCATTCACGTCACAGCCAACTATATTCAGCTTGCTGCAAACGAGAGTAACCGCCTTTCTCAGCTCGTCAAAAGTTACGCCGCCGGCTTCAGGAGTACCTGTACCGGGAAATACTGACGGATCAAGAACATCAAGGTCAAGTGTGAAGTAGACATTCTTTCCCTTGAGCTTTTCAACGACATCTTCAAGCCCCTCAAAGCTGAACTTGTGCATCTCAGTATGTTCATCAGCAAAGCGGAACTCGTCACGGTCGCCGCTTCTTATACCGAACTGGAAGATATGTCCGTCGCCGAGAATGTCCCAGCAGCGTCTGAGTACACAGGCGTGTGACATCTTCTGTCCGAGGTAGTCCTCGCGGAGATCAGCATGAGCATCGAAGTGTACGATGTAAAGGTCATTATATTTCTCCTTGACTGCCTTTATAGAGCCAAGAGTTACAAGATGTTCGCCGCCTATCATGAAAGGAACCTTGCCGTCTGAAAGTATCACTTCCGAACGTGTTTCTATATCATCAACTGCGCGTTCTGTGCTTCCGAACGGAAGTTCAAGGTCACCGCTGTCGAAATAGCTGTAATCAAGCATATCCTTATCCTGATACGGACTGTAAGTCTCTATGCCGAAGCTCTCATTTCTGATAGCCGGCGGGCCGAACCTCGTACCCGGACGGAAGCTCGTTGTTCCATCAAATCCTGCGCCGAAAAGAACTATCTTCGCGTCATCGTATTCACTGTCGCAGGCGATAAAAGTCTGTATATTATTATTCAACATCTTTAAGAAGCTCCTCAACATAATTTGGCAGCGCGAACGCTCCTACGTGCAGACGCGGATTGTAGTAGCGCGTCTTCAGACCAAGCATACTCCACTGAGTACCATTGTAATCAGCTGTCGGATGGTACTTCTTTGAAGCAAAGCCAAAGAGCCAGTGTCCGGACGGATAAGTAGGGATATGTGCCTGGTATACCTTGCTTATCGGGAAGCTCTCTACGATACGCTTGTGTGAACGCTGCATAGCCGCAGCATCCTCAGCATAGAACGGGCTCTCATGCTGATTGACCATAATACCGTCATCGTGCAGAGCCTTGAAGCAGCTTCCGTAGAATTCCTTTGTGAAAAGGCCCTCTCCCGGTCCGAAAGGATCGGTAGAATCAACGATTATAACATCATACTGGTCTGTACAGCGGCGAATGAACTTAACGCCGTCCTCATAATATACGTGTACCCTCGGATCATCAAAGCGGCAGGCTGTTGTCGGGAGATACTGCTTGCTCACCTCAACAACCAGCTCGTCTATCTCAACGAGGTCGATATTTTCAACAGAGGAATACCTTGTGAGCTCTCTAACTACTCCTCCGTCTCCTGCGCCTATTACGAGGATATTTTTCGGATTCGGATGAACAGCCATAGGAACATGGGTTATCATTTCATGATATATAAATTCGTCCTTTTCCGTAAGCATCATGTAGCCGTCGAGTGTAAGGAAACGTCCAAATTCCTTTGAATCAAAAACGTCGATCCTCTGAAACTCACTGTTTCCGCTGTAAAGCTGGTGATCCACCTTTATCGAGAATTTTACGTTGGGAGTATGACGCTCCGTAAACCATAGTTCCATTGTTTACCTCCGTTCTTATGAGCCGCACTATGCGGTCTTATTCTTCTTCACCTTCAACGCCTTTCATAGCTATCCTGAGATATACAGGCGTGAGAAGGAATGCAAGCAGGAAGCCAACGACAAGTCCGATACCGAGCGAGCTAAGGAACGCCGGAACGAACTGCATACGTTCGCCGTGCTTCTTTGACATATTGTAAGCAAAAGTGATCATCGCAAGAGTCATTACAGGTGTGAAGATAACGTCAGCTATAAGACTTTCGAGACATCTTGCGCCGTTGCTGCCCTTTTCAAGTCCGCACCTGCGGCTTGCAGCATGGGAAACAGGTCCGATCGGTACAAAGAAACCGATGAGAAGACTGATGATAGTGCTGATGATAAAGCTTGAAATAAATCCGACTGGAGTGAAGTGTCCTGATGTGATATTGCCTATGAGAGACATACAAAAACTCATTGTAATACCCATAAGCATATTCATTTTTCTTCCGGCTTTTTTCATATTCATAAGTGTACCTCCTGTGTCTTCCCCATTAATTGATGGAATATCCCTGATCCCTATGTCTCAATCGTCAGCAAGGACGTTAAGATGTTCAATGTTAATGTCTTCGGTACCTGTCATCTGACAGCCTTTTTCCTTGGCGTATCTTATGTATTCAATTATTTCCGGAGTTATGAGCTCCCCCGGCGCAAGTATCGGTATACCAGGCGGATAGCACATAACGAATTCCGTACAGACATTTCCGGCAGTTTCTTCAAGTGGCAGTGAACGCTTATTGGCATAGAAAGCCTTTCGCGGCGTTTCTGCAACAACAGGATTTATATACTCCTGTGTCAACATACCTGTTCCTGACTTTCCAAAGCGTCTCTTTATCTCAGACATCGCACTGATAAGGCGCTCTATATCGCGTTTTCTGTCGCCGACAGAAATGTAAGCGAGAATATTTCCTATATCGCCGAATTCGATCTGTATATCATATTCGTCTCTGAGAAGATCATATACTTCAATACCGGCAAGACCTATCGGCAGAGTGTGAACAGATAGCTTTGACACATCGAAATCATATATACTGTCACCGTTTATAAGCTCACTTGAAAAAGCATAATATCCTCCGATGGCATTTATCTCCTCACGCGCATACTGAGCCATTTCAACCGTCTTGGCAAATATCTCTCTGCCGCTGAGAGCAAGTCGCTTGCGGGAGATGTCCAGACTTGAGAGCAGCAGATACGAAGCGCTCGTCGTCTGAGTGAGATTTACTATCTGTCGCATATAGTCTGAGTTGATGTTCTTTCCCATAAGGAGGAACGAACTCTGTGTAAGGCTTCCGCCTGATTTATGCATACTCGCCGAGGAAATATCAGCTCCGGCAGCCATAGCTGCTATCGGGAATCCCTCACCGAAATAGAAATGCGTACCGTGAGCTTCGTCAGCCAGCACGAGCATACCATGTGCGTGTGCGAGCTCCGTTATACGCTTGAGATCTGAACATATACCGTAGTAGGTAGGATTATTAACGAGCACAGCCTTTGCGTCAGGGTTCTCCTCGATAGCCTTTTCTACCTGCGAGACTGACATACCAAGCGCGATACCGAGCTGATGATTGACATCAGGATCAACGTATACGGGCACAGCACCTGTGAGTATCATAGCGTTGATAGCGCTCCTGTGAACGTTTCGCGGCATGATGATCTTGTCGCCCTCCTTGCAGGCATACATTATCATGCTCTGAACGGCAGAAGTAGTTCCGCCGACCATAAAGAAAGCATTTGCCGCACCGAATGCCTGAGCAGCAAGATCCTCCGCATCTCTGATCACCGATACCGGATGGCAGAGATTATCGAGCGGCTTCATCGAATTGACATCGACGTTCATACAGTCTTCGCCGAGGAACTCCGTGAGCTCCATATTTCCGCGTCCCCTCTTGTGTCCGGGAACATCGAAAGGCACGACTCTCATACGGCGAAATTTCCGCAATGCTTCGTATATCGGAGCGTCAACCTGTGAAAGATCCATTTCCGTAAACATTCCTTCCGCTGAAAATTTCTATCATTTCTCTCTTCAGAGCTGTTGTTATCTCGAGCCTTCTGTGAGGCGGGAGTTCATTTACATCGGTATTGAAGAGGTAATTCTGAAGGTCAAGCTCCTTGATGAGCATTTTAGTATGGAACATATTCGCCTGATAGACGTTTATATCAACAGCGTCATAGCGAAGAAGAGTAGCATCGTCGATATAGTCCTGGATAGAAGTAATATCATGATCGATGAAGAGCTTTTCTCCGTCGAGGTTTCTTGTAAAGCCTCTTACGCGGTAGTCCATAGTGATTATATCCGAATCAAAGCTGCCGATAAGATAATCGAGAGCCGTGAGCGGTGTAATCTTTCCGCAGGTAGCAACATCAATATCAACACGAAAAGTTGCTATGCTTGTATCCGGGTGGAATTCTGGGTATGTATGCACAGTAACATGACTTTTGTCAAGATGGGCAACTATCTCATTTCCACCGGCAGGTATCATTGTATCATCAGCGATAAGGAAGGTCGCCGAAGCTCCCTGAGGATCATAGTCCTGTCTTGAAACGCTGAGCACCTGAGCTCCTATCATTTCCGTGAGGTGAGTCATAATATCCGTTATTCTCTCAGAATTATACTGCTCGTCAACATAAGCGATATATTCCTGCTGAGCCCTTGCGGTCTTTGCATAACAGACATCATAGATATTGAAGCTCAGGGATTTGGTTAGGTTATTGAAGCCATAGAGCTTAAGTTTATTTTCCATATATACACCTCAAAAAAACACGTACAGCCTTATCAGCCATACGTGTTATCCGATCATATGTCAATACACAGATTGACTTGGTTTCAGAGTCTATATAAGCAAGATAACTCCACCTTTTACTACTCTTATTGACCTTTCACAAGCTGATGAAAACTTATAAAAACATATCGGCGCACAGCCGAATCAATAAGGCAACAGAAGTTGCCAGCCGGTATACCGGCGGTCTTGCTTTGAAACCGAAGCAATTTGATATACTTATTCTATCATATTCCGACATTAATGTCAAGAGTTTATTACAAATTCTCTTTCTTTTTCCTTTTGATGTCGAATGCGGCAGCTGCCATCAGCATAAGTGCTCCTGCGAATATGCCACACATCGTTATTCTAAGTCCGGTCAATCTCATCGGAGCGTGATATTCAAGCTCGATACGGTGTTCGCCTGCGGTTATCGGGAAACCGATGAAAGAGAGGTCTGTACGGTAGTAATCTACCTTTTCTCCGTCGACTTTTATTTCAAAATACTTGTCATACGGGATAGAGAAATTGAACCAGCCGTCCTTATGGACATTGACTGTACCGCTTATTTTATCGCCAATGTGTTCTTCCATGTCGATGATAAGAGCATCTTTATTGTCCATAGTTCTGCTGAGAACACTGCCGTCCATAGCATATGCCTCAAGACCTGCAATAGTATAGTTGCCCTCTGAGAAGTCCATTTTCAGCTCAGTTATAGGTTCATTGGAAGATATGATGTAAGAAAATGCGTAGTTACCGTTGTTGTACTTCCAGTTAGGATCTGTGAGCTTGTTTTTTACACCGTTTACCGTGAGTATAACGTCAGCCTGATGTGAGAGTCTGCCAATACGGTTGTCAGCAAAGGCAGTTACTATCAGTACCTTATCCTTTATCGGTTCTTCAAGCTCCATAACAGCATGTATGGGTTTCTTGGATTCAATAGTAAATGTACGGTTGCTGTAGCTTATGCCCTTCGTATCCGCAAGTTCACTGAAATCAAGTTCAAGCCGTTCCGTACTCTCAGGCAAACGCTCTACTCCGTCCATATCATCCGGTATGATTATATTGTCCAGGAGAGCCTCCTGCTGAAGTTCCCACTGAAGATGCCTGTAACTGTCATAGGTCATTGCATTCGCGCAGGCATAGCCGAGCGGCAGTGCATGATCATTCCTGAGCACACGGTAGCCCCCGTCCGAAGCGACTTCGTTTTCACCAAACATCGCCTCGTCATTTATAACAAGTCTGTAACGACAGCCCATAAGAGTATTAAAAACGATGTTCTTAGGTTGCTTGTGGATAGCATTATTTCTTGTACCTATCTCGCTTCCCGACGAATAGAACCTGAAATTTCTGAAATCAGGGTTGCTGAGAGACGAATAGATATTTGTGGTAAGGTAGTCTGTTCGGTATATCTGATTGACCGTCATGCTCTGCGAAGTGTCCTCCGCAAATCTATAAAGGTCAGTATCACTGTCAAGAATATCATTCACAAGACCGCGCTGTGTACAGCCGTAGATCTCCTTTACCTGACTCTTCTTTACAAATGTATCCATAGCATTTGATACCAGACATATCGAGAACGAGAACGCTATAGCCATTACAACAACGACTCTGAGTCTCTTTTTCTTTACGCAGACGTATATCGTCACAATCGTAAATATTGTATCAATTATCACGATTATGAGCTGACTCTGTGAGAGCGAGCCCTGAGTAAGTGAAAGCACCGATGTTATGGCGAATACTATTATAGTGAATCTGAGTTCTACCTGTTTACTCATAAGATAATTGAAGAATCTTCCACATATTATGAGAAGCAGAGGTATGAACGGTATGAAAGCCTTTCCGTCAATGTACATAGTTCCGTTCATCAGGTATACAACGATCGGAAACAGTATACAGCTAGCCATAACACCTGCAAGGAAGCGTTCTGAACGTGTTCCGTTCTTGAGCAGAGCAATTATCGACACAGGCGAGAAACAGCTCATTCCGGCAGAGTAAGGAGAATAGAGCAGTACACTGAAATTAACGACCGGTATTATCAGGCTCATTAGTGATACATCGACTGATGTCGAAGCTCTTCCCGCTAATATTGCCGCAAGTGCCGGCACCCAGAAGTGTGCTGCACAAATACAACCAATAGCCGCAAATGCGATTTTTTTCCATATTTTCCGCAGTATGTCCCTGACCTTTATTTTCTGATCATTCTCAATACAGCAGAATATCATATATATACCTACTGCCGCGAATGAACCTACACTGTAAAAATAACTCGTACACATTATCGAGTAGGAGAACACCCCGATAAGGAAGTAATTGAGCACACAGTTTTTTCCGCGTGCAGCGAACAGAAGTGTCATGAAGAACGGATAGTAATTCACGAACATTATGTGCCTGTGACTATGGAAGATAAGCGGTCCCGCGAAAAGGAACATCAGTCCGAGCAGCAGAGGCATCATGCCGCTGAAATGCCTGCGGAAGAAATAATAACTCATAAGAGCCGAAACAAGTATCCCTGCCATACTTACGACCTGCACATAAAGTGCCATATTCACGCTTGGCATGAAATACGCCGGCAGATACAGCGGGTTCGCCATTCCGTAATATGCAAGATTGTAGATATTCTGACCGCCGCCAAGCTGCATAGCAAAATCCGGACGATGGTCGCCTGTCTCAAGGAAGCGAGTGCGGAGATACTCCGGTATCATAAAGTGCTGACTGCTCCAATCCATGTCAGACCCCCACACTACGCCCCTGCGGAGTATAAACAGATTGAAAACAACCACGAACAGGAATGCTCCTGTTATAACAACTGCCGAAACAAGATCCGGCCGTCTGCTGTAAGCGTTTCTGAAACGCTTTATCATTTTTTCACCCCATTCTTTTATGTCAAAAATAATCCCTAATTATTTGAGTTCGGCTATCGTGACGCCGTCCTCTCCCTCACCGAAGAGTCCGAGACGGAAGCTCTTCACAGAAGGGTGTGCTTTAAGACGGCGGTGCACAGCCTGTCGAAGCAGTCCTGTGCCTTTGCCGTGAATAATAGTTATCGTAGAAATATTGGACATAACAGCCTGATCTATAAAAGAATCAAGCTGATAAACTCCGTCGTCACAGGCGCATCCACGTATGTCAAGTTCCATCTTGCCGTGGCGTTCAGCCTTTACTCCTATCTTGTTCATTTTACGGCCGGGCTTGACCGGTTTGCTGCCGTATGTTACCTTTTCAGGCTCTTCAAGGCGGAGTCTTGATATGTTCATTTTAGTTTTCATTACGCCCATCTGAACGTATACGAATTCACTGCCATCAGGATCGCCGGAGATTATTCCCTTGCGCTGGAGATCAACTACATAAACAGTATCCCCGCGGCGCAACTTTCTCGGCAGAACGTAATCCGCATTCGGATCACGTTTATCCACAGGGTTCGCCGCATCATACATCTTGTTGAAGCTCTGCTTTGTACGCGATTTCATTCCCGAAACATTCGCGCTGAAATCCTTTTTGTCCTTTTCCTTGCGCAGCTTATCAAGCTCATCAAGAAGCTCATTGGACTCAGCCTTGGTCTGTTCGATGATTGTCATAGCACGCAGACGAGCCTTTTCGAGTTCGTCAGCCTTGAAGCGTTCGAGTTCCTCACGTTCTTTTCGGAGAGTTTCCTCATGCTCAGCTGCCTGAGCTTTGAGCCTGCTTATCTCTTCCTTCTGACGTTCAAGCTCAATACGTGAAGCTTCGAGCTTGCCGATGACCTCTTCAAGTCTTGTATTAGCTTCACTTACACGTCCCTTAGCGTCCTCAATTATATCAGACGGCATACCGAGACTCTCGGATATAGCGAAAGCATTTGACTTTCCGGGCGAACCGACTATTATACGGTAAGTAGGACGCAGAGTCTCTATATCGAATTCGCACGAAGCGTTCTCAACATTAGGACTGTCGATAGCAAAGACTTTAAGTTCCTGATAGTGAGTAGTGACCATTATCTTTGCACCGCTCTCCATAAGGCGGCGGATTATCGCAACCGCAAGTGCTGCACCCTCTACCGGATCAGTTCCGGAACCGAGCTCATCGAGCAGCACAAGTGAATTTTCATCGGCTGTTTCCAGTATCTCTATTACCTTATTGGTATGTGACGAGAACGTTGAAAGGTTCTGCTCTATACTCTGACTGTCACCGATGTCAGCAAGAATGTGACGGAATATAGAAATACGGCTGCCGTCAGCAACAGGAACCATAAGTCCGCACATCGTCATAGCGCTGAGGAGTCCGGCTGTTTTCAGAGCTACTGTCTTACCGCCGGTATTCGGACCAGTGATGATAAGAGTCTGATACTCCTCACCAAGCGAAAGATCAACAGGGACAGCCTTATTCCTGTCTATGAGAGGATGACGCGCCTTTTTCAGGAACATCCTGCCGTCATCACTTATCTCAGGCAGCGAGCATTTCAGCTTCGCCGCAAGGTTAGACTTGGCGAAATAGAGGTTCAGCTCGGTACATACACGGTAATTCTCACAGAGTATGTCAGCGTATTCACCGCAGTTACCGCAGAGCTCACGTATAATACGCTCGATCTCCTCCTGTTCCTTGCCCTCGAGGATGCGTATATCATTATTTGCTTCCACGATTGCCATAGGCTCGATGAAAATCGTCTGACCTGTGGCAGAGGTGTCGTGGATAAGACCTGCGACCTGTCCCCTGTGTTCCGACTTTACAGGAAGAACGAATCTTCCGTCACGGATAGTCACAGTACTCTCCTGGAGATACTGCTGGGTGGTCTTATTCTTAATCATTTTGTCAAGAGTCTCACGGAGCTGCATACCGGCACGGTTTATCTTCCGGCGTATAGCAGCGAGCTCCGAACTCGCAGCGTCCGATATCTCTGTTTCAGAGATTATGGAACGCTCAAGCTTTTCGAGCAGCCAGTCATTCGGCATAAGACGTGAAAACAAATAGTCAAGATCTGTCTCGACGTTCTCGCAACGGCTGTACCAGTCAGCGAGCCCTTTTATCTGACGCAGCATGGCTGCTATATCCATAAGGTCGCGCAGAGATATCACAGCACCGGACTTTGCACGGGCTGCCGATGAGCATATGTCCTTGAAATTGCTGAAAGGCGGTGTACCATACTGCACAGACAAATCGAAAGCCTGAGAAGTTCTCAGGCACTCTTTTCTGACAACAGCCAGATCTGTTTCCGGACGTATAGCAAGCGCCATGCGTCTTGTCTCCTCATTGGAGGTGAGATCCGCCAGCATTTCAAGTATTTTGTCAAGTTCAAGTGTTTTCAGGTATTTATTCATAGTCTTTCCTTAAAACTGCTGTTAAATCACAGCAGTGATCTATAAAAGTCGAGAGTCTTGAATCCGCGTTCGAGGTGATACTTCAGATATGCTTCAGACAGTTCCGCAAGCACAGACATCGAAGCGTCAGAGACTCTGAAATTGAAAAGCCTGTCAAAATCGGTGAGAACTATGTGTCTTACCGCATTGAGCACAGGCAGATTTATTTTGTAGTAGTTATCGCCAGCTGCTTCTGAAAAGCAGTCGGCGCAGTAAAAACTTCCGTCATCAATGCAGAAAAAAAGCTCCTCCGGCTCAAAAACTCCGCAGCCCTGACACATGATAATATTCGGCATATAGCCTATCTCTGACATAAGGCGGAGTTCAAATATAGCTTTGAGCTGAGCTTCGCTGCGGCTGCCCTTTTCAAGAAAGTGCAGGCAGTTCAAAAAGAGCCTGAGAATGTCCGCTGACTGTGACTCAGGATTAATACAGTCTCTTAAAACGTCAGCGAAATAAGAGGCAAGCGAGATCCTGGTCAGTGAGCTTCTCAGGTCGTAGAAAATATGTATCGGTTCCGCGCTGTTGAGGAAGTAGCGTTCTCCCTTCTGATTTAGACAGAAACGCGAATACGCAAAAAGCTGAGTGGAGCTGCCCGATTTTCCGCTTATCTTTCTTGCGCCTTTTACGGAAACCTCGAGAACTCCGCTCTCTTTTGTGAGTATATCAATAAATTTGTCCTGTTCACCGACATTCCTCTCTCTGAGGACTATTCCTTCCGATATTATCATTTTCAGTATCCTTTTGTGCCGAATACCGGAGATAATCTTCTATACTTCCGCTGACGGCAAATTTATCCCATAGAACGTCCATACTCATCATATTGCACCTCACAGAATATTGTTACATATATATCCTGCCCCATGTGATACATATAATGAGTGGAATTATTTGTCAGAAAGTCCGAAGTTGCGGATGATGCCCTCGCGGTTGCGCCAGTCTTCCTTGACTTTCACCCAGCATTTGAGGTTTACCTTTATCTGGAAGAAGTCCTCGAGCTCCATACGAGCCGCTGTGGAAGCCTTCTTGAGCATAGCTCCGCCTTTTCCGATGACTATTCCCTTATGTGATTCTCTCTCGCAGTAGATAACGGCTGAAATATCAAGGATATCCTTATCCTCGCGCTCAGACATCTCCTCTACACCAACTGCTATACCGTGCGGTACTTCGTCGTTGAGCAGAGTGAGCAGCTTTTCACGTATCATTTCAGCTGCAAGCACTTTTTCCGGCTGATCTGTTATCATATCATCCGGGAAGTAATGAGGAGACTCCTCAGCCAACTTGATTATCTCATCGATAACTATATCTATGCCGTTATTCTCAGTAACGCTCACCGGTACAATAGCCTGAAAATCAGCCTTTGAAGTGAAATCAGCTATCATCGGTGCAAGGTCATTCTTGTTCCTGAGGAGATCTATCTTGTTGAGCACAAGTATCACAGGCATTTTTGAAGCATTCATCGACTTCAGGAGAGCAAGCTCCTGGTCGTTTATCTTCTTTGTACAGTCCTGCATGAACACAACTGCATCAATATCACTTACAGATTCCTTGACAGTGTTGAGCATATGCTCACTGAGTTTGTTCACCGGCTTATGAAGTCCGGGAGTATCAAAGAATACAAGCTGTACATCATCGATGTTGCGTATACCTGTTATACGGGTACGCGTTGTCTGCGGCTTGTTGCTGACAGAAGCTATCTTCTCACCGATGATAGCGTTGAGCAGCGATGATTTTCCGGCGTTTGTACGTCCGGCAATGGTAACAAATGCAGTTCTCGACATCAGTTGTTATCTCCGTTCACAACGAAAGTAACATCGCGTGAGATACCGAGCTTCTCAAGCACAGACTCTTCCTTTTCGCGCATGATGCGCTGGTCAAGCTGGCTTGTCTCATGATCGTAGCCGAGAAGGTGGAGCATTGAGTGTACAGTAAGGAAGCCAACTTCTCTCTCGAGTGAGTGGCCGTAGTTCTGAGCCTGCTTTACAGCTGTTTCAAGTGAGATAACAACATCACCGAGCTGAACTGCGCCTGTCTCAGGATTTACCTCAACTGTTCCGTCCTCGCTTGTGAGCGGGAATGAGAGAACATCTGTAACGCTGTCCTTGTTCCTGTATATCTTATTGAGATTCTTGATCTCGTTGTTGCTTACGAAAGAAACGCTTACTTCTGCGTCCTTTCCGAAATTCTCAGTTGTGAGTACAGCCTGGCAGCAGCGTCTGATAAGAAGACGGATACCTACCGGGACCTTCACCTCTGTCTGATTGTTCTTAACGTAAACCTTAAGTTTAGCCATTATTATTCTTTCTCCCTTCGCTGAATTTTTCATATGCTTTGATAATGTCCTGAACGAGTCTGTGGCGCACAACATCCTTTTCAGTAAAGCGGTGTATACCAATATCGTCTATACCGCGAAGGACTCTCAATGCTTCTACAAGTCCTGATTTTTTCGCATCCGGAAGGTCTATCTGTGTTATGTCACCTGTAATGACCATTCTGCTGTCATTGCCGAGTCGTGTCAGAAACATTTTTATCTGCTCTGAAGTCGTATTCTGGGCTTCATCAAGGATTATGAACGCTTCATCGAGCGTTCTGCCTCGCATATAGGCGAGAGGCGCTACCTCGATTATCCCTTTTTCCATATACCGTGCGAAGCTCTCTGCACCGAACAGGTCAAAGAGCGCATCGTAAAGCGGTCTGAGGTAAGGATCGACCTTATCCTGAAGATCGCCGGGCAGGAATCCAAGTTTTTCTCCGGCCTCAACTGCCGGACGAGTCAGTATTATTTTCTTGATCTTATGCTCACGGAAAGCTTTTACGGCCATGGCAACAGCAAGATATGTCTTGCCGGTTCCGGCAGGTCCTATGCCGAGAACGATCGTATTGTTCTTTATCATCTCGACGTAGTGCTTCTGTCCGACAGTGCGGGCACGAAGGATCTTTCCGGAAGCCGTTACGCAGATCCCGTCGCCGCTGAGTTCCTCGAGCTGCTGCTCAGCACCGTCTGCCACCATTGAAGTGACATAGCGTACTGTCTGCTCGCTGAGCGCCTGTCCCCTGCCGCTTATTACAAGCAGAGCACGGACTGCTCTTGCAGCGTTCTCGACGTTTTCATCTTCACCGATCAGCTTTATGCCGCCGTCGCGGCTCACCATGAGAACATCGTATTCTTTTTTGATACGTCCGACATTGTCGTCAAGGCTTCCGAACACAGCCGAAAGCTGTTCCGGTGAGCTGACTGTCAGGAATTTTTCCGCCATTAAATTACTCCGTTTCGTATCTGGTTATACTCCGGAAGCTATTCCGGAAAAGCTCCTGCGGTAGCAAGTGCAGCATTGGAATACTTTGCATCAGACGAAACATCCTTTATCACATTGACATTATCCGGAAAATCTATCTTCTGCTCCGGTGAACTAAGCTCAAGCTCCATAATGGCGAGCTTTCCGGAGAACGGATAAGTGTCGAGCTCAAAAAGCTGATCGTGATAATCAAAGCAGTAGCGCACCTTTTCCACAGGTGAAAGTTTAGTATCGGTCTGTCCCAGCAGATCACGGTATTCGTTTTCTGTGATCTCATATTCGTTCTCCTCGCGCGTTACCGCTGTCAGAAAGACCTTTTCGGTATATGTGTATCTCACATTACCGTTCTCGTCTATCCTGCGGACTCTACGCTGAGAATCATTCTTGCCTCTGCTGAGATAGGTCTGAGTTATCGCAATTTTTCTTTTCACATCAAGGCTGTCCAAATCGGGCAGTTCGACGAGAAATTTTCTTTCAATCTCAAGTCCTTTTGACATATAATAATGTACTCCCGAAAAACAGATAATTACGGCTTTATAAGCCGCACTTCTATTATATAACTTTTTTTGATGATTGTCAACAAAAATCTTGGATTATTCTGTTAAATTTGCTGTAACCTAACTTAAAGTTATTCTATACTATATTATACAGCATTTTTGAGAAAAATGGAAGAGAAAAATATGTCATTTTGCCAGTGTTAATTTTGACAAAAATTCACATTTTCAAAGAATTTGCATTGTAAGGTTTGCATATTTTGAGAAAAACCTGTTATTTTTTTATCTAACCTCTTGAAAAATTTACCGCGTTGAGGTATAATAAGAATATAAATTATTTAGGAGGTAATTTTCCAATGTCAGTTAAAGTTGCTATTAATGGTTTCGGCCGTATCGGTCGTCTTGCATTCAGACAGATGTTTGATGCTGAGGGTTACGAGGTAGTTGCTATCAACGATCTTACAAAGCCTTCAATGCTCGCTCAGCTTCTCAAGTATGATACAGCTCAGGGCGGTTACTGCGGAAAGATCGGTGAGAACCTTCACACAGTAACAGCAGATGATGAGAAGGGTACTATCACAGTTGATGGTAAGACTCTTACAATCTACGCTAAGGCTAACGCTGCAGAGCTTCCTTGGGGTGAGATCGGCGTTGACGTTGTTCTCGAGTGCACAGGTTTCTACTGCTCAAAGGACAAGGCACAGGCTCACATCGATGCTGGTGCTAAGAAGGTTGTTATCTCTGCTCCCGCAGGCAACGATCTTCCTACAATCGTATTCAGCGTAAACGAGAAGACTCTTACAAAGGATGACAAGATCATCTCTGCTGCTTCTTGTACAACAAACTGCCTCGCTCCTATGGCTAAGGCTCTCAATGACTATGCTGCAATCCAGAGCGGTATCATGAGCACAATCCACGCTTACACAGGCGATCAGATGATCCTTGACGGTCCTCACAGAAAGGGCGACTTCAGAAGAGCAAGAGCTGGCGCTGCTAACATCGTTCCTAACAGCACAGGTGCTGCTAAGGCTATCGGTCTTGTTATCCCTGAGCTCAACGGCAAGCTCATCGGTTCTGCTCAGAGAGTTCCTGTTCCTACAGGTTCTACAACAATCCTCACAGCAGTTGTTAAGGGTGCTAACGTAACTAAGGAAGGCATCAACGCTGCTATGAAGGCTGCCGCTTCTGAGTCATTCGGCTACAACGAGGATCAGATCGTTTCTTCTGACGTTATCGGCATGAGATTCGGTTCACTCTTCGATGCTACTCAGACAATGGTTGCTGAGATCGGTGACGGCCTCTATGAGGTACAGGTTGTTTCTTGGTATGACAACGAGAATTCTTACACATCACAGATGGTAAGAACAATCAAGTACTTCGCAGAGCTCGGCTAATTCCATTAGACGGACTTTATTCAAGGACGTTCCTTCGGGAGCGTCCTTTTTGTTTTAATTGACATTTCAGCGTGTCCGTGTTATAATTAATCGAATATATTGCAAACGAGGTCATAGAATGAACGATCAGATAACAGCACAGGAGCTGAACAAACTAGATACTGACAGATATACTATTATTGATATACGTGACAAGACAGCTTTCGGATACGGGCATATACACGGCTCAGTGAATATTCCTGCCGACGAACTGGAGAACACTTCCCTGCCCGATGACAAACTGCTTGTCATATGCTGCAAGAGCGGTATAATCAGCGCTGATATAACCGATGAGCTGCGCAGCAAAGGACTCAACGCAGTAAATCTCTCAGGTGGCTATATCGACTGGCTCCGCATAAAAATGGAGAACCGTCAGATAACCGATGATGTTGAACTGAGTATCCGCAAAAAGTTCAAGAAATCCATTTGGTGCAAGTTCACAAAAGCCATAAACGAATACAAGCTTGTTAATCCCGGAGACCGCATCGCAGTCTGTATTTCCGGCGGCAAGGACTCAATGCTCATGGCAAAGCTCTTCCAGGAGCTGAAACGTCACGACAAGTTCCCGTTTGAAGTGAAATTTCTCGTAATGGATCCCGGTTACAGTCCTGAGAACCGCCGACTCATCGAGAAAAACGCCGAGTCTATGTCGATACCGATAGAGATATTTGAGTCTGATATATTCGATTCGGTATTCAACATCGAAAAAAATCCGTGCTATATCTGTGCACGGATGCGCCGAGGTTATCTCTATAGCAAAGCAAAAGCTATGGGCTGTAATAAGATAGCACTCGGTCACCACTTCGATGACGTTATCGAAACTATCCTTATGGGTATGCTCTACGGCGGTCAGGTCCAGACCATGATGCCGAAACTACACAGCACCAACTTCGAGGGAATGGAACTGATACGTCCCCTATACCTTGTCAGAGAAGACGAGATCAAGCACTGGCGTGACTACAACGACTTACATTTTATACAGTGCGCCTGCAAGTTCACGGATACCTGTTCTTCATGTGACAAAGACGGTCAGAGCGATTCAAAGCGTCTTGAGGTCAAGCACCTCATTGCCGAACTCAAAAAAATCAATCCGCAAGTCGAGAAGAACATCTTCCGCAGCGTTGAAAATGTGAACCTCAGCACTATAATCGCTTACAAACAGCACGGTGAAGTTCGTCATTTCCTTGATACTTACGACGAATAAGCATAATTATCTCAGTATAATACTAAAGGGTGTGATACAAATGTTATCACACCCTTATATTTTACCACGCCTCTTCGCTATTCTTGTTCAGAAGGTAAGCACATACAGAAGCTCCGACAGCACCGGCTGTTGAAAGCCATGCACCGATATGCGGATTTGTCTCGATCTTCATTCCGAAACCCGAACCTCCGAATGCTCTAACCGCTTCTTCTATGTAATCGTTTGTTTTCATACAATACATATACGCTCCGATAAAAGCAATAATAAATCCGGCTGCAGCCACAGCAACGAAAATGAAAGACAGTTTTTTATTCATAAACAGGAATATCAGTCCGATACCAATTGCAATATAACCGAAGAAACTTCCCCATTTCATAAACTTGAAGCCGTACTTGATCATATTGTAATCTGTCTTGCTGAAATTCATATTGTTATCTTCGCCCAGAGTCGAATCAATAGATTTCTGAATGCTCTCATAACTTGCTATCTCATCGTAGTCATCCTTAAATATATCAGAGTACTTTACTCCTTCCGAATCACTAAAAGAATAGAGATCAACCTTAACCTTGAGCCAATCGGTAAATATACCCACAAATGCTATTACTATACACGCAAGCGTAGCGATCAGCATTCTCGAAGCTGCGCTGTAATTCACAGTCCTCAAAGGCTCCTGAAATCTTGACGCAAATATCGGTTGTCCACATCTCGGACAGGTTTGCATACTATCATCCACCATAGTACCGCAAGTTTTACAGATCATATTACCACCTCATAAAATTTTACACAAACCGTTATATCAATTGTTTGCTTTTATATAATAATACACTTAAATCAAAAACAAATGGTGAATAAGATATGAATAGTTTTTTAAGAATTTATCAATTATTTCCTTTAATATTCGTATTTGATAAACTCATAATACTATATCACTAATATGTCGAGCTAAATGAAGAACTAACCAAAATTAATGGCAGCCTTTGGCTGCCATTAATTTATTGATTTATAAACATTTTTCTTTTACGAACATCTATTAAGCAACACAATACAGCCAAAACAGAAGATAATAAAGATATATACAAGCCTATACTCGGATAAAAATCAAGATTTACCAATCCTCTGTATTCACCCATATAATCCTTTATTAAATCTTTAGTAGTGCTGCAACATATATAACCAGATATAAGTGCTATAAAGAAAAATGATGATGCGGCTATTGATAATTGTAGCTGATAATTCTTAAGTATTATTGCTAATAATATAACTATATATCCTGCTAAACCAAAATACTTCATAAAATAGGCAAACAATTTTGCCCTGCGAGCCTTTGAACCACTCTCATTCCAATAATCATCAAAATCATCATCTTCTTCGTCATCTTCGTCTTCTTCCTCATCATCGCTGCTTTCAAATAATTCCCAAAAGCTGCTATTCTCTTTTACAGTATAACCTAATATGCTTGCCTTGTAAGTTAACCATGGCGTAAATACGCCTATGAAAGAGATTAGAAGTAAGACTATAACAACATAATGCATAGGAACATCACGAAGCAAATATAATAATGATCTACTATTATATGTATTACTGTAAGACTGGCGATATACCGTTGGATCATTATTTTGAACTGATATAGGATTTCCACAGAATTGACAAAACATAGCATCATCTCTGATTTCCTTGCCACATTTGATACAAAACATATTATCACCTCACATATAATTAACAAAATCGAATACTATTCGTATTCATTAATATAATAATACACTAATTTTGTAATTATTTGGTGAACAATATATTAACATTGTTCAAATTATCTCTCAATTATTACCTACAATAATCAGCTATCTTTATGGCATAATACTATCACGGCATCAAAATCAAATCTAAGGAGATAATTACAATGGCAAACAGCAACGGTAACAACAGCAACAGCGGTTCTATGACACAGAAGGGCAAAGAGGCTCTCGAAAGATTCAAGATGGAGTCTGCTTCCGAACTCGGCGTAAACCTCAAGCAGGGCTACAATGGTGACCTCACTTCACGCGAGGCTGGTTCAATCGGAGGCAGAATGGTTCAGAAGATGATCAATTCCTATAAGATGCAGTAACAGCCTGCACAAAAAGAGGGGGCGCTCAGCTGAGCGTCCCTTTTATGCTATCTTATATTAAATACTATGACTCTATAAGTCACAGTATCGCTTACTTATTCTTTCTTCTTATAAGAACAGCAACGATGTCAGGACCGATATTAGCGGAAACAACTGCACCGATATTGCCGTACATCTCAGCCTTTCTGCCAGTACGCTTGATAAGTTCCTTTTCCAGTTCTTTAGCAAGAGTATTGTCTCTTCCGTGAAGAATGAGATACGGAGTCTGCGGAGTCATATTCTTCTCTGCAATATCAACCAGCTTCGGAACGATGTTCTTCTCCCCTCTTATCTTGTCAACAGTATCAGTTGTACCGTCAGCGAAAAGTATCACCGGTTTGAGTCCGAGAAGCTCTCCGGCAAAAGCCTTTGCAGCAGAGATACGTCCAGATTTTTTTGCATATTTAAGGTTGTATGGAATAGCATATACTCCGCAAACATTGAACCAGTCCTCGAGATATGCTATGATCTCTTCAACTGCAGCGCCTTTTTTAATACGCTTCATAGCTTCCATTATCGGATAGCCATAGAATACGGTGTAGCACTTCGAGTCAAGGTTATAGATGTTCATCTTGTCCTTAGCTTCAGGAGTTGACTCGTAGAAATCTTCTTTGCCGACGATAGAATTATTATACGTACCTGAACCATTAGAGTTTATCGAAACGCTGATAACATCTGTGTATCCCTGTTCAAAAAGCTCCTTGTAGGCTTCCTCGAATCTCACCGGAGAGATCTGTGAATGCTTTGGTATCTCATCTGTATGAGCCATGATATCATAAACTTCCTGAGAAGACTTGTCAAATATCTCATTAAAAGTCTCTCCGCCGACAGACACCTCAAAGGGAAGCACCTTAATTCCGAGCTCTTCGATTATCTCCTTTGGAAGATCACAGCAGCTGTCGGTAAGTATCATTATCTTGGACATAGTTCATTCTCCTTTACCATTCATATTTTGTTAGTTTGCCTTCGCGTGAAAGATCGGGATAGTCCCATTGCCTCAAAATCTCATATGCAGCTATTGCAACTGAATTTGAAAGATTAAGGCTGCGAAGTTCGTTCCTCATAGGTATTCTGACGCAGTTATCGGGATTCTCATGGAGGAGTTCCTCCGGAAGTCCCTTATCCTCACGTCCGAATATGATATAGGCATTGTCGGGATATTCAACTTCACTGTGAACTTTTCTTCCCTTAGTAGTGAAATAGAAAAAAATCCCGTTTTTGTTCCTGCTGAAGAAATCTTCAAGACCGTCATAATAAGTCAGGTCGAGCTTGTCCCAGTAGTCAAGTCCGGCACGTTTCAGATGCTTGTCTGTCACCTCGAAGCCCAGCGGTCTCACAAGATGAAGCCTTGCTCCGGTGACAGCGCAGGTACGAGAAATATTTCCGGTATTCTGCGGTATCTGAGGTTCAACAAGAACGATGTTAAGATTATGCATTTTTATTCCTCTTGTATATCAGCCGCTCAACCGCACACACTAACTCCGGCAGGATACTGCCGAATAATTTACACGGAGCGACCATTATGGATATAAGATCTGTCGCAAAGAGCGCGGCTGCCGGAGCAGTCGTCGGCTTTGCATATTACGCTTTTTCATCCGCCGGTCCCATGCAGAAATACAGCATAAAACGCAGTGCAAACAAGACACTTAAGGCGGCAGGTCACCTGATAAGTGACCTGAGATCAGTCGTTATGTAGCGGATATACCGGAATTTCTCCTGTATCCGAGATAACTCTCGAGGATTATAGTCGCTGCAACAGCATCAACTACGGCTTTGCGTTTCTTTCCTCTTGTGTTGGTCACATTAAGGAAATTATGCGCCGAAACTGTCGTACAGCGCTCATCCCAGAGCTTGACGGGGCAGTCGATGAGCTTACCGAGCTCTTCTGCGAAAAGCTGACACTTCTCAGCTCTTTCGCCGACTGTTCCGTTCATATTCTTCGGGTAGCCCACAACTACCTCTTCAGCACGCTGTTCTTTCGCAAGGGCAGCGGTCTTTTTTATACATTCATTGAAATCCTTTTCGTTGATTACTGTCACAGGTGAAGCGATCATTTCGCTCTTTCCGCATACCGCGATACCTGTTCGGGAATCACCAAAGTCAACAGACATTATTATCATATATTCCTCCGGAGCTATATCTTTTTGCAGAGGTTAGCTATCCTCTCAGCGATGACCTGTTCAAACTCCTCATCGGTATATTTAGGATCACGAGTAGCTCTCCATATGCTGCACGGTATATCAGAACATTCGATGCAGCTTGAATAACTGTGCTCGGTCACGCAGCAACTGTATATCGCACACTCCTGTCCCTCCGGACAGTGAAACACCTTGCCTTTTACAGCATTGCATCCCGGACAGAATTTAAGCTCAAAGCAGTCGCAGACAGAGCAGTCCAGACCGCATATGCTCATATTCTCCATATCGCTTACCACGGCTTTACCGTACCGATGATGTCCTTGACGGAAGCAATTCCCTTACTGTCGAGCCATTCGTTCATTTCATCAACTATGCGTACAGGAGCATATGGATCGGTGAATATAGCCGCTCCGACCTGAACAGCACTCGCACCTGCCATCATCAGCTCGATTGCGTCACGGCCGGATGAAACACCGCCCATACCTATAACAGGTATCTTAACAGCATTTGCAACCTGCCATACCATACGTACAGCTATCGGGAATACAGCCGGACCGCTCATACCGCCGACATTGTTGCGTAGGATAGGACGTCCTGTGTTTATATCTATCCTCATTCCGAGGAGAGTATTTATAAGTGAAACAGCATCAGCGCCGGCAGCTTCAACAGCCTTAGCTATCTCAGCAATACTTGTAACATTAGGTGAGAGCTTCACAACGAGTGGCTTAGATGTGACCTTGCGCACCTGTCGTGTAACCTCAGCAGCCATATCGCAGCTTGTTCCGAAAGCTGCACCGCCCTGTTTTACGTTGGGACAAGAGATGTTCAGCTCTATCATATGAACGTCAGTCGCTTCAAGCTTTTCAGCGACCTGAGCACATTCCTCAGGAGTTGAGCCTGCAATATTTGCAAGAACAACAAGGTCCTTTGTCAGCAGATAAGGAAGCTCAGTTTCGATAAAGTGGTCAATTCCGGGATTTTGCAGTCCGACTGAGTTTAGCATACCGGAAGGTGTCTCAGCGATACGCGGAGCGAGATTGCCTGTTCTGAGGTGAAGAGTAGTTCCCTTTGTAGCAATTCCGCCGAGCTTATTGAGTGGAAAGAGCTCCTCGTATTCCCTGCCGTAGCCGAAAACTCCCGATGCAGGTATTATTGGATTTTTGAAGTCTACACCGCAGACTTTTACAGAAAGATCAGCCATTACCAGAGCACCTCCTCAGCCTTGAATACAGGACCGTCCTTGCAGACGTGAGCAAAATATTCCTCATCATTTCTCTGTGTGCGGCAGGCACATCCGAGACAGGCACCGATACCGCAGGCCATTCTCTCCTCAAGAGAGATCTCGCAGTAGATACCGTTTTCCTTGCAAATTGCCGCAACGCCCTTGAGCATCGGCATAGGACCGCAGGCATAAACTGCGCCGATACCGCCCTTGGCAGCAAGCTCTTTCAGCGGCTCAGTAACAAAACCGTGTATGCCGGCAGAACCGTCATCAGTACAGAGGATAGTCTCAGCACCGGTTTTCTTGAAATCATCCTGAAGTATTACCGCAGAAGCGTTTCTGAAACCGGTTATAACTGCTGCATTGCTGCCGTATATCTCTGCGAGCGGCAGCATAGGAGGAGTTCCGATACCTCCGCCGATAAGGACTACCTTACCGAAGCTGCTGTCAACTGTAAATCCGTGACCGAGAGGTGCAAGCATATCAACAAGGTCGCCCTCATTGAGCTTTGCTATCTCAGCAGTTCCCTCACCGCGTATCTCAAAAACGATGCGGAGAGTTCCCTTAGCCTTGTCGATACCGCAGATAGAAATAGGTCTGCGGAGAGTAAAACCGTTAGCCCTTATGTGTACGAACTGTCCCGGCTGAGCAACCTCAGCAACCTCCGGACATTGTATCGTGAAGCTGTATATCTCTTTTGCTATGGCAGTTTTCCGGGTTATTATGTATTTTCCCTGAGTATATTTCATAGCTACCTCCTGTACGCAAATGTTTCCTGTATATTATACCATAAATTCAAAAAAATAGCAACAGGCGCAACAAAA
>JAEEVL010000024.1 GCA_016290875.1 Ruminococcus sp.
AGAATCCTCGCATAGCTCCTATCGGAGACAACGTCAGCAAGAAAGCTCTCCAACGAGCGGTATATCCATTGCTGAGACAGGAGTATGTCAAACTGAAGGCAGAGCAACAGCATATTCTCGGCTGCTACCTGGGAATATTCGGCTATGACAAGATGCCTGTTGCGGATATTTCCAATATGTTTATGGTCACTAGGAATACTGCTCAAAAAAGATTCGTAAAGCTCTTGAAAAGCTGTATGAGTATGTTTGGGACAGCGAGATAAAGTATTGGATAAATGCGTATCTGGCTTTGTTTTTATACTAAATCTCCTTGCAATTTTATAAATAAAACTATTGACCGATTTAATAAAAAATGCTAAAATATATATTGTATGTAAATATTTCAGAAGGAGGTAAAACTATGAAAAAACTAATCGCACTAATGACCACAGCAGTACTTGCAACATCAATGGTCTCATCCTGTGGAAAAGCAGCCAATAGTTCAAGCGGACACCATTGGCAGAACTCAGAAACACTGAATGAATGGCAGAAGAGTTTACTTAAAGCTGAGGGACTTCCTACAGACATTGAACAGCTATCACCTTCGCAAAAGCGCTCTATCCAGCACATCTATGAGATGATAACTTACCTCAACGAAAAATATGATGAGGAGTTCGTTTATGCCGGATATATTGAGCCGGGGCTTATGGACGAGGAAACTCTTTATGCACGTTCATTGTCCGACAAAAAGGAAAGAGCTATCACTGTAAAAATCGACGATAATGGCGATTTTACTGATGATTATCAAGGAGCATCGGTGGCTGATTATTGCGAAACGCTGATTGGCGATTTCGTAAGGTCATATTTTGATTCAAAAGATGTAGCATATTTTATGTCAGTAAACGCCAACAGATTAAATAGTATGAAGGAGGTTGAAAACGGGGATTTTAATTGGAATATTGGTTTGAGGAATGAGATGGTTTTTTCGGCTGACAAATATAGTGAAAGCGATATAGACAAATTCGCTAATGAATTAGCGCTATTTCTTTTTAGTCATCAAATTGCTGGTACCACTCAATTAAGCGTTTTAAAATATGTTGATATAAGCCAGCTTACTGCGAATAATTATACAGACTATTATGACGTTAAATACATTGTATATCGTTTTCGGCTTTCAATTAATGAAAGCAGAGTTATTATAACTAAGAGTAATCAAAATAATGCTGAAGAATACAATACTAATGATTTTATTAGTAATCTAAAAGGAGAATAAAAATGAATATATCTATATTAACTGATGAAGAACTTTGTATGCTGGAACAGCTTACATATCTAAGTGAAGATGTAGCAGAAATGGCATCTAATCTTGATGCCGGATTTAAAAAAATTTTTACAGGATTAATAATGATAATAAGTATAGTACTATATTAAAAATATATTTTCAATAAACAGGAGGAATTCAATGGGGAACTTTTTTACAACGACGCAGATCTATGACAAAGAAAGAATGAGCAAGGAGCAGTTCATTGACAAATTCTGCAAGAAAATATGTGATGAAGGCTATGTTGCGTGTGGCAACGTTGAAAGCGAGCTTTCGTATATACTGAAGTTTGCGGATAACTGTCAATGGGTGACTGTCATGTTAGAAGACTACAAGGATGATATGGATCTGCCTCGCAAGGACGGCGTAAGAATATCAAAAATGCTTGGAATGGCGTGCGTTCAAACTACTGTTATCGACAGCGACTGTGCTATTATGGAGCTCTACAACGAAAAAGGTGAGCAAGCAGATATGTTTGTTATTGGACGAGCTGATGACTATTTTGGCGACAATATACCACAGCCTAAAGAAAGCATATGGAAGCCTTTTTTGACGGAAGGCAGTTCCTGGGACGAGTTCAATAGTATCAAAAACGGAGATTTTGTTTTCGTTGAGGATGTACTGTCTGAGCTTGCTCCTGCTATCGGTATGAACAGCAGAAATTTAGTGCTCGAGGCTGATGAAGCTGTCGAAGACGAACAGACATTATTCCTTTATTTTAGAAAATCTGATGCAAAAAAAGAAAAGAAACTTGCACTTAATGCCGCATTCAAGCAGGTTTTCGGCGAAGCACTTGAACCGTTGGGGTTCAAACTCTTAAAAAAGACTAAAACACCAGTTTTGGCACGATGTATTAATGATGAAATAATTCACGTTATAACATACAGAAAACTTGGAGTTATGAAAACAGGTTATAACAGATATGAAGTATCATGCGGTGCAATTAGTTTATACAGGCGAAATATTGACCTCAATGACTCACCGGAGAATTGGCTGACTCATATGGCGAGGTATTATTATGTGTATAACAATTCTGTAAGTAAGAAATTAAAACTTGAACTGATACGGTTTCGCTATGATATATGGGGAAGAACTTATGATGAAGATTTAGATGAAAGTACACTTGAAGAAGAATTCACCCGTTCATTATTTGAGTTACAATGCAATGCAAATAATAATATCGAAATGCTGAAAGGAATGCGTATGACTTGTGAAGCTTTCAAAGAAATCGCGTTACCTGTATTGGATAGAATAATTGACCTTGATTCGTATATAGAATTCTGTTATGAAATGACTCCGAAAAGGCTGGAGTTAACTGAAATAGACGAATTTATCAGTGATGAGAGATATAACGACTCTGATGGGCTTATCCTGATTCTTGCAGACTATCGAAATGATGGAAAAGAAAGATATGCTCGAATGCTTGAAAAAGGAATTACAGCGCTCGGGCGTAGGAAAACTCTAGAAAAAATAGTAATGTTGAAAATGTCTTATGAGAAAGAAAGAGCTTTTCAGGTCGCTGTTCGCGATAATATTCTTGATACACCCGAACTTAAAAGCAAGGCTATTAATGAAGCGATAAGGATACAAAAAGCTAATATCGAAGAATTAAAGAAAAACGGCTTATTTCAAGAAAGCAAACCGTATACGGAAACAGCGAAGAAACTTACACTTAATGCTGCATTCAAGCAGGTTTTCGGCGAAGCTCTTGAACCATTTGGCTTCAAAAAAATCAAGAGTAAATATCTATATTATGTCCGAATGGTCGGAAATGAAATTTTACATATTATCACGGTCAATTCGAGACCGGATAATAGATTTGAGATACTTGGCGGTATTGCTACCATTTACAGACAAGCCCTTTCATTGGATAAAAAGCCAATAGATAATAAGAACTGGCTGTTAAGTAATTTCCAATATTACCGGTTACAGCAAATTCTTAATGATGGACGTGAATATAACCTGGATGATCTTTATGAGTTTTATGGCGGTGATTTGTTACTAAGTGAAATGAACAGAGCGTTGAATATTACTCAAAATATCATGCTTGAGTTGTTCGATAAAGTCGATACACTTGAAAAGTGTATTGATTTCTATAATCTTTTTGATATTGATATTAGAATTCATCATTCAGATGATTTTGGGAACAAATATCCTGTGAATTTTTATAATGAAGGATTATTGCTGCTTAAAACCACGAATTTTGAACAGTACAATCGGCTTATTGATAAGTATAATGAGAAAATACTGAAAATACGTGAATATGAGATATCAAACGGTGTTTGGGATAAGGAGAAGTATACCGTATTTGTCAGCGAGCAGAAAGAATATAAGTCAAAACAACTTGGTATATATAAATCTTTTTTAGAAGATAAAGACTGGTTTGATGGAGTAGCGAGAGAGCTTGAAAAACGTAAGGAATATAATGTTTCTTTACTACAACAGTATGGATTATAACTGATTATTATTTTGAAAGGAACAAAAATATGAAAAAATAAATTTTACGTTTTATTTCAGCAATATTAGTATTTGCTTTAACTATATTCAATATTCCTATATCATTGGTATTTGCTTCAAATAGCTTATCTTCATTAGAGGCTACTATATTAAAAATATATTTTCAATAAACAGGAGGAATTCAATGGGGAACTTTTTTACAACGACGCAGATCTATGACAATGAAAGAATGAGCAAAAAACAATTCGTTGACAATTTCTGCAAGAGATTAGCAGCGGAAGGCTATGTTGCGTGTGGCAACGATGAAAGCGAGCTTTCGTATATACTGAAGTTTGCGGATAACTGTCAATGGGTGACTATCACGTCAGAGGACTACAAGGATGATATGGAGCTGCCTCGCAAGGACGTCGTAAGAATATCAAAAATGCTTGGAACGGCGTGCGTTCAAACTACTGTTATCGACAGCGACTGTGCCGTTATGGAGCTCTACAACGCAAAAGGCGAGCAAGCAGATATGTTTGTTATTGGACGAGCTGATGACTATTTTGGCGACAATATACCACAGCCTAAAGAAAGCATATGGAAGCCTTTTTTAACGGAAAGTACTTCCTGGGACGACTTCAACAATCTCAAAAACGGCGATTATGTTTTCGTTGAGGACGGACTGTTTGAGCTTGCTCCTGTTATCGGTATGGATAGCAGAAATATAGTATTTGAGGCTGATGAAGCTGTCGAAGACGAACAGACAGTATTTCTTTATTTCAGAAAAGCTGATTCAAAAAAAGAAAAGAAACTTACACTAAATGCTGCATTCAATCAGGTTTTCGGCGAAGCACTTGAACCTTTAGGATTTATAAAAATTAAAAGTAGACATCCGTATTATGTAAGACTTATAAATGGAGAAATTCTCCATGTTATAACATTTAAAAAGGACAATTATGAAAAGGACAGATTCGAAATATATGGTGGCGTGGCAACTATATACAAACCTTTGATAGATTTTGATCAAAATGTAGATTATAACAGAACATGGATGAGTCCTATAAGAACTTATGAATTAAATTATAAATACAGTTGCGATAATGTTGATTTATATTATAAATTTCAAATAAATGATAATAATTCTCTTCTTGAGGCATTTTCTAAAGCACTTAAACAAACACAGGAATATATTATTCCTGTTCTTGACACTGTAATTAGCCTTAATGATGTTATTGATTATTGCTGGAGATGTAATGGGTCTTTATTATATGTATATTCTGCCAAAGATATGTATGAATATTATCGTGGCGATGAAGAATTATTACTATACTTTAAACTCAATGACCATAGTGACATGAAAGAAGAATATGCGAAGGTTAAGGAATTTGCTAAAATTAAGCACGTAAAGGGTTTGCGTATTAAAACTCGGACACTTGATATGGAATACGAGCAGCTTGAAACGTCAAGAAAAGAAAAAGTTGCCAATCGTGATTCTATCTATAATGACGAGGAGGTTTTTAATAGAGTTATGAAGGAAATTTCAGATAACAAAGAAAATAATATTAAAATATTACGACAGTATGGTCTTAACATTTAATATTTTAAAGGAAAATATAAGTGTGAAAAAGACTTTTTTTATGATTACACCTTGTTTATTAGTGCTTGTCTTACTTCTCTCATTTAATCCATATCAAAACGCATTGCTTCAATATAACCAATACCGATGATTCTGTTTTTAGAGTAAGATGCATACTAAAATGATACGGAGGATTTATGAAAAAGAAAATCGGCGTTCCTTTAATTATAGTTATAATAGTTGCTTTATTAGTATTGATTTATCGATTCTACGTTTATTACCCGGATTTAACAATTAGAGTTACTGCTCTATATGATGAGCGTTCCAATGTTGTAGAATGTGAGAATGATTATTTCATTTTGTCTGATGGAAAAATCACTAACGCAGATACTAGAGAAGTAATCTATAGTGTTAAAGATAATAATTCGTTTATAAAGTCTTACAATGAGCTGATCTGGGTATTTGAAAACAACTCCAACGATAAACTAAAAGCAATAGATAAAAATGGTAATCTAAAAAAACATTATCAGCTTCCAGGTAATACGACAGATTTCTTAATAAATGATGATGTTATATTTGCATTGACGTCTGATGAGTTGAAGATGTTCAGATTAACTAGTGATGAGCATCTTGAAAGAATCGATATCGCTTATTCATTCGTTTTTCATTCAGATGATAATCGTTTTGATTTGTATAAGTACTCTTGTGAATTTGGAGAATGCTTGTATTTTGATATGAGTGATACAAACGATAAAGATGCGTTTTATGCTATTGATAATGAACGTAATGAAGTAATAGGTGCGAGGGAGACAAATATCATTGATTTGTTATCGTATGAAAAAGATAAAATATATTATACTCGTTCTCATTTTACTTTAGAAACAATGGCAGAATATTCATTTAAAGATAATATTGAGAAAATAAGTAGGCTAGAATTCGGGAAATACGCTAGAGGTTTTTTTCAAAGGTTTTATCCGTGTTCTAATAGCGATAGTATTTTACTGATTGCTCAAACAATTTCATCTCGTTCATTTATAAAAGAAGCTCGTATATATTATTCTGATGAAATGAAAAATCATGATCATGATTATTTAGTTATAATTGATAAACATAATTTTGAATTAAAAGAAAAAAAGACTAAAACATTCGAGCGTATTATATATGCAGACTCTGAACAAGCTATAACCTACTACAAAGGTAAATATCTGACCTACTCAATTAACGATTGGAAAGTAACAGATAAACAGTCAGCAAATGAAATCAAAGAAGGCGGCTCTTACAATTTTGTTACCTGTGGTGATTATATATTTGTCTTTGATAATGAATCGGATGAATTATTGAATAAGATATCTATAAATTGCACATGAAATAAAGGTGCAACTGATTTAAGAAACAAACTATAAAAAACTTTACGATAAATCAGCCGATGATTTTATCGTAAAACTTGACAAAACTTTATGATTGAGTTATAATAATTATAGGAAGAAATCTGTTTCTGAAAGGAGCTGTTACTATGCCGAATATCGTACCTATTTCAGATCTAAGGAATTATTCTGCTGTATTGCAGGACGTTGCAGTAGGCTCACCCGTTTATCTTACAAAGAACGGTCGCGGCTGCTATGCGATTGTTGATATCGCGGAGCAAGAGGAGTATGAGCGTACCAAAGCAGCACTCCGCCTGATGTGTGAATTGGAAGAGGGAAGAAAATCCGGAGAACAGGAAGGCTGGATCACTTCCGCTGATATGAGAAAGCATTTCGGAGCCAAAAAGCATGAATAAAATCGTTTACTCTCCGAAAGCCCGGAATGACCTGGACGAAATATGGACTTATATTTCTGAAAAGCTATTGAATCCTACTGCTGCTGAGAACACGATAAATGGTATTCTTGATACAATAGATTCACTGCAAGAGCATTCGGATATAGGAAAGCCTCTTTATTTCTCGGCTGATTTGTTCAGTGGATATCGTTTTCTTGTTTACAAGAATTATCTTGCATTTTATAGAACAAGCGGGGACAACGTCTATATAGACCGTATCATATACGGCAAACGCGACTATATGAGGCTATTGTTAAAAGACTTGGATTAGCACACGAGAATGTATGTTCACTAACGCGTCATCATCATCAGGTCCATATGAGCGCAAGCTCGCTCATTTTTGTACAAGATTGTTAGTTTGCTTTCGCACACGGCAGTCGCTACATTGTAAAACGAAAAAAGAGTGCATTAGCAAAAATTATGAGCAGAAGCATCAAAAGTCTCATAAGGTTTGCTGAGCACTCTTTGTTATTTAGACTCTATCCTCGAGATTACTTGATATGATTCCTATAAACTGATGAAAAGGCGGCTGTTACAGCCGCCTTTTAACTTTATTCTATATTGTCAGTTCAGTTTATCACATATCCGGCAGCTCATACTTCATCATATCGAGACGCTTTTCAAATTCCTCGATAGGAAGAGGTTTGTCGAAGAGATAACCCTGTGCTTCGTCGCAGCCGTTCTCGCGGAGGAGCTTCAGCTGGGCAGGAGTTTCAACGCCCTCGACGATACATTCGAGACCTATATTCTTTGCCATAGCGATAACGTATTTGAACATTACACTTCTTATGCTGTCAGCTGATTCTTCGTCGAGCGGCAGGAAAATCTTGTCCACTTTCAGCACGTTCCACGGAACAACACGTATGAGGTTAAGTGATGAGTAACCCATTCCGAAATCGTCTACGGAAGTGCATATATCGCTGCTCTGGAGTGCCTGAACAACTCGTTTCAGGTCTTTGAACTGCACGTCAGTGGTAGTCTCTGTCAGCTCTATCTCGATGTATTCGTGCGGCACGTTATGGCTGTCGATAATGTCTATGAGAGTTTTCACAAGTTCCGGATCTATCATATGGCGGCGTGAGAGGTTTACGGAAATACGTACCGCGTGCTTTTTCTCATCGAGCCATTTGCGGATATGCTCGCAGACCTTGTCCAGCATATAGAAATCCAGCTTGCATATGTCATTTGTTTCCTCGAGAGCCGGTATGAACTCAATCGGCGGAACTATCTTGCCTTCGTGGAACCACCTGCAAAGAGCTTCGGCACCGCATATCTCGCCGGTCTCAACATTGACCTTCGGCTGATAGAATACATGAAATTCGCCCTTTTTTAGGGCGGCAGGGAACATCTTCAGCACTCTGCTCGTCTTTTCTCTCGCGGACATCATCATATCCGAGAAGAACACGATATTGCCCTGTACGCCTATCTTGGCGAGCTGGTAGGCGTTCATTATCTTGTTCATTATATCGCCGGGATTTCTTACTGTATATCCGTCCGGTATCTGGAATACTCCTGCGTAGGATGAAACGTGAGCTGTTTTTCCGTCCTGACTTGCAAGTACGGTCGCGTCATTGAGATAGTCCAGCACTTCCGGGAGGTCTGTCTGATCGCATATGCACACGAAAGCATCTCCGCCGAGACGTGCGATAGCGCCGTTATTGCCGATAAGACTCTCCAGGTGTCTGTAATGATTGCGGAGTATCAGATCGCCGCCGACTCTGCCGTATTCCTCGTTGAGCAGAGCAAAATGGCGCAGGTTGTAGTTGATAGCTACCTTGTTGCTTAGGTCGCCTGGCTGACTGTTCCAGGAAAGGTATCTGAAGAAGCTGCGGACGTTCCTGAAACCGGGATCGTCGTAGAAGGCGAGCTCTTCTGCCAATGTCTGGAGCTTGTTTCTGCTGACGAATGCAAGAAGGGTACGCATAATTATGTCTACCTTGTACATTTCGTCTTCAGTAAGCGGCGCTTCGTCTTCTTCCATATAAACGGTCATAGTCGTTATGGACATGAGGCGTGTAACAAAACGCACTGTATGTATGGGTACACCAGTTTTTCCGTTGTCAAAGCATATGCTTGTTTCACCTATGCCGTTTTTCTCGTTCTGTGGATCACGGTAGAAATGCGATTCGCCCATTGAGAGCCTGAACATCCCTGATAATTCGCACAGGAGTGATTCTATCTTTTCTGTTTCGGGTTCTTCGTTGACTATCTGTGTCAGCGCAACGAGCTGTTCGAGTAATTTATAAAATTGCAGTTCCTTATTGGCTTCCATGAAGCCACCTTCCTTTCACTTGCGGCTCTCCTTGTGCAATTGCGCCACAGTTGTACATTATGTTTCTGTCCGGAGCCGAAGTTCTTATTAATACTGTTGTTATGACTTATGCGCTAAGCGCTCTTTTTCCCATTTTTCATATGCGGCATTGAATTCGTTCATGCTCATAGAGTTTTCGTGTATTATCTTGCCCTTATAACGTGATGTTGCAAGTCCGTAGGGAGAATACTGTCCGTCGAACTGGCTCAGTCTGTCAGCAACATATCCGTCGCCGTTGCTTACGCGGCAGGGGCAGATTATAGCGTGGTCTATCAGCAGAGCTTCTGCCTTAGCAAAGAGCTCATAACGCTTTTCTGTGTCGTTATAGGTCGATATAGCCTGAGATATCAGTCCGTTGTATTCCGAGAAGAGTTTCTTTATCTCGGGATCGTCTGATCTGTCCCAGAAGCTGTAAGTGTTTCCGTCTGTAAAAGGTACGGTGTAGGTCGCAGGATCTTCAAAATCTGCGCCGTAATTGCAAAGCAGGAAAGAGTATTTTCCGCTGCGCCTTACGCCTGACAGGAAACCCGTATCAGGTCCGCGCTCTATGATGACATCTATGTAGTCAGTGCCGAGAGTTTCCTCGAGCTGCTTTTCTGCGAGTTCACATTCCTTGTCCCAGTTGAGTACAGCCGGATTATAGGGGACAAGTACTTTAACCGGGAACGTAACGCCTTTTTCTTTCAGCACTTTGTATGCCTTATCTCTGTACTCCTTTGCAAGACCGGTATCGAACTGCTCCTGCTGCATTATATCCTTGAGCGGTGCAAGTTCCGTATAATCTTTTCCGTTCACAGAAGCAAATGTCACGGGAGTTACTGTCTTTTCGAGCAGAATATCCGGGTTGTAAGGCTCATAGACTGCGGCGAGCTCTCTGCGGTCAAGGGCGTAGAGAATTGATTTTCGGAAATCCTCGTTCACGACTGCCTTTGCCCAGTTGTAAGGCTCGTATTTAGCGCCGAATTCGGGTGTGAAGTTGAAACCGTAGAAGTAGCTGTATGAAGTGTCGGGACGCATACTGTGCACCTGTGAAGCTGCTTCGGGATCACTCATCCACTTGTCCATATCATCAAGGCTGACAAGAGCCTGATCTATCTCGCCGTCGAGAAATTCCTGTTCGGTAACTTCTGACGCATCGAGCATATACTTTGCATTTATCACGTCGATGAAGACGTTGTCCTTGTCCCAGTAGTCCTCATTCTTGACGAGAGTACGCTTTTCGAGAGGTATGTACTCGGTCAGTCTGAATGCACCGTTGTAGAGGATGTTTTCCTTGCTTCGTCCGAACATATCTCCGGCTTCTTCAAGAAATTCTCTGTTTACGGGCATATATGCTGAATAAGACAGACAGCTCAGGAAGAAGGGACATGGATAGTCCAGCGTATAGACGAGAGTATACTCATCGGGAGCTGTTACTCCTATATCTTCTGCTTTGACTTCGGGAACGGGTTCGAGTTTCTCGCCGTTCTCGTCAGTTTTGAGTTTCCCGCCGTCACTGAGCATCATATATTCGGTGTAGTCGTAGTAATTCTGCGCGTTGTGGACAACACCGCCGGTATTGTAGATGTACTGATTTCCGGGTTCGTTTGCGTAGTTGTTGACATACTGTGCAGCTGCAACCCAGTCATCGGCTTTGACCTCGGCGACTTCGTTGCCCTCACAGTCAAGCCATTTTACGCCCTTTCGGATGTTGAACGTCCACTCGCTCATATCCTCGTTTGAAGACCAGCTTTCAGCGAGTCCGGGAAGTATATTGCCGTACTGGTCATAATCCACCAGGCAGTCCACAAGGTTGGCACACAGAGCGTAGTCAACTTCTGTATCGGTCTGGAGATAGTTCAGCGTTTCTATCTCGCCGTAGTAATACATATTGTACACGCTTTTATCGCTGCTGGAGCCGTTACTGTCGTCGTCCAGTTCGGGCAGCTTGCCGGAACAGCTGCTTACAGCTGTCAGACTCAGTAAACAGGCGGTGAACAGACAGGTCATATGTCTTTTCATAGTAACGCTCCTTTCTAATCACGCATATTCTTGCCGATCAGTTCGTAGTATTTCTGCTTATCTTTGTACATATTCTTTTCTGCATTAACGATAAGCTCATCTATACTCATTCCGTCTCCGATAGTGAAGGTGCCGACGGCAGCGTGGTAATCGTTGCGTGCAAGTGCTTCGCTGAACTTGCTGAGACTCTCGTCTATACCTGAGCCTGCATCGGTGTCCTGGAATACCACGAATTCGTCACCGCCTATACGGTAGATATGCTCACTGCTGAAATTGATTTTGAGGGTGTCAGCGATAAATCTGAGCATCTGATCACCTGCGAAATGTCCCTTGCTGTTGTTAAGGTCGTGGAGACCGTTTGCGTCGATAAAGATGCAGGATAGCTTTTCCTTTGTGTTTTCAAGTTTTTTCAGGTAGGCTTCATAGCGGTTTCGGTTCTGAAGCCCTGTGAGTACGTCGATGTTGGCTTTTTGCTCGGTTTCCGCGATAGAAGCGCGTATCTCACGGATTAGCCAGAGCGAATAGAGAAGAAGTACAGCCAGTGAAGCTCCTACCAGCATATATATGCCCCTTCTGACCGGTGCGACTTCGGAGAAAACTGCGCTCTCCGGAACGAACACGACCATTTCCCAGTCCTCTATGCCGAAGGGAAGATAGCACATATACAGCTTTTCACTGTATGACTTTGACTTGAAAACCGAATAGCCTTTCTTTCCGTTAAGGATGTTATTGATGGTGTCAGATTTTGTGTAATCATTGTTGGTCTGCTTGAATGAAATATCGTTTATTTCTGTTATACCGTCTGAAGCTGTGTTGATTATTACTTCGCCTGTTTTTCTGTCAACAACATAGCAATAGCCGCTGTTGTCGTAAACATTAGGCAGCCATGCTTTAGAAACGCTCGAGGAATTTGCTGAGCTGAATAACATTCCTGTACATATTCCGTCTTGGCGTATCGGAACATAGTTGCGTATCACGTTAGTATTTGAATAGCTCCTGGAAGACTTTGAGCTGCTCAGATGCTCACCCTTTACGGATTCGGCTTTAAAGCTAAGTTCACTGTCATAATTGCTGCGGTATCCCTTTGAAGTTATCAGTTTGTCTTCGGGGAGCAGTATGCCTATCTGCGTGATAAGGCTGTTGTAGTCATAGTTCGTGAGGAAGCCGCCGACTTCTATCGAGTCAACATCACCGGCGTTTCCAATCATTCCTGCTATGACTCGGAGCATTATCCTGTCATTCCTGAAATTTGTTTCAAGGTCGTTTATGGCGTTCTCGGTCTCGACCTGAAGATCCTCATAGCATGAAGTCTCGGTCGTAAAGTATATCCTTACAACAAATGCAACAGATATACTCAGAATGCTCAGCAGAGCTAAAGTAGTTGCAATAGCATAGCGAAATGGGCGCTGTTTGAATAAGGACTTTTTCTCTTCCATCTGATTATCACTTCCTGTCATGGGGCGAATAAATTGTATGATGTCCGTTTGAGGGAGTCTGTGATCTAAAAAAGAACATAATAATACATAATCACCTTTATTATATAATATTTATAGCAAAAAAGCAATAGAAAAATTATTAATTGCAAAACAATATTACATATATCTGATGGTGGGGGGAGGTGAGATTATTTATATAGAGAGGTGGAGAAGCGGTGCGATGATCCGAATTTAACAAAAACCGCCTCATAAGAGACGGCTTTCGTATGATATTAATTTGTGTGGCTGTTGATCATGTTATTTTCTTTATAAGCCAGTGCATAGCTGTTTCTGTTTCGCTGATAACTCTGACTTTTACAGTCATTCCTTTAGTGATGTCAATAACTGTATCGGAATTGCTTAACGATCCTTCTTCGAGCTCAGCCGTGGCTATATAGTAGCGAATGCCGCTTTGCTCATCTATTGTCGGAGTTTTGTCGAGATGAGTAATCTTACCGTGACCTTTGCCGAATTTGCTGTATGGGATAGCTGTGAAAGAGTATTCAGTATCTTGTCCTTCGCGGACGTTTGAGTACTCTGATTCCGGTATGTATATAACTATTTCGAGTTTGCTGTCACCAGCATCAGAAGTTTCGGAAACTATAACCTCTCCGGCAAGGCTTGTGTATTCATCAACTTTGAATAAGCAGCCGAAAACTATTGCAGCCACTATCAATACGAACAGTATAACGATAAACATCCTTATAAAAGGAGATTCTTTTCCTTCCATCATCTCACGACTGTCAGTCATATCTTTTAATTCGTATATTTCTTCCTTCATTGTTGTACCTCATTAAAAAGATAGCCGGGAACAAACGGATATCCTGAGTATTCAGACTCATCTTCATCGGTTTGAATATCTGATAGTTCTTCCGGAAGTTGTTCGTGCCAAAGACGATAATACATTCCCTTGTTTTTCATTAGCTCTTCATGGCTGCCTTGTTCGATGATCTTGCCCTTATCCAGTACGACGATCTTGTCACAGTTCATTATTGTACTCAGACGATGTGCTATGATAATTGTTGTAAGATTATTGGAAAAGGCTTTGATAGTTTTTTCTATAGCTTTTTCAGTGATTGAATCAAGGTTGCTTGTTGCTTCATCCATAATAAGAAGATCGGGTTTAGCTATAAGTGCCCTTGCGATAGCGAGACGTTGTTTTTGTCCGCCAGAGAGGTTACCTCCGTTTTCATCGAGCACGGTAGCATATCTGAATGGCATAGCATTTATGAATTCATCAGCTTTGCTCAGACGGCAGGCTTCGGTGACCTCTTCAAATGAAGCCGTCTCATTTCCAAGTGTAAGGTTTTCGAGAATTGTTCCGCTGAACAGGAAAATGTCCTGAGAGATATATGCGACTTTCTGACGAAGATACTTTTTATTGATGTCTTTAAGATCATAATCGCCGAAGTATATCTCGCCCTTTTCCCAGTCATAGAAATTCATAAGCAGTTTTGCAAGCGTAGTTTTGCCAGAGCCGCTTTCGCCGACAAGCGCAATCTTTTCACCATTTTTGATTTCAAGATCAATATTCTCAAGAACGAGCTTTCGGGTACCGTATCTGAAACTAAGATCTCTGATGCTGATAGGGCATTTAAGTGTTGCGGGTTCAAGAGTGCTGTTTTCAGATAGTTCCTCTTCTGTTTTAAGGATGAGTATTTCTGATAACCTTTCAGCAGCTACAACAGCTGTTTGCATCTGTGGTTGAAGATTGATGAGATTCTTCATAGGATCTAGGAAGTACACTAACAGTGCATTGAAAGTTATGAGACTTCCGAGAGTCATATTGCCGTTCATTACATCAATGACGCCTATCCAAAGGAGAAGGGTATTTCCGATGGTAGCAGCATAATTTGTAAGAGTCTGTTGCAGATTTATTATCATTCCGCCTTTGAATATGCTTCTCAGCAATTTTACAAAAAGCGTGTCCGTTTTGAACTGCACCTTGTTTTCAGCACTGAATGACTTAACTGTTTCAATACCGTTTAGTGATTCGTACAGGTATGAGTTTAGCTGAGCGCTGTCTTCCATCTGCTTTTCATTGATTTGTTTTACTGATTTCTTGAATGCAAAAACTATTATCGCATATATCAGTATTATCACAAGGGCAATGAAGAAGAGTTTTGGATTCTGCTGGTACAGTATGATGCCTCCGGCGATTGCCATAAGGCTGTCTATCATTATTGAAAGTGCTGCATTGGATATAGCATCGCGTATCTTTGAAGCGTCCATAAATCTTGAGACTATCTCACCGATTTTGCGGCTGCTGAAGAAATGCATCGGTAGCTTTAATACATGTTGATAGTAGCCGAGTATCAAAGGTATATCAAGTTTCTGACTCAGGCACAGCATCAGGTGTGTTCTGAAGCATTCCAGTATGCCTTTAAAGAAATACAGTCCTATAACCGCCAGCGATAGCGTGACAAGCGTATTGTTCAGCGAATTCGGCACAATATCATCGAGTATGAACCTGAAATAGAACGATGCGAGTATTCCGAATGCTGTTATTAGCAACGAAGCAAGAAATATATGCAACAACAGCCTTTTTTGAGGCTTGAGCAGGTCAAGGAACATAGAAAATGTCCCCTTGCTTTCTTTGTTTTCAAGGAATTTCGTAGTCGGAACGAGGAGCACGAGTATTCCAGACCACATATTTAAAAAGTCTTCATGACTGTATTTTACGATACCTCGTGCAGGATCCGCGATAACGATATCTTTTTTTGTTATTTTGTGGATAACTACATAGTGCATAAGGTTGCCGTTGACGACGACGTGAGCTATTGCCGGGAGAGGAAACGATGAAAACAGGGAATCCTTATCTCCTCTTACTCCTTTTGCAGTGAAACCGAGTTTTTCGGCTGCATGAACGACACCATAAACATTCGTGCCTGATTTATCAGTACCGGCTATTTCTCTAATTTTGGATATCGGAAGCTTCAGACCGTAATGCTTTGCGATTGTTGCAAGGCTTGCTGCACCGCAGTCGGTCAAATCATGTGCTTTAACGTATGCAAACCCCAATTTTGTTACCTCCTATCATCCATTCTGTAGTAATAATGTACACCTGATGAGAATACTTTAGCATTTTTAGGCACATATCTGAGAGTTACCCATATTGCACCTATATCTGATATACATAAAAATATCATATAAATATCGGCTATAAGCAGGATATAAGCCAATCCGCCCGGCAAGCTGCTTAGGAACGCTATCCATGCAATGAATGGGAACAATCCAAGTATTACCAATGGCATGGCAAGAACCGTCACCATTCTATTTCTGCTCATTTCTGCTTCACAGTATACAAAGTATGCGCTTGGAAGCTTCCATATTTTTTTATCAGCTTTTGCTGGGTAAACGAAAGCATGTATAATTTCATGAATTAACGGGAGTATAAGAAAACACACGGCAAATACCCCTATGAATTCAATACTAAACTTAAGATTAGTCTCTGGTAATTGCTTATCACAATGTTTTATCATAGTATGACCTGTGAAAAAAACTGTGGCTATAATCAGAGCAGTGATGAGCAGTTCCGGGATAAAACGGCATCGTACAGATTTTGCCTGCAGTACCTCAGCGGAACCTTCAGGAAGCGGTCTGCCACTTTTCAACTGTTCTTCTTCTTTAAATTTTTCTTTGCAAAACACTATATTTCTGATAATTTATACCATCTCCAAAATGTTGTGGCGTACGTAGTTTTCCAATGAATCGAAGTCGAGCATGCCAGACGCCTGCCAATATCGCTGTTCAGCGCTGTCAGCATTGCTTTTTCCGCTGTAATTTCCCTTGAGGGAGATGAAGAAGTCTTCCTGCTGGGGGGTTGAGTGGAATTCTCCGGCATCCAAAGCAGCGGCAATCTTCTTGCATATCTTAGGCAGATGCTTGTTCATATAGAAATCATCCTTCAGCATTGCCGGATAATCAACTGTTATTGAAAGCTGTGCAACAACTTCAGTTCCCAGCCATTCAAGTATCTTTTTCAAATAATCGTCAACATAGTTGTTTCCGTTATTACTTGAAACCGATACTGGGACAGAGAGTTTACCAGCAAGTTTCATAAGATGCAGCCAATGAGATATTCTGTCAATAAATGTTTTCATATCTCCGGATACATTATGCGCATATACCGGAGAGAGAAGTATTATCATATCACTTCTCATCAGCTCATCCTTGATTTTATCAAAGCCGTCCTTGTTGTCAAGTGGGCATTTGCCGCTGTAAAAGCAACTGTTGCACCCTCTGCAGTTTTCGATGTCGAGATCGGCGGGTGTGTAAAGAATGTACTCGGTTTGCTCATGAGAATATTGTGCTATGTTTTCAGCGAGCTTTTGAGCAAATTTAAGCGAATTATTATTGCTGCGGCTTGCAGCGTAAATAAAGATATTCTTCATATATTCCTCCGCTTTTTAACTATATTGGATCAGTATATACAGCAGGGAAGCTTATCGATGATCCCAAGATAGCGCTTGATTCTCATGCCGAGACCACAGAGAAGTGAATCAAGAGAGAGACCGTTTACGATGGTATCATATGAATAATCGTCTTCGGTAAGGCCGCTGATAATGATAAGACGTTCCAGTTCTTTACGGCACATTTCTTTGGCTTCGGGCATCTCTTGATACTCAAGAAGCATATCAACGCGTTTCAAAAGTATGCTTGGATCATATTCTTCAATATTGTTGACTGTGTATTCGATTGAATTAAGTATTACATTATCAACAGAGAGAGCTTTGTCTATCTTGCACTGTTTTGTTATATATGTGCATAGTCTGTAATATTGGGATACGTCTGTCAATAGTTGCGACTCAGTAAACTTTCCTGATTTGTAGAAAGGTTCATCTAGTTTTCTTATCATATTTATAAGTTCAGTTACATTTTCGTCTTCAAGATGTTCATTAGCTTCAAGAAGAGCTAAGGCTATCTTTTCACGTATCATATAGGAACTCTTGTTAATATATGTTTTTGAACTGGATGTGAGTATTTCGGCAGCTTTGTTCATCAAACTAAGGTAACGATAGTTTTCACTTTCAGCATATAGAGATGTGAATACCATGAGTGCGGAAGCAAGTTCGGAGTAATCTATATTTTCCTGAGTATCCAGCTGTTTCTCACACCAGCTTAACATACCGCCGAAAACATCCTGATTTGTCTGCTTTCCGCTTTCGGCAGATGAATATGTATGCATCGGCATAAGAATAGATGCAAATCCTGATGCTCCGCTGATAGGCAGCTGAAGCTCACTCATATCGCGGACTTTTCCAAAGCTTCCCGCGATCTTTTTAATAAGCTCTGTTGAAGAAGCGTTATTATCACTATAAAGATAATACATGATACCCGCTAAACCGTCTGCCATACCGCTCGGTATATTGCTGACAGCATTCGGCTCGGTGACTGCGTTCCTGTTTTTGACAGCGATCCACGAAATGTCGTAATTTCCGATCAATGCGCTATTTTTCAGGATATCGACAATTCTTCCGGAGAGCTTGCTTTCCCATACTGTAGGTATATCGATCTCGGATACTTCTGATGAGAATCTGTATTTGTCGGTCGTCTTTTTACGCTCGGCATCAAGCCATGTATTAAGAATACCAAGTGTATCCATAATGTAGAGTGTCTGTGTTTTAGTCGTTCCCTCTGAAAGCTCATCAATACGCTTGACAGCAGCATCAATTCCTGATACTTCATATACATCGGCGATGACTTCATCACGACTGCTGACGATATTATTTGAATCTGAGTCACAGTAGAAGATCGGGACATCATCATTCAGAAGGTCAATGGCTTCACATTTTGCGATATGCGGCTTCTTATATGGGAATACCCATACAGCATCAAGAAAACGTTCAAAACAAATCATATCCTTTGTGTAATTTGGATGTGAAGCGAATTCCAGCATATAACCGTAATCGTTTGTTGCTTTGAGAACCTGTCTTGTTTTAACTCCGCTGAAATTTCTAATCTGTTCTTTGAAGAATTCTTTGTTCAGAATAAAAATGTGCATTAATTCTTCAAATCCTGTGATGATCTCATCGATGTAATTTCTGTAATCAACTCGCTCGTCATTGAGCTTAGGGATATTGCTGTGATTGCCAAGATAAAGCTCTTTCATCTCGAAGCATATATCATCGCTGTCCCAGTTTGTGAGAACAAGCTTTTCTTCAGGGAGCTTAGCTTTCTTACCTCCTAAGCCGCTGACATCTGCTGAATTGTTGTTACCTTTTGAAAAAATGTAAGAGGGGAGTAAGTGACAGCTCTTTACTGAATGATTAATTTTGTAAATTGCCTTTTCGATGGCAGAGCCGGATGATTCCATCTGCTCAGTTGCATGAGCGAACATAGTTTCAAGATCTATGATACAGGGATATTCACCGTTTGCGATTATGTTTTCGTAGTGGATATCATTTCCGTTAAGAAGGTATAGTATGGCGAGAATGTAGCCTGTGCGTATATAGAATCTTTTTATTTCTGCTTCTGAAGTGCAGGTCTTGTACGTGATCTTTTCTTCTATTGTGAAATCATCATGCCATATGGATTTTATTACCGGAAGTTTGTAAATATCAGTTTTTTGATTGATAGCATTTATAAATGAGAAGAATTTGCGTGAAATCTCAAGTTCACGAGGTTTGTAGAGTATCTCGTTTTCTCCGAATCGTAGCATTGCAACGGTTTTTCCACATTCATGAGTATCGCCTTCGCCACAGGTTATATCAATGATAACATTGCTGTTGATAAAGCGCTTTTCACACAATTCGTCGTATATACTGTCGATATCCGTAAAGACTTTTTTATAGTACTGAAGTATATTGAGCATCTTGCAGCCAAGTCTGCGAATAATAACGGGATACTTCAGATAACAATCTATAATGCTTTCTGCTTTGCCGAAATTATCCTTAATATATCTGAAGAATTTCTTATCTCCTACGTAATTCTGCTTGTTCACATAGTAATCATATATCACAGATTTACAGTGAATGTGCAGGCAGCCGTTTGTTGCGTGATTCAGTATTTTTTCTATGACGACGCTACTTACTGAAATATTATTCAGCTTTGTTATATGCTCAACCAGTTTTTTGCGCATATAGTTTGTCATGAAGGCAGTGGTATATGCCATATTATAGTTGCTGTATAAATAGCTGTCACTATTTGAAACGTCCGGTTCAAAATCACAAAGAGCATCCAGCATAAAAATGAACCAATCTTGCTGTTCGATATACGACTTCATTTTTTGGTTGATATCATCGTCATCAAAATTATAAAAAGCCATATAATAATCGATTTCGCTCAGCCTTTCTGAATTGTTCTTTTTGACAACTTTTTCAATGTTAGCTTTACTTGGAATCGAAGCATATTTATCAATAGATCCTTTAACTGCAGGCCTTTCCTCGGGAGCTGTAAGTGTGTTTCTTTCATCAAGTGTAAGTGAGCGGAGCAGTTCTTTTGTAAGAAGCTTGTCTTTTATTATTTTGCAGTCATTCATAATATGGTATCCTTTCATATTGTGTATATATTATATGATTAGCTATATTATTGCTCTGTCAATTAAGTCCTGCTGTAAACAAGGAATCTATCAGTGGTGCAGGATTTAATTCAAAGAGCAATAATAATATCACTTGCCGCCAGACTTGCTAAGTAAAAGTAGGTGGAATGTCTGGGCGGCAAGGCGATATCATTAATTTATTACATTATAGTATGTAAAGTACTAAATTAGCCCTTGATCTTGTCGATTGTGCAAGTAACTGCATAACCTGTAAGAGCTGTAACAACTAACTTTGATGCAAAAATGAAAGTGGGTGAGATCTCGCCTTCCACATTGATCATATTGTCCTCAGAAAGCTCCTCAAAGCTAGGACCGATAGCGTTTAAAGCTTCATTGTTAATATTCTTGTTCATATTTTTATTCCTCCTGAAAAAAATTAGTGGAATGTACAATAAGAAATAACAGATACAGCAAGACTTGCAAGGCACCAACCGCTTGATGCTGAAGCAGCCTTTGAGATCGGTATAAGCCATCCTGTTCCCTGTCCGTCAAATTCCATCATTTCGTAATCGTTGAGTTCCTCAAATGAAGGACCAATCTTGGAAAGAGCCATGTTTTTGATTTCAAGTTCTCTTGTGTTCATAACAGAACCTCCTAAAAATTTTTATTTATTTCAATTTAAATCATCCGATACCCCCTATGATCATAGTAAGCTTAGCTGAGATATCAGAATCAGAAAATTAAAATCAAAGAATGTTTTCGGATATTCCTATGTATGTTTCAATTGTTAAACAATCATTTTCAGAATGCTTTGCGGTATTGTTTTCTATTGAATATCCTACTGTGATTGGAGTGAGTTTTTTCTTGAGCATATAATCTGTCAATTGATGTACCGCTGCTGGGTATTCTGAAGCTATTCCTGTGTACTCCATTTTTAGAGCATTTTTCAGACGGAATACAGGTTTATATTCATAATCGCCGCTGATTAAAGGCTTGCGGTCAATAGGAATAAGTATTTCGATGTCGGCAACTCCTTTTGACATAGTGTATGTTGCCTTAACTACCGGACCGGTAGTTTTAGCGCCAATCTTTCCTATGAAAGCAAGCATATCATTTACAGCTACGATCATCTCAGATTCGGTAAGTTTTTTTCTGTATGAAAGGACATTGTCCATTTCAAGCTTATTTCCTTCAGTTATGTTCATAATTATTTCCTTTCATCATTGTGTTTTTGTTAATTAAAAACATATTCATTTTCTGAAGATTTTTGAGAGAATATTCCAAATCATATTAAAGTCCTCCGTTGCATAAAATAGTGAATCTGTAGTGCGAATACTGTATGTATATTAATCGAAGTGTTATACTGCTTATATTTTAACCCGAACAGGCTTTGTAGTCAACAGAATCCATGTTAACTGTGCGTTTTTTTTTGTGAAATGTTATCTATAGAACATTTTAGATATCTCAAAATGATTAATATTTCACTTGGCTTTTTTGACTTTTTCACAAAAAAATAATAACAAGAAAAATACTTTTTAATAGAAAGATGTTGATTTTTGGGTACTGTTGTGATATAATATTAATTAAGTTACGTATATTTCTCTTGTAACATTACATTTTGTATATAATGTGCGTAAACTATCGTTCTAGTAATATATCTAATATTTCGTCTGACTATTATATTTGGCATTTTAGTAATATTATGAGGTGCTGTATGAATATTGCTATTTGCGATGATGAAGCTGTTTTCAGAGGTTTCTTAGTTGATTTGGTCAATAATTATGCATCTGAACATGGCTGCGACATGGTTGTTTCGGAATTTAACAATGGCCTTGAGCTTTTGTCGTCAGAATCATCATTTGATATAATCCTTATTGATTACTTTATGAATGATTCGAATGGGATAGATACTGTTAAAAAGTTGCGCCAGGAAAAGAACTCGGCTATTGTTATATTTATCAGTAGTTACCCGGAAATCGTGTTTGAGAGCATTAAGTATAAAACGTTCAGATTTCTTACTAAACCTGTGGAAAACGATAAATTCTATGAAGCAATTTCCGCTGCTATATCTGAGCTTAATTCTAAACAACATAAAATAGTTGTCAGGGATATTGAATACGACAAGAGTTCTGTGATATCAGAAAATGATATAATCTACATACAGGCAGATAATGTTTATTCGCTTGTTGCTACTAAGGATAAGTTTTTTCGGTATCCGCATAGTATTTCAGCTCTTGAGAAAAAAATACAATCCAGTTTTTTTTATCGCTGTCACCGTTCGTATATAGTTAATTTTAATTATATCTCTGCTTTTGATAAAAAAGAAATTATACTTTCTAATGGTGAAAAAGCTGAGTTGTCAAGGCTTAAGTACAAGGATTTTCAGTCCCGGTATTTCCTTTATCTTAAAGAGGAGAGGTGATACTGGACTGTGAATATTTTAATATCTGTACTTGAAACATCGTTGCATTTGTTGTTTGTATTCAATATTCTGATACTGCTTGAGCTTATACTAAATGGGAAGAAGATTCGCAGAATAAGCTGTGTTTTGGTTTTTCCGTATTTAGTCAGTGTATTGCTGAACACCTACCCTGGTATTACATATATCGGAGGTATAATAAACGTTTTTTTGATGTATGTTTTGCTGTTTGCGATAACCATGACGGCGTTTAAAGGCAGTAAATTGACTATAACATATGTTACACTTATGTTTTTGCTAGCTGATTCAATATTATCACCGTTTTGTCTCCTTGTTATACAGACTTTCGGTTTTGAATTCAACAGTACTGTATTTATTAAAAGCTTCTCATTGGGGGTTAATATTCTGCTGTTCAGTGTGCTTTTTTCTTCTAAAAAACGTAAGATCACAGAAGGTGGCAATGCTTTTTCACTTATCCCTAAAAAAATGTATATTCTTATTGGCATATCCGCAATGCTCATGAGTCTGATGGTCGGTTTTGCTTCTTATGAATATACACCGGATCATACTTACCGTTCGGTAATGAGTGTGCTTATAATCCTGCTTATTATTATTATGCTTGTTCTTATATCGTATACTGTAATATACTGCCTTTCTAACTTCTATTATGAAAGAATGGCTAATCTTCTGAATAAACAGATTGATAATCAGCTTCAGCATTACGCAACCTATAACCGTATGAATCGTCAGCTTGCTGAATTCCGGCATGATCATAAAAATCATATGATTTGTCTTAGTACATTCATCAAAAAGAATATGAATAAAGAAGCACTTGAGTATCTCGAGTCGATAAACAATAGAGTTGCAGATTCTATGAATGCTTATTCCAGCGGAAATCTTATTGCTGATGCTATATTGAATGAAAAGAATAGTATAGCCGAACAGGAAGGATACTCTATAAGTTTTTCCGGCGCTATATCAAATTCAATATCCGCTTTTGATTTGTGTACTATATTGTCAAATGCTTTGGACAATTCGGTTGAAGCTTGCAGAAATTGCCGTGATCACTCGAATCTGCATATATCTGTTGATTGTCAGATAAAGAACAATGTTCAGTTCATATGTATACGCAATTCTTCAGATACTACTGATAAAAAACTAAGAACCACACACAAAGATAAATTTCTTCACGGCTACGGAATGTACAATATAAGAAAAACTGTCGAAAACCTTAATGGCGATATTTCGGTAAGCAGTCTTTCTCCGGAATTTATATTGAATATTGAATTCTTGCTTGCTCCTAAAAAGTGAGGGGATGCGTGTGTTGTTGAAGACGGCTTTTGTAAAATCAGGCACGGCTCAAAGATAATAAATATTTATTTAAGCGGTTCTGCTTTGGCTGAATCGCTTCTGTTTGTTAAATTTACTAAACAGCTTGATTTTAATAAACATGTGTTAAAGAATTGACACGGCTTATTCCAAGCTTTTTGAATGATGTGTAAATTTTTCAGATCATGTCTCGCTATGTTAAATCCATGTAAATTCGATGTAAAATCTAATTGCGATGTGTTGACTTTTGATTTGGGGTATGATAAACTATAATCACTGCGATACAAAAGATAAACATTGCAGTTGTACAGCGGATCTTTCCGTGTTCATTGGAGACCTTACCTTACTCCTGATCCGCTTTTACAAATGAAAGATCAAATAGAAAAAAGAGAGCCCTTCTGCGCAATAGTGTAGGAGGCGCTCCTTTTTTATTGCCTGAATATATAACAGGGGAATTCCTTGCAGTTTGACAGTTTTACGCTTTTGTGATACAATGTAGCAAAGACCGGCTCTATACGGTCAGAAAAGGGAGCTTATCCAATGAAAAAACAAATCGCACTAATAATCACAGCAGTACTCGCAGCATCAACGGTTTCATCTTGCGGCAAATCCGCAACAAGCGGAAGCAGTAGCCCAAGAGGCGAACAAACTAAGAGTGAACATCAATGGCAGAACTCAGAAACACTGAATGAATGGCAGAAGAGTTTACTTAAAGCTGAGGGACTTCCTACAGACATTGAACAGCTATCACCTTCGCAAAAGCGATCTATCCAGCACATATACGAAATGATAACTTACCTCAACGAAAAGTATGACGAGAAGTTCGTCTATGCCGGATATGTGGAGCCTGGCGTTATGGATGAAGAAGTTCTTTATGCTCGTTCACTATCTGACGAAAAGCAAAGAGCTGTTACAGTAAAAATCGATGATAATGGTGATTTTACTGATGACTATCAAAGCAAATCAGTATCTGATTATTGTGAAGTATTAATTGATAATTGGATACATTCATATTTGGAAACGGATGATTATAGATATTATTCTGTAGTTAATGCTTGTGATATTCAAATGTCTGAAATAAAGAATGATGATTTTCAATGGAAATATGCTGCAGAAAATATGATATTCATAAAAATGAACGAATACGATTTTGATACACTTGAAAAATTCGCTGTAAACTATGCTAAGTTCCTATATGGACATCATATTTCTGGTTCACATAGAATAAATGTTGTGAATATGTTTAATGATCAAATCCCTGATGATTATTGGCACTCGATTGGTTGGATTGGTTTTTATGATTTAGGATTTATTAATTCACATAATACCATACATACTTCTTCAAGTAGAATAGTAGTTAATGAATCCGGAAGATCAGATGGATATGAACGAACAAGTCAGGAGTATTCAATAGAAGAATATTTTTCAAAGTATTAAAAAGGAGAATAAATAATTATGGCAAATGATAAAGTAACTCATAAATATTTGACTGACGAAGAAATATTTATGCTTGAACAATTTATCATACAATAAATAGATACCGCATGGGGCATAAGGCTCTGTGCGGTGTTTTGCTTATTACGAATGGTAGAAAATAGACGCTTGAACCTCTTCGTGAGTTCCTGATAATGCTGATGGTTCAACTCGTGGTATATTCCGGAGTGCGTAATCGGAATTTGTGGATATATACAAATTTTATCATGGCAATTATTGACAAAAAGAGCAATTTGTGATATAATATATTAAAAATGTTGTTTTGTTGACATTTAGTCAATTTTATCGGAAAATAAGTAAAATTATTATACAGAGGTGAGCATATATGACGCCAGAGCAGCAGATGCATGAGGAAGAATATTCACGCGCTCGAAGCCGCTATGAGGACGCCAGTATGGAAAAAAGGCGCGCCGAAAATGAGATAGCTGAAATTCAGAACCGCCGTCAGGCTATTCTGAACGAGATCAATCAGCTCCAGGCTGAAAAGAAGAAGTTTGAAGGCTCACACGGTGAGATAACCAAGGGCATTTCAAGCAACAGCAGCTTTGAAGCCGGACTGAAGGATTCAGAAACCAAGCTCTCTGCGGCTTCGACCGGATTTATCGCTATCGGCTCAACTACTCACAGCAAACCGCAGGATCTTAATGTGGTATTCAGCGATAAGAATACTAAAACTAAGAATTCGATAAGCTCTGTATTCTCAGGACTGAAAAATATCAGCAGGAATATGGAGACGAAGATCGCTGACCTCAAGAGCCGTATCGGTCAGCTCGAAACAGAAGAGGAAAACGGCAGAAGCCGCGAAAGGTCACTTGCAAATTACGCTTCTGAACAGGGCAGCCGGATGAACAATGCCGCTATTGAAATGGCATATCACAAAAAGTATCTCTGATATATGGATATTACCGCATTTATGCGGATCATTCTATTAAAACAAATTTAAAGTATAGGAGGTGTACCTATGGCAACTATTACATTGTATAAGGATAAGGTCAATGGTGTAGGAAGCCTTCTTGACGATATTATCAAGTCTGTGAATAACCTTGATGTTCAGCTCGGAACTCTCAAGACCACTCTCCAGGGCGTGGACAGCAGTACCTGTGATCTGCAGGATACTGTTGACAGCATCAGTTCTTCTTCCAAGAGCGAGAAGGAAAAGATCGATGATCTCAAGAAGCTCAACAACAAGCTCACAGATTTTATCGAGACTACCACAAACAGAGACAATTCTGCCCGTGATGAGATCAACAGGCAGAAGGACGATTTCTATACCAAGTATAAGTACCTTAAGCCTGAATGTGAAAAGTCACGTACCGAGAAATTCATAGAATCTCTCAAGAAGGTCTGTGACTGGTGTAAGGAGCATTGGAAGCTCATTGCTACTATCGTTATCGTAGCAGTTTCTATTGCAGTTCTCCTTATCCCCGGTGTCGGTCCGATAATCGCCGGCGCTTGCTGGGGAGCCATATTAGGTGCCGTCATAGGCGGCGTCTCAGGGGGGCTTGAGAGCATGGCCAATGGAGGCTCCTTCCTTAAAGGTTTTGAGGATGGAGCGTTCTCAGGTGCGATAAGCGGCGCTATAAGCGGTGCTGCTTTTGCAGGTATTGGTCAGCTCGGTGCAGCTGCTGGTAACGGACTCAATGCACTCAAGAACGGTGCGGCTTGTACCAGCAAATTAGGTAAGTTTATAAAGGGTACTGCTGCAGTGACAAAGGTCATGGATACTGCTATGGGCGGCTTTGATATGCTCGCCATGGCAGATAAGTATTTCGGCAGCGGACATATTGCAGCTTTCAATGAAAAACTGCACAACAATAAGGCGTATAACTTCTTCCAGAACGGTGTCAGCGTGACTGCGGCATTTACCGGAGGAATGACGACAACTATGACATGCTTTGTAGCGGGTACATACGTTTTAACAAAGAATGGAAGAGTTGCTATTGAAAGAATTAAACCTGATGATATTGTGTTATCGAAGGATCCGAAAACAAATACAATAGCATATAAGCGCGTACTAAAAACTATTCAGCGAAAAGTTGACAGATTGATTCACCTTACAGTTGGCGATGAAGAAATCATAACCACCTTTGATCATCCTTTCTTTGTACAAGGAAAAGGATTTGTTAAGGCTGCTGAATTATGGATAGGCGCAGAATTTATCACTTCACAAGGAGAAACAGTTGTAATTGATGATATATTCAGAGAATTCTTTGAATCAGATTCTCAGGATGTATTTAATTTTGAGGTTGAAGATTATCATACTTATTTCGTAGGAAATCTGGATATATGGGTTCATAATGCAGAATGTACTATTACGTTCACTAATAAATCAGGACTTGATGAAAAGGAATTCAAGCAGCAACTGAAAGATCAGCAAAAGGGTATGGGTGATCTAACTATTGATGAATATCAAAAGAATAGGGCTGCTTATAATCAAAGAAAATCTCAGACCGGAAGCGGAAGAGATCCGAGTAGTGCCAAATATCAAACTCAAGCTAAAAAAGAAGCTATTTCTACAAAGGCTAAGGAATTTATGAAACAGGGGAAATCACCTTCTGAAGCTAAGAAATTGGCTAAAGAATGGGCGAAAGGAAAAGCTGCACTTCATGGACCGGATCAGATTGCGGGTGGAAGAGCAGATAATATTACCGGATTAGGTGACAGCAGAATAAATTCCTCTATTGGCTCGCAATGGAAAAACAATGTTGCAAAATTGGATCAGTTTATTAGTGATAAGGCGGCAACTATGCCTAAGAATACTAAATTGAGCGAGTTAGGAATTGAATTTGTACTTTCTTAATTCTTGGGAGGAAAAATAATAAATGCATAGTATCTTGAACGATTTTATAAAAAACAAAGAAGTTGATTATGAATTAATAAAGAAATATGAAAACAAATTGCCTAAAGAAATTATTGACCTTTGGAAAGAGTATGGTTTTGGTACTTTTTATGATGGATATCTGAAAATTATCAATCCTGATGATTATCAAGAATTATTAGAGATATCATACTTTCAAGGCGACATTTCTATTCCGTTTATGGCAACAGCTTTCGGTGATATTATTACTTGGGAAAAGAATCAGTTTGTTGGTATTGTTGAATACAGATATGGTGACAATGATATAATTGCTGATGGTTTTGAGTTCTTTTTCGACATTATTGCTGATGAAGAGTGTACGGAAGATTATTTTACTATTGATAAATACAATAGTGCTGTGAAAAAATATGGACCACTTGAGTACGATGAATGTTTTGGATATGTTCCTTTGCTTGCGTTGGGTGGCAAAGAATCTGTAAATAATCTTAAAAAAGTAAAAATGCGTGAGCATATTGCTTTAATTGCTGAATTGGCAGGAGAGATTTGAGTAATACACACCGAAGCAATAGCTTCAGAAGGAATTTAATATGGATGAAAACAAAGTTGAATCGCTGATAGCTGATTCACGCCTTGCATTTATTCAGGGAAGATACAAGGAGTCGCTGATGCTTGCAAAGAAGGCTCTTGCAGAAGAGTCCGGAAATGCTGACGCACATCAGTGCGCCGGAAACGCGCATATGTCATTCGGCGATTATAACTCAGCGATAGCGAGCTATAAAGCTGCAGTCGAGTGCGAACCGGATAATGGTGACAGGTACTTCAACCTTGGCTACGCTTATGCGAGCAATGATCAGTCAGCGGAAGCGCTGGCGATGTTTGCGAAGGCAGACGAGATGGGCTGCTCACCGAACGTCATAGGTCAGCTTTACAAGATAATGGCTATGCTATGCTTTGATATGGGCAAATACGAAGATGCGGTACTGAACTTCATCAAGGCTGAGAAGATAATCGGCATTGATATGGACATACTCCAGCGCAAGTCGCTGAGTTACAGTATGATAAACGACACTTCATCGGCTATCGAGGTAGCTAATCAGATGAAGCTGCTCGCACCGACGGACTACGCCGGATACCGCATAGCTTTCAATATACTTCTTCAGGAGGAACGTCTTGAAGAAGCTGAAAAGGAACTCGACCGCGCAGAGCGTTTTTCCAAGCCTAAGCCGGAAATGTTCCTTGACTGGGTAGCTTATGAGACAGCGAGATACAAGCTCGATGGTGACAAGTCTCACCTTGATGCAGCGCTACAGAAGCTTAACGATGGCCTTTGCGTACTCAAACCTGATGTAGGTGAAGTCATCAACAGCTATGTGAATGCCGCTGAGATATATGTACAGCTCGAGAATGCAGATATGGCTCTGAATTGTCTCCACGCTGCCGAGAACCCGATACACTCGTTCAATAACGGCTTTTCTGTGATAGAGCTTCCTGAAAAGGAACTGAGACCTGTCAGCAGACCGAGTGAGCGTGAGATAAACCATGCCGTTGAAGCCGTAAGGCGTAAGTACGGTGACAGACGTCTCGAGGCAATGGGCAAGGAGCTTATGCGCAGGAACCGCAGGAGCAATCCTGAGGCTGAGGAGTATATGACTCCGCTTGCTGATACTCAGACTGATGTTCAGGAGACATACAGGCTTGACAATGACGTCAAGGCTTCCTACACAATGGAAAAGCTCGATCAGATATACAGACTCTATGTTGCTGCGTATACTTTGAAGAAGGACAATGCTAATATCAGGACCTATGCTTCAAAGCTGGCAAACAGTCAGGATACACAGAATAAGTATATCGGAAAATACAGTCTCGTCAAGGCTTTGAAGGATGAAGGTTACGAAAAGGCTGACGAGGAATATCAGGCATTGCAGAAGTTCCTGCGAAATGCTATGATAAAGGATCCTTCGGATCTGCTTGCACTCAATTTCAGAGTGCAGTGCTGCATAGATCTCGGTGAATTTGATGAAGCCGAAAAACTCTGCTCGCTGCTTTCGGATGACCTGAAAACTCCTCTGAAAGAGCAGATCGATAAAGCGCGTTCAGGAGGTGAGGTATAATGGCTAGGCTGAGTGAGGATCTTGTAGTTGATGAGGAGAAATTCAATACGGCGGCAGCCGATATGAAAGCTCTGAAAAAGCGCACAAACGACCTCAAGACTAAACTTGATGGTATGTATGAAAGCCTCGCCGGCGCAATGGATACTCCTGCTGGCAAAGAAGTCCAGCTCGAGGCAAAAAACGTGTTACTAAAACCGGTTGAAAATATGGCACTTGTAGTAGGTCATATTTCCGATACGCTCGATCTTATTATCGGAAGCGGCTACTATAAAGACGTTTTCACAGGTTTTGAAGAATTAAGTCATTTATTCTAGGAGGTAATTATCTATGGCAAAAATGGGTACGACCGGAACAGTAAATATTACTGTTGAAATGATGTCAGCTGCTCTTAGCGCACTTGAACAGTATGAATCAACAACAAAATCGCTTTATACCCAGCTCAATTCCGCAGTCACCAACCTTATTCCCGGCAGTTTCTCAGGTTCAGCTGCGACCGGATTTCAGACATTCTACAACAACAGCATCGAACCGGTTACAGGACAGGCTCTTACTGAAATAATCGCTACACTCAGAAATATCTTTGAATCCATCCAAAAGCAGATCCCCGGTATGGATGTTGGTGTTGATGAGCAGCTCGGCAAGGGCAACAACAGCGCTGGAAGTTCCGACACAGGTAACTAATCAGAGGAGGAGAATGAGTTATGGCAAATTGTAGAATAGTTAATGAAGCAGTTGCATCAACTGTTACACAGATCAATAATATCGCAAAGTCATATGCAGATGCAGGAACAACTTTTGAGTCCGCACTCAAGTCTGCAATTGCAGATATGGAAGGCGACGCTAAGGACGCTCTCGTTGATTTCTTTGACACAAAGGTTAAGGACTTTATCACAAGCATGGAGTCCGGACTTCCTGCTATGGTAAAGGGAATGGCTGACCTTCTTGAAGCAAACCGCGCTAATTTCGAGGAAGTTGACGCACAGATCGCTGCAAGCATCAGAGGCGGCGGAGAGGGCTGATAATACTATCAAGCTAACGATAATTGAGTGCAGCTCTGTTTTATTGCTAAATTGCAACAGAGCTGCACTTTTGTAAAGGAAGTACAGTACTATGGCATTCAGGATACTGAGCGAAAAAGAGATCGGAATGCTCTCTGAAAAGGAGCGTCAGATCTATGAAACTGAATATAAGGAATATTCCGAACGCAAGGCTTTTGTCGAGCGGCTTGAGTATCTTGAAGGCGTAAAGTTTCCGAAAGTCAGACCGAAGAAAAAGCCGATAAAGGTCATCAAGGCGCCGGAGGTTTCGTGGCGCAAAACTGAACCGTATACTGTTAAGCAGCCTGACAGTCTGAAAAACGGCAGGCGTTTTCAGGCGACAGCAGATAGTAAGCGAGCTCTTCCGAAGGTCGGTGATGTGAAGATCTCTCCGCTGCCGGCTGTTTCCGTGCCTGAGAGAATGTCTAAGGGCAGTGTTGCAGAGTATGAGTTCAAGCCTTTTACAGCTTTTGATTTTTCACAGGTCAGCAAGCCGGAGAAAAACGGAGTCAAGGTAAACGATGCTGGATTCACAATAGGTTCTCTTCCTGTGATAAACAGCGTTTCTGTCTCTGTTTCGGCAGATATACCGGATTATGATCTTAAACAGCCGGAAAAGGTTAAGGTGTGCAGCACGGACGGTGTCAAGCAGGTGATCATACCTGAAGAGACTGTTAAGCTCCCCGATATCAAGGCTGTGAAAGCAGATGTTCCTGATGTCAAAGCTGATGTGAATTACAGGGCAGAAGTCCCCGGAGTGACTGTGGCCAAGTCAAGTGTTTCCAACGTCAACGCTGATGTGAATTACAAAGCAGAAGTCCCCGGAGTGGCTGTTGTCAAGTCAAGCGTTTCCAACGTCAACGCTGATATAAATTACAAAGCAGAAGTCCCCGGAGTTGCTGTAGCCAAGACGAGTATTTCCAATGTCAACGCTGATGTGAACTACAAAGCGGAAGTCCCCGGAGTGACTGTGGCCAAGTCAAGCGTTTCCAACGTCAACGCTGATGTGAACTACAAAGCAGAAGTTTCCGGAGTGACAGTGGCAAAGACAAGTATTTCCAATGTCAACGCTGATGTGAATTACAAAGCCGAAGTCCCCGGAGTGACTGTGGCAAAGTCAAGCGTTTCCAATGTCAATGCTGATGTGAATTACAAAGCCGAAGTCCACGGAGTGACTGTAGCAAAGCCAAGTATTTCCGATGTTAACGCTGATGTAAATTACAAGGTGGAAGTTCACGGAGTGACTGTTGCAAAGTCAAGCGTTTCCAATGTTAATGCTGATGTGAACTACAAAGCGGAAGTTCCAGCAATAGCTGCTGCAAAATTGCCTGATATATCTGTTGATATGGGCAGTTCTGTGAATAAAACGCCGGACCTTCCTAAGGTTAAGATACCGGCTGCTGAGGATCTGACTTTCAATGCGTCAGATGCGGCTCCGCAGAAAAAACAGGTACCGGTATACCTTGAACCGCCTGTGATGAACTGCGAGATCAAGGAGTTTAAGCCTCATATCGCATCCGGAGTAGTGGTTAAGCCTGCTGTAACTGCTAAGACGATCAATACTGGCGAAGTTCATCTTGAACCGTCACAGATGTTCGTGGCAAAGCCGGCGGATATGAATGTCAAGATCAATGAACCGGTGATAAAAGCCGCTGAAGTTAAGCCTTTTATAGCTAAGGCTGACGTTTCGGACGCGTCTGAAACGATTGAGAAAATACTGGGATTATTAAGGTGACTATATGAAAAATAACGAGATACTTATTTCAGTAAGATTCTTGAAAGCTGATCCTGAAGGCGGCGAAAAGAGCAGAACAATGTCGTTTCTGGTGCTGAAGGATATTACTCTTAAAGCGCTTGTACAAGGTCTGTACTACGGACTCCGTGAGCTTTCAAAACGACCTGAGTACGGTGAAGAAACACATCAGCTTGATAATGCTGACTGCTTTGCTCTGTTTGAAAGCTATGTAAAAACACACAAGACTTTCCCTGTTCTCTATACGATAATGGGCGAATTCAGGAGCATTGACGTTTCTGCAACTGCCAATGATCCTCTCGATAACGATACCGAGAAGAAAATATGTGATTTTCCTCTTTCAAGCCTTGGTATCGTAACTTCAAGCCAGATCCTGATAACTGACAAGACTCAGGTCGAAGTGACAAACCTCTTTGACGAACAGGACAGGGCTAAAACCTACATTTTACGTGATAATCACACACTTGAGTACAACATTAGTACAAGACGACTTAATGTCATCGAGCCTTCACAGATAGATATACTTCCTGCCGGAGATGTTCCGTCGGGCAACAAGGCATCTATCCTTGATGTGCTCATACCTCCGCTCATTTCAGCAGTTGGTATGTTTGGTATAAGATACCTGATGACCAAGCTCGTTTCAAGCAGTGCGATGAACAATTCAATGCTCGCTATGACCATTGCTATGCCGTTCATCACAGCTGTAAATGCTGCTTATAATTACAGAAAGCAGAAAAAAGAACACCGTCAGTCTGTTGGTGACTGGAAAACTAACTACGAAAACTACATCTCAAAGATCATTAAGCGTATTGTTAAATGGCAGCGAGATGAGATCATATATCTGAACAAGGTTTATCCAAGCATGGACAACCTTTTCTATCAGGCTGCGCAGATCTCTCCGGCAATATTCGCACGTTCGCAGAACGACAACGACTTTATGCGTATATCACTGGGTGAATCAAAGGAGATAAAGCCGCAGTTTGAGATAATCGCCGAGAAAAAGGATGACATCTTCTATGATGTTTACTACCGTCTTATCAATCCGAGATTTGATGAACTCGGCGGAAATGATGGTATGCCTTACATACAGATAAGCATACCCGACAAGAAAAAGAAGAAAGAAAAGAAAATGGTAAAGGAGATACAGGAGGATACAAGAAACAAGTACCTCCTCACCGAACTCCCTTACATTTTTGCAAATACTCAGGATACCGACAACGAGAAGACAGGCTTTAAGTTCCTGCGTGATGTTTATGATCCGGTAAACCTTCCGCCACTCCTCGTTGACCTGAGAAATATCGGTACTCTCGGCGTTATCTCAAAGGACGACGAAGCTTCGCTGAGATTCATCAGACACGTTGCATTTGAGCTTGCCTACTACCATTCTCCTGAGGATCTCCAGATGGTCTTCTTTATGAATGCGGAGAACGACGTTGACAGGAGAGTCGAGCTTGCGGAGGACTATATGTACCTGCCGCACACAAACGAGCTTTTTGATGACCTTTCACAGTTCGTATTCACAAAGAGCAGCGCCGGCGATGTATTCAGTCAGCTTCAGGTTATTATGACTGAGCGTGCAAACAGCAAGAGCAATAATGATGAAGATAGTGAAGCCAATGATGAAAAGTTCACTCAGATAGTATGCTTCGTACTCTGTGACTACGACATCAAGGAGTCCGCTTTTTCAAGATATATCCCCGAAGCTCCCAAGGAGGGCGAGGACTATGTCAATTCTCTCGGACTCACTTTCATATTCATCTGCAAGGAAAAAGGCATGCTTCCTAAATACTGCGGAAGTATAATCGAATTTGACGATATACAGCACCGTATCAGTAACAGATACAATCTGCTCACTCATGAGACTCTCAGCAAGCTCGCTGACGAAAGCGAATCTGCAACTACCGATGATATTATCGAGTATACGAATTTCGACAACTCGTTCATTTTCGGCGAGGGCACACCGCAGCATCCGTTGTCATCGTTCAATCAGGCTTTCAGACGTCTTAGTGCTATTTATTACACAAGAATAGCTGAAAACGGTAAAGTTCCATCTATCGTTACGCTGTTTGAGCTCTACAAGGAGATATACTCCCTTGATTCGTCCTCAATACAGGGTGAAGGTTTAACAAATACGATAAGAGAAAACTGGAAGAACACCAAGAAGAACGATGTTACCCGTGATCTTCGTATCGCAATGGGCAAGAACGAACACGGCATAACTTATCTCGATCTTCACGAGAATTCCGATGGACCTCATATGCTCGTTGCCGGTACTACCGGTTCGGGTAAATCCGAGACCATAATTACATATCTCATAGGTCTGTGTGTAAAGTATTCTCCTATGGACCTCAACCTTATGCTCGTTGATATGAAGGGCGGTGGCTTCTCCGACAGACTCGGTGATCTTCCTCACTGTGTCGGAACTGTTACCAATACCGCCGGTGAGAGCGAGGGAATCTCGGCTGTTTATATGCTCAAGAGATTCCTTGCATCACTCAATGCAGAGATAAAGAAGCGTGAGATAATACTCGCTGATCTCGGTGTTGACAATACCGATGCTTATATGCGTGTTCTTAGAAAGATAAAGCAGATTCACGAATGGAAGAACATCCCCGAGCGTCAGAACGAGAGAAACGAGCTTATCAAGGGCATTATGGATGGTAACAATCCCAAGCAGATAAGATTCATCGACGGCGACATAAGCGAACTGAAGCCGCTGTCACATCTTATCCTTGTAGTTGACGAGTTTACCGAGCTCAAGCGTTTCTCAAGCGAGGCAAGCGACATCGACTTTATTGCCGAGATCACTACTATTGCCCGTGTCGGACGTACACTTGGTCTGCATATCATCCTCGTTTCACAGAACATCGAGGGTGCTATCAATGATGATATAAGAGTCAATACAAAATCCAAGATATGTCTTAAAGTTGCTACAAAGCAGGCTTCAAAGGAAATGCTTGGAACTACCGATGCGGCTGCGGCAACAATGCCCGGTCACGGAAGAGCTTACATACTTGTCGGCACCGGAAGCAGATACGAATACTTCCAGTCTGCTTATACCGGAGCAAATCAGAATATGGACATAGAACCTAACGTTTCTATAACATATGTTACCGAGACAGGAAAGTTCAATAAGGACTTCTACAATTCCGACGAGCATAACGACCTCGTCATCAAAAAGAAGAAGTCTGTAAACTCTGAAAACACACAGCTCAAATGTATTGTGTCCAAGATAATCGACCTTTCATCGGAGTTCGACGTTCCTGAGAAGATATTCAGAATGCCGCTGCCGAGAATAATCAAGGAAGATGACAGCGACCAGGCTTGGAATGGGGTGATGTGAGATGAGTGATGCATACAGTATAAGATGTGATCTCGGAGTTTACGACATCCCGAGCGTACAGATGCAGCCTGATTTTGAGGTTGATCTGCTGAAGTCGAATATAGCTTTATTCGGAGCTTCGATGAGCGGCAAGACCAACTTTCTCAAACTGCTCATAAATATACTTCATCAGAAGTGCGACGAAACTTCTGAGCAGATATTCATACTCGATTTCAGCGGAGCTATGCAGGCTTACAAAGATATGCCGCTCGTTTCAGCGTACTTTGACAACTCCAACGAAGAGTATGTCAAGCGAGTATTCAAGATACTTGAGCAGCTCCTAAAACGCAATACAAAGGAGCTCGGCAGTGAGAATTTCACTACTGCCCACAAGAAGGATCTTCCGCATACAACTTTTATAATTGACAACCTCAACGCTTTTGTCGATGAGGAAAGATATTCTGCATACCACGAAAAGTTCGGAAGACTCTGCCGTGACGGACGTTCAAGAGGTATCACGATAGTATTCACAGCAACTGATACAAAGGGAATCTCACGATATCTGCTTTCGTTCGAGCAGAAGATAGCACTTAATCTTTCAACGGATAAGTGCTCGGAGCTGTTCAGCGTTAAGGTAGATTCGATCGGAAACATTGCCGGCAGAGGCTATACCAATGTTACCGAGAGGATAAGAGGCGTGACCGGTACGTTCAATATGAACGCCCCATATGAGGTGCAGTGCAGACTCTGTGCTGACATCAGTGACAAGGAATCGCCATTTGTTAAAAAGCTGTGGCAGAAATTCGGCTATGACGAATTCAAGCGTGAATACGCCAAGAAAGTCGTAAAGTATCAGATATTCCCGCAGGAACTCCGCCGTCAGGACTATTTCAGGCTTCGTCAGCCGCTCTCGTCCGACGACAGGCGTATGTCAGACCTGACTATAAATGTCGGCCTTGACTATGTCGAGTTCAAACCAGTCGGCGTTGATCTCAAGGAGTCCCGTTCCGTTGCAATATACGGCAAGAAGGAGTTCGGAAAGACCAATCTTCTTTCGATACTTCTCAGGGATCTCACTTCGCTGAAGCCTGATATGAGGTATATATTTTTTGATGACGGCCGCAAGGAGCTAAAAAAGTTTGCCGACCGTTATATGGATGTGCTCGGTCCTGAAAGATGCAGATATATACACGAATTTGCTACCGTTGATGTAAGACTTAACGGCGGCAGGACTATAAAACGCAAGCTTTCACCGATACAGCAGTTCTACAAACTGCTTCACGAGGAATACCTCAATCTGTTCAAGGACTACGATAACAGTCTTCTCGAGCAGATTTACGGAGTAGATGACGAGAATGTTCTTGTCGAGGATATGCCAGCAGGTGCTGATAAATCCGAAGCTCCTGCGACAGTATTCGTTATACAGAGCAAATCGGTATATCTCAATACCAAGATAAGTGCCGATCTCCTGCACTATATACTGCCGGAGCTTATGGACATAGCTGAGGACAGGGACCTTATCTTCCTGTTCACAGACGTAAAGAAGATAACAGACGCAGAAGTGAATTCTGTGTTCAACAGTACGCTGAAAACAGTTTTTCTGCTCGACAACATAGCTGAATTTGCAAGCGAGCGCGGCAGTAAATCGGTGTTCGGCGATATGGATAACAAGGCATTGAAAGAGGACTATGCAAAGTGCGAGCTCGGCGACGGTTATTATTACGAAGTTGAAGCTGATTCGCTCAAAAAAGTCAAATTTATTCTGATGTCGGAATAAGGAGGTAGCTGTAATGGCAGATAGTGGATTTGTATCAGCTGATATTGGCAAGATAGCTGAATTTGAAAGAGACAGCGCAGATGCAATAAAGGAATTTGCTGCTATAAAGGCTGAATTTGAAAGGATAAACAGCGTGCTTCTCGGAACATGGAAGGGCGCCGGCGCAGATGCCTACAAGTATGAAACAGACCATATCCTTGAAAAGATCGGCAGCGTCGAGGATGTTCTCAACGCCATAAATGAGGGCGCTGTTAAGAGCATCAGAGAAACATATGATGAATTCGACGAAGAAATGGGACAATTCAATCAAAATCCGGGCGCGGAGGCTGAATAATGGCTGATATGACAGATGCAGAGTATTTCGGACACGAAACCGATCTCGATACCCGTCTCATTTCTCTTGAACAGGTACCGATTGGTGATCCGGATACTATTTACAACGTAATTATTATGGATGATCAGAAGGAAGATAAAGTATGAACCATGACGAGATGATCGGCTCTGACTTTGTGTACAAAGTCGACACTTCTCACGGATTGTCGAATGACGGATATATAGCTACCGGTACTGAGAGTATCGTTTACAAGGGTGTGAAAATATCCAAAGACGGCAATATAAAAATGGCTTGTGTTCTGAAATTCAAATACAAGTATATAAAAATGGGTACGGGCGAATCTGATGTCACAAGGATAAATGTTCTCGAGCGTTTCAAGGACAAGGATCTCAAGATATTTGATGAGCTGCAGAACTGCCGCTCGGTAGTCCGTATCTATGATATTATCGAAGATCTCGGTGACTTCACCCTGATAGATACACACGTTCCTGATGGCAAGACTTCGCTGCCGATAACGCGCGACCGTTTCTTCTGTGTTGTGGAGGAATATGTTGACGGCTGGTCGCTTGAGGAATACTGCCGCGATGAATACTGGAAACTTACTAAGGAGATAGATGTCGGAAACAACATGAAGCGTCGCATCTCTTTCCATGAGTACAGTCAGGGTGATAAGGAAGCCATCTTCAAGAGCTATGATCACGACTATGACGAGATCATACGCTATCAGAGCGAGATGTTCAGGTTTATGATTAATCTCTGTGAGATACTTGAATATATCACGGAGAAGAAAGGTATACTTCACCTCGACATAAAACCGGATAACATTATGGTAACAAGGTACGGCAGGGAGATAGTTCTTGTCGATTTCGGACGTTCGGAACATATCGACTTCCGTCTCGGTGGTTATATCTGCGGACTCGGCTCGGCGGACTACAACAGCGAGGAAAGCATAGCACGAATGTTCCAGTACGGTACGCTCGGATATGCTGCTCCGGAGTGTTATGTTCCGGCTATGAACGGTTCAAAGTTCCCGTTTGACGAAGAGGGCATTGAAAAGGGCTGGATGACGATCGAAAGCGACATCTTCTCATTCGGTGCAACTTTCTGGGAATGTCTGAATATGTTTGAGCTGTATACCGGAAGCCGTGAATTCGCAAAGGATAAGGCACAGGGCGGTTCCTATGATTTTTACAGGAGATATGTCCTCAATGACGAAGCGTACTTCGAGAGAGACCTTTCTCTTACGTCACCGCATTACCACGAAAAGCTTGAGGCGATAATCAAAAAGTGTACGCTCAAGAGGTGTCCGCGTTTCAAGACTGATCCGAGATATTACCACAGTTACGGTGAACTCAAGGATGACATCATTTACGCGAGGGATTCTGCTCCTGCACTGGTAAAGACGGAGAATATCAAGGTAAGCAATTCGTTCGGCGTTGTCGGAGTTATGGCGAGTCTGCTGATAGTGCTTGGACTTATCTCTCTTGTGCTCAAATTCAGCGGAAGCTCTATCGCTCAGCGAAAGCTCGACAACATAATGGAGAATTACAATCCGACTAAGATAGAACTGCTTGAAAGTGCAGCGATAGAACAGATGAGATCTTCTACCGAAGCCGAAAAGCACACCATCTATAACAAGACCTATGAGTTCCTGAAGGAACAGGATGACAGTCTTGATTACAGCGAGACCGTAGTTCTTGTTGAGCTTATGAAGCAGATGTCGGACAAGAGCTTTGTGGGAGATTCGATAGACAATATGCTGCTTGAAGTCGAGAAGAAAGGCATCAGCAGCTGTGTCGAATACACGATAACAAATATAAATGACAGCGACAGCACAGGATATGAGCTTGCTGTTGAGATATACAATGCACAGAAACGAAACGAACTCGGCAGGTGCTACGAGGTACTCATCGAAAACATTGACAACGAGAAATTCAGACCTTTGGTGCAGAGACTTGCTCAGGATCTCGATCACGACGAGATGATAACACAGATAGCTGAGAATCTGCTTGAAGAGGAAGAGTTCAGCGGTAGTGATGCAGAACGCAGTATCAGACTTGCTGAGAAAAAGTATGAAGTTAAAGATGTGCTTGGCGGAGTAGTTTAAAGAGGTGCTGATATGTTGGATAAAGGACATACGACAAAGAATGAAGGATTCAAGCAGATAGTCAAGTATACAAGGAAGCCCATACCGCTTACACTTGCTATTGCCGGAGGTCTGGCACTGCTGTTCATAGCAGGATGTATGGCTGCCGGCAAGCTTGAGGATCTCATCGTGTCTATGAATATAAGGTACAATTCACCTGCTATCGTTACTCTGGCGGTCATATTCATAATAGTTCTTGTCGGCGCTGCCGGCTATGGAACTTTCCTGAGTATAAGAGAGTATAAGCGTCCCGGAGGAAAGGGATTGTTCGGGACTTCATATACAAACGGAAATTCCTATAAGGCGTTGAATTCAAGGCTGATAAAGAACACTAAGAAGTGACCGTACTGATACGGGTGTGAATTTATCCGCAGGGGGAATACCAAAAAGCGTTTCCGGGAAAATGCTTTTGTCCGGCGGAAAAAATATAAATGCGGAAAAAGGAGTAAAGCTATGAGTTTTGTAAGGAGAGTGCTGGCAGGTGCGGCGGCGCTGACTATGACAATGGAGCCGCTTGGTCTGACAAAGCTCGCTGTTTATGCGGAAAGCTCTACTGAGCAGGCAAGCGTTGCAGCGGTGACTGAACCTAAGCTGACAGTCAACATCCCGAATGCAGATAAATGGACTAATTCTATTGCTGACTGGGATATTTCTGTCAACGTTCCGGCGAAGATATATTTTGCAACTGATAAGAATAATAAACCGGACTGGGGAGAGTATACTACCGGTCAGGAATGGAAAGCTGATTCCACTGTGCCGGAAGGCGAGAACTATATCAAGTTCTGGGCTGTGCCGGATGATGAACAGTATCCTGTGATAGAGAAGAATGCCATCAAGTACAGGTTTGATTCTGTTCTTCCTGCTTATTTCAGCATAATCGAAAAAAATGGTGTACTAACGCAGGAACAGGGAATAATGGATGAAAGACCGGATGTTGCTTCCGGTATTTCTGAATTATACTACACCTTTGGTGATGTCGAGATAAAAACGCTGGATGATCTGAAAGATAAAGCGACTTCTTTGAGTATGTCGACTGATAAAGATGGAAAAGCAACGTTTTCTTTAAAGCTTAACTCATACTATGAGCTTAATACTGTCAGAGTATTTGCTGTTGATAAGGCAGGAAACTTCAAGGAATCCGGATACAAGAACATTACAAGCAACACTTCTGCGCCTGGTATCTACGAAAGTAATTTCAGCAGCGATAAGTGGTATATTGATAATAAAAACTGGACCTTTACAACTGACGCAGAAGCAAAACTCTACTGGAAAGTTTCAGATACCGATCTTGCTGATTGGGGAGAAATGTCAGAAGCAGAAACCGGTGAACTTTACGATCTCGATACTGGTGTCGGATATATCCACTTCTGGGCAGCTTCCAACGATCCGCTCAGACAGGTCAATGAGAAGACATATTCTTATAAGATAGATAAGGAAACTCCGTCGTTATTTAATGTAACAGCGGAAGTATGCCCGGCTAAGGAAGATGGTTCAGACGGAGGTCATGTCAATTTTTCAGCTTCCGGTATTACTGACAAGCCATCAGGAGTAGAAAGCGTAAGCTATACTATAAAAAAAGAGGGAGAGTCCGAGAATAACGAGATCTTCCTTAATGACCAGCAATACAGTATATCCAGAGACGGAAAGCTCAGCTTTAATTTTGATCTGTACAATACTCTTAAAGGTGAAACTGTAGTATTCAAGGTAAGGGATAAGGCAGGAAACTGTACTGAGTATTCGTGTGAGGGAATTTCAAACGATCCTGATGTTCCGGTAATACTTACAGGCAAAGATCAGATAGGTATAGTTGAGCGTACCAAAATGGATTCTTCAGAAGAAGAGAGCGGTGTCATCAAACCTATTAAATTTGGCTGCAAGACAGTAGATGATTTACTGAGACTTGTATATGCTAATGATTCAGACTTCCTGAAGCTCACTATCAAGGAAACAGAGCTGAATGAGATACGTGTATATGTTGATGACGCTGAAAAATATATCAGTTTTGTAGAAACTGAAACAGACTCTTCTAAGAGCTGGATAAACTTCTTTGATCCTGATGAAGAGGGTACAGCTGTTTATTATATCAGACTTTCTGAACTCGGTCTGACTCCTGATACAGAACACACCTTGTTCATAGAGGCAGCAGATAAGCAGAACACAAGTGCAAAAGTCGGCCTTAAATTCGTGGATAATACTGACGGAGAAGCAGACGAATATAAGCTGATCTACGATCCTTACAGTGAAGATGCTGATACTGTTGTTACGATAAAACCGGATGAAGAGCCGCTTGTGTCAGGTCCTTACAACTACTATGGCAAAGGTTATCAGGATCGCAGCTTCAGCATAGATATAAGTGATGATAACGGCCTGAAAAAGTATTCTGTTAATGTAAACGGTCAGGAAATTGCTGCGGCTAATTATTCTGAGGGTGTAACTTCGGTCACTACCTGTACTTCTATCGAGACAGTAGTCGATGAATCAGGCTGTATCGTAACAGATGATGATGGTGATCCGATTACAACAGTCGTATATTATGAAGAGGAATATATCGTTCCTGTTACTTCAGCAGATACAATAAATGTAAGCCTTGCCGATGAAGTTTTCAATTCTGACGGATACTATGAGATCAAAGTTGACGCATCTGACCTTGCAGGAAATAAGAGCAGAGGAGAAGACTCGGTATACAGGTTCATGGTAGATACGATGCCGCCTGAGGTGGACAAGAAGTTCGACTATGACAAATCATTGCTTCACTTACGCAGATTTGGTTTGTTCGGAAACAGAAAAACTTCTATTACCATCCATGCAAAAGATCTTGGAGTTGGTATTGATCCTGATACAGTAGTTCTTCACTGGGCTCCTAAGAAGAGCAATATTCTGGAAGAATACAAGGCAGAAAAATCAGGTGATGATGCATATACTTTCAAGGATCTGCCTGTCGGCGGAGAAGCTGTTCCGTATATCACAATATCCGATCTTCTCGGAAACACAAGCAGATATTATTTCTACATTCCTGAGAGCGAAATGGAAAGCTGTCAGATAATAAGCACAGAACTGTTCGGCAGGAATAACAAAGCAGTTCTCGTACTTGAAGACGACTTACCTTACATTAATATCGTGATCCCTGATTCCTACAGCGAAACATCTTCTTCAGGCGACGAACTGAGAATGTATGCTGACAAGGACGGTTCAAAGTGGTATCCTGTCGGTATCAAGTATCAGGTAAGTGCTATAGATAAGAGTTCCGGTCTTGAAAAAGTAGTCGTTAAGCAGAACGGCAAGGAATACAAGACAGAGGAAAGCATTCCTGAGGCTGCGCTCAGCTCTGACGCATCCGGCAAGTATAATGCTGAAAACGATGTTGTCAGCTTCGCAGAGAACAGATTCAGAGATGAAGCACGTTACAGCTATCCGCTCATTGAAGAGGGAAAATATAAACTCGAAGCGTCTGCGTCTGACAATGCAGGCAACAGCAGAAATGCTTCATCAGTCAATGTTGGCATTGACCTTAATTCACCCGAGATAACACAGTTCGTATTCGGCGGTGCTTCTGATGATCCGACCTCATATACAAGAGATACTTTCGGATTCTTCTTCAATGAACCTACCGAAGCAAGAGTATACATCAATGATGACGGAATATCATCCGGATTCAAAAATGTTTCGCTCTCACTTGAGAACGTTGACGGTACTAATGAACAGTTCGTGGCTGAACCGGCATTTGCTTCTGATGAGGACGGTCAGTATGCTTCGTTCACGATACCTATGGGATTCAAAGGTCGTGTTATCGCTAAGGTAACCGATAACGTCGGACATTCTTCAGGTCTTATCAGCGCTGACGGAAGCGTAATTGAGAACCAGGGAATACACGAGAACAGCTCCGGACTTGACATCAAGCCGGATATACAGAACAGAGGTACAGATGCAAACGGCGTACCGCTCTACAATTCAAGCATTCCGCTTACTGTTACAGCCGAGGATTCTTTCTCAGGTATTGCTCTTATTGAGTGGTCTATCGCAAACGATAACGAGAGCGGACGTATAACAGTTGATGTTGACGGTTCTTACTCAAGCGATTCAGAAGCAGCTGTTATCGACGAAGAGAGCATAAAGTACGACAGCAACCTTGTTACTCTTCTAAAGTTCAAGCTCTCAGTTGACAGCAACACAAACGGCAATACAGTACGTGTAAAGCTTACAGACCGCGCAGGTAACACAAGCGTTTCTGAGAAGGTTTACAGTGTTGATACAACACCTCCTGTGATCAGCAGCGAGCTGAGCAATCAGGATCCCTCAAACGGCAAGTACTACAATACAGATCAGACTGTAAAGATCACAGTTGTAGAGAGAAACTTCGATCCTGATGCTGTAAAGGTTGTAGTAAACAATGTTGAACAGAACGTCAACTGGGGCGGTGAAAAGAAGTCTATCGGTACAGACGAGACAGTTCATACCGGTGAATTCAAGCTCACAGCGGACGGCGACTACAATTACACAATAAGCTATAACGATATGGCAGGCAATACAGGAAATACTTTCAGCGAGCCGTCATTCGTAATAGACAGAACAGCTCCAACTGTTAAGAATAACTTTGAAACATTCGGCGATCCTGCAAAGAATGACAAGTATTTTAATCTTAACAATAAAGCAAGTGCACAGGCTGTTATCACAGTTGAGGAAGTAAACTTCTATCCTGTTGATATCGGCGTACAGGTATTCTGCAAACCTGCCGGAAGTCCTCATACTGACGACGGCTGGACTACCTACTACTACAAGGCAGAGTGGGAAACCAAGAAGGGTACCGATGTACATACGCTCACTATCCAGTTTGAGGAAGACTATGTGTATAAGGTAGTGATGTCTCCTTCAGACAGAGCCGGAAACAAGGCTGTCTTCAAGGTAGGCGGTAAGGAGTATCCCAACAATACAGCAATTTTCGAGACTGACTTTACTGCTCCTGTAATATGTGAAAGAAACGGTAATGTAGTTAAGTCGAACGATGTATCGTTTATGGATTTCTATGACTATGATCGCCGTACAGATGCAGTACCGCAGGTCGTTTTCGTGGATACTAACATAGATCATATCTCATATAAGCTCCACAAGTATACTCCTGTATACAAGGACGGCAAGAATATTGGCATGATCGAGCCTGTGGACAGCAAGGGCACCGTTAATAAGTTCGTTGAAGAGACAAATGACCGTATGTTCTTTGATCTCCCCGGATTTGAAGAAGACGGCGTATATTCCGTAAAGCTTACAGCATACGATAAGGCAGGAAATGCGAGCGAACTCAACGACAATACATATGTACGTATGATAGATCCGAGCACAAAGGTGCTTGCATTCATTGAGAACAGCGACAGCGAAAAGGGTACAGGCTGGTATTCTATCGAAAACAGCAGCGGTCCTATAAGCAAGCAGCCTGACAGCTTCTCAGATCTTGATATCGTTGTATTCTCAAAGTATTCAGCAGAATCACACGTACTTCTCGTTGACAAGAATACGGGTGCTGTAACCGATACAGAGATAACTTCTGACGAGAACAGTCTCTTCGATAAGGATATGTACGGTATCGGAGCTTACAGATATACTCTCCCCGGAAACTATTTCAGCGATAACTACACAGCGGATGCTGATACCAACCTCTATCTCCAGGTTGAGAACGCAGGTGTCAAGCGTGAACTCGGTGAGATATACATTGACAATACCGATCCGAGATGTGACGTGCCTGATGATCATTTCCATAACTGGGGTTATTTCAGCAGCTCCGGAACAAAGACTATTCACTTCGACAATGTAAGTGAGGCACTCGATATAGAGCAGACAGTGGCTTATGTTGACGGCAAGACTATCAATATCACACCGCATGGCGTTTTCAGATACGATGAAGCCTGCAGCAGAATTTCGCTCGATCTCGAACCCGGAAAGCATACTGTCGGAATCATGCTGGTAGACAAGGCAAAGAACACCAACAGCGTACAGGAAGTTCAGCACCTTGCGATAGGCGTAAAGGGACTGTGGCAGAATTACTGGTTCATACCGATAATCCTTCTTGCAGGTATTGCGGCTATTGTAGGTGGCGTGTTCCTGAATAAAGTCATAAGAAGACGCTGATAAAGCGTAAATGCTTCAAGCCATAGAGAAGAAAGCTCTTCTCTATGGCTTTTCTTTTGTACAAAACAAAACTCCTGATGAGATACAGCATCAGGAGCTTTATGAATCTATTCGGTTTTATCTTCACTGCCAGGTATGTGCCGGCTGAGAATGAACCTCGCACACAGACCGGTAAATGTACCGGCGATACAGCCTGCGGTCAGCAGTATCGGATAGAATGGCAGTACAGCCATAGAGCGCATGACAGCCATAGCGACGATTATCTGACCGGTGTTGTGGAGCATAGCTCCGATAATGCTGCAAAGCCAGATGTAACGCATCGGTATGATGCGTTTGAGGAGAAGCATACCAGCAAGGCAGGCCATAGCGCCTGCAAAGCTGTATAACAGCGCCGAGAAATTGGAGCTGAATATCGAGCCGAGTATTATCCTTGTGAGCACCATGAGGAAGACTTCCTTCGCCTTGAAACGGTAAACAGCATAGACTGTGAATATATTGGCGAGTCCGAGTTTTACACCTGGTATCGGGAGTATATCCGGGAAACGCAGTTCTACTATGAATACTATCAGAGCAGCAGCCGTCAGCATAGAGAGTTCGGCGAGTTTCTTTGTGCTCATTAGTCTCCACCTCCGTCACAGAAGCGTACTATCAGTTTGTGCGGGAGACAGATTATCGGGAGATATTCATATCTGAGCACGCCGTTTTTCACGCAGGTATGGTCGGGACAGTCAGCGTCAGAAACGCTTATCTGATGATCCTTGATAGTTATGTCATTCCAACCGCCGTCGGGGCAGTCTATACGGAAAGTCCTGTCGCTTTCCTGTGAAAGATCAAGCTTGAACAGAACATCGTTGTCCTGAACTATCTCCACCCATACTGATTCTTTTTCCGGATCTTTTTTTGAAGTCCGGAGGAATACAAATGAAAGCACAGCCGAAACAGCGAATACCACGCTGACCACAGCGATACATATTTTTACGCTTTTAGTCAACGGTTATCACCTCCGCCGGCATATGACTCATATTTGAGAAAACGTCTTTTATTCCTTCGGTGTAGAATATCTTTTGGTCATCGGTGACGAGTATCATATCATAGGAACGGTCACTGCGCCAGAGCTCTGCTGCACCATCGAGTCCTTTGACGAACATAGCGGTCGATAGAGCGTCACAGGTGAGACCGTCGTTTCCGATGATAGTTGCGGAAACAATGCCGTTGTCAGCAGGGAAACCATCTTTTGGATCAATGATATGCCAGTAGTTTTTGCCGTCTTCTCCGGTGAAGCAGCGCTCATAGTTTCCGGAAGTAATAATGGCTTTTTCGTCAACTTCGATAACGCACATATCAGTTTCCGGAGAAAAAGGATCACGCACGGCAACTTTCCAGGACGAGCCGTCAGGCTTTTTGCCGGATGTCTGAACATTTCCACCGAGGCTTATAACAGCTGCTTCAGCACCGTTATCACGCAGGATAGTCATAACTTCGTCGCCTGTATATCCCTTTGCGAGAGCTCCGAGATCTATCTGCTGGTCAGCCGGGAGAGTGACCTTGTTTCTGTCAATGCTTATACGTCGGTAGTCAACGCAGGGAAGAAGCTCATTAAGGCGGCTTTCAGAGGGGATAGTATAATTACCGGTTGTGAAGCCCCAGTCCTTGACTATTGGGTAGGCTGTAACATCGAGAGCTCCGTCTGTAATGTCGCCGGTATCGACAGCTTTTTTCAAGATAGCGAGAGTATCTTCACTTACTTCGACAGGCTCTCCGCCGCTGGAGTTTAGCTTAGAGATGTCGCTGTCCGGTAAAGTTACCGAAAGTTCGGATTCAAGTTTTTTTATTCGGTTTTCAGCAGCATCGAGAGTTTTTTCGCTGCCGCCGTATATCTTTACGGTCATATATGTGTCCATTGCAAAAATAGTGCGGCTGTATGAATCAGCTTTTTCTGAGCTGCCGGAGTTCTTGCTTAGTGAGCATCCGGAAGATGTCATCAGCAGAGCAGCAGCTGTCAGCAACGGAATACAGTATCGGTTGTTCAAATCGTTTTACTCCTGAGATCATTTTTAATAATTGTAGCATAAATCAGGTGATTTTGCAAGTTGGTTATACTGAGCTAACTAAATAGAGCTTTTATGCTGGCTTTTTACAGTTATTATAATTATTTCAGATAATCTTCAACCAAAAGAAAAGCCATAGTATCCAATTACAGAATACTATGGCTTGTTTATTATACTTATGCAGCGAATATCATACGCTTGAGGAGAATAAGATCAAAGACGTTAATAGCACCGTTTCCGTCAAGATCAGCATATATCAGATTAATGTCAGATGCAGACTTTCTGCCGAGGAGATAGTTCTGTAACTTAACTGCATCAGCTATGTTGAGTTCACCGTCGTTATTGACGTCGCCTTCAACAACAGGCTTTGCCTCAGTGAGGAGTTCCCATTTCTGACAGCTGTTATTTGTGTTCTCCCAATGCTGAACATTAGCACCGCCGTCCTTCTTGGCAGCATCTACTTCAACATATCTTGTTCCGCCTGAAACATAGCTAAGGATGCTGTAAGTGCCGTCGAGGTTCTTTGAGAAGATGAATGCCTGATTATCGTCATTCTCTGAGAAAGGCGCAATGCTGATGTTGGCGCCGTTGCCGCTGTCCTCAACTCTGAGAGCATAGTTTTCGTCTTGAAGTGAACGGATAAAGTAGCGTACATTGGGTGAACCTGTTGCGCCGTCTCTTTTCAGTACCCACTTCTGGCAGTCATAGCCGTTCTGCTCCCACTGCTGAACATTTGTACCGTCTTCCATTTTGCCGTAAACTATGTCCATAACGAGGCCGGAGTTCACGTTTTTGAATGTGTAGATCACATTTGTATCCATTATACAGCCGGGATCAGAATCTGCTACAAGCTGCCAGTGCTGTTTGTTATCATCAGCAAGCTCGGACTGGCATACCATATTTCCCATAGCTGCATCCATTGCAGAAGCTTCTTCGGAAGCCTTTGTGACAATTGTATAAGTGCCGTCTGAGTTTTCAAGGAACTTGAACTGCTGTTTGTCACTGCCGCTGTACTTGCTGAGACTGAAGCCGTTAGAGTTGCTTTCAGTTCCTCCGGGAGCTTCGATCACTTCGTTATCTGATGAAGCAAGTGCAATGTAATAGTAACCGTCTCCTGCGCTGAAGAGCTTCCACACTGCTGTGTAAAGATCCTCTTCGCGTGAAAGAACGATGTGCACGGTGCTTCCTGTACCTATTCCGAGTGAGAGATAGCTGTTGTATTCAGCGTTTTTAATTGTGAAAGTCGAGCCTTCGTTGAATGAAGCAGCCTTAGGCTTCATAGGACCGCTCGGAACAGTTACAAATCCTGCGCTTGGAACACCTGCGGCTGAAAGACGGAGGTAGTTCACCTTGCTTGCAGTAGACTGGCATCCACTGTATGACGAGCAGTAGCTCTTTGCGCTGTCAGCTGAAATGCTCTTGTAGCTGTAGTTTTTATTTGGTCTCCAGTAGGATGGCTTTGAGTAAGCCGGATTGCTCTGAGTGCCCTGTCCCTGAACCGTTCTCTGACAGTTTGAGAACTTGGAGCCGCTCTCTGCGTAAGCTCCTGCGTATGTGATAGTGTTCCAGTCGCAGATAACGTTTCCGCCGTTCTCGTATACGCAGTTTTCAGCGTAAATATCACAGCCGCTGTGAACTGTATAAGCCATGCTGAACTTGTTCACATAGTTGTTGAGCGAGTGGAAATATCCCCAGCGCATAAGTCCGGGACCTCTTGTGTTTGTATCATTGAATCTGTTTGAAATGAGTGACATACGCGGGAAATTGTCGTATGTGTTCTTTACTTCTGCAGTATCGTCAGGGTAGCCGAGAATAAGACCGTATTTGTGAGCACCGAATGAGCAGTCTGAAACTGTGCAGTAGTCGGCATCATAACAGCAGGCAAAGAACTTGTCCTCGTCAACCTGCTTTGTCTGCGGCGCATAGCCGTAGTTGTTGTGACCGGTGAATGTTACGTGGTCTACCCAAAGGTTCTCACCGGCGCTGAAATAGCATACGATAGAGTCGTTGTGGTTGGACTCAGCATCGTGCTGCATTTCAAGGTTCTTGATGATGATGTTATTGCTTGTGGTTGAGTGACGCTTGGTGCAGAACTGTACGTTGAACAGAGTATGAGCGCCGTAGCTTCCAACGATAGTCTTGTTGCCCTGTACATAAATTCTGCCGGCAGTACACATATAGCGTGTACTGTTGAAGTTGAGGTCTGTGACGCTGATATTCTTGGTAATGAGAATGGTGTAAGGATCTGAAGATTCAGCGTATTTCTTGAGGTCACTGAAATTGGAAACTTCAACGATCTCACCGTAAAGACCTCCTATGTCTCCGGCTTTGATATTGCCAGTATTATCATCGAAGCAGTAGCCTGCAAAGCCCTGCAAGCCGTCAGAAATCAGCAGCCAGAGCTGAGAATCATCACCGGTGTAGCTTGAAAGAGTCATACCGGCGGTACCGCTTGTGAGAGCGAGCGAGGTATCTGAGTAGTTAACTATTTTGTAGTAGAGAGCGTTGCCGAGACGGTCATTTTTTACGGGAATAACGTACCAGTGCTGAGATTGTGCAGACTCGCTGCCGTACATTATCACGTTTGATCCGGCTTTGACGCTGTAGTTCTCGGGAGTGAGAAGACGTCCGGACTGCATATTGGTCAGCTTGAAGAATGTGCCGTTGGAGTCGAGACCTACTCTGTCGAAACGCCAGGACGCTGAAAAGTCACCGCCGAGTGACTTCATTGAGAGGGAAGCGCCGTCGTCTGTGCCGTTTTCTGTCAGTACCTTTGAATTGTCCTTGGAGGCGATATTTATCAGCTGTGCCGGATAATCGGCTGAGACAGCTGAGGCTTTCATTTCATATCTGTCATCGACTGCAAGAGGGAGCAGCAGAACAGAGAGAATTGAAAGGCATAATGCGATCGCCCTTCGCATGGTGATGGATAGTTTCATAATTTACCTCCTTAGTATTTTTACGGGTGCCTACACCTAATTTATTATACCATATTAGACAAAAATTGTCAATAATTCAGCGATTATTTATATATGTAAATCATAAATGATAGAGAGACGTGCAAAAAATAGCTGCGGTATGTACCGCAGCTATTAATGCTATCTGAGCTTTTCAGCCGAGATTAGTCTTCCTTTTTGCGTACTGCAAATGCAGTTCCGATCGCGAGGAGCATTACAGCAACTGCTGTTCCTGCGCCTGCAGCACCTGTTGGAGGTGAATTTGCAGGAGGAGCAGATGTTGTTGTATCGGTGCTTGTGGAAGTCTCTGTTTCTGTAGTTGTTTCGGAAACCTCTTCGGTAGTAGTAAGAGTAGCTGTGTCGATATCAATAGTAGTTGTTACAGCAGTTGTCACTTCTGCGTAATCGTCTACCATTGTAACAGAACTCTCTGTTATGTACTGTGCATCGCCTGTGAGTTCGCCGTTTTCGATAATGAAGATTATATCGGTTGTAACTTCATAACCGTTAGGAGCAGCGACTTCGTGGAGAGTATAAGTACCGTCCTTGAGGTTCTTAACAGTTGTGGGGGTATCGCCTGAGATCCAAACGAGTTCCTTACCGGATTCAGTAGATACGAGTTCAGCGTTTTCGCCGAGACTTACCTTTGAGAGTGAGAATACGATAGCCTTGCCGTTCTTGTCAACACCTGTGATAGAGAGCTTAGCACCGCTTATCTCATCGCCGTTGAGATTCTTCTTGCAGATCTCAACATCGATGTACCTGCCTTCATCTATGTCGGTAGGACCTGTGGACGTTGTGTACGTCTCATAATCGCCGCTTACAACTCCGGTTGTTGTGGTAGTTTCAACTTCAGTAGTTGAAGTTGAAGTTGTTGTTGCCTCGGTTGTAATAGTTGTGGTGGTCGAAGTTGTTGTAGATGTAGTCGTCGTTGTAGTAGTTGTGCTTGTTGTTGTGGTCGTAGTTGTAGTGGTTGTCGTTGTAGTGGTAGTAGTTGTTGTTGTGCTTGTCGTAGTGGTGGTAGTCGTCGTGGTTGTTGTAGTTGTAGTAGTCGAAGTAGTAGTCTTGGACTCATCGATCATAACAACTTCATCGGGAACGGGAGTGATATCGTCAACGCTTATGAGCTGACCGTTCTCGATAGTGAATACCATATTGGTTGCAACTTCGTAGTTCTCCGGAGGAGCGATTTCAGTAAGAGTGTACTTACCGTCCTTGAGACCGAATGTTGTAGCAGAATTGCCTGATACCCAAACGAGAGAACTGCCATAACCGTTCTTAACTTCTACGTTAACGCCCTTGTCAACGATAGTGCCTTCATCGAAGATGATAGGATTGCCATTCTTGTCAACACCTGTAAGTTCAAGTGTAGCACCGGGAACTTCTTCGCCGAGGATATCGCGCTTGTCGATCTTTACCTGAGCGAGAGTTGTTGTAGTTGTTGCTTCGGTAGTAGTTGTAGTCGTTGTAGTGGTGGTTGTGGTGGTAGTCGTCGTTGTGG
>JAEEVL010000073.1 GCA_016290875.1 Ruminococcus sp.
CTGATAACTGATGTGATGTTCGGCAGGAGCGAGAACCTGAAATAAAATCATAACAATCAAAATGGAAAGGGTACGGACAGAGCCGTACCCTTAGTCGTTTTCAAAAAGGAGAATGTTAAAATGAACAATTCAATGATTATGATCATGTTTAGAATACTAAAGAGAGGTGTTAGCTATTGGCAGATATTGAAAAGATGTACGACAAGATGTTTACCGATTACCCCGACGTGGTGAGCGTTCCGCAGCTGATGAAAATGCTGTCAGTAGGTCGTCATGCTGCTTATGAATTGGTCAGCAGCGGCGAGATACAGAGCTTCAAGGTCGGTAAGAATATAAGGATACCAAAGATAAAAGTCATTGAATATATACTCGGGACAAGGAGGTGCTGTCTTTGAAAAATGTAACAGGAAGTCTGCAAGCCAAGCACGGCAAGTACTATGCCGTGCTGAATTTATATGACCATACAGGCAAACGAAAACAGAAGTGGATATCCACAGGATACGAAGTTCGAGGGAATAAGAAAGCCGCGAAAGCCTTCCTCGACGAGCTGCTTGTCGCCTACAACAAGAAGCAGCAGGCAGCACTGAAGGTCATATCCAAAATGAAATACCCCGAACGATTCATTAAGGAGCAGAGCCGCATAATGGCTCTGCCCCTATTTTTGTTTGTGGAGGAATGGATAGAGCACTCGTCTGCTAAGCTCCAGCCGACTACTATTGACGGCTACAGAAGTCTCTGCAACGGAAGAATAAAAGAGTTCTTCGAAAGCAGAGGCACTACCGTTAATGATCTCACAGGCGAGGACTTGAACGAGTTCTACGCCTATCTTACGAGGCAGGGACTGAAAGGCGTTACTCAGCAGAAGTACCATGCGCTGATACATTCGGCGTACAGCTTTCTTGTGAAGCACCAGTACATTGACAGCAATCCCTGCGACTTCGCCGACCGTCCTAAGGCTGAGAAGTACCGCGGAGCGTACTATACTCAATCAGAGCTGACGAAGCTGTTCCGTGCTGCGAAGGAGAGCGAGATATACATTCCTCTGCTTCTTGCTGCATATTACGGACTTCGCCGCAGCGAAGTCCTCGGTATCAAGTGGAGCAATATCGACTTCGGGAACGGCACTATCCGCATTGCTCACAAGGTCGTGGAGCAGAAGGTAGACGGCAAATACCAGACAGTCGGTCACGACAAAATGAAAACGGAGTCCAGCAACAGGATACTTCCGCTGATGAAGGAAGTGGCAATGGCACTGCGGCGGCTGAAGCTCCATCAGGACGAGCAGCGCCGTTTATGCGGTAATTCTTACGTTCACGAATACGATGACTATGTCTGTGTGAATGAGATAGGTCAGCTTCTCAGACCAAACTATGTCACGGCAAAATTCAGTGAGCTGCTGAAAGAAAACGGCTTGAAGCACATACGCTATCATGACCTCCGACATAGCTGTGCCAGCCTGCTTCTTGCAAACGGGGTGCCGATGAAAGAGATACAGGAGTGGCTGGGACACTCGAACTACCGCACAACAGCCGACGTTTATTCTCATCTTGATTTCAGCAGCAAGGAGCATTCGGCGGAGATAATTTCGCAGGTACTTGCGGTGTGATATTGACAATATGAATTGGCTGATGTATAATTTTAGTAATATAAACCAAATCGGAATTTAGAGGTGAGATGAAAATGAAAAAGAATGTTATGAGATTAGTGGCGCTCGGGAAAATACCTAATGATAGTGATATGCCGGACGAATTATTCAATCAGTATGATGAACTGATACAAATGGATGAACCACTAACATTTGAAGAAGCAGAATTGTTGATTACGCTGTTTTCTGACGATTGTGATGATTTGAACTGGGGATTACTTCACAAGATAGAATCCGTTGACCGTAACAATATCGAGCTTTATCGGAATCTAATATCAAAATGCAATAATTCAGAGTTTAGAAAAACACTTGAAATAAGGCTGAACAACACTTTAGAAAAGAAAAAATAGTACAAATTCTGATTTACACGATTATAAGCCGGAAAGCTAACCACTTTCCGGTTTATTTTTATGCTCCCGCAAATGTGTCTGAAATCTTAATTCTGAGTCCGAATATTGCTTTTCGGCGGCGGTTGTGGTATACTGTAGTCGCTGAAGCGGATTTCCGAAACAGGAGGTAAAAATGAAAGAAGTAACAGGAAATCTGCAAGTAAAAAACGGCAAGTACTATGTGCTTGTGAATCTGTACGACCGCAGCGGCAAGCGTTCCATAAAGTGGGTAGCGCTGGGGCTGGACGCAAGAGGCAACAAGAAGGCTGCCAAGGCTCGTATGGCGGAGGTGCTGGAGGAGTACAACCGCAGTCAGAGGAAGCTGCTGAGGACTATCAGCAAGAAGAAAGCTCCCGAGAAGTTCATTCAGCAGCGAGAGCAGGTACAGTCTCAGACGCTGACGGAGTTTCTCATTGACTGGATAAACCTGTCGTC
>JAEEVL010000005.1 GCA_016290875.1 Ruminococcus sp.
GATACCATCGACAGCTTTCATTGTGTTGGCATCTGAACCATTCACAACGAGGACTTTTGAGGTGTTTCCGGCGAATTTGCGGAATGAAGCGATTATATTCTCAAGAGTTCCGAAGTAGTCAAGGTGGTCTGCGTCTATATTAAGGATAACTGAAATGTCAGGGAAGAGCTTGAGGTAGTGATCCTCGAATTCGCAGGACTCGCAGACGAGGATGTCGCTCTTGCCGGCAATGCCGCTTCCGCCGATGCAGGGGAGTTTTCCGCCGATATAAGCGGAGAGGTCAGTGCCAGCGGTGTAGAGTATCTGTGTTATCATGGAAGTTGCGGTTGTTTTGCCATGAGTACCGGAAACACATACCGCATTGTTGTAGCGGCTTGTGATTATGCCGAGAAGATCAGCACGTTCAAGTACCGGAACTCCGCTTGCTCTGGCAGCCATAAGCTCGGGGTTATCCTCCATGATAGCGGCTGTGTGTACGATGAGATCAGCGCCTTCGATGTTTTCTGCACGCTGACCTATGAAGACCTCAATGCCCATTTTGCGGACAGCGTCAAGAGTCTCTGTTTCGTTGTTGTCAGAGCCTGTGAGGAAGAATCCCTGTGAGTGGAGTATTTGGGCAAGGGGGTACATTCCTGAACCGCCTATGCCTATGAAATGAATGTGTTTTTTGCCGTTTAAAATGTTGGTATCCAAAATAATCACCTTTCTTATAATGAAAATCTATTAGAGCGGTCATTTTCAGTATGTCAAAAAACAGCTGTTTTACGCTGAAATGACCGTTGTGTTCATTGAATTATAGTTGTTAACAAAATTACGGTTATAATTTTTTTCTAATAACTAAAAAAATAGCTTGCATTTTTACTAAATATAAGATATAATAGGAGTGGTCGGTTAGCTTTATACTAAACTATAGCACGGTAGAGTATAAAATTCATGTGACCGTGATTCTTTAGAGAAGGAGGTCAACCCACGTGGAGATCACAGATGTTAAGATCAGAAAGATCATGTCTGACGGCAGGCTGAGAGCAGTCGTTTCAGTAACGATAGACGATATGTTTGCTGTTCACGATATTAAGGTCGTACAGGGCGATGAGCGGCTTTTCGTGGCAATGCCCAGCAGAAAAGATGAAAACGGAGTATTTCGTGACATAGTTCACCCGATCTCGCCGTTAGCAAGAAAACTTTTTGAGGAAAACATTCTTGAAGCATATGAGCGACAGCTTGCGGTGATCGAATCCGAAGTAGAAACGGAAGCTCAGAATGCCGGATCTGACGTTGAAGAAGTGACATTATGAAGACATACGTGACCTGCCTGCGAGGGCAGGTCATTTTTTATGCCCTCTGTCAGATGCCGAGTATGCGAGCGGCTTTCAGCACAGCTATCTGTGTTTTTCCGTCGCGGATAGTACCGTTCATTACAAGCTCAACTGCTTCGGAGAGCGGTATCTTCTCAACATCGAGAAATTCGTCCGGATCGAGGGACTGCTCAGTAAAGCTGAGTCCGCGAGCCAGGTACATATATGTTACCTCGGAGTTGTAAGCAGGTGTGGGGAGCATTTCACCGAGATAGATATATTCGGTGCAGGTGCAGCCGGTCTCCTCAAGAAGTTCACGTCTGCCGCATTCAGCATGATCCTCGCCTTTTTCGAGTTTGCCTGCCGGTACCTCACGGGTGACAGTCGCAAACGGATAGCGGAACTGCTTTACAAGGTATACCTCATTGTTTTCGGTTATCGGGATGACGCACACGCCGCCGTTGTGGTGAAGTACGTCACGGACAGCTGTTTCGCCGTTTTCAAGTGCGGCAACGTCATGAGTGATAGTGAAGATAGGTCCTTTGTAGACCTGTGCGCTGGAAAGCTGTTTTTCCTGTAAATGCATAATATTCTCCTTATTAAAGTCTTATTCAGCCGGATAAGTTTTGAACTGGTCGTAGCCGTAGAAGTGCTTGTGAGGATAATCCTCGTCCTTGCTGCGGAAACGTCTTGCAAGTATAAGGTAAAGTGCAAGGAGCAGTATTCCTGTGCCGCTCATAAGCAGACCTGCTGTAAGACCTGGGGTTCTGTAATGGAAAACGATAGTATTATCGCCTTTATCGGCTCTGACAGCCATAAAGCCACCGGAGACCTTTTCAACATCAGCTTTTTCTCCGTTGACTTCAGCGGTCCAGCCGTCGCTGTAAGGAACGCTGAAAAACACGAGCTGAGGTTTATCGAGAGTTATTTCAGAGCGGAAACTCTTTGAGTCGAAGCTGAATTCCTTTGAAGCCGCATTCTGCTTGTTGCGGCAGAGCATTTCGTATTCCTTTTTGGTAGGAATATCAGGCGTTTGGTTTTCAGTGAGTATATCGGAATATTTCTCTGACTGCTCTTCTGTGAGTATCAGTGATTTTATGAGAGACTTCTCACGCTCAGCCTTGCTGAGCTTTTTGGCAGCTTCCTCTGTGATGTAGCTGTCATAGGCAAAGCCCATAGGGATGTAGAGTTCATTTTCGTAGACCTCAAAATCGCCGTTAGTTGTAACATATTTGAAGCCGGGGAGATATTCTGTGACATTGGCGTTTTTGTAGTCTTTTTCCTTGTTGGAAGAGCTCTTGCTTTCTGATGGCAGGGCAGAAGCGCTCAGCTGGTCATAGGGCTTGATACTGCCGGATATGTCACGGTAGAAGTACTTGACTGAGAAGAGCCCGCGGAGAGTATAGTGCGTCATATCAGCGCGTGAAGCCACGTCTCTGTCAACTCCGATCATTTCATAAAAATCCATAATGGAAGTTGAAACGATGCTCTGGAATGCTCTCATACAGGGGAGTTCCCAGTACATCGGGTAGTTGTCATCATCCTCGGATATGTCCACGCGGAAGAAGTTGTCCTCTGATACTGATTCGTAAACGATTTTGTCTCTGCCGTTGATAACATCCTTGATATAGGTCTTTGCACCGGAGATGCTGACAGCTTCATAGAAAATAGTTGTGAAAATACATATTATCGAAGCAAAGGCTGTCATCGTAGCCGCAAGTGTGCGGAAAGGCTTGCCCTTCTGACGGCGTTTGAGCAGTATCAGGCAGGCGATAAGATTTGCAGCTGCAACTCCGACAACTATCCAGAAATACGCTATATCCTCAGGCATATGGAAGAAGCGGAGCTTGCCGTCTTCTTTGGTAGGGAGAAGTCCTATAACTGCGAATATGCCGAGTGCGGCAGCTGAGAATTTCAAGCCGCCCATGAGGCCGGCTTCCTCGTCGTCGAGTGACTGAGCCGTCATCATTGCGAAAATGAGTATCGGCATATAGAACCAGCGTGCGTAGTAGTAGCCGTTGAATGCCTGAAATGCGCAGTTCATACACGGAACAAAGGCACAGACTATCAGGAAAACCGACAGTCTCGAAGCCCAGTGCTTACGCTTGCCCTTGATGAATGCGTAGAAGCCTGTCATCGAGAACAGCGGCAGATAACCGCCGATAGATGCCCATTTTGCGTAATCCGACTGGAAAAGGTTCGGATTGGCTGGCGGATCAGACGGCATAAAGAAGCTCTGTATAACTCGCGGTATTATCGTATCGTCGGTGTATATGAGCATATCCTTTCCGTATAGACGCTCGTTTAGACGGTCGTTGCCGAGTATTGCGAGTGCTGACGGCAGGAGTACCGCGGAGGCTATGAGTCCGCCGACAACTGCTTCAAAAGCAAGAGAAGCGAATTTTTTACGGTTTGTGTGGAAATCCGGTGCTTTCATGCGGAAGAGGTAGTAGATTATCAGAAAAACTACCTGACCGGCGAAGAAGTAGTAGTTCAGCAGAGCCATAAGAGCTACGCTGAGGGCAAAAACGCCTTTTCTGCCGCGGTTTATGTGTTCCTCCATAGCTATCAGCGTAAGAGGAAAGAAAGCAGTCACATCCTGGAAATGGTTGAAGAAGATGTTATATACCTGAAATCCGGAAAACGCATAGAGAAGTCCGCCTGTGAGAGCAGCTTCCTTGCTGCGGACGAATCTGCGTATATATGCGTATGCGGTCGTTGTGGCGAGACCGTGTTTCAGCGCCAGCAGGAAAGGCATAGCGAATGTCACGGCACCTGCCGGGAGTATCGTTGACAGCCAGAAGAATGGACTGCCGAACAGATAAAACGAATATGAAGTCATAAAGTCGGAACCAAGATCGGTGAACCAATGCCAGCCGAACTGACCGTTCCTGACTGCTGTATTTGCGGTGTGGTAGAAATTTATCTGCTGGGCGTTGTAGTCGCCGGAGTAGATGAAGTAGCCCTTTTCGACTATCATCACCGGCAGAAGCGACAGCAGAAGGCAGGCGAAGCCGACAGCAAAAGCCTTGAAGTAAAGCTCTCCGGAACGGCTGCGTAGGTTTAGTTTTCTTTGCATTTTGCCCTCCTGTGGCATTAGGATATACATATTTCTTATTATAGCACAAACTTTCGGAAATAGCAACAGCTTTGTACATATTTCAAATATCAGCTCTCAGAAGCACAATGATCGCGTCTTCTGAGGGGGGGACAAACAAAGCAGTTGCTATTTTTTGTGATGTGTGTTATAATATAATGTATATGAAATTTCGCGGACTCTGATATGTCCGTGTCGGAAAGGTATGAAAAGATGTCAGTTTATCTTGATAATGCCGCTACTACGAAACCCTGCGAAGCGGCTGTAAAGGCTGCTGTTGCAGCTATGACAGAAAACTACGGCAACCCCTCGTCTCTGCACCGTGCAGGTCTTGATGCACAGCTTGCAGTCGACAGTGCGAGAAAGATCGTCGCTGATACTATCGGAGTTGACAGCGGATGTATATATTTCACTTCAGGAGCGACGGAGAGCAATAATCTTGCTCTGCGCGGAATTACCGGAGCTTACGCCAGAAACCGTAAAAGGATCGTCATTTCAGCGGTCGAGCACGCTTCTGTTGAGGAGACAGCCTCCGACCTTGAGAAAAAAGGCTTTGAGGTAGTACGAGTATCACCGCGTGAGGACGGCAAGTTCTATGCTGCTGATTTTGTTCAGGCTTGTGATGCTTCTACTTGTCTTGTCAGCATGATGCTCGTCAACAATGAGACAGGCTATATCCTGCCGGTCAAGGAAGTCTTTTCTGCCGTGAAGAGACGTTCTCCGGAGATAGTAACTCATTGTGATTGTGTTCAGGGATATATGAAAGTTCCTGTGAAAGCCGGTGTTCTCAATGCTGACCTCATTTCGCTCAGCGGACACAAGATACACGGAGTTAAGGGCGTTGGTGCGATATACATCAAGAAAGGCGTTAGAGTTACACCGGTCGTTACCGGCGGAAAGCAGGAAAAAGGCATTCGTTCGGGAACTGAGAGCGTTCCGCTGATAGCTGCGTTCGGAGCTGCTGCCGGAGAACTCGCTCCAACTGTCGCAGAGAGATACGAAAAGGTTGCCGCACTGAAAAAGTACCTGCTTGAAAAGCTTTCAGGAATCGAAAACGTAATGATAAATTCACCGGAGAACGGTTCGCCCTACATTATAAATATATCAGTTGTCGGAAGACGTTCTGAGATAATGCTCCACTTCCTTGAGAGCAAGGGCATATATGTTTCGAGCGGCTCGGCTTGTTCAAAGGGACAGCAGAGCGGAGTTCTCGGACAGTTTGGCATAAAGGACAAGCGTGCTGACGGTGCGCTCAGAATAAGCATAACCGCTGAAACCACAGAAACGGAGCTCGATGAGTTTGCAGCAGCTCTCAGCGAGGGAATTGAGAAGGTGAGAGGATGAATAAAGAAGAATTAGAACAGGGCTATGATGAGCAGGAAGAAGAGGAGCATGAAAGTAAGTCATATAGATGGATCAAACAGGCAATCATTATAGCATTGCTGGTCTCTTTACTACTGTTCGGAATATTTTACTATTTACGCTCATTAGTTGCTGGCGCACAAGTTGACAGTAATAATTCAAGAGCAGAGACGTGCATAAAAGCTATGAACGCCTATTTTGAATATCTTTCTGATAATGAAGGCTTTGAGGTGCCAACTGACAAGGAATACGTTGTTAAGGGATATACCGATAGTGAAGCAATGCATATTGATTCGTGTGAGCTTTTTAAAGAAGGCGGAATAAGTTATTATTGGTCTGGTTGTAATTTATACTGGGCTGTAAGAGTAAAGAACGGCGAGGCTTTTGAAGCGTGGGCCTATAAAGATCCCATTACTGAGAATATGATGAGATACTACAGCAGGAGCGAGCAGGTTGAGCAATATAAAAAGCACGTGTTCAGCGATAAGGTCATCGGATATTATAACTCTGATGAAGGCAACAGATACTTTCATTAATAACATATAAAAGTACAGGAGAATGAATATGAAAGAAGTAATACTTGTAAAATACGGTGAAATGGCGCTTAAAGGTCTTAACAAGAAGACTTTCGAGGATATGCTTACTAAGAACATAAAGCGCCGCATAAAGGGGCTCGGACACTTTGTCTGCACAAGCGCACAGTCTACGCTTTACATAGATCCTCAGGACGATGATATCGACCTTTCTGAGGTAGTTGAAAGAGTCAGCAAGATATTCGGTATCGCAGCTCTCTGCCGTGCAGGTGTCTGCGAGAAGGATTTTGCGGATATAACCGAAAAGAGTGTAACATACCTCGGCGATATACTCAGCTGTGCAAGGACTTTCAAGGTCAACGCAAAGCGTTCAGACAAGGCTTTCCCGATGAAATCGCCTGAGATATGCCGCGAACTCGGCGGTATACTGCTTGACAAGTTCCCGAATCTCTCGGTAGATGTCAATAATCCCGAAGTCATCGTAACAGTTGAGGTGCGTGACACAAATGCCTATATCCACGCAGAGAACATCAAGGGCGCAGGCGGACTTCCGGTCGGAAGCAGCGGAAAGGCTCTTCTTCTCCTTTCGGGTGGTATCGACAGCCCTGTTGCTGGCTGGATGATGGCGAAGAGAGGAATACATATTGCGGCTATACATTACGTAAGCCCTCCATATACATCTGACCGTGCTCAGCTCAAGGTAGAGCAGCTCTGCGCAAAGCTCACAGACTGGTGCGGCGGTATCGCTTTCTACTGCGTACCGTTTACAGAGCTCCAGGAAGCTATCAAGGATCATTGTCCTGAGGAGTTCTTTACCATTATAATGAGAAGACTTATGATGGAGATTGCACAGCGCATCGCTGCAAAGGACGGCTGTCTTGCACTCATCACAGGTGAAAGTGTAGGTCAGGTAGCAAGTCAGACCATGGCTGCGATCGGCTGTACTGATGCTGTGTGCAAAATACCGGTATTCCGTCCCTGCATAGGTATGGATAAGACAGAGATAATAGAGATAGCACGTAAGATAGACACATTCGACATATCTACTCTTCCGTATGAGGACTGCTGTACGGTATTCACTCCCCGTCATCCTAAGGTAAGACCTCAGCTCAGCGACATTGAAAAGGCTCAGAACAGCTTTGATTTCGAGCCTCTGATACAGAAAGCAGTCGAAAATACAGAGCTCAAGGTATTCAATTTTGAGGGATGATTTGTTTATTCCACAAAAAATGCACATAATAATTGTGCAGAAATAACAAAAACATTGGGAGCGATATTGTGAGCGGCAGTTATAATAATGAATGTATAGCCGAAAATCTTGACAAAACGGTTACAAATGTTGTAAAATTATTGGAGCAGAATGGGTGGACTATATCCACAGCCGAAAGCTGTACGGGCGGTCTGCTCTCAGAGCTGATAACTTCGGTCTCAGGCGCGTCTCAGGTGTTTGAGCTTGGTATCTGCTCATATTCTGAAAGAATAAAGAACGAAATGCTCGGAGTGCCGCTCGAAGTCATCGCTGAACACGGCGTTGTCAGTGAACAGGTCGCTCTTGGTATGATAAACGGACTGAAAAAGCGTTCCGGCGCAGAGGTATGCGTGTCGGTCACGGGCATAGCCGGACCGTCAGGCGGAACTCCCGAACAGCCGGTAGGCACAGTCTATATAGGATTCGATATAAACGGTAAGCAGTTCGTAAGGCTCCCGAAACTATGGAAACTGCCTGACACGAGCAGGGAAAACATCCGCCGTGCCGCAGCTGCTTACGCTTTTGAAACGATAGAGAAGGAACTCACGGAGGCGATAGCGGAAGATGAGTGATAATTTCAATGAAATATCCGATGCCGAGGCAAAACGCCGTGCGGAAAGGATAAATGCGATAAAGAGATCCGTACGCGGTGAATCGGCAGAACAGCCGAGCGAACAGGAGAGCGCTGCACTTGCAGCACTTGCAGCTCTCGGAGACGTGAGCACAGGCGCAGCTCCTGCACCGGTAAGGAGACCGGCAGAGAAAACTGTTACTCAGAAGCCGCTGGACGTAAACGATATACTGCGCGAGCTTGACAGTCAGAAAGCTGCCACAGCTCCGGCAGGCAATATAACAGATGCTGAGGATATACTCCGAAGCCTTGACGAAAAAAAAGCGGAACCGGATATACCAAAGCCGATGAACAGACCGGCACCTGTGATAAGCCACGAGGCTCCGCCCAAACCAGTTGAAAGACCAAGCGATAAACCTGCGTTAAAACCTCTGATACATCGTGATGCAGAGGATACGAAGCTCTTCAATGTCGGCTCTGCGACAGAGGCAGAAACCGCTGTTAAGGAAGCTGCTGCACCGATGGAAGCTCCGGGAAAAAAGAAGAAAAAACGCAAAAAAAGAACAATAAAACAGCGCCTGCGTGATCTCTTCCCGAGAAAAGGCGACAGCGTTTTCGAGTGCATAAGAAAAATACTTTTCCTCGGCGCATTGGTCGTTATCATCGTATGCGGCTATATAGTGGGTGACTACTATATTGATCTATGGCGCAGCAAACGCGAAAATCAGAAAGTCATGAGCGAGTATTGGGATGAGGCTGAACAGGACAGCACACGTCCGACACAGGTCGATGCCGATAACCGCAAGATATACACGCTTCTCAGCGGTGCAAAGGAACTTCTTGAAAAAAACAGCGATGTTGTGGGTATCATCCGTATTGAGGGAACTCAGGTAAACAATCCTGTTATGCAGGCGGATGATAACAATAAGTACCTTCGTCATAAACTCAGCGGAAGAGAGTCGAATGCTGGAGAGATCTTCCTTGATTACAGAAACCACTTTGACGAGGTAGACGGTGAAGGTCACCTTATCTGTGAGAATTCAGACAATCTCATTATATACGGTCATGAGATGGGCGACGGTCAGATGTTCGGAAGCCTTAACAATTACAGGATCTATGATTACTTCTACGGCGAACATCCGATAATAGAGCTCAATTCCAACTATGAACAGTATAAGTACAAGATATTCGCATTCTTCGTTCTTGATGCCGAGGATGATACAGAGACAAAGTTCGACTGCTGGAACTACCTTAATTTCGATGACGAAGAAGACTTCTATGATTTTGTCAACGAGGTAAAGCGCAGAACGATACGTCTTAATGATGTTGATGTCAAGTACGGCGATCAGCTGCTCACTCTCTCGACCTGCAACGGTCTGCTCGGTGACAGGAGCCGACTAATAATCATGGCAAGAATGGTAAGGGAAGGCGAGGATCTTCTTGAGGGAACTCAGAACAGTACTCCGAACCCGAATATCAAATGGCCTACATTATATTATAAGACAAGAACAAATGAGAAATATGATCCTGATGCCGAATTCGTTCCTTACGGACCGTCAGACAGCAAGGATGATAAGAAAGAGACAGAAACTGCTTCTCAGGAGAAATAAATGGATAAAAAGAAAAAGATCATAATCTCAGGTGCTGCCGGAGCTGCTGCGTTAGTGCTTGCTTTGACGAGTGTTTTTACCTTGAAGAAGGATAAAGGCACTGTTCCGACTGTAAGTGATGCTACGACAGCAACGGAAGTGACCACCACGCCTCCCGGACTTCCGGAAGGCTGGGAGAACAATATATCGTATTCCAAAGAAGTAAATGGACTCAGCGGACGTGCAAGATCACTGCTCAGGCTCAACCCTGATATATACGGCTGGATAAGAATGCACGGCACACAGGTGGATTACCCGATGACAAGGGATCCCGGCGGTGTAGAAAAGGATAATGCGTTCTACGGCGGCGAGGAGTACAAGCCTAACTGGTTCTACCTCGACCACGACCTTGACAGATCGTATAAGGAATCCGGTTCTATCTTTATGGATTACAGAGATATGTTCGGTTCTGATGAACTGGAGCAGTCTGAGAATCTGGTGATCTACGGACACGATATGCTGGACGGTTCGATGATGGGTTCGCTCAGAAGATACCGTCAGGACTATGAGTTCTACAAGGAGAGCCCCTTTATTGAACTGAGTTCAAATTATCGTGACTATGACTATGTTATATTTGCTTTTCTTGTAACGAGCGGAAGCTATGATGCAACCGATTTCCATTACTGGATGATGGAAGAACTCGATACAAAGGAAGAATTTGACGGCTATGTTGAGCACTGCGTAAAGAATTGTCCGCTCGATATGGGTATAGACGTTCAGTATGGCGATAAGCTGGTGACTCTTTCGACCTGCTACGGCGGAGAGGGAAACTACCGCTTCATCATTGTCGGACGCCGTCTCAGAGAGGGCGAGGTCGCAGGAGACCTTTCCTCTGTAAAGCATACAGAAGAGTACATAAAGGCTCATCAGCCGGAAACTACTGAAGCAACTGAAGCTTCATAAACATCAAAAGAAGCTGCGGTCACAAATTGCGGTTTCTGACAAGGAGTGAAATATGGATACTATAAGTTCATTGAAAGCTACTGCGGCTGTAGTCGCTGCTGTACTGACGATAACAACGTCAGCTAACCTGTCAGCGGTTGATGGCGTGGCAGCGATCGAGGATACTTCAGCATCTGAAACGGGCACACAGCCCGGAGAGGAGATAGTTCCCGAAGAGCAGATCAGCTGGAGAAAGGCAGATGTGTCAGAGTATGACGACAGCCTTTCCATGATAAGCTACGCAAGAACTACTCCGGATATGTTCAAGCTCGGCGACGGACTTGTTAATGCACAGCCGGACGCTGATGCTTCACAGGCACTTTCAGAGGAACAGCAGGCTATGATGCTTCTTATCAGAAAGAAGATAAAGAATGCAACACCTGTTCTCGGAAAGAAGAAGAGAAGTGCTACACCTACTGCCGTTGAGGTCTACACATCGGGCGGCGAGCTCAAGAATGTTCCTGAGCCGCAGCACGGACAGGTAGTACAAAGCAATCCCGGCGAATTCGCTATACAGACATACGGCTGGGGACACGGCGTCGGCATGAGTCAGAACGGTGCAAACTTCTATGCTAAGTATGCAGGCTGGACGTATCAGGATATTCTCTATCATTATTATCCCGGTACACAGCTCATGAATACCGGCACTACTGATACGGAAGTCCTTACGGTAAACCACGTTCCTGCCGGCAAGACACTTGATATAATTGCAGGTATCGTTTACCATGAGATGAGCAGCTCAATGGAACCGGAAGCTATGAAGGCTCAGGCAGTAGCTGCATACACCTTCCTCAAATACAACAATGATGACTCGTTCGATATGCGTATGAAGGCTGATCCGCCTCAGAACGTTATCGACTGCTGTAAGGAAGTTCTCGGCGAAGCTCTCTATTATAATGATGACTTCGCACTTACAATGTTCTATGCTTCATCGGGCGGAACAACTTCCAACTGCAACGAGATATTCTGTCAGGACCTTCCTTACCTCAGAACTGTCTCGGGTGACTATGACGAAGCATACGATCCGCACTACGGATCTGTTACCTATATGAGTGCGGCAACTATGAGAAACAAGATAGAGTCACGTTACGGCATAACTCTTTCTGATGATCCTAATAACTGGATAAAGCCCACTTACTCTTCAACGAGCGGATATATCAACTCTGTGAACATTGACGATCAGATCAGCGTTCAGGGATATTCATTCTCGCTCTCAATGGGATTCAAGTCCTGCAAGTTCAACATCACTTATACTGATTATGTAAAGTATGATGATGAAGAAAAGAAGGAAGGTGCAACGATACCTGTTCTTTCACCAAAGGATAAGAACATCGCACCGCCTTCAGAGAAGAAGGAAGTTCCCACTAAGGAACATCCAACTGCGGCTAATGAAGAGCCCGCTACCGAGGCTGCTGTATCAACACAGCCTGCAACAACAACTGCTGCCATCGCTACAACAACTAAAGCTGCAACAACTGCCGAACTTGTCACAGAACCTGTGACTTCTTCCGTTGAAGCATCAGAAGCATCAACAGAACAGCCTATTGAATGATCATTATAAAAAATAAGTCTTTGAGCACATAAAAACAGCAATGTTTAGTGCCGGAGACTTATTTTTGTTTTAATAGGTGATGAGTGGTGGTGAATCGGAGGTAAAATTCACCTTAATTTTACCTCTGTGGGTGAAATAAGGTGAAAATTTTAAGAACACACGTTCGCAAATATAAACTTTGAGGTTATTGTAACTAAATATTTAAACTCGCTCATTTGTCAATCTTGTGAAAAATTACTAATTGCATATTACTCTATAAAGTGGTAAAATATATTATAGGGTGAATAAAGGTGTTCAGAAGTGATTTATTCCACAATTGAGGTGAAATATTCCACAAGCTGTTGAAAAGTGAGGTGAAAGTTCATGGCGGAACCGTTATGCGGTACTTATTATCCAAGTATAGATCAGAAGGGACGTATGAGCTTTCCTAATAAGCTGAGGGAGATCCTCGGCGTGGAGTTTTACCTTTGTGCAGGTTACGATGACAAATATATCGCCGTTTATTCAACTGAGGAATTTGAAAAGTACAGACAGAAGCTCGAAACTATCCCCGGCAAGACCGGTAGCGAGATAAGAAGACGCTTTCTTGCCTGTGCTGATAAGCAGGTCCCCGATAAGCAGGGAAGAATTTTTATCACCCAGCATCTCAGGGATCATGCCCAGATCAGTGATGAAGTAGTCGTTATCGGCGCTTCAAACAAAGCTGAGATCTGGAACAAACAACTCTGGGAAGAGTTTAACAGCAATGTTTCTCAGGAGGATATCAACGCTGCTCTTGCTGATCTTGTACTCTGATCGCCGGCAGCCGCATAATGAACGGCTTTTCGGCTAAGGAGAGATCTTATGGAGTTCAGTCATATACCCGTATTGCTTGATGAATGTATCGAAGGATTGAATATACGTCCCGACGGTATCTATGTTGATGGTACTGCCGGCGGCGCAGGACATTCTTCGGCTATCGCTGCACGTCTAGGTGCCGGCGGAAGGCTCATAGCCCTCGACCGTGATCCGGACGCAGTTGCAGTTGCATCGGAAAGACTGTCTGTCTACCCGAATGCTCAGGTCATACACAGCAACTACTCGCAGATGCGTGATGTGCTCGACGACCTCGGTATAGATAAGGTAGACGGTATACTCATGGATCTTGGTGTTTCGTCGTATCAGCTTGACGAAGAGAGCAGAGGCTTTTCCTACCACTCGGACGCTCCTCTTGATATGAGAATGAGCAAAGAGGGTATGAGTGCCGCAGATGTTGTGAATACTTATTCTGAAAGTGAGATAGCAAGGATACTGTTTGAGTACGGCGAGGAGAAATTCTCACGCCGGATCGCTTCAAACATAATCCGTGAAAGAGAGAAGGCTCCTATTGAGACCACTCTCCAGCTTGCAGATATAGTAAGAAACAGCGTTCCGCAGAAGGCACGCCGCGACAAGAACCCGTGCAAAAAGACCTTTCAGGCTATTCGCATCGCCGTAAACGGTGAGTTCGACCACCTTTCAAAGGGACTCGAAGAAGCGTTTTTCAGTCTGAAACCTGGCGGAAGGCTTGCAATAATCACTTTCCATTCACTTGAGGACCGGATAGTAAAACAGAAATATGCCGGTTGGTGCAAAGGGTGCATATGTCCCCCTGATTTTCCTCAGTGTGTGTGCGGACGCAAGCCGCAGGGAGCACTTATAAACAGAAAACCTATTGAAGCAGAAGAAAAGGAAGTAGAAAGAAACAACAGAAGCAGAAGCGCTAAGCTCAGGATCATTGAAAGGAGCGCGGATAATTAATGGCTGCATATGATTTTGCCTACATTTTTGAAGACGAAGATTATAACAGCTCTGGATCTGAGATCGACCGCGGTCCCGACAACGATAATGAAAAGGATAACGGCAGTGACGATAAATCGCAGATCAGGGTAAGACATACAGAAGTCCGCAGCGGTTCGGTCATGACTATAATCCTTATGTCTGCTATCGCAGCGATCATACTTGGACTTGTTATCTATTCGCTTGATAAGCGCAATACGATGTACAACAAGGTCGCTGACAAGAACCACGAGCTGAGCCTCGTCGAGGCTGATAATGTCAGACTCCAGTCAGAGCTCGAAAGCAAGGTATCGGCAAAGGCTGTCGAAGACTATGCTAAGAATGTGCTTAATATGCAAAAAATAGATTCATCGCAGATCACATATATAAAAACTCAGGAGAGCGATGTAGTTAAGATTCCCAAGAAGGAGAAGGGCGTAAAGGCAAAGATAAAGTCGTTCTTTGAAGATCTTGTGGAATATTTCAGAGGGTAGTACAAATATAATATAAAGAAGCTGCCCGATATTATCAAAGAACACTATCGGCGAAAAAAACAAATATGCCGAAGTATAGTAGAACACGGAGATACAGCGGGTGATCGGAATACCGGCCTGAGATCACGCGGACGTCAGAACGCAGGGCGTCCGCGGGGCTCAGTCCATCGCTTGACAAGCGAGAATCCTTCGTCGTATCGGAAACAGGACATCCAGAAAAAAATACGATGTTCACAGGGCGGGGCAGCACAGTTACCCTGCCTTATTCTATTTACAGGGAAATTCGTCATCAGGACTTACATATAATGCCATGTAAAGGAGCGTATTATGGCAAACACAAACCCGACAAATTCAATGAGATTCAGAGCCAAGATAGTAATGACGGCTGTGTTCGTAGTGCTCTTCGGAGGAGTTGCTGCGAATTTTTTCAGGATCTCTGTACTTAATAATAAAAAGTATCAGGCAATGGCAAACGACCGCCATTTCGGCTCAATAAAAATATCAGCCCACAGAGGTTCGATATATGATGCGAACGGAGCGGTCATAGCGAAGAGTGCTTCTGTATATAAGGTAATACTCGATCCGTCTTGTTTCAGAGATGAGCTCGTTGAGCTCAGGAAGCGCGTTGACAAGCGTAATTCTGATAAGCAGAGCGGTTCGTACAAGCCGAGATATGATGAGGAAGGCAAAGAGATAGATGCTCTTCCCGAATCTGTTGATGCTTTCGTTTCAGAAGTAAGCTCAAAGCTCTGTACAAAGCTCAATATAAAGCCTGAAGATGTTCAGAAAGCTATGGACGCTGATTCACAGTACAGTATGCTCCAGGATCAGGTCGAAAAGCAAGTTGCAGATGAGCTTATTTCATACTTTAACCAGTACAACATGATATCACTCTATGTTGAAGAGGACACAAAGAGATACTATCCGCAGAGTGAACTTGCGGCTTCAGTAGTAGGTTTCACCAATTCGGACGGAAACGGTCTCTACGGTATCGAAGCTAAATACGACGATTATCTTTCCGGCGTTGACGGCAAGACGATCTCAGCAAAGGACTCCAACGGAAACGAGCTCCCTTACAAATATTCAAAGACATACGCTGCCAAGAACGGCGACGATGTATATCTTACTATCGACAGCAATATCCAGTTCATCCTTGAAAAGCATCTTCAGGAAATGGTAAACGACTTCAAGGTAAAGAACCGCGGCTGTGCGATACTTATGAACTGCAAGACCGGTGCTGTATACGGTATGGCTCAGTACCCGTCATTTGATCTTAATCAGCCTTACGAGATCTCAGACAAGGTAGTGGCTGAAGAGATAAAGCAGATAACTGACAAAACTGAAGCTGATAAGCGTACCAAAGAGGAACGCGAGCTCCAGTGGAGAAATAAAGCTCTCACAGAGCGTTACGAGCCTGGTTCGGTATTCAAGGTGCTTACAAGTGCCGCAGCTGCTGAAGAGAATCTTATAGACTTTGAAAAAAGATATCTCTACTGTGACGGTGCAAAGGCGATCCCCGGAGTACCTAATCCTATCCACTGTCATCAGGAAGGCGGACACGATTCACAGACTTTCCAGGAAGCACTTACGAATTCCTGTAACCCTGCCTTTATTGACATCGGCTGGGCACTCGGTGAAGACAAGTTCGTGTATTACTGTGACGCTTTCGGTCTTTCCGAAACTACTGGCATCGACCTTCCTGCTGAGAGCAGAGGCGATCCCTTTACAAAGGATACGATAAACAAGCTCAATCTTGCTACCGGTTCTATCGGACAGGGTGAAACTGTTACTCCTCTTGAGATGATAACAGCTTACTGTGCTGCTGTAAACGGCGGCTATCTCCTTAAGCCTTATGTCGTAGACAAGGTAGTTGATCAGGAGGGCAATGTAGTTCTCAAGAACGAGAGAACTGTACGCCGTCAGGTAATTTCAGAGGATACTTCAAAGAAGCTTAGAAGCTGCCTTGAACAGGTCGTAAGCGGAAAGCCTGAGAGCAACGTAGCTATAACAGGTTATTCTATCGGAGGAAAATCCGGTACTTCACAGCGTAAGATGATCACAGCTGCAAATGAAGGCGGCGACTGGCGTCAGGCAGAAGATGCTTCAAAGCAGGAATACTGTGCTTCGTATGTATGCTTCACACCGGCTGAGGATCCCGAGCTTATACTTCTTGTTATGGCAGATATGCCTGATAAGAATATTGAATATTACGGAAGCAAGGTAGCTGTTCCTACTGCAAGAAAGATACTTGAAGAGATACTTCCCTATATGAATATGAGTCCGGAGTATACTGAGGAAGAGCTCCGTGACCTTGACGTTAAAATACCGCTTCTCGAGGGTACACTTGATGATGCAACTGCAACTCTTGACAGCATGGGCATCAAATATGAGAAGGTCGGCAACGGCATAGACGTTGTATCACAGTATCCGCTTACCGGTACAGCCATGGCGAAGACCGGAACGGTATACTTGTACACCGAAAAAGCAGCAACTCCGGAATATACGGAGGTACCTGATCTGCGGTACGCGGATCTGACGAATGTAAATCAGATCACGGAATCATATGCCGTCAATTATTCAACTTCCGGTGCACCGCCGTCCTCTGCAGGGGCGACAGTCGCGAAGCAGAATCTTGAACCGGGAACGCGAGTCCCGAAAGGAACCGTTATCGAACTGGAATTCAAGCTGCCGGATGTGGCATTCAATGATTAGTGTAAATAACAGGAATAAATAAATAATACAGGAGGCGTCGGAATGAAATTATATGAACTGCTTGAGAACAATGCTGAAACAAACATCGGAGAAACAGAGATAACATCCGTTACTGACAATACGGCAGAAGTCCGCGAGGGCAGTCTGTTCATATGTGTCAAGGGACAGAAGTTTGACGGACACAGTGCTGCGGCTGAAATGCTTGAAAAAGGCGCGGCGGCAGTTGTCTGCGAGCACGATCTCGGACTCGGAGACAGACAGATAATCACCGACAACTCCCGTAAACTCTACGGAAAGCTCTGTGCTGCGTGGTTCGGACACCCCGAGCGCAAGATAAAGATGATAGGCGTTACCGGAACAAACGGAAAGACTACTATCACCAACGTTATCAAGCATATACTTATGAATACAGGTCACAAGACCGGTCTCATAGGCACTATACAGAATGAGATAGGCAGCGAGGTAATACCTACTGAGAATACCACTCCGAAGACACACGAATTTATGGCTCTGCTTGACAGAATGGTGCGTGAGGGCTGTGAATATGTTGTAATGGAGGTATCATCTTTCGGACTCGTACAGAACCGTATCGGTTCATCGTGGTTCGGTATAGCTCTCTTCACTAATCTCACTCAGGATCACCTTGATTATCACAAGGATATGGAAGACTACTATCAGGCAAAGAAGATGCTCTTTGAGATCTGCGATACAGCCATCTGCAACATCGACGATGACTACGGCAGAAGACTCTACGGTGAGATAGGCTGTGACAAACAGACTTTCAGCACAAAGGAGAACGCAAACTTCTATGCTGACGGCATAAAGCTCAAAGCGAGCGGTTCAAGCTTCTGGTTCTGCAACGAGGGCAAGTCACACTTCGTAAAGACGAGGATACCGGGAATGTTCAACGTCTCGAACCTTACAGCTGCTATGGCAGCCTGCCTTAAAGCCGGCATACCGCTTGACAAGATAATCTCAGCAGTTGAGAGCTACGGCGGAGTAAAGGGACGCTGCGAGGTAATACCGACCGGCAGAGACTTTACAGTTATATGCGACTATGCACATACACCTGATGCTATCGAGAATGTTCTCAGGAGCGTTAAGGAATATGCTTCCGGCAGACTTATCTGCCTGTTCGGCTGCGGCGGTGACCGTGATGCGGCAAAGCGTCCTAAAATGGCTAAAGCAGCTGCAAAATATGCAGATATGCTCGTCGTTACTTCCGATAATCCTAGAAATGAGGATCCGGAAGCTATCATCTGCGAGATACTCACAGGTCTTGACGGCAGCGATGTGAAGTACGAAGTTGTCACAGACAGGCGTGAGGCGATATATTATGCCTTGAAAATTGCTGAAAAAGGTGATATAATAGTTCTTGCGGGCAAAGGACATGAGGATTATCAGATCCTTGCCGGTGGAAAACACATACACTTTGATGAGCGCGAGGTAGTTGCAGAGGGCTTGAAGCTTCTCAGCTGAGCGCGAAAAACTAATGGGAGTTGTTGAATAAAATGTCATTCTGGATCATAAATCTGATAGTATCGCTGGTTTCTTTTGCGCTGGCGGGAGTTTCGGGAATATATCTCGTTCCTTTCCTGCACCGTCTGAAGTTCGGTCAGCCTATAAAGACCAAGGACGGACCGCAGTGGCACGCAAAAAAGCAGGGTACTCCGACAATGGGCGGATTTATGTTCATAATAGCATCTGTGCTTACAGCGATAGCCGGCTATTGGATATACCGTATGCGCGGCGGCGTTGACACAACTGACAAGGAAGCACTCAACGGCTTTTACAGAATGATGAGCGTTGTTGCATTCTCAATGCTTTTCGGACTCATCGGATTCATAGACGACTTCATCAAGGTTGCAAGAAAGAACAACGACGGACTTTCGCCTCTTCAGAAAATGGCTTTCCAGCTTGTTGTTGCGGTAGCATTTCTGTTTGCTCTTTCAAGATTCGGCTGTGACGGCACACGTATCGATCTTGGATTTGTAAGGACACCTTCACTTGGTATCTTTTACTATCTGCTGATGATACCGGTAATAATATACCTCACAAATGCGGTGAATCTCACGGACGGTGTTGACGGCCTCTGCGGCTCGGTGACATTTGTTGCCATGCTGGTGTTCACAGTCTGCTGTGCTCTTCTCAGAGAAAACGAGCTCTCGCTCTTTACTATGGCACTCGCAGGCGGATGTCTCGGATTCCTTATCTGGAATCTCAACCCGGCTAAGTGCTTCATGGGAGATACAGGCTCAATGTTTCTCGGAGCAGCAGTTACCGGTGTGGGACTTGTACTCCATAATCATCTCCTTATGTTCCTTGTATCTCTTGTGTATATAATTGAAGCGCTTTCGGTAGTTATACAGGTAAGCTACTTCAAGTACACCAAGAAGAAGTACGGCGAGGGCAGAAGAATATTCAAGATGACTCCTATCCACCATCACTTTGAGATGAGCGGATTCAGCGAGTACAAGATAGTGATAACATTTTCAATGACAGGTATGATATTCGGCGTACTGGGAATAATCACATTACTGGTATTCTGAGCCTTTAAGGCACGGACATGATCCGGTGTGAACAGTTTGAACGGAGGACGCAATGGCGGAACGCAAAAAGAAAAAACAGGGTGCGGTCAGCACTTTGTGGAAGACCTTCGTCGGCGAAGGCAGAAACAGTGATATAAGTCTGTCGTTTTTTGCATACGTAATGATACTTCTCGTTGTGGGCATCGTTATGATGTCGTCTGCGAGCTATGCGTGGGCATACAGCGAAATGGACGGAGACGGTCTCTACTACGCGCGAAATCAGGCAAAAATGGCTGTTATCGGCTTTGGAGCGATGATCTTCTTCATGAAGATGGACTACCACAATCTTAAAAACATCAAGATACCGGTGATTAAGAAATTCAACATCGCCGGACTTCTCTATGTATTCGCGGCTTTACTGCTTGTGCTGGTACTTGCTATCGGTAACGATGAGGGCGGTACCATGGGCGCTAAGCGCTGGCTGACACTCGGACCTATCAACTTCCAGCCGTCTGAGTTTGCAAAGCTCGCTATCATCGTCTTCTTTGCGTACAATATGGAACGTGACGGCAAGAAGATGAACACCTTCAAGACAGGTATACTCAAATATGCCGGACTTATGGCAGTATATGCCCTGCTGCTCTATAAAGAGCCGCACCTTTCCGGTCTTATCCTTATAGTAACTATCTCGATAGCTATGATACTCTGCGGAGGCGCTAACAAGAAGCAGTTCGTACTGCTCGGTATAGCCGCTCTTGCACTTGCTGTGATCGTAATTTCATGGCAGGCTCAGATAGAGGACAGCTACGTTTCAAAGCGTATCAAGTCGTGGAACGATCCATTTGCGGACGTACTTGACGACACATGGCAGACAGCCAACTCAATAATCGCCATAGGCTCAGGCGGAATGTTCGGTCTGGGACTCGGCAACTCAAGACAGAAATATATGTATCTCCCCGAGACAAAGAACGACTTCGTATTCCCTATAGTATGCGAGGAACTTGGATTCGTGGGAGCATTTGCGATAATGATGGTATTCTTCCTTCTGGTAGTCGAGGGCTTCTCGATAGCAGTCCGCTGCAAGGACCGTTTCGGTATGCTCATCGCAGTTGGTATCACCACACAGATAGGAATACAGACCGTTCTCAACCTCGCCGTTGTAAGCAACCTCGTACCGAATACCGGTATCAGCCTGCCGTTCTTCAGTTACGGCGGTACGGCGCTTATAATGCAGCTTGCGGAAATGGGCATCATGCTCAACATCTCGCAGCAGAGGTACTACCCGTCGGATAAGCCGGCGAAAAAGAAAAAACGTGCAGCAGCTCCTGAAAAAACGGAGCTCACTAATGCGTAAAGGAGCTGTAATATGAGAGTTCTGATAGCCTGCGGCGGAACGGGTGGACACATAAATCCCGGTATCGCTATTGCAGATATGATAAAGGCAAAATATCCGGATGCAGAGTTTCTCTTTGCCGGAACTCCTAAGGGAATGGAGTCAAAGCTCGTCCCGAAGGCTGGTTACAGGCTTGAAACTATCAAGGTAGCCGGATTTCAGAGAAAGATCTCGCTTGAAAATGTCGGCAGGAACGCAAAGGCGCTTGCATATCTTGCAACTTCCGGCAAGAGAGCAAAGCAGATAATCAAGGATTTCAAGCCGGATATAGCTATCGGAACAGGCGGATACGCAGCCGGACCTGTTATAAGGAAGGCTGCAAAAATGGGTATCCCAACGGCAATCCATGAGCAGAATGCTTACCCGGGCGTTACCAACAGACTTCTCTCAAAGGAAGTTGACTATGTAATGCTCACAGTTATAGAGGCTCTTGACTATATGGACAAGAGCAAGTTCGAGTACAGCGTTACAGGACTCCCTGTGCGCAGCAACATCAACTCGATAACAAAGGAAGAGGCTCGCAGAAAGCTCGGCTTCAACGATGACCTGACGATACTTTCGTTCGGCGGAAGTCTTGGTGCCGGCTGTATTAACGAGACAATGGCTGCCGCTATCAAGTGGCACGTAAAAGAGGGACTGAATATCAACCATATTCACGGTTACGGCGGTATGGGAAAAGATACTTTCCCTAAAGAGATGAAAGAAGCCGGTATTCCGATGAAGTCAGACAGACTCAGGATAACCGAATACATAAATGATATGGACGTATGTCTTGCAGCGGCTGATGTTGTGATTTGCCGCAGTGGTGCTTCGACTCTTGCAGAGCTCGAGGCAGCCGGAAGAGCGTCTATACTGATACCTTCGCCGATAGTTGCCGGCAACCACCAGTATCATAATGCTATGGTACTCGGAAAGGGCGGCGCAGCTGTTGTTATAGAGCAGAAGGATGCTTCACCCGAAAGGCTTATCGCCGAGATAGAGAATTTCCTCAAGACTCCCGGCAAGGCAGATTCAATGGCAGATTGCGCTAAGAAGCTCTGCGTTGCAGATACCAACGAGCGTGTAATGAAAGTCGTTGAAAAACTCATAGCAAAGGGAAGAAAGTAACAATAATACACCTTGCAGCATAATATAAACAAAGGCTGTGAGGTGGTAATATGCAGAAATTGATAGTGGAAGGCGGCAGGAAGCTCCGCGGAGAGATAGCTCTCCAGGGAAGCAAGAACAGTTCGCTGCCTATAATGGCAGCAGCACTGCTGTGCGGAGAGGAATGTACTCTCAGGAACTGCCCTGCGCTGACCGATGTCTATGCGGCTTCACGCATACTCAATTGCGTGGGCTGTCGGTGTATGTTCTCGGGAAATACTGCTGTTGTTGACTCTTCGTCGCTGAGCGGTAATGAGATACCTGAGGAACTTATGCGCGAAATGCGATCGTCCATAATCTTTATGGGAGCAATGCTCGGACGTACAGGTGAATGTACAGTGAGCGTTCCCGGCGGCTGCGAACTCGGACCTCGTCCGATAGATATGCACCTTGTCGCTATGAGGAAAATGGGCGTAGATATAACTGACAGCGGAGGGAAGATAGTCTGCCGGGCACGCAAAGGACGCGCGAAAGGCGCCAAACTGTCCCTCAGCTTTCCATCGGTAGGTGCTACCGAAAACATCATTCTCTGTGCCGTTACGGCTGACGGGGAAACTGTTATAAACAATGCCGCAAGAGAGCCTGAGATATGCGATCTGTGCGGATTCCTGCGTGCCTGCGGAGCTGATATCAAAGGCGACGGCGGCAGCAGGATTGTCATAAACGGCAGGAAACAGCTTCACGGCTGCGACTATGCGGTAATGCCGGACAGGATAGCCGGTGCGACATACCTCTCGATGACGGCGGCTGCCGGAGGAGAGATAATACTTACAGAAGCCTGCGTTCCGGAAATGGAGCCGTTCCTGACGGTGCTCGAACAGACGGGATGCAGTATCTATACCCGCGAGAACAGGATATACCTGCGCAGCGGAACGCGTCTGAAAGCAGTCAGCGACAGGATAAGGACAATGCCTCATCCCGGATTTCCGACGGATGCACAGGCGGTGCTTATGTCAGCGCTTTCAGCTGCGGATGGCACAAGTGTATTTGAAGAGAACATCTTCGACTGCCGCTACCGGCATACAGACGCTCTTGTGAAAATGGGAGCAGATATACAAGTGCTTGGTAAAGTGGCGATAGTTCGCGGAGTGCAGCGGCTTCATGGAGCCAATGCCGAAGCAACTGACCTCAGAGGCGGAGCGGCGATGATATGTGCAGCTCTTTCAGCTGAGGGCACAAGCGAGATAACGAGAATAGAACATATCGACAGAGGATATGAAAAAATAGAGGACGCGGTCACGGCTCTGGGCGGAAGAATTCGCCGTGTGTGACCGGGAGATGGAGAAGATATGAAGGACGTTGAAAAAACTGATGTCGAAAGACAGAACAGCAGCAAGCGACTCAGACGACGCAAGCGAAATTTCAATATTTACGCGGCAGTAGTCGTTTTGCTCGCTGTGACCGTCGGACTAACTATCAGCTATACGTTTCTGTTCAATATAAACGAGATTAAGGTCTCAGGCGAGTCGGATATGTATACGGCTGAGCAGATAGTTGACGCTTCTGGTATCAAGGAGGGCGACAATCTTCTGAGACTTGATCCGAAGAAGAGTGAACAGGAGATTCTTGACAAGCTGCTTTATGTCGAGACTGCGGAAGTTGACAGGGACTTCCCCTCGTCACTTGAGATAACGGTCACAAGATGTGTTCCGGCATACAATATAAGCTATGACAACGGCGTTCTTCTTGTCAGCAAAAAGGGAAAGATACTTGCCGACAACGGCTTCATTACAGACGGACTTCCGGTGATATACGGCTATGAACCGTCTGTTAAGTTTGCCGGAAAGTCAGTAGAATCAGGAAATCAGCATAAAGCTGATGCGTTCGGTGAGTTCATGGCAAGCATAGATAAGGAATTTTCATCCGAGATAGCATCAGTAGATATGAGCGATGAATTCTCGATAGTTGTCAATTACAAGAACGGTATGGTGTTCAGAATGGGCAACTGGAACGATGTCAATTACAAACTTGAACTTGCTTCCAACGTAATGTCTGATGACAGCGTAAAGGGCAAGAAAGGCTATCTTACGATGGTCGGAGCTAATCAGTGCAGCTTCAGGATGAACAAGACAGGCGACAAGCTGATAACACCTGAGCAGCCTACAACAGAGCCTAAAACAGATGCTAACGGCAAGCCTATCGACGGTGAGTCGAATCCCGAACAGGAAGCTATCTTCGAGCATTACAACCAGAACCGTCCGGCAGATCAGCAGCAACAGCAGCAGGATCCCCAGCCTCAGCCCGGTCAGAACGGCGGAAACGACAACAACGCTTACAATAACAACAACGAGTATAATAATGGTTATGGCAACGACGGCGGAAACGCTTACGGCAACAATGACTACGCAGACGGTTACAATAACGGCTACGGCAATGATTACGGCGGATATGACGCTAACGGCGGTTATGGCGGAGCAGATTACGGAAACGGCTACGGTGGCGGATATGACCAGTATGTAGGCGGAGGACAGAACTATTAACAGTAAAACGAACTAAAATTTGTACAAAATGCCATATTAATACGCGCTGTAATTGTCAAATGCGCTGAAATTCAAAAAAATTAATTTCAGACTTGAAATAAGTAAGAGATTATGATAAAATATAAAGTGTATTTATAGAGTTATGATAATTTCTTAAAGATAAAATACAGGATAAATATTTTAGGAGGAGTTAAAAATGTCAGATTTCAACTATGAGGAAGCTCTGGAACCCGATGTTAACATAAAAGTAATCGGCGTCGGCGGCGGCGGCGGAAACGCTGTCAATTGTATGGTGGAGTCCGGAGTGAACAATATTGAATATATTGCTATCAATACTGACGCTAAGGCTCTTAATAAGTCAAAGGCTACAACAAGAATACCGATCGGTACAAAGCTCACAAAGGGCAGAGGCGCAGGCAACAAGCCTGAGATCGGTCAGAAGAGCGCTGAAGAGAACAGAGACGAGATCGAGACTCATCTCAAGGGCGCTGATATGATTTTTATCACAGCAGGTATGGGCGGCGGAACAGGTACCGGTGCAGCTCCTGTTGTTGCTAAGATCGCTAAGGAAATGGACATCCTCACAGTCGCAGTCGTTACTAAGCCTTTCCTCTTCGAGAGAGAGCAGAAAATGGCTCAGGCTGAGAGAGGTATCGAGGAACTCAGAAAGTATGTTGACTCTCTTATCGTCATCCCTAACGAAAAGCTCCTCGTTGGTCTTGACAAGCCACTTACAATGATCCAGTCATTCGCACTTTCAGACGATGTTCTCAAGACTGGTGTTAAGAGTATTTCCGACCTCATCGTTGAGGAAGGCTACATAAACCTCGATTTTGCCGATGTTTCTACAATTATGAAGGGCGCTGGCTATGCTCATATGGCTATCGGTCACGGTTCAGGCAAGGACAAGGCAAAGGAAGCTGCAAACGCAGTTATCTCCAGCCCGCTGCTTGAGACTTCTATCTCCGGTGCTAAGCGACTCCTCATCAACATTGCTATGTCTGAGGACGTTCTTTCTTCCGATGTTGACCAGGCTACAAAGATGATCACAGATACAGCTGCTGAGAACGTAGAGTTCATCTTCGGTACTGCATTCAAGGAAGATATGCAGGATGAGATGACTATTACTGTTATTGCTGCCGGATTCGGTGAGGACGATAACGTTGCAGTTGATGATCTTGGTATCACACCAGCTTCTGAGGAAGTTATCCAGATCGACAATCCCCTTATCGATGGTCTTGGTCTTGGCGGCACTTCTGCTGCAAAGGCTCCTGCAACAAATCAGGACTACGACCTCGACGACATCTTCAAAATGCTTGGCAACTGATAATCACGATTATAAGCGGTCCATTGCGGACCGCTTTTCTTTTACGCAAGACCTGCAAAAAGTCAGCATTTTTATTATGTGAGCCGTTGATTATGGTAGTTGTTTTATTAACTTGTCGTATAATTCGCTTTGTCAATTAGTAAAATGCACTAAAATGAACAAAAATTTTCTACATATCAATAGTTGAAATATTATATTGAATATGATATAATTGATTAAAGGCAATTTTATTCCTTGAATTTATGTTTGCCGCAGGTTTCTGCGGGGATAGGAGTGTATACAATGGAAGAACCAACCGTATTACGTACTGCCAGAATGGGTGGTTTCGTTAAAGAGGACGTTATGACATACCTCGATGAGCTTAATTCTAAGATCATCTCACTCGAGGAAGAGCTTAAGAAAGCTAAAGAAACCGGTCCCGCAGATTCACAGGAACTCACTAAGGCACGTAATCAGATCGATAACCTTCAGGAGAAGCTGAATGCTTCCAACAATGCTCTCAGAGCAGCAAAGAAGGAAAATGAAGACCTTAAGAAGAAGGCTGAAGAAGACCAGAAGCTTATCGCACAGCTCAAGGCTGGCGGCGGTGCAGGCGCTCAGGGCAATCAGCAGGCAACTGCTGCTCTCGAGGCTGCTAAGCGCGAGATAGATACTCTCAGAACAAAGCTCAAGGCTGCTGAAGATAAGGCTGCAGCTGCTCCGCAGGGCGGCGGACAGAATGCTCAGACAGCTCAGGCACTTGAAGCTGCTAAGCGTGAGATAGATACTCTCAGAGCTAAACTCAAGGCTGCAGAAGAAAAGGCAGCTGCTGCTCCTCAGGGTGCACAGGCTGGTGCTGGTCAGCCTGCAGATGTTGCTAAGCTCAAGCAGGATCTCACAAAGCTTACAGAAGACCTCAATATCAAGACTAAGGAACTCGCTGAGAAGGAGAACAAGCTTCTCCAGACAGTTAAGGATAACGAAGTAGCTCTTGCTAAGAAGGATGCAGAGATCAGCAAGCTCAACGATGAAATCTCAGATCTCAAGGAGAGCGGCGGCGGCATGATCCCGTCATCGTTCGATATGGGTGCTCTCTTCACAGAGGCTCAGAAGACTGCTGGTAAGATCACTATCGAAGCTCAGAAGAATGCTGAGAGAGTTACCAAGGAAGCTAACGACAAGGCTGACAATATCGTTAAGGAAGCTACTGCTGAAGCAGAAAAGACAATCGCTAACGCTAACACAACAGCTGAGACAGCTATCAAGGAAGCTAACGATCAGGCTAAGCAGACTATCGACCAGGCTAATGCTCAGGCTAAGAATACAGTCAACGAGGCTAACAACCACGCTGACAAGGTTAACGAGATGTCCGATGCTGTTCGTAAGATGCTTCTCAACGAGATCGAAAGCATCAATACAAAGTTCAGCGACATCACTTCTGTACTCAACCGTCTCTCCAACCAGGCTACTGACCGCATGAGTGAGGCTAAGCTCATCATCGGTGAAGCTCGCAAGGCTGTTGACGACGACGAGACAAAGAAGGTTGTAAAGAAGGGCGAGCCCCCGGCTGCAACTTTCAAGCCTGCTGATGCTCCCAAGGCTGATATGAAGAATGTTCCGAGCGCAGCTGCAGAAAAGGAAGCACCTAAGTCTTCAGATCCTTTTGCTAATATCAGCTCACCTCAGTCATTCAACGCAGGTAACAGAAACAACAACAATAATAACAACAGCAATAATGCTAACAACAATAACAGCAAACCGGCTCAGAACAACAATGCTCAGGCCGCTGCTGATCAGGCAAAGCAGCAGAATGCTAAGAAGAACTTCAACTTCGATATGGCAGAGCTCCTCAAGGCTGCTGAAGAAGAAGCCGCTAAGGACACTGAAGCCTGATAACAACTGAATATTACCGCAGTTCCGGTTATTTCCGGAGCTGCGGATAATATATTATTCTGATAACTTTTGACAACGGCTGCTTCCGGCAGCTTAATTCGGAATGTTGGTGGATACCTTGCTCGAACTGGATTTAATTAACAGCGAAACAAGTAATATGACCGATGAAGAGCTCGCGGTTATGGCGAAATCAAGTAAAGTCGCCGCGGAAGCTCTTATTTCGCGTTACTCAAAGCTGATACTGATAAAATCAGAATTGTTCGCAAACGACCGTACCGACAGTGAAGATCTGCGACAGGAGGGACTTATGAGCCTTCTTAAAGCTGCTTCTTCATTTGATCCGGGCAGAGGAGTCAAGTTTTCGACTTACTGTGAGGTCTGTATCTCAAACCGTCTGCGAACTGTCTGTGCAGGTTCAGGAAAAAGTCCGAAATTTTCTGAAAGTCTCGATGATGTCAGCGAGAGTGAAGCGTTGTCCGTGGAGGAAACTCCCGAAAGTATCTGTCTGTACAAGGAGACTATGTCCGAAATATCAAGGACTGTGGATTCTGTACTTTCTTCGGCTGAACGCCGTGCCTTCCGTCTATGTATGCAGGGGCTAAGCTATCGCTGCACCGCAAAGAGACTGGGAGTCAGCGAAAAGGCTGTCGATAACGCTATGCAGCGCGCAAGAAGAAAGCTCCGCGCGTTTGTGTTGCCCTAAGTTTATGACTGTGTAGCTTAAATCCAGAGCGTTGTTTTACAAAGATGCCGGTGGAAATCCGGCCGTGGTCCAAATATTTTAAGCGAGGTATTGAAGATGTACGAAGACAAGACATTAGTCTGCAAAGAATGTGGAAGCGAATTCATTTTCTCCGCAGGCGAACAGGAATTCTATGCAGAGAAAGGTTTCGTGAATGAGCCCCAGAGATGTAAGGCTTGCCGCGACGCAAGAAAGAATGCAGGTAAGGCAGAAAGAGTTATGTATACTGCTACTTGCGCTTCATGCGGTGGTGAGGCTAAGGTTCCTTTTGAACCCAAAGAGGGCAGAGCCGTATATTGCAGCGAATGTTTCGCTAAGATGAACGAGGCTTGATTTCGTGAATCGCCGGCACGGTCGGAGACGGCTGTGCCGGAATTTTTATGCCGTGTTTCATTTGCGGGAAGTTCACAGGGCGTTGCTGTGGGAGAAACTCTGGATAAAGAGTTCTTACTGCTATACCAAGTGTACCTGCCGCAAATGAAGCACATAACCTATATTTTGAACGGAGAGTATTTATGCTTGATAAGAGATTGGAGAAAATAGCAGGATTAGTCAGCGGCAGAGGTATTGCAGTCGATGTTGGTACAGATCATGCCTATCTTGCAGCTGAACTCGTGACTTCGGGCAGATGCAGCCGTGTCATAGCTTCCGATATAAAGGAAGGTCCTCTCGAATCAGCTGCGAGAACGGTCGAGAAATACGGTGTGACTGACAAGGTACAGCTTATCCTTTCTGACGGACTTGCAGAAGTTCCCATGGACGGCGTGACAGACGTTGCAATAGCCGGAATGGGCGGCGAGACGATCGCAGATATTATCAGAGGACTCAGCTATGACCGCTACGAGCCTGAGAACGTCCGCTGGATACTCCAGCCGATGACAAAGCCTGAGTATCTCCGCAAAGCTCTCTATGAGCTTGATCTTCAGATAATCGGCGAGTATGCAGTTGAAGAGGGCGGAAAACTCTACGTGATAATGGTAGCTGAATACAATCCCGAATTCCGCCGCCTTACAGAATTTGAGGCTCTGTACGGCTTTTTTGCCGATGATGATGAAATGGGAAGAAAGTATCGTGAACATGAGTCAGAGAGACTTGCAAAGATAGCAGAGAATCTCAGTTCAGCCGGTAAGGACAATGAAGCCATACACTATTCAGCGCTGTCCGAGAAGATGAAAAACGGCGTGGACATTTACCCGGTCAATGAGATATACAGCTTCCTTGATTCAGTATTTCCTTTTGAGAGACAGGAGAAATGGGATAATTCGGGACTGCTTGTGAACTCGGGCACAGACTGTTCAAAGGTGCTTATGACGCTCGATATTGACAAGAGAGCAGTCGATGAAGCGGAGCTTAAAGCAGCTGATATGGTCGTTTCACATCACCCGGTCATATTCAGTCCGCTTAAGAGAATAAGCTCAGAAATGCCTGTTTATCGCCTTGTGAAGAACGACATTTCAGCAGTTTGTATGCATACGAATGTTGATATTTCGCCTCTCGGAACTAACGGATTTATTCTCCGTGAGCTGAGGAAAAACTATGAGTTAGAGTGCGAACCGGAGCACATCAACTTTGAGGAGTGCGGTTACATCTGCACGCTGAAAGAGACTGTTCCGGCAGCTGAATTTGCGGAAACTCTCAAGAAGATATTCGGCTGTGAGTACATCCGTGCGTCAGCTGATACGGGTATGGTGAAGAAGGTCGCTTTCTGTTCGGGTTCCGGCGGTTCATTCCTTGCGGATGTTGCGGCGAATGGCTGTGATACCTACGTTACAGGCGATGTTAAGCACGATGTGTGGATGGATGCGCAGAGTGTCGGTGTAAAGGTCTTTGACTGCGGACACTTCCACACGGAGAACCCTGTTATATGGGAGTTCAGACGTATTCTCGAGCAGAGATTTCCGCGCCTTGACGTAGAGATAGCTGAGAGTTCAGTTGATCCATGCATATATTTCTGAGGTGAATATAATGATATATACTTGTCCGGTCTGCGGTAAACCGCTTGAAACAGCCGGAAACAGCTATAAATGCTCTGACGGTCACAGCTTTGACAAGGCAAGGAGCGGCTATGTGAATCTGCTTCTTTCCAAGCACATCGGCAAGACTATTCACGGTGACAACAAGCTTATGGTGCGTGCAAGGAGAGAATTCCTTGAAAAGGGCTACTATCAGCCGCTAAGAGACGCTCTCTGCAAGGCTGTAAAGGAGAATTTCAGCGGCAGCGTCCTGCTGGATGCCGGCTGCGGTGAAGGTTATTATACTTCGGCAGTTTCCGGAACGCTTGGAACAGCGGCAGAGGTCTACGGTATCGACATATCAAAAATTGCTGCGGAATTCGCTGCAAAACGCCATGACGGAGTGAACTATGCTGCCGGAAGCGTGTTCCACATACCTGTCGCTGACGCTTCATGTGATATGCTTATAACCTTGTTCTCACCTTACTGCGGTGAGGAGTTCGTGAGAGTCCTGCGTAACGGCGGTGTTATGATAATGGCAATACCGTCAACGGACCATCTATGGGAGCTGAAACAGAAAATATACGATACACCGTATAAAAATGAGGTCAAGCCCTACGAACTCGAAGGCTTTTCGTTTATCGGGAAAGAGCACATCAGGTATATGATGGAGCTCGCCTCGCAGGAAGACATACAGCAGTTATTCTCGATGACTCCGTATTATTACAGGACAGGGCAGGAACAGCAGAAGCGGCTTGAAGCAATTGACAGGCTGAACGTAACTGCGGATTTTGAACTGCTTATATATAAGAACAACAGCAATTAATGATTAGTGAAGGACTGATATTATGGCGCTCGACGGCGCATTTCTCTATGCAATAAGATCGGAACTCCTGCCGCTCATAGGGGGCAGAGTTGAAAAAATACACCAGCCATCGCGCGAAGAGATAATTATCTCGATACGCACAAGGCAGGGCAGCAATAAACTCTATATATCGGCAAATGCCGGCGGTGCCCGCGTACACGTCACACAGCTTTCTGTGGACAATCCGCAGACTCCGCCGATGTTCTGTATGCTGCTCAGAAAAAGACTTGGCAGCGGAAAACTCATAGCAGTCCGTCAGGACGGCCTTGAGCGAATACTCTTCCTTGATTTTGAGTGCGTGAACGAACTCGGTGACGTGGTTACCGTGACGCTTGCCTGCGAGATAATGGGACGCTGTTCAAATCTCGTTATCATCGATGGCGAGAGCAGAGTCGTTGACAGTATCAAGCGAGTTGACGAGGATATGTCACGCGAAAGACTCGTTCTGCCGGGAATGAGATATGAATTTCCGCCCCGTGACGACCGCCTTAACTTCCTTACAGCAGAGCCTGAACAGATAGTGAACGCCCTCAGAGCAGTCAATAATGCCGAGCTTTCAAAGGCTTTGATTCGTGTTTTCGAGGGTATCTCCCCGATACTTGCGCGCGAGTGGACATTCTTTGCCGGCAGGGGAGCACATCTTGAAAGCTCCACCGTTGAAGGTGACCAGCTCGACCGTCTGCTCTTCGCGGTAAAACGTACAAAGGAACAGCTTATAAACGGCGAATGCTGCTTCTCGGCAGTCAGCGACAAGGAAGGACAGCTAAAGGATTTCTCCTTTATCCGTCTGTCGCAGTTCGGAACACTTATGCTCACAAAGGAGCTGCCGTCAGCATCGGCTCTTCTTGACTACTTCTACTCGGAACGCGACAGAACACAGCGTACAAAGCAGCGTGCGAACGACCTATTCAAGTTGCTTGTGAACCTCACAGAGAGGACTTCACGCCGTATCGCTGCACAGAAAGAGGAGCTCGTTGCCTGTGCGGAACGTGATAAGTATAAGCTGTGCGGTGACCTTATATCCGCTAATATGTACCGCCTGAAAAAAGGCGACAGTCTTGCTGTACTCGAGAATTTCTACGAAGAGGACTGTCCGTCGGTTGAAATAAAGCTTGATGTCAGAAAAACTCCGTCACAGAACGCGCAGCATTACTACAACGAATACAAAAAGGCAGTAACAGCTGAGGAAAAGCTCACAGAGCAGATAGCAAAGGGTGAGGAGGAGCTCCAGTATCTCGACAGCGTCTTTGATTCGCTGACGAGAGCGGCTTCGGAAAACGACATAATACAGCTTCGTCTTGAACTCAGTGAACAGGGCTATATCAGGTCGGGACTCGGCAAGGCCAAGCCTCCGAAAGCGCTTCCGCCAATTGAGTACAAGTCAAGTGACGGCTTTACTATACTTGTCGGACGAAACAACAGGCAGAACGATCAGCTCACACTGAAATTTGCTGAAAAATCAGATATATGGCTGCACACACAGACTATAACCGGTTCACACGTACTGATACTTACAGATGGCGAAACTCCGCCGGATTCTACCATAGAGGAAGCCGCAGTGATAGCTGCTGTGAACAGCCGCGGCAGAGGCTCGAATCTCGTTCCGGTTGATTACTGTCTTGCAAGATATGTCAAAAAGCCTGCCGGAGCTAAACCCGGAAAGGTAATATTCACGAACTATAAGACAGCTTTTGTGCGTCCTGATGCAGAGCTTGAACAGAAGCTTAGAGTATAATGATGAACAGGATACTGACTGAGGAATTCTTTCACCGTGATGGTATGGAAGTTGCTCCCGAGCTTGTGGGAAAGATAATTGCCCGTAAGCTCGACGACGGGACAGTTCTACGCGAGCGAATAGCCGAAACGGAACTCTACCGCGGCGAGGAGGACAAGGGCTGTCATGCTTCAAAGGGCAGGACTCCGCGTACAGAGCTGCTTTTCGGCGAGAGCGGCATAATATATGTCTATCTCTGTTATGGTATGCATTGGCTGATGAACGTCATAACCGGCGAAAAGGATCAGCCGCAGGGAATACTTCTGAGAGCCGGAGAAACAAAGAACGGTCCTGCGAAACTGACGAAATACCTTCAGATAGACGGAAGTTTCAACGGCCGGCCTATATGCGGAAACGATACTGTCTGGATAGAGGACGACGGTTACCGTCCTAAGCTGAGGACAGCTCCGAGAGTTGGCATAGACTATGCCGGAGATTACTGGAAGAATATAGAATGGCGATTTATAGCGGACGGAGAGTGATAGTATGGACGTTAAGAGCCTTGCGTTCAGGCAGATACGTGATATTTGCGAGCCTTTGAGCTGTGGACCGGTTGAGGGCGGATATATGTTCATACTTACGCACAGCCGTGCGGAGTTCGTTGTCGACGGCGGACGTGTGGAAGTTCCTCCTGAGACTGCGATAATATACGGAAGTGATGTCCGCTGGGAATGTTTCCCTGCAGATGAAGCCCTTGTCTGTGATTGGATATACTTTGAAGCAGGCGGTGATACAGATTACCTTGAATCTCTCGAACTGCCTGTCGGTCAGCCGCTTTTTTTTGCCGATACTGAATTCATTACAGAGCTGATACGTAATATAACGGCGGAATTCTATTCGCTTGCACCGCGGCGCGGAAAAATGCTCGATACGATGATGAAACTCCTGCTGGTAAAGCTCAGCGATGCCTGTGTGCAGATAGGAGAGCAGTTACAGTCTGCGGAGCCGCATTACAGTGCGCTTGCGGAGCTCAGAGCCAGGATATACCGCAATCCTCAGCAGCGCTGGAACGTTGACTCGATGGCAGCTGAGGTGAATATGTCACGATCGTATTTTCAGCATATATACCGTGAGAGCTTCGGCGTTTCGTGTATAGCTGACGTTATAAACAGCAAGATAGAAAAGGCGAAAGAGATACTTTCTGAAACCGGCTGTACCGTTGCTCAGGTGGCTGCGATGTGCGGCTATGACAATGAGGAACATTTTATGCGGCAGTTCAAGAAAGCTACGGGTGTAACACCGACTGGATTCAGGAAGAATTTATGACGCTATATATTGACAAATTGTGAATGAGGCGCTATAATAAAAGTGATATGAACGGAAACTATTACCGCCCGGAGAACACTGCTCTGAGCGGAATTCACGACGAATGAGAGGGAAAAATATGTCAAAAAAGATTATCAGAAGCATAGCGGCACTTACAGCTGCTGCGGCTATGCTGCCCTTTGCGACTGCTGTGAAGCCTGCAGAGAAGTATACAGCTTCCGCAGCCGTTGACGACTGTCATGACGACTGGCTCCATGTAAACGAGAATGCTGAGGTCGTTGACAAGGACGGCAACCCCGTATGGATGACCGGTGTAAACTGGTTCGGCTACAATGCCGGCAGACAGGTATTCGACGGCGTATGGTCAAAGAATATGCACAGTATGCTCAATCAGATCGCTGACCACGGCTTCAATCTGCTTCGTGTACCTATGTCAACACAGATAATTCTTCAGTGGAAGAACAAAAAGCCTGATACAAGCAATGATGTCGGTGAAGTAAATATGATGGTCAATGCTTACTCAAACCCTGAGCTTACTGTTGAGGGCGGCGTTGACGGTGAAGGAAAGTACACTATCATGTACAGCTTTGATATATGGAACAAGGCTGTTCAGTGGTGTAAGGAAAACGGTATGAAGATCATGATCGACATACACAGTGCTACTTCTGCTTCAATGGGACATCAGAAGCCTCTTTGGTACGATGATAACTTCTCTGAGGACGACTGGCTCGAAGCTCTTGAGTGGTTCTGTGACTACTATAAGGATGATGATACTATCATAGCTATCGACCTCAAGAACGAGCCTCACGGAAAGCCTGAAGAAGGTACATTCGCAAAGTGGGATGATTCGACTGACAATAATAACTGGAAGTATGCTGCTGAAAAAGGCGCTATGGCTTGCCTTAATCAGAACCCGAATCTTCTCATAATGATAGAAGGTACAGAGTGCTATCCTGATTTCTCAAAGGGTGCAGACTGGACAACTCCTTCAGTAGATTACGCTCATTATGACGAGCCTTCACCGATATTCGGTGCATGGTGGGGCGGAAATCTTCGCGGTGTAAAGGATCATCCTGTTGACATCGGCAAGTACAACAAGCAGATAGTATATTCACCTCATGACTACGGTCCGCTCGTATGGAAGCAGAAGTGGTTCTATATGGACGATCCGAGCAAGACATTCAGCCGCGAGACTCTCCTTGACGATTACTGGAGAGATTCATGGGCTTACCTCATTGAGGAAAAGAAGTATCCGCTTCTTATGGGCGAATGGGGCGGCTTTATCGACGAGGAGCATGATCCTACCGGTGAAAACAAGCACTGGATGCAGGAGCTCCGTGATTACATGATCGACAAGCACATCCACCACACTTTCTGGTGCTTCAATGAGAATTCCGGTGATACAGGCGGACTTGTATACGATGACTTCGGCAAGTGGGACGAGGATAAGTACGATTTCGTAAAGCCTTCACTCTGGCAGAACGATGACGGAAAGTTTATCAGCCTTGACCACCAGTATCCTATTGGTGAGAACGGTATCTCTCTCAGCGAATACTACGGCGGAGAGCCTTCAACACGTCCAACAACTACTCAGTCTGAAACAACATCTTCAACTGTAACTACAACTACCACAACTTCTGACGAGACAACTGCAACGACTACCGGTACAGAAGATCCGTCAGAGCTCAAGGTTACTGTCAAGGGTGATGCAAACCTCGACAATAGTGTAAACATCGCAGACGCTGTACTTGTTATGCAGGTTTCAACTAACCCCGACAAGTATGGTCAGGGCAAGAGTTCTTTCAGCATTACAGCTCAGGGCGAGGTAAATGCAGATGTTGACGGCAAGAAGGGACTTTCAAATGCTGATGCTCTTCTTATACAGAAATTCAAGCTCGGACTTGTAAAGAGCTTATAATAACGATAAGGACGGCTTCGTGCCGTCCTTTTTTATTGCGAAAATCGTAAAGTTATGGTGAAATATTGCGGTTTGCTGTTGCTATTTTTAAGAAAGTGTGATATAATTTAATGTGAATCAAAAAATGCGGAGGTATTATGATAACAGTAAGCAATGTCAGCGTTCAGTTCGGAGGAACTACGCTTTTCAAGAACGTAAATCTCAAATTCACAAACGGTAACTGCTACGGCGTAATCGGCGCTAACGGTGCAGGCAAGTCAACATTCCTCAGAGTGCTCTGCGGAGAACTCGAACCGGCTTCCGGAGAGGTTGTAATGCCAAAGGAGGAACGTCTCAGCGTACTCAGACAGGATCACTTTGCTTTCGATGAGTATACCGTACTCGACACCGTTATAATGGGCAACGCACGTCTCTATGAGATAATGCAGGAAAAGGATGCTCTTTATGCAAAGGAGGACTTCTCAGACGAGGACGGCGTAAAGGCATCTGAGCTCGAGGGTGAATTTGCAGAGCTCAACGGCTGGGAGGCTGAATCCGATGCTTCCAAGCTCATACAGGGACTTGGTCTGCCGGAGGATATACTCTACCAGCAGATGTCAGGACTCTCCGGTAACGACAAGGTCAAGGTGCTTCTTGCACAGGCACTTTTCGGCAACCCGGACATTATTCTTCTTGACGAGCCTACCAACCACCTTGATATTGACGCAGTAAAGTGGCTTGAGGAATTCCTCTCCGAGTATTTCGGAACAGTCATAGTTGTATCCCATGACAGACACTTCCTCAACAACGTCTGCACCCACATCGTTGACATTGACTACAACAAGATCAAGATGTATGTCGGAAACTACGAATTCTGGTACGAATCCAGCCAGCTTATCCAGCGCATGATAAAGCAGCAGAACAAGAAGAACGAGGAAAAGATAAAGGAACTCAAGGACTTTATCGCGCGTTTCTCTGCAAACAAGTCCAAGTCTAACCAGGCTACTTCAAGACGTAAGCTAATTGAAAAGCTGACTGTCGAGGAACTTCCGGCTTCAAGCAGAAGATACCCGTTCATCGGCTTCGATATGGACAGAGAGCTAGGCAAGGACGTTCTCCAGGTAGAGGGTATAAGCAAGACGGTTGACGGCGTTAAGCTGCTCGACAACGTAAGCTTCACTCTCGGACGCACCGACAAGGTAGCCTTCATCGGCGAGAGCGAACAGGCTATTACTATGCTTTTCAAGATACTCATGGAAGAGGAGCAGCCTGACGAGGGCAGTTTCAAGTGGGGCGTATCCGTAACGACTTCATATATGCCGGTAGACAACGGTGAGTACTTCAATGGCTGCGAGATGTCGATACTCGACTGGATAAGACAGTATTCAGTCAAGGACGAAACAGAGACCTATCTCCGCGGCTTCCTCGGACGTATGCTGTTCTCCGGCGATGACGTATACAAGCCTGTAAACGTTCTTTCAGGAGGCGAAAAGGTGAGATGTATGTTCTCACGTATGATGCTTTTCGGCTCAAACGTGCTCCTGCTTGACCGTCCTACGAACCACCTTGACCTTGAGAGCATTACAGCTGTAAACAACAGCCTTATCAACTTCAAGGGCGTAGTTCTTCTTGCTTCACACGACCACGAGATACTCCAGACAACTGCAAACCGTATAATCGAGATCACTCCCGACGGCTGCATAGACCGTCAGGGAACATATGAGGAATTCATCGAATTCAAAAAACAGCAGGCAGAAGCCTGAAAACGAACGATAAACTAATCAGGTAAGCTAAGGGAGGTTTATTTATGCCATTTATCAACGTAAAGACCAATGTTTCTGTCTCTCAGGAACAGAAGCTGAGCATTAAATCCGCTATGGGACGCGCTATCACAGCTATCCCCGGAAAATCAGAGGGCTGGCTCATGGTAGGTATCGAGCCTGAGTACGACCTTTGGTTCAAGGGCGAGGATGCTCCTGCCGCTATGGTAGAGGTATCTATTTTCGGCAGTGCTTCTTCAAACGCGCTCACAACACTTACAAGCCATATTACAGGAATACTCACAGACACTATCGGCATATCGTCTGACAGAGTATACGTGAAATATACAAGTACGAACGATTGGGGCTGGAACGGTTCAAATTTCTGAGCTGATACTCACGGCGTACAGTATTGAAACTATTAACAAAGGAGGTCAATCATGCCATTTATCAATGTGAAAACTAATGTGTCGGTTACTGAAGACAGAGCTGAATCAGTGAAGTCTCTGCTCGGTCAGGCTATCACAGCTATTCCCGGAAAGTCAGAAGCGTGGCTTATGGTGGAGATAGAGGCTGAACGCAAACTATGGTTCAAGGGCACCGGAGAGGAAGCTGCTATGGTAGAAGTTAGCCTTTTCGGCGGCGCTTCACACAACGCTTATTTAACTCTCACAAGCCATATCACAGGTATAATCAGCTCACAGTTCGGAATACCGACAAGCAGGATATACGTGAAGTATTCCGAAACATCAAACTGGGGCTGGAACGGCTCAAATTTCTGAGGTGACAACTATGATAAAAACTAAACTGATATGCGGAGCTATGGCGGCTGTTATGATGAGTGCAGCTGTTCCGGCTTATATCGCAGCAAATACTTATGTTTATGCCGATTATGACTGGGCAGGCAGCGAATGTGAGCCGGCACACGATACTTCCCGTGATGTTCAGAAGTATGGTGTCGGAAATCCGTTCAACTACGGCGAAAGAAACACTCCTGCCGATGCTTCAACGGAAGAGATACGTGCGATAAACCATAAGATGTCGGTACAGGAAGTAAAGTATGCCCTCTACAAGGAGATCGACGAGCACTGGGAGCTTATTTCCAAACGTATCGGGCAGACTGACCGTGAAAAGGTCTATGCGCTCTTCCTCGGACTTGGTACAAGAGAGTCAACGCTCGGCGGAAACGGCGACGGTGCCGACCTCGAGACTGCCTATCTTGACGGATGGGGAGTTAACTCTGCACACGCATACGGCACTATGCAGACGGCTGTTACGGCTTTTGCCGACTGTGATCCGACATTCATGAAGGAGGACAATGTCCCTGAGATGTTCCAGTACTCCTTTACTGAGTCGAATTTCTATGATGCTATCATATCCAATCACATGGGTATCAGAAAGATACTCCACTTTGTACAGCTTTGTATAGACGAGGAGAAGATGACAGGCTATCAGGTCATCAGAAACTCTCTCAAGGCGTTCAATACCGGCTGGTGGTATATGGCGGAGGACGCAGGAGCTTACCGCACATATGCCGATGAGATATGCGCGATGGCACAGTTCTACTACAACGAGGGACACCTCTACGATAATGTATTCACATGGACAGAATCGCCTGCGGCTGCTCCGTACCGTACAGATGACCGCTGGGACTGGTGGGGCGACGGCGTACCGAGCATGGAACCCGTTGAGGAAACTACCGAGCCTGAGAGCGAGACAGTCAGTGAGACTTCGAGTGAACTGACACCTACTCTCAAGGGTGACGCAAACCTTGATAGTGACGTTAACATCGCAGATGCTGTTCTCGTTATGCAGGTATCGACAAATCCCGATAAATATGCACAGGGTAAGACTTCTCTCAGCATCAAGCCTCAGGGCGAGGTCAACGCAGACGTTGACGGCAAGAAGGGACTTTCAAATGCTGATGCTCTTCTTATACAGAAATTCAAACTCGGACTTATAGACAAGCTCTGAGTAATTCAGGGGACGTCCTAATCGGCGTCCCTTTCTGGTATCATATCGCACAAAACGGCATATAATGTCCCGGAGGCGATGTGATGAAACGTTTAGCGGCAGCACTTCTTGCTGCGTATATGTTTACTTCCTGCGAAGCGGCTGACAGCTCATTTTCTGAGCCTGAAACAGCTTCTGATATGACATACTGTCAGCAGGAAAGAGAGCAGCTTGGTGAACTGGCAGACGGCTATGTTCCGGTGAATTATCAGCATATGGCCGGGGAGTGGTTCCCGTATATGCACTATGAGAATTATATGCACGGAAAGTCAGAAGACGAGTTCCGTGAGAGTGTGAGGGAACTGTATTCGGCTGCTAAGGCAGAGGGGATAAACACTCTTTTTCTTCACGTTCACCCGTGTGGTGACGCATATTACCGTTCGGAGATATTCCCGCGCGGTACAAGCTGGGACGGTGACTATGATCCGTTTGCAGTGATGATCGAAGAAGCTCATAAGCTCGGTCTTTCGGTACACGCCTGGCTGAACCCTCTGCGCTGTCAGACAACAGAGCGGATGAAAGCGCTGCCTGACAGCTTCGTAGTAAAACAGTGGACAGAGAACGGCATAGCTAAGGAAGTGAACGGGCGCTGGTATCTCGATCCGTCATGTACAGAGACAGACGAACTTCTCAGAGATTGCATCAGAGAGATAATTACCAATTACGACGTTGACGGGATACACATAGACGATTATTTTTATCCGACAACTGCTCCGGAATTCGATGCAGAGGAGTTCGCAGCGAGCGGAAGTACAGATCTCGGAGAGTGGCGGCGTTCAAATTGTACCCGTATGGTCAGGGCGATGTATGACGAGGTTAAAAGCTGTGACAGCCGCGTAGAATTCGGGATAAGTCCGCAGGGCAGTATCAGCGGGAATTATGATTCGCAGTTTGCTGATGTCAGGCTTTGGAGCGGCGAAAAGGGCTATTGCGACTATATCGTTCCGCAGCTGTATTTCGGCTTTGAGAACGAGAGCTGTCCGTTTGCTGAGACTCTTGCCCTGTGGGAAACAATGACCTGTCCCGATGTCAGACTTGTGGCAGGACTCGGAGCGTACAAGCTTGGCAAAGCGGACAAGTGGGCAGGAGCTGCCGGCGAGAATGAATGGATAGAATCACCGGATATTATTCAGCGTCAGATAGAGCTTGTTGAAAAGTCTTCGGTTTCCGGATATGCTCTGTACCGCTGAGATTTAAGATTTGTTCAAGGAACGTATGATATGATAAACAGGAATGGAGGTGCTGATAATGAAACTGAAATGGCTTTCACTGCTTGCAGCTGCTATATTGTGCGGAACTGTTTCGTGCAGCGTCAAGGGCGGCAGTTCTGACAGCAGTGGGATTACTGTTAACGATACGGGTGAAAAAGGCGACGGTATGACTGTAACATTTCTCGATGTCGGCAAGGCTGACAGTATGGTCATTCAGACCGACAACAGCACAGTCGTGATCGACTGCGGCGAGAAAGGTGACGGCAAGGAACTCGTCAGATTTCTTAAAGATCAGGATATCAGCACGGTAGACTGTCTTATAATCACGCATTATGATAAAGATCACGTAGGCGGAGCGGCAAAGCTGATAAACAAGCTTGAAGTCAAGCGTGTGCTCGGACCGTATTATCAGGAATTCAGCGATGAAGCTGACAGCTTCCGTGATGCTATGAAAGAAGCAGCCATAGAGCCGGAGTATCTCCGTACAGACCGAGAGCTGGAGATCGGAGATGCTGAGTATACGGTATATGCGCCGAAGGAGGACTATTACGGGCCGGACAACGACAATGACTTCTCTTTGGTGACGAAGGTGAAGTATTACGATACAACATTTCTCTTTACCGGAGATGCTATGGACAAGCGCCTGGCAGAGGTTATGGATATAGGTGACTGTGATTTCCTGAAAGTCCCGTATCACGGCAGAAAGCTCGGTAACCTCAATGAATTTCTCGACAGAACAAAACCTGAATACGCTGTTGTAACTACTTCTGAAAAGGAGTTCTCACCGTTTACTGAGGATGCTCTTGAAAGCCATGATGTTGATTACCGTACGACCTTTGAAAACGGTGTGGTGACGGCTTTCAGCGACGGAAGCACGATAACTCTGAGCTCTGAACGCTAAGGCTCTTCGGCTTGACATACAGCCATAATAGTAGTAGAATAAGAGACGAGGAGTGTGAAAGATCATTATGCTAAAACTCAGACCAAATATGTTCGATGAATCATCGAAGTCCCACGCGCCTAAAGAGCTGTGGAAACTGATACTGATATTCCTGTTTGTGTTTCTTATCATATTGCTTGCAGAATCCATGATACCGGCAATAGTAGGCGCAAAGCCTATGGTCGAGGCGATAAATGAGCTGACTAATAACGGCAATAACAGAGCATCGTTCGATGACTCAATGGAAGCAGCCAAGGACGTTGCGATGAAGCCGTCCATTCTTTTATTATCGCTGTTCTGCACGGTTTTCGGAACGCTTATAAGTATTATGTTCTGCCGTCTTGTTGAGATGCGCCATGTATCGTCAATGGGAGCACGCGGCGGAAAGCGCAGAGCTGTCGTTCACTATTCTGAGGGAATGTTCATAGGCATAGTTATGATGACGACTATGACGCTGCTCACAGTAGCTTGCGGAGCCAATACGATAAAGCAGCTGAGCAATGTCAATTACTTGATGATACTGCTGTATTTCATCGGCTTTTTCATACAGGGAATGAGCGAGGAGTTCGTCTTCCGCGGATACTTTATGACAACTCTTGGCGCAAAGCACCATTCGTATATTGCAATAGCCGTAAGCTCAGTTGCTTTCGGAATGGCACATATCTCGAATCCGGGAATATCGCCGCTTGCGATGCTTAACCTTATACTTTACGGTGTGTTTGCAGCGGTATACATGATATACTTCGATGATATATGGGGCGTGTGCGGAATACACTCGCTGTGGAACTTTATGCAGGGCAACGTCTACGGAATAACCGTCAGCGGCGGCGCTGAGACAGAGTCTGTACTGAGAACGGTGCAGAAGTCTTCAAACAGCGTACTGACAGGCGGAAAATTCGGAATAGAGGGCAGTATCTTCGCAACGCTTGTGCTTACTGCAGGCATTGTGATAGTTCTGTATTTACAGTACCACAGGGAGAAAGCTTCTCCGGCGGCGGTTGAAGTGCCTGTGACCGCAGAGACCGAACCGGCAGAAAGCTCCGGAACTGAATAACTGCAAAGGCTGTAAGGATAGCTCCTTGCAGCCTTTTTTACGGGAAATATTGCAATTGAGTCCCATTTATTGTTGTTTTTTTAATAAGCTATTGACAAAGTACCAATAATATGACATAATAATAGTATTATGGATCATATCAGGAATTTCCTGATAATATAGAAACGAATTTATATGAAGGAGTGTACAGCGATGTTCAAAAAGATCATCAGCGGCGTTATGTCCGCAGCTTTACTGGTCACCTGCACATCTTATACTGCACCTGCAGCCACAGTAACAGCTGATGCCGCAACATCTAAGCATAACTATGCTGAGTTGATGGACAAATCTCTGTATTTCTACGAGATACAGCAGGCAGGACCTCTTCCGGAGTGGAACAGAGTTGAGTGGAAGAGCGATTCCACCATGGACGATCCGGTACTCGGCGGTTGGTATGACGCAGGAGATCACGTAAAGTTCAACCTGCCTATGGCTTATTCAGCTTCAATGCTTGCCTGGGGTATCTATCAGTATCCGGACGGCGTAGAGGAAGTCGGACTTATGGATACATATGTCAACAACCTCGTATTCGCACTCGATTATCTCGCAGCCTGCGATCTTGGCGATGAAGTCATCTATCAGGTAGGAAGCGGTAAGGACGACCATACATGGTGGGGACCTGTCGGTCTTCTCAAGGAAGGTATGGAGGACAACGGCCACGACTGGACAGAGGTCCGTTCTGCACTCAAGTCTTCAAAGGGCTGTACAGCGGTATTCGGTGAAATGTCTGCTGCTCTTGCTTCCGGATGTGCTGCTCTCAAGGGCAGAGTCGATGACAGCAAGCTTGCTGATTACCTCAAGCACGCTAAGAACATCTACAAGATAGCAGCGACTGATCCTAACGATAAAGTTTACAACGCAAGTGATGCTCAGGGCTTCTATCAGTCACGCCATCACTACGATCAGCTCTTCTATGCAGCAAACTGGCTGTATATGGCTACCGGCGACGAGAGCTTCCTCGATGACGCAAAGTCCTATATCCCCAAGCTTGACAAGCAGACCGGTGAAGGCGATACTATCGCATACGGTTGGTGCCACTGCTGGGACGACAATCTCCAGGGCGCAATGCTCCTTTACGCTATAAACACAGGCGACAAGGACGCTATCGCTCACGTTAAGAAGCATCTCCAGGTATGGCTCGATGCTAAAGGTCAGCCTACAACACTTCCCGGCGGACTCCGCTGGCTCACAGAGTGGGGCAGCCTCAGATATGCCTGCACAGCTGCATTCATCGCAGAGGTAGCAAGCGATACTATCTTCAAGGGACAGGACAATTCAGTTTACACAGATTTTGCAGAAACTCAGCTGAACTATGCACTCGGCGACAACCCTGACAACTTCAGCTATGTTGTTGGTTACGGTGAGAATTATCCTCAGAACCCGCACCACAGAACTGCACACGGTTCCTGGAAGAACGACTTCAAGGTGCCTGAAAAGACACGTCATATGGTATACGGTGGTCTCGTAGGCGGCCCTGACAAGACAGGCGCTTTCAACGACGATCGTAACGATTACGTTTACACCGAGGTAGCTACTGACTACAACGCAGGCTATACAGCAATGCTCTGTAAGATGATCGAGCTCTACGGCGGTACAGTAGATCCTAACTTCCCGCCTAAGGAAGTACACGATGCTCCTGAGTTCTTCGTTGAAGCTTCTTCAAAGGGCGCAGACTCACAGGGTATCACTATCAGCTTCAAGCTCACAAACCACACAGCTTGGCCTGCAAGAATAGAGGACAACGTTTCATTCCGCTACTATATGGATCTCAGCGAAGTTATCGCAGCAGGAAAGAATCCTGAGGATCTTGTTATCAGATGCGACCGTGACCAGGCTCAGATGTACAGCGGCGTAAAGCCGGCTGAGATCTCCAAGCCTAAGAAGTACTCCGGAGACATCTACTACATCGAGATCAACTTCCCTGACGGAAGAGCTATACTTCCTATCTCTGAGGGAAGCCACCAGTGTGAAGAGATAATCGCTATCGTAATGCCTGACTACGGCAACGGCTGGGACGCTTCAAACGACTTCTCAAACAAGGACTTACTCAGCGGCAAGACTTCAACAACCGCTGACGGTACAGTAAAGGGAATCGTTTCACCCTATATCCCCGTTTACGTAAACGGCGAGCTCTACTACGGCTATGAGCCTGACGGCACATATAAGGACGGTCTCGACAGTACAGGCACTGAGATCTCAACTGTATCTGTTACAAAGCTCGTAACAACTACCACAACAACTACTGTGACTACAACTACAACAGAAACTCCTACACCTTCGGAAGAAGATGATATAAAATGGGGTGACGCAAACTGCGACGGCAGTGTAAATATCGCTGATGCTGTACTGGTAATGCAGGTAGTTACAAATCCTGACAAATATGCTCAGGGCAAGACAGAAAAGAGCATAACTGCTAAGGGCGAGAGGAACGCTGATGTGGACACTTCTGTAAAGGGACTCACCAACAGGGATGCCCTTATGATACAGAAGTTTAAGCTGGGAATCATCGATAAACTTCCTGTTTAAGCATTCGCAGAAGGACAGTCCTGCAAGACTGTCCTTTTTCCTTAAAGGATAGGGCGTTTCCCTCATGATACTATGATTTGATTAAGAACGGAGACGTAGGAAAGTGGAAAAAATGTCAAAAAAGTCCCTGTGTGAAAACATCCTTACACAGATACGCCAGCCGCTTTGGGAAAACTGGTATATCCAGGAGAAGATAGGTTCCGGAGCATACAGCGCTGTATATAAGGTAACGGCTCAGCGTATGAACCGTACAGATGTTTCGGCGCTGAAGATAGAACCTATCGTTCCGGACGAGGATACAGCAGCAGATGAAGAAAAGCGAATTGCTTTTCTCGAAAAGCACAAGGCACTCGCAGAAAACGAGTCAACGATAATGTACTCGCTCAGAAACTGTCCGAATATAGTAACATATGAGGATGAGGATCTGCGTGAACTCATAATAGACGGCAAACAGGTCGGATATTATTTCCTGATACGCATGGAGTATCTCAGCTGCCTGAGCGACCTGCTGAAAAAGCGCAAATATCAGCTAACGGAGGAGAATATCCTCAACCTTGCCTGTGATATAGGAAAGGCAATAAAAACAGCTCACGATCAGGGTATTATACACCGTGATCTGAAGCCGGGCAACTTCTTTATTGACAAGAACGGAGTATACAAGCTCGGTGACTTCAATATTTCCAAGCAGACTGAGGATTCACGTGATATAGCCGGAACGAAGAGCTACTTTGCTCCGGAAGTGTATTTCGCACGGCAGAGCGGAAACGCTTACACCGCCCAGGCAGATATATACTCATTCGGCATTTGTCTCTATCAGCTCATGAACGACCTCTATCTGCCGTTTGAAGAGGGCTCTGACGCCGCCAAGGCTGTTGAACGCAGAATGACAGGCGAACAGCTTCCGGCGCCTAAAAGGGCATCTGAGAAGCTCTCAGCGATAATCCTCAAAGCCTGTGCATTCAACAAAGAGGACAGATATGCTTCGATAGACGATATGCTTGCAGACCTCAAGGCGCTGAAGAAGAAAGACACTCAGCCGGCAGAAGAAATGAAGGTCTATGATCCGGAGGAGTATGCAGTACCGGAGCAGGCTGCTTTCCCGAAGCCGAAGGAGTTCAACCCCATACCGATAATAGCGATAGTGGCGGTACTGCTCATAGCAGGTGCTACGGCTCTGCTGTGTGTCAAGTTCCTTGGTGATGACAGTAGCGATAACAGCAGTGCTGTGACGGAGCGTGATGTACCGATAAGTGAGATCTCACTCAATATGGACACAGTAGATATTGACGTCTGGGAAGATGTTACTATCACTAAGGTAGACTGTCCTGATGTGATAAAGCTCGAAGACATCACGTCTATGTTCGGGTTTGAATACGAACCGCCGACACTTCGTGCTGATAACAGCGATCTTGTGGTAACTGTCAACGAGGATGCGACAGAAAAGCTCTGTGTTGAAACTCCTACGTCAGACCTTATCATCAAGGCAAAGCGCACCGGAAAAGAGTATGTCATAACGGTAGACGCTGCGAAGTTAGCCGATAAGGAAAAGGACTATCCTATCACTATACGCAACAATGACGGAAGCGTATCCAAGAAGGTAAATGTAAGAGTCCGCAGAACAGGACCTTTCAGGGAAGAGATAAGACGAGTATCGAGTGATCCGTCAATAATAGAATTCAACGATGACAGTACATTTATTGTACATTCAACAGGAACAGTCACAGTAGACTGGGTATATAATTCAGAGGTTCTTTACTCAAAAACAGTAACTATCGAAGAATAAAGGAGGGCTTGCATCATGCCCGGAAAACACGATAATGATTTCAAAAACGGTGATATATACGGTCAGCCGGAAAACAGCGGATCTCCTGAAAGAAACGGACATTTCGGAAAGGTGACTCCCGACAAGGAACCGGCTTACTATGAGGAAACTCAGATGTTCAACAGACCGGAAGCTCCCAAGCAGACTCCGCAGAACAGTTATCTGCAGAATTCTCCGAAGCAGAGTGTTCATCAGCCGGAAAACTATCCGCAGAACGCTCATAACTCATACGGAATGACACAGGGTAGTTCACCTCAGAATAACGCTGCCCCATACGGACAACAGCAGGGCGGCTATCCGCAGAACAATCCTGCCCCATACGGACAGCAGCAGGGCGGCTACCCTCAGAACAACCCTAACCCATACGGACAACAGCAGGGCGGCTACCCTCAGAACAACCCTAACCCATACGGACAGCAGCAGGGCGGCTATCCACAGAATAACCCTAACCCGTATGGACAGCAGCAGGGCGGCTATCCACAGAATAACCCTAACCCGTATGGACAGCAGCAGGGCGGCTATCCACAGAACAATCCTAACCCATACGGACAACAGCAGGGTGGCTATCCGCAGAACAATCCTGATCCGTACAGACAGAGCGGATTCAACCCTTACCTGCGTGAACGCCCCGAGCCTGTGAGAAATGAGCAGACCAGCGGCAAAAAGAAAAAAGTCAAAAAGAAACAGCCGATGAAGACATCGACTGCTGTGCTTATAGTGGTAACACTTGCGATAGTTCTGTTCGGAGTAGTTCCGGCAACGCTGATATTCTTGCTCAAGGACAAGGACGATTCCGGAAGCAGCAGCGTTAAGGGTTCGAATCAGACAACTTCTCAGACCACCGAAACTGATTCGGAAGAAGAGGAAGAGACTACTGAGGAAACTACCGAAGAGCAGACCGAGTCTGACAGGTTCATTGCTATGATAGATGTTGTCGGATATAGCAGTAAGATCGCTGAGAGCGCCCTTCGTGACGCAGGTTTCAAGGTGTTCTGCAAGAATGTTTACAGCGATGAAGTTGCTGAGGGCAAGGTAGTTTCTCAGAACTACGATCCCGGATTCAAGATAGCACGCGGCACACTGGTAACGATCGAAGTATCACTCGGACCTGAGCCTACAAAGGTATCAGCAGAGGATAAGGTCGAAGTTCCTGATGTCAAGGGAATGAACATCGATAAAGCGATCAAAAAGCTTGAATCGAGCGGATTTACTTATGAAGTTGTCTATCAGCCCTGCGATGCGTCTGTCAAAGACGAATATATTCATACAGTATTGTCTCAGACTCCGTCATATGGCGTTAAACGTGAAAAGGGAACAAAGGTAACGATAAATGTTGCCAAGAGGGATGATAAAACTCCTGTAGCGACCGGAAAAGTCATTACAGAGGAAACAGACCTTAATGTCCGCAAGGAGAATAATACTGACTCAGAGATCATCGGCAAGCTGCCAAAGGGTTCAAATGTAGATATCATCTATGAATTTGAAGGCTGGTATGCAATATTGTATAACGGCGAGGTCGCATTTGTATCAAAGGACTATGTTGAACTTCCTGAAAATGCAAATAAGATACCTCAGTTACAACGTTCTCCGAACGCAGTATAAGAAACAGAACAGGACGCAGTTAAATGCGTCCTGTTTTTTATTATCATAAAGCCAAAAAAGACCGCCCCGAGGGAGGGCGGCCTTAAGTAATTCATGATCAAACGAGGAAGAAGCTTCCTTCGTTGCCATCAATAACGTAGTAAACCTTGTTCTCTTCAGGCTTAACGTAAACGTTAACAGTCTTAGGAGACTTCACGCCTGCATTATCGATAGCCTTAGCGATGATTTCATCTGTTGTGAGCTCAGCTCCGAGGTACTGTACGTATACAGTTGCAACAGTTTTCTTAGCAGCTGTCTTCTTAGGAGCAGCAGCAGTCTTCTTGGGAGCAGCTGTCTTCTTAGCAGCAGCTGTCTTCTTAGGAGCAGCAGCCTTCTTGGGAGCAGCAGCCTTCTTAGGAGCAGCAGCCTTCTTGGTTGCAGTCTTCTTTTCAGCGGCAGGAGCCTTTACTTCTGCTGCCTTCTCTGCAGCCTTAACGATTTTTTCATCAGCCATAACTGTAACCTCCTTGAATTACTTGTTTACAGCAGTCTTGAGAGCCTGTCCAGCCTTGAAAGCAGGAGCCTTAGACGCGGGAGCAGTCATCATCTTTCCTGTCTGAGGATTCTTGACCTGCTTTTCCTTTCTGTCGCGAACCTCAAATGTACCGAAGCCTACGAGAGAAACCTTTTCACCGCCTGCAAGTGACTCTGTGATAGCAGAGATGATTGCATTTACAGCGATCTCAGCATTCTTCTTAGTGAATTCAGTCTTTTCAGCAACTACGCCGATTAACTCTGTCTTTGTCATATTATTATCCTCCATATATAAGATTTATAATTGAATTATATACCCTTTAGCCCGATTTGTCAAGGAAATAGCGAAAAAATGTTAAAACGACGTATATTCGGCTGCTGACGACCTGATTTTTATGGAAAACGGCTATAAAATGCGGTGTTTTCGGGGCGTTTCGGAGTGTTTGACAAACAGTTTACGAGTGATAGACAGAGTCTCAATTTGCGGATAATTCGCCGTTTTCATCGACATCTATCTCTATCGTGTCACCTGAGGACAGGTCGCTGGAGATGATCTTTTTTGCAACGAGAGTCTCGACCTTGCTCTGTATAAATCTTCTGAGCGGACGCGCACCGAAGTTAGGATCGTAACCGCAGTCAACAATGAGTGACTTAGCCGCATCGCTTACGCTGAGGCGGAGGTGCTTGTCGGAGAGACGTCTGCGGAGGTCATCGAGCATAAGGTCAACGATGTGGAGGATGTTTTCCTTGGTGAGCGGCTTGTAGAAGATGATCTCATCGAGACGGTTGAGAAACTCCGGTCTGAACTGCTGTTTGAGCAGAGCGTGAACCTCGTCGCGTGCCTGCTGGGTGATATTGCCCTCGGAGTCAATACCGTCGAGTATGCAGTGTGAACCGAGATTTGATGTGAGTATGATGATAGTGTTCTTGAAGTCAACTGTGCGGCCCTGAGAGTCTGTTATACGGCCGTCGTCGAGAACCTGGAGCAGTACGTTGAATACATCCGGGTGAGCCTTCTCGACCTCGTCAAAGAGGATAACGGAGTAAGGCTTTCTGCGGACGGCTTCTGTGAGCTGACCGCCCTCGTCGTAGCCGACATATCCGGGAGGCGCTCCGATGAGTCTGCTGACGCTGTGCTTCTCCATGTATTCGCTCATATCTATGCGGACGATGTTCTTTTCATCGTCAAAGAGAGTTTCAGAGAGAGCCTTGGCAAGCTCTGTTTTGCCGACGCCGGTAGGTCCGAGGAAGAGGAACGAACCGATAGGTCTGTCGGGATCCTGAATGCCTGCACGGGAGCGGAGAATAGCTTCGCTGACTCTTGTAACAGCTTCGTCCTGACCGATAACGCGCTTATGGAGTATATTCTCGAGGTTGAGTATCTTTTCTTTTTCGCCCTCCATGAGCTTTGCAACCGGGATACCTGTCCAGCGGCAGACTATCTTTGCGACTTCCTCTTCTGTGACCTTGTCACGGAGCAGACGGTCATCGCCGATATCCTGTTCAGCCTTGTGTTCGAGATCTTCGAGCTGTTTCTTCAGAGCGGGAAGTCTTCCGTATTTGAGTTCAGCCGCCTTGTTGAGGTCGTACTCACGTTCAGCCTTGTCTATCTCGCCGCTGAGACGTTCTATCTCTTCACGGAGCTTCTGTACAGCTGTGATGTCAGTCTTTTCGTTCTCCCACTTAGCCTTCATCGCATTGAACTTGTCACGGAGTTCGGACAGCTCCTGCTGTATTTCTGAAAGGTGCTCCTGAGAGATGTTGTCGCTTTCTTTTTTGAGAGCGGCTTCTTCGATCTCGAGCTGAACTATCTTGCGTGATATCTCGTCCATTTCGGTCGGCATAGAGTCCATTTCCGTACGAATCGTAGCGCAGGCTTCGTCTATGAGGTCGATAGCCTTATCCGGCAGGAAGCGGTCTGAGATGTATCTGTTGGAGAGGACGGCAGCTGATATGAGTGCATTGTCCTGTATCTTTACGCCGTGGAACACTTCGTAGCGCTCTTTCAGACCTCTCAGGATAGAGATAGTGTCCTCAACTGTCGGTTCGTCAACAAGTACAGGCTGGAAACGTCTTTCGAGCGCAGGATCCTTTTCTATGTACTGTCTGTACTCATTGAGTGTAGTTGCACCGATACAATGCAGCTCACCTCTTGCGAGCATCGGCTTGAGGAGATTGCCTGCGTCCATAGCACCGTCAGTCTTGCCGGCACCGACGATAGTGTGGAGCTCGTCTATGAAGAGGATTATCTGACCGTTGCTGTTCTTTATCTCGTTGAGAACGGCTTTGAGACGTTCCTCGAATTCACCGCGGTACTTAGCACCTGCAACGAGAGCGCCGAGGTCGAGAGAGAATATCTTTCTGTCCTTCAGGCTGTCGGGAACGTCACCGGCAACGATACGCAGAGCGAGTCCTTCAGCAATGGCAGTCTTGCCGACACCGGGTTCACCGATGAGAACAGGGTTGTTCTTGGTCTTACGTGAGAGTATGCGGATAACATTACGTATCTCGCTGTCACGTCCGATGACTGGATCGAGCTTGTTGCGCTGAGCGAGTCCGACGAGTTCCTGACCGTACTTTGCAAGAACATCGTAAGTCTCCTCGGGATTTTCACTTGTGACTCTTGTATTGCCGCGAACGCTCATCAGAGCACTCAGAAATGCGTCCTGAGTGATGTTGAAGGCTTTGAGGAGTGATTCTACGTCCTTGTCCTTGCAGGCGATGAGAGCGAGGAAAACGTGCTCTACGGAAACGAATTCGTCCTTCATATTTGAAGCGATCTGCTCTGCGGTCATTAGAGCGCGGTCAGCGTTTCCGGAGAGACCAACCTGAGAGCTTCTTCCGCTGCCGGTGACTTTGGGCAGAGCGCCGATGCGCTTGTCAGTCTCGGCTGAGAGCATTTCAGTATCAATATTCATCTTTTTCAGGAGCTGCGGGATAAGACCGTTCTCCTGAGCGAGAAGACCGGCGAAGATATGCACCGGTTCAACTATCTGATTTGAGTTCATCACCGCGATATTCTGAGCCTTTACGACAGCGGCGATAGTTTTCTGTGTGTATTTTTCAGAATTCATAATTATCCTCCTTTATGTCATAGGTCGATGTGCGTGTTATGGAACGGAACGGCTACAAAATGAACTCCTCGAGCAGCTTTGTATAATCACGGGAAAGCTGCGGTGCGTACTCTGCGAAGTTCTGCGGAGCGGCGAAGTAAGTCTGTATCGACGTGTTAAGGTCGTTGAGGTAGCGGCTTATAGCCTGACCTGTCTCTTCCTCGCTGAGACCGCAGTTAATAAGTTTACGCGAGAAGCTTCCGCTGCCAAGCGAGAAAACGTAATCGGGACAGCCATGAGCGGCAAGGGCATTTGCTTCAAGCTCAACACGGTATGCGAAGAAATTTCCGAACATATCTATAAGCTGAGCGCTCTGCGTTCGTATCTGCACCCTGAGAGTGCCGAGATATTCGTTTGGTGAGCGTTCGAGCTCGACCTTATAGTTTATAGTAGGGCGGTATTTGAAGTCGAGTGCTGTACGCAGAGTCATCAGCGAAGCCGAGCGCTGCTGCTGTATGCTGAATGAATTGCTTATGAGGTCTGAGACTGAGCCGAAGATCTCGCGCATACGCATTTCGGGGGTAACGCAGGAGAGATGCTGTGCGAGTATCTGATTTATAAGATTGGAACGGCTTGTGCCGCGCTTGTAGGCCTCACGGTCAACAGCACGTATGACGTCGTCCATGAGGACGAGACTGTATACACTTTTCTTCATAGAATATCACCTCCGGTGTTCTTTGGATATATTATAGCACTGCTTATAGAATTTGTCAAGCGGATTATATAATTTTGTTTGCAACTTTTTGAGAGCAAAAAAAGTCCTTCCCGATTGGGAAGGAGTCGGCGACTCAAACGGTAAAACCGCTTAGCACTGTGAGTCATCCGTCAATACAAGTTAAAAGAAGTTATTGAGAATAGAAAACATGAAAAAATTACAAATGAAAGGGGTTAGTTTTAAGTATTGACAAAAACTATTTCTGTGGCTTGCAATGAATTAATATTCAGTATCAAGAACATGAGAGGGGAGGGTACTTGATACTGAATACCAATATCTTCATCGCTGTATATATTATATTGCATAGTAGAGAGATTGACAATATATATTTGCAAACAAAACTGCATAATAGTGTACTTTTGAATGAAATATGAGCAATTTTATTGTCAACTTTTTGTAAATAAGTTATAGCATATTGCAAATTAATAATTTAGAAATATAGGCTATACAAATATTGCGGTGCAATTTGAAAGTTGACCAAAAATTGCTCCGCTGTAAAATACAGCGGAGCAGCTATTATCGTATTATCTTATATCTTAAAGAGAGAAAAGATTTTTACCGGATTCAACTGTGAAGTCTCCCTTACGGTCTGAACCGGCATTGATAGTAAACTTGGTTCCTTCTGCAAGCTCGGGAGAGAGCATGAGCACACAGCGGAAATCGTTCGAGGGAGTGAATGAAGCGGCTTCCTTTCCGTTGAGTGAGAGCTTGACAGCTGTGCCGCCTGAGACTGTTCCGCCCAAGTCTGTGATAATGTAAGGCTTTGCAGATTTTGAAAGCGCTGATACCTGGTTGCCTGCCGCAAAGAGATAGCCGTCAGTGTAGTTGAACGGGCCTGCTGCATAAATGGAGCTCTTTTCATCCTTCTTGCCGCCGCAGATGTAAGATGTACCGCCGTTCACGTTGATAGAACCCTTTGACTTGAGACCGTTAGTGCTGCCGTTTACTGTCAGAGTACCGCCGTTGATGGTTATGTCGTCGTTGGCACAGATGCCTGACTTAGCGGCTTTGATGTTGCAGATACTGTTATCGAAGATAACGTCGTCATCGCTGGTGATACCGTGAGCGTTGCCTGCGTTGATGTTGAGTGTACCGTTGCCCTTGATGCGGAGCGTGTCGTTGGAGAAGATAACACCGTCGTTGACTTTGCTCTTGGTGACGTCAGCGAGGTTGTTCACAGAGCCTTCCTTGACCTTTATAGTACACTTCTTAGCTTCGTCAACGTATATTGCCGGGCCGTATGTGCAGGTCAGGTCCACGCCGTTGAGGATGATAGTTACTTTTTCCTCTGAGGCTGTGCTTACGTAGATCTGACCGTCGGAGACTTTCCCTGTGAAGATATAGTCACCGCCGGATGTGATTTTTACAGTAGAACCGTCCACAACGGCATTCTCGCCGCTTATGGAAGGCTTGGAGCCGAGCTTTATCTCAGCTGTGTAGGACTTTTCTTCTTCCTCAGGCTCCTGATTCTGTGCTGAACCGCTGCCGGAGTTTCCACCGGCTGTTGTAGTTTTCTGAGGAGTTGGATCGTTCTTCTTGTCGGAGCCGCTCGGGGTGCTGTTTCCGCCGCCTGAAGCCGGAGTCTGCTGTGGAGTATCAGAGCTTCCTGAACCGCCGTCTGAGCTTCCGCCTGAACCGTTATCGTCCTGCTGACCTGTCTGATCGCTGGAACTGCCTCCGCCGCCGTTTGATGAAGGAGTATTGCCGCCTGCGGTAGTTGTCTTCTGTGCAGGAGTGCCGTCGGCGTTTGTTGCAGCCTGTGATGAAGCTTCGGAAGTCTTTTCCTTTGAAGCAGAGGAGGATTTCTGCGTGGAAGCCTCAGAAGCACTCTGAGCTGCCTGCGATGAATCCTCTCCTACGGGAGAGAAAGCGTCCGAAACGCCTGCGGGGGCGGTTGATGTTGAAGAACTGTCTTCAACGTCCCTGCCGCATGAAAAAGCTGTTGCCATGAGGGTAAATGCTGCAGCCGCAGCGAGTATCTTTCTGTGATCCATAATGATTCTTCTCCTTCTGTAAAAATCCTGTATATACGGAATTAGCCAGACCAGAATTACTCTGTGTCCGGCTGTCCGCTATATTAAAGAGGTGGTACTATCAGCTTTCATAGATCTTATCGTCGTATCTGAAGAATACGAGATTGATCGTCATATTTCCATTGAGAGCACGGAGCTCGTCGATGAACTTCTTCTGATCTGTGCTGTCGTCGATCTCGACGCTGTAGATCAGCTCGAAGAGAGTACCGAAGTTAGTTGTCTTTACTCTTCTGAGCTTGTGGAAAGAAGTATATCTGCTGAGAACGGGATCGAAAACGCCCTGATAGTCGAGGTTTTCGGGAATAGTTATTTTGAGAGTCATATGTCTCTTGCTGCTTGCTCCGAAATCAATAACTGAGAGGGCATACATTACGATGCCGAGTATAACGAAGAAGCATATAGCAAATCCTACATATCCAACTCCGCAGGCAACACCTGCTGCCATAGCAAAGAAGATGTACGAAATATCCTTTGGATCGCCGGCGACGCTTCTGAATCTTACGAGACTGAATGCACCTGCAACACTGAGTGCGCCTGCGAGGGAGTTGATGGTAAGGAGGATTATACACACGATAGTCGGGAGCATAGTCATTGTCATGACGTAGCTCTGAGAGTAGCCTTCCTTTTTATGAGAAAGGATATATACCATTGAAATTAAAAATCCTATGATGAGTGCAGCGAACATACAGATAAAGAAATCCTTGCCTGTGATAGTATCGCTTTTTACAACACCGTCTTCATATTTTGATAAAACATTGCCAAAAAAACCGTTGGGAAACATTATTATACACTCCTGTTCATTATTGCCGGATTATGGATCATTGATATTCCTGAGATGTAGATATGTTTTTCGTCCTTGACCTGTTCCTTGACGAAATTCTGATAAGCTCTTCCGTACTTTGAGAAGCTGGTCTTGAAGATGCCGAGCTCTGAGAGCTTCTTAACGAGCCATTCAGGCATAGCGTCCGAGACCTTGACTTCCATAAGTCTCTGGTCAGCGCCTATGATATAGTTGCCGTAGCTTTCGTAGCCAAGGCTGAGATCGTAACGTCTTTCAGTGATCTTACGGTCAAAGGTAAGGCGGAAATCACTGTTCTCCTTACCGAAGAAAGCTTCGCGCTGATAGCTGATGTACTGTTTCGGTGAGATAGGGTAATTGCCGAGGAATACATCGAGCTCGCGGAATACCTGTTCTGTTATGTACTTATCCATAGCAGGTTTGGTGCGGTCAGCGAAATAAGCATCCGACTCAGCGAGAGTCATAGCAACTCTGCGCTTGGTAACGATACCGCCGATCTTCTTCTTGATTTCGAGGAAGACTGTATCGTCAGGAGCAGCCGGTGAATAATAGCTGCGCAGTCTGATCTTTTCCTTGTAGTAAGGCTTAGAAAGTGATTCTCTGATGAGGTAGTCGTCAGGCGTATCATAGTATATGTTGTAGATACCGTATTCTTTGCCGCCGACACAGAATTTATCGGGTTCCATATACTGGCTGATGACTTCCATGAGTGAGTGATACTGGTGCATGTCAAGCAGGAACTTGATCTCTTTGCGTGCAAAAGTATTGATAGCCATGTTTTTCTCCGAAGTGCCTAAACCCCGGAGGTTCACGCTCCTTTCGTTTAATTTGACTATATTATAGCCTTCCAATCTTAAAAAAACCTTAAATCAACTGTGCAAATATTGCGGAAAATACGAAAGAATTGTTAAAGATAGTGAAAATTGCGGTCAAGTTCCCTTTGCATTACAACAGTATACCAATTATAATGAACTGTTATTTTTTATTATAATAGTACAGAGCGTATATTTGTTTCTGCTCTTATAATACTCCTTTTTTTGTCTCCTGTCAAATAATACGGATAAAATCCGCAATTAACGACAAGTATTCCGCAATTTCAGATAATTTTTGGTCAAGTTTAAGATTATTTTAAGATTATACTATTATACTGATTACCGTAGAGATCGAATCCCACCTCTCAGGGGAAAATAAAAAGGAGTAATGTATTATGAAAAAATCAGGAGTAAAACGAATACTCGCTGGACTCTCTTCATTATGTGTCCTTGCAGCAGCTATGCCGGCTGCAAGCTATGCGGCAGAATCAACTGGTGCTGTAAGAAAGCTTTACGGTGACGCAAACTGTGACGGTTACATTAATATCGCAGACGCAGTTCTTGTAATGCAGGTATCTACCAATCCCGACAAGTATGCTCAGGGCAAGAGCGATGTTAGCATATCAGCAGCAGGCGAATTCAACGCAGACGTTGACGGCAAGAAAGGTCTTTCAAACTCCGACGCTCTGCTTATCCAGAAGCACAAGCTCGGACTTATAGATAAATTCCCTGTTGAGGAAACAGAACCGGTTATCGACAGCGTAGCTATCCATCTCGGCAGCAGCATAACAGTTGAAGGCGACGAGGCAGGATATGTTTCACTTTCAGGAAGTGTTATAACTATCACACATTCCGGTACATTCTATATCGACGGTACTCTCGAGGACGGTCAGATATGTGTAAATATCCCCGATGAAGCAGCTGACGCTGAGACAGTAAAGCTCTTCCTCAACGGCGCAAACATCACAGGCAAGTCCGCACCGGCTATCCTTGTTTCAAATGCCGAGAACACTTCTATAAACATAGTTGACGGCACAGAGAACACCATTTCCGACGGCGATACAGCTTATGCAAACGCTGACGGCACACCTTCCGGTGAAGCTGTTATCGAAGCCAAGGACGACCTTACTATCAAGGGCGGCGATAAGGGTACCGGTATACTCAATATCACAGCCAACACACAGGATGCTGTTTACTCTAAGAATGACCTCAAGATAAACGGCGGTATCATAAATGTAAAGACACTCAATAAAACCGACAAGACCAACGGCATTAACGGCAAGACGTCTCTCACAGTAAAGAGCGGTACTCTCAATGTTGATACAGAGGGCGACGGAATCAAGTCATCCAAGGGAGCAGTTACAGTTTCCGGCGGAGAAGTTATCATAAAGGCTGGCAACGACGCTGTTCAGGCTGATACTACTATCGACATCTCAGGCGGTACAGTAGTTGCAGGCGGCGACCGCGGATTTACAGCTGTAACAGGCGTGAACATCACAGGCGGCAGAGTTATCGCAACAGCTACTGACAATCAGGCAACCAACGTTACAGCAGAAGGTCAGGCAGTTATGCTTCTCAACTGTATCGACGATGCTTCAAATACCAAGGACGGCTGCTGGAAGAAGAACAACACCCTCTATGTAAGCAGTATGGACGGATATACTGACTTCACCAAGAAGTATAAATATGTACTTATGTCCGATCCTACCATGGCTATCGGTACGGAAGTATTGCTGTACAACAAGGACACTAACGCAAACGTTACCTATGGTGCTGAGGGCAATCACAGATTCATGCTTGAAAGCAGCGTAAATACATTCGACAAGGTAGATATTGCAGGTATACTTCCCGTGCCTGTACCGACCGGCAGTTCGGAGAATACCATAAATTTTAACGGCGTATCAGCTGAGACAAGCGCGGCAGCTGATACAGTGACCGTAAACGGAAGCGCTGTAACAATTACTAAGCCCGGAACATTCACAGTTTCCGGTGAGGGAAAGGAAGTCCAGATAATCGTCGATGTTGATAAGACTGCATATCCCGCAGCAGTTGTTGAACTCGACCTTTCCGGCGCTGATCTCTCCAACAGCACCACTGCACCAATATATGTTGCATCAGTAGGCGATGAAGTGCAGATAGTTGCTAAAAAGGGGACTGTGAATGCTATTTCCGATGGTTCATCGCACACCCAGACCTATACCGACAGTGACGGCAATACCAATACTGTCGAGGGAGCTGTCTTTGCCCGTGACGATATAAAGTTCAAGGGCAGCGGTACTCTCACCGTGAACGGCAATCAGGATGATGCGATAGTCGGAAAGAATGATATAAAAATATATAACGGAAATCTTACCGTAAACGCTGTTGATGACGGCATACGTGCAAAGGACTCCGTTGTGATAGGCGATGATGTCAAGGCTGACGGCACTGCTGCCGACAATTCAGGACTTGTACTTACTGTGAACACAAAGTACGGTGACGGCATCAAGGCAACTTCCGATGAAACTGCCGAGGGAAAGACATACGGAAATGTCACCATAAACGGCGGAAAGATCACCATTAACTGTGAAGCTCTCAACGCTGATGTTGAGAACAGCACAGGCGGTGACGGCATACAGGCACAGCAGTCCTTCGTGATGAACGGCGGAGACGTTGACATCACAGTATACAAGGGCTCATCGTTCACAGGCTCAGGCACTACATCGTCAGGCGGACAGCAGGGCGGAAGACCTGGCGGCGGCGGATTCCCGGGCGGCGGCTTCGGTATGGACGGAAATGCCAACCACACACAGAATACCGCAAAGGGCATTAAGGCTTCCGGAATATATGAATCGGACGGCACTACCCTGAAGAGCGGCGGTACTATCACTATAAACGGCGGCAGCCTTACAGTTGATTCATCTGATGACTGCCTGCACTGTGCAGGTACTATGGACATCAACGGCGGAAACCTTTACTTGAAGAGCGCCGATGACGGACTCCATTCCGATACTACTCTCAATATCGGAAAAACAGCTGCAAATACATTTGACGATGTAGTTATATACATTCCCAAGTGCTACGAGGGCGTTGAAGCTATCACTATCAATCAGAACAGCGGAACTGTCTATGTTGTATCCGGCGATGACGGCTATAATGCTGCCGGCGGAAGCGACGGTTCAGGCGGTGGATTCCCGGGCTGGGGTTCAAGCAATTTCTCAGGCTCGATGAACCTCAACGGCGGATTTGTTGCAGTCAATTCTGCAAGCGGTGACCATGACGCATTCGACTCCAACGGAAACATCAACATCAACGGCGGATACTACTGTGCTAACGGTCAGGAACCTCTTGACTGCGGTGACGGCGGCGGCTTCTCTATAAATAAGAAGGGCGGCAATTATATCACTATGACTGCCGGCAATACTAACCTCACCACACGCTATACATTTGTTGATAAGTCCGGAAATGTCATCGTGTCATTCCTGTCCGCAAGCGGCAATGCGAGCAAGACTATCAGTGACAGCTCAGTAAGCCTTTACACAGGCGGCACAGTCAGCGGCGGCACAGCTCTTATCGCAGCTGCTTCTGACAATGTCTATACCGGCGGAACACTTTCCGGCGGTTCAGTTAAATAAAGCCAGCGAATAGAAAACAAACATATATAATGGCAGGGGTGCTACTCCGCTTGCGCCGCTGCTGGAAAAGGCCGCCTACGGGCGGTCTTTTTCTGTATCTGTACATAAAAAAGCGGCAGCCTTTTACTGACTGCCGCCGAATATTTATTTTTTGCCTTTGAATAACTGCTTGATGACAAGTCCTGCGCCGCCTGCCGTGAGTCCGAACATCAGGATAAACTCGTAAGCGCTTGTGGTTTTCCAGTATATGTGAGTTGTCGTGAACACACTTGCGAGAATTATGATCACACCAATAGCAAGTACAGCCCAGCCAAACATTTTCTTTTCCATCATGAACAGCATTCCGATGCCGATAACTGCCGGAAGAAGAACCATTCCGCTTGAGAGGTGGAACGAACCGATATGGTAGGAATAAAGCCCCCAATTGCTTGTGACATTGATATTCTGAAGTATCATATACAGTCCTGCTGCAAGCATTGCAAGACCACCGAAAAACTGAAGAAGATCGTTGCTTCCGTCGCTGCTGCTGCCTGATGAAGTGTTTCCGGAATATTTCAGCTCAGTGTTTGCACGGTGGCTTTTGAGTTCTTCATAGATCTTTTCAAGTTCTTTATCGCCTGTATTTTTAGCCATAGAATTATCCTCCTTTGAACTGCTGCTGATAGTCATTATAAACTAATTGCCGTCAAATGTCAATAGCCGGCGGCTATGCGGAGTATGTCACCGTAGAGTCTTGCGGAATCGCTTGCAAATCTGAAATTATGATCCTGCGGGTTCTGTATCTGCATAACTACTATATAGGAGCCGTTTGCGGCGTAGTCGGAGTAGTCTGTGAATTCAGGCTTCTGGTCTGAGTTGTCGCTGGAGTTTTTGAGACAGCCTGTTATGTACAGATAGTCACCCGCGCCGACCTCTGCTGTACCGGTCTTGGCATATAGAGTGTAGTTATCCGGAACGTATACTCCGAGCTTGTCTGCAACGCCCTTCATTCCTTCGAGGAGGGGAGCGCGGCATTCTTCGGGGATAGTGGCGATAACGTCATAAGCCTTGCTGCCGTCCTCTGATGAGGTCTTACCGTCGTTGGTATCGACGTATTCCTTGACGGTGAAAGGCCTTACCATGTCGCCGAATACAGCTTCTCTGCCGAGAGCTGCGAGGTAGAGCGGACAGGTCTTTACGTATGACTGACCGAAAGCGCTTCTTCTCAGGTCGTCATCGCAGTTTATCTCGATATAGTTCTCGAAGGGGCCAAAGTCGCATTCTATATCACAGCCCGTGCCAAAGTGGAATATATCCGCAAGGTCGCTGAGGACGTCCTCTGTGCCTATCTGCTGGAAAGCCTTGGCAAAGAAGATATTGCTCGAGTTTATGATAGCCGAAGTGAGCGTTCTCTCACCCATAGGATAGGACCAGCGGTTGGAATCCCAGTCCCAGTTGTGTATCGAAGTGCCGGAGTATTCCCAGTTGCCCTCGTCGGAAAGTGAAGTTACTCCGTGCTTAGCGGCAATAACTGCCGACATTATCTTGAAGCACGAACCCGGAGTCGCATTCTGGAATGCGCGGTTCATAAAGGCTCCTGACGGGAGCGTATCTGCGTAGGAGTGGTCAGCGCGGTACATATCCGGATCGTAGGACGGATAGGATACCTCTGACATAACAGAACCGTCGGTTCGCATTACCACTACCGAGCCGACTATATTATTGTTCTGCATATAATTGTATATCTGATCCTGCACGGACGAATCGAAGGTAAGTCTTGCGGACTGTCCGACGTTCTCGTGTCCCTGCACAGGTGAAGGGTTCTTCTGCATGAGCTGATCGCTGAGAACGCTGTCAAGACCGCCTGATTCTCTGCTGAGTATATTTGCAAAGCTTATCTTGTGGTTCTGATCGTAGTAGCGGACGCTCGTATCGCCTTCGTATTCGCTGTATACGAGCACATTTCCGGCACAGTCGCAGAGGTCGCCCTTTATGACAGCCTGTGTCGTTGTGACCGTAGTGGTCGTGGCAGCAGCTGTTGTTGTCGCAGCAGTTGTTACCGTAGAAGTAGCAGTTTCAGTTTCTGTGTAGATATGGCTGTTTCCTACCACACCGTGTTCATCTTCTGCTGAGTCGAGTCCTGCGAGAGTGTTGTCGCTGCTGTTGTGCGAAACAGAGTTGCACGAAAACATTGACATCGCCATAGCTGCCGCAGAGAGGAGCGCGGTTATCCTTTTTTTATCTGATCCCATAATATCATTCCCGATCGTAAAATTCCGGGATTTCCCCGTCAACAACATTATACTCTATTTTACAAATCCCGTCAATTAAAAATCGGTAACAGAATATTACCGGGAGGATAACAGCATTACCGTCAGCACAGGGCTTTGAGCAGTTTTTGAAAAAATCGGGCGCAACCCCTTGCAATTCACTGCAAGCTGTGATATAATAAGATGTAACCGTGCTTATGCACAACTTAATAATATGAAAAGAGGAATTGTAATGCCTGCAAATATTGTAGTTGGAACACAATGGGGCGACGAGGGTAAAGGTAAGATCATCGACATTCTCGCTTCCCGAGCTGACGTAGTAGTACGTTCACAGGGCGGCAACAATGCCGGTCATACTGTTGTAAATAACGGTGAGGTATACAAGCTCCACCTTATTCCTTCCGGTATTCTCTACCCGAATACACTCTGCCTTATCGGCGCAGGAGTTGTTCTTGATCCTAAGGACTTCATAGGCGAACTCGACAGCCTTGCTGAGAGAGGCATCAAGACAGAGGGACATCTCAAAGTTGATCCCCGCGCACAGATCGTAATGCCCTGGCACATCGCTCTCGACGGTCTTTCAGAGGCTTTCCGCGGCGGCAAGGACATCGGTACTACAAAGCGCGGTATCGGCCCTACATATATGGATAAGTATGAGCGCTGCGGAATCCGTATGTACGATCTCGTTCATCCTGAGGTACTCGCAGAAAAGATACAGTCCACAGGTAAGCTCAAGAACAAGATAATCACCGAAGTATACGGCGGCGAAGCATTCGACCTCGACGCTGTTACCAGGGAGTATACAGAGTACGGCAAGCGCCTTGCTTCCTACATGGACGACGTATCCGTTCTCACATTCGATGCTCACAAGGCAGGCAAGACTATCATGTTCGAGGGCGCACAGGCAACTCTTCTCGATATAGATTTCGGTACATATCCCTATGTTACTTCCTCACATCCCCTTTCAGCAGGCGTATGTGTAGGAACAGGCGTAGGTCCTAAGGTCATCACAAACATCATCGGTGTTGCTAAGGCTTATACAACAAGAGTAGGCAAGGGACCTTTCCCGACAGAGCTCGATGACGCAACAGGCGATCAGATCAGAAATGTCGGCGGCGAGTTCGGTACAACAACCGGCCGTCCGAGAAGAACAGGCTGGTTCGATGCAGTTATCGTTCGTCACTCTGTAAGAGTAAACGGCCTTGACAGCCTTGCTATCAACAAGCTCGACACTCTCGCAAATATCCCCACACTCAAAATGTGTGTAGCATACAAGAAGCCCGACGGAACAGTTACAGAGAATTTCCCTGCAACTCTTGAGGATCTCGAGGGATGCACACCTGTTTACGAGGAATTCCCCGGCTTCACAGAAGACATCTCAAAGTGCACCAGCTTCGATGAGCTTCCTGAGAACTGCAAGCGCTACATCGAGCGTCTTGAAGAACTCGTTGGCTGTCCTGTAAGCATGGTAGGCATCGGTCCCGACAGAACCCAGATACTCGAAAGATAAGAATATATCGCCATTTCAGAATATGAGGTGAATCGAATGTACGATGAAAACAGCTTCGGCGGCGGTCTGCCGGAAGACATAGACTACACACCGGATCAGCCTAAAATGGGCGCTCCCACAGGAGTTTCCGCACCTGTCCTCGATGATATAGACTATGTTGCGCCTTCCACAAAGAAGGACGGCCCGACAGGAGTTTCTGCTCCTGTGCTCGACGATATGGATACATATGTACCGGAGAGCTCAAAGAAAGACGGCCCCACAGGCGTTTCTGCCCCTGTACTTGATGATATGGATACCTATACACCTGACAGCAGCGCTAAGAAGGGCGCTCCCACAGGTGTTTCCGCTCCCGTTCTCGACGACGGCTATACAGCTCCCGTAGAGAATAAGCCGCTCGTTATGTCAGACGATGATATAATCAACGGCCTTACACCGGAGCTCAGATCACGTTTTGATGCCCTCCCGGCTGACAAGCAGAAGCAGGTCATTGATATGAGACGTACACAGCTCGGCGCTGTTGCACCTCCTGAAGAGGTAAAGGCTCCTGTGCTGGACGAGGATAACTATACTCCTCCTCCGAAGAAGGAAACTCCCGCACAGCCTGAGGCTCCTGTTACAGCTCCTATACTTGATGACGAGCCGGAAACTCCCAAGTACGTCCGCAAATTCGTTGACGAAGATGTTGAGCGTGCAAAGAGCGAAGCAAGAAACAAGGTATCGGCTTCCCTCGTATCCGAACAGAAGGACTCCAAGGAGAGTCTGCGAATGATGCTCGCACTCAAGGAAGAGCGTCAGGCAGAGCTCGCAAAGAAAGGCTTTACTGTTACACTTATCGTTGCGATAATCGGCGTTATCGGCGCAGTATGCTTCTATCTTCTCTATTCCGGACAGCTCGGACTCCCGTACAAGGAGAATATGAGCGGTATCAGCTCAAAGGTCGAGGATCTTTCACTCTACCTTGCAGCAATCGCAGGCGTAAGCGCACTCGGACTCATAAGCGGTCTGAATATCTTCAAGACTCTCGCATCGCTGTCCTATCTGCTGCTCAGCTTCCTGCAGATCTTCCCGGGTATCGGCATGATACCCCAGCACGAAGGTCCTATGCCGAAGATAGCGGCTCTTTACGGTATCGCACTTATCTGCTGTGTTGCAGTGTTCATCACACTTTCAGCCAGCGAGGCTATCGGACAGTTCTTCAAAAAAGAAAAGATACAGTACGATTAAAATATCAGGGACACACGCTGGTGTGTCCCTTTTCTTGTGCATTCAGTTCTTAATGAGGAGCTCCTTCTCTCTGCCTATGTCGCCCTCAAGAGAATAGTTTACCGTCAGTGTCATTCCGTCCGGAGTGATGCTTTTTTCTATGCTGCGCGAAAGAATTTTTGTATCTTCGCCGATGAAATTCTTCTCATATATGAATATCTTCCTGTTGAGTTCGTCTTCAAGCTGTTCTTCGGTGAGGGTTATGCCTGTCAGAGCAGTCTCGGTGAAGCGCCTGTGTTCGACGGCTATGGGGAGAGTCTTACCGAACAGCACAAGGGGAGACTCCGAGGTCTCCGTGTCATAGTCCGTGAAACTGTTCCTGCCGAGATACAGGGGGATATTCAGACTGAACAGCCTCAGCGAGCGCTCTTTCCGTTCCCTGCCGGTCTTAACTGTGCGAACAGGCGTGAACGAACCGGAGAAAGTTACCTGTTCGTCGTAAACTCCGATGATACTGCCCATCGAGTGATGGAGCATGATATTTCCGGAGCTGCTTGTGGAAACTCCGCTCACAAGGAGAGTGCCCTCCCGGACGTAGTCGCCGATCTTGTGCATGAGGAAGCCGTCCTGCACGGTGAACGAGGTTATCTTGGCCTTTTTCGTGGAGACTATATTGCAGGGAACGCGCATTTTAGGCGCTTCCGGCGCTCTGACTACCTCCGTGATCTCAACGACTATGCGGTTGCCGGTACGCCTTATGGAAGCCCACGATATTCCCTCGACTCTGACACGGAGCTCGTTCTCACACCAGTGGAAGTCGAGTTCGCTTATATCAGCACCGCGCCTTATGCCAAGCTCGTCAAGAGCGGCGATGATGTCATTGTCGCTGACAGCGGAGTTCCCCTGTATCTCGATGGTCATAACGACTCCGGAGAAGTACAGCACCGAAGCTATCACTATGACAGCGCCGATTAGCAAGCCGAAGCGTTTCCGGTACCTCAGCAGGAACGAGGATATTGTGGTATACTCCCGGCAGGTGAGCTGTATTCCGTTCGATTCTGCGAGCCGGGTGACGGCGGCGAGGTCACGCCGGTAAATGAAAGCGGAGAAAACGTCCCTGCGGCATTTCTGACTCCGGCAGTTTATCCGCTGACCGTGTATGCCGTTAATGAACCGGTAAAGCTCCTTTCCCTCAGCGCTTATGCGTATACAGCCTCTCAGCTGGTCTTTCATCTGCTGCGGCACTCCCTTTCCTCGAATTCCACCTGTGTGATCCTGCCGCGTATCACAAGTCCGCCGGAGCCGTATGTGTCGGCTTCGAGCGAGCTTCCCCACACCGTTATGCCGAGCCTGTCAGAGACAAGGCGTATGCAGACCTCGTTGTATTCCTCTATGCGGCGGCAGTTTTCTATGACCATTTCGCGGTCACAGTCAAAATATATCTGCGGTCTGAGCCAGAGCGAGTCAGCCGCAATATCAGCAAGCAAACCAAACATCTTATCACCTCGTATGTATAATGTTACGTTATAAATAATATGTATGTACAGGTGATGTATATGAAAGTGAAGCTGAAAAATATGCCTGCGGTGCTGAAAACGGCTGCCGTCCTGCTTATGGCTGTGTACATTATAACAGAGAGCAGAACGGTGAGCGGAGCTGTTTCGGGAGCGGCAGAACGCTGCCTGTATGTGGTGATACCGTCGTTGTTTGCGATGACAGCGGTATCGTCTGTGCTTGTGAGGAGCGGCGTGTGCAGGTCCTTCGGGAGACTGACAGACCTGCCTGCACGTAAGGTTTTCGGGATGAACGGAGAGGAGTTCGCAGTGTTCCTGCTGAGTATGGCGGCAGGCTATCCTGTGGGAGCAAAAATGCTCGGAGCTATGTACGATGAGGGGAGAGTGAGCAAGCGCCGTGCGGAACTTCTCGGCGGACTGTGCTTCGGTGCAGGACCTGCCTTTATAAACGGAGTTATAGCACATCAGCTGTACGGCTCGGAGACAGCGGGCAAAGTGATATTCGTGTCATCTGTGACAGCGAATGTGATACTTGCGCTTGTGATGTCGCCCTTTCTGAGACGCGGAGCAGTCCCGTGCGAGAGGGGCAGGGGAGTCCGGATAGATGCCGGAACGGTCACGGAGTGTACGCTGTCGGCAGGGCGTTCGCTTGCCGGAGTTTGCTTTATGATAATGGCGTTTGCGGCGGTGTCTTCAGCGCTTGACCGGACGGGGATAACAACAGCGGCAGGGAGTTTACTGTCTGACCTGAGCGGTCTTCCGGTGGAGAATGCACATCAGGTGATAAGGACAATTCTCGATATTACGGCGGCTGACGGCATGGAGAAAGGCAACTGGCAGCTTTTGCCGTACTTGTGCGGACTGACTTCCTTCGGGGGAGTCTGCGTGATGTTCCAGATACAGGCAATAAACAGCGGCAGACTCAGAACAGCGCCGGTGGTGCTGATGAGAGCGGCGGCAGGTGTCCTCAGCTTTGGTGTGGGCAGAGCCGTTATGCCGTATTTCCTGCGGAACGAGACTGTGACAGTTTCGACTGTCCGTGCGGCGGTACACCGTGAGACTTCGCCGGTACCGTCTGTGATGCTCATAATAATGGTGATAATGCTGTTCGTATCCGTTCAGGAGACTGAAAAACACCGCCGGGCGTAATTTGTAAAAAACGGAAATTTCTACTTGCAATTTGCAGAATAGTGTGATATAATATTAACGATAGGGTTTTGTGCCCTGTAAATGAAATTCTCAGGAGGAATTTATCTATGTTAACTTCAGCTACCGAAATGCTCCAGAAAGCAAGAGCAGGCAAATACGCAGTAGGCCAGTTCAACATCAACAACCTTGAGTGGACTAAGGCTATCCTTCTCACAGCTCAGGAGCTCAATTCTCCCGTTATCCTCGGCGTTTCTGAGGGTGCTGGTAAGTATATGACAGGCTTCGAGACAGTTGCAGCAATGGTTGCAGCTATGGATAAGTCTCTTGGCATCACAGTTCCTGTTGCACTTCACCTCGACCACGGCTCATATGAGGGCTGCTACAAGTGCATCAAGGCTGGCTTCACATCAATCATGTTCGACGGTTCACACTTCCCGATCGACGAGAACGTTGCTAAGACAACAGAGCTCGTAAACGTTGCTCACGGTCTTGGTCTCTCTATCGAGGCTGAGGTTGGTGCTATCGGCGGTGAAGAGGACGGCGTTATCGGTAAGGGCGAGTGCGCTGATCCCGACGAGTGCAAGATGATCGCTGATCTCGGCGTAGACTTCCTCGCAGCTGGTATCGGTAACATCCACGGTGTATATCCTGCAAACTGGGAGGGACTCAGCTTTGAGACTCTCGAGGCTATCAACAAGAAGGTTGGCGATATGCCTCTCGTACTCCACGGCGGTACAGGTATCCCTGACGATATGATCACAAAGGCTATCTCACTCGGCGTTGCAAAGATCAACGTAAACACAGAGTGTCAGCTCGTATTCGCTGAGGCTACAAGAAAGTACATCGAAGCTGGCAAGGATCAGCAGGGCAAGGGCTTCGATCCCAGAAAGCTCCTCGCACCCGGCTTTGAGGCTATCAAGGCTAAGGTAAAGGAGAAGATGGAACTCTTCGGAAGCGTAAACAAGGCTTGAGTTCAAGTAACTTCGTGTACATAAACAGTTGAAATGCAGAACAGCCATAAGGAGCATAACGCATCCCTATGGCTGTTCTTTTATGTTGGAAGTATAGACACAAGCATGTTTTCTATTCTCTTTCTCTTCTTTTGTGCCTGTGGAGTTTTAAGGAGTCGCCCTCCCCGATGTGGATAGGGGAGGGCTTACTAAGGGGGAATGAAAAAGCATTCAAATAGCAGAAACGGCAGCGTACCGTGTGATTGCTTTGGAGGGTTTTCTTCAATATTTCCTTCTCTTTACATTTATTATTATAGCATACAAATTTCGATTTGTCAACAGATACAATTGTTAATTTTTAATAAACTCTCTGTGAATATTTATCACAGAAACGGCTATAATATAATTGATCCGCCGGGATCATATACAAATGTCAAGGAGAGAACGATAATGCAGGAACACAAGAAAAATGACCACATCAAGTGCAGCGTTTCACAATGCCAGCATAATATGGTGACCGAGAATTACTGCGGTCTTAACTGTATCTCAGTCGGAACTCACGAGGACGATCCAACTGTTCCGGAGTGTACAGACTGCAACTCTTTTGTGAAGAGAACAGGCTGCTGCGAGTGAGCAGAAACCTGATTCCGGAGCTCTGTCTCCGGAGTACATATTGTGCAAAATATATAAATTCGGGGAGCAAATACAGTCAAATCGGGAAAAATATCGGCTTGCTATTGAAAAATCGATAGAATTAGGTTATAATATATACATAGGGAGCGTTTATTTTCTTCCCTTGCTTCATTTCCGGCTGTATCACCGGAGCGGAGCAGTTTTACCCGTCAGGAGGCTGATATAAATGTTTGATAAAACGATGACTTTTACCGTTAACGAGGACAAGGAGGCAGAACTCCGCCGAAATCTTACGGTAATTTATGACGCCCTCGTTCAGAAGGGCTATAACCCGATCAATCAGATAGTTGGTTATATACTGTCAGAGGACCCGACTTACATAACCACATATAATAATGCAAGAAGCCTTATCCGTCACATAGACCGTGACGAGCTTCTCCAGGCTCTTGTAAGATCATATCTCCAGGCTTGAGTAACTGAGTCAGCGCGGACTTCCGGACAAGGCAGAGACGGTGACTTCTTTATACATAGCTTTCAGCGGCAGCTTGTACGGCTGCCGTTTTCATTTTATGGCAGTAATAACTGACGCTCCCGGTGGGATAATAGCAATGCGGAGAAATACTCCGCAGACACCGGAAGGAGCTATGTCCGATGAAGATACTGATACAGTCGGCGGCAGCTCTTACGGCTCTGTCTTTGACCGGTACAGCGGTGTATGCAGCTGATACCACGAAGAAAGGCTACGGTCAGGGAACTGACGTTGACGAAAAGAACCGCCCTCTCGGAGCGGTGGACTTCACGAGCCGGTATGCCGAGCTTGATGCCTGCGCTCTGTCAGCTGACTCGCAGAGGATAATACTGACCTTCGACCAGGGCTACGAGAACGGCTACACGGCCAAGATACTTGATACGCTCAGAGACAAGGAAGTCACGGCGGTGTTCTTCCTGACAGGCGACTACGCTAAGAAGGAACACGCTCTTGTGAAGCGAATGATAGCTGAGGGACACGTTCTCGGCAACCACGGTATGACTCACGCAAGCCTGCCGGAGCTCTCAGAGGAAGAAGCCGAGAAGGAGATAATGTCTCTGCACAATTTCGTGATGAACAACTACGGCTATCAGATGCAGCTGTTCAGATGTCCGTGCGGAGAGTATTCCGACGCGGCTCTTGAAACGGTTAAGAAGTGCGGTTACAGAACAGTCTTCTGGAGCTACGCCTATGTGGACTGGAAGACCGATGCACAGCCGTCACCGGAAGAAGCCGTCAGAAAGCTCACAGAGTCCGCACACGGGGGCGAGATACTGCTCCTGCACTCTGTTTCATCGACCAATGCGGAAGTGCTTGGTGAGGTCATAGACAGGCTGAGGGAAAAGGGCTATACGCTCTGAGCAAAGCCGCTTTAACTGAAAAACAGCATATCACCGGGTCCTGATAATGCGGGGCCCGGCAGTTTTTTTGCCCTGCCGCAGAGAGGGGGAGTGTTCATTAATTGCGGAATAAGTGGAATACTTGTACCAATTTTGCTGAAAATCATCGTTTTTCACACAGCTGTCACAATTGAGTATTACAATGCTATTACAAAATGTAATTTAGAAAGGGTAATTTACAATGAGAAGAATCAGCAAAACTGCGGCTTTCATGTTCGCACTCTCACTGGGTGCAGTTGCGATGACAGGCTGCGGAGACAAAAAATCCGACTCAGAGTCAGGCAGCAAGGAGACAACTTCTGCCGTTCAGACAACAGGTGAGACAACAACAGCTGACGCTTCAGCTGAGAGCACTGCAGCATCAACAGAGCCGACAACTGCGGCTAAGATAAAGTACGAGCCGACTCCCGAGATACTCAACGCTGATCTTTCCGAAGGTCTTGTGCAGATAGGCAACTGCGTGTTCAGACAGGGCGGCTACATGACTATCGGGGATTTCATCACAAAGTACGGCAAGGAGTTCGATATGTCTCCCATAAAGACAGACGAATACCTGCTGGGCAAGACAAACAAGACAGTTCAGCTTACTTCGATAAGCGATCCTAACCTTAAGATAAGCGTTACCTTCGAGAACAGAAATGCCGGACTTAACGACCATACAAAGGTAACTGACGGCGTTATCGACATGGTAAGCGAGGTGGACAAGGAGCAGAGTGCTACTTTCCTCGCAAAGGGACTTCCGTTCAAGTCCGATATGGACTACGACAAGATAAAGGAGTTCCTCCGCGCACAGGGCTACAAGCAGTATGAGTATTACGGTGTTGACTATGCGGACTGTTTCAGCGATTCAGGAAACCAGTTCTCTATCTACATCGTTTCAAAGGATAAGAACCTCTACGACTATCAGTCAGCTTTTCACTATGTTTTCAGCTATGACTCAAGCACACTCAAGGGCAAAGAGTCTTACTGTCAGGGCTGGGTATCAAGTTCCTGTGTAAGCGATCCCGAGGACGCTGACCTTGTAGGTGAGGACGCTGCCGCAGACGACGAAGATGACCTCGATACAGATGAAGAACTCGATGAAGTTGACGATGTTGACAGCGAAGACGAAGAATAATATAAATAAAAAGGACGGCTTAACACCGTCCTTTCTTATTTACTTAACTACGCACTTCTTGAAGGCTTTCTTGCCCTTGCGGACTATAACGCCGTCGCCGATAGTGATCTGAGCCTTGGGGTCTGACATCTTAACGTCATCGACTGTGATGCCGCCCTGCTGGACGAGTCTGCGAGCCTCTGAAACTGAGGGAGCGAGTTCTGCCTTAACGAGGAGAGTAAGGAGACCGATAGCGCCGTCTGTGAGGTCAGCTGAGTCAATTTCAGCAACAGGCATATTCTCGTTGTTGCCGCTGCCGCCGAAGAGAGCCTTTGCAGCGTTCTGAGCCTTGACAGCTTCTTCCTCGCCGTGAACGAGCTTAGTGAGCTCGAATGCGAGAAGCTCCTTTGCAGCGTTGAACTGTGCGCCCTCCATAGTTTTTTCCATTTCCTCTATCTGCTCAACGGGAACGAATGTGAGCATCTTCAGGCACTTGATAACGTCAGCGTCGTCAACGTTTCTCCAGTACTGGTAGAAGTCGTAGGGTGAAGTCTTCTCGGGATCGAGCCATACAGCGCCCTTTTCGGTCTTACCCATCTTCTTTCCCTCGCTGTTGAGGAGGAGAGTGATTGTCATAGCGTAAGCATCCTTGCCGAGCTTTCTTCTGATGAGCTCTGTACCGCCGAGCATATTGCTCCACTGGTCATCGCCGCCGAACTGCATATTGCAGCCGTACTTCTGGAAGAGCTGGTAGAAGTCGTAGCTCTGCATAATCATGTAGTTGAATTCAAGGAATGAAAGACCGCGCTCGAGTCTCTGCTTGTAGCATTCAGCTGTGAGCATACGGTTTACGCTGAACTGTGCGCCGACTTCACGGAGAACTTCGATGTAGTTGAGGTTCATGAGCCAGTCTGCGTTGTTTACGACGATAGCCTTGTCGTCTGAGAAGTCGATGAAGCGGCTCATCTGCTTCTTGAAGCAGTCAACGTTGTGCTGGATAGTCTCGGCTGTGAGCATCTTACGCATATCAGTCTTGCCTGTGGGGTCACCGATCATAGCTGTACCGCCGCCGATAAGTACGATAGGCTTGTTGCCGGCCATCTGGAGTCTCTTCATAAGGCAGAGCGCCATGAAGTGTCCAACGTGGAGTGAATCGGCTGTGGGGTCAAAACCAATGTAGAAAGTTGCCTTTCCGGCATTTACGAGTTCCTCGATCTCTTTCTCATCTGTGAGCTGAGCGAGGAGACCTCTGCGTCTGAGTTCTTCAAAAGTAGTCATTATTATTTCTCCTTTATTATTATGTATTAACCTTGTGCTAGACCAGCTGTAACACCTTGCGCTATTCCTCGAAGAGCAACTTCGAGGGCTTTTAATAATACTTCTGTTTTTGAATTAAGGTCGGGACAGATGGGTGAAGGCATATAATCGTGATAATCCAAAGAGCCGGCTGGTCTGCCAACTTTTATGGCTATCCATTCAGCTGCTTTTAATTCGCGTATGCAAGTTGCGATTTGATCGTTATCAATCAGGGATGCTTCAGGAATCAATTCCATATTATTGTTGAGCGCTTCAAGAACATATATGTAATACTTTTTGGGATTATTCTTTAATCTTGTTTTGTGTGGGATGTATATAGGCTTAACATCGTCGTTAAACATATATTGTTTACAGCAAGGACACTGTTCAACCCCTTGCAAATATGGAATCATTTTTTTGAGTTTATCTTTGCTGATATTATACCGTTCCATAAATTGTTTGCTGTTCAACATAGTTAATTCCTCTTTATCAGTAATGGTTTATCATATTTGGGTTTACACTTTGATTATGATGTAGCTTCTGTCTCGGGATCTACGATCTCGATGGTGTAATTCGCCGTTGGATCAGGTACGTGTGTTTTTATTTTGACAACGATAACGTCGTCTTTTACAGGACCATCTGTCGAAAGAGTACATTTCTCTGTATATGAACCGCTTTCGTCCGTTATCTTGTAACTGAACTTTTTAGCATTGTTGTTCTCGGGATCAATGCTGAAAGCAAGTGATACATCAACTTTTCCGTCATGCTCATCAGTATTGCAGCTGACAGCCATTATCGTAGACTGCGCTGAGCCTTCTGTAACGATAACAGGCATTGTCGGGAGCTTGAAGTGTGAGGAGTCCTTATTCTTTCCGGAAGCGTCCTGTGTGCTGTTTATGGTTGAAGCAGCAGTAGTAGTCGCTGCTGAATCCTTTGACGAACTGTCCCCGGAACCGGAACAGCCTGTTAATGTAACGGTCAATGTAAGTGCTGCTAAAACAGCTGTGATTGCTTTGTTCATAGTTTAATCCTCTATGTTGGTAATGTATTGTTTTAGTTCTCTGAGCCATTGGGGGACGTTGCTGTCATAGACCGTCAGAGTACCGTTCTTGTATTCGCCGACCTGAGCAAAACCGTTTTCATTGTCCCAGAATTCGGCTTCGTTGCAGTAGGGAAGAACGGCTGCAAGGTCGCTGAAACGCTTTTCGTAGCGGCGCTTTACATCTTCTGCCGGAATGTCATGTCCGCCTTTGCGTACTCTGTTCTGTATGCGGAGCAGACTCTCATCGCAGGAGCTTACGCCGATATAGCAGAGCTTGACATAATAGCCGGCTTCGAGGGCACGTCTGACGGTTTTGAGCGTTCTTACGCCTGAAAGAGTGGTCTCCTGAGTGAAGCTGAGACCGTCCTCTATACATTTATCTATCAGGCTGATAGCTTTCTTTCCGCCTTTGATGCGGTCACCGCCGAATTCAGCATTGAGCTTGTCGGTATCAATGATAAGTCCGAGGTCGTTGTTCTTTCTTATGAGAACACCTGTCAGACTGCTCTTGCCGACACCGTTGACACCGCCTATAATCGTATAAGTCTTCATAGTAGTTCACCTTGCCTTGCATAAAGAATGAGCTCGTCGGGCGACCTCATTGCTATCACGACCTTTCATTGAAATACCGCTGTACTGACCTGTCTGAACAAACTAAAAAAGCCCCTGACAGCACAAAAAACTGTCAGGGACGAAATGTTCCGTGTTACCACCCTGTTTCGCCGGAATTATCCGACCTCATTGAAGCTGTAACGGGCAAACCCGACCGGACCTACTGGCATTTCAGCACGGCAACTCCCGGATGTAATTCTCCATGCGCCGTCGTTCCCTCGCACCGACCGGGAACTCTCTGGATCAGGCTATGCACGGCTTTTATCCGTTCCTCGTATTTTCCATGCATTAATGATACCATATTTGAATTCTCTTGTCAAGTCCTGCGTTAATTAACATAAAAAATTAATTTGCCGCCTATTGACTTTCATATGCCGTTGCTGTATAATATTATATGTTAATGCTGATGTGGCACAGTCGGTAGCGCAACGCCTTGGTAAGGCGTAGGTCGTCGGTTCAAGTCCGATCATCAGCTCCAGCACAGAGTCTGTGCCCCCTTCCACGGGGGCACTCGTTTTACTCGTTCACTTTTTGCGGCAGAGCTTACTCTGCTTTCGCTCACGGAAGTATTCCCGGATAGCGGCACATACAACAGCACAGAGCCTGTGCGAGCTTCCACGTTGACGCTCGCGTAGGCTCGCTTTCTTTTTGAAAAAGACGGTATAGTTTATAATTTTTCAATCGATCAGTCTCGTGCAGCAAGAGATGCATTTGTAATTTTTTTGATGGAGAGGATAAATAATGAATAAAAAAATAGTCTTTGTAAACGTCATTGTTTTTATCTTACTATTGATAACAAGTATATGTACAATTATGTTCTTTTTTTCAAATGATTCAGATTCGGCAAGCAATTGGTTTAAAAAATCAGAACGTGGCTATACAATAACAGGTAAAGAAATTGGCAAGGCTTCTTGGGGAGGGACTTCAAGAGCACGTATTGAGATTTATGATTCCGAAAAAAATAAGATTATTATTCAATTTGAAACCGGTATACAAACTAATGGCAAATCATTATCAGATAATAATTATAATCTTTCAATAAACGACGATCATATTTCTATTGCATTTTTCAACGACAATGGATCATTAAGCGGAACATACCGGTTTTATTATAAAGATTTTAAAAATGATAACAGTAATAGTGACAATTAATTAGATTTGTTCCTAACATTAATAATCATATTATGATGATTAATTAAATGAAAAAAGTTAAGATTTGTTGTGTGTGATACTGCCTATATATATGACAAAATATACGCAGAAATAGAAGGAGATTAATACTTATGAAAAAAGCAGTTATTCCACTTACCGTTATCGTTATACTTCAAGCAATTTTAAATATCTATTGCTTATTCTTTATGAAGGTTGATTTTCAATATGGAGAAGATGAAAAATGGTTTACAAAGAATTCACCTTACACTGATAATTATTGTAAAATTATTGCTTTTCAAGCACAACCAGAGTCACCGTTAGCAATTAACGGATCAACTAAAGTAACTATCAGCGTTTATTCTCACAACAAAGAATTAGCACACTTTAGCACAGAAATTAATAATAAAGGGAAAACGTTAGATGAATCAAATTATTCTGTTGAATGGCATGAAGGATATGTATTGCTGAAGCTCTGTGGCTACAATAAGGAATATCAATCGTATAGATTCTATTATGAAGATTAAAAGATGGGGCATCTCTTGGATTCGATTTTCAAATATTGCATGTCCGTTCAGCCCCTTGTTTGCCACATATTGTTACTAAAAACTGCTTAAAAATACTAAAAGCCACTCGAAATCAAGCTCTTAAATCAGGCTGTTTTTCGGTATTTTTCGCATAATACTCGAAACTGGCAGAAGCCTTTCGGTCAGTTCAATTTTCCGAATTCTTTTTCAAGTGGCTGAGTTTGTAATGTTCCCAGCTTTGTTATCTCAGCCATATCATCACTTCCAAGTTTTATTATATCAGATTCTCAGAATTGTCAATAGACTGATTATGAACATTCTCTCACCAGTGTAGGGGCCGCCTTTGGCGGTCCGCTGATTCAATAGTCGCTGCGTGAATTGCCGTTCCTCTTATCCAATAATCGTTACGAGAACCCCCATTTCACCCTCAAATATAAACTTTTTGTAAACAATTTCCGTTATTCAATGGTTTTGCATTGAAAACTGTCCGATTTTCGCCCCTTAGTGAAAGGAGTGTTAAATCATGACGAACACTGAAAGAAAAAACACGCTGGCGGAGCGTGAACAGTTCCTGAGGTACACGCCGGACTTCTGTGAAAGGACGTACATGACGGCTGAACAGAGCGAACGTGCGGAACTTCTTGCGGACGCGAGGGAGAGGGCGCAGGAGCTTGGCTGTCTGGCTGAGTTCGACGAGAGTTTCAGGGCGAAGCTGAGGGAAGAGAGCAAACTGAACCACCTGACGGTGCTTGACCCGCTGAACTGCGGCTACAACGACAGGGGGACGAGCGAGCTTTTTGCGAAGCTGTACCGTGATGAACTGCGCTACTCGGTGACTGCGAAGGAGTGGTACCACTACAACGGCGCTGTGTGGGAGAAGGACGCAGGCGGAATGGCTGCACACAAGCTTGCGAAGGAATTTTTCGACCTGCTGATCCGTCACAGCATAAGCATTACGGACGAAGCCGAACGACAGCAGTTCTACGGGTATTACGTGCGTTACGGCAGCAAGAACAAGCGTGATGTGCTCATAAAGGACAGCGCGGACACTCTCTGTATCACAGGGGAGCAGTTCGACAGGGACGTTAATCTGCTCAATTTCCGGAACGGTACACTTGAACTGGACAGCATGAGGTTCAGGGAACACTCTCCGGACGACCTGATAACGAAGATGTGCAACGCCGACTACGACAGGGGAGCTAAGTCCGAGCTGTGGGAACGCTTTGTCGAGGAGGTAATGCCCCACGACAGGGAGAAACAGCGCTTTCTGCAGAAGGCTCTCGGCTACGCTCTCACGGGCAGGGCAGACCTGGAAAGGCTATTTATCTTCTACGGAGCGTCCACGCGCAACGGCAAGTCTACTATGCTCTCCACGGTTGGCTACGCTCTCGGGGACTACGCGGCGAATACACCGCCGGAGACTCTTGCGATGAAGAAAAAGGACAGCCGTACAGCTTCAGAAGACCTTGCAAGACTGGCAGGAGTGCGCTTCCTTAACGTGAGTGAACCGCCGCAGTCTATGGCATTTGACGTGGCTCTGGTGAAGTCTCTTACGGGCGGCGACACCATAACGGCAAGACGGCTTTTCGAGAACAGTTTCGAGTATATACCGCAGTTCACGATATTCATAAACACGAATTATCTGCCGAAAGTGACGGACGACAGCCTTTTTACGTCCAACCGAGTGAACGTGATAACCTTTGACAGGCATTTCGAGCCGGGGGAACAGGACATAACGCTGAAACAGAAGCTCAGGTCGCCGGAGAACGTCTCCGCGGTGATAAACTGGCTCACAGAGGGACTGGAGCTCTACCGCAAAGAGGGAATGCTGCTGCCTATCTCAGTCGGGATAGCTACAAGGGAGTACGCGCAGAACTCCGACAAGTTTGAGATGTTCCTCGGGGAGTGTCTCGAAGAGGACAGCACCGGAGCAGTCACGGCAAAGGACGCATATAACCGCTACCGTGAGTGGTGCAGGACGAACGGCTACTTCGTGGAGAACAAGGGCAGGTTTATGGATATGCTGAGAAAGAGAGACTTACTGTCAGAAACAGGAACGATAGGGGGCAAGACGGCATTTAATGTGATAAACGGCTATATTATGGCGAGTAAGTAACAGATATAGAAAATGTAGAAAACTGGTGTAACCTTTTCGCGAGCCTAAGAAACTTTAAAACCTTACACTGAAAATCTACAAAATCTACATTTGTGCCGGAAGAGCATTCCTCATTCTGATTGACTTTATCGCCCTGCTGTGCTATAATTCGGGTATGGGAGGAAGCAAGGGGCTTTCTTCGCTGAAACGTGATTTAAAAGGAGTAATACATTATGACTACTTTAGGAGAAGATTTTGGATTAACGAAATATTCTGACGACTTTATTAATAAAATAGTCGCTTATAGAATGGATATCTATAAGAACAGAGAATCGGGGGAGTACTATTCTTATGATGAGATTGCAAAAAGAGAAAACTGTAATGCTGATGATGTAAGAGAAATACTTACGGCAACAGGAATAATGTGGAATCATTAACAGACAAATCCTGATTTACCGCATTGACTGAATACACACACATGATTTAAGGAGGAGAAAATGAAAAAATACATTCTGCGTTTTTTTCCTGAATATTTTACCACAAGTTTATGGGGATATAATGAAGCGGCAAAAGATAAATATGATTTGTCAATAGAATACAGTGACCTTGGTCTATCACCCTTACTGATCAGTGATTTGGAAAAGTTTGATGACAGCATTATGGATGTCATAGACTGGGGCGATCCCGGCGGACCGAGTCCGCTGTCTGTGAGTGAAAGAATGTCTATTTACAATGAGGGACAAAGACTTTTAGCGTTGATAAGAAATGAACTTAATGACGATTTTGAAATAATAGATTTTAGTGACTGGCTAAAACCTGAAACTGAATAGCTCAAAGCATATACCACAGGGAGAAACACAATGATTCATAAAAAAAGTGAAAATGGCTGGGAACTATGTACAATAGCTAATGGTCATTTATCGTGCGACAACTCTGTCCTGACAGCTGAGGATATCGACAGAGTCGAAAAACTGCTTATGCCTGAATATGGCGAAATCATGGAAAAAGAGCATATTATCGTCAGCTATGATAACTGGTCAGGCGTATTCATAATGCAAATGAACGGATTCAGCACAGAGTCCTCTGATGAGATAATAAAAGAGATATTTGTTTATTTATCAGACTCTGATTTACCGCATTGACTGAATACACACACATGATTTATGGAGGAAAAATGTATATGAATGTGCGAGAATACCTGGATATACTACATATAGCAGAAAGATTAAAGGATACGCCTCGACATTGTAAAACTTCACAAGGAAGGACGGAGAGTGTCGCAGAGCATAGTTGGAGAGTATCACTTATGGCATTAATGCTGAAAAAGGAGTTCCCTGATGTTGATATGGACAAAGTAGTAAGTATGTGTCTGATTCATGACCTTGGGGAATGCTTTACTGGTGATATTCCGACCTTTATTAAAACCGATTCGGATAGAAAAACAGAGGATTCACTTTTGCAGCAATGGATTGATTCAATGCCGACCGAATTGTCAAAAGACATTTCAGCATTATACAGTGAAATGGAAGCGCAGGAAACGACAGAAGCAAAAGTCTATAAGGCACTTGATAAACTGGAAGCACTGATACAGCATAATGAATCGCCTCTTGATTCATGGTCTGATAATGAATTTGAGTTAAATAAGAGCTATGCATTTGATGCTGTTTCTTTTTCGGAATGGCTTACAGAACTAAGAAAAGCGATTCTTGAAGATACAATAGAAAAAATAGATGCGGAATCAATAGTATAAACTCTGATTTACCGCATTGACTTAATACACACAAAGCACTATAATTCTGATAGGGGGTACATATATGTTTATTCCGGAGATACCAAACAACAGTTTGACAGAAGAAATAACTCAGATAGTCGAGCTAAGTAAAGAACTTGAAGATGAAGGCTATTATTTTGATTATGATCCACCTGCCACTGATGCAGAGATATCTTCATGGGAAAAAGAACATAATATAAAAATACCTGAATCAATCAAAGACTGGCTCAGATTTTCAAGCTATTCAGATATTCGCAGCGAACTTGCAATAATAAACGGATTAGAAGATTTTAAAACTGATTGTGAATTAGTACCTGATGAAATGGTCATAATCGGTGAAGTGATAGGCGACGGTCAATTCATCGGCTTTTCAAAAGAAACCGGTAAAATACTATGGGAAGACCATGGGAAAGTTGACGAATATGATTCATTCAAAGACCTTTTAAAAGAAATCATTGATTTGATGTAAGGCAAAACAGGATTATCCGAAACATCTATTAATACTTTATTAGCTATGGTTGAAAAAGAAAGAGAAAAGAAAAACAATGATGAACAACAAAAAATGTAACTGAATACACACAAAGCACTTGCTGCGGCAGGTGCTTTTTTATGTCCCGGAGAAGTGAAAATGTACAGAGAGTACAATTGCCCCGGAAACGAATAATTTACATTCTGTAAAATATATGTCAAAATTCCTGCTTAAATGATGAAAGTCTATTATTTTAGTTAAGCTGTGCAAATCAAGGTGTATAGCTATTTATCATATAATGCAACAAGTTTTAACTAATAGTCAGATTTTCAAAAATAGATAAAATATAAATTGCAAATATATATTGACTTTTTGTCATTTTTATGATATTATGGTAGTGTTGTAGATAAATTTATGTAATATATCGGGATATACGTTTCACTAAGCAAAGGAAATAGGCTTGATCGATTTACCACAGAGAGGGAAAGATTATGATGAAAGCAGAGATCAGAAAAGCGATCCTCGCTGCAGCGCTTGCAGCAACAATGGCACTTCCTACAGCAAATTCACTTATCACTTCTATGACAACTCTTGCGGCGGATGAGGTGACCGCCGAAGAAGAAACAACTTCTGTACCAACTGAGGAAGAGCAACTCCCCGACATGACCGAAGAGACATCATCAGCAGCAGAAGAAACCACCACCGACGAACTTCCGGAGGAGACGACTTCCGGAGAAGAATCCGAAACCGAAACAACAGAGGAAACCACGGAACCGGCTACTGCCGAAACTTCCACTTCACGATCGGAGAAGGAAGAGTTCCCGGACGTTACCACAGAAGGACCGGCTACTACATCAGAGGTAATAACACAGGTAACTATGGTACCGCCGTTTATTGCCGATACTGACGACAACGGTGCGATAAACATCGACGAGAGTCAGATAGTGATCAAGGCAGAGAGATACTACCCCGGCGGACTGAGAGTCCCCACGGATATTATTGCGAATACTATCGTTAGCTCCGAAGAAGTGGACAGTCTGCCTATCTTCACAAGAGCTATGGTGACTTTCAATATCACCGGCGAAGACCTCGACTTCGAGGCGATAAAGAAAACTTCACTCGACGTAACTTACTACTACGGCGGCAAGGAGAATGACGAACCGGCTTACAAGAACCCCGATGTCGTTCGTGTATCAGACAATGACTATATACTCAGCTACGATATACTTACTCTCGGAGAATCGTTTGAGTTCTGTACTTCACCGATATCCGGCACGGATGTAAGCTGTATTTCAGCAAGCATAACACCGCAGAGCAACTGCACTTCCTACTATCAGATAAAGGCTGAGACTCCCGACGGAGAGGACGTTATCATCTGTACAAGATACCCTAAGGAGCTCTCGGAGGAGAACATGGTCGCATGGGCAAAGAGACTCTGTATGCTCGCAAACAGCCTCAGCGACATGACTAAAGTCAGACTCGGCAAGCTCTATATCTGTCTCGACCATCCCGACACCAACGGAGCTTTCAGCGGCAACTGGCACATCAACGATGACTGTGATGAGTTCGGTATGATAGGCGTATGTGAGGACTACTCCAACTCAGAGCTCGAACTCGCTGCAAGCGGAAAGAACGAGATAAGCTGGACTCTCATGCACGAAATGGGACACTCCTACTGCATAGGTTCAAAGCCTTCGGATTTCAACGATAATTACGGCTTTTTCCGCTTTGAGAGCGGCTGTTACTTCGATGAATACCTCACAAACGTAAGAGCGCTCACGGCTATACAGCACTGTGACAATCTTCGTGATACAGATGTGCATTTCAGCAACGGCTCGGAGAGCTTTGACAACAAGTTTGACAGGATACTCAAAGACATCGACCCCGGCGCTGAGGATACTCTCTTCTATCATGCGGCTATGCTGGCAGCAGTCGGTGAGAATTACGGCTGGGACAAGCTCGAGAACTACTTCGCGGCTGATGATGACAATGATTATGAATCAAAGGAGAACTATGTTGCTGCCGCGGCTCTGAACGCTGTGCTGTCGCTTGACGTGGACTTCGGCAACGATTACCTCAAGTATGTAAACAGCTTCCGCAAGCTCGTAAAGCTCTGCTGTGACGGCTATGACCAGAAGAAGTTCGTGACATTCGTGCTGGATAACTTCGGTATGGACTGTGTCGAAAACACAATGTACGCTCTGAAATTGATAAATGAATAACCGCAAGGCGTATGCTCTGAAAAGGGTATGCGCCTTTTCTAATGCGTAATGCGTAATGCGTAATTATTGGTATCGCTGCGCGATTTATTTGAATAGGTCTGCGTCAGCAGACACATTCAATTCTGCATTCTGCATTATGAATTCTGCATTAGAATAACTTGTGCGGCATTCAGGAATGATTAAGACTTTTTTCAGGATTTATTAAGACTCCGTTCAGGGAAATTTAAGGCTTAGTTATGGGAAATTTAAGCATTGTGTAAGCTGTGTGATAGGCTGTGTATCAAGTCGCACAAGAAGAGTCACTTCGTATTATCATTTATTTGTAAGAGCAAACAAAAATAACGAAAGTATATTGACATAACTGTTTAGAAATGCTAACATATAGGCAGGTTATAACTTACGCATAAAATGATCGATCATAACATCTGCAACTTAACTAATCAATTTAATTTGAGAGGGAAAATATTATGAAAAATAACAGACTTAAAAAAGCAGTCTTAGCTTTATCACTCGCTGCAACAATGGCAATTCCTGCCGCAGCTTCATTTGCTACTCCAGTTACTGCAAGCGCAGCTACACCTTTTATTTCTGATACAGACTACAACGGCGCTATCAATATCGATGAGAGCCAGATCGATGTTACCTGCAAGAGATACTATCCCGGCGGTATGGGCATACAGACAAATGTGTCCGGTACAACAGTCAAGACAGCAGGCACAGTTACACATATTCCTGTTCTCACAAGATCAGTTATTTCTCTTTGGGTATCCGGCAACGGACTTACAAAGGCCAAGGCTGAGAATGTCCAGCTTACTGTAACTTACCACATCAACGGAAAGAAGAACACTGCTACTTACAAGAATCCTAAGGTTAGACCTAACACAGGTACAAACTCATTCATTCTTGACTTTGATGTTATAGTACGCGGAGATTCTTTTGAATTCTCTACAACTTCAATCAGCGGTGTATCTAACTTCAGATGCACAGGCTCCACAATTTCACCTCAGAGCGGCAGCGGCAACTACTATCAGATCGAGGCTAAGACTCCCGGCGGTGAGAATCTTTTCATCAGCACAAGATATCCCGGCAACTACAGCACAAATATGGAGAAGTGGGCTAAGAGACTCTGTATGCTCGCTAACAGCCTCAGCGATATGACAGGCGTTAAGCTCGGTACTATCTACATCGCAATGGACGATCCTGACAACGGCGGCGCTTACAGTGCTAACTGGTACATCAACGACCAGGAGAATCTGTACGGCTATATCGCTGTAAACAAGGACTTATCTGACGTTGAGATCAATCATGCTGCAACAGGCAGAAATGAGATCACATGGACTCTCATGCACGAGATGGCTCATTCATATGCTATCGGCTGCACACCCACACGTTTCAATTCTAACTACGGTTTCTACAGATATCAGGCTGGCTTCTACCTTGACGAGTATCTCACAAACGTAAGAGCTCTCACAGCTATCCAGCACTGTGACAACCTCAGAGATGTTGATGTTCACTTCCAGGACGGCAACAAGATGTTCTATGAGAAGTACAACGATATCTTCAATAAGATCAATCACCCTGTAAGCGATCCTTGCTTCTACCACGCAACAAAGCTCGCTGCTATCGGTAACACATACGGCTGGGACAAGCTCGAGCAGTACTACAAGGCAGCTTCTGACAACAGCTATTCTTCTACTGAGAACAAGCAGATGGCTCAGAAGCTCAAGGATTATGTCGGAACATCTGCAAAGAACCTTAATGTAAACGACACTGACTACCTCAAGTATGTAAACAGCTTCAGAAAGCTCATGAAGCTCTGCTGGGGCTACTGCAACGAACAGGGATTCTCTTCATTCGTTGATCAGCACTTCGGCAAGCAGTGCATTATCAATACATTATCCGCTCTCAAGATGATATAAGTATTATCTGATAATGTGATCTCGATATAAATACAAAGGCGTATGCTCTGAAAAGGGTGTACGCCTTTTCTAATTCATAATGCGTAATTCATAATTCGTAATTATTGGTATCGCTGCGTGATTTATTTGAATAGGTCTGCGTCAGCAGACACATTCAATTCTGCATTCTGCATTATGCATTATGAATTCTGCATTAAAGAACTTTGTTCGCAGTCGTTTCTCATTTTTAATTATGATAGACAGATTTCAACGGTGATATTTGTAACTTATGCCAACTGAAAAATGTTTGCATTATCACCGTCCATGTGATATAATAATAAAGCAAAAAGCAGACTCTTATTTTTCGGAAGGACGGTGACATTTTTTTGAGAGAATTCTGGCATACATTATCTGATCTTGATTTCTGGGCGGATATGCTTTCCAAGTTCAAAGCGTACGGACCAGCGGCTCCGATACTGCTTGCTTTTATGGAATCTGTCATACCTGTTCTGCCGCTTATAGGTATTGTTGCGGTGAACGTTGCCGCACACGGAGCTGTACTCGGTTTCCTTTACAGCTGGATAGGAGCTTCGATAGGAAGCGCCTGTGCATTCACGTTCTTCAGACGCTTCTTCAGAAACGGTGTCTCGAAGTTCGCTGACCGTCATCCGCGTGTGCTCAGGGCAAGAAGATGGGTGGACAGAACTGACGCAAAGGCTCTTTTCCTTGTAGCCATTATGCCGTTTACTCCAATATACTTTGTAAACTTCGCATTCGGCGTTTCAGACTACTCTCCGAAGAAATACATCACTTCACTCTGCGCTGCAAAATTCTTCATGATAATGATACTTGCATTCATCGGCAAGTCGGCTGTGCTTTCGTTCAGAAACCCCTTGTTCCTGCTGCTCACGATAACTCTCATCGTGACAAGCGTGATACTTTCAAGGTGGGCGATGAAAACTCGCATGGATTACAGCAACTGAATATAAAAAGGCTCCGGTTTTTATGCCGGAGCTTTTTCGTATATAAACCAATGAACACTGGTGGTTTGTCTTGAAAAGGGTATTTATGTCAGATACTGTCCATGTATCCGTCGCTGTCGTCGTCGGCTTTTTCTTCTTCCTGAGCATTGTTTGAAGGGAAGGAGATATCGTCCATTTCCACGTCGCCGCTTGTAACGTACTTTGAGCGGAGCTCGGCTTCGGTATTCTCCTGCATATCCTTTGCTCTTTCAAGGTCGCGCTGATAGTGCATAGCGAAGTCCATCTCGCCGCCGGTCAGACTGCCCATATACTGTCTGTGTTCAGACGGGAGTCCCTGTTTCTCTCGGTATGCGTCGCTTACGTAGTCGCCTACGCTCTTTGCGATGCCTGCAATAGTATCGAACAGCCAGAGATCACTGTTGCCTCTTCCGTATCTTCTTCTTGACATAAATACACCTCCGGTTCGCGTCCGGACGCTCCTACCCCTAAGAGCGCCCGTGTAACGCCGCTTGCGAATTCCAATTCCGTTTTCCCTATTTGATTTTCTGTTCCCCTAAATCCATTATGACAGATGAGGTCAATTGCCTTCCGTTGCTGCGGAAGCCTGAGTACTTGTCTGATTATCGTCAAGCGGTACATTTATGAGAAGCCCATTATTTCCGCTCGTAACTTTGGGCATCACGCCGTTCCATTTCTGGATCTGGTTGTATGCGATGACCTTGTCTGAGAGCGACTCCTCGAGGAGCTTGTTAGCGTCTGCCTGAGCCTGAGCTTCAGCGAGGATAGCCTCTGCCTCTGCCTTGGCTGCTATTACCTTCTTGTCGGCGTCTGTCTGAGCGATTACTCTTACCTGTTTCTGCTCGGTCTCGGTCTTGAGAAGGTTCTGTTCTGCGACCTGCTTTGCTTCGATAGCGCTGTTGAATTCGTCTGAGAAGTCAAAGTTTACTATGTTGAACTTCTCGATGAATATGCCGTAATCGTTGAGCTTGAGGTCGAGAGCTTCCTTTACTTCATCGCCTACAGCCTGACGCTCTGTGATGAGCTGTTCTGCGGTGTACTTTGCGGTAGCGGATTTCATACACTCCTGAACTACCGGTGCGATGAGGACTGTCTTGTAGTCTGTGCCGACTTCCTCATACATAGAGGGTGTGTCAGCTGCGACAAGACGGTAGTTTACAGCGATGTTGCTGCTTACAGTCTGGAGGTCCTTTGAAACAGCCGAAGCCGGTGTCTCATATACCTGGATCTTGTTTGAGATAGGCTCTACCTTCTGAATGAAGGGAGCTTTCAGGTGGAAACCTGCATCGTATGAGGTCTTGGAGACTTCACCCATTGTGAGAACTACTCCTGTGTGACCTGCCGGAACGATAGTGAATGAGTTGAAAGCAACTATAAGAGCTGCAGCTCCTGCAACAGCCCACTTTACCCATTTTGTGCTGGGAGGTCTCTGCTGTGTATTCTTGTGTATCTCTCTGATATCGATTGACATAATCTTTTCCTCCTGTAATGTGGCGATTATTGGATAGTATCATCTTGTTCCCTGTTCTTTTTGTCCCTGCTGAAAAATCCGTCGAACAGATCGAAACAGTCGAAGTTGCCGTCTGTAACATATATCAGAAGGAGGATTATTCCTCCGAACAGTATGAACAGGATAACTTTCAGTATCACGGAAAGAGCTGATCTTTTCTCATCCATAAGTTCACCGTCCCTTTAATTGTCGGACTGTGTGGCTTCTATATCAAGTATCTGCCTGGTATAGTCCTCGTCATTATTGCTATGTGAGCCGGCTTTTCCTGTCATGCGCTTTACAACGATCGCTGCGAGAGTTAGCATAGCTGCAAGAGGCAGGCACAGGATTATGCCTGTTGTTACCAAAAAACTTTTGATCGTTATTCCCATATCATTCTCCTCCGTAGGCTGACGGTCTATTTGCCGTAGCTGCCTGCATTTTCTTCTTCAAGTATCACATACAGGTCTCTGTCCATGATGCGCTTCAGTCTGCCGCTGTGATACCCCAGTACCATTACGAACAGCGCCTTTCTGAGCTTGTCCGTATTGGCTATCTCAGCTGTATGCTGTGACATTTCGCTGTCTATGAGAGCCCTGAGAGCGTCCGGAGCAAAGGCTCCATTGTCTTCTGCCGTGAAGATTATGCGGCAGAGCATATTGTAAAGGTGGATATCCGCGATTATATCGTCGGAGCTGTCATCGACGTCACCGTTGACATAAGCCATCAGGTGAGCTATCTCATCGAGCTTCATCGAATCCCGGAGCATATTGATGAGAAGTATTCTCAGCACCTGCTTTTCAGAGTATTTCTTGCCGGTGGCTGAAGCTACCCAGCCGCGTTTGATCCAGTTCTGAACGGTGGTACCGCCAAGACCTGTAAGGGTGGAAAGCTGCGAAAGTGTAAGACCTCCTGTAGCTTTCAGTACTGGTTCAATTAGTGAGAATGCGTTGTTTTTTGCTGCGTCAACGTATTCAAGCGTAGTTCCGGGTATGTATCTTTCCATCTTATCTCTCCTCTCGCGATGTTATGATTATATCACAAGTTCATATGAACCGCAAATCTTGTCTACGGACAATTTAAGGCGTTTGTGGTATTTTTTTGGAGTTTATCTCGCTAAATCTCACTCATTCAATAAATTTCACACTTTTTCGCAGTTTTTCATTCCGAAACAGTCCGCAGCTCATAAAAACCTGCTTTATTCATTCTTTACAGCCGCTTTTCACGCATTTTCAGTACCGCTCCGGCATATATATTAGTGAAATAATTTCACGAGGGGTGGTTTTTTGAAGATCCGGCCAGATCAGCGCTGCGTGATACTCGGGCGCTACATAACTGAAAACAGGACGACTGTCCGTGCAGCAGCAAAGCACTTCGGCATCAGCAAGAGCACAGTACATAAAGATGTCAGCGAACGTCTCAGGCGTGAGGACGCTCAGCTCTACGAACAGGTCAAGGACGTTCTTCAGATAAATAAACAGGAAAGACATATCCGCGGCGGTCTTGCTACTAAACTGAAATACGAAGCCGCTCAGCGGAGACGGCATTTTTAATTCGTAATTCGTAATGCGTAATGCGGAATTATTGTATCGCTGCGCGATGATATTAAAAAGGACGTACTGTTATTGTACGTCCTTCGCTGTTTACCGGTAATCGTCATATTCATCATCTGTCCCGCAGTGATCGCTTGTTTTGTTCTGTCTGCATTTTTTGCGTATGATTGAAATTAAGTTGACTATTAATATAAGTACCAGTACAGGGTTTATGAATAGGAAGTCCCTTTTGCTTTTACTCGAGGATTCTTGGTAACGACTTATGACAAATTCAGAGGGATTGTCAGGGTCAACATATATCTGATAATACTTGCCCCTGCCGTATTGGTTCTTACCCGTAGCAGTGTCTGCAGGTCCCTCATATGTGTTTCCGTTTACCTTGTATCTGAACACCGGATAGTAGAGCGTCGTCCATTCATGTTGTGTTTTTTGTTTTTCCTCTTTGATCTGTGTGCAGTAAGCCTCGGTTTCGAGCGTGTATCTTTTGATTCTTTTCTCTTGCTTGATATTATCCATATAGTTATTCATATAATTAGAACCAATGCCTAATCCAATAAGGCATATAATCAAGATAACCCAGCGGATATTGTCTCCGATCGTATTCTGATATTCGTCCTCATCCTGGTGAACGCTTCGTTTTCTGTATCTCAATTGTATATTGCTCCTTTCCGGAATGTTTACCGGTAATCGTCATATTCATCATCTGTCCCGTAATAATCGCCGGACAGGTCATCGTATTCGCCGGATTCGTTCTGTCTGCGTCTTTTTCGTATTAACGGAATGAAAGGGAGTATTATTATAACTCCCATTACACCGCTTATGCCTGCGAATACCCATTTGGCTGTTCCTATAGATTTGGGGGAATTATTCGTGACAAATTCAGATGGATCGTCAGGGTCAACATATATCTTATAAGACTTGCCCACGACGTATTCATCCTTGTTTTCTGTACTGATGTCATCGGCACCCTCATATGTGTTTTCGTTTACCCTGTATCTGAACACAGGATAGTAAACTGCCTTCTTTTTTTTATTGTATGTTGTGCGAAATGACGTTTTGACATCTATGCAGTAAGCATTGGTCTCAAGCGTACACCTTTTGACTTTTTCTTCAATACTGAATGTCGCCAGAACAGCGGAAAATACCATTAATTCTATAACGATAATAATGAGTAGAAACACGCTTCTGCCCGCTGAAGCCGGAATCCGCTTTACTTCCTTATCGGAATACTTACTGCGTAATTTGTATCTCATTTTGTTATTGCTCCTTGCCGGAATGTTTAACGGAAATCAATATAATTGTTATCTGTTCCGCTGTTTGACAGTTCTTTGAGCTCGCGGGCGGCTTTTTGTCTGCGGTCTCTTCTTACGTGTGATATGATGATGCTTGTAAATATAAGTTCCAGTATAACTCCTATGCCACCGATGATCCATTTGTCTGACCGGTTTTTTTGGCGGGTTTGAAGCGTGACAAATTCAGAGGGGGCGTCAGGGTCAACATATATCTTATAATGCTTACCTTCGACGTATGTGTCCTTACCGGTGGCTGAACGTCCCTCATATGTGTTTCCATCCACTGTGTATCTGAACACAGGATAGTAAAGTGTTTTCCATTCATTTTTGAAGGTTTCGTGTTTTTCAACTTGGACTTGTGTGCAGTAAGCCGTGGTTTCGAGCGTGCATCTTTCGACTTTTTTTTCGTCTGTGATACTATCTATAAATATTATACCACAGCATAATGCCATATTGTACATAAAAAAGATTAATATGGGGATACTTCCCAAAAGCGGAATCTGATATTCGTCCTTATCCTGATGAACGCTTCGTTTTCTGTATCTCACTTGTATATTGCTCCTTTCCGGAATGTTTACCGGTAATCGTCATATTCATCATCTGTCCCGTAGTAGTCGCCGGAAAGGTCATCGTATTCGCCGGATTCGTTCTGTCTGCGTTTTTTGCGTATGAATGATATGAGGTAAATCGTAAATACGATCTCCGGGATAACGCCTATTCCAGCGATTATCCATTTGGCTGTTCCGATGAATTCTGTGGAATTGTTCATGACAAAGTCTTCGGGCTTGTCGGGATCAACATATATCTTATAATACTTACCTTTTTCGTAATCGTCCTTGGTGCTTGAGCCGGTATCAGCCTGCACGGAGTAGCTGTTTCCGTTCACCTCGTATTTGAAAACAGGGTAGTAGACCGTGTTTCTGTCCGGATCGTCGGTATTCCGGTAGACCTTGTCCACCTGTACGCAGCAGGCAGTTGTCTCAAGCGTACAGCGCTTTGCTTTTTCTTCCTTCCTGTTCAGCGTCCTTATCAGGAGACCTATCGCTATTGCTATAAGGAGCATACAGGCGAGAATAAGCGGTATTACAGCCTGAGTCGGAAGCTGTGATGAGTGCCTGCGGAGGTTTCTTCTTGTTTTTGCTGCGCGTTTCGTGTATCCCATCATGCATCGCTCTCCTTGCTGTTGTTCTTCTGCGCTGCGAGACCTGCCTTTATTCCGCGTATAACGGTCTCACGGGCAGCTATTGCCTGTTCCTTGGTCAGCGGAGGAGTGTCCCCGAGAGGATATTCTATACCGAGCTCTGCGTATTTGGACTTCGCCATATCGTGATAGGGGAGTATGTCCAGCGCCTTGATATTCGTCAGCGTCGAGAGGTACTCTCCGAGCCTGAGAAGCTCTCCCTCGTCGTCGGTTATGCCGGGGACTACGACGTGTCTTATCCATACCGGTATGCCTAGTTCGCGGATGTGCTCCGCAAAGGCGAGTATATTGCGGTTCGAGCGCCCTGTGAGTTCACGGTGAGCGCCGTCGTCTATGTGCTTTATGTCGAGCATAACGAGGTCGGTGTATTTCAGTACCTCGTCTGTCTTTTCGTGGTTATCGGGGGAGTAACAGCCTGCCGATGTGTCGAGACAGGTGTGGACTCCCTTGCTCTTTGCGAGCCTGAACAGCTCTGCAAGGAACTCCGGCTGTGCGAGTGGTTCTCCGCCGGTAGCAGTTATGCCGCCGCTCTTGAGGAACTCCTTGTATGAATCGTACTCCGCCATAAGCTCTTCCGCTGTGACCTCACGTCCGCCGGAAAAATCCCATGTATCAGGGTTGTGGCAGTATTTGCACCGCATAGGACAGCCCTGAAAGAATACAACAAATCTCACGCCGGGACCGTCAACTGTTCCGAAGCTTTCTGTTGAATGTATCCTGCCTTTAAGCATTGTATTTCCCCCTGATGTAGTTTATGAGCGTGTCTCTGTCGTTGGTGAGCTCGTCCTCTATGACTTTGCTGAGGAGCTCGTTGAGGGCTTCACCGACTGCTTTGCCTTTGAGTCCGAGAGCGAGCATATCCTGACCGTTCACGGCAAGCTGTGAGAGCGAAAGGCAGAAGTCCTCACGGACAAGCGAACGTGCTGTGTCAGCGAGTTTGTCGAAAAGCTCGTTCTCGTGCAGGACGAACTCGTTCTTTCCGCAGTTGTCAGCCTTCTTGAACTCCATGAGCTTGCAGAAGTCCTCTGCACCGAGCCTTGACAGGAGCTTTTTTACCTGTGTGTCGGTGTTCACCTTGTCGCTGTGGAGCGATATGAGAAGGCAGGTGCGCTCTATGGTGCGGTTGTCGTAGCGCAGGCGCTGCATAATAGTCTCAGCCATTTCGGCGCTGAGCTGAGCATGTCCCTTGAAATGTCCCTCGCCGTTTTCGTCCATAGTGAACATAGGCGGCTTTCCGATGTCGTGGAAGAACATGGCGCGTCTCAGGAAGAGGTCGCTGTCCGGTACGGCTTCTATGGTGTGGACTATGTGGCTGTAAACGTCGTGCCTGTGGTAGCGCGAGTGCTGCTCGAAGCCGAAGCACGGCTCTATCTCGGGTATTATCTGCGCTATTATACTGCGGTATCTGAGCAGTACCTCAACGCAGTTCCTGCCGCAGAGGAGCTTGTCGAACTCCTCACGGACTCTTTCACGGGAGATGAGGTCGAGCCTGTCTGAGAGCGAGAGCATAGCCTTTTCGGTAGCATTTTCGACTGTGAAACCGAGCTGTGAAGCAAATCTCACACCGCGGAGTATGCGGAGAGCGTCCTCTGTGAAGCGTTTCTCCGGTTCACCCACACATCTGATGATACTGTGAGCAATGTCGTCCCTGCCGCCGAACGGGTCAACGATATTGCCGTCAGCGTCCATAGCCATGGCGTTTATTGTGAAGTCCCTGCGTGCGAGGTCTTCGTTTATGTCCGGCGTGAAGCGTACCGTGTCAGGTCTGCGTGAGTCGGTATAGTCGCCGTCCACGCGGAAAGTGGTTATCTCGAAGGGTATGCCTTCGCTTATCACTGTGACCGTGCCGTGTTTCAAACCGGTCGGGATAGTTTTCATATCGCTGAAAACTTCCATTACCTGTTCCGGCAGAGCTGATGTTGTTATATCCGTATCGTGTATCGGTCTGCCCATTATGTGGTCACGCACACAGCCGCCGACGAGGTATGCCTTGAAGCCGTTTTGCTCCAGTCTGCGGAGTATATCCGCCTCAGGTCCTTTTACTGTCATTCTCTCACCGCCCTCATGTTGTTCACCTAATATTATAACACTTTTTGCCGGAAATGGCAATAGAGCATTGAAAAACACAGGCCAGCCGGCGTTGTCTAATGTATATAATAATCGTGCGGAGTATGGAGTTTGCGTTATCAAATTGAGAGAATTATAATTATTTGCTTGACTTTGGTACAATATTTACTTATTATTATATGTGACGAAATGAAACAATTCTAATGGAGGAATAATCATGAAAAAACATATCATCGCACTCGCTGCTATCGCTATGCTCGCTTCCCTCACAGGCTGCGGCAGCAGTGACAGCTCATCTTCCGCAGCTTCAACAACAGCTGCTTCCACATCTGCTTCTGATACAACAGGCGCAAGCGAAGAAGCTTCCGCAGCTGCTTCCACAGAGACTGCATCACAGCAGGTAAGCTCAGCAGCTGCTGAGGAAAAGAAAGAAGAGCTTTCCGCTCAGGTCCCTTCAAATGCTAACTCCTTGTCAGATCCAAACATCAAGGAGCTTGAACACGCAGGCGCCGGAAGCGTTTCTGTTGAGTCAGGCGGTCTCAACCTCAGAACAACTCCCGGTACAGATTCAGATATTCTCGTTTCTATTCCCGACGGCACTCAGCTCGACCTCTACAAGTCCGGCGTGACCGGCTGGTACGCTGTTCAGTATGACGGAAAGACAGGCTATGTCAGCGCTGATTTCATCAAGCCTATCGAAGGCTCCGACCAGAAGCCGGAAACCACTCCCTCTTCCGATATATCTCCCGTCGTCGGCACCTGGAATGAGACAGATGCTCTCGACCCGAGAACCCTCACTATCAATTCTGACGGCTCATTCACCTGCGCTTACAAGGGCGGCGGTGCTATCTACGGTACAGTTCAGATAAGCAGCCACGACGGTTCGATATCATATATTTTCAATGATAATGCCGGCGATGTCTGGGGCGTTATGTCCGTGACTTCAAGCAATGGTCAGGAGCTTCTCAGCGACGGTCAGCTCGGTACTCTCGCTTTTGTAAGATAACTGCTCGTTCATAAAACTGCGGTATTGACTTTTGCCCGCTTGTGTGTTATAATGTACTCACTTGGGGCATTAGCGCAGCTGGGAGCGCATCACACTGGCAGTGTGGGGGTCAGGGGTTCGAATCCCCTATGCTCCACCACACAGAGTCTGTGCCCCCTTCCACGGGGGCACTCGTTTTACTCGTTCACTTTTGCGGCAGAGCTTGCTCTGCTTACGCTAACGGTAGTCTATTTTAAATTTAGAATACTTTATACAGGCGTTCCTTCGATCTGAGGGGACGCTTTTATTTTATTAAAAGTGAAAGTGGCATATTTCCGTTATGGTGATCAGGGAAATGAGCGCCGTTATCCTTAATGATGAAATGGTTGCTGGATAAGAAGTGTTGTGTATGATGAGGCTCCATATCAGCTAACATTCCGTATTATGTCAGGCAAATTGTTCAAAATGCTATTGAAATAACAAAAATCTCATGCTATCATATAAGTGACAGGAAATACTGAAGAAATTGTACAGGGAGTGAAGTATCCGGTCTACAGACACTTTCTCCCAGAATGTCCAGTTACAAGAACAATGACATCATTTTGAGTTTTGCGGAATCAGATAAAAAATGATTTGTTTTCCGGTTATTGAATTCTTATTTGTGCTATGTTATAATAATAGAAAGTGAACAATAATGAGTCGTGATTCATGAGGTGACTAAATATGAGAAAATTCATCAGCAAGATAGGAGCGGTCATATCATCTGCCGTACTACTGATATCGAGTGTTCCGACTGTTACGGTAAATGCAGAAGATGAACCGAAATTGCTTGCACTTGCATTTGATGACGGACCTAATACTACGACCACAAATGAAGTGCTTGATATTCTGGAACAGTATAATGCGAAAGCGACTTTCTTTTTGATAGGATTGAATATCAATAACGAAAGTGCGAAGTCTGTTAAGCGTGCTTATGATATGGGAATGGAGATAGCCAATCATTCCAAAACACATAACAGCATGATGAATATGACCCCTGATGAGATAAAGGCGGAGATAGACTATGTGGATGAAAAGGTCGAGGCGATAACAGGGGAGAAGACAAAATGCTTCCGCCCTCCGTTTATTGGTGTCAGTCAGACTATGTATGATAATATCGATATACCGTTCATTTATGGTGCTGATACACAAGACTATATGGAACAGGTCGATGCAAATGAACGAGCAGAAAAAATTCTGAAATATGCAAAAGACGGTACTATATATCTTATGCATGATTCCGCCGGAAACGATCAGACAGTTGAGGCATTGAAAATAGCTCTGCCCAAACTTGTGGAGCAGGGATATGAGTTTGTTACGATATCCGAGCTGTTTGAAAGACAAGGAGAAGCTCCCAAAAAGAATATACTGTATTCAAGCGTTACAAAATATCCGTGCAAAGGATATTCGCTTTATCAGGAAATAGATTCAGGAAATGATAAGATATTACTGGATATAGACACGCTGAAAAAACTTGGCGATAAATATGCGGTAGAACTGAACTATGTAAGCTCTACAGGAAATCCGCCTGTTATAGCACTCCAGCGGTGGACAAGCGAACCTTCGCTATGGCACGCTGTACAGCCGTCATATTTTAACGGCGATAAAGCGGTATTTCTTGCATCGGATATTCAGTCCGCCTTTGATGAACTTGGAATAGACTACAGTGACATTGACGGCGTTTCCATATCACCCTACGGCGGTACGCTTACAGCCTCGGATATAAAGCTGTTGGTGAAATCGGGAAGTAAAGAAAGCGTTCGCGGCGATGTTAATTCCGACGGTGAATTCAATGTTTCTGACCTTGTTCTGCTGCAAAAGTGGCTGCTGGCTGTTCCTGATACTGAGTTAAAAGACTGGAGAGCTGCTGATCTTTGTCAGGATAACCGACTGAATGTATTTGATCTGTGCCTGATGAAAAGAGAGCTTATAGCAAAAAAACAAACATCTTAAAATAATATATGAAAAGAGCCTTGCCCTCAATGGGGCAGGGCTTATTGTATGTAGCTAATGATAAAACAGCACTCCGGTGCTTTTTTAGGTGAAAAATCAGCGTTGAAACTCAAGAGTTTCTTAGACGGCTTTGAATATGCAATGATTTTATGCAATAATGAGGGCTTTACTGAAAGTTATGCTGATTTTAAAAAATGGTTTGAAATAAAACACAACATCAGAACCACCGAATCATGGTATGATTATTTGATAAGACATTATGATGACGTTAAGGCGTTTGATGTGTTTTTCAGCGAAGCAGAAGAATTCTATAAACTTAATTAGAGAAGCTAAAACTATGTATTGAAAGTCCGGGAAAAAGAAATGAAAATAGACGATTTAGATTATGTTAACATTAGTGCTCGTCAATATTGAATACTCTAAACAGGCGTTCCTTCTTTTTGAGGGGACGCTTTTATTTTATTGAAGGTGAAAGTGGCATATTTCCGTTATGTTGAACGGGGAAGTCAGCGGGATTATCGTTAATGATGAAATGGTTGTTGGATAAGAAGTGTTGTGTATGATGAGGCTCCATATCAGCTAACATTCCGTATTATGTCAGTCAAATTGTTCAAAATGCTATTGAAACAACAATAATCTCATGCTATCATATAAGTGATAGGAAATACTGAAGAAATTGTACAGGGAGTGAAGTATCCGTTCTACAGACACTTTCTCCTTTGGCGATATGAGAAAACAGAGAAAATGGTTAAGGGAATATCATAATAATAACGGAGGGATAATAAATGTTCAGATCAGCAAGAAAAACAACATCGGCCGTATTGGCTGCGGCGCTGTCATTCAGCACAGTCCCGTTAGCTGCCTGCATCGAAACTGCTGATGCGGCTGATACCTTAATGACGAGGGATATATGGTGCACGAACGATGATGTCAACCGCTGGGAATCAGAACATTTTCAGTTCATATGGGGAAAAAACGGCGCTGATTCAGCGAAGGTAACACAGCAGTTCCTCGAGGAAAACGCTAAAAACCTTGAAGCCTGCTGGGACATATATATGAACGATCTCTCCATGGAAGCACCGACACAGTCGGTGAATATGGCTTTGCGTGACGGAAACAAGTACAAGGTCAATTTCTATATATCCGGCACAGGTCTTAAACCATTCGCCGACGACTGGGCATATATGGGCTATGACAGTCAGGGCTATGCCTTCATGTTCTGCTGCGTGGGAGCTATGCAGAATTCACCCAATCCCTCATGGGTGCTGCCGCACGAGTTCGGCCATGTTGTCACAGCTCATCAGCGCGGATGGAATGAGAACAAATATGTATCCTCCTGGTGGGAGGCAATCGCCAACTGGTACCGTGAGCAGTTTCTCTACTCCGACTATTACAGCAAGCAGTGGGGAAATATAACCGGCATAACAGACTACTTCGAGACGTATATGAAGAATCTCTGCTTCACGCCGATACTCGGCCGTGACAACTACGCTTCATGGGCTTTTTTACAGTATATCACCGAGAACCCCGATGGCCTTCCCGGATACGGAAGCAGTTTCGTCAGAGATCTTATGCAGCAGGGCAGACGTGACGAATATCCCTATGCAGAGATAGAACGCATCTCCGGTGCAGACATGAAGGAAACTCTCGGACATTATGCAAAGAGACTGGCAACTCTTGACCTTGCCCACAAAAAAGACTATCAGGCACGTCAGAATGAGCTTCTTGCACGCGGTGAGTGGAATTGGGGTGAGATATTTACCCTCCTTGAAAACACCACCGGCAGAGAAAACTACTATACCGTTCCGACTGAAAGAGCTCCTCAGCAATTCGGTGTGAACATAGTGCCTCTCGAGGTTACGGGCAGCAGTATTTCAGTCACACTTGAGGGACTGACAAAGTCTGAAGGCGCAGACTGGAGGGCTTGTATCGCAGTAGAACAGAAGGACGGCATCACGCGCTATTCTGATCTTTTCAAGGCCGGAGAAACTATGAATATGGATTTCGGAAGCAACGACTCTGCGGCATATCTTACTGTCACAGCTACACCTGACAGCTCAGCATGGCAGCAGACCGGCGTTCCATGGGCATACGGAACAGGTGAATTCGACGAGACTCATGCCCCGTTCCTAGGCAAGACACGTTACCCGTGGGGAGCAACTATCACCGGTGCAGGAATAAAGCAGTCTCAGTACGATACAGTTGCCGTACACGGTTCACGTCATCCTAACGGAGGAGGATTCGTTGCTTCAACAGCTAAGGTCGAGCCATCTGTTTATGTCGGTGCTGATGCAAAGGTCTTCGGATATGCAAACGTTAGCGGTAATGCTGTTATTGACGGCTATGCTGTAGTCAGCGGAAGTGCAAGGGTATCGGGAAATGCCGTTGTAAAGGGACACGCTGTTGTTGCAGAAAATGCGGTCGTTAAGGATAATGCCATAATAGCAGATAATGCCGGCGTAATGGGTGAGGCTGTTATCTCCGGCAATGCAAGAGTTATTGAAAGCGGACTCGTTTTTAACAAGTATAAAGTAAGCGAAAATGCGACGGTCAAGGGAGTCGCCTACTGTCTGAGCAGCGGTTCTGCAACAGGACAGGCAATGCCTGACGGCGATTACTATGATGATTCCGGCAGAACGATACAGAAAGGTTCCATATATGGCTGGACGAGCTACGATGAATATGCACAGAACCGCCCCTATACTGACGGACAGATGGCTGCTCTGGAATTTGATGTTGACAGCACTGACATAGCAGCAGACAAGTATACATCCACATTTGGTATTACTATGGGTGATCCGGTATGGAGCGAGACTATGACTTCCGGCAAAGGAGTGCTTACATTTGACGGTTCAGAGGGACAGTTTTTACTTGCGGACAGCTCTTATGCCGCACTTCACACTGCCGAATACCAGACAGCCGTTCTCCTGCGGAGCAACAGCAGAAGTGAGCTTTTCCATTTTGGCATAGATGATAACGCTATAACGCTTTCAGCTGAAAACGGTACTGTTTCACTTTCCGGTGCCGGTCAGAGCGTGAAGATAGATAACGCATACAAGCTTGGTGAGTGGGTAACTGTCAGCGTGCTTATTTCAGACGGAAAGGCGACTCTGAAAATCAATGACGGAAGCGAAGTGAAATCTGAGAGTGCAGAATTTACAGCTGAGCCGGTCGATGTCATCGGTACGGGTGATGTTTATCTCATAGGTGCCGGCATGAACGGCTCTATGGACTATTTCCGTGTGTATAACAAGGATGTCTCCGAAGCTGAATATTACTACACAGAAAAAGAAAACATTTCCGACGTGAAAGTTTCCGGATATATCGGTGACCTCAACAGCGACGGAAAAATAAATGTGTTTGATCTCATATACATGAAAAAGGCAGTTATTGATAGATCACTCATCAGCAGTAAAAGCATATTCGCAGCAGCTGATGTGAACGGTGACAACGAGATAAGCATTGCAGACCTCGTTCTGATGCAGAATCATCTCCTCGGCAGGAATAAAAGCTTTCCGGCTGGTGCAACTTATACTGTCTGAAATATAAATACTACTATCATTCATTCATCTCCTTATAATACTCCAAAGGGGGAAGGGCCATCGCAGCTGTTTGTCTGTGATGGCTCTTTCTGCTGCCTTGCGTACCATAGGGCAGTATGCTGATAAAAAATGATTATGCATTATGTAAGCAATGATATGAAAAATGTCGTTGTAATTAACTTCCCGGTATGGTATTATCTAAGTAATAAAGGTTAATCCGTATCGTTTGTTCTGAAAGGAGTATGATCATGAAATTGAAACATCGTATTATCAGTCTGACTGCATCAGCTGCCATTTCATTTGGTTCTTTTCAGTTGACAGCACCTATGGAGAATGTCAGTGCTGCCGGAGCAGATACTTTCAGCTTCCCTGTACAGGAGTTCCGCTTAGGCATTGGTGATACTGACCGCAGCATTACATTATCCGGAAATGATAAAGGCGACTATCTGAGCAGCAATACGTTTTCAGGAAAACGTTCTCAGAAATTCTATCTCAATTACATAAGTAAGGGCGTTTATGAGATCGCCAGCTCGGAAACAGGCTATGTTATCACCGATGATAACGGGGTTGCTGTTATTCAGCCTGATACTGATGCTGATAATCAGCGTTGGAATATTGAAAGCGTGGAGAAAGATTTTGAAGGCTATGCTCTTTATTATAGGATCACAAGTATTGCTGACAGTTCTGCAGCTCTGACATTCGAGCCCGAAAGCAATTCAATTGCGGTCGAGTCGTACAAGGCTGACATTTATCAGAAATATCGTCTGAATCTTGACGGTCTTGAGGGATTTGCAGCTGAATCCTATATAAACGGCAAAATGAAAGCAGGTACTGTCGGCGGTCTTCTCGGTGAGACAGTTTTTTGCGACAGCGTGGAAAAAGTCGTTGCTGCTCTTGACAGCAATGAGCCGAAAACAGTTGTTGTAACAAAAGATCTTGACTTTGTGAAGCAGAGCAAGGAGAAGCAGCGTATCCGGGATGATAAAACGCTTGTAGGTTCTTATGCAGCAAATACCATTACGGATTCTCTGCTTAGAAATGATGACTTCTGGGGCAAGGATGACCGTCCGTCTCAGAACATCGTTATCCGGAATGTACATTTTAACGGCAAATACCTTAACAGCAACGGTTCAGGTCAGCTTTTCCTGCAATTTTACGGAGTACGCAATCTCTGGCTCGACCACAACAGTTTCAGTGCAGAATTCGCACAAGACAAGGACAATGAGGTCGGCAAATTCGTGTGGATAAATACTCCCTCGGAAAGTTGGTCTGACGGGGTGTATAACGCTTATAATCCCGACTACATAACCGCCTCATACAACAGCTTTCTCAATCGCTACTGGACATTTGCGTTCGGTTCACAGAACAAAGATACATCACGTCTGCATACAACTCTTATGTTCAACAAGTGGGAACAGTGCTCAAGAAGATGTCCGCAGTATTCCAATGGCTATGACCATAATTATAACAACTATCATACCGTCTCGAACGGCGGCAATCCGAACAAGTCATCTCAGGTCATAGGCGGTGAGGGCAGCCGCGTTATCAATGAAAACTGTCTGTTTGAAGGATACATTGGCAATGAGCTTGATCCTGACCGCAACTCCTGTCTTAGCTTTACTGATTCGGGCAGCTATACTGCAAATTCCCCCTCATCAGCTCCATCACCCATTAGCTTCAGGAACCACAACACAAATTCGTGGAATGCAGAGGAATGCTACGGCTATCATCTTATAGCTGCATATAATGGGAAAAAAGACCTTAAATCTTTCTGTAACAGCTATTCCGGCGCCTGGGATTCTTTCAGCAGGATAAAGTATATCACTGATGCTGAGTGTGCAGAATATGTTCAGAAAACGATTTCGCAGCCTAATCTGAAACATATTGAAGTAGGTGATGCTCCTGTTTATGGAAAAAACGGAGCAGTTATGGACACGGAAAAAACTTATACTATACGAAATGTCAACAGCGGTCTCTATCTTGCAAACGGCGGAGCTTCTGCAGAAGCCGGTCTGGATTTGACGCAGAATACTGATCCGGACGGCTGGAAACTTGAAGATGCAGGGAACGGATATTACAGGATATATTCTCAGAGCGGCAACGGCAAACCATATCTGCTTAACATATCAGCCGGCTCGAAGGATAATGGTACAAGTGCTGAAATATGGACAGAAGCTGGTACTGATTCACAGCTTTTCAAGTTCGTCCCAAATGCGGATGGTTCATATACTATTACCACTATGGTCACAAAAGACAGATCCGCACTCGGTGTAGTGGCTGCCTCCAAGGACGTTGGAGCCGCAGTTGTACAGTGGGAGTGTAACGAATCCAACGACCAGAAATGGTATGTAGAAGTAAAGACAGAAAATATTATAGGCGATGTCAATTCAGATGGCAGCTTCAACATCGCCGATGTTGTTGCAATGCAGAACTGGCTGCTTTCAAAACCTAACGCTGTACTTGTAAACTGGAAGGCAGGCGACCTCTGCGAAGATAACAAGCTCAATGTTTTTGACTTTATATTGATGAAAAAGCTGCTCCTTGCAGGGAGACAGCCGGTATAGAAAAGCACGCTAAGCAGCTTCGTTTCAGCAAAAGGGTTAAGTACCAGTATATCCGGCTGCCGATCATATCAATTTCATAAGCGACTAAAAAAGCAGGCACTCTCATTATCGAAAGTACCTGTTTTTATTATTATATCAACACCTTACTTTGCTGAGAACAATTCTCTCCGCATCATGATCACATCAAACACATTAAGTCTGCCGTCAGTGACGCTGCCCTGTTTCCAGCCGTTATCATAGTACCAGCCTCCGCCGTCAACGACCGCGTGACCGCTTATGACCGCATTATTCTGTGCGGTGACATTGTTCGCAACGACTGCATAATCCTCTATGCGGACGTTGCCGGAGAGTTTTTCATTTCCGAGCACCATCGCATTTGGACCAACATACACCGAATCTGAAACTCTTGCAGTATCAGCTACCCAGCCGTCGCCGTTTGAGTGAACGTGACCTCTTCCCTTTGAGTAGCCGCCGGACTGCTGCACATCTGCACCGCTGAGCCTTATCTCATAATAGAAGAAGCTATGTTCTTCATTAATATCCCTCCTTGAATTTGATTAACGGCTATTGCTGCCATTATTATAGCATTTAACCGAGCGAATATCAACAGGTACTTTCGCCATCTGAAGTATCTGTTCAGCGTTTATTCATCGCTGCTGTCAAACAGGTTTGTGAAGCAACTGATGATATAGTCCGTTTCAGCGTTCATGGGGCTTTACAGATTTGCCCGTTTATACAGTGTGACCTCAGAAAAAGTGATACTGCCGGTCTGTTCTCCGATCATGAACACTATTTCCGCGTCATCTGCAGGCTCGCTCAGATCAAATGTTTTCAGTGTTGTTTCAGTATCTGTCTCTCCGCTTGCATAGACCTTTTTCGGATCGTTAATACTGCGAACTTCATACGGGATCTTGCCTTTCAATCCCGCTGCCTTGAAACTCAGCTCATATTTGCCAGTCGGGAGAACCAAATTCGGCACATATACCGTAATTGATACCGGTGAATTGCCTGCTGCTGAGATATTGACGTTCATGGAGCGATTCCACTCAGCATAGTAAGGCCAGGCATTTGCGCCGCTTTCAGTATCAATTGAAGATTCGAGTTTGCTATCCGCCGCAAGATCAATTCCGATCTTGTCGGAATCTCTGCCGAGGACTGACGATATCTTGTCCGCAAGCAGATATGCATTTTTCTCATGCGTCTTCGGTGAGGGATGCCAGTCTGCACCGAGTTCGTTCATGTCCTGTACGGGCGATTGATAACAGGTTATCTTCGGATCGCCGACTTCTTTGACTGCCTCTTCGATATAAGGGTACAGTTCGGTGCATCCCATGATACCAAGTGTGCATATAATATTCGCATCCGGATTGCATTTCCTTATCTGCTTCAGAAAATCTTCGTAAAGATCCTGATATTCGACACCACGAGTTTCCAGGTCCTTTGACGCATAGGAATCATCGTTTGTGCCGAGGTTAAGCACGATCACATCAACAGGATGCTCTGAAAAATCCCATTTGGTCTGATAGTCGTTCGATTTGCCGACCATCTCATAATATGGCGGAACAAGCGAATCAGTGTTCTTTGTGCCGTCATTTGTATAGCCGGAAACAATTCCGTGACCGCTGTAACATACCGCGCTGTAATCAGCATCAAGAAGCTGTGCTGTCAGATAAGCATAGGACAGTGTGAAATTCTCGGTCGCTGTCGAGAAGTTTTCATACTGCGATCCTGCTTCAACACCGTATGCACAGGTGATCGAATCACCGATAAACTCGATCGACAGATCTTTTTTCGGCGTCGGCTTAACAGGAGTCGATGAGGATGACGTAACTGTGAGAGACTTCACACCAATGCAGCCGTTATTGGCTTCTGAAAGATGAATGATCTTTACTGTGGCGATTCGGGAGGATGTTCCGCTGAACAGCTTGACTGTCTGCTCTTTTTCTCCCATTACAACATCTTTGACAAGCTCCCCGTCAACATAAACACCGTAGCGCGGACGGTATTTTTCATCGGAATTGATGCCGCTGTCACCGCAGATCGTCACGCTCGCTTCCGTTCCGGTAACGGTGAACTCAGCAGCCGAACCGCTGTGGACCAGCCAGGTTATGCCGTCTGTTTTCTGCGTTCTTCCAAGGAGCTTTGCATTATTTTCTGACACAGGGATCGTCAGAGTATTTAAAGCACCCGGTTTTTCAGCAAAGAGCGCTCTCTTCATCAGACACAGATCAAACACATTCAATCTGTCATCATCGCAGAAATCAGCTGCTTTCCAGTTAGGAAGCTCTGTATTCGGAGCGGCAAGCAGCCATTTTTGGAACAGCACAACATCTGCTATATTAAAACTTCCGTCATTATTTACGTCGCCTTTGATGTTTTCATCTGAAATGTGGGAATCAGTTAACGATCCGGCATAAACTGTCTGCTGAGTCTGAGAGTTAAAACTCAGCGCTCCGAATGTCATCGAAAAAGCCATGAGTCCTGTAAGGATACAGGCCGTGCCCTTGAATTTTTTGTTTTTCATTTCAGTAACCTCCTATTATTTTTTATCCACTGTATTTTATTATATACTATTTATTGCTCTTTTGAAATATCATTTCGCACAATAATACTTACAATTTGAATAAAATTCACAGGAGGCATATATATAAGATGACCGCATACGATGACGGATACACCAGCAAGGAAGATGCCGAACTATGTACTTCGCGCTGGCGTGACTGACGTTTATAAAAAATGAGCTGAAATGCAAGTTTTCAGATGTGAAATGTCATTTACATACGTCGGTTTAAGGTGTATAATATATTCAGAGATTACAAAGGTAATGAGTATCTGCACTAAAACTCATATTCTGAAGTAATACATCAGCAGCTGTGTTCCGGATAGCAGTTGCTTAAAATTCCTTTTTATCCGGAATTCTTGGGGACAAATCAGTAAAGAAAGCGTACTGTATCGACGGTGCGCTTTCTTTTAAGAATGATGAGTGAAATACAGGCTTTTGTTTGAATAGATCGTTTCCGTTAGATTTCCGTTATTCCAATAATGAAAGCCATTTTTGTGAAACGAGTCTGCAAAAAAGATGCGCTAAAAATTGCCTAAATATAGGGACTTTTAAATCTTTGGCAACGTGGTGATTTTATATCAAGATATTCTGGCAGTGTGGGGGTCAGGGGTTCGAATCCCCTATGCTCCACCACACAGAGTCTGTGCCCCCTTCCACGGGGACACTCGTTTTACTCGTTCACTTTTGCGGCAGAGCTTACTCTGCTTTCGCTAACGGTAGTCTATTTTAAATTTAGAATACTTTATACAGGCGTTCCTTCGATCTGAGGGGACGCTTTTATTTTATTAAAAATGTCCTTGTTCTGTCCTTATGAGGATAAAAAAAATTCATAAGACATAAAAAGCAGGCACTCTCATTATCGAAAGTACCTGCTTTTATTTTATATCAACACCTTACTTTGCTGAAAACAATTCTCTCCGCATCATGATCACGTCAAACACGTTAAGTCTGCCGTCAGTAACGAGGTCACCGTTTTCCCAGTCTGCAAGAGATGCTCCCGGTTTTGCCAGCAGCCAGTTTTGCATTGAAACAAGATCTGCTATATTGAATAGGTTATCTGCGTTGACATCACCGCGAAGTTTGCCGGTATCATCCGGTTCTTCCTTTCCGGAATAGACAATTGCCGGTTCATCGACTGCATTGTTGCTTAGCTGTATATAATCCACTGCGCCCTTGAATCCCTTTCCGACAACAGCTACATCGTCCGCAGAAGCACTCATAACACTCTGCACATCGAGTTTCAGCGGCTTGCTTGCAGCTTCCTTGCCGTTTATAAGAAGGGATCCCACACCGTCAATGATACGGACGGTGATTTTGCTCCACTCGCCCTTAATGAGAGCGTTTGGAGCTGTCAGCTTTTCAACGGTATTTCCGTCTGTGATAACAAGTTCTGCTGCACCGCTGCCATTGTCCGGAGTCAGTGACAAATAAGACTTATCATCGCCGAAATGCAGTATCTCCTGCTTTGCATTTCCGCCTTTCCAGAGTACACCAAGACTGATCTGAATATCTCTTGTATTCAGAATAGATGTATCAAGCATCATGCAGCTTTCTCCGCCGTTGAAGTTAAGGACGCCTTTTGCAGATGTACGCTCATCCGACCACTCTGCGCCTATCTGACGCGCATTTGTGCACGTACCGGAATCCTTAGCCCAGTATTGTGACTTGCTGCTGAAATCATAGCCTGCAACATAGCTTTCTGCAAGCAAATGATTGCCGGAATCGTCAAGCCAGCCGAAGTTCACACCGCCGCTGACTGATTTCTCATTGGCATAATCACCGTCAAGGATGGTGTTTCCAGAATACACAGGACTTCCATAGGAATATGTCATGCCTTTAGCAACTGCGTTGTCGGTCAGCTTTGCTCCGCCCTCAAGATAAGCCTTTTGCAGTACCTTTGCATTGTCTGAAACTGAACAAGCACCTGTTACAACAGCGCTGCCGCTAATTACGGCGTTTCCGCTAAGTGTGACGCTGCCTTGTTTCCAGCCGTTATCATAGTACCAGCCTCCGCCGTCAACTACCGCGTGACCGCTTATGACCGCATTATCCTGTGCGGTGACACTGTTTGCAACTACTGCATAGTCCTCTACGCGGACATTTCCGGAGAGTTTCGCATTTCCGAGTACCATCGCATTCGGACCAACATACACTGAATCTGAAACTCTTGCAGTATCAGCTACCCAGCCGCCGCCATTTGAGTGAACGTGTCCTCTGCTCTTTGAGTAGCCGCCGGACTGCTGCACATCTGCGCCGCTGAGGCTGATCTCATACGGATAGCGTCTGCGTTCATCGCCGTCCTTGCAGGAGGAATCCCTGTCTTTATGGAAGGCATTGACCTTTACAAGTTTCTCCGGCATTGCCGTGATAGTCAGATATGCTGAAACTGCACCCTTTGCGGACACGCTTGCTTTCTGACCGCTGCCGAAAAGACCGGAATATGTTTCATTTCCGGATGCGTCAACAGTTACGATACACGCCTGCCAGCCGGCATTGGTGTCATCAGATATTCCGCTGAGTTCAGCCGAAATAGTATCACCGGTTATATTCAGCGGTACTACATTTATGCCAGCCTGCATCGGAGCTTCCTCCTGCGGAACTTCAAGCCAGCCGGTACCGTTCTCTTTCAGCACTGTATAGAACAGATTCCAGTAGAACGGCGACTGTGCAAGTTTTTTGCTGAATTCGTCCTTATAGGCGTCCTGTGCGCCAAAATCAAAGGTAGCCATCCGCTTTGCATAGTGTCCGAAAATCGTCTGCGAATCTGTTCCGAAAAGCCGTGTTATGGTGTCAAACGGGTATTCATTCGGTTTAGCTTCGGATATAATGCGCTTAACAGCATTTATTCCAAGACCGGGCAGATCATCGGGATTGTACGAAATGTACATAAGGAACGGCCATACTTCGTAATAATTTCTGCCGTGAGGAAGTGTCAGGCTGAGGTTGCGGAGATATGGTTCAAACCACGCTGTTTTAGTGTTTCCGGGATAATAATCACTGCCGAGATACATCTCTCTGAACCAGTTGGCGAGAGGTTCCCACCATGCGCCTGTTATCTCCTGATCTACCCACGCTTTCTGCTGCATTGTAACAACGTGTCCGAATTCGTGAGCTATAGTCAGATCATCAAGCATTGCCTCAGGGCTGATGATCTCGATGCCGTATCCGTCTTCAGCACTCATGAACGCCCATCTGTCCGGGTATTTGTCTAGCCCGGTTTATGTCAGATACACGTTTGTCTTATACTTCTGACTGCTTTTTCCGTAGATGTCCACGTTCATATTCTCCATGCCGAGATACTCACCGTAGCATTTCCAGAGACGTTCATAGGCTTCCAGATTCCTTTTCAGGAACGCCTCGTTTACCTGTCCGGTGGTGTCGTTGTTGCCGTAGAATATGACGAAATGCTCTGATTCAGCGTAATTCGCAGTGGTACAGTATCCCCACTTGTCACGGACAAGGTATTCATCCGCAGCGGATATTCCTGCTGTCGGTGAATACGGAAGCGCTGATATCATTAATGTCAATGCCGTAAGAGAAGAAGCTATCTTCTTCATTAATATCCCTCCTTGAATTTGATTAACGGCTATTGCTGCCATTATTATAGCATTTAATCGAGCGAATATCAACAGGTACTTTCGCTATCGGGAGTATATGTTTCTCCGCTTGTATAGACCGTTTTCGGTTCGTTAATACTGCGAACTTCATATGGGATCTTGTCCTTTAATCCCGCTGCATTGATTTTTTTTTCATTTCAGTAACCTCCTGTTATTTTTTATCCACTGTATTTTATTATATACTATTTATTGCTCTTTTGAAATATCATTTCACACAATAATACTTACAATTTGAATAAAATTTGCAGGAGACAGATATATATGAAAAAATGATAGCAGCATACGATGACGGATACACCAGCAAGGAAGATGACGCCCCTTGTACTTCTCACAGATGAAACTGACGTTCAATATTGAATATTTGAACAGGCGTTCCTTTGATCTGAGGGAACGCTTTTATTTTATTGAAGGTGGAAGTGTCCTTGTTCTGTACTTATAGATATAAAAAATGTGAAAGGACTTTCAATAACAAAAAAGCGGCTGACTGCCATAGTCAAGCCGCTTTGTGTTTAGCTGTTACTTTTGAGGAACTCATGATATCACGAATCAAAGAACTGCTGTCCGTCGTCAGTGATAAGACGCTCGGTTTTCGGATACTCGTAGATCAGGTCGTTATCTGCATTGGAAGCGAGGTAGTCTGCATATTTAGCAGCATACCATTTTGCCATAGGAAGATTGTGCATGAGGTAGTTTCCGCAGTTTTTCTCTTCTGCGCCCGGAACAGTTTCGGTATTGGCAACTGATCTGAAAGCGTTCAGCAGAAGTCCGTGCAGCTTCCTGGGAGTGCGGTCACCTTTGAGAATGAGGTAAAAACCGGTCAGGCAGCCCATAGGTCCCCAGTAGATTATATCGTCCTTCCAGTCGGGCTCATTTCTGAGGAAAGTTGCGATGATATGCTCGAGAGTATGCATTGCAGCAACATCTATCGCAGGCTCTCTGTTGGGCTTTGTAACTCTTACGTCGTAGGTCGTTATCTTATTGTCACCGACTGTGTCCACACGGCTGGTAAAGATACCGGGAACGATTTTCGTATGGTCAATGGAAAAACTTGCTATAAGTTTCATTGTTATATTCCTTTCTGTTATATGCTTATCGCAATAATGAATGACGATTGCGTCAGTAATGATCTTGTATCGCGCCGATGAAGCTTCATGGCGTTCAGCACCGGATACAGTTATATTTTACCATATACTCAGCTGCGATATGTTAACGAAATATTAATTATTAAAGTATACTAAATAATAGTATCTGACTTATAAATCGGAATATCCGGTTTCTTGATCAGAACGGCGTTTTTGTACATATTACGGGGAATATGGCGATATAAAACAAAAGTATCCGGTCTGTTATCTCCGCTTGTGCAAAAACAGGCTGTATAATTACAGGCTTTTATGTGTAAAACGTATATCAAATGATTGACTTCAAGGCTCTGCCGTGTTATAATTAAGTAAAAGGAAAGAACAGAACAGAGACCTGCAAATAAAAGTCAAGGGGTATAATGAAAGTTTCACATAACTTTCACAGAAGAAAAAGAAGACACGACAATAAGACCGCCGAAGCGGTCTGAAAAAAAGAAATGCAGTTGTAGCCGTCCGGCAACCTTGACAGAACATCATAAAAATGCTGTGGGTGTCGTGCCGACGGTGAGGAACTCATGAATAGATGAAGTAAGTCACCGTCGGAGGCAGCCATTGTAGCATTTTTATGATAACCTGTCAAGGTCATGCGGCTGCGCCGTGCCTGTGTTTTGCCTCGGGATCAGAATCTATGAATAGATGCTACTCCTTCGACATTACTTCTTTGACTCTCGCATAATAAATGCGGAGAAACTTGCGGGCAGCAGCAATCATGTAAACTTTGTAAAGCTTTCCTTCCGTGCGTTTCTTGTCAAGGAATTGGTATACCGGTTCATCAGCAGGCTGTCGCTGGAGATAGATTGACATAATCAGGAACAGTGTTTTGCGCAATGCAGGAGAACCTCGCTTTGAGATGCGTCTGGATTTTGGATCATCTTTACCGGATTGATTCGGCGGCGGATCAATGCCAGCCAGAGCTACCAGAGATTTTCCGCTTTTCAGTTTCGTGACATCTCCAATTTCAGCTATGAGCTGCGAACAGAAAACTTTTCCAACACCATACAGGTTCATAACAGTTTCGTATTCCGGAAGCTGAGATGCAAGAGTATCCATTTCGGAATGAAGTGTTCCAAGTGCTTCGAGTGTAGAATTGAGGAGCTTTGCAGCATCAGAGACCAACTTTTTGACTGCATCTGTCAACGGCAATGTGCTGACAATTGTTCTTGCATATGCATGAATCTGTTCAGCTTTTGATTTGCTGTAGTTGTAATGCTCTTTTTTGCACCAGCTTTGATACTTTGTCGCGAATGCGGATATGGAGAGCTTAGTGACAGAATCCACATGAGGAAATCTCGCTACAAAATCTACCCATTTCTCATGACCGTCTGACTCTCGGCGTGGCGAGGTGAACAGCGTATTCTCATTCGGAAAAAAGCAATCCAATAATGCAATGAGACTGTTCTTTTGCATCACAAGAATCTTGTTCAGCTTGATGCATTGCCGGTTCATGATCTTCAAGGTTTTTCGGACTGTTTCGGTTGGTTCATATTTACGCAGATTCATCCACCTGTCAAGCGCATATGATGCAATTTTTAGAGCATCAATCTTGTCAGTCTTGACTTTTCTTACACGGTTTGTGTCGTAGTCATCAATCAGCAACGGATTGACTACGGATACAAATAGACCCGCATTATGAAGCGCATTGGCAACCGGCTCATAGTAGGTGCCGGTGTACTCCATGACAACTTTTGTTTCACCGGACAGTGATTTGATGAAGTTCACCAGCTCTTTCAAACCGCTGTCTGTGTGGAATACGTCAAAAGGTTCAGCTATTACAACTCCGAAGGGTTGTATCACTGCTACGGTACTTTTTCCCTTGGATACGTCAATTCCGACTGCGTTCATAAATATCTCTCCTATAACAGAATTCGTGATCGATAAATCCACACTTTTCTCGTTACCTATTCTGCCTACTGAGTGATACGAGCGCATATGGATAGCTCTACCTGCAAAAACGAACGCTATAACGAAAGCATGGATAACTGTCTCTATCACGGGCGTGGTGCCCCTAGGTGAAACACGTTAGTCCAATCACTGCTTTCATTATAGCTTAAGTAACAAGTGCGTGTAAACCATGGCTGGCTTGTCATGGATTTATACGACCAAATATTATTATAGTAGGTGAAACAATGACAGACATAGAGTTTCGACGGATAATGTCGCAGTCTCATGAAGACGGCTGCCGTTATCTGTTCGATGAATATTTTGGCTATGTCTTTGCGATATGTGCGAACAAGCTGAAAAACTGCGGCACAAGCGAAGATGTAGACGAGTGTATCAGTGATTCATTTGCTGCTGTATTTCGATATATCGACAGCAGCGACGGTCAGAACGGCGACCTTAAAGGCATTATCGGCACGATAGCTAAAAGGACGGCGATAGATTATTTCAGACGGCTTTCCTGCAGGTATAATAAAACAGTTCCGATAGATTCTGAGAATTTCCGCGAACTTCCTGCTGATATACATATTGAGGAAGCGGCTGAACGCAGCGAGGTCAACGAAACACTGTTAGAATGTATTGATGCTCTCGGCGAGCCGGATTCGTCGATCATTGTTTACTTTTACTACTACGGCATAAGTACAAAAAAGATAGCTTCACTTGTGGGAATGAGAGCTTCAGCTGTGCAGCAGCGTATGTGCAGGGCTCGCAAAAAACTGAAAAAGCTCCTGAGCGAAGCTGGAATAAACGAGGAGGGATATTAATGAAGTTTGAAGATCGTTTCAGCAATATAGATGACAAGACGGCAGAAAGGCTCTCAGCTAAGTATCCGCTCCCCGATGAAGAGCGGAAAGCGAGGTTATACACTATGAGTAAAAGAAAGTATGATGGAAAAATAGAGCCTGAGAAAAATGAAATAGAAGTTTCCGGTGTTGATAAATACCGCAGACCTAAGTGGTACAGAAGCGTAAGCGTTGCTGCTGCGGCAGTTCTTGTAATCGCCGGAATTGGCACCAGCACATTCCTTATCAGCCGTAACGGCAAGGACAAGAGTCCTGCGGCAAGCATATCTGATAATACCACAGCGGCAGCTACAGAAACAATCATCGAGTCAGCAACAGAAGCAATATCTGAGGGAACAATAAATATCACTGAAGCTGATGCAAATGAGATCGCAAAGAAACTCGTAGACGCTTATACAGAATATCTGGGCGATTTATTCGGCGGTACTATTGAAGTTGACAAGACCAAAGTCATTACCAAGGAATATCCTGAGATGACAAAAGAATACTATCTTATTACAGATAAGAGATATCCTAATTGGAAGGCTGTTGAAAAGCGCTGCTATGAGATATTTGAAAGCAAATATGCAAAAAAACTTCTTGATGATTGGGAATATTCAAGTGACGAAGGTCTTATATATGGTCCTTTTATGTATTCTTCAGCAGAAGGTGATTTCTTCGTGGAAAAGGAACATTACGAAGACAATAATGGACCTATAAAGTGGGATCAGGATCAAATTAAGGCTGAATATACTTCTGACGGAGAAATAACGGTTACCCTGACATCGACAGTCAACGTTGAGCAGACTATTCAAACAGTATTCACAATGGTCAATACCGATGACGGCTGGCGTATAAGCAAGGCTGATGAGAGTATGGCTTCTGAAGATGAGCCCGATTCTGTTGCGAATGAGCTTGTTAGTGCCTATAGCTGCTTTTTCACATCGTACTGTACAGGTGATCTTGAATATGATAAGTCTGATGTTATTACAAAGGATTTGGTATCTTCTGAGGACGGAAGCAATATCACCAGGGAATATTATCGTGTCACCGATTCGAGACTTCTGCCTGGATATGATCTAAAAGGGGATTGTTTTGAGATATTTGATGACGAGCTTGCAAATTCTATGTATGAACAAATATGCTGCGATGAAGACAATGTGACTGACAAAACGCCTATTATTAAGAGAAAAGACGGAAGCTACTATATAGCAGAGTGCTTTTATTATGAAGGGGACAAACTTGAAAGCTGGGATCAGGATACTATAAGAGGCACTCTTAATCCGGACGGCACGATCACTACTGTTCTGTCAAAGACGTTTGAAGATGTAACTACTGTAGAAGAGTTTACTTTTGTCAATACTGAATATGGCTGGCGTATAAGCAAGGTCAATTACACTGACAACAAGAAGTAAGCCCAAGGTATTGAAAATCCTTCACAAACTCAGCTATCATAACAGTATAACGACGTAACAACTGAAACATCGGCATAAGCTGAAAAATAACAGAATAACTGACATATAACGGCGGATATTATATCCGCCGTTTTGCTTTATATGCCGAATGCCGGGTACGGCGTTTTTCACAAATTCTTATCGGAAGTTTTTCTGACAAAAACTATTGACTATTTTGCAGATTTAGGGTATTATATATGTGTATGTGTTTATGCAAACGACATTAATGGAGGATTTATGAGACCATTTTCACTTAAACCACCTATAAAGGACTATATATGGGGCGGAACAAGACTCCGTGACGAATACGGCAAGGAAAGCGAACTTGACAGGCTCGCTGAGAGCTGGGAGCTCAGCTGTCACAAGGACGGCGGAAGCATTATAGACTCCGGCGAATTCGCCGGTATGCCGCTCACAGACTTCGTAAAGGAGCACCCGGAGACTCTCGGCTCAAATTGCAGCCGCTTTGAGTATTTCCCTGTGCTTATAAAGCTTATCGATGCAAAGGACAACCTTTCTGTGCAGGTCCACCCTGATGACGCTTACGCAAAGCGCGTTGAGGGAGAGTACGGCAAGACAGAGATGTGGTACATCGTTGACTGCGACGAGGGCGCACAGCTCATCTACGGCTTCAAGGACAAGATAAGCCGTGAGGACTTCCGCAGAGCTATCGAGGAGAATACTCTCCTTGACTGTGTGAACAGCGTTCCTGTAAGAAAAGGCGATGTTTTCTTCATCGAGTCGGGAACTCTCCACGCTATCGGCAAGGGTATCCTTATCGCAGAGATACAGCAGAACTCAAATACTACCTACCGTGTATATGACTACGGCAGAGTCGGTGCGGACGGCAAACCGCGTGAGCTTCACGTTGAGAAGGCTCTCGAGGTAACAGCTCTTCAGCCGCCGGCAGTTGAGTATGGTCAGAAGAAAAAGATAAACAGAGCCGGTATGTGGCAGACTCCGCTTGCGGACTGCAAATACTTTACGGCTGATAAATACGATATATTCCGCAGTATGCAGCTTGAGACTGATACACATACCTTCCGTCATATACTCGTTCTTGAGGGCGAGGGCGAGGTAGTCTGCGGAGATGAAAGCATCGCATTCAAAAAAGGTTCAAGCGTGTTCGTGCCGGCTGGTTCGGAGACGTGCAGTATAAAGGGGAATTGCAGTATAATCATTACTACGATCCGCTATAACAAGGAGGAAAACTAATGAAATATTATGTAGGTATCGACCTGGGCGGTACAAATATCGTTGCAGGCGTTGTAGATGAAAACTACAAGATAATCGCAAAGGCAAGCACAAAGACAAACTGTCCGCGTCCTGAAAAGGAGATCGCTGAGGATATGGCTAAAATGGCTGTTGAAGCTGTTAAGAATGCTGACCTCACTCTTGACGACATCGAGTGGATCGGAATCGGTACTCCCGGTATCGCAAACAGCTCTACAGGTATCATTGAATACTCCAACAACCTTGGCTTCAAGGATACACCTATGGTGAAGTACATAACAGAGTTCATCGGCAGAAAGGATACTCCGGTATTCATCGAGAACGATGCTAACGCAGCTGCTTACGGTGAATATGTTGCCGGTGCTGCAAAGGGCGCTAAGAACGCTGTATGTATCACTCTCGGAACCGGTGTTGGCGGCGGTATCATCATCGACGGCAAGATTTATGCAGGTTCTAATTTTGCAGGTGCTGAGATCGGTCACACAGTTATCGAAGTGGACGGCGCGCAGTGCTCATGCGGCAGAAAGGGCTGCTTTGAGGCTTACTCCTCTGCAACAGGCCTTATCCGTATGTCAAAGGAAGCTATGGAGCAGTTCCCTGACAGCATTATGAACAAGATGGCTGACGAAAAGGGCAAGGTAACAGCACGTACATCTTTCGATGCTATGAGAGCCGGAGACAAGGCTGCTAAGGACGTTGTTGACAAGTACATCAAGTACCTCGCAGCAGGTATCACAAATACTATCAATATCTTCCAGCCGGACGTTCTCTGTATCGGCGGCGGCGTATGCAACGAGGGCGATCCGCTTCTTCTCCCTGTTAAGGAACTCGTAAAGAAGGAAGTATACACAAGAAACTCTCCCAAGAACTGCGAGATCGTTATCGCTGAGCTCGGTAATGATGCAGGTATCATCGGTGCAGCATTCCTCGGAAGAGCTAATCAGTAAGAGATTTTTATAAGTTTTATGGCTATATGCACAAATGCAACGGTGTTGTTTTGTGCATATAGCCAATTTTATTTTTCCTTTGCAACAAAAAAGGCATTTTCTGACACTTAGTATATGAACTTGCACAGAAGAAGTGCAAAGATTCTGAGAATCGATTCAAAAGGAGGGAATCCCTATGAAAGACAATACTGAAGATGTTAAGCTCGCGCAGCAGGGCAGCACAGAAGCCTTTGCGAGGCTTTATTCAGAAGTCTATAAGGATATGTATCACATAGCACTATACAGTTTAAGAAGTTCGCACGACGCTTCTGATGTGGTGAGTGACACAGTCCTTGACGCTTTTTGTTCCATAAAAAAATTACGTGATCCATCACTGTTCCGAAGCTGGATACTGAAGATACTCTCTGCCAAGGTCAAGCAGAAGCAGAAAGAGTACTTCGCAGCCGGTGAAGAACTGAGCGACAACGCTAAGATAGACAGCTTCAATTATGAGTCAGCAGAGCTCAAGGAAGCACTCGGCAAACTTGACGGCGAATCACGTTTACTATTGTCGATGTCAGTGCTGGGAGGCTATACGAGCGACGAGATAGCAGGAATATGCAAGATCAAGGCAGGCACAGTCCGTTCAAAGCTGTCACGGATCAAGGAGAAGCTCAGACTTGAGCTCACTCCGGAAATATGAAACGAAAGGGGTATCATTATGAACGATAAAGAGGTTAGAAATATGCTGGAAAATGAGCAGATACCTAAGGAACTCGAACCCGAGAACATCAAGCTCATGCTTGATCAGAAGGCTCCGGCAATGAAGAGAAAGAAGATCTCTGCTGTATCACGTTTTGCAGCTATAGCTGCGGCTTGTGCAGTCGTAAGCGGTACAGCTGTACACTTTGCTTCAAAGGGCGACATAATGAAGAAGAGCAGCTCGTCCAAGGATGACTCAAAGGTCGTTTCAACAAATCAGAACGGTACTGAGCCTTCACCTGAGTCAATTGAAAAAGTTGAACAGGCACCTTACATGAGCGGCGCTAAGGATTACAGCGAAATATACACTATGTTCTCAAACGGCGCTGACGCACTTAAGAAGCAGTACTACAAAGACAGGAATGATTCACGTTATACTGAAATGACTGAAGAGTCTGACGCTGTTTCAAACGGTGCAAAGAGTGCAGACGAAGCATTTATTGAACCGATCGGGGGAAAGGGCGGCGGCGGAGACTTCTCTACTACTTTCAATCAGGAAGAAAACGTCCTTGAAGCAGATATCGTAAAGACTGACGGAAAGCGCATCTACAGTGTTCACAACTACGGAAAGAATGCTGTTCTTCACATCACTGACGCTGATAACGGTGAGCTTGGCAACCTGTTTACTGTCAATCTGACAGAAGATATGAGTGACCTCCTCGGAGACGAATACATCAATAAAAGCGGTAGTGTCAATGAAATGTATATCTATGACGATATGGTTATCGTTATCGGTGGAATCTACGGCAGCAAAAAGGATGCATATGTTAAGGAATATAACTGGTATCTGAATTCAAAGAATCTCACTTATGTTGCAGCTTATTCTCTTGATGATTCGCACAAGTGCCTCGGAGTTTACTGCCAGGACGGCTACTACTCTGATGTGCGTATATCACCCGAAGGATATATGTATCTTATAACCAACCATTTTTCAAACAATTATATTACTGTGGAAGAGGATAACATAGAGTCATATATCCCGTCAGCTGGAATGTCAGATAATATCAAGTGCATTGCTCCGGAAAATATCTATATGCCAGCCGATAATGAAACTCCCTGCAGAAATCTTATCTATTCAGTTATTGGAAGTATTGACCTGAATGAATCTGAAAAGATGAATCCGGTCGAGACAAAGGCTTTAGCAGGTATGGGCAGCGATTATGGATATTGCGCTCAGATATACTGTGCTCCCGATAACCTTTACGCTGTATCTTCTAAATACTTCAATTATATGCCTGAAGAAGATGTTGAATACGGCCACAGAGAAACTGTTGTTAATTCAAGCTATATCACACGTATAGCTATTGAAGAAGGTGAGATCACTCCTGTTGCATCAACAGAGGTTGAGGGAAATGTTCACGATCAGTTCTCAATGAGCGAGTATGAGGATACATTCCGCATAGCTACTACAAGATATACGAACTCTTACGTATATACCAAGGGCGAATACTATGATTACGGTGATGTATACGAAGAAAGCGAATATGAAGAAACTGATGAAGAAGAACTTTCTGAGACAATAGATTTTGACTCGGATGAGTTCAGCACCGAAAAAGATGCAGCCGAGAAAAATGAACCTAAAAAGGTAGAATACGGCTATTATGAATATGATGTTGAATCAAGCAAGCATGACAATGTGCTTTATGTGCTTGACCTTGACCTCAAGCAGATAGGATATATCGACGATTTCGGTATCAATGAAGATATTCAGTCTGTTACATTCGGCGGCGACAAGGCATATGTCACAACATTCAGACGTACAGATCCGCTCTATGCGATAGATCTCAGCGACCCTGCTTCACCTTCTATCCTTTCTGAATACAAGATGAACGGTTACAGCAGCTATATGCAGCAGTGGGGAGAGGGCGAGCTTCTCGGCTTCGGACCTAATGCTGACGATGAGGGAAGCACAAACGGAATAAAGCTGACAATGTTTGACAATTCCGATCCTGATGAGCTCAAGGCTATCGACACTTATGTTGAAGAATGGGATACGATATATAATACTTACTACAATTCATCTGCAGTATGGGAGCGCAAGGCACTTCTCATTGATCCTAAGAAGAACATCATAGCATATCCTGTTGAGGAAAATATTTACAATTCTGTTTATAAAACTCAGTATAGATTAAGATACAGGTTCTTAAGATTTGAGGACGGCAAGTTCAAGGAGATAGGTACTCTGTACAACGATACGAATAATAACGATGATTATTACAGCCGCGATGAACGAGCTATATATATCGGCGACTATGTTTACATCATAAGCGACAATGGCATAACCTCCGCTGATATTGATACTATAACTACTAAGGATAAAGTTACTTTCACAGAGGAATATGAATACGATTATGAGGAAGACTATTACTGTGAGTGATAATTAAAGCAGCATCAGCTGAATAACGCAGAACATCAGAAAAGCCATATATAAGATAAGCCCCGGAGCGGTCACAATGATCGCTCCGGGGCACTTTTATCTGATGGTAGTAATTATTAAAGCCATAGTATTTCAGGTGCAGCTGAAACATATGGCTTTTCTGATCTATGAGTATAATTCTATCCATAAAAAGAGCCGTATGAGAAATGGGGATCTTCTCATACGGCAGCGGGGTGTTTGTGCAGCTGTCTGCGCTGCAGCATTGAGGTGGTAACTACCACGCGCAGACAGATACCAATGATCTCTTATGAACAATATGTATTTATATATTATCCATTTATAATTTCATGTTATATATATCAGGATATATCGGGAAAAATACAGCTATTATTCAGCTGTTACTGTTGTTGCAGCTTCTGTTGCAGCCTCTGTGGTTGTCTCAGCGATAGCCTTCGGGCCGTGCTTAGGACCACCTTCGAGGGGCTTGGGGGGCTCAGGCTTAGCAGGAGCCTCGGGTGCCTCAGGAGCAACGGGCGGTACAGGAGCTGTCGGAGCCTCAGGAGCTTCGGGAGCTGCCGGTGTAGTCGGAGCTTCGATCTCTTCAGGCTTGGGCGGCTCGGGCTTCTCGCCGTTTTCTACAGGCTTAGGAGGCTCAGGCTTCTCACCATCTTCGATCGGCTTAGGCGGCTCGGGTGCCTTAGGTCCGTTGATGTCGAGATCCTTGAGGCAGAACTCGAACCATTCCTTCTTCTGATCTTCACCCTTGAAATCGGAATTGTCGATGTCGAATACCTCTGTGATCTTCTCCTTGATCTCCTTAGGACCAACGGGCTTCTTGAGCTCGGGAGCTTCAGGAGCTTCGGGAGCTGTAGGTGCCTCGATCTCGGGAGCGGATGCATCCTCAGCAGGAGCTGTGGGAGCTTCCGGTGCCTCGGGAGCAGTCGGAGCTTCGATCTCTGTTGCGGAAGCGTCTTCGATTGCTTCTGCGGTTGTGATCTCTTCGGTTACAACTGTTGCTTCGTTCTTCTCTTCCTTAGCAGCCTGGTTGCTTGCGAATGCGCTTACACCAGTAGCAACTGAGAGAAGAGATGCGGCTGAGATTGCTGCAATGATCTGTTTTCTGCTTTTCATTTCTTAGGACTCCTTTGTAAATAAATTTTTTGGGGTGAACTTTTTCGTTCTGTGTATAGTATACGGAGACCGTCATGAAAAAACGGGGTAGCAGCGAAAAGAATTTCAAAAATATTTTCTGCACAGCTGATATTTGCCTGTATATCTGGAAATGTTAGGTATAATATTTTTTTGAGAAAAGTTTAAAAGCGCCCTCGCGGACGCTTTTAACGGGAATATTAAGGGAATATCTTAACGTCCGGCGGCTCGGGGAGTGTCGGTTCCGGCGCGGTGTTACCGTTGCTGCGGTGCGGAGGAGACTTTACAGCATTCTTGTGCGGCTGTATGTCATTTGCGGGCGGTCTGACACTGTCAGGAGTAACGGGCGTTTCGGGCTTGCTTGCATTTGGCTTATCCGGTGTGGGAGCATCCTCCGGCGGAATAACAGCTGTTGGCGGCTGCGGAGTGCCGGGAGCGGTTGCCTCAGGTTTCGGATCGTCAGGCTTTCCGGGAAGGGGAGGTGAGACCGGCTCACTCTGAGGCGGCTGCGGCGGAGTTACCGCCGGAGCGGTGCTGTCCTTATCAGGTGCCGGAGGTAATGCCGGCTTATCATTATCGGGAGTTGCTGGTGTGACAGGTGCTGATGGCTCATGGGCAGGCTGTACGGGCTCACCAGCAGTTTCTGTCGCCGGAGCTGTTGTATAGTCTTCCATTGGCTGAACATCAGCTTTGAGACTGTGTTCGTCAAGGGCATTTTCGAGCTCCTTGCGCAAGGAATCAAAAGAATCCTTGCCCTTGTCTGATATATACACCGAGACTGTTTCTCCGTCGTTTATGTAACCTTTGGAGAGACCTATCTCGAGAATATCGCTGATAGCGTCGTTCTTGTCCTTGCCTTTGCCGCTGTAATCGCTGAGTATCTCAGCTCCCTGAGGGCTTGTGCTCTCAAGGCTTATGACCTTGCCCTTGCGGTTAAGGTTCATCTTTACACCGGCGTCAGAGGAGATGATGACAGTAGAATATGTCTTGTAGTTGGTCGCGTAATAGTAATAGCCTGAGCCGCAGATTATTGTGAGACAGGCAGCAGCTGTTGCTACGGTCATGATGATGCGGTGCTTTCTGCGCGTTTCTTCAACACCGTAATCCATAAGAACAGGATCTGTTACTGTCTGTCCGACTGTGTAGCCGAGATTTGCCGCATTTACGAAACGTGATTCTTCGTCCATAAGTACAGCATATGCTTCATGACATTCCATAACGATATATTTCACTATCATTCACCGCCTTTCAATACCTGCATTATATGTCCTCGCATTATCTCATAGCCGTTCGTGCATATCAGCAGAACTGCCACAAGATAGCGTCTGTGTCTTTCAAGGGACTTCCTCTCTACGTGAGCACCCTCTGCCAGCCTTGCTATCGGGACTTTCTTCGTTCTGAGAAAGTCGGCGAGAAGGTCGGGATCGTTCCTCGCATAGCGCACGGCTTTCTGACATATCTCAAGAGTTCTGCGCTGACGGGGAGAGTTTTCTGCGACGTCGCTCATCGAAACGCCGAAATCGTGCATCTGCAGAGAGAGTTCGTCGATCTCCTGCTGTGTGGCTTCTCGGAGCTCGGCGCTGCCGTAGTCATCGTTTGCATCGGCAACTGTGTCAATAAGCTGATTGTCGTTTTCATCCGGCTGGTCAAGAGAGATAAGACCTTTGCTTCTTTTTTCCTTGCGGAAGTTGTCTATCAGCCGGTTCTTTATGTAAAGCGCGGCGAATTTAAGGAAAGATCCGCGCAGTCTGGAATATTTTTTTATGGCTTCGTAGAAAGCGAACATCGCTATGCTCAGTTCGTCGTCACTCTGATCGGGCGGACGATTGATAAACGCAGCTACCTCGGAACGTATAAATGGCATATACGCTGAGATCAGCTCGTCAGCAGCGCGGCTGTCCTCTTTAGCCTCGTAGACTTTTGCTATGAGCTGTTTAGCGTCGGGTTCCAAAGATACCACCCCCATATTGTTTATAGTATGCGCAGCTATTTTCCCGAAACCGGGGTAGGAGCTGCATAATTAAAAAATAAACTTCTGTTTATATAATAGCAGAAAAAATGTTTTTTTGCAAGTATTGTTCATATATTGCGCTTTGTTCATTTAATCCACCTTTTAAGCAGATTATGGGTTGCAAAAATATGATAGTTAGTGTATAATGATTATATATATGTCACAATCACGGTGCTTTGGAGGAAGAGTTCCGTGAAAACCAATACAAAGGAGTTGTACAGATGGAAAAAACTAAATTACTTTCAACAGCAGTCTCAGCAGCGGTCTTTCTGAATTTTGCCGCACTAATGCCGCCTGCACCGGTCTCGGCTGCTGATGTCGGAGAGATGCGCAGTATGTCCACTCTTGAGATAGTTCAGGATATGGGCATAGGAATCAATCTCGGCAACACTATGGAGGCAACAGGCGACTGGATAACAGGAAATACCGTTACCTCTTATGAGACTGCCTGGGGAAGCCCGGTCATTACAAAGGATATGATACAGGGCTACCGCGATGAAGGATTCGGAGTAGTCAGAATACCGGTAGCCTGGTCGAACCTTATGTCAAAGGACGGCAGCTATACTATCAGTTCTGACCTTATGAAGAGAGTTACCCAGCTCGTTGACTGGACTCTTGACTGCGATATGTATGCTATCGTTAATATCCACTGGGACGGCGGATGGCTCGAAAAATATCCCGACGATCCTGACGGATGCCTGAAGCGCTTTGAGCATATGTGGGAGCAGATAAGCGATAACTTCAAGGATTACGGCGATCACCTTATGTTCGAGGCACAGAACGAAGAGCTCGGCTGGAACTCTGTATGGAACCAGTGGAGCAATTCAGGTGACAAGAAGAAGGCATACGGCTATGTGAATCAAGTTAACAGGAAATTCGTTGATACGGTAAGAGCATCGGGAAGCAACAATACCTACCGTCATCTTCTCCTCTCAGGCTACAATACTTCAGTCGATCTTACCTGCGATCCTCTCTTCGAGCTTCCGTACGATCCGGTAAACAGACTTGCTGTATCAGTTCACTACTACACCCCATCAGGCTTTGCTATCCTCGAAGAGGACGCTGACTGGGGCAAGGCTCAGTCAACATGGGGCACTGATTCGGAAGTAGCTGAGCTGAAAAACTATATGAAGCTCCTCAAGGAGACTTTCGTTGACAAGGGGACTCCTGTTATCATAGGCGAATACGGCTGCCCCACAAAGAACAAGGATAAGGACTCGGTAAGAAAATTCCTCAAGTCGGTTTGTACAGAGGCTCTGAATAATGATCTCTGCCCTGTGCTCTGGGATACTCCCGAAGACAGCCACTATAACAGGACCACCTGCAAGCTCAGGGATTCTGAACTCAGCGCATTCTATCAGAAGACAGGCGAGGAGATCAGAAAGAAGAATTCCGGCGGCGGAACTCCCGGTGAGGCGACCATCTACTACAAGGATACATTTGAGACCGGCACAGACAGCTGGAAGGGCAGAGGAAGCGCTAAGGTTACCGCATCTTCTGATTTTGCATATGAAGGCAGCGGTTCGATATTCGTTTCCGGACGTGAGTCCTCATGGAACGGTGCAACCAAGGCTCTCGGCAGCGAATTCGTTGCCGGAAAGACCTACGCTTTCAGTGCTAACGTTATGTACAACAGCGGCGGAAGCTCTGATACTTTCTTTATGAAGCTCCAGTATAAGAATGCTTCCGGTGTTACAGATTATTCAGCTATCGCTGAGGTGACAACTGTCAAGGGCGTATGGAACCAGCTTGTGAATAACAGCTATACCATCCCTGCTGATGCAACTGATATTGAGATATACATCGAAACAGAGAGCAGCACCAACAGCTTTTATGTTGACGAGGCTATCGGAGCTTCTGAGGGCGCTCTCGACGCAGGCAGTGTAAAGAGATTCAGCCGCGGCGACCTCAATTTTGACGGCGTTATCAATGTATTCGACCTTATGCTCGCGAAGAGAATGCTCTTCAAGACCTATACAGACGCATCTGCTGCAAAGTATGCAGACGCTGACGGAAACGGTGAATTTGAACTCAACGATGTTATCCTCATCAACCAGTTCATAATGGGCAGGATAAAGGAATTCCCGACACCTCCCAAGCCTGATAATATCTGGGACGATTACGTAGAGACAGCTTCTGCTCAGTGGATAAACTTCTACAAGAGCGGCATATGCAATATGGGCAATACCAGCCGTCTTGTTAAGAAGCTCGAAGCTGCTGAGAACGGAAAGTCACTCACACTTGCTTACCTCGGCGGTTCTATCACAGAGGGCAAGAATTACAGCACACCTTTCTCAAACTACATCAAGAACACATTCTGCAAAGGCTCGTTCAAGGAAGTCAATGCAGGTCTCTCAGGTACTTCTTCCGTTGTAGGACTTGTCCGCAGCGAAAAGGACATCGTTAGTCAGAATCCTGATATCGTTGTTATCGAGTTCTCTGTAAACGACCACGAAGATATCCTCTACAAGAAGAGCTTTGAGAGCCTTATCAAGAAGTTCCTCTCACTTCCCAACGAACCGGCAGTTATCGCTCTTATCACAACTTCAAAGGGCGGCTACTCCAGCCAGACTCAGATGGAGAAGGCAGGCAAGAACTACGATATTCCTGTAATCAGTATGCACAATGCACTCCAGGGCGCATTCAAGAGCGGATTCCTCAGCACCGGAGATTACTTCACAGATGAGTATCATCCTCACAAGAACGGCGGTCAGATAGTTGCAGACGCTATGGCTTACTATGTTCGTCAGGCTATGAGAACTGAGAATCGTTCAGATTCTTACGAGCTGCCTGCAACATCAGCTTACGGTTCAGAGTACTACACCTGCTATAATGCAGATCCTGCCAAGGACCTTCAGAACTTCAATGCTGGTTCATTCACAAGAGGTACAGGCTACAGCTCACTCCCGTACGGCTACACAGCTAACGGCGGTTCGCCTATGACCTTCAAGGTGAACGGTAAGGGACTCATTATCGTGTTCAAGGCTAACAGCTCAGGTATGGGCAGCATTAACGTTACTGTAAACGGCAAGACAACAAAGATAAACGGCAACAAGCAGTACACATGGGGCGGTCCTGATGCCGAGCTCGGCTACTATCAGGATACAGCAGGACAGCTTGACGTTTCTATCTCTTCTGCAGGCGGCAGCTTCACTATCTGGGGCATTGGCGTTGTAGAATAAAACGAATAGCTTTATAATTACGGGGAAGCCTTAGTGCTTCCCCTTTTTTATGTGCGTCGGTAAGATTGACATAACACACAATGCGTGGTATAATGATAAACGAATAACTTTCGGGAGATGAGAAGATTGAAGAATACATTCGGTTCGAGCGTTTCTGTGACTATATTCGGCGAAAGTCACGGAAAAATGATAGGTGCTGTGCTCGACGGCATCGCTCCGGGAATACCGGTCGATGAGGAGTTTATCGCAGCTCAGATGGATCTGAGAAAGGCTGTCGGAAAAATATCCACAGCACGTCATGAAGCAGATCAGGTGCAGATAGTAAGCGGTGTTTTCAACGGCAGAACTACCGGTACCCCGATCACTCTTATTATCGCTAATCAGGACCAGCACAGCCGTGATTACGGCGAACTTGCTTACAAGGCACGTCCCGGCCACGCTGATTTTACCGCTCAGATGAAATACCACGGCTTTCAGGATTTCCGCGGCGGCGGACATTTTTCGGGCAGGATAACTGCCGGTCTTGTTGCTGCCGGAGCTATCGCGATCAGTGCCCTGCGTTCAAAGGGAATATTCATAGGCACACATATCCTCTCCTGCGGCGGAGTTGAGGACAGAACTTTCGGTGACCTGAGAGCTGATATAGACAGACTTAACGCTTCTGAATTTGCAGTTCTCGATGAAAAAGCCGGAGCTTCAATGAAAGAACGTATCGAAGCAGCGGCAGCCGAGGGCGACAGCGTAGGCGGAAAACTCGAGACAGCTGTTATTGGTTTCCCTGCAGGCGTAGGTGAACCGTGGTTCGATACTCTCGAGAGCGTTATCTCTCATATGCTTTTCAGTATCCCTGCTGTCAAGGGTGTTGAATTCGGTGACGGTTTCGGGCTTGCTGAAATGTCCGGCAGTCAGGCGAATGATCCTTTCCGTGCAGAGAACGGTTCGGTAGTTACTGCAACCAATCACAACGGAGGTATACTCGGCGGTATCTCCAGCGGTATGCCCATCATCATAAGGAGCGCTGTTAAGCCGACTCCGTCTATATACAAGGAACAGCAGACAATTGATATGCGTGATATGTCCGATACAGAGCTCGTTATCAAGGGCAGACACGATCCGGCTGTTATCCACCGTGCGCGTGTCGTAGTTGACAGCGCTGTTGCACTCGTTCTGTGCGACCAGCTTGCAGGCCGTTTCGGTACTGACTGGCTCGTTTCTGAATAACACAAATACTGACATACTCACGGGTGACTTGCAGATATTATTATAAAGGAAGTATTAAAAATGAGTATGAACATCGTCAGAGAACTGCCGCACCCGTCAGAAATAAAAGCGGCACATCCGCTCTCAAAGGAACTTATTGCAGTAAAGGCTGCGCGTGATGAAGAGATAAAGAAGGTATTTACCGGTGAATCTGATAAATTCCTGCTGATAATCGGACCGTGTTCCGCAGATAATGAGGACAGCGTTCTCGACTATATAACAAGACTGCGTGAGCTTCAGGAAAAGGTTAAGGACAAGCTCCTGCTTATACCGAGAATATACACCGGGAAGCCGCGTACAACAGGCGACGGCTACAAGGGAATGCTCCATCAGCCGAATCCGTCTGCTATGCCTGATCTCAAGAGCGGTATCATTGCTGTCAGAAATCTCCATATGCGCGCACTTGCTGAGACCGGCTTCGGTGCTGCGGATGAAATGCTCTATCCCGAAAACTACAGCTACCTCGATGATCTTCTCTCATATATAGCTATCGGAGCACGTTCTGTTGAAAATCAGCAACACAGACTTGTTTCAAGCGGAGTTGACATACCTGTTGGTATGAAAAATCCGACAGGCGGCGATATTTCTGTAATGATGAATTCGATAACCGCAGCTCAGCACGCTCACGCTTTCATATACAGGGGCTGTGAGGTGCGCAGCGACGGCAACCCGTGCGCTCATGCGATACTGCGCGGATATGTTGATGACCGAGGAAACTCTTTCCCGAACTATCACTATGAGGATCTCATTCGCCTTTCTGAAACATATGCTGAAAAGAAGCTGCTCAATCCTGCGCTTATAGTTGATACCAATCACTCGAATTCCGGTAAGCAGTACCTTGAACAGGTTCGAATCGCTAAGGAGATACTCCACAGTATGCGCCACAGCAGCGACATAAACAAGCTTGTTAAAGGTCTTATGATAGAGAGCTACATCGAAGACGGAGCACAGAAAATAGGCGAAAACATCTACGGTAAGTCCATAACTGATCCGTGTCTCGGCTGGGAAAAGTCCGAACGCCTTGTGCTTGATATAGCAGGACTTATCTGACATAAAAACTCACAACTGAGGAGGTCAATAATGAACGGAAAACTTATAGTCGTTGAGGGACTTGACGGCAGCGGCAAGGCTACACAGGCTGCCAAGCTGTTTGAGTCGCTGAAAGAACGCGGTATGAACGTGAGAAAAGTGTCGTTCCCGAATTACGACAGCGCGGCTTCCGGACCGCTCAAAATGTATCTTGCAGGAGAATTCGGAACTACTCCGGGCGATGTAAATCCTTATGCGGCTTCGAGTTTCTTTGCTGTTGACCGCTTTGCAGCCTACAAGTCCGACTGGGGACAGATGTATGAAAACGGCGGTGTCATAATCGCTGACAGATACACTACCTCAAATGCTATACATCAGTGTTCAAAGCTGCCGGAAGAGCAGTGGGACGGCTTCCTTGAATGGCTCTTCGGATATGAGTATGACCTCATGGGCATACCTGCACCGGACAGCGTTATATACCTCAGAGTTGATCCCGATGTGAGTCAGGAACTGCTTGATAAGCGCTACGACAATCATTCCGAGAAGAAAGATATTCACGAACGCGATGTAGCTTACCTGAAGCGTTCGCGTATCGCTGCTGACTATTGCGCTAAAAAGCTCGGCTGGATAACTATCGAGTGCGTCAATGAGAACGGCATGAGAACTATCGAAGAAATAGCAGCTGAGATAGCTGAGAAACTTAATATATAACAAAAAGGACGCACGAAGCGTCCTTTTTTGATGTATTCACGTCAGTTCTTTTTGCCGTAGACTCCGATACAGAGCGGAGTGATGCAGGAATCGTTTTCAGCTGTGCTGAGACAGTAGCTCTTTACATCGGACCATTCCTCACCGTCGCTGCTGACATAGCAGGTGCCGAATTTTACGGTCTTGGCGGAAACAAGGTCATATGAATATTCACTGTCCTGAGCTACAAGATAGCCTTTTTCCTTGCTTTTCATATAGACGATGACTGTATACTTTTCGCCTTTGTCAACGTGTACCGGTTCTTTAAGATCAACTGTGTGATAGCCTTTTGTATGCTGTTTGCCGGAAGCGTTGGGTTCGTCATCGGTGCTTGTGTTATCGTTGCTTGAGATATACACGCTGTACTCGATGTCGTCGCAGGTCGTGAAGAACGAAGCTGCCGTTATATCCATTGATTTTTCGGCGGTATATGTGCAGGCCTGATATATCTGGTCAGTCGGTTCGCCGTCCAGTGAAGTGTTTGATTTCTGATTATAATAGTTGAAATCCCAGCCGTATACCCAGTAGGACTGGAAGAGATCGGCTTTGGAAGAGTCGGCGATATCTATGGCACAAAGGTCGGAGTAGCGGAACATCTTATCGTCGTAAGAGATCCAGTAGAAGCCGTCGTCACCCATAGTTTCGCCCCAGCTGTTCTTGACGAGCCATGCACCGTCGTGCTCGGGAGTCTCAAGGAAGTTGTCCCTTGAGTATTCGTCGTCCCAGCCGATAAGCAGAACGGCGTGGTTTATGCCTTTTTTCTTTTCGTAGAGATTTTCGGGCACATACCATGCACCGTTGTAGTCGTTGGTATACTTGAAATCGCCGTCGTCGTAGTATACAGAACACGTAAGAGCGTAGCCCTTGCTGAGGTATTCCTTTGCACGGCGGGCAACGTCCTCGTCTGAGTCGTTGTCATAGCCTGCGAGGAAGTATACATCCGACAGCATATACTTGGAATCCTTCTCGATGTTATGGTCAACATCATAATCATCGCCGTCATACGGATAAGGAGCATCGTCTTCGGGAACTATCGCTGTCTGAAGATGTGCCATTGAAGCTATATCGTTGGTGCGGTTCGCGTTGTAGTAATTCTCCTTGAAAGACTTGTAGAAAGCCCACTCGGAGAGGTCTTCGTATTTTTCCATAGCGAAAAGACGGTTCTCGAAAGCACCTATCCAACTGAATGCGAAGCAGGAGCCGAAATCTCCCTGATAGTCTATGTAAGGCGAGATGAGTTCTTCATCTATAAGGCTGTAACTTGTAGGGAACTCGCCGTCTGTTGCCGGAGCGGGAGTATCGCTCTTCGGTTTGGTTGATTTGGTGGTCTTTTCCTTTTTTACAGTAGAAACAACACCGGATTTATGTTTGGTTTTGGACGTGTCGCTGTTCAGCACCCTGCTTACACGCGAGAACATAGATGTAACTGTCAGTACCGACAGTATAACTGCGATGACTGTAAGGACACCGTTGTTCTTTTTCTTGGGCGTGCTGTAAGGTGAATCTCCGTAGGGATACTGCGGATAAACAGGCGGAGTGTTGTACTGCTGTGAGGTCGTGTTTCTGTACTGTCCGTACTGTCCGTATTGCTGCTGTTTTTGCTGCCAGGAGCCGTACTGTTGCTGCTGTTTTTGCTGCCATGAACCGTACTGCTGCTGTGGCTGCTGAGGTCTGGTATACTGCTGACCGACCTGTGGAGCCTGAGCAGTGCCTGTTTGTCCCGGACGGCTGCTGACATATCGTGCCTCAAACTGCGCCTGAGGGCAGGTACAGGTCTGACCGGCAGGAACATTGGCTCCGCAATGCTTGCAGACATAGTCGTGCATACCGGCAGTTTTATTCGGTTCGTTCTGTAATGCTTCCGGACAGTCGCAGTTCTCGCCGTAAGCGAGCTTCTTGCCGCAGTAACCGCAGAATGGCATAGTAATCCCCCCCCCCCCCTAATATCATGAAACGGCTCCCATTGGAAAAGCCGTGACGAATGCTGTTGATACTACAATAATTATAGACTATCTGCGGTAAAAAGTCAAGTCTTTTACTCGTAGCCGGACGGTAGTGCCTTTCCGTGACTGTGTGAAGATATAATAATATCAATATGTTGACTATATGTGAATACATTATGTAATATAACAAGCGAAAGTGCTTTGATATTAGTTAAAGTTACTAAAAGTCAAGGCGATTATTCTACATATCGTCTGTGTGCAAAATGCACAATAATTATTGACTTGTTTTGAGCAGTATGATAAAATTAGATTGAAGTAGTGTGCGGACACACTATTATATTATATCTATAAGGAGGATGATCACAATGAAGTCATTCATCAAACGGACAGTCAGTATTTTTGCAGCTGCTGCCTGTATGCTGACAAGCGTTCACTTCACGTATATCTCTGAAGTGACAGTAGCAGATGCAGCAAGCGGCATGAGCGCATTTGACATTACGCGCGAAATGAAGATAGGCTGGAACATAGGCAACAGTCTTGACGCAACTGGCGGCAACGGCTATTACGGAGTGAATACCGAAGTAAGCTGGGGCAACCCGAAGACTACTCAGGCAATGATCGACACAGTTAAGAAAAAGGGATTCAACACAGTTCGTATCCCGACGACATGGTACCCTCACCTTGACGGAAACAACAATATCGACAGTGCATGGATGAGCCGTGTCAAAGAAGTAGTTGATTACTGTATCAAGGACGATATGTACGTTATCCTCAACGTGCATCACGAGGACTGGGTAAATGTTGCAAGATTCACAGATCAGACCTATCAGACAGCTGAGACCAAGCTCACCGCAATATGGAAGCAGGTCGCAGCGACATTCAAGGACTATGACCAGCACCTTGTATTCGAGGGCATGAACGAGCCGCGTCAGACAGGCAACTCTTCCGTAAGCCAGTGGGGCAACGGCAGCGAGGACGGCGGCTACACCTGGAACTACATCAACAAGCTCAATGCAAAGTTCGTTGAGACAGTCCGCGCACAGGGTTCCTCCGCAAACAAAGAGAGACTCCTGATGCTTCCCGGATATTGTGCTTCATCCGATATGAAGGCTATCAGAGCGGTATCATTCCCGTCTAACTGCGGAAATGTTGCTTATTCTGTACACGCTTATCTGCCGTACTACTTCACAATGGCTGAGGATCAGTACGCTAACTACAATTATCCCGGCAAGAGCGGCTGGGGCGAGGACTATACGAGCAATATAACCTCTTTCTTCAGCGGCCTCAAGCAGCTCGAAGATGATAAGAACATTCCGGTAGTCATAGGTGAGTTCAGCGCCTCCAACTTCAATAACCTCTCCTCACGTCAGTCATGGGCAAAGGACTATATCACAGCTGCCAAGAAGGCTGGTATCCCTTGTATCCTTTGGGATAACAATGTTGAGGGCGGCAACGGCGGTGAGTCACACGGCTATCTAAACAGATCGGCAAATTCGTGGTATTCAGCTTCTGAGCCTGTTCTTGACACTATGATGTCAGTCATCAACGACAGCTCTATCCTATGGGCAGGCAAGCAGGCACCCACAACAACTGTCACACAGACCACGACCTCTCAGCCTAAGGAGCCCTATCCTTACGACGACTATTTCAAGAACGACTTCGAGAACGGTACTGATAACTGGGACGGCAGAGGAAATGCTTCTGTCAGCAACGACAGTAAGAACTACTACTCAGGTTCAAGCTCAATGTTCGTTTCAGGCAGAGAAAAGGAGTGGCACGGCTGTGCTGTAACTCTTGACCCTGATCTTTTCTATCCCGGCGAGACATACAGCTTCAGTGCGGCAGTTCTTCAGAAGAGCGGTTCTTCTGCATCTATTCAGATGTCGCTCCAGCAGGGCAACGGCACAGAGAATTCCTATCACGAGATACAGACTGTTCAGGCAAAGAGCGGTGAATGGACAAAGATAGAGAACAAGGAGTTCACTATCCCCACAGGCGGTAACAACCTTGTACTCTATATCGAGACAACAGAAGGCTCCGGCGACCTCTGCGACTTCTACGTTGACGCAGTTCAGGTATCAAAGGCTGGCGTAGCTTCATCAGTAGTTACCGGACAGGGAACAGTTGATTCATCATCTATCATTATTCAGCCGGGCGGAGGCGATCTTAACAAGAACAGCACTATCAAGGTTATGCCTATCGGTGACTCTATCACATTCGGTTACGGTCACACAGGCGGTTACAGAAAGTTCCTCGACTACTATCTCAAGGACAAGGGCTATTCAAAAGTAGATATGGTAGGACCTGAGGGTTCAGCAAGTGCAAGCTTCAACTTCAACGGCAGAACCGTTTCATACGACGACAACCACGCAGGTTACAGCGGATATACTATCAAGCAGAAATATCCTATACCCAGCTGGGGCGAGAACGGTCTCCTTGAGAAGCTCCAGAGCAAGAACGCTATCGCAAGCGCAAAGCCTGACATCGTTATTCTCACTATCGGTACAAACGATATGACAGCAAACCGTGACCTCAGCGAGTGCGAGAGCGATCTCCACGACCTGCTTGACTATATCCTCGCAGATATGCCTTCCGACGGTATGGTATTCCTTGCATCGATACCTGAGTTCACAGCATACGGCGGTAATGCACAGAGAGTTGCAAACTACAACAACACAGTCAAGAAGGTAGCTCAGTCATATCAGAGCGCAGGCAAGAACGTAAGATTTGCAGATGCTCACGGCTGTCTCAACGGTATGAACGATATCGACATGGATCAGCTTCATCCTACAGAGAACGGCTATGAGAAAATGGGTAAGTTCTGGGCAGGTATCATAGACGATTATGTTACTGCTATGGCATCAGTTGAAACTACAACAGCTGCCGAGACTACAACAACAGCTCCCGAAACTACTACAACAACCACAGTAATTACTTCAACTCCGTTTATTGAGCCTGAGCTGACTCCTACTATCAAGGGCGACGCTAACCTCGACAGATATGTTAATATCGCAGACGCAGTTCTCGTAATGCAGGTAGCTACAAATCCTGACAAGTACGCTCAGGGCAAGTCCAGTTACAGCATCACAGCACAGGGCGAGGTAAACGCTGATGTTGACAGCAAGGTAGGACTCAGCAACTCCGACGCACTTCTCATTCAGAAGTTCAAGCTTGGATTGATACAGAGTTTATAAAACAAATAACAGCCATAGAGAAGCAGAAACTTCTTTATGGCTGTTTCTTTTTGTGCATCGGAGTCTTACTTTCCGCTGAGATAGCTGCTGATACCTGAAAAGAGCGTGAGGGCGACTTTTGTCTGATATTCGTCTGTGTTGAGAAGTGCGGCTTCATCGGGATTTGACAGAAAGCCGCATTCTGCCATAACAGTAGGATTTTCACTGAAATAGCACAGGAAGAGTTCCTTTCCGCATTGTTTTATCTCGCGGTCGTTATCGGACTGGAGAAGCTCACGGAAACTGCCTTGCAGTGAACGGGCGAGGGCTTCGCTCGAGGGATTTGTTGCCGAGTAGAACATCTGCGCTCCGTGGTACTGAGGCTGTGTGAACTGATTCTGATGTATGGAAAGACAGAGTGCGTTTTCATACTTGTTGAATACAGCGAGCCGGTTGTCCATATCCGAGCTTTTCTGATTGGCAAGACCTTCTATGCCGCTGTCATGGATAGAAACGTCTGTATCGCGTGTGACCTCGACCTGATAGCCGCTGAGAGTCAGTATATCGCGGAGTTTCAGAAGGATACTGAGGTTTATCCCTTTTTCTGCAACGCCCTCTGCAGAGGTGCAGCCTCCGTCAGCACCGCCGTGAGCCGAATCAACTAAAACTAAGTCGGATATATGGCTTAAAATAGCCTTTTGTAAGTATATTATATCACGCATTTTCTATTTGTCAAGTACAAGTTTAAGATTTGTGGGAAAAAGCCGGAGCGTTCTGTGATTTGGTTAGCGTGATGCAAAAACTCTGTTCAAAGATGAGATAAAATATACAATATCCACCTATTATTCATTTTGTGGGTTGAAGACAGAAGAGACGGAGTTGTATAATTAATTCATATTATAGAAAGGAGTTTTCTTATGGGGATAAACTTGATCAAACGAATGACCTCTCTCGGGGTAACTGCTGCTATTGCAGCCGGTTTCCCGAATCTCATTTCACCGGAGCTCGACACCGCGGCCGCTTCATCAAAGATACAGGATTTCGCGCTGTCTGATGTAACGATGAAGGACAATTACAGTGTCAATGCTTTTGAAAAGGAAATGGATTACCTTCTTGCATTTGATACTGAAAAACTGCTTGCCGGCTTCCGTGACAATGCCGGACTAAGTACAAATGGTGCAACACGTTACGGCGGCTGGGAAAATACAAATATCGCAGGTCACTGCGTCGGCCACTACCTCACTGCGATCGCGCAGGCCTATCAGAACCCGAACATTACCTCTGAACAGAAGGACGCTCTTTACAAGCGTATAAAGACGCTCATTGACAATATGAAGATATGTCAGCAGAATTCAAAGGGAAAAAGCGGCTTCCTGTGGGCAGCACCTGTTCCGTCGGACCGCAATGTTGAGCGGCAGTTCGACCGTGTTGAGGTGGGCAAGGCAAATATCTTCGATGACGCATGGGTGCCGTGGTACACAATGCACAAGCTCATCGCCGGCCTGGTGGATGTCTACAATGCAACCGGCTATGGACCGGCTAAAGATGTCGGTTCTGCTCTCGGCGACTGGGTGTATAACAGAGCAAAGGGCTGGAGCGAGCAGACCCGCAATACCGTGCTTTCCATAGAGTACGGAGGCATGAACGACTGTCTGTATGACCTCTACCTTATCACAGGCAAGGACAATCATGCTGTTGCTGCTCATTACTTTGATGAGACCAGACTTCACGAAGCGGTCCTCAAAGGCGGCGCGAATGTTCTCAACGGCAAACACGCAAACACTACCATCCCGAAGTTCCTCGGTGCGCTCAAGCGCTACATCGCTCTTGACGGCAAGACTGTAAACGGCGAGAAGATAGACGCTTCACGCTATCTCCAGTACGCCGAAGCATTCTGGGATATGGTCGTTACACACCATACCTATATCACAGGCGGAAACAGCGAGTGGGAACACTTCGGCATGGACGATGTCCTCGACAAGGAGCGTACAAACTGCAACTGTGAGACCTGCAATTCCTACAATATGCTCAAGCTCAGCCGTGAGCTCTTCAAGATAACCGGCGATGTGAAGTATATGGACTTTTATGAAGGAACGTACTACAATTCCATTCTCTCGTCGCAGAATCCCGAGAGCGGTATGACGACCTATTTCCAGCCTATGGCTACCGGTTACTTCAAGGTCTACAGCACACGCTGGGATAAGTTCTGGTGCTGTACAGGAAGCGGTATGGAGAGCTTTACAAAGCTCGGTGATACTATCTATATGCACGATGATGATAAGCTGTATGTAAATATGTATCAGAGCTCCATACTCAACTGGGCTGAAAAGAATATGAAAATAACGCAGGATAGCTCTATCCCTGACGGAGATACCGCAAAGTTCACCATAGACGGCAGCGGTGCAGTTGAGTTCCGTTTCCGTATCCCCGACTGGAAAGCAGGAAATATGACTGTAAAGGTCAATAATGAGAAGTACAATTACAAGACAATAGACGGCTACGCTCAGGTCACAGGAAACTTCAGCAGCGGCGATAAGATAGAGCTTACTATCCCGGAAGAGGTAAAGGCATATCCTCTCCCGGACAAGAATACCGTCTACGGCTTCAAGTACGGACCTGTGGTACTGAGTGCAGAGCTTGGCAAGCAGAATATGACCACCGGTTCGACAGGTATGTGGGTAACCATCCCGAAAGAGCCTGTGACTCCCTCCGAGAATATCCGCATATCCGACGACAAGACCTCTGTCGGAACCTTTATGTACAATATCAATGACAATCTCGTCAAGGACAGCTCTTCTCTGAAATTCACCCTGAAGGGTACAGACCACGATCTGACGTTTACACCTCATTATCGTCAGTATCAGCAGAGATACGGCATCTACTGGAATTTCCAGAGCAGCAGTACAGCTGTTGAAAAGCCGCCGCGTTCAAAATCAACAGTTACTGATACCGTACAGCCCGGTTACGGTCAGTATGAGAACGACAACCTCCACAATATGCAGGAGTACAATACAAAGGGCGTTACTGATGACAGCACTTACAGATATGCACTTGCAGGCGGCAGTTTCAGCTATCGTATGGCTATCGATCCGGAAGCAGATTACACTATGCTCACAGTAAAGTTCCGCAAATCTGATAACGGCAAGACGATACGCATAACAGCAGGCGACAAGGTGCTTTATTCCGGTACGCTTGACTATAACGGCAATGAAGATGTATACGATGTAAAGCTCGTTATCCCTCCGGAGCTTATCGAAAAGAACGCTGAGCATATCACAGCAGACGGAACTGAATACGATGTGCTCACAGTTGGCTTCTCGTCCAATGACGGCAAAGAATCCGCAAAGGTCTGCGATTTCATCTATATGACAGCTGTAAAGCCTCTCTATGAATATGACAGCAGCATAGCATACTTCGTTGACTGCGGCGACCAGGACACTTCAACCCTCACAGGAAGAGACAGACTCGGAAGCTTCAACAGCGTTACAGAACAGCTCTACGGTGCTGATCCTGTAACAGGAGCTGAATGGGGACTTATCGACGATCCGACAGACCAGTACAACGGCAGCTCAAAGGGCGGCGGTATCTACACCGCAAATACATGGTGTGATGAATACAATGCAGGTGACGGAAGAGACAAGACAGCTTCGTTCCGCTACACCAAGAATCAGTATGAGAACAACATCGCACGCCATCTCGTATACGGCTTTACGCTTCCCAAGGGCAGATACGAAGTAGAGATGTGCTTCAGCAACCCGTGGAGCTGTTCAACAAAGCCGAAGGTAACTCTTGACCCCGGAACATCTTCAGAAATGGTGGTAATGCAGGACTGTGCAACAGACGGTAAGACTCCTTCGACCGGCGAGATCACAGTTGACGGCGGCAGGATACAGCTTGGCATTACATCGGAGGATAAGGCTATCAATGTAAACTATATCGTTATACGTCCGCTGGAGATAGCTCCTCTTCCGGATGCAGAAACAGTATTACAGCCTACTCTGAAGGGCGACGCTAACCTCGACAACAATGTGAATATAGCAGATGCTGTTCTTGTAATGCAGGTAGCTACTAACCCTGACAAATACGCACAGGGCAAGTCTGTATCCAGCATTACAGCACAGGGCGAAGTAAATGCTGATGTTGACGGCAAAAAGGGACTCAGCAACTCCGACGCACTTCTCATTCAGAAGTTCAAGCTCGGACTTATCAAATCTTTCGATGAATAACAGTTTGTTATTATAACGCTATAAAAGCTCTCCTTGCGGAGAGCTTTTATAATTTCCAATGTATATGTATTTCGCGTTCACCGTTTCCGCTTGTCATGCCGATTTCTACAAGTTCAATGAATTCATCGGCGACAGCCCGGTCGAGCTTGTCAAAGTGAGAATATTTCTCGATAAGGGCATTCTGTCCATCAGTGTTTTCCTGACGTTTGCGACAGTCGTTTATCTGTTTGGTGATATCAGCGATCTGTTCTGTAAGCCTGACCTCTTCGTCATTGAGACTCTGCCTGAACAGAATATAATCCTCATCAGATATGATGCCGTCAAGCTTGTCTTTATACATTTTTACAAGACGATCTTTAGCAGTTTTATGCTTTTCTTCAAGTGTTCCGCGTCTTCGTTCAAGCTCTTTGAGTTGTTCACTGTGGATATTCGTGAGCTGTATATCTTCAGTCTGACAGTATTGCTCTACGATAGAATTCAGTTCATCAAGGATATGCTTTTCGAGAACAAGACCGCTTATGTTTGACTTGTTCGGACAGTTCATAGCGCCGGTCTTGTATGTAGCGCATTGCAGACTGTAATACTTGATAGTCTTCGCCTTGTTGTAGTAGACATTGCGCTTCATCGGGCGGCCGCAGCAAGCACATCTGACTTTGCCGGACAGGGGAGAGAGTTCCTGTGAGCGATTGCCGACTCTTGTGTGACTGTTCAGGCGTTCCTGAGTCCTTGACCACGTTTCTGCGTCAATTATTGCTTCATGAGTGTTTGGAATACGCACCCAGTCAGCCTGATCAACTTTTTTCCGTTTCTTGTTCTTGTAGCTGATATGATGAGATTTGCCCTGAACGAGAGTACCTGTGTACATTTCGTTTGCGAGTATTCTTGAAATTGTGCATTGAGTCCAAAGACCTTTTGCATTGCTTGAATCGGCATTGCTGTTGACGTATTTTGAACCTTTCTGCCTTTTATACTCTGTGGGACTGATGATCCCGTCATCGTTGAGACGCTGGACTATTTTGCGGTATCCATGTCCGTTGATGTACATATCAAATATGAGCTGCACAACAGGAGCAGTCTCTTCGTCTATGATAAGATGATGCTTATCGTTGGGATCTATCTGATATCCGTATGGAGCGAATGAGCCGATGAACTGCCCCTGTTCGCGCTTGTAGGCGAGTGTCCGACGTATCTTTGCTGAAATGTCCTTGACGTACATTTCGTTATAAGCGCTTGTGAACAGCCGCATAGTGGAGTAACTTTCGCTGTCTGTATCAGCGTTGTCAGCGACTCCGATGAAACGTATGCCCCATTCTAAGAATTTGTCGTTGATGAACTGCTCGATCACAATTGTGTCGCGTGAAAAACGAGACTGATCCTTGCAAAGAACGATGTCGATGTGCCCGGATTCACAGTCGTGCAGCAAGCGGTTGAATTCGGGACGGCAGCGGTCAATGCCGCTGTATCCGTCATCAACATATATGTCGTAGATCTCCCAGTCACGTTCATGACAGTAATCACGGAGCATAGCTTTTTGATTCCGTATACTTGCGCTGTCGTTGCTGCCGGACTTGTCCCTGTCTTCAATGGACAAACGGCAGTATATTCCAACTTTTGGCATTGACCTCACCTCCCTTCATAGTGTTGCTTTTATGGTCAGTTTGCCTTCTTGACCTGGCGGTTTATCAGCTTTTCCACCTTTTCGGTGACAGCCTTGCTTATATGCTCGCTATCAGCTGATTTGAATGTGTTTTTTGTGTGTATTACTTCTTTCATTGTGAGCACTCCTTTCCTTGAAGTGTATGCGATCAAGAGATATTGTATTACTCTTGACCCGTCCCTGTTGTTGTATTATAATAAGAATATGAAGTGCTGCGCCCTGAAGGGCGCCCACTCATTTCCTCATTTCAGCAGTCATCATCTGTTATTTCGGCATCTTCATCCGGCTCATCAATAATACCATCAGAAAGAAAGCTAACGACATGACCACTAAGAATTGTCTGCATATTACGTTCATTCTCTTTGTTATAGAGTGCGCCTTTAACGACAATATCACCGCGGTTCATAGAGTCAAAGCGAGCCATATCAGCCTTGTTCCAACGAAGTTCCGCAGCAACCAGAGTAGCACTGTTTTGAGTAGGACAGTGGTGTATCTGCATCCCCGCCTTTCCGAGTGCTGAACCAATCTCGCTACCGCGAGCATAGAAGTCCTGAGTTGCCGCAACTATGGAAAGATGGTGTTTACGGCCTTCCTTCAAAACCTTCCTGATAGGACTCGAAGTCGAAAAATTCTGATTTTGAACTTCGTCGATGAAGACGGATAAAGGACGTTGTGGATTCTCACGTTTGTAATTGAACAGTCCAGCAAGCAAAGCATCAATGATAAGTATAACGCTATCATGAGTACTCTTGCTGGAGTTATATATCGTGAGATGCGTAGACAGAATACAAGTAATTAGTTTAGTAATGAACGTCCAATGGACGGTCTCTTTTATTACTATTCGCCCCCCTTGTTTGGATATTGTACCCCAAATATGTTCGTAGAGATTATGCTCGGAATAGTAGATTATGTGATGAAGTGACTTGAGAGCAATAACTATTTTGATCTTACTGCACGGAAGTTTATTTCCGGTCATGTAATCGACAAGTACGAATATTTTAAGAATCTACCATAATGTATGGCAGCCCCGGGAGGGGCTGCTTTGCTGTTGTGAATATCGTTATTCTTTAAAAAATAAGAGAGAAAGTATTGACAAACCAGAAATAATGTGGTAATATATATAGTGTTCAATAGAGCTGCAAAAGAGTTCACATGAACTCGTTTAAAAAGTTTCAAGCGGAGAGTATTGAATTCAGCTTTTCAAAAGCTACTGTTAGAAATACTCAAGAGCTTGACAATTACGTGATATAAGGAGAAAAAATAATGAAATACAAAAGAATATCAGCATTTATACTTTGTTTTGCGATGCTTACAAGCACAGGCTGCTCATCTGGAAGTAAGAACAGCAGCTCTTCAGGCATATCGGATTATTCAAACATATCCGATTCAAACACATACGATTCATCGACCACAGATACATCAGATTCATATGAGAAATATGACTTGGATGATTTTAGCTTTGAGCTCAGTAAGGAATTTTCCCTTGATAAAAATGATGAAGACGATGATAATAATGGCAAATCATATTATGACTTTACAAGTAAGGATCTGAAAGGTCTGCATATATGTACTCCGAGTTTTGAACACTGTACAGCTGAGGTCTGTGTACAGGAAATGCTGGAAAGTATTAATTCACGCAAGGATGACTCTGCTAAAGATGTTGAGACTGAAAAGTTTGACGTTTCCGGACTCAATGCAGCAGCTATTCATATGACCAATGTTGAGAATAACGCTGAGAGTGGCGAAAGTTATCTGTATATTACGGTTGAGGGAAGCGAGCTGCTCGCTGACATTACCGGCTATAAACCGGAGGATAGAGAAAAAGTAAAGGCTTTGTTCAGAGAGATTGCTTCTACTGTGAAATATACCGGTACGAATCAACGTTCTACTGAGCAGCAATTCTATGAGTGTGATCTGTTCTCACTCAATTGCGGACCTGAATGGTACATAGATGGATATGAAGATGATGGTGATGGCGGAGAAGTATCTCTCAAACTGTCATATTACTATGCTCAGGATATTGAGCATCACCGAGCTCCAAGTTTATCGATAGAGGCTCGTCATCATGATGAGATGGATAATGCCCAAAAGGCTGCAGATAGAAATTATGAATGGAAAAAGAATCGTAAAGTGGGTTCTGAATGCGAACGCAGTACAGAGGTGATATTCGGATATAACGCGGAGACTGTGTCCTATGTTCAGAAGATCCTTTATCTCAATCAAAGACTCAAGCATTATTATTTCAATGAAAACGGTTATTTGTACACTATCACAGTAGCTCTTAATATGCATGATGAAGAAGGCAGCAAGTCTGAACTGAAAGATATTCTTGATACTGTTGTTATGAAAAAAATATCTGACGAAGAGATTGAGAAGAGAAAAAATGAGTATGAGGAATGGCGTAACCCTTCCTATACATTCCATGGTGCCTCATTCAATCTTATATCAGAATTTGAGCTTGAAGGAGAAATTGATGATTCAAGCAATGTTGTTGATTTCAGCGGAAGCGGCAGTGATCTTAGGATAAGTCTGAAGGAAGATGAAAGTGACCTTGAAAAAGCAGCAGAGAGCGATAAAGAAATTCTGTCTGGTGTCGGCTATGAAAATATTACCATTAAGGAAGTAACTGCCGGAAATAATACATTTAAGTGCATAAGCGGTGTAAATAAAGGGGAACAAAGAATAGCCGATGATTACCTGATAATCGCCAATGGAAAGCTCTGGGAATTCAAGTTCGGCTTTGACAAAGATGCTTATGGATATGATAAGTACATTGCTGAGAAATTCTTGGAGTCACTTGACCTCAGCAATGCCAAATAAAATTTTAGTAAAGGATATTTAAGAAAATGAAGTATTATAAGAATTATATTGCTGCAGCTTTGTGTTTTGCGATGCTTACAAGCACAGGCTGTTCATTGGGAAAGAAGAACAGCAGCTCTTCGGGAATAGCAGATTTTTCATACACCTCTGATTCATGTGAAAAATATGACTTGGATAATTTCAGCTTTGAGCTAAACAAGGATTTTTCTGTTATTGATACAAGCAAAAATGCCGACGGTAATGACATCAAAAAATACACATTCAGCGGCGATGGAATAGAAAAATTATCAATATCTGATTATACTCTTTATCCTTGTGCTGCTGATGTTTCTGTACAGTCGCTTCGGGAAAGCATAGATTCGAATGAAAATGATGATAGTAAAGACGTTGAGACTGAAACACTTGATATTCCAGGTTTCGATGCGGCAGAAATACATTTAACACATTGCAATGATGGTTTAGAAGTAGGAGAAAGTAACCTGTATCTTTCAATCGATGGATTTAACTTAACTATCACAGCTTTTAAATATGATCCAGGTGATAGGGCAAAAATAAAATCCCTTCTCAGAGATATTGCAGCAACAGTAAAATATACCGGTAATGAACAGCGCCCTACAGAGCAGCAGACTTATGACAGCGAGTTTTTCTCACTTAATTGCGGCCCTGAATGGTACATAAAGGATATGAGAAGGGACAAGAATGATAATGAATATGCTGAAATCAAATTGTCATATTACTTCTCTAAGGATATGGAACACTATATGTCTCCGACTTTGTGGATTAGTGTTGAACCTGACTATGCCTATGATTACGGTGATCCTAAAAAGTTGGCTGATGATTGGTACACCTCACAACTTAAGTCTAAGCTTAGTTCTGAGGTCGAACGTGGCACTGAGGAAATACTCGGATATAATGCTGAGACAGTATCCTATATTTCAACGCTTTCCGGTACCAAAGAAAAACATACTTCCTATATTTTCTACGATAACGGATATGTTTATGCTATTGGAGAAACACTTAATATGCGTGATGAGGAAGGAAGTAAAGCTGAGCTGAAAGCTATTATTGATACTATTAATATTCATAGATTTACTGAAGAAGAGATCGAGGAGAGAAATAAGGCACGCGAGGCTCTTGTTGAACGTACTTTTCGCGGCGTTTCATATAAGCTCCCGGCTAAATTTTCTCAGCTCGGTGAATCTGATGAATCAAGCAATGCTGTTAGTTTCATTGATGATGGACTAGAACTGAGTATAACTATGGATGAATATGAAAGTAAGCTTAGCAGAGCGAAACAAGCGACTCAAAATTCAATGAATTATGATGGTTATGATATTTGGAGTACTAAAAATGTCAAAGTTGGATCTAAGGAAATGATTTGCGTAATCGGCATCAATAATGAAGATGAAAGAAGAAATGAAGTTTATCTGATAAAAAGCGGTGAACATATCTGGAGGTTTGGTTTTGACTTTGACGATAATAAATATGAAGAGAATAAGGGTATTGTCGAAAAATTCTTTGAGTCACTTGACCTCAGCAATGCTGAATAAATCTATGATAAAGGATATATAATGGATGGAATTTTTATGTATTTCTGCCTTTTGCAGTGCTCCAGATATTCTTCATTGTGAAGAGTGCAGGATGGATAGCTGAATGTCGAAGAATAATGAGCCTTGGCAAATGTACTTCAGGGAACTATGTGGGCAGATTTTCAAAACACAGTTCACAATTCGTATACTACGTCGATGGTGTTGAATATACTCACGTTCTCAATGCAAGGATTATTCTGACATTTAGAAGGAATCCGGTCAAGGTCTTTTATGATCCCTCAGATCCGAAGAGAGCTTGTATAAAGAAATTATCTGTCAGAGGGCATATTGCAGACATCGTCCTGTGCGTTTTGCTGCTTATTGCGATATTCTTTATACCGGTATTCATTTTTCTTCTGAATTAATGATATTGTGAAATTATGATATATCTGAACCGCTCCGAAGGGAGCGGTTCTGTTTATTTGAAGGCAATATGGACAGCTTACCGATTAGAAAAACTTACCGCGAGCGGAGACTTGTTATTCATCTTATCGCAGAATAACAACAGGTTACCCCTCTGATTTTGCATCTTACTGAAATCTTATTGACTTTTGGAGCGTTGTTATCGTATAATCCACATATAGTCAGTCAACCGATATGTGCGCACTTTTAGTATTGACTTGAATCATAACGAAAATACGATAAAAGGAGAATACGATTATGGATTACAAAAATAAACGCTCGCTTGCTTTGGTTTTATCAATTACTGCACTTTGCAGTCCGATTAGATCAAGTTCTGTATTATCTGGCATCAGCCCTTCATCTGTTGTTGCTTCAGCTTCAGGTTACGTTATGGACTCCGGTTCGATATATGATGCATTCCACTATGACAGAAGTTCGCAAGGCTTTATCCTGCTATACTATTCTCAGGGGCAAAAATCACCTCTTTCTCAATATTCGCATATCAGTTCATCTGATATAAAGGCGTATCAGGATTTCCTTCTTTAACCTTGTGATCCAATTCACTCCCTGCAGAGT